>NZ_JBIAJE010000007.1:0-570642 GCF_042871785.1 Streptomyces sp. NPDC005551 | reverse complement strand
TCCAGGTGCCGTGCGATGGCCAGCTTGTCCGCGACCGTGAGGTTGATGCCCTCACGCTGCGCGCCGTCGCGCAGCGTCGTGTCGAAGACGTGGAAGGAATCGTCGAGTTCGCCGGTGGGTTCCCCGGTGCGTTCGCTCGGTCTGCTGCTCATGCTGATCCGGCTCCTGTAGGGGATCTCGCTCTGCCGGTACGACTGGCACCACCCTTCATCTATGCGCCCGGGCGCTCGTTTCCCGGTCGAGGACGGGCCGCGCGGGTAGCCGGGGGCAGGCCGCGGCAGGCGGTCGGGCGGCGTCCCGTGCAGCGGGGCGGGGCGCGATCGCGTGCGCGCGAGGCCGCGTGCCTAGCCGCTCACCCCGGTGCGGTCAACTGCCGCGACGTGCTTGTCCGTCGGCGCTCCTCCGTTGTTCGAGTGCACCTCGTTCGGTGTCTTCCAGGGTGACGTGCGACACCGGTGGTCCCGCCCCCGCCTCCGCCGCCCTGGGCCGTAACCGTCTGGAGAGCCATGTCCCCTCGCCCGTACGCCCCGAAGTCCGTCGCCGAGGGGTATGCCGACAGGAGTGCCGGCCGCGGTGGCACCGTCCTCGACGTGCCCGTGGGTGGGGGCCCGGCCCTTTACGGCGCGGCCGGGACGCCGGGCACCGCCGCCCGGCCGTACCCCGGGGACCGGGCCGCCGCCCGCTCCTGCGCGCCGATCACCCAGCTCGTGCGGCGCCGTTCCCGCCGCCGGCTGCACCTTCTGCGCCGGGGGCTTCGGCGGGGCTTGTCGCGCCTGCCGGCGGGAGAGGGGTGACGCGCCCGGATCCGCGCCCGGCCGGTACGCCGTGCGCACCGCGGGGATGACCGCCGCGCAGATCCGGGCTGTCCGCGGTCGCGGCGGGCGCCGTCCGACCGCTGTGCCGCAGTGCGGGACGGGCGCCGGGGCGGCCTGGTGAGCGCGGCTCCACCGCCGCGCGAGCGGGTCCCGAGCGCGGGGCGCGACTGTCGGTTCGTGAGCTCCGATGCGGTCGGTCATGAACCCTCGCGGAGCGCGGAAGACGCCCGCTGGTGCCCTCACCATCCCCCGAGGGCGCCGGCGGGCCTCCTGCGTGCGCGGTGCCGGACCGGCCGGTGTGCGCCCCGGGTGGCCGCTGCGCCAACCGGACACCAGGAGATGCATCCATCTTGGCGCCAGTGGGAGCCAGCCCGTGAACTGCGGTTTTGTGGGTTGTCACCTGCCTTGTGCGGCATCACTAACACGCATTGGCACCACATTCGGCTTCACAGTGGCGCCACTTGTGTGCCATGATGGGGCCACGAAATCGGAGCGGCGCCGGACACGGCGGCGTACGACCTAGAAGGAGCCCCCCCATGTCGGTCACCCTCAACGACCAGGACAAGACCACCCTGCGGACCGCCGCGTACGGTGCCGTCTCCCTGATGGCCGCCGCGGCCGGCGCGGACTCCCCCCACAAGGCCGCCACCCAGGGCAGCATCGCCCTGACCTCCGCCACCGGCCTGGTCGGCCACGTCCTGTCGGAGAAGAAGTCCTCGGTGGGCAACCTCGGCGGCAAGTCCACCGCCGAACTCGCCGACCGCGTCCTGCCCGCCCTGACCGCCGCCGTACAGCTGCTGAAGAAGCAGGCACCCGAAGAAGCCGACAACTTCCGCGCCACCGTCCTGGTCGCCGTCGACGCCTCCACCCAGGCCCACAAGAACCAGCCCTCCCCCGCCCAGACCGCCATGACCCACAAGATCACCCAAGCCCTCGACGCCGCCTGACCCACCACCAGCCGACACAGCCCCGGGTCACCGAACGGGCCGGGTACCCCGCCCGATGCCCTGTTGCCCCGACCCCGCCGGAGAGTTCCTCCGGCGGGGCCGGGGGCGTGTCCCGCCGCCTGGGGTCCTGTCCCGCCGGCGGGACAGGGCAAGGGTGCCTCCGCCGGGCCCCTCCGGCATCGAGGTGTCTTGAACTGCCGGTCCACGTGCGTGAACGTGGAGGTGATCTGACGACGCGGCAGGCGCGGCAACCGAGGGGGACGACGTGGGACACGCCGGCATGGACACGGATGTGGTGATCGCGGGCGCCGGGCCCACGGGCCTGATGCTCGCCTGCGAACTGCGGCTGGCGGGCGCCGACGTGGTGGTGGTCGAGCGGCTCGCGCAGCGCTCGGGCGAGTCACGGGCCGGCGGGATCCACTCCCGCACCCTGGAGGTGCTGGACCAGCGCGGAATCCTGGACCGCTTCCTGGCGGAAGGCACCCCGCAGCCGGTGGGCCACTTCTCCGGCCTGTATCTCGACTTCGACGAGTCCGAGTCCCGGCACCCCTACCCGCTGATGATCCTTCAGTCCGCCATCGAGCGGCTCCTGGAGGAATGGGCCACCGGGCTCGGCGTGCGGGTGCGCAGGTCGTGCGAGGTGAGCGGGATCCACCAGGACGAGACCGGCGTGACGGCCGAGCTGACCACACCGCGGGAGGCGCCCGCGACGCTGCGCGGCCGCTACCTCGTGGGCTGCGACGGCGGGCGCAGCACGGTACGCAAGCTGGCGGGCATCGACTTCCCCGGCACCGAGGCGACGATGACCGCGCTGATCGGCGACGTCGAACTGCCCGACCTGCCCGAGGACTACGTCTGGGTACGGCGTACGCCGGGCGGCGACTACTCGGCGATCGCCTTCGAGCCGGGCTGGTTCCGGGTGATCACCTCCGAGTTCGACCGCGTCGCGGGCCGCGACGAGCCGGTGACGTTCGAGCAGCTGCGGGAGTCGCTGGTCAGGGTCGCGGGCACCGACTTCGGGATGCGCAGCCCCCGGTGGGTCTCCCGGTTCAGCGACGCGGCGCGGCAGGCCGCCCGGTACCGGCAGGGGCGGGTGCTGCTCGCGGGCGACGCGGCGCACATCCACTTCCCGGCCGGCGGGCAGGGGCTGAACATGGGGGTGCAGGACGCGGTCAACCTCGGCTGGAAGCTCGCCTCGGTGGTGCGCGGCCAGGCGCCGGAGGACCTGCTGGACACCTACCACGAGGAGCGCCACCCCGTCGGGGAGCGCGTGCTGCACAACACCCGGGCGCAGTCGGCGCTGGTGCGCCCCGGCCCCCAGACGGACGCGCTGCGTGAGGTGTTCAGCTCGCTGATGGTCTTCGACGACGTCAACCAGTACCTGCGCCACCTGCTGACGGCGCTGGACATCCGCTACCCGGCCGACGGCGATCACCCGCTGGTGGGCCGCCGGGTCCCGGACGCCGATCTCAAGGCGTCGTCCGGCGGCGCCGACCGGGTCTACGAGCTGCTGCACGCCGCCCGCCCCGTCCTGCTGGACCTGCGGGGCAGCGCCGAGGTGGCGGCGGCCGTCAAGGGCTGGGCCGACCGCGTCGACCTGGTCGAGGCGCGCAGCGAGGACGAGCACTGGCCCGTCCCGGCCGTGGGCGAGCTGCCCGCTCCCGACGCGCTGCTCATCCGGCCCGACGGCCATGTCGCCTGGGCGGCCGCCGGCGGCGGCGCGCCCGACACCTCCGCGCTGCGGACCGCTCTCGCCACCTGGTTCGGGCCGGCCCTGCGGGGGTGAGACACCGCACACGAGACGAACGGGCCCACCGGTGCAGGTCATGCGGCAGCCGGTGCTCCGCCCCAGACGAAGGGACACATCGACAGTGAACAGCACGTGGTTCCGACGCTTCACCACGGCCGCGGGAGACGGGCCGCGGCTCGTGTGCTTCCCGCACGCCGGGGGCTCCGCGACGGCGTTCAAGGATCTGGCGCACGCGCTGCCCGCGCATTTCGACGTGGTGTCCGTGCAGTATCCGGGACGCCAGGACCGCTACCGCGAGGAGCCGTTCACGGCCCTGGCGCCGCTCGTCGAGGCGGTGGCGCGGGAGCTGGCGCGCGAGCTGGCCGCGGACCGCGGGCGGCCCTACGCCCTGTTCGGCCACAGCATGGGCTCGCTCGTCGCGTTCGAGACGGCCCGTCTCCTCGCCCGGCAGCAACTGCCGGGCCCGCAGCGGCTGTTCGTGTCGGGCCGGGGTGCGCCGGACGCCCACGGCCACATCCCCTACCACCTCTACGACGACGCCGACGTACTGGCCGACGTGCGCAGGCTGGGCGGCACCGACCAGTCCATGCTGGAGGACCCCGACGTCCTGGAGCTGGTGCTGCCGGCGCTGCGGGCCGACTACGGGGCCCTTGGCACGTACAGCTGGCGGCCGGGTGAGCCGCTCGCCGCTCCGGTGACCGCGCTGATCGGGGACAGCGACCCGATGGTGACGGCTCAGGAGGCCAGGACCTGGGAGAGGCACACCACCGGCGGCTTCGGTCTGAAGGTGTTTCCCGGGGGCCACTTCTACCTCTTCGACCAGCTCGGGCAGGTCGCCGCGGCCCTCACCGAGGGGCTGCTCACCGAGGCCGCCGCCGCCTGACCGGCCGACAGCCTGCCGCGGCAGGCGGGTGCCGGGCGGTGAGCGGGACGAAGACCTCCGGTGCGGGAAGGACCGACGCCTTCACCGCACCGGAGGTCTTCTTGCGCCCCGGTCCCCGCCCCGGGGCCGGGGCCGGGTAGCTGCTGGGTCGGGGCGGCGGCGGCCGGTTGTGCTCCGCGGCGCTGCCCGGGGCTCAGGTGTAGGGGTAGAAGCCGCGGCCGGACTTCTTGCCCAGCAGGCCGCTCTCGACCATGCGCAGCAGCAGCGGCGGCGGGGCGTACAGCGGTTCCTTGAACTCCTCGTACATGGCCTGGGCGATGGCCACGGTGGTGTCCAGGCCGATGAGGTCGGCCAGGCGCAGCGGGCCCATCGGATGGGCGCAGCCTGCGGTCATGCCCTGGTCGAGGGTCTCGGCGCTGGCCAGGCCCGACTCGACCATGCGGACGGCGGACAGCAGGTAGGGGAAGAGCAGTGCGTTGACGAGGAAGCCGGCCCGGTCGGGTGAGGCGATCGGTTTCTTGCCCAGGACGTCGCGGGTGAAGGCCAGCGCGCGGGTGGCGACCGTCTCGTCCGTCAGTACCGAGGCGACGATCTCGACGAGCGGCAGCACCGGGACCGGGTTGAAGAAGTGCAGGCCCAGGACGTGGCCCGGGCGGCGGGTCGCGGCGGCGAGGCGGGCGACGGGGATGGAGGAGGTGTTGGTCGCCAGGATCGCGTCCGGGTCCTCGACGATCTTGTCGAGGGTGGCGAACAGGTCCAGCTTGAGCTGCTCGTCCTCCTTGACCGCCTCGATCACCAGGTGGCGGTCCGCGAGGTCGGCGAGGTCGCGGGTGAAGGTCACCCGCTCCCGTGCCGCGTCGCGTTCGGGCGCGGTGAGTCTGCCCTTGGTCACGGCCCGGTCGAGGGAGGCGGTCAGCCGCTGCGGTGCCGTCATGAGGGATGCCTCGGAGAACACCGCGACCTTCACGTTCAGTCCGGCTCTGGCGCACAGTTCGGCGATGCCGGTGCCCATGATGCCGCTGCCGGCGACACCGACCCGGTCGATGCCGGCAGCGGCGCTGTGTGTGGACGTGGTCATGTGTGGGCCCCCCAGGTCAGTAGTGATGCTCCGATGGACATGCCGCCGCCGAACCCGGCGAGCAGCACCAGCTCCCCCGGTGCCAGCGCGCCGGTGCGGTGGGCCTCGTCGAGTGCGACCGGCACCGAGGCGCTGCCGACGTTGCCGTACCTGATCAGGGTGCGGTGGGTGTGTGCGGCCTGCAGGCCCGCGCGTTCGACGACCTCGCCGAGCATCACGCCGTTGGCCTGGTGCGGGACGAAGTGGTCGACCGCTCCGATGTCCACGCCGGCCCGGCGGGCCAGTTGGAGGAGCGCGGGCGGTACGTGTTCGGCGACGAAGTCGCGTACCCCGCGGCCGTCCATCCTGAAGTAGTGGCCGCCTTCGGCGACGGTGGTCGCCGACGCGGGCGTGCGGCTGCCGCCGGCCTCGACCCGGATCAGGTGGTGGGCGTCGCCGCGGCTGGACAGGTCGCAGGCGATGATCCCGTAGGGCTGTGGCACCGCGCCGACGACGGCCGCACCGGCTCCGTCGGCGAACAGGATCGCCGTCCTGCGGTCGGTGAAGTCCAGGATGCGCGAGTACACGTCCGCGCCGATCACCAGGACCCGGGCGTCGGGGTTCACGCTCACCAGGCTGTGGGCCAGTGACAGGGCGTAGACGAAGCCGCTGCACACGACGTTGACGTCGAAGCAGGCCGCGCCGTAGGCGCCCAGGCCGTGCTGCACCAGGTAGGAGGTGGGGGGCTGGGGGAAGTCGCCGGTGGAGGTCGAGACGATGATGTAGTCGATCTGCTGCGCGGTCAGTCCGGCCTGCTCCAGCGCCCGTTCGGCGGCCTTGACCGCCAGGTCGGACGTCGCCTCGTGCGGGGCGGCGTAGCGGCGGGAGCGGATCTGGGTCTTGCGTTCGATCCATTCCGCGGTGACGCCGACGCGTTCGGCGATCTCCTCGTTGCCCACCTCGTGCTTGGGCAGGTAGGAGCCGGTGGACAGTATGCCGATCCCCATGTCAGGACACCTCTGCGACGGCGGGCGCGGCGGGTGCGCGCAGTGGGTTCAGGCGCGCGGGCCCGATCTTCTTTCGCAGTGCGGGGTCGGTGACGCCGAGTCCTTCCTCGGGGGCGAGGCAGAGCACGCCGACCTTTCCGGTGTGCCGGTTCAGCTGGACCAGCCGTGCGGCCTCGCCGACGTCCTTGAGCGTGAACACCTCGGACAGGACGGGGGAAAGGTGCCCGAGGCGGACGAGGCGGTTGCACTCCGCCTGCTCCTGGAGGTTGGCGGCGTGGCTGCCGATGATGCGCTTGAGGTTCATCCACAGGTAGCGGTTGTCGAAGTGGTGGTCGTAGCCGGTGCTCGATCCGCAGGTGACGACCGTTCCGCCCTTGCGCACGACGAACACCGAGATCCCGAACGTGGCCCGCCCGACGTGGTCGAACACGACGTGCGGGTCCTCGCCGACGTGGCGCCGGATCTCCCGGCCGAGCCGTTTGCCGAGTTCGATGGTCCGCTCCGGGGTGGGCGCGCTGTCCCCGCCCATGCCGATGTCGTTGCGGTCGATCACCACGTCGCAGCCGAGGCGGCGCAGCGCCTTCGCCTTGCGTTCGGAGCTGACCACGCCGACGGCGATCCCGCCGGCGTTCTTCACCATCTGCACCGCGAAGGCGCCGAGGCCGCCGGTGGCACCCCAGATGAGGACGATGTCGCCCTGTTTGATCCGTGCGCCGTTGGCGCCGACCAGCATCCGGTACGACGTCGTGGCGGTCAGCAGGACCCCCGCCGACTCCTCCCACGTGAGGTGGGCGGGTTTGGGCAGCAGCTGGCTCGCGCGCACCACCGCGTAGTGGGCGAGGCCGCCGAAGTTGGTCTCGTAACCCCAGATCCGCTGGCCCGTGCCGAGCATCGCGTCGGCGTGGGTCGCCGGTTCCTGCTCGTCGACCTGGACGCAGCTGGCGACCACGTGGTCGCCGGTCTTCCAGTGCCGCACTCCCGCCCCGGTGCGTACGACGATGCCGGCCGCGTCCGAGCCCAGCACGTGATGCGGCTGGTCGTGGCGGGCCGCGTAGCCGCCCTGGCGGGCCTGGCGCTTGAGGAACTCGAAGGTGGGCACCGGCGCGAACGTCGCCGACCAGACGGTGTTGTAGTTGATGGAGCTCGCCATGACGGCGACGACCACCTCGTCCGGCGCGATGTCCGGCATCGGGACCCGGCCGACGTGCAGCGACTTGCGGACGTCCTTGTCCTGCACGCCGTCGAACATGCCGACGTCGCGGGCCAGCAGGTGGGCGGCCTCGTAGGAGGGGGGGAGTTCGTGTCGCGCGATCTCCTGCGGGCCGGCCCCGGACAGCAGGGCTTCTGTCAAAGAATCCATGATTCCCTTTCTCCGTCGCCAGAGGGCGGCCGGGCGGTGCTCACAGGACGGCGCCTTCCTTCGTGCGCCGACGCAGGCTCGGCCTGCTGGACTGGCCGAGGTCCTTCCACATGTCCGACAGGCCGATGACGGTGCGTGCGGCGAACAGCCGGCGGATGGACACCTCCTGCTTCAGCTCCGCCCGGATCAGGCCGACCAGCCGGATCGCCCGCAGCGAGTTGCCGCCGAGGTCGAAGAAGTCCTCGTCGATGCCCACCCGGTCCAGCTCGAGCACGTCGGCGAACGCCGCGGCCAGCACCCGCTCGGTGTCGTTGCGCGGTGCCCGGTAGGTGCCCTCGTCGGACGCGGGTTCGGGAAGTGCCGCCCGGTCCACTCTTCCGTCGGCCGTCACCGGCAGGCGGTCCAGCACCGTGAACACCGACGGCACCAGCGACTCCGGCAGCCAGCCCGCGGCGAAGCGGCGCAGCTCGTCGGCCGAGACTCCGCTCCCGCCGGCCGGGACGACGTAGGCGGCCAGGCGCTGCTGCCCGGTGCCGTCCTTGCGGACGGCGACGACGGCGTGCGCGAGGGCGGTGTGCTCGCACAGCACCTCTTCGACCTCGGGCAGCTCGACGCGGACGCCGCGGACGTCGGCCTGTTCACCGGCCCGGGCCACGTACTCCAGGCGGCCGCCGGTGCCCCAGCGCACCAGGTCCCCGGTCCGGTGCATGCGCTCTCCGGGCGGGCCGAACGGGCAGGGCACGAAGTGCTCCGCGGTCGGTGCGGGCCGCCCGGGGTATCCGCGGGCCACGCCGGGGCCGGCCACGTACAGCTCTCCGGTCACGCCGACGGGGACCGGTGCAAGGCCCGGGCCGAGGACGTACAGGGCGGTGTGGTCCATGGGCCGGCCGGCCGTGCCGGCGTGGCGTACCGGTTCGCCGGCGGCCAGGCGGTGGCAGGCGGCGAACACGGTCGATTCCGTCAGGCCGTGGCCGTGGACGATCGTCAGTTCGGGGCAGGCCTTCTGGACGCGGCGCAGCGCGGCCGCCGGGACGCGGTCGCCGCCGGTCCACACCTCGCGCAGGCCGGCCAGCAGTTCGGGGCGCTGGGCGGCGATCGCGGAGAACCGGGCCGCGGGCAGCCACAGCGTGGTGATGTCGTGGGCGGCGCGTGCCTCGATCAGGGTGTCGGTGTCGAGGGTGCCGGGGGGAGCCAGGACCACCCGGCCGCCGTTGAGCAGGGGCACCCACAGTTCGAGGGCGAGTGCGTCGCAGGTGTGCGGTGTGTGCCACAGCACGGTGGCCTGGCCGGCTGTGTGCCAGTGGTGGTCCAGGACGAACCGTTCCATGTTGCGGTGCGTCAGCGCGACGGTGTCGTCGCCGGTGCCGGTCCGGGAGGCGGGCAGCACCGCGAGCAGGCTGTCCTGGTGTGCCGGGCGCACGGCGGGCGGCGCGGTGGCGTCGTCGCTGGTGCTGCTCCAGGCGAGGTCGTCGGCCGTGAGCACCGGGACGTCCAGGCAGGAGAGCTGTCCGGCGTTCGCGGTGTCGGTGAGCAGGGCGCGTGCCGAGGTCCGGCCGATGTGTGTCTGGAGGTGCTCCGCGGGGGCCGCCGGGTCGAGCGGCAGGTAGGCGCCGCCCGCCTTGACCACGCCCAGCAGGGCGACGGCCAGGTCCGCCGAGCGGGGCATCGCCACCGCGACGACCGTCTCGGGTCCCACGTGCCCGTGCAGTGCCCGGGCCAGGCGGCTGGAGCGTTCGTCCAGTTCCCGGTAGGTGAGCGTGGTGTCCCCGGACACCAGTGCGGGGGCGTCGGGGTGCTGTGCGGCCTGGCGGGCGAACAGCTCGGGCACCGTCGTTCCCGGGGCGGGGGTGTCCGTGCCGGGGGGTGCGCTCAGCACCTGTTCGCGCTCGGTGCCGCTCACCACGTCCAGCGCGCCGACCGGCTGCTCGCCGGCGGCCACCGCGGCGCGGATGAAGGCGATCAGTTCCTCGCCCATGTGGCGCAGTTCCGCGCGGTGGTACAGGCGTGCCGGGGCGTCGAGGCGGATGAAGAGGTCGCTGTCGGGGCTGCCGTCGGTGTAGACGCCGATCGACAGTTCCTCGAAGGTCCCGGTCGTCGCGCCGCGGTAGCGGGCCGGGCTGTCGCCGAAGTGCAGCTGCTCGACGAACTCGACGACGTTCACGACGGCGCCGTAGCTGCCGCGGCCGCTCAGGACGGTTCCGCTCGCGCGCTGGATGTCGGAGTAGTGGCAGGCGGTGTGGCCGGAGATCTCGTACGTCTCCTCGACGAGGGCGTCGGCGGTCTCGGCGAAGGTGGCGTGCAGGTCGACGGCCACCCGTACGGGCACCACGTTGACGGCCAGGCCGGGCGTGCGGCTCGCCACGCCGACCCGGTTGCCCACGGCCAGTGAGATGAGGAACTCCGGGCGGTCGCAGCGGTGGCGCAGGAACACGCCGGCGGCCGCGGTCAGCATCTGCGACGTCCACAGGCCCATGGCTTGGGCGGCCTTGGCCCACGCGTCGGCCTCGGCGCGGGGTACGGACAGGGTCCGGCTGACCATGCCGATGGTCTCGGCGACCTCCGACCAGCGGTCGGCGCTGCTCAACGGTTCGGACAGGGCCGAGCGCTGCGCGTCGGACAGGGCGACGCGCGGAACCTGTGCGGGTGGGGGCGCGTCCGTCAGGTACTCGCGCCAGAACTGTGTGTCCTCGGTGAACTTCGGGGAGTCGAGGTACTCCGTCGCCTCGGTCGCGAACGAGGCGGTGTCCCACGGGTGCGGCAGCTGCGGTACCGCCTCGCCGCGCGCCAGCGCCGTGTACACCTCGGCGAGGCGCTTGGAGAGCAGGCCGCCCGCGCCGAACCCGTCGGAGATGAGGTGGTGGTAGGCGATCACCAGGAGCGAGCGGGTTTCGGCGAGTTTGACCACGCCGAGCCGGAACAGCAGGTCCCGTGCCAGGTCGAAGGGTTGGCGCACCAGGTCGGCCATGGCCTCGCGCGCGGCCTGTTCGGGGTCGGCCTCACCGCTCAGGTCGAGGGAGAAGGGCCGCCAGTCCCCCAGGTCCCGGGGGATGAGGCGCAGTCCGGCGCCGTCGTCGGTGAAGTTGACGCGCAGCACCTCCGCCTCGGCCATCACGTGCAGGAACGCGGCCTCGATGACCGCCGCGTCCAGTTCACCGTCCACATCCCACATGGTCAGCGCATGGTTCGGCGTGTCGGGAGCCATTTCCTGCGCTCGCCACATGCCTTTATGCGCAGACGACGCACCGAACGAACGCACACAGATCAACCCCTCGGCAAAACTCGGTAGAACTCGACAAGGAAGGTCCGGACTCCGGAGGAATTCACAGCTCGCCCCCATCGTCAGGGGGGTGACTCAGCCGTTCAAGACAACTCGGTTCCCGGCGGGACACGCCGCCGTCGCGCTTGCGGTGTCCCGCCGGCGGGACACTTGGTGCGGGGTGAACCGCGTGCCGGGCACGGTGGGTTCACCACGTTCAGCGGGTGTCGCCGGTGGCCATCAGGGACACGATGTGCCCGGCGATCAGGCGTGGTGAGGGGTGCCGCAGCACCACGTTCGGCTTCAGTTTGCGTCCGGTGGAGGCGGTGAGGCGTTTGCTCAGCTCCGACGACAGCATCGAGTCGAATCCGAGTTTCATGAATTCGTCGTCCGGTCCTACGGTCTCGTTCGAGGAATGCCCGAGGACGACGGCGACCCTTTCCAGGACGTGGTCCAGGACCAGTGCCTGCGCGTCGTCCGGGGGAAGGGCGCAGATCTGCTCCGACAGCGAAAGGCGGCTCTCCTCGCCGGGGGCCGGCTGGGACGGGGGCATGTGTGCCGGGCCGGTTGCGGTGGGCGAGGAGTTGAGCCAGTACCGCTGCCGGGCGAACGCGTAGGTCGGCAGATCCACCCGCCGGCGTGTGGTGAACAGGGTGCCGAAGTCCACGGGTCCGCCGCGGGTGTGGAGTGCGGCCAGCGAACCGAGCACGGCCTCCACCTCGCCCCGGCCGCGCCGCGAGGACGACAGGACCAGCGCGTCGTCCACGTCCTCGACGATCTCCTGCACCGGGACGGTCAGCACGGGGTGCGGGCTCATCTCGACGAACACCCCGAAGCCGTCCTCGGCCAGCCGGCGCACGGACGACTCGAAGCGGACCTTCTCGCGCAGGTTGTTGTACCAGTAGTCGGCGTTCAGCTCCGCGGTGTCGGTGATCTCGCCGTACAGGGTCGAGTAGAAGGGCAGCTTCGACGAGGTGGGGCTCAGGCCGGACAGTGAGGCGAGCACGTCGTCGCGGACCCGGGTCACGTGGTGGGAGTGGGAGGCGTAGTCGACGGATATCCGCCGGGCCTGGGCGCCGTCGGCCTTCATCTTCTCGACGAACTCGTCGAGGGCGTCCGGTTCCCCGGACACCACCACCGAGCGGGGTCCGTTGACGACGGCGACGCTCACCCGGCCGTTCCACGGAGCCAGCCGCTCCTGCACCACCTGCTCGGACTCCGCGACCGACGCCATCCCGCCGTGCCCGATCAGGCCGACCAGGGCCTTGCTGCGCAGTGCCACGACGCGGGTGGCGTCCCGCAGGGACAGCGCACCGCACACGTGGGCGGCGGCTATCTCGCCCTGGCTGTGGCCCACCACCGCGGCCGGCTCCACACCGAAGGACCGCCACAGGGCGGCCATGGACACCATCACCGAGAACAGTGCCGGCTGCACCACGTCCACCCGGTCCAGGGTGGGTGCGCCCGGCACGCCGCGCACCACGTCGAGCAGCGACCAGTCGACCCACTCGGCCAGGGCGGCCGAGCACGCCTGAAGGCTCCGCGCGAAGACGGGGAAGGCGTCGTACAGTTCGCGGCCCATGCCGACCCACTGGGAGCCCTGGCCCGGGAAGACGAAGGCGACGCCTTTGAGGTCCCGGGCAGTGCCGCGGATTACCGTGGCCGATTCCCTGCCCTGGCTCAACGACGCCAGTGCGGCCGCCAGTTCGTCCCGGTCGCGGCCCAGGACCACCGCGCGGTGCTGGAACCGGCTGCGGCTGGAGACCAGCGACCAGCCGGCGTCGGCGAGGTCCAGGTCCGCGTCGGCGGCCAGGAGATCCCGCAGCTTGCCCGCCTGCTGTTCCAGGGCTCTGGCGCTCTTGGCCGACACCACCCACGGCACCAGCCCGCCGACGACACCCGCGCCCGCGGTGTCCTGGCGCTGTTCCTGCGGCGGGGCCTCTTCCAGGATCACGTGCGCGTTGGTGCCGCTGACCCCGAAGGAGGACACGCCGGCCCGCCGCGGGTCGGCGCCCCGCTTCCACTCACGTCCCTGCGCCAGGACCTCGACCGCGCCCGAGGACCAGTCCACGTGATGCGAGGGCTTGCCCACGTGCAGGGTCTTGGGCAGGTGTCCGTGGCGCATGGCCAGCACGGTCTTGATGACGCCGCCGACTCCGGCGGCGGCCTGGGCGTGGCCCATGTTCGACTTCAGCGATCCCAGCCACAGCGGGCTGCCGCTGTCCCGGTCCTGCCCGTAGGTGGCCAGCAGCGCGGCTGCCTCGATGGGGTCGCCCAGTACCGTTCCGGTGCCGTGGGCCTCGACCAGGTCCACCTCGCGGGCCGTGACGCCCGCGTTCGCCAGCGCCTTGCGGATGACCTTCTCCTGGGCGCGGCCGTTGGGGGCGGTGAGCCCGTTGGAGGCCCCGTCCTGGTTGACCGCGGACCCGCGGACGACGGCCAGGACCGGGTGGCCGTTGCGCCGTGCGTCGGACAGCCGCTCCAGGAGCAGCACCCCCGCCCCCTCGGCCCAGCCGGTCCCGTCGGCTCCGTCCGCGAAGGCCTTGCACCGGCCGTCGGGCGACAGCGCGCCCTGCCGGGAGAACTCCACGAACATCGCGGGCGTCGCCATCACCAGCGCCCCGCCCGCCAGGGCGAGCGAGCACTCCCCCGAGCGCAGCGACTGCACCGCCATGTGCAGGGCCACCAGCGACGACGAGCAGGCGGTGTCCACCGACACCGCCGGTCCGGTCAGGCCCAGTTCGTACGCCACCCGCCCGGAGGCGACGCTCAGCGCGCTGCCGTACAGCAGGTAGCCCTCCAGGTCCTGCCGGCCGCCTTCGAGGAAGCGCCATCCGTACTCGGAGGAGCTCACCCCGGAGAAGACGCCGACCTCTTCGCCGCGCACGTCGGCGGGGACGATGCCGGCCCGCTCGAAGACCTCCCACGACGTCTCCAGCAGCAGGCGGTGGTGCGGGTCGACCGCCAGTGCCTCACGCGGGCTGATGCCGAAGAACTCCGCGTCGAAGCCGGCCACGTCGGCCAGGAACCCTCCCTGGCGCGTGTAGGCGCTGCCCGCGGCATCCGGGTCGGGGTCGTACACGTCCCGCCATCCGCGGTCCTGCGGGAAGTCACCGACGACGTCGCGGCCCTCGCGGACCACGTCCCACAGTTCCTCGGGGGTCGAGACGCCTCCCGGGTAGCGGCAGGCCATGGCCACCACGGCGACCGGCTCGCCGCGGCCGGCTTTCAGGGCGTCGTTCTCCTGGCGGAGGCGGTCGCGTTCCTCCAGCAGGGTGCGCAGCGCCCGCTGGACCCGGTCCGCGCCGTCCGCCGCATGTTCCGCGGAGTTGGTCATGTCCGTTACCTCTTCTCATCCAGAGCCAGGTCGACCAGTGCTTCCAGATCCAGGTCCGACAGTTCGTCCGCGCCGGCCTGCGCCGGTGCGTCGCCGCCCGGCGCGGGTTCCTGGGCGCACGCAAGGACCAGCTCCAGGACGCCCGCGTCGCGCAGGCGCTCGATCGAAACGCTCCGCAGTACTTCGCGGACCGCGATGTCCTCGGCGCTCTCGGCGGCCCCGGCGGGGTGGTCGTCGGCGGGCGGGCGCAGCAGGCCGCAGATGTGTTCGCTCAGCTCGCGCGGGGTGGGGTAGCTGAAGACGAGGGTGGAGGGCAGGCGCAGTCCGGTCGCGGCGGCCAGCCGGTTGCACAGTTCGACCGCGGTCAGCGAGTCAATGCCCAGCGGGGTGAACGCCTGGTCGACGTCGACCCCCGCGCCGGAGGAGTGTCCAAGGACGACGGCGACCTGCTCGCGGACCCAGTCCAGGACGGCTGCCCGGGCCTCGTCGGCGGGCAGCGTGGCCAGCTTCGCGGACAGTGCGGGCGAGGTGCCGCCGCCGGCCGCGGCGGCCCGGGTGCGGCGGGGCCGGCCGGCGTCGACGAGGTCGCGCAGGAGCGGGGGCAGCTCCTCGCTGCTCCGTTCGCGCAGCGCGGCGAGGTCCAGGCGGGCCGGGACGAGGACCGGTTTGCCGCTCGCGCACGCCGCGTCGAACAGGGCCAGTGCCTCGCCGGTCGCCATCGCGGCGATGCCGGTGCGCCGCAGGCGGGCCAGGTCGGCCTCGTCCAGGTCGCCGGTCATGCCACTGCTCTGTTCCCACCAGCCCCAGCACAGTGAGGTGGCGGGCAGGCCGGCGGCGCTGCGCCGGGCCGCCAGGCCGTCCAGGAAGGCGTTCGCGGCGGCGTAGTTGGCCTGTCCCGCATTGCCGAGGGTGCCTGCCAGGGCGGAGAACTGGATGAACGCCGACAGGGTGTGCTGTTGGGTGAGTTCGTGCAGGTGGAGTGCGCCGCCGGCCTTGGCGCGCAGTACGTGGTCGATGCTGTCGGCGGTCAGCGATTCGACGGTGCCGTCGGCGAGGACACCCGCGGCGTGCACGACGGCGGTCAGCGGGTAGCGGCCGGGCAGATCGGTGGCGAGCAGGCCGGCCACGGCGGCGCGGTCGGCGACGTCGCAGGCGACGACGCGTACCGCGGCGCCCGCGTTCTCGAGGTCCGCGACCAGCTCGGGCACCCCGTCGGCGGCCGTTGCGCTGCGGCTGGCCAGCAGCAGGCTGCGTACGCCGTGCCGGGTGACGAGGTGGCGGGCCACGAGTGAGCCCACTCCCCCGGTTCCGCCGGTGACCAGCACGGTGCCGCCGCCGAAGCCAGCGCCCATGTCGAGGACCAGCTTTCCGGTGTGGCGGCCCTGGCTCATCTCGCGGAAGGTGTGGCGCGCGTCGCGGATGTCGCGCAGGGAGATCGGGTTCAGCCGTACCCGGCCGTCGGCGAACAGTTCCATGACGGCCTGGAACATGTCGTGGATCGCGTCCGGTCCCGCCTCGTAGAGGTCGAAGGCCCGGTAGTGGACTTGGGGGTGGTCGGCTGCCACCTGGCGGGGGTCGCGGATGTCGGTCTTGCCCATCTCCAGGAAGTGGCCGCCCTCGGGGAGCAGCCTCAGCGAGGCGTCGACGAAGGTGTGGGCGAGCGAGTTGAGGACGACATCCACCCCGCGGCCGCCGGAGGTGCGGTGGAACTTGTCGACGAAGTCCAGGTCGCGTGAGGAGGCCAGGTGGTCGTCGTCCAGTCCCAGGGCGCGCAGGGCGGGCCATTTGGCGGGGCTGGCGGTGGCGTAGATCTCGGCGCCGAGGTGCTGGGCCAGCTGGACGGCGGCCATCCCGACGCCGCCTGCCGCGGCGTGGATGAGGATGCGCTGCCCCCGGCGGAGCTTCGTGGCGTGGAAGAGCGCGTAGTAGGCGGTGAGGAAGGTGCACGGCATGGACGCCGCCTGGGCGTAGTTCCAGCCGTCGGGGACGGGCACGAGGGTGCGGTGGTCCGCGACGGCGGTGGGGCCGAAGGCGCCGGTGAAGATGCCGGTGACCCGGTCGCCGGGTGCCAGGCGGGTCACGTCGTCCGCCACGTCGAGGACGACTCCGGCGCCCTCGCTGCCGACTCCGGCGTCGATGGCCGTGCGGTCCACCAGTCCCAGCGCGATGGTGACGTCGCGGAAGTTGAGGCCCGCGGCCTGGACGGCGATGCGGACCTGACCGGCTGTCAGGGGTGCGTCCACCTCGGGGCACGGGACCCAGGTCAGGTTCTCCAGCGTTCCCTTGGTGGGAAGGCCCAGGCGGTGTCCGGCCGGCGGCGCGTCGAGGCGGCGGTCCGCGGGCGCGGCCGCGGCGAGGCGGGGGACGAGCAGGGCGCCGGCGCGCAGCGCCAGCTGGTCCTCCGCCAGGGTGAACGTGTCCGCGAGCCGGGCCCAGGACGACTTCTCGTCGTCGATGTCCACCAGCTTGAACCTGCCGGGGTGCTCGGTCTGCGCGGAGCGGACCAGGCCCCACACGGACGCGCCGGGCAGGTTCTGGACGCTGTCGTGGGTGCCGGTGCCAAGGGCCCGGCGGGTGAGCACCACCAGCGTGGTGTGGGCCAGGGGTTCCTCGGTGAGCATGCGCTGGAGCGTCTCCAGGACGTGCTTGTCGGTGTCGGCGACCGTGCGGAGCGGATCGGGGCCGGCGGCGGTGGTGGTGTCGTCCAGGTACAGGACGAGGTGTGCGGGCGCCTGCCCGGGCGGGATGTCGTCCAGGCGGGGGTGGAGCGCGGTGTCGGCGCCGGCCGCGTCGAGGAGGCGGGAGGCCGGGCCGCCGGGCGTGCCGAGGACGGCCCAGGAGCCGCGGCGGGTTGTGTGCGTGCCGGGGGCGGGCGGGCGCCACTGCAGTTCGTACAGCGACTGCGGGGCGCCGTGTGCGGCGCGGACCTGTTCGGCGTTCGCCGGGCGGAACGTGAGCGCCTGGATGCGGGCGAGTTCGTGGCCGTGCTCGTCGGCGACCGTCACGGACACGACGCCTTCGCCGGCCGGGGTGAGGCGTACCCGTACGCTCGCGCCGCACGGCCGGTGCAGTTCCACGCCGGACCAGGAGAAGGGCATCCAGCCCTGCTCGCCCGTCACCTCGATGACGCCGCCGGCGACCACCGCGTGCAGGACGGTGTCCAGCAGTGCGGGGTGCAGGGCGAAGGCGCCGCCTGCCTGGCTCGCGGCGGTGTCGGGCAGCGTGGCGAGGGCGAAGAGGTCCTCGCCCTGCTGCCAGACCTCGCGCAGCCCGCGGAAGGCCGGGCCGTAGTCGAAGCCCGCGTCGGCGAAGGTGTCGTAGAGTCCGCCGGCGTCCAGCCGGCGGGCTCCGGCCGGCGGCCACACGGTGAGCGGGGGTGTCTGGGGGGCGGGGCCGTCCGGGCGTGGTGTGCCCGGTGCCAGGTTCCCCCGCGCGTGCCGTGTCCAGCCGCCCGCGGGGCCGTCGTCGCCGGGCCTTGCGTACACGTCCAGGGTGCGGCGTCCGGTGTCGTCGGCCGTGCCGGCGACGATGCGTATCTGCATGTCGCCGGCGGGGGGAAGGATCAGGGGGACTTCGAGGGTGAGTTCCTCCACGGCGGCGCACCCGACGTGGTCGCCGACCGTCAGCGCCAGGTCCAGGTAGGCCGTGGCCGGTACGACGGCCACGCCGAACACGGTGTGATCGGCCAGCCAGCCGTGGGTCCGCAGGGACCACAGGCCGGTGAAGACCGCCTCGTCGGTGCCGGGGTGGTCCATGGCGGCGCCGAGCAGCGGGTGCTGGAGGGCGGACAGGCCGGCGGAGGTGACGTCCGCCGGCGTGCCGCCGGCCCGGAAGTCCAGCCAGTAGCGCTGCCGCTGGAAGGCGTAGGTGGGCAGGTCGGCCTTGCGGCGGGTGCCGAACAGGGCGTCCCAGTTCACGCTGGTGCCGGTGACGTGCAGGGCGGCCAGTGCGGTGAGCAGGGCGCGCGGTCCCTGGCGGTCGCGCCGTGACGCCGACAGGACCAGCGTGTCGTCGATGCCCGCGCCGGCGAAGGCCTCCTGGGTGATGCCGGTGAGGGTGGCTCCCGGCCCCACCTCGAGGAAGACGCTCGCGCCTGCGGTGCGGGCGCACTGCACCGCGTCGTGGAAGCGGACGGGTTCCCGGACGTGGCGGACCCAGTACTCGGCGGAGGTCAGCTCCTGGAGCGTGGCGTTGCGTCCGAGCCGGGTCGAGACGAGGGGCACGTTCATCTCGCCGGCGGGCAGCGTGCCGAGCGCCGTCGCGAACTCGGCCAGGACCGGGTCCATGAGCGGGGAGTGGAACGCGTGGTCGACGGGGAGGAGTTTCGCGGATCTGCCGTCGGCCAGGAGCCGGTTGCGCAGGGCGTGGACCTGGTCGCGCAGGCCGGAGACGACCACCGAGTCCGGACCGTTGACGGCGGCGATGCCGACCCGCTCGTAGGCCGGGAGCAGGGCGCTCACCTCGGCGTCTGAGGCGCGTACGGCCAGCATGGCGCCGTGCTCGGTGACCGTGCGCATGATGCGTCCGCGGGCGGCCACCAGCCGGGTCGCGGTGTCCAGGGCGAGGGCGCCGCAGACGTGGGCGGCGGCGATCTCGCCGACGGAGTGGCCGATCAGGTGATCCGGGCGCGGGCAGTACTGCTCCAGGAGCCGGTAGAGGCTGACCTGGAGGGTGAACAGGGCCGGCTGGGCGATGTCCGTGCGCTCGCGTTCGGCGGGGTCGTCGGCGAGGAGTACCGGTTTGAGGGCGAAGGGCAGGTGCGTGTCGAAGTGTGCGCAGATCTCGTCCAGGCTCCGGGCGAAGACGGGGAAGGTGTCGTACAGCAGGCGTGCCGCGCCGGCCCAGGGTGAGCCCTGGCCCGGGAACATGAAGACGGTGCCGCCGTGCTGTGCGGTGACGCCGCGGACGACGTCGGTGGACTCCGCGCCGTCGCGCAGCGCTTTGAGGGCGTTCAGCAGTTCGTCCCGGTCGTGTCCCAGGACCACCGCGCGGTGCTCGAAGGGGGTGCGGCTGGAGACCAGGGACCAGCCGGCGTCGGCGAGGTCCAGGTCGGCGTCGGCGGCGAGGAAGTCGTGCAGGGCGGCCGCCTGCTGTTGCAGGGCTCTGGTGTTCTTGGCCGAGACCGCCCACGGCACCGGGCCGGCGGTGACGTCCGGGTGCGGGGCGTCCTGCTGTGGTTGTTCCTGCGGCGGGGCCTCTTCCAGGATGACGTGTGCGTTGGTGCCGCTGACTCCGAACGCGGACACGCCGGCGCGGCGGGGCCGGCCCTGCGTGGTGGTCCAGGCGCGGGCCTCGGTGAGCAGTTCCACCGCTCCGGCCGACCAGTCGACGTGGGTGGAGGGGCGGTCCACGTGCAGGGTCCTGGGCAGCGTGCCGTGCTGCATCGCCATGACCATCTTGATGATGCCGCCGACGCCGGCGGCGGCCTGGGTGTGGCCGATGTTCGACTTCAGCGAGCCCAGCCACAGCGGGCCGGCCTCGTCCCGGTCCTGCCCGTAGGTGGCCAGCAGGGCGCCGGCCTCGATGGGGTCGCCGAGCGTCGTGCCGGTGCCGTGTGCCTCCACCACGTCCACCTCGCTCGCCTGCAGCCGGGCGTTGGCCAGCGCCGACTTGATGACGCGCTGCTGGGCGGGGCCGCTGGGGGCGGTCAGTCCGTTGGAGGCGCCGTCCTGGTTGATCGCCGAGCCGCGGATGACGGCCCAGATCCTGCGGCCGTTGCGCTGTGCGTCGGAGAGCCGCTCCAGGACCAGTACGCCCGCGCCCTCGGAGAAGCCGGTGCCGTCGGCGGCGTCCGCGAACGCCTTGCACCGGCCGTCCTGTGCCAGGCCCCGCTGGCGTGACATCTCCCGGAACACCTGCGGCATCCCCACGACGGTGACACCGCCGGCCAGGGCCAGGCCGCATTCGCCCTGCCGCAGCGACTGCACCGCCTGGTGCACCGCCACCAGCGACGAGGAGCAGGCGGTCTCGGTCGACACCGCGGGGCCCTGAAGGCCCAGCGTGTACGCCACCCGGCCCGAGGCCACGCTCAGCAGGGAGCCGACCTGTCCGTAGCCGGCGATGGCCTCGGGGGTCTCGAAGTGGTTGCCGTATCCGAAGTAGGCGAGGCCGGCGAACACGCCGGTGTCGCTGCCGCGCAGCGTCTCGGGGTCGATGCCGGCCCGTTCCACCGACTCCCACGAGGTTTCCAGCAGCAGCCGCTGCTGCGGGTCGGCGGACAGCGCCTCGCGGGGGCTGATCCCGAAGAAGTCGGCGTCGAAGTCACCGGCGTCGTAGAGGAATCCGCCGGAGCGGGTGTAGCAGGTGCCGGGGTGGTCGGGGTCGGGGTGGTACAGGTTCTCCAGGTCCCAGTGGCGGTCGTCGGGGAAGTCGGACACGACGTCCGCGCCGGTGCGCACCAGCTCCCACAGTTCCTCCGGGGAGGTCGCCCCGCCGGGGTAGCGGCAGGCGACACCGACGATCGCGACGGGTTCGGCTGCGGCGTCGGTGACCTCCTGCAGGCGCTTGCGTGTCTCGAGCAGTTCGATCGAGGTCCGCCTGAGGTAGTCGAGGACCTCGGCGTTGTTGTCGTTGGTCATCGCTCTCCCCTAGCCGAGTTCTTTGTCGAGCAGCGAGAGGAGTTCTCCCGCCGAGGCCGAACTGATCCGGTCGACGATGCCGACCGGTGATCCGGCGCCCGTCATCGAACGGACTCGGCCCTGCAGTTCGCCGAGCAGAGTGGAGATGGTGGTCCGGTCCTCCTGTGCGAGGGCGTCGAACGCGTCCTCGAGCCGGGCGCCCAGGCCTTCGATCTCCTTGACCAGGTGACGGGCCGGGGACTGCGGCCCGGCGGCGGTGTCGGGGGTGGCGCTCTGCTGGAGGAACCGGGCGAGGGCGGCCGGGTTGGGGTGGTCGAAGACGAGGGTGGCGGGCAGTTTCAGGCCGGTCACCGCCGCCAGTTTGTTCCGCAGTTCCAGTGCCGTCAGCGAGTCGATCCCGAGTTTCTTGAACGTCTCGGCGGGGCCGACCCGTCCGGTGTCGGAGTGACCGAGGACGAGCGCGGTCTGGGTGCGTACGGCATCGAGCAGCGCCGTCTCGGCCTCCTCGGGCGGCAGCGACTTCAGCTGCTGGGCGAGGGCGGGGCCGGCCGGCTCCCCGTCCGCCGGGCCGCCGGGTGAGGCGGGTGTCCCGGCCAGGGTGCGCAGCAGCGGGGAGGTGGGCCGGGCGGGGTCGGGTGTGTGCAGTGCGGCGAGGTTCAGCCGTACGGGCACCAGTACCGGCGCGTCGGCGGCGAGCGCCGCGTCGAACAGCGCGAGTCCTTCCGGCGTCGACAGGGGCTGTACGCCCTGGCGTTGCATGCGTGCGACGTCCGCGTCGCTGAGGCCGGCGCTCATCTCGCTGCGTTCCGCCCAGAAGCCGAAGCACAGCGCGCCGGCCGGCAGTCCCTGGGACCGGCGGGTGTGCGCCAGGTCGTCGAGGAAGGCGTTGGCGGCCGCGTAGTTGGCCTGGCCGGCCGTGCCCAGGACGCCGGCGATCGAGGAGAACAGCACGAACGCGGACAGGTTGAGGTGGGCGGTCAGCTCGTGCAGGTGCCATGCGCCGCGCACCTTGGGGGCGAGGACCGCGTTCACGCGTTCCTCGGTCAGGGCCTGGACGATGCCGTCGTCCAGGGTGCCGGCGCAGTGGATCACCGCGGTCAGCGGGTGTTCGGCGGGCACCGCGGCGATCAGTGCGGCGAGCGCGTCGCGGTCGGTGACGTCGCAGGCGACGATGTCGACGTGGGCGCCGGCTCCGGTCAGTTCCTCGCGCAGGGCGGTAGCGGCCGGGGCGGCTGCTCCGCGCCTGCTGGTCAGCACCAGCCGGCGTACCGCGTGCCGGTGGACGAGGTGGCGGGCCAGGAGGGCGCCCAGGCCGCTGGTGCCGCCGGTGATCAGTACCGAGCCGGTCCCCAGTGCGGAGGTTCCCGGTGTCCGGCCGGGTGTGCCCCGGCCGGGCAGGTGGGTCAGGCGGGGGGTGCTCACCATGCCGGAGCGGATCTTGAGCTGGGCTTCGCCGGTTCCGGCCGCCGCCGGCACCAGGGCCCACGAGTCGGGCCGGCCGTCGGTGTCCACGAGGGTGAAGCGGCCCGGGTTCTCGCTCTGCGCGGCGCGCACGAATCCCCACAGGGCGGCCGCCGCGGGATCGGTGCGGGTGACCTGCTCGTCGTGGAACGCGTCCCGGGTCACCAGGACCAGGCGGGCGGCGGAGAACCGCGCGTCGCCGAGGAAGCCCTGCGTCCAGCGCAGCACCCGGTGGAGGGTGTGCTCGACGGCGGCGGGGGTGTCGGCGCCGTCCGCGGGTTCGACGCACGCGATGACGAGGGAGGGTATGTCGTCACCGCGGGCGGCGAGTTCCTCGAAGTCGGCGTAGGAGGCCTGTCCCGGTGCCGGGGGCACGGCGTGCGCGCCGGGTGCGATCAGTGCGTAGCGGCCCGTGGCCCGGCCGGGTGGGAGCGGGAGGGGTTCCCAGTCCACCTGGAACAGCGAGTCCTGGTGGTCGAAGCTCAGCTCGGTCAGCCGGGCGACGTCCACGGGTTCCAGGGTCAGTGAGGCGATGGCGGCGACGGGGTTTCCGTTCTGGTCCGCGAGGGTCACCGACAGGGTGTTCTCGCCCGCCGGGGCCAGCCGCACGCGCAGCGCGGTCGCCTGGGCGGGGCCGATGCGCAGGCCCGTGCAGCGGGAGGGCAGCCAGCCCTCGGGCCGGGAGGTGTCGACGAAGTGTCCCAGGCCGACCGGGAGCAGCGCGGCCTGGAGCAGCGCCGGGTGGAGGGTGAAGCGGCTGTGGTGGGCGGTGTCGGATGCGGGCAGTTCGACCTCGGCGAACAGGGTCTCGCCCTTGCGCCACACCTGCCGCAGGGCGTGCGGCAGGTGCCCGGGGGCGGCGGGGCGGGTGTGCTCGTCCCCGAAGGGCACGCTCACCGCGCCCGGGGGCGGCCACGCGGTGAGTCCGTCGGCCTGGTGGGCCGGCGCGGGCCCGGTTGTGGCGGTTCCGGTGGCGTTGCGCGTCCACCGGTCCTCCTCCTTCGCCCGGGAGTGCACGCTGAGTTCGCGTGTGCCGTCGACGACGACGCGGATCTCGCGCTCGGCCGTGCGGGACAGCACCAGGGGTGTTTCCAGGGTGAGTTCGCCGACGACGTCGCAGCCCGCCTTGCGCGCGGCCCACGCCGCCAGCTCCGCGAGCACTGTTGCGGGCACCAGGGCGGCGCCGTGGACGGTGTGGTCGGCGAGCCAGGGGTGGCGCTCCAGCGACAGCCGGCCGCTGCCCACGACTCCGCGGTGCCCGCCGTCGTCGGGCAGTTCGATGACGGCGTCGAGCAGCGGGTGGTCCGATGTGCTCGCGGTGGTGGTCTCGGTGGGGGTGTTCAGCCAGTAGCGCTGCCGCTGGAAGGCGTAGGTGGGCAGCTCGGCCCACCGGCCGTCCGCGCTCTCGAACGCCGCCTGCCACGACACCGCGGCGCCCGCCACGAAGGCCTCGGCGGCCGACCGGTGGAGCCGGGCGAAGCCGCCCTCGTCGCGGCGCAGCGAGCCCACCGCGAAGCCGGTGGCGCCGGGGGTGGTGTCGAACATCTCCTGGATGGTCATCACCAGCAGCGGGTGCGGGCTGAGTTCGATGACGGCGCTGTCGGGTTCCTGGGCGACCAGGTTGCCCATGGCGGCCGCGAACTGGACCGGTTCGCGCAGGTTGCGGTACCAGTAGGCCGCGTCGAGGTCCAGGGGGTCGATCGGTTCGCCGGTCACCGTCGAGTGGATCGCCACCGGTGAGGGGCGGGGGGTGATGCGGCCGAGTTCCGCCTGGAGGCGGCCGTCGAAGCGGTCCATCAGCGGGGAGTGGCCGGGCACGCTGGACTTGATCAGGCGGGCGCGGGCGCCCTGGGCCTGGCAGATGGCGACCAGTTCCTCGACCGCGCCGCTCTCCCCCGAGACGGTCGTGGAGTTCGGTCCGTTGACCGCGGCGATCCCGATCCGGGACTCGCGTCCCTTCAGCAGGTCCTGGACGCGCTGGGCGGGCAGCAGGATCCCGGCCATGCTGCCCTGCCCGGTGACCGTGGCCAGCAGCCGGGACCGCAGGGCGACGATCTTCGCCGCGTCCTGCAGGGTCAGGGCGCCCGCGACGTAGGCGGCGGCGATCTCGCCCTGGGAGTGGCCGATCACCGCATCCGGTGTCACCCCCAGGGAACGCCACACCCGTGCCAGGGACACCATCACCGCGAACAGCACCGGCTGGACGACGTCGATGTCCTCCAGGTCCGCCGCCCGCGGTCCTCCGCAGACGGTGTCGATCAGCGGCCAGGACACCCACGGCTGGAGTGCCTGCGCGCAGGCGCGCAGTTCCTCGGCGAAGACCGGGGAGGTCTCCCACAGTTCCCGGCCCATGGCGGCCCACTGCGCCCCCTGGCCGGGGAAGACGAACACGGTCTTGCCCACCGGTTTCGCCACCGCGGACACCGGGCCGGCGGGGCCGGGCTCCTGGCCCGCGGCGGCGGCGGCCAGGGCGGTGAGCAGGGATTCCCGGTCGGCGCCGAGCACCACCTGGCGGTGCTCGAACAGGGAGCGGGTGGTCACCAGCGCGCGTCCCACGTCGGCGGGCGTCAGGCTCTCGTCGGCGGCCACGAACTCCCGCAGCCGAAAGGCCTGTTCGCGCAGGGCCTGCTCCGAGCGCGCCGACAGCACCCACGGCACCGACCCGCCGGCCGGGACCCCAACGGCTGCGGGAGTCCCAGAGCTCTTCGCGCCCTCACGGGCTCCGGAGGCCTCGGCGGTTCCGGAGATCCCGGCGGTTTCCGGGGTCTGGGCAGTTTCGAGAATTTGGGGGGTCTCGGGGGTCTCGGCGGTTTCCGGGGTCCGGGGGGCCTGTTCCAGGATCAGGTGCGCGTTGGTGCCGCTGATCCCGAAGGACGACACGCCCGCCCGGCGGGGCCGGCCCTGCGCCGTGGTCCAGGCGCGGGCCTCGGTGAGCAGTTCCACCGCTCCGGCCGACCAGTCGACGTGGGTGGAGGGGCGGTCCACGTGCAGGGTCCTGGGCAGCACGCCGTGCCGCATCGCCATGACCATCTTGATGATGCCGCCGACGCCGGCGGCGGCCTGGGTGTGGCCGATGTTCGACTTCAGCGAGCCCAGCCACAGCGGGCTGCCGGGCTCGCGGTCCTGCCCGTAGGTGGCCAGCAGGGCCTCGGCCTCCATGGGGTCGCCCAGCCGGGTGCCGGTCCCGTGCGCCTCCACCGCGTCCACGTCGCTGACGCGCAGCCCGGCGTCGGCCAGGGCGGCGCGTACGACCCGCTGCTGCGCCAGGGGGTTGGGGGCGGTCAGCCCGTTGGAGGCGCCGTCCTGGTTGATCGCCGAGCCGCGGATGACGGCCCAGATCCTGCGGCCGTTGCGCTGTGCGTCGGAGAGCCGCTCCAGGACCAGTACGCCCGCGCCCTCGGAGAAGCCGGTGCCGTCGGCGGCGTCCGCGAACGCCTTGCACCGGCCGTCGGCCGACAGGCCCCGCTGCCGGGCGAGTTCCACGAACATCCCCGGCGTCGGCAGTGTCGACACACCGCCGGCCAGCGCCAGCGTGCACTCCCCCGACCGCAGGGAGCGCACGGCCTGGTGGACGGCCACCAGCGAGGCCGAGCACGCGGTGTCGGTCGACACCGCCGGGCCCTCCAGTCCCAGCACGTACGCCACCCGGCCCGAGGCCACGCTGAGGTAGGTGCCGGTGAGGGAGAAGCCCTCCACCTCGCCGCCCGCGCCGCCGCCCATCCGCGGCCCGTAGTCGACGTTGTAGAGCCCGGTGAACACCCCCGTCGGGGAGCCCCGCAGGGCGGCCGGGTCGATCCCCGCCCGCTCCAGCGCCTCCCACGTGGTTTCCAGCATCAGCCGCTGCTGCGGGTCCATCGCCAGCGCCTCGCGCGGGCTGATGCCGAAGAACGGCGCGTCGAACTCCGCGAGGTCGGGCAGGAACCCGCCGGTGCGGGTGTACGTCTTTCCGTGCGCCTCGGGGTCCGGGTCGTACAGCGCCTCCACGTCCCATCCGCGGTCCAGCGGGAAGTCGCCCATCGCGTCCACCCCCTCGGACACGACGTGCCACAGTCCTTCGGGGGACGTCACCCCACCGGGGAAGCGACACCCCACACCCACGACGGCGATGGGCTCGCGCGCGGACTCCTCCAGCTCGCGCACCCGCTCGCGCAGTTCCTGCGCGTCACCGACGGCACGTCGCAAGTAGGAGCGGAGCTTGTCGACTTCCTCCACCGGGTCCTCCCTCAACTTCTGCTTGAAAAACGGCTGGGGCTACACGTATCCGCGGTCGATCAGGGCGTAGAGATCGTCGTCGCTGGTGTCCTGCGGGCTCGGCTCCTCCACGGGTTGTGGGGGTTGTGGGGTGTCGGGCACCTTCGGTCCGAGGAGGGAGAAGAGGCGCTGGGCGAGCCGGTGCGGGGTGGGGTAGGTGAACGCGACGGTGGCCGGCAGCCGGATCCCGGTCACCGCGTTGAGCCGGTTGCGCAGCTCCACCGCCATCGAGGAGTCGAAGCCCAGCGCCTTGAAGGTGTCGGCCGACCGTGCCTGGACGTCGGGTCCCGTCACCGCGGCGCCCCTGGCTCCCAGCAGCGCGGCCGTCTCGGTACTCACGAGCGTGAGGACCGCCGACGGCGAGTCCAGGTCCGCCGCTGCGCCGCTCACGTCCGCCTGCGCGCCGGGAGCGGTGGTGGCGGCGGGCGCTGTCAGCCAGTACCGCTGCCGCTGGAAGGGGTAGGTCGGCAGACCGACGCGGCGCGGCCGGCCGGCGGCGAACACCGGCCCGAAGTCCACCGGCACCCCGCGTACGTACAGCTCGGCCAGCGAGGCCAGGACCTTGCCGAGGCTCCCGTCGTGCCTGCTCAAGGTGCCCACCACCGGGGGCGGGCCGGTCAGCGTGTCGGCGGTCTCCGCCATCGCGACCTGGAGCACCGGGTGCGGGCTGACCTCGACGAACACGCCGCCGCGGGTACGCATCAGGTTCTCCACGACCTCGCCGAAACGTACCGTGGAGCGCAGGTTGTCGTACCAGTAGGAGGCGTCGAGGGCGCGGGTGTCGAGCAGTCCCGCGGTGACCGTGGAGTGGAACTCCACCGCTGTCTCCTTGGGTGTGACACCCGCGGCGGCCTCCAGCACCCGGTCGCGGATGCGTTCGACCTGGTGGGAGTGGGAGGCGTACTCGATCCTGACGCGGCGTACCCGCACCCCGTCCCCGTCCGCCATCGCGGCGAACTCCTCCAGTGCCGTCAGGTCCCCGGAGACCACCACGGAGGCCGGCCCGTTGACCGCGGCCACGGACAGCCGCCCGGACCACGGGCCGAGCCGGTCCTGGACCCAGGCCAACGGCGCGGCCACCGCGTTCATCCCGCCCTGGCCGGCCAGGGCGGTCAGGGCCCGGCTGCGCAGGGCGACGATGCGCGCCGCGTCCTTGAGGCCGAGGGCGCCGGACACGCACGCCGCGGCGATCTCGCCCTGCGAGTGCCCCACCACCGCGTCGGGGACCACGCCCAGCGACCGCCACAGGCGGGCCAGGGACACCATCATCGCGAACAGCGCGGGCTGGACCACGGCGTCCCCGCGTTCCAGCGACGGCGCCGACGGCGCGCCGGTCACCAGGTCCACCAGCGACCAGTCCAGCCACGGCGCCAGGGCGCGCGCGCACTCGTCGATGGCGTGCGCGAAGACCTCGGACTGCTGGTACAGCTGCCGTCCCATGCCCAGCCACTGCGATCCCTGGCCGGGGAAGACGAAGACGAGCGGGCCCGCCGGCCCGGTGGCCGTCCCGCGTACCGCGCGCGCCGCGCTGTCGCCGGCGGCCAGCAGGCCGAGGCCGGCCAGCGCCTCCTGACGGCCGGCCGCCAGGACGACCGCACGGTGCGCGAACGAGGTGCGGGTGCGGACCAGGGAATGCCCCACGTCGGCCGCCGTCAGCGAGGCGTCGGCGCTCACCAGGTCCCGCAGCCGGGCCGCCTGTTCGCGCAGGGCCTGCTCCGAGCGCGCCGACAGCACCCACGGCACCGGCGTGCGGGTGTCCCCGGCGTGCAGGTCCTCGTCCGGCGCCGGGAGTCCGGGGTGGGCGTGGGGGGCCTGTTCGAGGATCACGTGGGCGTTGGTGCCGCCCATCCCGATCGATGACACGCCGGCGCGCCGGGGCCGGTCCGGTGTGCCCGGCCAGGGGCGGGCGGCCGACAGCACTTCGAAGTCCTGCTCGAAGGCGGGGATGGCGGGGTTCGCCGAGCGGAAGTCGGGATGGGCGACCAGCAGGCCGCGGTCCACGCACAGCGCCGCCTTCACGAAGCCGACGATTCCCGCGGCGGGCTCCAGGTGTCCGACGTTCGCCTTCACCGCGCCCAGCACCAGGGGGCTGCTGCGGCCGCTCTCCCGGAGCACCTCGCGCAGTCCGCACGCCTCGGCGGGATCGCCGAGGCGGGTGCCGGTGCCGTGCGTCTCGACGTAGTCGACGCCGCTGAACTCGACGTCCGCGCGCCGCAGGGCGGACCGTACGGCTGCCGCCTGCCCGGCGGGGCTCGGGTCCGGCATGCGGGAGGTGGCGCCGGCGCTGTTGACGCCCCAGCCGCGCACCACGGCGTAGATGTGGTCGCCGTCGGCGACGGCCTCGTCGAGGCGCTTGAGCACGACGAACGCGCCGCCCTCGCCGCGGACGAAGCCGTTGGCCCGCGCGTCGAAGGGGAAGCAGTTGCCGTCGGGTGACAGGGCTCCCAGGTTGGCCAGGCCGGCGCCCGCTTCGGGGTCGGTGATCAGGTGCACGCCGCCCGCGATCGCCATGTCGACCGCGCCGGCACGTATCCGCTCGCACGTCAGCGCCAGCGACACGAGGGAGGAGGACTGGCCCGAGTCCGCGCACAGGCTCATGCCGCGCACGTCGAACAGGTTCGAGATCCGGTTGGCGATCAGCGCTCCGCTGGAGCCGAGCGCGGCGTAGTGGTCGTCCCGGTCGCTGCCCGACAGTCTGCGCAGCAGGTCGTAGCCGGAGGGCGCGGCGCCGACCACGACGTCGATCTCGCGGCCCGCGAGGACGCTCGCCGGGATGCGGGCGTCCTCGACGGCCTCCCAGGCCAGTTCCAGACCCAGCCGCTGCACGGGGTCCATGGCGGTGGCCTCCGCCGGCGGGGTGTGGAAGAAGTCGGCGTCGAACCCGTCGACGGAGTCGAGGAACGAGCCCGTGTTCAGGGTGTCGGCGTCGGGGTGCAGGGTGTGGCGGGAGTGCGCGTCGGCGGCCCGCTGCTCGGGGAACGTCCCGACGGTGGACTTCCCCTGGAGCAGCAGGCGCCAGAACTCGGCGGGGCCGTGCACACCGGGAAAGCGGCACGACATCCCGATGACGGCAATACCGGTGGCTGCGCCACTCATACGTATTCCTTCCGGTTCCCTCGGTGTACGGCCCTGGCCGGGCCGGCCGCGCTCACAGCCAACGGGTCAGCAGTTTCCGCAGCTCGTCCGGTGCGTCCATGAAGTCGTAGTGGCCGCCGTCGACCACGCGGAACTCGACCGAGTCCGCGTACCGGCGCCATCCCTGCAGGCCGCCCAGGCTCACGTCCGCGTCGTCGCGCCAGTGCACGACGACGACGGGGCAGGGCACCGGGACGGGCTCCTGGCGCCGGTAGGCACTCGCGGCGGCGTGGTCGCGCAGCAGCACCATGAGGCCGAGCGCGACCATGTCCGGCCGCGGTTCGATGCCCCGGCCGCGGATGAACGACTCGACCTCGGCGCGCAGTTCGGCCTCCGACATGGCGAGCATCGGGTCGCCGGCCGCGTCGTGCGGGGCCGGCTGGCCCGACACGAACAGGCAGTCGGGGGTGGGCAGGCCCAGTTCGGCGAGCCTGAGCACGCTCTCGTAGGCGGGCAGCGCGCCGGCGCAGTGCGCGAAGAACGCGAACGGCCGGTCGAGGAGCGGCGCCAGGTGTTCCACCAGGTCGGCGGCGAGGTCCTCGTAGGTGCCGTAGTGGGGGTGGCCGAGCCGGTTCTCGCGGCCGGGGAACTGCACCGGGCAGACCTCGATGTCATCCAGCGCGGCGGGCCAGGCGCTGAAGGCCGACGCCCCGGATCCGGAGAAGGGGAAGCAGAAGATCCGGGCCAGGTGGCCCGCGGACGGCGGCCTGACGAGATACGGCGACAGGGTGGGGGCGGAGCCGGTTGTCATGGCGTCTGCCGTTTCTGCGCGGTGATGGGGAGGTGGGTCATCCCGGCGATGAAGTACGACCGCAGGTGCTGCGGTTCGCCGGCCAGTTCGATGGAGCCGAACCGCTCAAGGAGTTCCTCGAAGAAGATGCGCAGTGTCAGCCGGGCCAGCGGGGCGCCGATGCAGAAGTGCGGCCCGAACCCGAACGCGACGTGGCGTTTGGCGTTGCCGCGGGTGATGTCGAACTGGTGCGGGTCGGGGAACTGGGCGGCGTCCCGGTTGGCCGATCCGATCCACGCGACGACCGCCCCGCGGGCGGGGATGGTGCCGCCGCCGATGTGGATGTCGTCGACGGCGTACCGCATGAAGTTGCACGCGCCCGACGTCCAGCGCAGCCCTTCCTCGACCAGGTTCGGGATGAGCGAGGGGTCGGCCTGCGCCTTCTCGAACTGCTCGGGCCGCTCGATGAGCGCCTGCACCGTGCCCGAGACGGTGTGCGGGGTGGTCACGTTGGCGCCCAGGAGAATGCTGTAGCCGTCGAGGGCGATCTCCTCGTCGCTCAGCGGTGCGCCGCCGGGGCGCACGCTCATGAGGTGGCTGAGCAGGCTCTCGTCCTCCTGGCCCGTGGCCCGCCGCTCCTTGACCCAGTCCTTGACGTAGGTGACGAGCTCGTGGTGGGAGATGGCCAGCGTGGCGGCTTCGCTGCCCTGCTGGAAGTGCGGGTCCGAGGGGGCGGTCACCATCGCGGTCAGCTGGACGAGCTCTGCCCAGTCCTTCTCCGGGATCCCAAGGAGCGGGCCGGTGACGATCGCCGGCAGGAGCAGCGCCTGTTCGGCCAGGTCGAAGACGTCTCCGTCGAGGGCCGGCTGGAGGAAGCGCACGACCGAGCGGCGGATCGAGTCCTCCCACGACCTGACCGCCCGGGCGGTGAGCCTGGAGCCCAGCGGCCTGCGGACCTCGGTGTGCCGGGGCGGGTCGGTGGAGGTCAGCAGCACGCCGGCCGCGACGTCGTCCTGCCCGAGGTGGGTGGGCACCGTGCCGCGTTCGGAGGTGAACTCCCGGTGGTCGCCGAGCACCCGGCAGACGTCCTCGTGACGGGTCACCGACCAGAATTCCCGTCCGTCGGCCAGGACCTGGTGGTGCAGCGGCGCCCTCTCGCGCATCACGTCCCAGACCGGGTGCGGATCGCCCGAGCTGTACAGGTCCAGGTCGAACAGGTCGACGGCGTCGAGGTCGACGTCGCGCGCGGGGCCCGGCGTCAGCCTCACGCCGCCGCCCTCCCCTGTTCGATCAGCTCGGTGACCCGGGCGGGGGTCTGCGCCAGGTAGAAGTCGCGTACGGACAGCTGGACGCCGTAGTCCTGCGCCACCCGGTCGATGATTTTGATGCCGGTCAGCGAGTTCCCGCCGAGCGCGAAGAAGTCGTCGTCCGGTCCGACTTCACGGTCGCCGAGGTATTCCCCCCACAGCGCCGAGATCTCCTGTACGAGGGGTGCCGGCGCACCCGGGGGCGCGGCCTGTCGTTGTGCTGTCTCGTCCTGTCCACCTCGCTGGTGGATCACCTGCGGCGACGATTCCATTGCCAGCCTTTCCCTTGCTCTGTCGAACGGGAATGCCCGCCCACGCCATTTCCGGTCGGTCCCGGCCCCGGACCGTCACCGCCCGCACGGCCACCGGGGTTCTTTCCGCTGTCGCGTCGATGAGAATCCTTGAAATGGCTGACGTGCACCCCTTTGTGCGGGGCGGTGTCTGCCGTGCGGCGGCCGGATCGTGTCGCGGTGCTCTCGGTCCCGGGGTGAAAGCCGTCTCGGAAAGGAACGCCCGGTGGAATTTGATCACGTATTTCGATACGTCACCGGAAGGCCATCGCGACGCCAACGTAGATGGCCGGGGAAACCCATGCAAGCAATGACGGCGCGGACGTCCTGCCGGGCGCCGGTTGTCCCGCCGACAGGACAGTCACGACCCCGTGCGGTGCTGTCCGGGCCGGGGGACGGGTGGTGCGCAGCGGCCGGTCCCGGGGCGGCGGGGCGGTGCGGGACGCCTTCGCCGGCACCGGCGGACCTCCCGGCGAGCCTGGACCGGAAATACGCGAGCGGGGTGGAGGCGGGAGGGTTTCCGGCCGCACGAGCGCGTGAGCGCTCATTTCATTGCCATGGTCTTGCCCGGAGAATTATGGTGACGGCCGGGAGGAACCCCCAGCAGTTTCCGGGTTCATCAAACAATCGCGTGTGGAGGGGATTTCCTTGCTGAAGTCGCAGCGGCTTGCGGTGCTACCCATCGACTCGTACGACCTGGATTCCGAACTGTCCGTCGTGGACGGCCACGAGTACGGGGGCGAATACGACACCTTCACCTTCGGGTCCTGGTCGTCCCATGTGCTGGCCAACGGCACCGGCGCCGATTCCGACACCGCGTTCCGCCCGCACGAGGGCAGCCTGTCCCTCACCGAGCTGGGAAAGCAGCTGCCGGGCATCATGTCCATGGTGAGTTCGCATTTCCCCCTGGACCGGTTGCAGTGGGTGCGCATCTTCAGTCTGCGTGACGGGATCATCGCCCCGCACGTGGACTTCCTCGAGTGGGCCGAGCCGGGTACCCGGGTGCAGATCCCGTTGCGCACCAGCGAGGAATCCCTCCATTCCGAGAACGACACCGTCTACCACATCCGCCGCGGTGAGGTGTGGAAGATCCACTCCACCGACCCCCACTCCGCGCGCAGCACGTCCAAGGCCGCCCGGCTCTCGGTCTGTCTCGACTTCGCGGACGCCGAGGAGCCCATCGAGATCCGCGGTGCCGTCCCCGCCACCGAGCCGGTCCGCATCATCGAGCGGCCCGAGCCGACCGCAGCCGAGATCGAGGAACTCCTCGGCTCCGGGCAGAACCTGACCCCGCAGACCATGCGGGCGGGCTTCCGCCGGTTCGCCGAGCTGCACTTCGAGCGGCAGGCGCACGCCACCGCGGCGTTCGACTGGTACGTGGAGGCCGCCCGGCGTACCGGGGACGAGGACATGGTCGCGAAGGCCCAGGCCTTTCGCACGTACTGCGTCGAGAAGCGCGGTGACGGCGAGGCGTTCGTCTGGTGAGAGGCCGCGGCCGGCGGCGGGGCCGCGGGCCCGTACAAGGTCCTGCGATCCGGCCGGGTGCGGCAGTCCTGCCGGCCGGGTGTGGCAGTCCTGCGGCCTCTCTTCCCCGGCGGGCCGGCCGGGTGTTCCGGCGGCCCGGGGTCGCCGGCTCCGCTCCCGCCCCGGGGAAAGGGCCCGCCCGTGTTCCGCCGGGAGGTCCGGAGCGCCGGCCCGCTCGGTGCGGACGGTGTGCGCGGCCGGCGCCCGCACCGCCCGCCGCCGAGGCCGCCGTCGGCAATTGGCACGAGCCGTGCCCGCCGTCGGCACTCGTCACGGGCCGCGCGCGCGGAGCCCGGAGCCGCAGCTTCGCCCGCCCCTCCCCCACACCCCCCACACCCCCGCACGACAGCCCGCCCAGTCCCCCTCCCCCGCACGACAGCCCCCGCCAGGTGACAACACCCGGGCGGGGGCTCGCAGTTGTGCCCGGACCGGGTCTTCCCGGTGGCCGGGGGTGCGCGGTGGTGTCCGGGCCGGGGACCGCGGGCGGCCGGTCCTGGTGAGCGGACACGCGGCTGTGCCGGCAGCCCGCGCCGGGCGCCGTGTGCGCCGGGGGCGGGGCCGGCCGGGGCCGCGAACGCCGGCCCAGGGGCCCGCCGCGGGCAGGCGGCGGGCCCCTGGGCCGGCGTGGTCGCCATCAGCCCTTGGCGGTGCCTTCGCGCAGCCGCTCGATCATGTGCCGAGTCGTCTCGATGGGGCTCTCGTCGGGAAGCTGCCGCGAGCTCGGCGGCAGCGCCGCGTTGAGCGCGGCGATCTTGTCGCTCCAGCCGTCCTGCCCGGCGAAGGGGATCGTCTCGCCCTCCTGGACGTCGGGGAAGGGGCGGTAGCTGTTGAGGCCGGTGGTGTCGGTGCCGCGGACGAGCAGCGGGTCGAGGTAGATGCCGTTGCTGTGGATCCGGGTGGCCGTCGAGATGTAGCCCATGTCGAGGCCGCAGCGGCGCTTGGCGGAGGTGTTGGCCTCCGAGTAGTGCAGCAGGTGGGGGTGGTGGATCGAGACGTCGCCCGGCTGGAGCTCGATGTCCACGACCCCGCGCTTTTCCACCCACTCCTGGACCAGGTCCTCGTCGGAGGCGGAGAAGAGCATGTTGTCCGTGTCCGTGCGGGACGAGGGCTTGTGCAGCGGCAGTTCGTGACTGCCGGGGATCATCCGCAGGCAGCCGTTCTCCGTGGTGCTCTCGTCGACGGCCAGCCACACCGTCAGCGCCTCCATGGGACTCAGCGTCCAGTACGCGCCGTCCTGGTGCCAGAGCACGGGCTGCCCGTCGTAGGGGGGCTTGCAGATGTAGTGGGCGGTGAAGCACGCCAGGTCCGGGCCGAGGAAGAACTCCGCTATGTCCACCAGCCGGGGGTCGGAGACCAGACGTGCCCAGAAGGCGTCGTTGCGGATCAGCGGGTGGTGGAAGTGCTCGGGCCGCAGATCCGGATACTTGCGGGTGAGCCAGTCAACGTGGGCGTGGACCTCCTCCAGGAGGTCCTGTGGCACGACGTTGCGGATGATGGAGAAGCCCTGCTCGGCGTATTCCGCCGCAGCCTTCTCCAGAACGCCCTCGCTGAGTGTGGTCATGAGTCAACTCCTTGTCAGGTGTCGGGGTACCGCTTGCCGCGCGGAACGAGGTCGTGGCGCCGCCACGGCCTGCCGTCCGCCGGCTCCTGGAGTTCAGCCGCGGACAGGACGGGGTGGAGGTGCTCGGGACGAAGTGCCGGCGCGGCACCGTCCCGGTGCGCACATGCTGGTGGCCGGGCACAGAGCCAAGCCGGTCCCGTGCCCGGCGGACGCGGTGTGCGGTGGCTCGTCTGCGCCCTGTGGACCGGCGCTCGCGTCCCGCGGTGGTGCGCTCTGCCGGATCACGCCGGCCGGTCGCAGCAGCCCGCTCGGGGGCTTCTCGCCGTTCCCCGGCGGTCCCGTGTTCCGTCCGCCGACAGTCCCACACTCTGTCCGCCGGGCATGAGGGTGTCAACGTCCCGAAGGCCTTCGGGCTCCTCGCCGGGGTTCCCGCTTCCTTCTGGCGCTTTTCCGGCCCGAACGCGGCGCCCCGTACGGCCCGTTCACCCTTTTCCGGATGTCCTGCCGACGGGACGGCTGCCCGGTGCACGCGGGCCCGTGGCTCGCACTGGATTCCCAACTCCCGCGAGCTGCCGCGCTCTTCACGCCGCGGAGACAAGGCCATATATTATTGAGGGCCCCGACTAGGCAGCAGTCAAGCGCCGGTTCCGGGCACTGTTCATCGCGGCCATCAATGCCGTCTGACTCCGATCTGCTTCTGCACGGGCCGTGACATCACGAAATCCCGTGCAGAGCACTGCCCTACATGGCCGAATTCAGTTCAGAATTGAGCTGTCCGGCGGATGAGGATGACGTGACTATGTCCATGCACCCTGGGCCGAATCGGCTGAGCATCTCCGACTTGCACGAGTCAGTCGACGACCCCGCACTCACTTCCATGACGCTGCTCAACGAGCTCGCGGGAAGGTATCCGGACGCGGTCTCGTTCTCCGCGGGCCGCCCGTTCGAAGGCTTTTACGACGTCGAGAACCTATCACGTCACCTCACGACGTTCAGGAATTACCTCGAGGACGAGATAGGCCTTCCCGCGGAGCAGGTGCGGCGCACGTTCTTCCAGTACGGCCGCACGAAAGGGTTCATCCACGGGCTGATAGCGCGCCAGCTGGAGGCCGACGAGGGGCTGACGGTGAACCCGGAGAGCATCGTGGTGACCACCGGCTGCCAGGAGGCGATGGTGCTCGTGCTGCGGGCCCTCGTCCGCGACACCCGCGACGTCATCCTGGCCGCGACACCCAACTACGTCGGCTTCATCGGCGCGGCCCGGGTGGCCGGCGCGCCCCTGCGTCCGGTCCGGGAGGGCGAGGGCGGCATCGATCTGGAGGACCTGGAGCGGCAGATCGGGGCGGCGCGGCGTGAGGGGCTTCGCCCGCGCGCCTGTTACGTCGTCCCGGACTTCGCCAATCCCAGTGGTGCGAGCATGTCGCTGGCGGACCGCGGGGCGCTGCTGGAGCTGGCGCGGCGGGAGGGAATTCTCGTCATCGAGGACAATCCCTACTCCCTTTTCTCTTCCGGGAATTCACCGCTGCCGATGCTGAAGTCCCTGGACGAGCACCACCAGGTGATTCATCTCGGATCGTTCGCGAAGTCCGCGTTCGCCGGGGCCCGCGTGGGGTACATCATCGCGGACCAGCCCGTGACGTCGTCCGGGGTGTGTGCCGAGGACCCGGTGCTTCTCGCGGACCACCTCGCGAAGCTGAAGAGCATGGTGACGCTGAACACGTCGACCGTCGCCCAGGCGGTCATCGGTGGATATCTCCTCGAGAACGGGTGCAGTCTCAAGCGGGCCACCGCTCGCGAGGCCGGGGTCTACCGCCGGAATCTGGCGGCCGTGCTGGAGGGATTGGAGTCGGTCTTCGGGCCGCGGCACGAAATGGCGCAGGACGTCACGTGGAACACGCCGCAGGGCGGAATGTTCGTCGTCGTCACGCTGCCTTTCCTGGCGGACGACGACATGCTCGAGTACTCGGCCTCCAAATTCGGTGTCCTGTGGACCCCCATGCATCACTTCTACGGGGGCACCGGCGGGTTCCACCAGGCCCGGCTCTCCTTCAGCGTGCTCACCGCCGACCAGATCACTTTGGGTGTCGAGCGGCTGGGTGAGCTCGTTGAGGACCAGCGCGGCAAGCGGCTCGTCGGCGCCGCTGTGGCCGCGGGCGGCCGCGGCCAGGTGCTGGCGCCCCGGATCGGGTGACCGGTCCGGCCCGCACACCCGTGAGGCGGCCCCCGAACGCAGCACGTTCGGGGGCCGCCTCACGCGTCGGGCCGCGCGCATGACGCCGCCCCGGCGACACGCGGTCACCGGGGCGGTCTGCGGGGATCGGCCGGCCGGAGCCGGCCCCGCTCACGCTCGCTTCTTGAACGTGGAGAGCGCCCACACGTATCCGATGACGGCGAAGGCCAGGCACCAGGCGACGGCCGCGATCGCGTCGCCGCTGGAGGGGTTGCCCGCCAGCAGCCCGCGCAGCGTTTCGATGATCGGGGTGAAGGGCTGGTACTCCGCGAACTGCCGCACGCCGGCGCCCATCGTGTCCGCCGGCACGAACGCGCTGCTCAGGAAGGGCAGCATGATCAGCGGTACGGTGGCAAGGCCGGCCGACTCCGTGGTCTTGGCGGCCAGGCCCATGGCGACGGTGAGCCAGCTGGCCCCGACGGCGAGCAGGACGAAGAGGGCCAGCACACCGAGCCAGTCCAGGGCGCTGGCGGCCGGGTCGAAGCCCATCGCGAAGGCCACGGCGATGATGGCCGCGCAGGCCACCAGGCAGCGCACGGTGGTGACGACGACGTGCCCGGTCAGCATGGCTCCGCGGGAGACGTCCATGGTCTTGAACCGGTTGATGATGCCCTTGGTCATGTCGTCGTTCACGGCCGTCGCGGTGGCGCCCAGGCCGTAGCTGACGGCCATCACGAGCAGGCCCGGCGTCGCGTAGTCGATGTAGTTCTCACCGACGCTGAAGGCGCCGCCGAACACCTTGACGAACATCAGCATGATGACGATCGGGAACAGGACCGCGTTGAAGACCGTGGTCGGGTTCCGCAGGGTGTGCTTGACGTTGCGGCGCAGCATGATCGCCGAGTCGGCAAACGCGGTCGAGGCGGTACTCATCGGACGATCGCCTCCTTGTCCTTGGTCGTGTGCTCGGTCAGGGCGAGGAAGACGTCGTCGAGGTCTGGTGTGTGCACGGAGAATTCCTGGGCGTTGAGGGCATGTTCGTCGAGCCGGTCCAGCAGGGCCCGCAGCGACCTCGACTCGCCGTCGCTGGGTACCCGCAGGGTCAGCTCCTCGTCGTTGCGCGTGGAGTCGGGGAAGACCCGTGCCGCCCCGTCGAGGTCGAAGGTGTGGGCGAAGCGGAGTTTGACGTGGGTGCCGGGGATCTGGCGCTTGAGCTCCTCGGCCGTGCCCTGGGCGACCAAGTGGCCCTGGTTGAGCACGGCGATCCGGTCGGCGAGCTGGTCGGCTTCCTCGAGGTACTGGGTGGTGAGGAAGATGGTGGTGCCGTCGGCGACGAGCTCGCGGACGATCGCCCACATGGTGCGCCGGCTGCGCGGGTCCAGGCCCGTCGTCGGCTCGTCCAGGAAGATGATCTGCGGGTTGCCGACCAGCGTCATCGCCAGGTCCAGCTTGCGGCGCATGCCGCCGGAGTAGGTCGACGCCATCTTGTCCGCCGACTCGCCCAGGTCGAAGCGCTCCAGCAGCCGTGCGACGACCTGGTCCCCGGAGCGCACGCGCTTCAGGTCCGCCATCAGCTGCAGGTTCTCCCGGCCCGAGAGCAGGTCGTCCACCGCGGCGAACTGGCCGGTCACGCCGATGGCCGCGCGCACCTCCTTGGTCGCGCTCGCCACGTCGTGCCCGGCGACGTGCACCGTGCCGGCGTCGGCCGTCAGCAGGGTCGTCAGGACGTTCACCGTGGTCGTCTTGCCGGCCCCGTTCGGGCCGAGGAGGGAGAAGACCGATCCCGCGGCGACTTCGAGGTCGATGCCGTCGAGCACGACCTTGTCGCCGTATGCCTTGCGTAGCCCGGAAACTGCAATCGCGGAACTCTTCATGTCCCCACCGTCCCCGGCGGTCCTGACACGGACCCGCCACGGCCGTGACCCGGCGCTCGAGTTCCCCTCGACGACGCGCGGACGCGTCCGGCCCGCGCACGCGGCGAAGGGCGCCCGCCGGGGCGGGCGCCCTTCGCCGCGCCGGGCTGTTTCGGCCCGGCGCACGGCATGCGTCAGCCGCGGGCGGACTGCGCCTCGATGACGTCCAGCACCTCACGGCCGAGGTCGACCAGGTACATGTGGTCGCCGGGGAACTCCACATAGCTGAAGCCGGCCGTGGTCGCCGCCTGCCACTGCTGCGCCTCCTGCGCGGTGACCAGGCCGTCGCTGTCGCCGCGCAGCGAGCAGATCGGCACCGCCAGCGGGACGTCGGTGCTCGGGACGTAGTCCTCGTGCATCTCGCAGTCGGCCTGCAGGACGGGCAGGATCAGCTCACGCATCTCCGGGTGGTCGAGGGCTTCGTGCCGGAAGCCCGCGAACTCCTCGACCCTGGCGAGGAACTCCTCGTCCGGGAGTCCCGCGGCCCGCCGCTCGCGCTGGGTCCACGGCCCCGGCGAACCGCTGACGACCAGCCGCTCGACGTGCACGCCGCGCGTGCTCAGCAGATGCGCCAGTTCGTAGGCGAGCACCGCGCCCAGGCTGTGCCCGAACAGCACGGTCCGTGCTCCGGCGCCCAGGTCCGCGACGATGTCGTCGACCTCGTTCTTGGCCGCCTCGACGACGTTGCGGTACGGCGTCTCAAGGAGCCGGCGTTCGCGGCCGGGCAGTTCGACCGCGCTCACGCGCCAGCGGCCGGCGGCCAGTTGCCGCCACGGGTGGAAGAACGAAGGTCCTGCTCCGGCGAAGGGCACGCACAGCAGTGTGGTGCCCTCGCCGTGTTCCGCAAACGTGCCGGGTTCTGTCACCCCGACCAACCCCAATCATCCATGCGTCGGTTCACGAATCGGTTTGAGAGGTCTTTCACGAGGCCGCGGCCAGTTTGCGGGCGATGACCTTCATGATCTGGCCGGCCGGCTTGGGCATGTGCAGGTCGTGGTGGGTGGCCTCCACGTCGTACTCCTCGTAGGAGCCGAGGACGTAGGGCCGCCATTCGGGCCCGTACGAGGAGAGCCCGTCGACCTTGTCCAGCGTCGCGTTGAAGTACAGCACGTCGCCGCCGTAGACCGGTGAGACGAAGCCGCCCATCTTCTGCAGGTTGTTGGCTCCGACCTTGGACATGGTGTCCAGGAAGTTGTCCATGTTGCCGGTGTTCATGAACTGGCCGAAGACTTCCTCGATGTCGGCCCGGTACAGGTCCTGGCCCCGGTCGGACACCTGCTGGAACCCGTTGTCGGCGGCGCCGGTCGCGGGCTGGGTGTCCAGGACGGCCACGAGGTCGACCTGGTGGCCGAGCCGGTCCAGGGCCACCGCGAGGGCGTGGGCGATCGGCCCGCCGTAGGACCAGCCGACCAGGTTGTAGGGCCCTTCCGGCTGGATCTTGAGGATCTGGGCGAGGTAGTCGTCGACCATCTCCTGCACCGAGTCCGCCATCGGGTCGACGCCGTTGGAGCCGCGGGACTGCAGGGCGTAGGACGGGCGGTCGGGCACGTGGGGCGCGAAGGTGAAGAACGCCCAGCCGAGGCCGCCGCCTCCGTGGACGAACCACACCGGCGGTTTGCCCGTGCCGGGGTCGCGGTTCAGCGGCAGCACCACCCCGAAGGAGTCGGCGTGGTCGCCGGGGATGCTGCCGATGAGCAGCAGTGCGGCGAGTTCGGCGACCGTGGGGTACTGGATGATGGTCCGCAGGGGCATGTCGGCGCCGAACTGCTTGCGGATGCGGGCGCTGAGGCGGGTGGCCAGCAGGGAGTGCCCGCCCAGGGCGAAGAAGTCGTCGTTGATGCCGACCCGCTCCAGGCCGAGCAGGTCGCTGAAGAAGGAGCACAGCTTCTCCTCGTGGGAGTTGCGTGGTTCTCCGCTGCTCACGGTGGTGGTGTGCTCGGCCGGCAGCGCGCCCCGGTCGATCTTGCCGGCCGGGTTCAGCGGAAGCTGCGAGAGCGGCACCACCGCGGCCGGGACCATGTAGTCGGGAAGTCGCCCGCGCAGGTATTCGGGCAGTTCGGCCACCAGCGGGCCGATCGCCTTGGCCAGGGCGGGGGCGTTCGCCTTGATCCGTCCGGCGACAGGGCTGGGCACGAAGGCGCCGCAGACGGTGCGCCGCTCGGGCACGAGGACGGCGTCGAAGCTGTGGACCGTTTCGCCCGACCAGGTGAGGACCGCTTCCAGGCCCTGGCGCCGTGCCCATGCGGCGACGTCCTGGGGGTCGACGGGCCTGCCGGAGGGGGTGTCCGTCTTCAGCACCCCGGCGAACAGCGCCGCGGCGCTCTCCTTGGCCAGCCGTGCGTTGGGTATCCCGCTCACCCGCAGCGGGCCGCCCGCGCGTGTCACCCGCCCGTTCAGGGCGGCCAGGTCGGACACCTCCTGTCCCCACGCCAGCGACGGCACGCCGGTCAGGTCCAGGAGGCCGGCCGGCTCCTTGTGCAGGACGACCTCGTAGCGGTGGCGGGTCAGCGCGTTGTGCGCCTGCCCGGCCTTGAGCCGGATGTCGGCCCCGGCCCGGTGCTCGGACGCCCACTGGGCGAACCACTCGGGGGCGACCAGCAGTTCCCGCTCGGCGAGCAGCGCCTGCTCCACCGCCGCGCGGATCTCCTCGTGGGAGGCGTAGGGCTGGGCCGCCTGGGCCTGCGCGGTCGAAAGGATCCGCAGGGTCGCGGCGTTGCGGATGTCGCCGAGGATCAGCCGGCCGCCGGGGGCGAGGAGGTCCAGGGCCTGCCGCAGTACCTGGTCCAGGTAATCCACGCTGGGGAAGTACTGGACCACCGAGTTGAGTACGACGGTGTCGAAGGCGCCCTGCGGCAGTCCTGACAGGTCGTGGGCGGCCTGGGTGCTGAGCCGGACCCGGTCCCCGTGTCCGGCCTGCTCGGCCTGGTCTTGGAGGCGGTCCACGGCGGTGGCGGACAGGTCGGTGCCCCAGTACTCCTCGACCTGGTCGACGACCTTGGCGAGGAGCAGGCCGGAGCCCACGCCGATCTCCAGCACGCGGCGCGGCGCGAACCGCAGGACCTGTGCCGCTGCCGCGTCCTGCCACTGCCGCAGCTGGTCCAGGGGGACCGGCTCGCCGTCGTAGACGGACGTCCACTGCTGGAAGTCCTCGCCCCACGCCTCGTCGGCGGCCTCGGCGTAGCTGTCGTCGTGGACGTGGCGCCATTCCTCGATCTGGGCGGTGACGTCGGCCACGGCGGCGTCGGGGTCGGGCTCGATGTAGGCCACCAGGCGCTGGTCGCCCTTTTGGTCCTCGCGGACCACGACGGCGGCCTGGGACACCGAGGGGTGCCCGGTCAGCGCGTGCTCGATCTCGCCGAGTTCGATGCGGAACCCGCGGACCTTGACCTGGGAGTCGGTGCGGCCGATGTACTCGACCTGGCCGTCCTTGTTCCAGCGCACCAGGTCCCCGGTGCGGTACATGCGTGCGCCCGCCGGGCCGAAGGGGCAGGCCACGAACCGTTCCGACGTCAGCCCCGTCTGTCCCAGGTAGCCGCGTGCCAGGCAGGCGCCGGCCAGGTACAGCTCGCCGGCGACGCCGGGTGCGACCGGGCGCAGGGCCGCGTCCAGGACGTAGACCTGGTTGTTCCAGATCGGCGCGCCGATCGGTACCCGGTCCGCGCCGGGGATGTGCTGCCATCCGGTGACCTCGACGGTCGCCTCGGTGGGCCCGTACAGGTTGTTGGCGGAGCAGCCGGGCAGCAGGTCGGTGAACCGGTTGGCCAGTGCGGCGGGGAACGCCTCGGCCGCCACCTCGATCCAGCGCAGGCTGGTGCAGCGGGCGGCGGCGGGTTCGGTGACGAACGCGGACAGCAGCGAGGGCACGAAGAACGCGCCGGTCACCTGTTCGCGCTGGATCAGTTCGGCCAGGTATGCCGGGTCGCGGCGGCCTTCCGCACTGGCCACCACGACGCCGGCGCCCATCTGCAGGTTGGAGAACATCTCCGGCACCGAGGCGTCGAAGCTGGCGGAGGTGCTCACCAGCATCCGGTCCTCGACGGTGACGTCGAAGTGGTCCAGTCCCCACAGGATCCGGTTCATGATCGACCGGTGGGCCACCGGTACGCCCTTGGGGCCGCCGGTGGAGCCGGAGGTGAAGATGACGTAGGCGGCGTTGTCCGGGGACAGGTCCCGCTCGGGGTCGGTGTGCGGGTAGCCGGACACGTCGGGGAGCGCCTCGTCGAGGAGCAGCAGGGGTTTCGCTCCCGCCAGTACGTGCCGTACCCGGTCCTTGGGCAGTTCGGTGTCCAGCGGGACGTAGGCGGCGCCGGCCTTGACGACGGCGTACACGGCCACCATCAGGTCCACCGAGCGGGGGATCTTCACCGCGATCAGCTGTTCGGGTCCTGCGCCCTGCTCGATCAGCCAGTGCGCCAGCCGGTTCGCCCGCCGGTTGAACTCCCCGTAGGTGAGCGTCTCGTTCTCGGCGATCACCGCGACCCGCTCCGGGTCCCGCTGAACCTGTGCTTCGAAGGCGTCGGGCAGGGTGCTTGCGGCCACCGGGTGTGCGGTGTCGTTGACCCGGCGCACCAGCCAGTCCCGCTCGTCGGGTCCCAGTACCTCGATGGTGCTGAGGGGGGCGTGCGGGGCGGCGGCCACCTGCTCAAGGACGCGGGTGAAGCGGGCGGCGATCTCCTCGGCGGTGTCCCGGTCGAAGAGCTGGGTGGCGTACATGAGGTCGCCGCGCAGGGTTCCGGAGCCGGTCACGGCGAGGCTGAAGAACAGGTCGGCCAGGGAGGTCTGCGTGAGGTACTGCTCGAACTGCACGGTGAGGCCGGGCAGTTCGAAGTCGGCCTTCTCGAAGCTCTGCCAGGCGAACATGACCTGGAACAGCGGCTGGTAGGAGGTGGAGCGGTCGGGGTTGATCAGTTCGACGAGGGTCTCGAACGGCACGTCCTGGTGCTCGTAGGCGGCCAGTGCCTTGTCCCGTACCTGCGGGAGCAGGTCGACGAAGGAGGGGTTGCCGGTGAGGTCGATGCGCAGGACCTGGGTGTTGACGAAGAGGCCGACCAGGTCGGCCAGTGCCTCGTCGGTGCGTCCGGCGATCGGGTTGCCGATCGTGACGTCGTGGCCGCCGCCCAGTTTGCTGAGCAGTACGCCCAGCGCGGCCTGCACGACCATCGACATGGTCATGCCGCGCTCGTCGGCGAGTTTCTGCAGGCCGGTGGCCACTTGGGCGTCGACCTCGATGCCGAGTGAGTCGCCCTGGGAGTTGCGGGTGGCGGGGCGCGGGCGGTCCAGCGGCAGGCTCAGCGGCTGCGGCACCCCGGCCAGTTCCTTGCGCCAGTACTCGGCCTGGGCCGCGGCGAGGCTGCCCGGGTCGGTCACGTCGCCGAGCAGTTCGCGCTGCCACAGCGCGTAGTCCTTGTACGTCACGGGCAGCGGTTGGAACTGCGGGGCCCGGCCGTCCAGGCGTGCGGTGTAGGCGGTGGTCAGGTCGCGGGCCAGCGGGCCGCCCGAGACGCCGTCCGAGGCGATGTGGTGGATGAGCAGGACCAGGACGTGTTCCTGGGGTGCGCAGCGGAACAGGCGTACCCGGAAGGGGATGTCGGCCATCAGGTCGAAGCGGTGGGCGATGAACTCCTCGACCGCCGCGTCCAGGGCGTCGGGTGCCACCTCGACGACCGGGATCTGCACCGGTGCCTGGGTGGCCGGCAGGATCCGCTGGTGGGGTTCGTCGTTGTCGTCCGTCACGTAGGTGGTGCGCAGAGGCTCGTGCCGGGCGACCACGTCGCGGACCGCCGCGATGAGGGCGGCTTCGTCCAGGGGGCCCGTCAGCCGGAACGCCGGGGAGATGTTGTAGGTCTCCGCGCCGCCCTCCAGTTGCTGTGTGAGCCACATACGGCGCTGGGCGAACGAAAGCGGAATCACTGGTTTTGCTCCTCTACGATCATCCTGCGGAGAGCGGGGCGAAGCGGAACGGCCGACTCCTGCGACCATGCGGCGAGTGCGGCCACCGTCGGCAGGTCGAAGATCTTGCGGATGGGTATCTCCATCCCGATCTCGGCACGGGCGCGGGTGATCAGGCGGGTGGCGAGCAGGGAGTGCCCGCCGAGTTCGAAGAAGCCGTCGTCGATGCCGACCTTCTCCAGGCCCAGTACGTCCGCGAACAGCTTGGCCAGGTCCTTCTCGCGGGCGGTGCCGGGAGCCCGGAAGGGTGTGGCGGAGGTGAGGTCGGGGGCGGGCAGGGCCTTGAGGTCGAGCTTGCCGTTGGGTGACAGCGGCAGCCTCTCCAGTGGCACGTAGACGGCCGGGACCATGTATTCGGGCAGCCGGCCGGCCAGGTGGTCCTGCAGTTCGGCCGGGTCCGGGACGCCCGCGCCGTCGGCGGGAACCAGGTAGGCGGCGAGGTAGGGGGTGGTGTCGCCGGGTTTCTGGGTCACGACGGCGACCTGGGCGATGTGCGGATGGGCCGTCAGGGCGGCCTCGACCTCGGCGGGTTCGACGCGGTAGCCGCGGATCTTGACCTGGGTGTCGATGCGGCCCAGGTGCTGCAGTTCGCCGTCGGGGGTGACGCTGGCGAGGTCGCCGGTGCGGTACATGCGCGAGCCGGGGGGCCCGTAGGGGTCGGGGACGAAGCGGTCGGCGGTCAGGGCGCTCTGGCGGTGGTAGCCGCGTCCGGCGCCGGCCAGGTAGAGCTCGCCCGGTGTGTTGGGGGGCAGCAGGGCGAGGCCGGGGTTCAGTACGTAGGCCCGCACGCCGGGGAAGGGGCGGCCGATGGGCACACCCGCGGTGTACGGCTCGCCGGGGTCCAGGGTGTGGCCGGTGGCGTAGAAGGTCTCGCTGGGTCCGTAGCTGTTGATGATGCGTGCCTTGGGCCAGCGGGTGCGCACCCGCTCGGCCAGGACCGGGGTCAGGACCTCCCCGGAGATGTTCAGGGCGGTGGGGTCGATGCGGCCGTCGAGCTGGTCGACGAGTTCGGCGAAGGCGGAGGGCACCGAGCAGATGACGTCGGCGTCCCAGCTGTCGCGTTCGGCCAGTTCCAGTACGTCGCGCACGATCTCGGCGGTGCCGCCGGTGGTGAGCGCGGCGAACGTCTCGAAGGTGGCGACGTCGAAGCCGAAGGAGGCGGCGACCAGGACGCGCCGGCCGGCCTGGGCTCCGGCGTGGGCGATGAGGGCGTCCACGGCGTTGACGACCGTGCTCTGGGTGACGCCGACACCCTTGGGCACGCCGGTGGAGCCGGAGGTGTAGATGACGTAGGCCAGGTTGTCGGGGCCGGCCTTGGGCCGTGGTGCCGGCCCGGCGGCCGGGGCCCGCAGGCCGGCGTCGTCCAGGACCAGGACGGGGATGTCGGTGGCGGGGACGAGTTCCCGGGTGGCGGTGTCCGTGAGGATCAGGTGCGGGCGGGCGGTGGGCAGGACGTGCGGGAGGCGGGCGGCGGCGTAGGCGGGGTCGACGGGCAGATAGGCGCCGCCGGCCTTGAGTACGGCCAGCAGGGCCACGACCACGTCGGCCGTGCGCGGCAGGACCACGTTCACCACGCTCTCCGGGCCCACTCCGCGGCCGGCCAGCTCGGTGGCGAGATCCTCGGCGCGGGCGTCCAGTTCGGCGTAGGTGAGCGACTGGTTGCCGGCGATGACGGCGACCGCGTCCGGGGTCCGGGCCACCTGTGCCTCGACCCGCTCGGTGAGCGTGTCGTGCGAGGCGGGGACGGGCCGGTCGTTGAGCCGGGCCAGCATCCGCTCGCGTTCGGCGGGCTCCAGGGACTGGATCTGCGCGATCTTCAGCCCGGGGTCGGAGGCCAGCTGCCGCAGGAAGCGCACCAGCCGCTGCGCGTACATCCGCACCGTGTCCCGGTCGAAGACGGCCGGCGCGTACTGGATGACGAGCTGGAGGTGGGAGTCGGCGGCCGCCGTCAGGCACAGCGCGTAGTGGTTGCCGGCGAAGGGGCGCAGGCCCGTGAAGGTGATGCCGTCCGCGGCGTCGCTGGCGGCGCCGAGGCCTTCCCGGTCGACGGGGTACGACTCGAAGACGACCAGGGTGTCGAACAGGGACCGTACGCCGGCGGCCTGCTGGATCTCGGGGAGCCCGTAGTAGTGGTGCTCCACCAGGTCGGCCTGCCGGCGCTGGAGCCCGCCCAGGACCTCGCCGACGGTGTCTGCGGGCGTGTGGGCGACCCGTACGGGAACGGTGTTGATGAACATCCCGACCATGGACTCGACGTCCGCGACCGCGGGCGGGCGCCCGGAGACGGTCGCGCCGAAGACCACGTCCTGGCGGCCGGTGAGCTGGCCGAGCAGCAGCGCCCAGGCGCCCTGGACCAGGGTGTTGACGGTGATGCCCAGTGCGGCGGCCCGCTGGACGAGTTCGCGTGCCTCCTCCGGCTCCAGGTCGACGTCGAGCTGGCCGCGGTCGCCGTCCTCCGCGCTCGCGGAGTCGGGAACGAGCAGCGTCGGCTCCTCGAATCCTTCGAGTTCGGCCGCCCACGCGCGGGCGGCCTCGTCCTGGTCCTGGCGGGTGAGCCAGGACAGGAAGTCGCCGTAGTCGCGGGGGGCGGGCAGCTGGGTGGGGTCGCCGTCGCAGGCGTAGAGCAGCAGCAGGTCCTGCATGAGCAGGGGGGTGGACCAGCCGTCGTACAGGGCGTGGTGGGCGGTGAGGACGAGTTCGGGCCGGTCGGGGTCAAGGACGGCCAGGGCCAGCCGGATCAGGGGCGGGTGGTCCGCGTCGAAGTAGGCGGTCCGGTCCTCCTGGAGGAACCGTTCGAAGGTCTCGGTGGCCTCCTCCTGGCCGGCCGTGCTCAGGTCGAGGTGCTGCCAGGGCAGGGTCACCGACTCCGGGATCACCTGGACGAGTTCGCCGTCGGCGCGGTCGACGAACGCGGCGCGCAGGGCGGGGTAGCGGTCCAGGAGTGCCTGTCCTGCCCGGTGCATGCGCTCGGGGTCGACGCGGCCGGAGAGGTGGAACACGAGCTGGATGTGGTAGGGGTCGAAGTGGGCGCCGGCCAGCTTGGCCTGGAAGAGGATCCCGGACTGTGCCGGGGTGGCGGGCCAGATGGTGGCGAGCTTGCCGAAGCGCTGCTCCCAGGTGTCGATCTCCCGCTGGCCGACGGTGACCAGGGGTGCGTCGCTGGGGGTGAGGCCGCCGGCGTCCGGGGTGGTGGCGTGGTGGGCCAGGGCGGTCAGCGCCCGGATCCACAGCTCGGCCAGTTCCTGGACGTCCTGGCGGGAGAGGACACCGGTGGGAAAGCCGAAGTAGGCGCTCAGTTCGTCACCGTTGCCGGTGTCGGTGGCCACCGCGTTGATCTCCAGTGCGGACAGCACCGGCATGTCCGCGTCCGGCGCCGCGATCAGGTCGGTGTGGGTGGTGTCCGGCGCCCAGCCCAGGCCGCGCAGGTCCTCGGGCAGGTCGGCGCCGGATGCCTTGCCGAGGTAGTTGAAGCCGATCTGCGGCCGGCGCAGCCCCGCCAGCACGGGCGCGGTCGCGGGGTTGAGGTGGCGCAGCGGGCCGTAGCCCATCCCGTTGTCGGGTACCGCGCGCAGTTGTTCCTTGACGGCCTTGAGTGCCTGTCCGGCGGCCGGGCCGCCGGCGAAGGCGTCCGCGAGGTCGATGCCGGCGGTGTCCAGGCGTACCGGGTACATGGCGGTGAACCAGCCGAGGGTGCTGGACAGGTCCGCGCCGGGCACCAGGTGCTCCTGCCGGCCGTGGCCTTCCAGGCGCACCAGGGTGGAGGTGGCGGCCTGGCCGCGGGTGTGGCGCCAGCGGGTCAGTGCGAGGGCCAGCGCGGCCAGCAGGCCGTCGTCGACGCCGCCGCGGAAGAGTGCGGGCACCGTGTCCAGCAGGGCGCGGGTGACGTCGGCGGGGACCTGGACGCGGACGGTGTCCGCGGTGGCGGTGATGTCGCGGGCCGGATCCAGCTCGCGTGCGCCCAGGACCGGTTCGTCCGCGTGCAGGATGTCCTGCCACACGGAGAGCTCCGCCACCCGCTCGGGACGGGCGGCGTCCTCGGCCAGGGCGTGTGTCCAGCGGCGCAGCGAGGTGCCGGTGGCGGGTGGCGGGGCGGTGTCGGTGCCGCGTGCCCGCCGCCAGGCGGCCACCAGGTCGGGGAGCAGGATCCGCCAGGACACCCCGTCGACGACCAGGTGGTGCAGCACGACCAGCAGCCGGTCCGCCTTCGTGCCGGAGGTCAGCCACACGAACTGCGCCATCACTCCCGCGTCCGGGTCCAGCCGGTCCGCGGCCGCGTCGAGTTCCCCCTGCACGGCCGCGTCCGCGTATGCCGTTTCGCGCAGCAGCGCACCGGCCCGCACGCTGCCGGCCGGTTGAATCCGCAGGCCCGGTCCGGTCCGGTCCAGGCGCGAGCGCAGTACGTCGTGGCGGTCCAGCACCTCTTGCAGGGTGGCCACCAGTGTCGTCCGGTCGATGCCGGCGGGCAGGGTGAGCAGCGCCGACATGCAGAACCGGCCGATCCCTCCGCCCAGTTCCAGGACGTGCGCGGCCGTGGGGGGCAGCGGAGCCCAGCCGGTGCCGCCGCCCGGCAGTTCGGCCAGCGTGACCCGCTCCTGACCGGCCCGGCCCTTCACCAGTTCCGCGAGCCGGGCCACCGTGCGGTGTTCGAACACTTCCCGTGTGCTGACCTGCACGCCGCGTGCCTTGGCGCGGGCCACCACCTGGATGGAGCGGATGCTGTCCCCGCCGCTGGTGAAGAAGTCGTCGTCGATGCCGACCTGTCCGCTGCCGAGGACATCGGCGTACACCTCGGCCAGCACGCGTTCCGCGGCGCTGCCCGGCGCCCGGTAGCGGGTGCCGGTGAACTGCGGTGCGGGCAGTGCGGCCCGGTCCAGTTTCCCGTTCGCGGTCAGCGGCAGCCGGTCCAGCACCACCAGGTGGGCGGGCACCATGTAGTCCGGCAGCCGCCGGGAGGCGAATCTGCGCAGGTCCGCCACGGATACGGCGGCGTTCATGTCGACGTCGCCGTGCGGGGTGGCGGGGCCGGCCTGCGCCACGTAGCCGACGAGGCGTGGGGTGCCGGTGTGGTCCTCGCGGACGGTGACCACGGCCCGGCTGACGGCGGGGTGCTGGGCCAGGACCGTCTCGATCTCGGTGGGTTCGACGCGGATGCCGTTGACCTTGACCTGGCTGTCGGCGCGTCCCGCGTAGCGCAGTCGGCCGTCCTCGTCCCAGCGGGCCAGGTCGCCGGTGCGGTACATCCGCGCACCGGCCGGGCCGAACGGGCAGGGTACGAACCGCTCCGCGGTGGCGGCGCTGTTGCGGTGGTAGCCGCGGGCGACGGGGCCGGCGACGTACAGCTCTCCGACCACGCCCTGCGGGAGCGGGGTCAGTTCGGGTCCAAGGACGTGGGCGCGCATGTTGGCCAGTGGTTCGCCGATCGGTACGGCGCCGGTTGCGTCCGGCTGCTGTGCGACGGTGAATGTGGAGGTGTAGAAGCTTTCGGTCTGTCCGTAGGCGTTGATGACGCGGGTGCCGGGCAGCGCGTCGTGGATCTTGCGGACGAGGTCGAAGGAGAGCGCTTCGCCGGCCAGGACGACGGTGTCCACGTCCAGTCGCAGGCCGGGGGCGGCGTCGGTGGCGAGCTGTTCCAGCAGGGCGGAGAACACCGCGGGCACGGCGCTTATGGTGGTGCCCGACCAGCTGTCGCGTTCGCCGAGTTCCAGGACGTCCCGGACGATCTCGACGCTCGCTCTCGTGGTCAGCGCGGTGAAGATCTCGAAGACGGAGACGTCGAAGTTCACCGAGGTCGCAGCGAGCATCCGGGATCCCGCCTCGACGTGGGTGCGCCGGCGCAGGTCCTGTATGCCGTTGACGACGCCGGCGTGGGTGAGGGCGACGCCCTTGGGGGTGCCGGTGGAGCCGGAGGTGAACATCACGTAGGCCAGGTTCTGCGGCCCGGTCCCCGGTTCGCCGGGTTCGACGACGGGGCCGTCCAGGTCCAGGTCCAGGTCCGGGCCGTCGAGGTGCAGTACCGGCGGGGCGCACTCCCCCAGTGTCTGCGCCGTGGCCCGGTCGGTCAGGACCAGGGCGGGGCCGGCCGCGTCGAGGAGGAGGCTGACGCGGGCGGAGGGGTAGTCGGGGTCGATGGGCAGGTAGGCGCCGCCGGCCTTGAGCACGGCGAGGAGGGCGACCACCAGGTCGGTGGAGCGTGGCAGGGCCACGGCGACCAGGGTGTCCGGGCCGACTCCGCGTTCGCGCAGGGCGGCGGCCAGCCGGCCCGCGCGGACCTCCAGCTCCCCGTACAGCAGTGAGGTCTGCCCGCACACCACGGCGGTCGCGCCGGGTGTCTGTGCCGCCTGGGCGGTGACCAGCTCCGGTACGGTCGCGGCCGGCACCGGTGCGGCCGTCTCGTTCAGTGCGGTCAGCCAGGTGTGTTCGGCGCCGGTGAGCACGTCCACGGCGCCCAGCCGCCTCGCGGGGTCGGCGACGACCTGGCGCAGCACCCGCACGTAGCGCTCGACCAGGCTCTGGGCGGTGGTGTGGTCGAAGAGTTCCGTCGCGTATTCCAGGCGTCCGTAGCCGCGTCCCGAGGGGCTGGGGACGATGTTGAAGAACAGGTCGAACTTCGCGGTGTCGGTGCCCGCCGGGACGGGGGTGACCTGCAGCCCCGGGACCTCGATCTGCGACCAGGCGAACTGCCAGGCCAGCATCACCTGGAACAGCGGCTGGTAGGCGGTGGTGCGGTCCGGGTTGAGCAGCTCCACCAGGTGCTCGAAGGGCACGTCCTGGTTGTCGTAGGCGGCAAGCGCGCGGTCTCGTACCTGTTCCAGCAGGTCGCCGAAGGAGGGGTTGTGGGACAGGTCGACGCGCAGCACCCAGGTGTTGGCGAAGAACCCGATGAGGTCTTCGAGCTGTTCGTCGGGGCGGCCCTCGATGGGGCTGCCGATGGTCAGGTCGTTGCCGGCGCCGAGGTGGTGCAGGAGCACCGCGAGGACGGCCTGGGCGACCATGGGCGGCGTGGCGCCGTGGCCGGCGGCCAGTTTCCCGATGCCGGCGACGAGGTCGGCGTCCAGGTCGAAGTCGACGTGGCCGCCGCGGTGGCCGGCCGAGGTCGGCCGCGGCCTGTCCAGCGGCAGCTGCACCGGCTGCGGTACTCCGGCCAGTTCCTTGCGCCAGTACTCCAGTTGCTCGGCGGCGACGCTGTCCGGGTCGTCGTCCTCGCCGAGCATCCGCCGCTGCCACACCGTGTAGTCCTTGTACTGCACCGGCAGCGGGGTCCAGTCGGGTGCCCGGCCCTGCCGGCGTGCGGTGTACGCCGACAGCAGGTCCCGCATGAACGGTGCCATCGACGCCCCGTCCGCGGCGACGTGGTGGAAGACGAACACCAGTACGTGCTCCTGCGGCGAGATGCGCAGGACGGTGGTGCGCAGGGGCAGGTCGCTGTCCAGCTCGAACCCGGCGCACGTCACCTCGCGCAGTGTGTCCTCGACCGCGTCCGCGGTGACGTCGACGACGCGGAACGGCAGGTCGGCGTCCTGCGGGGACAGCACCCGCTGCTCGGGGGTGCCGTCCGCGTTCTCGACGAGCAGGGTGCGCAGGCTCTCGTGCCGGGTGACGACGTCGGTCACCGCCGCGGCCAGGGCCGCGGTGTCCAGCGGGCCGTCCAGACGCAGCACGAAGGGAATGTTGTAGGTCGCGGACGGCCCTTCCAGACGGTGCAGGAACCACAGCCGGCGCTGAGCGAAGGACAACGGGATCATCGTGCAACTCCTAAACGTTCATCTGGCGCAGCTGGAGGCGGTTCGACCTGGCGGACTTCTCGAGCCGGCCCGCCAGTTCGGCGACGGTCGGACTGCGGAACACGGTGGTGACCTTCACGTCGACCTTGAGCTCGTTGCGGATACGGCCGATCAGCCGGGTGGCCAGCAGCGAATGCCCGCCGTTGTCGAAGAAGTCGGCGTCGATGCCGATCTCCTCCACCCCGAGCAGTTCGGCGAACAGCCGGCACAGGACTTCTTCGTTGTGGTTGCGCGGACCGCGTCCGGACGCGGCCCGGGCGCGGTCGGGGGCGGGCAGTGCGCCCCGGTCGAGCTTCCCGCTGGGTGTCTGGGGGAACCGGTCGAGCGGCACGACGGCCGAGGGGACCATGTACTCGGGCAGGTGCTCGCGGGCCAGGCCGGTCAGGGCGGTGAGGTCCAGCGAGGCGGGGTCCGCGGCGCCTCGGGGCACCACGTAGGCGACCAGCCGCTGGTCGTCGGCGTGGTCCTCGCGCACCACGGCGACCGCGCTCTCGACGTCGGGGTGGCTGCTCAGGACGTTCTCGATCTCGCCGAGTTCGATGCGGAATCCGCGGATCTTGACTTGGAAGTCGGAGCGGCCGATGTACTCGACCTGGCCGTCCTTGGTCCAGCGCACGACGTCGCCGGTGCGGTACATCCGGCTTCCCGGCTCGCCGAAGGGGCAGGCGACGAACCGGTTCGCGGTCAGCGCCGTCTGTCCGAGGTAGCCGCGGGCCAGCTGGACGCCGGCCAGGTACAGCTCGCCGGTGACGCCGGGGGCGACGGGGCGCAGGGCGGCGTCCAGGACGTAGACCTGGGTGTTCCAGATGGGGGTGCCGATCGGTACCCGGCCGGCGCCGGGGAGGTGCTGCCAGGCGGTGACCTCCACCGATGCCTCGGTGGGCCCGTAGACGTTGTTGGCGGTGCAGCCGGGCAGCAGGTCGGTGAACTTGTTGGCCAGCGCGGCGGGGAACGCCTCGCCGGCGACCTCGATCCAGCGCAGGCTGGTGCACTGGCGGGCGGAGGGTTCGGCGACGAACGCCTCCAGCAGGGAGGGCACGAAGTCCGCGCCGGTCACCTTCTCCCGCCGGATCAGTTCCGTCAGGTAGGCGGGGTCCCGGCGTCCGTCGGGGCGGGCGATGACCACGGCCGCGCCGACCTGCAGTGGTGCGAACAGTTCCGGTACCGACACGTCGAAGCTCGCCGTCGTGCTCAGCAGCATCCGGTCCTCGCCCGTGACGTCGAAGTGGGCCAGGCCCCACTTCAGCCGGTTCATGATCGACCGGTGGGCCACCGGTACGCCCTTGGGGCCGCCGGTGGAGCCGGAGGTGAAGATGACGTAGGCGGCGTTGTCCGGGGACAGGTCCCGCTCGGGGTCGGTGTGCGGGTGGCCGGACACGTCGGGCAGGGCGGCGTCCAGGACCAGCAGCGGGTTCGCCCGCTCCAGTACGTGCCGCACCCGGTCCTCGGGCAGTTCGGTGTCGACCGGCACGTAGGCGGCGCCGGCCTTGACGACGGCGTAGATCGCCACCATCAGGTCCACCGAGCGGGGGATCTTCACCGCGATCAGCTGTTCGGGTCCTGCGCCCTGCTCGATCAGCCAGTGCGCCAGCCGGTTCGCCCGCCGGTTGAACTCCCCGTAGGTGAGCGTCTCGTTCTCGGCGATCAGCGCGACCCGCTCCGGGTCCCGCTGAACCTGTGCCTCGAAGGCGCCGGGCAGGGTGTCCGGGGTGAGGGGGTGTGCGGTGTCGTTGACGCGGCGCACCAGCTGGTCCCGTTCGTCCTCTCCCAGCACGTCCACGGCGCCGACGGGCACCGACGGGTCGGCGAGCACCTGGTCCAGTACCCGCACCAGGCGGGCGGCGACGGTCTCGGCGGCGGCGCGGTCGAAGAGGTCGGTCTGGTAGTCGAGGGAGAGCCGCAGGTAGGGGTCGGAGGAGTTGAGGGTGAGGGGGTAGTGCGAGCCGGCGAAGGGGCGGATGGCGTCGATGGTGAAGCCCGCCGAGGTGTTCGCCTCGACGATGCCCTCACGGTCGACGGGGTAGTTCTCGAACACGACGATCGTGTCGAAGAGGGAGGGCAGTCCGACGCCGCGCTGGATGTCGGCCAGGCCGTAGTAGTGGTGGTCCAGGAGGGTGATCTGCCGGTTCTGCAGGTCGGTGATGACCTCGCCCAGGCTGTGGCCGGGCGGGCACAGGGCCCTGGTCGGCAGGGTGTTGATGAACAGGCCGACCATTTCGTCCGAGCCGCTCACATCCGCGGGGCGGCCGTTGACGGCGGCGCCGAAGACCACGTCGTGGCGGCCGGTCAGCTTGGTGAGCAGGATCGCCCACGCTCCTTGCAGGAGCGTGTTCAGGGTGACGCCGAGTTCGGCGGCGCGGCGGGCGAGTTCGCGTCCCTTGTCGATGGACAGCGGTACCTCGACGCGGCCCAGGGAGGACGCCTCCCCCGTGGACACCAGGTCCGCGGCCACCAGGGTCGGCTCGTCGAACCCGTCGAGTTCGGCCTTCCAGCGGGCGGCCGAGGCGTCCCGGTCCTGGCGGGACAGCCAGGCCAGGTAGTCGCCGTAGCTGCGCACCGGAGGCAGGTCGCGGGTGCCGGCGTACAGGCGGACCAGGTCGGTGATCACCAGGGGTGAGGACCAGCCGTCGAACAGGGTGTGGTGTGCGGTGAGGATGAGCTTGGCCTGCCGGGGGCCGCAGGTGAGCAGGGCCAGGCGCAGCAGCGGGGGCCGGGTGGGGTCGAGTTGGTCGGCGCGGTCCTCGGCCAGGGCCCGGTCCAGTGCCGCGTCCTGTTCGGCCGGGCTGTGTCCGCTCAGGTCGAGGTGGCGCCAGGGCAGGGTGACGTGTTCCGCGACGACCTGTACGGGGTCGCCGTCGGCGGTGGTCACGAACGCGGAGCGCAGGTTGGGGTACCGCTCCAGCAGTGCCTGTCCGGCGGCTTGGACGCGGGCGGGGTCCACGGGTCCGGACAGGTGCAGGACGAACTGCATGTGGTAGACGTCGAAGGTGCCGTCGGCGAGGGCTGCCTGGAACTGGATTCCGGACTGTCCCGGGGCCTGCGGCCACACCTCGGCGAGGCGGCCGTAGCGTTGTTCCCAGGTGTCGATGTCGTCCTGGCGGACGGTGACCAGCGGGGCGTCGGAGGGGGTGAGTCCGCCGGCGTGGGGGTGTGCGGCGTGCGCGGCCATGCCGTGCAGTACCTCGACCCACAGCCGGGCCAGTTCCGTGGTCCGTTCGCGGGTCAGTACGCCGGTGGGGAACATGAACGCGGCCTGCAGCCGGGTGCCGTCGGCGGTGTCGGTGGCGACGGAGTTGACCTCCAGGGCGGACAGGGCGGGCAGGTCCGGGTCGGGTTCGGCGATCAGCTCCGCGGACCAGGACGCCGGTCCCCATCCGCCGGTGCGCAGGTGCTCGGGTACGTCGGTGTCGGAGATCCGGCCGAGGTAGTTGAAGCCGATCTGGGGTACCGCGAGGCCGGTGAGCTGTTCGGCGGTGTCCGGGTTGAGGTGGCGCAGCAGTCCGTATCCCAGGCCCTTGTCGGGGATCTGGCGCAGCTGCTCCTTGACCCGTTTGACCGCGGTGCCGGCGGCGGGGCCGCCGGTGAGCACGTCGGCGATGTCCGGCGCGCCGACGTCGACGCGGGCCGGGTACATGGTGGTGAACCATCCCACGGTGCGGGAGAGGTCGGCGCCGGGGACGGCGTCCTCGTGGCGGCCGTGTCCTTCGAGGCGGACCAGGGCCGGGGAGTTCGTGCCGCGCCACCGGTTGACCGCCAGGGCGAGTGCGGCGAGCAGTACGTCGGTGGCGGTGCCGCGCAGTGCGGCGGGCAGGGTGGTCAGGACCGCTTCGGTGACGTCGGCGGGCAGCTGTACGCGGACGGTCTCCACGGTGGACCACAGGTCGAGCGCGGGGTCGAAGGCGCGGGTGCCCAGCGGGGGGTTGGGTGCTTCGAGCAGGTCCCGCCAGTACGCCAGTTCCGCTTCCCGGCGGGGGGAGAGTGCCTCGTCCTCAAGGGCTGCCGCCCAGCGGCGGGCGGAGGTGCCGACGGGGGGCAGTTCGGGTGCCCGGCCCGAGCGGATCTGCTGCCAGGCCTCGGCGAGGTCGGACATGAGGATGCGCCAGGACACTCCGTCCACGACCAGGTGGTGCAGCACCACGAGCAGGCGGCCCGGGCCGGTGGGCGGGGCGAACCAGACGAAGTCGGCGATGGTCCCGGCGTGCGGGTCGAGCCGGCCGACCGCGTCGTGCAGGTGGGTCCTGGCCGCGGCGAGTGAGGACGGCTCGTCCCAGCGGCCGTCGCAGTCGACGCGGTGGATCAGGTCGGCCGCGCGGACGGTGCCCCGTTCGCGTGCCAGGAGTGTCGGCTCCTGGCCGGGCACCAGCTGGGCGCGCAGGAGGTCGTGCCGGTCAAGGACGGCGTCCAGGGTCGCGGTGAGGCCGTCCGCGTCGATGCCGGCGGGCAGTTGCAGGACCATCGACATGGCGAACCGGTCGGTGCCGCCGCCGTGTTCGAAGACCTGCCGGGCCACCGGCTGCAGCGGCATGGGGCCGACGCCGCCGCTCGCGTCCTCGGCGAGGACGGGTGCCTGGCCCTGGCGGGCGGAGGCCACGTCGGCGAGGCGGGCGGCCGTGCGGCATTCGAAGATCTCGCGGGTGGACAGCTCCAGGCCGCGGGCCCGGGCGCGGGCCACCACCTGGATGGAGCGCAGGCTGTCGCCGCCCGCGGCGAAGAAGTCGTCGTCGACGCCGACCCGGTCCACGCCGAGTACGTCCGCGTACGCCGCGGTGATGATCATCTCGGCTTCGGTGCGGGGCTCCCGGTAGGCCTCGCCGCCGAACTCCGGTTCGGGCAGGGCCGAGCGGTCCAGTTTGCCGGTGGGGCCCAGCGGCAGCCGGCCCAGTGCCACGAAGGCGGAGGGCACCATGTAGTCGGGCAGCCGGGCGGCGGTGAACTTGCGCAGTTCGGCGGCGGAGGCTCCGGCCAGCACGTCCACATCGCCGATGCCGCCGGCGCCGTCGTCACCGACGGAGCCTTCGCCGGTGTGCACGACGTAGGCGACGAGCCGGCGGCCGCCCGCGGGCACCTCGCGGCTGATCACCAGTGCTTCGCTGATCCCGGGGTGCTGGGTGATGGCCGCTTCGACCTCGGCCGTCTCGATGCGGAAGCCGCGCACCTTGACCTGGCCGTCGCCGCGTCCCACGCACTCCAGCTGTCCCTGCGCGTTCCAGCGGGCCAGGTCGCCCGTGCGGTACATCCGCTCGCCGGCGGTGCCGAACGGGTTCGCGACGAAGCGTTCGGCGGTCAGCGAGGGGCGGTGGTGGTAGCCGCGGCCCAGGCAGGTGCCGGCGACGTAGAGCTCGCCGATGACGCCCTGCGGTACGGGGGCCAGGGCCGGGCCGAGCACGTAGGCGCGCATGTTGCCCAGCGGGGTGCCGATGGGGGCGACGTCGGCGTCCGCCCATTCCTGTGCGGCGTCCAGGGCGAAGGCGGTGGCGTAGAAACTCTCGCTCTGTCCGTAGCAGTTGACGATGCGCACGCCGGGCAGGGCCTCGCGTACCTGGCGCACGAGCCGGCCCGGGAGCACGTCGCCGGCGAAGACGACCGTGCGTACGTCGGGTGTCGTGTCCAGGTGGCCGGCCAGTTCGCCCAGGACCGAGGGGACCCCGCTGATGACGTGGCCGTCCCAGCCGTCGCGCTCGCCCAGGGCCAGCGCGTTGGCGACCAGTTCGGCGGTGCCGCCGGTGGTCAGGGTGGTCAGCAGCTCGAAGACCGAGACGTCGAAGTTGACCGAGGTGGCGGCCAGCATCCGCAGTGCGGGGGGTGCGTCCAGGACGCGGATCAGCTCTCGTACGCCGTTGACGACGCTGCGGTGGGTGATCGCCGCGCCCTTGGGGGTGCCCGTGGAGCCGGAGGTGTACATCACGTAGGCGAGGTTGTCCGGGCCCAGCGGTGCGTTGCGGTCGGTGTCGCCCGGCGCTCTTTTCGGGGTGTCCCACTGTGTGCTGTGGTCGAGGTCGATGCACACGAGGTCGCTGTGCGGCAGTTCCTGCCGGGTCCTGGTGTCGGTGACGGCGAAGCGCGGGGCGGCCTCGGACAGCACGCTCCGGGCCCGGCCGCTGAGGTATTGCGGGTCCAGGGGCACATAGCCGGCGCCGGACTTGAGGATGCCCAGCAGGGCGGCCACCAGGTCGGGGGTGCGTGGCAGTGCGAGGAGCACCAGGTCCTCCGGGCCGGCGCCGCGGCGCAGCAGCTCCCAGGCGACGGCGTTGGCCCGGTCGTCGAGTTCCCGGTAGGTCAGGGTGTGGCCCTCGTGCACGAGGGCGGGGGCGTCGGGGGTGCGGGCCACCTGGTTTTCGAACAGCTCGGGAAGGGTCTGCTCGGGGACGGCCGCGGTGCGCTCGTCGAAGCGGGTGAGCAGCTGTTCCCGCTCGGTGTCGTCCAGGACGTCGACGAGGCCGATCACGCGCTGCGGGTCGGCGGTGAGGCGGCTCAGTACGCGCACGAAGCGTTCGGCGATGGTCTCGGCGGTGTGCCGGTCGAACAGGCTGGTGGCGTACTCCAGGCGGCATCGCGCTCCGCCGGAGCTGTCGGGGAGCAGGTCGAAGAACAGGTCGAACTTGGCGGTGCCGGTCTCCAGCCGCTCGGCGCGGACGGTGAGGCCGGGCAGTTCCAGGGCCGGCACGGGCGGCTGCCAGGAGAGCATGACCTGGAAGAAGGGGTTGTAGGCGGTGGAGCGGTCCGGGTTGAGCAGTTCCACCAGCCGCTCGAAGGGCATGTCCTGGTTGTCGTAGGCGGCCAGGGAGCGGTCGCGTACCTGCTGGAGCAGCTGACGGAAGGTGGGGTTGGCGGAGAGGTCGACGCGCAGCACCCAGGTGTTGACGAAGAACCCGACGAGGTCGCGCAGTTCCTCGTCGGTGCGGTCGGTGATCGGCGCGCCGATGGACACGTCGTCGCCGCATCCCAGGTGGTGCAGGAGTACCGCCAGCGCCGAGTGCATGACCATCGACACCGTGGTGTCCAGTTCCGTGGCCAGCTTCTGCACGCCGTCGAGGAGGTCGCCGTCGATGGTGAACGCGACGCGGTCGCCGTCGGGGCTCATCACCCGGGGGCGGGGGCGGTCGGTCGGCAGGGCCAGCGGCTGCGGCAGGTCGGCCAGGGCCTCGCGCCAGTACGCCAGTTGCCGGGCCGCCAGGCTCTGCGGGTCGCTCTCGTCACCGAGGACGTCCCGCTGCCACAGCGTGTAGTCCGCGTACTGCACCGGCAGGGGCTCCCAGGTGGGTGCCCCGCCCTCGGTGCGGGCCGCGTAGGCGGTGGTGAGGTCGCGGAACAGGGGTCCGAAGGATTCCCCGTCCACGGCGATGTGGTGCGCGACGACGACCAGGGTGTGCTCGCGCGGTGCGCACCGCAGCAGCCTGGCGCGGATGGGTGCGTCGCCGGCCAGGTCGAAGGTCTCGGTGGCGGCCTCCTCGACGGCCGCCGCCAGTCCTTCGGGGCCGACCTCGGCGACCGGCAGGTGGAAGGGCTGGTCGCCGGGCGCCAGTACCTGCTGGTGCGGGACGCCGTCGTCGTCCTCGACGATGACCGTGCGCAGGACCTCGTGCCGGTCGATGACGTCGCGAAGCGCCGCCTGAAGCGCCCCCACGCGCAGTTCACCGGTCAGGTGCAGGGCGAAGGCGCCGTTGTAGGTCGCTGACGGGCCTTCGAACCGGTCCACGAACCACAGCCGACGCTGCGCGAACGACAACGGGATCATTGTTTCTCCAAATCGGCGGAACCAGGAGGGGGCGGGTCGTCACTCAGCTCAGGTCGAGCAGGGTCAGCAGTTCGTCGTTGTAGAAGTCGTCGATGGAGCAGGCGCCCGACAGCGTCGAGAAGTAGCGGTCGATGTGCTCCTGGTGGCCGACCAGTTTCTGCAGCATCTCCACCCGTCCCTGGGGCTTGAGCTCGGCCACGTTCAGTGCGCCCTGGTAGTGGCTGAGGGCTTCGCCGCTGAGGTCGTTCTCGTAGCGCCGCAGCGCGGTCCGCAGGGCTGCGTCGTCGTGCAGTGCGGTGCCGATGTGGTCGGTGAGGGACTGGGCCTGGACGAAGGCCTCGGTGATGCCGCGGGCGGTGATGGAGTCCTTGTGGTTGACCGCGTCGCCGACCAGTACCCAGCCGGGCCCGTAGGCCTTGCGGAAGTAGTTCTCCTGGTGGCCGGTGCCGTACAGCTGCTCCACGCGCCGGCCCGCCGACATCCGCTCGTACAGCTCGGGGGCCGTGGTGCGGAAGGTGTCGAGGTAGAAGGGTTCGACTCCCTTGCGGACGTCGTTGTACTCCTCCTGCGGGAAGTAGGTCATGAGCAGGGTGAGGTCGTCGTTGGTGGGGATGACGCCGACCCAGCGGCCGGGCCGCTCGTACAGCTCGAAGTGCGAGGGGACGTCGGCCCAGTAGCTGTAGTAGGTGCAGGTGACCCGCGGGTGCTCGATGACGTTCTGTGCGCCCGCCTTGCGGGCCACCAGGGAGCGCATGCCGTCCGCGCCGACGACCAGGCGTGCCCGCTCGGTGGTCTCGCTGCCGCCGGGCGTGGTGCAGCGCACGCCGACGACCCGGTCGTCCTCCCACACCAGGTCCTTGACCGTGCAGGACTCGCGGAACTCCACGCCGGCCGCCACGGCGCCCTCGGCCAGGACCGGGTCCAGGACGTAGCGGCGCGGCGCGTAGGTGTGGCGCAGGCCGTCCAGCGGCAGGGAGAAGCCCTCGATGCGGACGCCGGGGCCCTCGTAGCTCTGGTGGGTGATGGGCCGGCAGCCCGCGTCGCGGAGTCTGTCGAGCAGTCCCCACCGGTTGAGCAGCGACATGCCCTGCATGTGGATGTAGTGCGAGGACAGGGTGTCCTGGGGGAACTGTGCCTTCTCCAGGAGCAGGACACGGTAGCCCTGCCGGGCGAACAGCATGGCCGTCGGCGAACCCGCACAACGGGCACCGATGACAATCACGTCGTACATGGCGCGCCTCTCTTGCCGAATAGGTGGTGAACGCGGCTTGCGGCCGCGGCCGCGGGAAGCCGTTGGGGTGGGGAGCGCGCTGCGCGGGGCGGCGGGCCCGCAGGTGCTGCCGGGGTGCGGGCGGGGCGGTGGGCCCGCAGGTGCGGGCGGGCGGCGCGGGCGGGTCGGGCGGGGGCAGGCTCAGGGGGCCAGTGCGCTCTGGGATTCGATGTACGCGCAGATCGAGGCGATGGTGGGGTTGAGGAACATCTGGTCCATGGGGACCTCGACGCCCAGCTCCTCCATGAAGGCGCCCTGGATCCTGACCATGATCAGGGACTGGCCGCCCAGGGCGAAGAAGTCGTCGTCGGCGGCTATGTCGTCACGCTGAAGTTCCCGGCACCAGATGGCGCGGACGCTGTCGGCACTCATCGCTGTCCTTTCCGTTGCTCGTCAAGGGGCGTTCGACTAGGCCGCCGTGCCGCTTTGGGCGTAGGTCCTGAGTGAGTCGAGGAGGGCTGCGCGGTCGACTTTCCCGTGCGGGCTCAGCGGAAGCCGCAGAATGTTCACGAAGCGGGCCGGAACCATGTTCCGCGGCAGGGTGCGCAGCAGGCGGGTGCGGACCTCGTCCTCGGTGAGCTCGCTTCTGGTGGGGACGATGAACGCGGTCAGCTCGGCCTCCCCGGAGTCGGTGTACGTGACCGCCACGGCGGCCTCCCGGATCCCGGCGAGCTTGCCGAGAGCGCGCTCGATGTCGGTGGGGTCGATCCGCATCCCCCGCACCTTGACCTGGGCGTCCATCCGGCCGGCGACGACGAGGTGGCCGGCCTCGGTGACATGGCCGCGGTCGCCCGTGCGGTACAGCCGCACCGGTGCGCCGTCGACGACGACGGTGGTGAACTTGTCGTTCTCGGGGCCCGCGGCGCCCAGGTAGCCGGCGCCGACGCCGGCCCCGGCGATGCAGATCTCGCCGTACTCCCCCGGCCCGACACCGCGCAGCTGCTCGTCCAGGAGGTGGATGTCGGTGTTGTAGGCGGGTGTGCCGACCGGCGGGATGTCCTGTTCGCCCGAGCGGTAGCGGGCCAGGTCGTAGGAGGTGGCGACGTCGGTGCACTCGGCGACGCCGTACTGGTGCAGGAGGGTGCAGGTGTTGCCCTCGCGCCGGGCCCAGCCGGTGAGCCGTTCGGGTTTGAGTGCCTCCCCGCCGAAGAGCACGTAGTCGAGCCGGGTGAGCGCGTCACCGCCGCGGGCCCGCTCCCAGTCCACCAGCACGTACAGCGTGCTGGAGGCGCAGTGCACCACGCGGATCTCGTGTTCGTTCAGGATGCGGTAGGCCATCATCGCGTCGAAGTTGCGGCTGGCCATCAGGTACTGGGTGGCGCCGCAGAACAGCGGTGTCATCAGGGCCCGTTGGGAGAGGTCGAAACCGAACGCGCTGACGACCAGGTTGTGGGAGCCGCTGTGCAGGCCGTATTCGAGCTTGAGCCAGTTCATCAGGTTGAACCAGCCCTGGTGGCGCACCGCGGTCAGCTTCGGCGTACCGGTCGACCCGGACGTGAAGACGGCGTAGCACACGTCGTCGCCGGTGACGGGGACACCGGGTGAGGTCGCCGGGAGGGCTGCCAGCTGTCCGGCGAGCCGTTCGAGGTCGACGACGTCGACGGCCGCGTCGTCGACCATGGCGGCCGTCGCCGGCGAGGCCACGATCAGGGCGAGGCCGGGGACCTGGCCCAGCAGCAGCTGGAGCCGGGCCGCGGGGTAGGCCGGGTCGAAGGGTACGTAGGCCGCGCCCGCCTTGAGCGTGCCGAGGATGGCGACGAGCATGTCGGGCGAGTAGTCGAGACAGACGCCGACCATCGCGCCCCGGCCGTGCCCGCGGGCGGTGAGGAAGTGCGCGAAACGGTTCGCCCGCGCGTCCAGCTCGGCGTACGTCACCTGCCGGCCGGCCCAGACGACGGCGACGGCGTCGGGGGCGGCCTGCGCGTTCGCCTCGAACTGCTGGTGGACGACGGGCTCCGGGGGCAGGGCGACCCGCTTTCCCTGAAGGATCATCAACTGACTCCGATGTGAAGGAGGGGTGCGGACACGGCCTAGGCGGCCGGCCGCACGGCGGGCCGGCCGAGGGTTTCGAGGACCTGGGTCACCCATTTGTCAAGAGGCAGGCCGTGCGCTGCGGCGGCTTTCGAGCAGTACTCCAGCTGGCCGGCGGACAGCTCGATGGTGAGCGTGGTGACGTTCTGCCGGTCCGTCCCGGCCGCCGGCCGGGGCGTGCGGGGTGCTTCCTGCTGCTCGTCGCCGCGGGGGGCGGGGGCCGCGTCGTTGTGTTCGTCGCCGCGGGGGGCGGGGGCCGCGTCGTTCTGCACGGCGAGGCCGGCGCGCAGTGCCCTGCGCAGTTCGTTGCGCGACCACTTCTGCGCTTCGGCCTTGCGCAGCCAGTAGTCCTGCTCGGCCGGCGCCAGGCGGGTCACCTCGGCGTGGTGGGCGAAGCTGAGGCTGTCGTGCCTGCGGTGGTGCTCGAAGCGCCGGGCCACCCACGCGTAGTTGCGCAGGGTCTGGTAGTCGAGCCCGGTGCGCTCGATCGCCTCCTTGTAGCGCCGCCACCCGTAGGTGGCCTCGCCGTAGAGCAGCCAGTCGGCGAGCCACCACGCCGAGGAGTTCACCAGCTCGCGCAGGTTGGTGCCGATCTGCTCCCAGGACCGCTCGGGCAGGTTCTGCGGGAACGTCATCCCCGACTTCTGCACCGTGGCCTGCCTGCCCACGAAGGACAGGAACACCTCGCGCTGCGCCGGCTCACCGCCGGTGCCCGCCGGCCTCGCCCCGTACCTGCTCGCGGTCCTCACAGCCCCCGTCACAACCCTTCATCTCCCCACTCGACGTGTCTTTCTCCGGCATGGGCCTGGTCCCTCGGCCGGGCGCCCCGGCGGCGGTCGCCGCCGATCCCGCGGAACCGGGCACCGCGGGCCGCGGCGAACCGCACCGGGCCCTCGCACAGATGGGCGGACGGGTGCCGCCCGCGGTCAGGTCCGCGAACGGCGCCGGTGTTCAGTTCGCCGCCATGGCCTCCCGCAGGCTCTTGGGGCGCAGGTCCGTCCAGTTCTGCTCGACGTACTCCAGGCACTCGGTCCTGGCCGCCTCACCGAAGACCACGCGCCAGCCCGCGGGCACCTCGGCGAACACCGGCCACAGGGAGTGCTGCTCCTCGTCGTTGACCACCACGTAGAAGCGGCCGTCCGCGTCGTCGAAAGGGTTCGTGCTCACCTGACACCGTCCTTGTCCGTCATGAGGTGACTCGAGATGGGAAATCGCCGGGGCCGGGTGCACGAGGGCACCGGGTGCGGATCGCGCCGGGTGGTGTCCGTCCGGTCGACGGGACACTTCGCTGTCCGGTCGACAGGACACCCCGGTGGCGGCCCCGGCGATGCCACGTCACGGTAGGGACCCGGCCGTCGGCGCAACAAGGCCGCCGGGCGTGCCGGCCCTCCCGCCGGCCGCCCGCACCTGCAGCCGCCCCGATCCCCTGTACCGGGCCGCTCTCCTGTGCCACGATGCCGCGCTCGCGGGGGCACCTGAGGATCACTCAAGAGCCGCCACACCCGCGGCACAGCCCGTGGGGTGCGGCGTCCCGGCGGCCCGGTGCCGCTCTATGGTGCGAAGGTGCGCCGTCCGATCCGAGGGGGAGCGATGGACAGCACCCGACCCGCCCTGCGCCTGTTCGTCCTGCACCACGCGGGGGGCTCCCACGTGCTGTACCGGCACTGGCCGGCCGCGCTGCCCCCCACGTGGGACGTGCGGCTGCTCGACGCGCCCGGCCACGGTCTGCTCCTGGACCTGCCGCCGATCGGCGACGCCGGCCGCCTCGCCGACTTCCTGCTGGACGGCATGGAGGCGGAACTCACCTGCCCCTACGCCCTGTTCGGGCACAGCATGGGGGCCCTCGTGGCGTACGAGATCACCCGGCGGGCCGCCGGGCGGGGGCTGCCGCCGCCGGTGTGGGTCGGTGTCTCCGCCCGGCCCGCGCCGCGGCCGGCGGGGCCCGGGCCGCGCTACCACGAGCTGCCCGACGCCGAACTGCGGGCCCGCCTGAAACAGCTCGGCGGCACGCCCGACGAGGTCTTCGAGGACCCCGGCCTGTGGAGCGTGTTCGCTCCCGTCATCCGCGCCGACCTGCGCCTGGTGGAGAACTGGCGGCCCGCTGACGACGCCGCTGCGCTGCCCGTGGCGCTGTCCGCCTACGCGGGCGCCGGGGACCACTTCACCGCACCGCAGGCGATGGCGGCCTGGGCGCAGCACACCGAACACTTCCTCGGCCTGCGGGTCCTGGACGGCGGCCACTTCTACTTCCAGGACGATCCCGGCCCGCTGCTGCGCCACATCGAACGCGACGCGAGGACCGCACTCGACGCGAGGGCCGGCGCGGCACACACCTGACGAACCCCGCCGCCCGCGCCCGCGTGACACCGGCCGGCTTTGCACCCGTCCGGCGTGGTGCGCGGGGACGTGGTGCGCGGCGAGCACGCTGGGCGGCACGACCCGGGGCGCCCGGTGCCGTGAGCGTGCGGTGCGGCCCCGGCCGGGGATGTCAGGCGTCGCCTTTGGGTGAGAGCGGGCGGGGGCGCGACGGCGGGCGCCGGCACGCCGCGTGCCGGCGGCAGCTGACTCGGGACGGGGCCGCTCGCCGGGGCGGCACGCCCCGGGGCATGCGGCCGCAGCTGAACCCCGGGACGGGGGCCGGCCGTCGGGGCGGCGTGCCGTGCCCGGGGACAGGCGGCCGGACGGCTGCGGCCCGCCTCGCCGTACCGGCGAGCACCACACCCGGGCGCCGCCACCGGCCCCGGCAGGGCGGCCGTGTCGCCCCGGGCAGCAAAGCGCCGCGTCCCGGCTGCGCTGCCCCCACCACATCGGCACCCTGACCGCGCGAGCGGTAGGGCAGCCGTGTCGCCCCGGGCAGTAAGGCGCCGCCGCCTGTGCCGTGCGGCGGAGTCGCCCGGGACGCCGCCGACGCCACAGCCAACAACACCCCGGCACGGGCATGGTGCCGTGCCCGCGCCACGGCCCGCGCGGGGCCTTGCGCCGCCGGTACAACGCTCATCTCGCCCCGGGCAGGGCGGGGCAGCGCCGCGTCCCGGCTGCGCTGCCGCACCACATCGGCGCCCTGACCGCGCGAGCGGTAGGGCAGCCGTGTCGCCCCGGGCAGTAAGGCGCCGCGCCTGCGCCGTGCGGCGGAGTCGCCCGGGACGCCGCCGGTGGCCGCACTCGGTGCCGCCTCTGGCGTGGGGATGCGCCGTGCCCGGACCACCCCGCACCGCTGATGTAGGCGGTCTCGCCGGTACGGCGGGTCATGTCACCCCGCGGGCACGCCCCGCGCCCGCGGCGGCGCACCTTGCGCGGGGATGTGCCGCGCCCGAGCCCGCGCCGTGCAGCGGCGGAAGCCGGCCCGGGACACGGCCCCCCGGGCCGCCCCGCGCCCGCGCCACCGCCACGGTCCTCGGCGGTGCCGCCGGTGCCGCCTCGGGCGGGTGGGCCGGCGTGTACTCCCGGCCAACTCCCCTGGCGTGCACGCCGGGTGACCAGCCGGCCCGTTGGGGCATCCGGTGTGCCGCCCGACCGCTTTGTCGTTGTTCGCGGGCTTGCTGCGCACGCTATCCGCACACATCGGCGGTGACCTACTCTGCGGCCGACGGACCGCACAAGTACGGCATCAGCCAATGAGAGACGACTGTCAGGAGCGGGGACATGACGATACGGATGAGGCCGAGAGCCGGCATGGTCGGCGTGGCGGCGGTCGCGGTCACGGCCACCGTCCTCACGGGTCCGGCCCGGGCGGACACGGCCGGCGGGGTGTCCGGCCATCAGGCGACGCGGGCCGCGATCGAGGCGGCCGTCGCGGCGGGTGTCCCCGGCGTCACCGCCGAGGCGCGCGACGCGGAGGGGGTCTGGAAGACGGCGGCGGGCGTCGGCAACCTGAAGACGGGTGAGCCGCGCGGCAAGAACGACCGGTTCCGCGTCGGGCACCTCACCAGCACCTTCGTGGCGACGGTTCTGCTGCAGATGGAGGCGGAGAAGAAGCTCAGCCTCGACGACAGCGTGGAGCGCCATCTGCCCGGCCTGGTGAGCGGCAACGGCAACGACGGCCGTGCGATCACCGTGCGGCAGCTCCTCAACCACACCAGCGGCCTGCCCGACTACTTCGCCGACAGCGACTACGTCGCCACGTACGTCCTGGGTGAGGGCTACCTCCAGCACCGGTACGAGACCATGCCGCACGGCAAGCGGGTGGAGGTGGCCCTCGCCCATCCGCCGGTGTTCGCGCCGGGGGCCAGGCACGGGTTCTCCAACACCAACGACGTCCTGGCGGCGATGGTCGTCGAGAAGGTGGGCGGCAGGGCGTACGAGGACGAGGTGCGCAAGCGCATCATCGAGCCCCTGGGGCTCAAGGCGACGTCCACCCCCGGCACGGGCACGCAGCTGCCGCAGCCGAGCGGCCGCGGCTACTCCAAGCTCTTCTTCGACACGAAGCCGGACCGGATCGACGACGTCACCGAGGTGAACGGCTCGCAGCTGTGGGGCAACACCGACATCATCTCCAGCGCCGGCGACCTGAACAGGTTCTACGGGGCCCTGCTGCGCGGGAAGCTGCTGCCGGCGCAGCAGCTGAAGGAGATGAAGACGACCGTCGTCAACCCCGACTTCCCCATCTCCTCCTACGGGCTGGGCCTGGAGCGGCTGACGCTGGGCTGCGGCACCAGCATCTGGTACCGCGACGGCGGCACCGTGGGGTGGCTGTCCCTGGCCGCCCTGACCGACGACGGCCGTCACCAGCTGACGTTCAACTACAACGGTGACTGGCGGGCGGACGAGATCCTGTCGATCCTGAGCGCCGAGTACTGCGGCACGTCCTCGCGCACGCGCTGACCGCCCACGCCGCACCCTCCTTGGGTGCGCGGGCCGGCACCGGCAGGACGCCGGCCCGCACACCGCCCGCGGACGCCGGGACCCCTTCCCGGGGTCTTCGGGCGGCGTCCCGGGCGGCGGCCGGCAGCCGGCGTGGTGCGCAGGTGCGCAGGTGCGGCGGCGCCGGTGAGCTGCGGTGGTGCGGTCCCACACAACCCCACGGTTTGTCATGGGCATGGGATCTGCTGGACAGTGAGGTCATGGGTTCCATGCGGCCGTACGGCGTGGGCGGCGGCCACCGGCACACCCCCGAGATGAGGGTCTTTCCACCACCGGAGTCGCACCGTGAACCGGGGCCCGTCACCGGCGGGCCGCAGGCGGCGAGGGCCGTACTCCTGCGCCGCTCGGGCGCCGGTGACATCAGCCGCCGGTGCGGCGGGGCGAACAAGGAGATGCAGTGAGCGTCACCGCAGCACGGGGCTTCACCGCGGCGGGCATCGCCGCGGGAATCAAGCAGAACGGTGCCCGGGACCTGGCCGTCGTCGTCAACCAGGGGCCGCGCTGCGCCGCGGCGGGTGTCTTCACCTCCAACCGTGTGCAGGCCGCTCCGGTCCAGTGGTCCCGGCAGGTGCTGGCGGGCGGCCGCGTCCGCGCGGTCGTGCTCAACTCCGGTGGCGCCAACGCCTGTACCGGGCCGCCGGGCTTCAAGGACACCTGCGCCACCGCCGGGAAGGCCGCGGGGCAGCCCGGTCTGGACGCGGCGGAGGTTCTTCACCGGCGAGGGCGCCGGCACGGTGGTCGTGCCGGACACCGGCGCGGCCTTGGAGGAAGCGACGGCATGAACGGGGACCCGGGCCGGGTCCGCTTTTTTGGGGTGCCGGGCGCCATGGTCCTCACGGCCGGGGGGCGGGGTGGCCGGCCGGGGCCGCGTGCAAGCTCACGTCCGGCGGGTCTCCAGTTCGTTGGCCAGGCGCAGCCAGTGGTCGGCGCAGCGGCGGGCGGCCTGCGCGAGGAGGTCGGCGCGGTGTCCGGGCACGCTGCGTGCCAGGCGCAGCCATTTCGCCTCGTCGCCGATCGAGTGGATGTTGAGCATCTGCAGCAGCATCCGGCCGGCCTCCGTGCGCAGGGAGGGGTCCTTGCCCACGTTGGGCAGGAGCAGCCCGATGGCGGCGGCGGAGGCGCGTGTCGCGGGCCGGGGCGGGCTGTCCGGTTGCGGGAGGGTCCCGGGGCCGGCGGGTGAACTCGCGCCGGGTGCGGGTCTTTTGGGCAGGAGGGGGTCCTGTCCCTGGCGTATGCGGTCGCGTACGTCCTTGGCGGTGGCGGTGGCGATGCCCGCCTGCTGGGCTATCTCCCGCAGTGATGCGGCGGGGTTGGCGGCGATGACCTGGCTGGCCCGCAGCCGTCCTTCGGTGGCCTGCAGTGGCCGGGTGCGGCCGTCGCGGCCCACGCGCGTGTTCAACTGCGCGTTCTGCTCACCCGAACGGCGGCGGATGGAGGCGACGGTGCCGGCGGCGAGGCCGGCGGTGGCGGCGATGCGCCGGTTGGACCAGTGCGGGCGGGCGTGCAGGATCCGCTGTGCCGCGGCGGTCCGGTCGGCGGGTGACAGCGGCAGTCCGTGGGTGGTGTTGAGCCGTACCGCCAGGGTGAAGGCCTCCGTCCGCCCGCCTTCGAAGAAGTGTGCGTCGATGGTGGCGTCGCCGCGCAGCCGCGCGGCCTTGAGCCGGTGCATGCCGTCGATGACGCGCATCGTCGCGCGGTGCACCAGGATCGGCGGCAGCGGCGACGTGAGGGCGGCGAGCATGCGGACGCGGTCGCTGTTCTGGCCGTCGATGCGTGGTGAGTCGGCGTCCAGCAGCGCGTCCACGGGCACCGCGGCCACGCGGTGTCGTGGGGCCGGTTCCTGTGCCGCGGCGGGGCCGGACACGGCCGGTGCTGTGTCGGCGGTGATCAGGTGAAGACCCATCACAGGCCCCTGTCCCGCGGCGTGGCACCGGCCCGCCCGGCCGCCCGGCGGCGGCCGCGCATGTGTGCGGTGGTGTTCACGAGGTGCATGTCCACGTACGGCTCCCCTCTACGGCCATAACGGCCAAGAGGAACAAAATACCTGTCCGCCGGTTCTTTTCCAGGTTCCGGTGGCTGATTTACGTGCGCTGGGGATGCGCACCGTGGGCAAACGTACACACCGATTGCCGAAAGTGTCCGGGCGGTGCCGCTGCCGGGGAAATTCCGGGCGGTGGTCCGGGAGAGGGGAACCGTGGTTCGGTGCGGGAATTGGCCGGGGCCCGGCATGTCCCGCGGGCACCGGGACAGGGAAAGAAAAAGAAAAGGGGGTGTACGGGGCGCGGGGTTCGGTGGCCGTGCGGTGTCCCGTCGGCGGGACAGTTCTCCCGGGGCTTCAGGTCTCACGCGTCCGGTGGCGGGAGTGCGCCGGTGATGCCACCGCAAGGACGGCGTCATGCCGCGGGGACGTTCGACGTGCACTCGTTCGAGTGCCGCTCCGGTGCCCCTCCATCCCGCCCTGCGAGGGTTCTCACCGGTTATGGGACCCACCAATGGAGGCATGATGACGCGTCAGGCCGGTCAGACCGCAGGGTCGCACAACGGCCCGGCAGCAGCTCCCGCGCAGCCCCCCGCGCGCACCGCGGGGGCCGCGCCGCGCCGGGGCCAGGTGCTGACGACCAGGGTGGGTCTGCAGATGCCGGCCAGGATGGCCTACGACGAGTGGGAGCGGGCCGGGCGCCAGCTCGCCGACGTCCTGGACTCCTCGTCCTGGTGGCTGGGCGACTGGATGGTGTACGGCAAGGACCACTACACCGACCGCTACCAGCGGGGGATACGGGCCGCGGGCCTGTCGTACCAGACCCTGCGCAACTACGCGTGGGTCTCGCGGCGTTTCGACCTCACCCGGCGCCGGGCCGCCCTGAGCTTCCAGCACCACGCCGAGCTGGCCTCCATGCCGGTCGAGGAGCAGGACCTGTGGCTGGAGCGCGCCGAGCAGCGGCAGTGGACCACCAAGCAGCTGCGCGGCGCCATCCGCGCCGCGCGTCAGAGCGAGCAGCAGCCGTCCGTCGCCGCCGAGCCGAGCCGGCGCCTCGATGTCCCCGGCAGCCGTTTCCAGTGCTGGCACCGGGCCGCCCAGCAGCTGGGTGTCGACTTCGAGCAGTGGGTGATGGCCGTGCTGGACAGTGCGGCGGCCAGTGCCCTGCAGGAGCCGGGCACGGCCGGGGAGGGTGCGGAGGTCACCGGGCTCACGTCGGTGAAGAGCCTGCCCGCGCCGGCCGCGGACGCCGGTGCGGACTCTGCCCGGCCCGCGGGCCCGGTGGAGCGGGTCCCGGTGGCCATCAGCGCCTGAACCCGCCGGCGCCGGGGCCACCGGCATCTCACGGCAGCCGGTTCATCAGCGCGGCGGTCTCGCGCTTGTAGGTGCACGCGCTGTGCCCGAACGACTCCCGTACCCGCTCGCGCACCTCGCCGGGCTGCTCCTGGCTGAGTTTGAACATGCCCTCGGCGCCGGTCACGGTGAACCGGAAGGCCCCCACGGCGGGCACGATCTTGCGGAAGTAGCCGAGCGAGTCGCTCATGTCCCAGCCGGTGCCGAAGCCCTCCTCGAAGGCGCGCACGGTGGACTGCACCACGCCCAGCGTCTCCTCCGTGGAGGTGATCCTCTCCACCACGCCCCGGACGTGGACCGCGGTGAAGTTCCAGGTCGGGGCCGCCGGCGTCTTGTCGTAGACGGTGGGTGACACATAGGTGTGCGGGCCGGTGAACGTCAGCAGCAGCACGGCGCCCGTCTCCAGCTGCGCCCAGTGCGGGTTGGCCCGGTTCAGGTGCCCGAGCAGCGTGGTCCCCGGCAGCTCGGCGCTCGGGTCGCCGGAGGTCACGGGGTCGAAGATCACCGGCAGGTGGGTGGCGAACGGGCCGTCCTCGGCGCTGCCGTTGGACACCGCGAGCGCCAGCGGATTACCACGGATCAGATCCACCATCCACGAACTTCCCGGTTCGCGATAAAAGCTCGGAACGAACATCCGGAGTCACCTTTCGGCAATTGTCTCGGGGCACGGCAAAGGGGCAGTACTCGCCTGCGGGGAGGCTGCGTCACGCAGAAGTCTTGAGAATCCGCGCCGACCGTACCCCCGTCCCGTCGACGGGACAACGCTTTCGGATATCGAGCACCATGCGGCGTCGTCGAACCGTCTTCATGCCGCCCTCTAGTTGCCTTTTAGACACTCTCCGGAGAACACTGTACGACGGTCTCTCGAGCCACCGGTCGAGTTTTTCAGACGCAAAGCGGGAGAATTTTCTATGGACATATCGGGTAGGCCCAGCCAAGAAATCTACGACGTGGTCGGTATCGGGTTCGGCCCGTCCAACATGTCGCTCGCGATCGCGCTGGAGGAACACGAAGCGAGCTCTCCGCAGCATTCGATCAAGTGCCACTTCTTCGAGCGGCAGCCCACGTTCGGCTGGCACCGGAACATGCTGCTGCCGTCGACGACGATGCAGATCTCCTTCCTCAAGGACCTGGCGACCTTCAGGAATCCGGCGTCCCGGTACAGCTTCGTCTCGTATCTGCACGCCTCGAACCGGCTGGTGCAGTTCGTGAACAACCAGGACTTCTTCCCGACCCGGCAGGAATTCCACCAGTACCTGGAGTGGGCGGCCGCCGGCCTGGACGACCGGGTCACCTACGGCGCCGAGGTCACCTCCATCCGGCCCGCCACCGGGGCCGGGGCCCGCACCTCGGACCTCCTGCAGATCGAGGTGCGCACCGGCGACGGCACCACCAGCGTGGTCACCACCCGCAACGTGGTCGTCTCCACGGGCCTGGTTCCGCGCCTGCCCGAGGGCGTCAGCGGCAACGAACGGGTGTGGCACAGCTCGCAGTTCCTGAGCCGCTTCAACGCCCAGGCCCCGGGCGGCCTCAAGAGCGTGGCGGTGGTCGGCGCCGGCCAGAGCGCGGCCGAGATCACCCGGTTCCTCTACGACTCGCTGCCGCACGCCGAGGTCAGCGCGGTCATCCCCTCCTACGGCTACTCCGTGGCCGACGACACCCCCTTCGCCAACCAGGTGTTCGACCCCAACGCCGTCGACCAGTACTACTTCGGCACCGAGCGGGCCCGGGACTCGTTCTGGCGCTACCACCGCAACACCAACTACTCGGTGGTCGACGCGGACGTCATCCGCGCCCTGTACCAGCGCTCCTACGACGAGCAGGTGCGCGGCAGCCAGCGGCTGCACTTCCGCAACCTCACCCGGGTCGCCGAGATCCGGCAGGCCGGCGACACGACGCGGGTCGTCCTGCACTCGCTGCTCGACGACCGCAGGGAGGAACTGGCCGTCGACGCGCTGGTGTTCGCCACCGGCTACGACGGCCTGGACCCGGCCCGCCTGCTCGGCGACTTCGACGAGAACTTCGAACGCGACGAGGCCGGCAGGCACCGCATCACCCGCGACTACCGCCTCGTCGCCGCATCGGGGCCCGCCTGCGGTGTCTACCTCCAGGGCGGCACCGAGCACAGCCACGGCCTGTCCTCGGCCCTGCTGTCGAACATCGCGGTGCGCAGCGGCGAGATCGCCGACTCCATCGTGCTGCGGCGCGCCGAGCGGGAGCTGGACAGCAGCCGCGCCGTCGAGGTCGCCGACGTCGCCGAGGTCGCCGAGGTCGCGTCCTCGGCCGCCTGACCAGGGCGCACCACGGGGTGGGCTGCGGCTGCTGCCGTCGCAGCAGCCGCAGCCCGCCCCACGGCGGTTTCACACCGTGCGCCGTTCATCCCCCTCCGGTGCAGCCCCTGGTATTCCACTCCCCCTCGAGCCGTCCGCGAGTCGTTTCCGAGCGGGGAATGGGACATCCGTAAGGGGAGGAATTCGGTGGTGTCGAAAAAGCAGGAAAGCAGTCGCCGCCGGGGGCGGGTTGACGGGAATCGGTGTTCCGCCGGCCCGCGTCCGCGCGCCATGATGACGGCACAGCCGACGCCCGGGCCGGCAGGTGTTCACCTTCCCAAGAGCCCGCATCCCGGCCAAGTGTTCTCGTGCGGTGTTCAAGCGCATGTCCACCGGACATCAGGGCCCGGCCCGCGGCCCGGCCCCCACCAGAAGGAGTCGTTCCCATGAGCGCCAACTGCCCGGCCGGCGGCCCCGTTGCCCGGCGTGCGAGGTCGTGGTGAGCGCCGGGGTGCACCCGGCGCTGGCCAAGGCCCGGTCCATCGGCGACGCCCTGCCGTGGCTGGCCCGCCACCAGGGCCGCACGGTCGTCATCAAGCTGGGCGGCCACGCCATGGTCGACGAGGACCTGACGGCGGCCTTCGCCCGCGACGTGGTCTTCCTGCGCTACGCGGGGCTGCGGCCCGTGGTGGTGCACGGAGGAGGCCCCCAGATCGATGCCGAGCTCGCACGACGCGGCCTGGCGCGCGAGTTCCGGGGCGGCCTCAGAGTCACCTCGCCGCCCGCGATGGACGTGGTGCGCATGGTCCTGGCCGGGCAGGTGCAGCGTGAGCTGGTCGGGCTGATCAACCGCTTCGGCCCGCTCGCCGTCGGCATGACCGGCGAGGACGCGGACACCCTGACCGCGGTGCGGCACGTGCCGTGGATCGACGGGGAACCGGTGGACGTCGGCCGGGTCGGTGACATCACCGGCGTGGACACCGGCGCCCTGGACAGCCTGCTGGCCGACGGCCGGATCCCGGTCGTCTCACCGCTGGCCCGAAGCGCCGAGGACGGCGCGGTCTACAACGTCAACGCCGACACCGTGGCAGCGGCACTGGCGGCCGCGCTGCGCGCCGAGGCGCTGGTCATGCTGACCGACGTCGCGGGCCTGTACGCGGGCTGGCCGCACAGTGAGGAGGTCATCGGGCGGCTGACGGCCGGTGAGCTGGAGAAGCTGCTGCCGGAGCTGAGCGAGGGCATGGTCCCCAAGATGACCGGCTGTCTGCACGCCGTGCGTAGCGGTGTGGGCGCGGCCCGGGTCATCGACGGCCGGGTCCCGCACGCGGTCCTGCTGCAGATGTTCACCGACGACGGCACCGGCACGGTGATCGTGCCGGACCCGCACGAGGCCGAGGTCCCGCACGGGGCCGAAGTCCCGCACGGGGCCGAAGTCCCGCACGGGGCCGAAGTCCCGCACGGGGCCGAAGTCCCGCACGGGGCCGAAGTCCCGCACGGGGCCGAGGTCCTGGCGTGAACGGCCACCGGCCGCGGCCATCGTGTCCTTGTGGCCGCCGCCGGGAGGGCGCCACCCGCACGACGACACTCCAGCGAAGGCGAGGGCAGTGCCCGTGACCCACACCCCCTGGTTCCCCCCGCCCGGCGGCCGCGGTGACACCCCGCCGTCATCCGCCACCACCGTGCCCGGCCCGGACGGGGAGGCGGCCGGCTGTCCGGCTGCCTCGCTCCCGCCCCGGGCCCGGCTCGTCCTGCTGGACTCCCGGTCCGCGACCGGGGTGCAGCTGCCCGCGGCGAGCGAGCCCGCCGCGCACCTGAGCGTCCTGCCGGCGTACCGTCAGGCCGCGCCGGCCGGGCCTGCCGCGGTACCGGGGCCGGGTGAGGCCGCCGTGCGGGCGGCGCCGCGCAGTGATCCGCCCGACGCCCTCATCCGTATGCGGTTCGCCGACGCGCTCACCCTCGAACGGGCCGGCGCCGTGTTCGGGGCCGTCGCTCACCCCGGGCCCGGCGAGGCGAGCTGTGACCTTGTCACGCTCACCCTGCAGATCCCCGGCGACGCGGGCGTGCAGACCCTGCGGGCCGTGCTGGCCGCCCTGGACGCGGCGGCGCTGACCCCCGAGTCGCTGACCGTGCACACGCACGAACTCGACGACCTGTTCGCCGCGTTCACCAGCCTGCCCTGAAGCGGCGGGCGGGGCCGTCCCCGGTCCCGCCGCCCCAAGGCGTGCGGCGCCGGGTCGGCGGTGGCCGCGGCGGCGGGGTGTCAGGACAGCGTGAGGGTGCAGCACTTGACGCTGCCGCCGGCCTTGAGCAGCTCCCCAAGGCTCACCCCGACCGGGTTGAAGCCGCGTTCCCTGAGCTGGGCGATGAGCCCGGTGGCCGCCTGGGGCAGCAGCACGTTGAGGCCGTCGCTGAAGGCGTTGAGGCCGAACACCGCCGCGTCCTGGGCGCGGGCGAGGATCGCGTCGGGGAACATCTCCCGCAGCACCGCCCGGCTGCCGGGGCTGAAGGCCGCCGGGTAGTACATGACCTCGTCCGGGGAGAGCACCGCCAGCGCCGTGTCCAGGTGGTAGAAGTCGGGGTCGACCAGGGTCAGGCCGGTCACGGGAAGGCCGAAGAACTCCTGGGCCTCGGCGTGCGAGCGGGGGTCGGTGCGAAAGCCGGTGCCGGCCAGCATCCGGCGCCCCACGCGCAGGTAGTCGCCCTCGCCCTCGTTGATGTGCTCGGGCCACAGCAGTTCGGTGAAGCCGCCCTGCGCGAACCAGTCGAGGTAGGCCGGGCCCTCCGCGGTGCGCTCCCGGTGCCGGAACCGGGCGCCGAGCACCTTGCCGTCCACCACGGTGGCGCCGTTGGCGGCGAACACCATGTCCGGCAGGCCCTCGAGGGGCTCGATGACCTCGACGCTGTGCCCGAGCGAGAGGTACAGCTCCCGCAGCTGCTCCCACTGCAGCAGGGCCGTCCCGGCGTCCGTCGGCTTGTGCGGGTTCATCCACGGGTTGATGCGGTAGGTCACGTCGAAGTACTGCGGGCGGCACATCAGCAGGCGGTGCGCGACCGCCGTGCGTGCCGGGCGGGGAGCCGGTTGGTCGACGGTGTCGGTGTGGGCGGCCACGGCGGGTTCCTCCTTGAGTTCTTCGTGGGAGAGGCAGGGGCGGGCCCGGCGCGGCGGGGTGTGCCGGGCCGGCCGCCCGGGCCCGCGAACGGGCTCCTGGTCGGGCGTGGGGTGCCGGGCGCGGTGCGCGCCCGCTCCCCCGTGGTCGACGCGCCCGCCCTCGTCGGGTGACGGCGGGCGGGCGCGGACAGGGAGGTGATGAGCACGGCCACTGTAGGCAGGGGCGCGGCTGCGCGTCCCGTGCGTGGGGCGGAACTTCGAGTTCAGCTGGAGCGGCGTTCCACCTCACGGCGGCGGCCGCCCGGCCGGGGCCCCGGGGATGTTCAGGTGAGGTCGTCGCGGGTCACCCGGCGGTGCGCGGTGCGCCAGGTGCCGTGGGTGCGGACCAGGACGTCCTGCATGACGCACACGTACAGGACCTTGGAGCTGCCCTGCGGGGGCGTGGTGTGCACCAGGGCCGAGCAGCGGGTGTGCAGGCTCCCCTCGGGCCGGGGCCGGATGTCAAGCATGCCGACCCAGTGGTGCAGGCGGGCGCCGGCCTGCCGCAGCCGTGCCGCGCCGGCCCGCTCGTAGCGGGCGAGCCCGGTGCGGGCAGCCACCGGCCCGGGCAGGAAGGGCAGTTCGAGGACGGCGTCCTTGGTGAAGGTGGCCGCCCAGGAGTGGGTGTCGTGGGTGTCCAGGAGCTGCATCTGGTGGGCGTAGAAGTGCTGCGCCTGCGCGTACAGGGCGGCGAACTCCTGGCCGGGCCAGGCGTGTGGGGTGCTGTGCGCCAGCTCGACGGTCATGATCTCAGCCTCCGCTTTGGTCCGTGGCCAGGTCGTGTCCACGGGGGTGGTGAGGGACGCCGGGGAACCCGCGTGAGGGAATCCGGACTCGGCAGGGGCAGTCTCCGCGTCCTGGATCGAGCATCTTTCGCATACCCCTCAAGTGCTGTCGGCGCGGCCCGCTCCTGGCGCCCGCCGGGCCCGGCGGCACGGCGCCGGCGACGGCTGCCTGCTGCCTGCTGCCTGCTGCCTGCTGCCTGCTGCCTGCTTCAGGCGGCTGCCCGGGGCCGGGGGGCGGGTTCGGGGGGGCTGTGCGGGCAGGGCGCGGCGGGCCCGGGTGACCGAGGGGCCGATGGCGGCCGTGCCGGCCGGGAAGAGGGCTGCCTGGGCCGGCCGTCCCAGCGGGCCGTGGGGCCCACGGCCCGGAAGCAGACCAGGGCGGGGCCCAGGGTGGGGCCCAGGGTGGCCTGGATGACCACGTGCAGGTGAAAGGCGCCGAGGCAGGATCCCGGCCGGTACAGGCCGATACGCGACCGGCGCCGGCCCGGTACGGACGGTGCCGGTATGGACGGTGCCGGTGCCGACGGTGCCGGTGCCGACGGTGCCGGTGCGGGCCGGTACGGACGGTGCCGGTACGGGCCGGTACGGACGGTGCCGGTGCGGGCCGGGGCCGTCGGGGCTGTCGGGGGCGGGGGTTGGGGTGCAGGCGGGGGTCAGATGCCGTCCCGGGTCCGTTCGCCGGCGAACGATCGCGCCGCGGCCGCCGGCGGCACGGCGTGCGGCGGCTTCGCTGCGGTGGACAGGGGGCGCGGCACGCCGGCGGAGCGCGCACTGCCCTGTGCCACCGCGTCCTGGAGCGCACCGGCGAACACGTCGATGTCCTCGGCGTGGCTGTCGTGGTGGAGCGAGGCGCGGACGGCGGTGACGATGCCGCGCCCGGGCAGGTAGAGCGGCATCTGCGCGGCGACCGTTTTCCATACGGTGACTCCGCGGTCGGCGAGGCGGCGGCGTACCAGGTGGGCCGGCAGGTTCTCGTGCCGGAAGGTGACGATGGCGCACTGGGTCCGGCCGGGGGCGATGAGTTCGGTGCCGGCGGTGTCCTGCACGGCGGCCCGCAGCCGGGATCCCAGCTCCCCGCAGGCGGGTGCGGGTGGGGGTGCGGGCTGGGCGAGGGCGGTGTTCAGCGCGGCGACGGCGGCGCCGTCGGGCGGTGTGAGGGGCAGGCCGCCCGACGGGGCCAGGGCCTGGCGCAGCCGCGGTGCCGTATGGGCGAACCCGACGCGCTGCGGGCCGCGCAGGAAACGCCAGCCGTCGCCGGTGAGCAGGTGGCAGCCGATGCGGGCGACGTCCACGGGCAGCTGGCCCACGGCGTAGGAGGCATCGACGGCGTACAGGCAGCGGTAGGGGGCCAGGAGGCGGCCCACGTCCTCGACGGGGTTGACGATGCCGCAGCCGGAAGCCACGTACGGGACGCAGACCAGGGCGACGTCGTCGCCGATGTGCTGCGCCATCCATTCCAGGTCCAGGTCCCCGTCGGGGCGCAGTGGTACGACCTCCAGCCGGCAGCGGGTGCGGGCGCGCAGGGCGTAGAGGGCGGCGAGGTGGGCCGCCGGCTCGTAGGGGGTTGTCCAGATGCGGTCGCGCGGGCCGAGCGGGAGCCGGGAGACGACGGCGGTGAACGCGTCGGCGGCGCCGGTGCACACGGCGGTGTCGCCGGCCGGCGCGCCGAGCAGGGCGCCCAGCCGTTCGTGGATCTGCCCGTGCAGGACGCCGTCGAGGTGTTCCTCCAGCTCCAGGGGCCCGTACCGGTCCTCGAAGCGGGTCCACCGGGTGAGGACCCCAAGGACGGCCGCGGGCATGCGGCCGACGCCGGCCGCGTTCAGATGGACCCTTCGCTCACCGTGGGACATCGCGTTCACTTCCGGTCCTCCCCCGTCGCCAGAACAATCGAGGCAATGTGTTGCCTCCTTCTTGGCAATACATTGCCCATACGGGAGGGGAATTGGCAACATGGGCTCCGGCGGCGCTCCAGCGGGCGGGGCCCGCCGGCCCCCGGAGTCCGGCGTTCCTGGCTTGCCTTTCCAGGGTTTGCCGAGCGTTGCCAAAGGGCCCGCAATTGTGCCAAGGATGTGCGTCTTCGCAGCTCACAGGCGGTTTTCTTAGGCAATTCAGTGTGGTGTGCCGGGCTTTGGGGGTGCACCTCACGGCCATCTTGAGTGAAATTCCACCCATTCCCCACCAATTCACGAGAATTGCTTGCCAATCTTTAGGCAAGAGGTTGCCAAGCAGCTAATACAGAATTGACACCGAGGAGCCCGCCGTGAACCGCATCGCCCGGATCGCCACCGCCGCCGCCGCCATCGCCGCCGCCGCCTTCTCCACCGCCGGCGCCTTCAGTGCCGCGGACGAGATCGGCTGGCCGACGGCGCCGGGGACGGTCACCGTCGCGGACTCCATCGGCTGGCCCACCGCCCCCACCGCCGTCCCCGCCGGTGACATCGGCTGGCCCACCGCCCCCACCGCCGTCCCGGCCGGTGACATCGGCTGGCCCAAGGTCGCCACCGCCGTCCCGGCCGGTGACATCGGCTGGCCGATCGCTCCCCCCGCTGTCCCGGCCGGTGACATCGGCTGGCCCGCCGCTCCCAAGGTCGCCTCCGTCTGATCGCGCCCGGGCCCGGTGCCCGCTTCGTGACGCCCCCGCCGGCCGCCGTGCCGCCGCGGGGGCTTCGGCGTTCCCGGGGGTGTTCTCCCCGGCCGGCGGGGCTCCGCCTCACACCGGGTGCGGACGGTGTCTGGCAACGTGCCGTCTGCGTACGGACGCCGGCGCGACGGCGCCACCAGCGACTCCACTGCCGCTCAACCGGGGCGAGACACCCCCTCAGGCCGCCGTTGCCAACATGAAGGCAATGTTTTGCCAAGCCGGAAGGCGCTGTCGAAAAAGGGGAGCGGGTGCCGATGTCCATCTCCGGGCTCAGGTACGAGAACGAGGGCGCCCACGCGCGCCGGGAAGCACTCCCGCCGGCGGCCGCTGCCCTGGAGGCGGGCGCCGGGCAGAGCAGCAGCAGCTACGACGCCCTGCCGATCCCGCCGGAGCAACTGCGGGAGTGGCGCGAGGCCACCGTGGCGCGGATCCGGGAGCTGCCGCGCCGCCGGGTCCTGGAGATCGGTGCGGGCGCCGGGCATCTGATGGAGCGTGTGGCCCGCGGCGAGGAGGTCCACGAGTACTGGGCCACCGACGCCTGTCCGGCGGCTGTCGCCGCGCTCACCGCGCGGGCCGGGGCCGATGCGCTCCTCACCGACAAGGTCCGGCTGCGGTGCCGCGGTGCGCAGGACACCGGCGGGCTGCCGGCCGGCCACTTCGAGACGATCGTCCTGAACTCGGTGGTCCAGCGCTTTACGGGCCTTGCCCGCCTGCGCACCGTCATCGAGGGGCTGCTGCCGCTGCTCGCCCCGGGCGGTTCGCTGTTCCTGGACGGCCTGCGCAGCCTGGATCTGGCGCGCTGCTTTCACACCGGTGTCGCGCTGGCCCGCCCGGGTGCCGCCCGCGGCGACCGGGAGGCGCTGCTGCGCGCCATCGACGAGCAGGTCGCCCAGGAGAGCGAACTGCTGCTCGCCCCCGCCCTGTTCGGCGTGCTGGCCCGGGACGTGCCGGGCGTGCGGGCGGTCGACGTGCGGGTCAAGCGGGGTGTGCACCACAACGAGCTGACCCGCTACCGCTACGAGGCGGTGCTCTCCACCGCCGAGCCGGTCGCCGACCTGGCCGGCGCGCCCGCGCTTGGCTGGGGCCGGGACGTCACCGACGTCGCCTCTGTCGTCGGGCGGCTGGCGGGGCGGCGGCCGGCCGTGCTGCGGGTGGCCGGGGTGCCCAACCGCCGGGTGCACGACGAGTACGCGGCCATGCGCTCACTCTTCGATCCCCGTGAGGGCATCGACCTGGCGCCGCAGGAGGTACTCGCGCCCGACCCGGAGGTGCTGTGCGGGGCGGTGGAGCGGCTGGGCTACCGGGCGCTGCTCACCTGGGGCCGGGAGCCGGACCTGCTCGATCTCCTCGTCGTTGATCCCGGGCAGGTGCCCGCGGGTGCGCTGAGCGGTGTGTGCGCGCTGCGGGCCGGTGAGGCCGGCGACTGCGCCAACACCCCGGCCCGCGCCCGCGCGGCGCAGGCGGAGGCCGTCCTGCGCCGCGCTCCCGGGGAGCCGGCGGACCGCCTGGCCGCGTCCGCACGGTGAGAGCCGCCCGGCCGGATGCCCAACGGCCGGGCAGGGTGCTGGTGGCGGGTGGGGGCCGGGCGGGGTTGCTCACGTCCCGGAAGCGGAGGGGGCGGGGCCCCGTGCGGCTTCGAGCTGGGCCAGGGATTCGGCGAGCAGGCGCCAGATCTCCGCGGCGAGGTCGATGTTGGCGTCGGCCTGGGCCTGTTCGGCCAGGGCCCGCAGTCCCTGCACGCCGCTGTCGTCACCGGAGCGGATACGCAGCTGGTGGCGCAGGATGTCCAGCCGTACCCGGTCGCGGTAGGTCATGCGGGGTTCGACCTGGGCGAGTTCGCCGAGCAGGTGGCGGGCGTCGTCGTAGCGGGCGGTGAGGAAGGCGAGGTCGGCTTTGAGCGCGGTCAGTTCCTGGTGCAGGGCGGGTGTGGAGACGAAGGCGAGGGCGCGTTCGGCGGCGGTGACGCACTGTTGGGCGGCGTCGGGGTCCGGCGGCAGTTTCTGCAGGTGCAGGCGGCCGGCGGCGAGCCGCAGCCGCAGCCACAGCACGAGGTCCTCGGCGCTGTCGAACTTCTCCAGCGCCTCTTGCAGGTAGGCCTGCGCGGCGGCGTGGTCGCCCTGGCGCAGGCGCACCGCCGCGGCGGTCCACATCGCTTCCGCCCACAGTGCGTTGGACCAGCCGGCGACCAGTTCGACGAGTTCGTCGGCGTGGGCGCGGGCGTCGGGTGTGCGGCCGGCTTCGGCCTCCACCGAGACCAGGGCCAGCAGTACCGCGGCGCGGTCGTGTGTTTCCAGGTCGTCCTCGCGGGCGAGGTGGTGGGCCGTCATCGCGGCGTCGAGGGCGGCGGTGATCTCTCCCAGTGAGCGCAGGCAGCGGGCGTAGCGGGTCAGTCCGCGTACGCGCAGGGCGACCAGGTTGACGGCGTCGCCGAGGCGGACCAGTTCCTCCAGGTCCTCTCGCTCGCCGGGGTGGTCGCCCTGCAGGCGGCGGCGGCGGGCCAGCTGCCACAGCGCCTGCCAGCGCAGTACCGGCACCTCGTGTCCCTCGGCGGCCAGGGCCTCGCGCAGGGTGTCCATGGCGGCGTCGGACTGGGTGGAGGCGACCAGTGTCAGCGCGTGGGCGAGTGAGCCGCCGGCGGGTTCCTCGAAGTCCGCGCGCTGCAGGCCGAGTTGTTCGGCGAGGTAGGCCACGGCCCGTTCGGTGGGCTGGCGTGCGCCGGACTCCAGCCGGGAGAGGTAGCCCGTGGACATGCCCTCACCGGTCAGCGCGGTCTGGGACAGCCCGCGGGCCTGTCGCAGTTTGCGAAGACGGCGGCCGAAGGCGGGCTGACGCAGCATATGACCATTCCCTGGGACGCACGGGTGGGGGCGGGTGCGGGGCGCACGGGGCGGGTCACCGCCGGTGGCCACCGAAGCCGCCCCGAGCGTAGGGGGCGGGCAACGGGCGGGCAATGTTTTGCCATGGGTTGTGCCCTGGACCTCGTGTGAACCTGGCCGGGCCTTCCGGTGTTCCTCAAGTGGTTCTTGAACGGTTCTTGAACGGATCCGGGAAACATTTCGAGCACCAGTGGTGGTGCCTGGGCACCAGCCGTCCTCGATCACGGGAACTGTTCTCGTTCACATCCACGGGAGTCGTTCATGAAGCACTCGGTTTCTGGCCGCCCCGGTGGGGTGCAGGGCGGCGGCCGGGCGGGAGCGGTGCACGCCACGGCGTCGGACGACGACATCGGCTGGCCCAGGAAATGATCCCCCGCCCCGCCCCCGCACCGCCCCCGCACGGCAGGCGACACCGCAGGACACCGCAGGGTGCCGCGGGACGGTGCGGGGTGCCGCGGGACGGTGCGGGGTGCCGCGGGACGGTGCGGGGTGCCGCGGGACGGTGCGGGGCGCCGCGGGACGGTGCGGGACGGTGCGGGACGGTGTCTGTATCTGTACGGGTGCCTGTGTGTGTGGGGGGCGGCGGGGGGGGTGGGGGGTTTTCAGTGGCGGCGGGCCGAGGCGCTCGCCTGCTGCAGGGCGCCGGCCAGGGTGCGGGGCGCGTCGGGGCCGTGGCCGGCGCCGGCGACTACGACCAGGGGCGGGCGCACTCCGGGCCTGGTGAGGTGGCGGGCCAGTTCGCAGGCCAGGGCGCCGGTGCCGGAGTAGCCGCCCAGGACCAGCCGGCCGTGTGAGCGGGCCAGGGCGCCGAGGGCCGCGGCGTGGTCGCTGTGCCGGCCGGCGGTGAGGCTGAGCGCGGTCAGTGCCTCGGGCCCGCGGTAGTGGCGCACCACCTCGTCGTGCCCGGTGCGCGGTGCGCCCGGTACGTCGAGCAGGCACACGGTGGCCGCCGCGGGTGCCAGCGCGCCGCGCAGCACCACCCAGGGTGCCGCATCGCGGGTGCCGGGGCCGTCCGGGACGGGGGGTGTGGCCGCGCCGGGCAGCAGGGCCAGTACGTCGGCGACGGTGGTGGCCGCGCCGGCGGCTGCGGGCAGCAGGCTCAGCAGCCGGGCGGTGTGCGCCAGCAGGGTGCGGGCGGCGCCTACCTCCAGAAGGTCACGGTCGTAGGCGCAGGTGAGGGTGAGAGCGCGGCGGGCGTCGTGGCCGGCGCGCAGCCGCAGGGCGTATCCGGCCGGCGCTCCGGCGGCTTCCTGCTCCTCCAGGCGTATCCCGTGCGCGGCCAGGTCGCTGCCGGCGGTTTCGGGCCGGGGGCCGCAGTCGAAGGCGAGCAGGCCGCCGGCCCGCCGCCCGGTACTGCTGCCGGGGGCCGGGCTCGCGGCGGCGGCCCCTTCGCAGGCCGCCATGTCCATGGCCCTGTCCCGCAGTTCACCCAGCAGCGCGGGCAGGCCCAGCGCCGCGTCGAGGGTGACGGTCAGGGGCAGGGCGTTCTCGAACGGGCCCGGGAGGCCCTCGATGCCCTGGAGGAGCAGTCCCCGTCCGGGAAAGTCCAGGCCGAAGCCGACGGTCGCGGGCCCGGGTGCCGCGCCGCGGGCCCGGTAGGAGAGCATCGCCCACACCGCTTGGAGCACGCTGCTTTCCGCGACCCCCCACTGGGCGGCCCAGTGGGCCAGGTGTGCGCTGCGGCTGGGGGACAGGGCCGTGCGCAGCACGCCGGTGCCGGCGCCGGCGGCGGGGGTGCGGGCGGGCCGGGGTGCGGCGGGCACGGCCGGCGGGCGGGCCGCGCCGCGCCACCAGGCGCCCGGGCCGGGGTTGCGGGTGCCGATCCAGCGGGCGAAGTCGCCCAGGGCCGGGCGGCGTTCACCGCCGGGCAGCACACCGCCGGCGAGGTAGGCGCGGCAGCACGCGCGCATCAGCAGCCGCACACTCCAGCTGTCCAGCAGGGCACGGTGATAGGTGAGCAGTACGTCGGTGAAGGGCGCCGCGGCGTCGGCGGGGTTGCTGTCCAGCAGCGTCACGCGCACCGGCGCGGGGCGGCGCAGGTCGAAGGAGCGGGCCCGTTCGCGGGCCAGCAGCGCAGCGCGCCGGGCCGGCGTGCCGTGGGGGTGGCGGTCGATGTGGGTGATGCCGCGGTCGAAGACGACGGCGCGCGGGCGCGGGTCCCACACGAAAGCGGTGCGCAGGACGCTCTCGCGCGCGCTGACGGCCTGCCAGGCCGCTTCGAAGCGTGCGGTGTCCAGCGGGCCGTGCCAGCGCCACAGGATCTGCTCCACCTGGTGGTCGGGCCAGGTGAGGGCGTCGGTGAGCCGCTGCTGCTGCAGGGGGGTGAGAGGTTCGGTGCGCGGCAGTGTCCCGCAGGGCAGGCCGGCCGCTGCGGTGCCTGCCCCGGGACCGGGCAGAGCGTCGGCGGCGGGCCCGGGCGCGGCGGTGAGCAGGTCGGCGAGCAGGCCCGCACAGCCGGGCGCCGGCGTCTGGTCGCCGCCGGACAGTTCCACGCTGTGCAGGCCCGGGCCGTGCCGCAGCAGCCGCAGCCCGTTGTGGCGGGCAGCGGGACGGATCTCCGCGATGCGGTGCATGGCCCGGTGGACACAGGCGGTGTCCAGTGGGCCGTGCAGTTCCAGGACGCCGTGGGCACCCCGTTCGGGGTCGATCACCGCGCATACGCCGGCAGGCGGGCCGTCGTTCATCGCCTCCCCCTCCTCAACTCAACCCCGTACGGAACCCGGACCACTTGCCCCCGCACCTCAGCAGACCCTCACCCCCGGCACCCCCGGCACCCCCCGGGCACCCCCCGGCCGGCGACAACCCTCGACCCCGGACCGGTGACAACCGGCACCCCGGAGCGGTAAGGAGTGTGGCGACCCGGCCGGTGAGGAGCATGGCCCCGGACCGGTGAGGAGCAGTGCCCTGGGGCCGGTGAGGAGCAGTGCCCTCGGACCGGTGAGGAGCAGTGCCCTCGGACCGGTGAGGAGCATTGCCCTCGGACCGGTGAGGAGCAGTGCCCTGGGGCCGGTGAGGAGCATTGCCCTGGGGCCGGCGGCAACCGGCACTTTGGGACCGGTGAGGGGCGTTGCCCCCGGCCGGCGGGATGCAGCGCCCCGCGCTGCCGAGCCACGCGCACATCACCACCGGCCCGCCCCCGGCAGCCGACCCGAGCCGGCACAACCGGGCACGGCACGAAGCGGGACCCGCACAACCGGGACCGGCAGGTACGGGACCGGCGGGCACAGGACCGGCAGGTACGGGACCGGCGGGTCCGAGGGGTGTTGCCCGGGGTGTTGCCCGGGGTGTTGCCCGGGGTGTGTGCGGTGTCCCCCGTCCGGGCGCCACAGTGTGCAGCGCCGGCCGGGTGCACAGTGCACTCCCCTGGTCCGGGGTGGCCGTGCGTCGCCGGTGCGGGTGTCCGGCAGGCATCCGGCCGCGGGTGCGGCGGCGGTGCGTACCGGTGCGGTGCGGTGCTCCGTCCATGGCCGGCGCCTCCCGTTGGGTCCTGCCACGCTAGCTCCGGCACGGCCCGTACGTCCGTTTTCTCCAGTGGCCCCCGAACCGTCTGCGACCTGCACTCGTCCGCGCCGACAGCGGGCGGCACGGCACACCGCGGCAAGCATGCCTGCACGCGTCCCGCGCGCCTCCCGCCCGCCCGGCATCTGCCACCCCGGGGTGCCATACACGTCCCCCGGGCACCGTGCCCGCTCAAATGGGCGGCGCAGCGCCGGGTCCGGCCCGGGGGCGGGTGTCCACCGCGCCCTGGAACTGCCCTGCCCGCGAGCGGAGTTCGGAGCTGCGGCGAAACCCGGAGTGGTGGCAGCGGGCAGGCGCCGACTGCGCCCTGCGGAGCGAACCGGCAGCCAGCAGCCGGCGGGCGGCGGGCGGGGCTGGAGGCGGCAGGCAGGGGCCGGCAGGCGAGGGCCGGCGGGTGCCGTACGGCCCTCCGGCGGGCTGCGGGCTGCGGGCGGGGCAGCACCGGGCCCGGCCCCGGGGGGCGGGTGTCCACCGTGCCGCGGAACTGGGCTTCCCGTACGCGGGGTTCGGAGTTGCGGCGAAACCCGGAGTGGTGGCAGCCGGGGGCCGCACCGCGAGGTCCGGTGCCCGCGGACCGCCCGCCAGCCCGCCTGACCGACGGCGCGCGCACGGTAGTTGGCGCTGGTTCGAGGGGGGTGTGTCAGGACGGCACGGTGGCGGGCACGAGCAGGTCGTGGCACTGCGCGAGGCGGCCCGCCGCGTCGAAGCGGAGCTCCGCCACCAGCGACCAGGCCGCTTCCGCGGCACGGGCGGTCGCCCGCAGCGCGACGACGTCGTCGTCGGCCAGCAGGCTCTCGACCGTCAGCCCCAGCCCGTCGGGCAGCGCCCGCCCGCCGGTTCCCTCCGGGCCCGCCCAGTGGCGGGTGAGCCGGTTGACCTCGCCCCGGTTGCCGGCCGCGACCAGCGCGCGGACGAGTTCCTTGTTGCGTTCGCGCACACTGTGCGCGGTGAGGAGTTCGTGCAGCGCCCCGCTGAGGGGCTCGGCCAGCGTGGGCACCATGACGAGAGGCCCTTCTTCATGGTTCGTCGTCCCGTGCAACTGTCCCGCACACCATGACCGACGGCCCTGGAGAGGTGGCGGAGAACGGATGGACCCCGCTGCTTCGCCGCGGCTCCAGCACGCCTGCAGGCGAGGTGATCAGACTGTCACGGGCCAAGGCCCGGACAAGACGACGGAGCGGTCCATGACGCCGGCCCCGGCAGGACGGGAACGATCAGGACCATGACGGACGCCCCTGCCGACACCCAGGACTGCCCCCGCACCGTCCTGGCAAAAGGACCCACGGAGTGCGGCAACAGTACGCTCGTGCACCGGCCGAGCCGGCGGGCGGGCACCGCGGTGCGCACGCGATGGGCCTTGCGCACGGACACACCGCGCAGGACCTGCCGGCCGGGGACATGCACGCCGCTCACCAGCGGGCGTAACGCACGCAACTGCCTCACCTGAACCAACTGAACCAACTGGGCCAACTGGGCCAACTGGGCCGGACCAGCCCGCTGGTGCTGCACGTGAACGACATCCACCCGGCCCGCAAGCAGCCCCTCACGCGCGCACGCCACCTCACCCGCCGCACCCGGCCCGCCCGCATCCCGCAGGCGACGGCCCGCACCCACCCGCGAGAACGACAAGACCCGCGAGAGCAACGGGAGCAGCAAAACAGGGCTGGAGCACAGGCCGGGACTGCTGGAGCGGGGGCAGGGACTGCTGGAGCAGGCCGGGACTGCTGGAGCGGGGGCAGGGACTGCTGGAGCGGGCCGGGACTGCTGGAGCCGGGGCCGGGACTGCTGAAGCCGGGGCAGGGTCTGCTGGAGCGGTCCGGACGGCCCCTGCCCCGCCGCGTGCGGCCGCCGTGCTGCTGGACTCCCCACCCCTCACAGACACCCCCTCCCCCACGCACCGGGCGGGCCAGCGACGCCAGGGGGCGGGGGGATACGAGGTCATACGGGCCTGGGGGTGGTGCCGGGGGGGGGCGCCGGGTGGTGTCCGGCGCGGTGTCCGGGCCCCACCGTTTTCCGGTGAACCGACGGCACACAAAAGGGTGGGACCAGCCATGGCCTGCGACATGACGTCCGAGGAACTCCTGCGGGGCTATCTGCCGTTCCCGGGCGCGGGTGAACCGCTTCAGGCCGACACCGACCTCAGGGTCTCGGCTCTGGACTCGCCGGCCGCGGCGCAACTGCCGGGCCCGCTGGAGAGCCTGGACGCAACCCGCTTCACGGACGAGGCGTTCTCGCTGGACACCTTCGCCCCACCGGCGTCGCTGTGGGCGACGGTGACCCGACTCAAGACCGCCGCCTGACCCCCGCCAGACACGCACGAACACCGGGCCGCCCGCCAGGGCGGCGTCCCGGCCGCACGAGAGCACCGACAGCCCGGATGCAGCAAACCCCCGGCCTAAAGCCCGACAACGGCACACCAGGCCGCGGACCAGGCCGCAGCGGGCCGAACGGCAGCGTGCCCGACGGCGACGGGCCCGACGACGACGGGCCGGACGACGACGGGCCTGGCCACCGGCCAGGCGGCAGCGTGCCCGACGGCGGCGGGCCGGACGGCGGCGGGCCGGGCCACGGACCAGGCCGCAGCGTGCCCGACGACGGCGTGCCGGGTGGCGGCGTGCCCGACGGCGGCGGGCGGGGTGGCGGGCGGGACGCCCGGCTGGGTGGCGGCGGGGGTGTCCCTCATGCCGCGAACAGGTCGAACGTCGAGGAGTGACGCGGCCCCGCCAGAACGTCCAGCTGCGGGTCCACGGCCAGCACGGCCTGGTGCATGCGCTGCAGCTGCGGGGAGGGCTCAACCCCCAGGTCGTCGATGAGCCGCATGCGCAGCCTGCGGTAGACCTCCAGCGCGGTGGCCTGCCGGCCCGAGCGGTACATCGCCAGCATGGCCTGGGAGTGCAGCCCCTCGTGGTGGGGATGACGGGCGGTCAGCTCGGTCAGCTCGGCGATCAGCTCCGCATGGCGGCCCAGGCGCAGGTCGGCGTCAATACGCCGCTCCACGGTGACCAGCCGGCTCTCCTGCAGCCGCATCACCTCGATCTCAAGGACCGGCCCGAGTTTCACATCGACCAGCGGCGCGCCGGTCCACAGATCCAGAGCGGTCCCGAAACACGCCGCGGACAACTGGTTGTCACCGGCCTCGAACGCGCCCTGGCCCTGCCGGATCAGATCCTCATACCGGTTCACATCGACACAGCTCTTGTCGATCTGGAGCAGGTACCCCCCGTGCCGGGTGGCGAGAACGTCCTTCGCCTGGCCCGGCGCGCCCGGTCCCATGGCCGTGCCGAGCCGTCTGCGCAATTGCAGAATGTATGTCTGAAGAGTCGTCAGCGCACTCGCGGGAGGCTCGGTCCCCCACAGTTCCTCCATGAGCGTGGGAACAGGCATGACCCGCCCCGGATACAGCGCCAGCAACGACAGAATCTGCCGCGGCTTGCCGGCCGTCGGAACGATCGATCCCCCGTTGACCTCGGCACTCAACGGACCCAGAACCTGAATCTTCACGGTGCCCCTCCCACCTCGTCGAGTTCGTTGTCCAGTTCCTTCTGGTGGCCAGAAATCTCCGCCACGACGCACGCTAGCGGTGCGCGTACCCGGCCATCGTTTCCCTGTAGCGGTCCTCCAGCGGCACTCCACGTCAGGTATCGCGCACAGCTTTTGTCGACTCTCGAGAACACCTGCACCCATACCGGAACTGAACTCGGGATTCCGTCGCGGACACACACCGGCAGACAACCCACCCGACACACACCTTCCCTTTTCCGCCTGCCACCGCCACCGCCACCGGATGAAAACCCCTGCCGAAACCCCCGCCCAGACCACAACGAAAAACCCCACCCAAAACCCCGCCCCGGCCACAGCCGAAACCCCCGCCCAAACCCCATGCCGAAACCACTGGCGAAACCCCTGCTGAAACCCATGCCGAAACCACTGGCGAAAGCAGTGCGGAAACCGGGGCTGCGGGAAGAGCAGGCGGGTGGTGTCGTTTCCCGGGCCGGCGGGTCACCGCCCGTGCGGGGCAGGGGATGCGCCCACCGGCTCGGGCAGCGCGATGACGCGGGGTGTGGCCCGGTCCCAGGGAAAACCGTGATGCAGTTCCAGATACGGGACAAGACCGTCGTCAGCGGGCAGCGCCACAGCACTCAGCACGCCCGGCACCGGCTCCAGTTCCACAAACCGCCACCGCCCGTCCCCGTCATCGGCCGGCGGCCGGAAGGCAAGCACACCCCCCTCACCGGCCAGAGTGAAGGAGAACTCATCGAACGGCAGAGCCAGTCCCAGCCCACGGGCCTTGGAATAGGCCTCCTTCAACGTCCACAGCCGCAGCACCCGGCGGCTGCGCCGCTCTCCCGCCGGCTCCTCCAGCACCCACCCCTGCTCCTCGGCAGTGAAAGTGGTCAGAATCGTCTCCAACGCACGCGCCTCACGTGCCAGACCCTCCACATCAACCCCGATGCGTTTGCTGCGGACGATACCGAGCAGGCTGTAACCACCCGCGTGGGAGAGGTTGAAATCCAGATGCCCCCCGCCCCGGGGCAGGCCCCCGGGCAGCGGCTGCAGGAAAGGCCGCCCCCGAGCCGAACGCCAGATGACCTGCTCGGCCTCGGCAAGGCCGGCCTCCAGCGCCAGCGCCCGGCGCACCAGCGTATGCGCCAGGAGATACTGCCGCCGGTCACGCTCGAAAAGGAAACGCGCCGCGGTCTCACGCTCACCCTCATCAAGCCAGTGCGCAGCAAGAACACCAGCGACCGCGGGCGAAAGAGCATCGTTGGAACACAACCACAACTTCACCGGCACCGGCACCGGCACCTCGCGGGACTGCGGCAGGGGCCCAGCACCCAACGGCCCCGGAGTAGTGAGCGTCATCATGTTCCTCGTCCGTCTCGGTTCACCACCCCACCCCCAAACAGTCCCCCCACCACAACCACCAGGGCCGCCGGAGCCGCCGGAGCCGCCGGGGCCGCCGGGGCCGCCGGACCTATCGGAACTGCCGGGGGCCACCGGAACTGTCAGAACTGTCAAGGCTGTCAGGGGCTCTGGGACCACAAGGGCCCACAGGGCTGTCGAACCCGCCGGGGCCCGGAACCGCCACGCCTTCCGCACTGTCAGGGCTGTCGGGGGTGTCAGGGCTGTCGGGTTGTCCGGGCCCGGGACCACAGGGGCCCCGGGCTGTCACAGGAGCTGTCGGCCTCGTTCGGACCCGTCGGACCCGTCGGAGCTGTCGGACCCGTCGGAGCTGTCGGACCCGTCGGAGCTGTTGGAGCTGTTGGAGCTGTTGGGGCTGTCAGGGGCGGAAGCGGCGGGGAACTACCGGCCGCCACCCGGGTGACGGCCGGCCAGGCGCCACCCGGACAGCGGTGACCGGACAGTGGCCGGGCACCCCCCAGGTGAGGACAGCCGGATCGTGGCCGGACACACCCCGGCGGCAACGACTGGATGATGTCTGGGCACCGCCCGCCCCGGCGGTAATGACCGGGCACTGCCCAGGTGATGGCCGCCTGACGGCGGCCCGTGACAGTGACGGCGTGATGGCGGCCCGGTGCCGGTGGCCCGGTGCCGTCGTGATGGTGCTGGCGGGATACCGCCCCCGGCAGTGGTGGCCGGGTAGCGCCCCCGGGTAGTGGTGGCCGGGTGAGGGGTGGCGGGGTGGTGGTCAGGCGGGGCGGGCCGTCAGGAGCGCGGCGGCCTCATCGACACCGATCCGCTCCCCGCGCACCGCGTCCAGGAGCGCGAGCATCTCCTCCTGGGACAGCGCAGGCCGCTTTCCCACCGCGGCGGCGGACGCCGGCAACGGCACACCCCCCGCAGCCGGCACACCAGGGACCACGGAGACCGCAGGGACCACAACAGCCTCAGGGACCGCAGGAGCCACGGGAGCCACGGCAGCTGCAGGGACTGCGAGAGCCGCAGGGACGGCAGGAACCACAGGAACCCCAGGGACCACGGCCACGGGAACCGCGGGCACCGCGGGAGCCGCAGGGCCAGCGGGAGCCGCAACCGCAGCCGCAGCTGCAGGGATCACGGGAACCGCGGGGGCCGCGGGGGTGGCGGAGGCGGCGGGGGGTGCCGCGTCCCGGGTGCGGGAGGCGACGTAGGCGGCCATCGCGGCGAGGCTGGGATGCTCCTGAACCGTGACCGGACGCTCGGCCAGCCCATAGGCCTGATTGACGCCGGCAACAAAACTGGCGGCCAGCAGAGAATCGATACCCAGCTGATCGAAAGCGGCCCCGCCCTCGATCTCGAACGGCTCACAGTGCAGAAGCCGCGCCAGCTGCTCCCGCAGCACCCCAAGGACCCCCCGCACAGCCGCCGGAGCAGGAACAGCACGGACAGCGGAGGCAGGGACACCCTCACGCAGAGCCACCAAGTGCCGGGCCAGCAACGCCGGCGTGCAGTACTCATACAGCGCCCCACCCGCGACACGGACCCCGAAATGCCGGCCGACGGCACTCACGAACTCAGCAGCCAGCAGGGAATCCAGACCATAAACGGCAAAAGGCCGCCCGGACTCGATACACCCGACATCCGCACCCACCACACCCGCCAGCACAGCCTTCAACTCACCAAGAACATCAACACCAGCACCAGCACCAGCACCAGCACCAGAACCGGCACCGAAATCAGCGCCAGGACCAGCACCGGGATCCGGGCCGGGATCAGCGCCGGAACCAGCGCCGAAGTCAGCGCCACGGTCGGCGCCGGGACAAGGGCCAGGATCCGGGGTGGGATCAGCGCCGGGATCAGGGGTGGGATAAGAGCCGGGGCCGGCGCCGGAATCAGCACCGGGGTCAGGGCCGGGGTCGGCGCCAGAACCAGCACCAGAATCAGCACCGGGACCAGCACCAGGACCGGCACCAGCACCAGCGCCGGAATCAGCGCCGGAATCAGGGCCGGGATCCGGGCCGGGGTCAGGGTTGGGATCGGCGCCGGGAAGAGCCGTCGGCTCACGGGACATGATGCATACCTCCACAAAAGGCGGCGGCGCCCGGGCGCCGGATGAAGTCAGTGGACCGGAGCCAGGGACACGGGCCGCGGACCAGCCGCCGGGGCGGCGGATGAAGTCAGTGGACCGGAGCCAGGGACACGGGCCGCGGACCGGCCGCCGGGGCGGCGCCGGGGCGCCGGATGAAGTCAGTGGACCGGAGCCAGGGGCACGGGCCGCGGACCGGCCGCCGGGGCGGCGGATGAAGTCAGTGGACCGGAGCCAGGGACACGGGCCGCGGACCAGCCGCCGGGGCGCCGGATGAGGTCAGTGGACCGGAGCCAGAGGCACGGACTGCGGACCGGCCGCCGGGGTGGCGCCGGGGCGCCGGATGAGGTCAGTGGACCGGAGCCAGGGGCACGGGCTGCGGACCGGCCGCACCACGCACCGCACGGGCCGGCACCGGCACACTCTCAGGCCCGGCCGTCAAAATCGTGTGCTGCAGCCCACGCAGCCGCGCAGAAGGCTCCAGACCCAGCTCACGCCCCAACGTCGCACGCAACCGCAGGAACACACTCAGCGCCTCACCCCGCCGCCCCGAACGATGCAACGCGATCATGAACTGCGCATGCAGATTCTCATGCGTACGGTAACGACTCGTCAGCACCGTCAGCTCCGCCAGCACCTCACGATGACGCCCCAGCCTCAGATCCGCCTCAATACGCTGGTCCAGCGCACACAGCCGGCTCTCATCCAGACGCCTGACCTCCATCGCCAGCTGCACACCACTTTGCACATCCGCGAACGCAGCCCCCGACCACAGACCAAGCCCCGCCGCCAACGAACGCGCCGCACCCGTGAAATCCCCGGCATCCATCGCCCGGTAACCCAGACCCGCCAACCGCTCGAACTCCCGCACATCACTGGTACCACCACCGGAACACAACAGATAACCACCCGGCAACGTCACCAGCACATCCTTCGCACACCGACCCCCCACACCCGCACCCCCCACCGCACCCGGCTCCCCCACGCCCGCACCCAACTCCCCCACGCCCGCGCCGGACTCCCCCACGGTGCCGGACTCCCCCACGCCCGCACCCAACTGCCCCACACCCGCACCGGACTCCCCCACGCCCGCACCCAACTGCCGCACGCCCGTGCCGGGCTGCCGCACACCCGTGCCGGCCAGCGCCACCGCGATCAGCTCACGCAACTGCAGCACATACGTCTGCAACGTGGTCCGCGCACTACGCGGCGGCCGCCCCGACCACAACTCCTCAATCAGCGAATCCACCGGCACCACCCGGTCCGCATGCAACGCCAGCAACGCCAGCACCTGACGCGGCTTGGGAGCCGTCGGAGCGATGGAGACCCCGTTCTCCCTGACATCCAGTGCACCCAGTACATCGATGTCCACGCCGTCTCCCCTCGTCCCCGTGCACCACCGGCACCCCACCATTCAAAAACAGCACGAACGGTATGTCAATAGAAAACCGTCCGTCCTGTTTCTGAAATCCTCCACCCCACCCCACCACACCCCCCACACACCCCCCACCAGCCAACACCCCCACACCCACCACCCCTTCAACCACCCCACACCCCCACCACCCACCACCCACCACCACCCCCCAGCCACGAATCCAGCCACCCACCACCACTCCACCCCCCACCAAACAAACCACCCGGTCTCAACCCCAACACCCCACAGCACCCCCCGCCGGGCGACCTCATACGACGCCGACCCAGCCGGCCTGTCCCACACGCGATCACATACCGCCCACCACCAAACACTTCAGGCAACGGACCGGGCGCCACCCCCAGCCAACAGTCACGGGGACGAAGAGGACACAGCCGTGCCACCCGCACCCACGCGCGAACCCGGCATACACACCCGACGTGACACCGGGGACAGCGCCACCACGGCTGCGATCCCGGCGGCCACCGCGGCCGCTGTCCAGCCGTGACGGAATCCGATGAGCGCGGCATGCGTGGTGCGGGGTTCGCCAAGGAGGGTGACGATCACGGCAACGCCCAGTACGGAACCCGTCTGGCGGGCCATCGTTGTGACGGCCGACCCGGTGGCGAAGCGCTGCGGCGGGAGCGCCGCGGCAGCCGCGCCCACCAGGGTCGGCAGGGCGAAGCCCACTCCGATGCCGTTGATCAACATGCCGGGGAGGAACGCGGTCGCGTACTGCGGGTCCGTACCGAGCGCGAGAGCCCACCAGACGAGACCCGCGGCGAACAGCAGACAGCCGAGCGCCGCCGTCCGCCCCGCACCGAATCGCTGCACGACCGGCCCCAGGGTCAAGGCGAGCACAGGTACAACCAGCGGTCCCGGTGCGATCGCCAGGCCGGTGCGGATCGCCGAATAACCCCAGACCTGCTGACACCACAGCACGGAGGTGAGCAGCATCGCGGCAAAGGCGACGGTGAAGAACAGCGCCGCGACGGTGGCGACGGTGAAGGCGGGGATGCGCAGCAGGGAAAGTTCGACGACCGGCGAGGCATGCCGCGCCGACCTGAGCCAGAAGGCCACGCCGAGAACCGCCGCGGTAGCGAGTGCGCCGAGGACACCGGGCGAACTCCAGCCCCAGGCACCGGCCTTGACCAGGCCGAGAGCCAGTGCGCCTATCCCGAGCGTCAGCAGGGCGGCCCCCGCGAGGTCCGGCAGCGGTCCTTCGCGGTCCGGACGAGCATCGGGCAGCAGCCGCGCTCCCGCTATCAGACCGGCCACACCGACCGGCACATTGACGAGGAAGACCCAGCGCCAGTCGGCCTCCACGAGCAGTCCACCGGCCACAGGCCCCAGACCTGCCGCGATACCGCCGATGGCCGCCCATCCCCGGATGGCCCGGGAGCGGCGTTCGGCCGGGGTGTTGACGAGCAGCAGAGCGAGCGATGTGGGCATCAGGGTGGCGGCTCCGACAGCCTGCAGCGCCCGGGCGGCGATCAGCCAACCGGCGCCGGGTGCGACGGCACAGAGCGCGGAGGCCGCGGTGAAGACCGCGAGTCCGATGAGGAAGCCGCGGCGGTGGCCGTACCTGTCGGCGAGCCGGCCGGCCACGACGAGCAGCGCGGCGAAGACGATCGCGTAGGCGTTGAGCACCCAGGACAACGAAGCGAGCGAGGCGCCGTCGAAGGAACTACTGAGGGCGGGGACGGCCACATTGACGATGAAGAGGTCCAGGTTCACGACGAAGACGCCGGCCGAGACGATCCAGGTGGTGGCTCGCCCGGAAGCAACTGAGTTTGACTTTCCAACTGTCATGAGCGGCAAGGTAACGTGAGCGGGTTTGAAATGGCAACCTTGTCCGCACGGACGTCCTGATGCGGTGACACTGCCCGGCAGCCCCTTCCGCCCCCGCTGCGCCGCGCATGGTTGGCGAGAAGGACGCCGCTCGCGGTGCGTGAACTCTTCCGGGCGACTACCACCGCCCCGAGGCGATCACCCTGCAACACCGGCACACCGCGCGACCTGGCTGGACTGGGCCGAGAAGTGGATCACGGGTGAGGCCCTGTCGTACTGAGAGAGGCAGCACTCCGACCGCTACCTCGAGGCGGTCTGGCTCTGCCGGGCTGCACATGTGGCAGGAGGCCTCGGCCGACTCGCTAACCGTCGAGGTCCGCACTCCGGGCTGGGAATTGGCCCCACCAGAAGGAACTCGGCCGCCGGTCCAGCACTGCACGGCCAGACCGCGACTCTGGACGACTCACACAAACCGCCAACTCGCAGACGCCCTCGCCCACGGCCCCCATGAGAAGCGCTAGCAGGGCATGACCGCGACCGGTCCGGCCGGGTTGCTCGGGCCGCGGCTGACCCGGCCAGGGGCGCTTCTAGGATGGTCGGTGGTTCGCTTGGGTTTCGGGGGTGGTTCGTGGCTCAGGTGTTTGTAGCGGGTATCGGAGCCCTTCGGGGCAGGACGGGGACGATGTTGCGCATGGTCCAGCGCCTGCACGGGTTTTCCGTCCGCGCCGCTGTCCTCCCGGCAGGGCATCCCTGGTCAGCAAGGCACGTCAGCGCAGGTTCTGCGCGAAACCGGTCCTCAAGACCGGCACGGGGCCTTCCTGTTCCCGTCCGTCCCGCCAAAGCCATGAAGGCCCTGATGCACCAGGGCGCACCACCGGCCCGCATCCGCCCCGAACCGATCGCCACTCCCGTCCTCACCGCACCTCTCATGCCAGCCAGGCTCAGTCAGGAGAACGACCCGCTGTGACGTACCACGATGCCCTCCCCTCACAGGGCGAGCGACGGCTGCAGGCCCGACTCGGCACCGGCGAACGCGCCGACACCTTCTACAACCGACAGGTCCACGCTCACCTCACCGACGCCATGCGTGACTTCATCCGTCGCCAGTCCATGGTCTTCCTGTCCACCGCCGACGCCCGAGGCCACTGCGACGCCAGCTTCCGCGCCGGCCCCCCGGGCTTCGTGACCGTCCTGGACGACCACACTCTGACCTACCCCGAGTACCGCGGCAACGGTGTCCTGGCCAGTGCCGGAAACATCACCGAGAACCCGCACATCGGTCTGCTCTTCATGGACTTCACCCACGACCACATCGGACTGCACGTCAACGGCTCGGCCCGGCTCCTCACCGACGAGGAACTGCGTACCGCTCACCCCGCGATACCCGCAGACACCGCCCCCGGGCGTCGACCCGCACTGTGGACGCTCATCACCCTCCACGAGGCTTATGTGCACTGCTCCAAACACATTCCGCACCTCGAACCCGCGCCCCGCACCCTGAAACTCGCGCGCGTACGCCCCAAGGACGCCGACTATTTCACCGAAATGCCCGCTCCAACCCCCACTACGTCCTAAACGCAGCCCCACACCGTGGCGGCCCGATCGCCCACAGACCCGGCCGACTCGAGGCGCGACGGTCCGCTAGGTCTTCCCCACATCGACCTGATGGACCACCGAGATGGCACGCCTCCTTCCCTTTGGCCTGCCCTACCGCCCTGCCAAACGACTCTGCCTCTGGGTAGTTGAGATCAGAGGCCACCGGCACTGCCCCGACCACGAACGACTCCCCGAGATGACTGCGTCACTCATCACCTGGGCCTGCACAACGCTCATGATCAGGCGGCCACCCGCCACAAGGCCCGCGCCGGACGCCGTGACATCACCCGCGGCTGTGTGATGGCCGACGCAGCCTGAAGCATCCGCTGGACCGCAGCTCTCTGCGGTTCAGTTCAAGCGCTGCAACCCGGAGTCCGCCGACGACTCCGCACAAGCCGGACAGTCAGGGACGCTTGGCGGTTCAGGGAACTCTTCGTCACGTCCGTCGAGCCACACAGCCAGGCGTTCGGCCAAAGTGACCCCCTCGGGGAAGAGAGCGTGTTCGAGGCAGCGCTGGTTGGGATCCCGCGCCCAAATCTGGCCGTCGGGAGTGCTGAAGTCGACGAAGGACCAGATGGCACAGCCCCACTCCAGTAGCGGAACTACCGAGGCAGGGTGACCGGGCTTGTCACGCCACTCGGTGAGATAGGCCTCGACCAGCCGCGGACTATCGCTGAACTGGTAGGTCGTATCCGTCAGCGACAGAGCCTCGCCCCACCGGCCGAACCCGCCGTCAGCGACCTCGAGATAGATCCGCTTGAGCAGGGCGGGCATGGGATGCCCCACCGCCGCCTCAAGCTCGGCGACAGCCTCCACGGAGGCCGGCGCAGGCAGATCACCAGGGGCCGCCTCGGCGCGTATTCGGTCGAGGATCTCCTCATCGGTCATGGACGCATTCGTATCAGAGCCCACTGACACACCACGCCAGCCTTTGACGGCAGCCACCGGGACCTTAATGTTCAGAACAGCCTCTGACCCTTTTCTTCATGGTCTGAGTGGTTTTATCGGATGATGCTCCCAGCTCGTTTCACCGGTCTTGCCCACGTCGTGGCGGGTGGCCGGGCCGCCGGTTCCTCGAGTCAAGTGACCTTCCAGAGGCGGGAGTTGAGGGTTTCGGTGCCCGGACCGGGTAGCGCAGGCGCGGCAGATGAACACCCCGGGCAGCATCTCGGGCGGTCCGCCAAGCCCGCGCGATTGCATCTGCTGACTCATCCGGGCCCCCGCCTCACCTACGCCAGAACAGGTGGTGCGTCACGCCGCTCGGGCTGGGCACGATCTCCAGGTGGAACCGGTCGAGGAGCTCATCCGGGGACTGCCAGAGTTGTAGTCCGAATCCGAGCTTCACCGGCGAGACCGCCACATGCATGGTGTCGATGAGGTCAGCATCGAGGAACTGCCGGATGGTGGTGACCCCGCCGCCGAGTCGGACGTCCTTGCCCTGCGCCGCTTCGCGCGCCCGTTCGAGGACCGTGGCCGGGTCGCCGTCGACGAAGTGGAACGTGGTGTCGGAGAGCGTGAACGACGGACGCCCGTGGTGGGTCATGACGAACACCGGTGTGTGGAACGGGGGCTCCTCCCCCCACCAACCGCGCCAGTCATGGTCCTGCCAGGGCCCGCGCTGGGGCCCGAACTTGTTGCGGCCCATGATCTCGGCCCCGATGTTGCGTGCGAAGTCCCGCGTGAAGTAGTCGTCGAGTCCCCTGCTCCCTCCGGGATCCGTGCGCATGGGCCAGCTCGCCGTGGCTCCGGCCCAGGCGAACAGCCTCCCGGGATCGACGTGGCCGAAGGGTTGCTCGAGACTCTGGTCCGCACCGGCACCGATCCCGTCACTCGAGACGGCGAAGTTCATGACTCTCAGTAGTTGATCCATTGGTTCCTCGTCAGGTCTGTCGCGCCATCGTGTGGCCGGGCGGCCGGGCGGCCGCATACCCATACGTCGAAGGGGACGTCACCGGATCGACAGCGACCCGCAACTTTTTTCCAGGCGCGCCAGGAAGTGCCCTGTTGCCCTGTTCGCAGTGTGCCCGTGGCGGACACGGACGGCATCAAGGTGGCCGTGGCAGCCATTCACAGAGGTCGCACCGGACGCGGGAGCCTCGACCGAGAGCTCAGCCGCCTTCCGGGTGCAAGACGTCGGAAGCAGCGGCGTCGGTCTCCGCGACCTGCAGGGATCCGGACGGCCGCCGGCCGTGCCCGCCGCCACGTCGGCGCGAGGCTCCATGAGCCCTGAGCAGGGTCCCTTGCCTCCGGCGAGCGTCAGGCGTTCAATGCCGCGAGCACCATGGATTTGGCTTCCTCCTGGATCCGGCTCAGGTGGTCCGAGCCGAGGAAGGACTCCGCGTAGATCTTGTAGACGTCCTCCGTGCCCGAGGGGCGGGCCGCGAACCAGGCGTTTTCGGTGGCGACCTTCACTCCGCCGAGGGCGGCGCCGTTGCCCGGGGCTTCGGTGAGGACCGTGGTCACCGGCTCGTCGGCCAGGGTGTCCGCGGTGACCTGGCGCGGGGACAGCTTGGCGAGCAGGGCCTTCTCCTCGCGGGAGGCCGGGGCGTCGATGCGCGCGTAGGCGGGGGCGCCGAAACGGTCGGTGAGCCGCGCGTAGTGCTCAGAGGGCGTCTTGCCGGTCACGGCTGTGATCTCGGAGGCGAGGAGGGCCAGGATGATGCCGTCCTTGTCGGTGGTCCACACCGAGCCGTCGCGGCGCAGGAAGGACGCACCGGCCGACTCCTCGCCGCCGAAGCCGAGTGTGGCGTCGACCAGTCCGTCCACGAACCATTTGAACCCCACGGGGACCTCGACCAGTTGCCGGCCGACGTCCGCCGCGACCCGGTCGATCATGCTGGACGACACCAGGGTCTTGCCGATCCCGGCGCCCGCCGGCCACTGTTCCCGGTGGGAGAACAGGTACGAGATCGCCACGGCGAGGTAGTGGTTGGGGTTCATCAGTCCCGCGTCCGGTGTGACGATGCCGTGCCGGTCGGCGTCGGCGTCGTTGCCGGTGGCGATGTCGAACCGGTCGCGCTGCTCGATGAGCGAGGCCATGGCGTACCGCGAGGAGCAGTCCATGCGGATCTTGCCGTCCCAGTCCAGCGTCATGAAGCGCCAGGTGGGGTCGGTGAGGGGGTTCACCACCGTCAGGTCGAGCCTGTGCTGTTCGGCGATGCGGCCCCAGTAGGCGACCGAGGCGCCGCCCAGGGGATCCGCGCCGATCCGTACGCCGGCGGCCCGGATCGCCTCGAGGTCCAGCACGTTCGGCAGGTCGGCCACATAGGTGCCGAGGAAGTCGTAGCGGCCGGTGCCGGGTGCGGCCAGGGCACGGGCGTAGGGGATGCGCCGTACGTCCTTCAGTCCCGCGGTGATGATCTCGTTGGCGCGGTCCTGGATCCAGGAGGTCGCCTCGGAGCCGGCAGGGCCGCCGCTGGGAGGGTTGTACTTGAAGCCGCCGTCGGCCGGCGGGTTGTGCGAAGGGGTGATGACGACACCGTCGGCGAGGCCGGACGTGCGGTTCCGGTTGTGGGTGAGGATGGCGTGCGAGACCGCCGGAGTGGGCGTGTAGCCGTCGGCCTGGTCGATGAGAACCGTCACGTCGTTGGCCGCGAACACCTCCAGTGCCGTGATCCGCGCGGGCTCGGACAGGGCATGGGTGTCGGCGCCGAGGAAGAGGGGGCCGGTAGTGGCCTGGGCGGCGCGGTACTCGCAGATGGCCTGGCTGGTGGCTGCGATGTGGTCTTCGTTGAACGCCGTGGCGAGGGAGGAGCCGCGGTGTCCCGAGGTGCCGAACGACACGCGTTGCCCGGGATCGGCCGGGTCGGGGTGCAGCGCGTAGTACGCCGTGACCAGACGGGCTACGTCGACAAGGTCCCCGGGCCCGGCGATCTGCCCTGCTCGCGCGTCCTGCATCTGTCCGCTCCTCCGCGAAGTCGACTGCTGGGTACCGCCCCATTCTTCCCTGCCCAGCCCGCCCGGACCCACACCGAACGGCCATCGCGCGGGCACAGCCTGGACTGATGCGGTGCCGACCCGTCGGCGGCAGTTCCCCACGTCGACGACGAACTCGACCCGCCCCTCCCCTGCCGGTGCGTCGTCCGCACTCCCGTACGGCCACACCCCGCGCTCCCGCACCCCCGTACAGTGGAAGGCGCGTTTCGTCCGTCTTGTGACCGTTCACCTCCCGCACCACCCGTCTCCCGGGAGCGCTCATGCCCCACCCGTCCACCTCCCCGGACGAGGATTCCGGCACCCTGTTCGGGCTCGACGCCCTGACTCCGGCCCCCGCGCCGGGCGGCGGCGCCCCGGGGTTTCGGGACTCGCCCGCCGCGCGGCGTCTGCTGCCCGTGCGGGAGATCCACGCCGAGCCCGCGGCGGCCGCATCCGCGCGCGGTCGGCAGATCCTCGCCCGCTTCCCCGAGGCGCAGGTCGTCGAGGTGGACTCCCACTGGCGCATCCCCGGCCTGCACGGCAACGAGGGCAACATCGCCCGCTGGGTGCGGATCAAGGGCGAGACGCTCGTGCTGGGGGAGCGCAGGTCGCCGAGCACGCGCCCCAACGGCCGCTCCGCCGACTGGATCGCCCCGGGCGCCTCCAACGGTTGCGCCATGGCCTGCGCCTACTGCTATGTGCCCCGCCGCAAGGGCTACGCCAACCCGATCACCGTCTTCACCAACATCGAGCAGATCATCGCCCACATCGGTCGGCACATCGCCCGTCAGGGTCCCAAACGCGAGCCCAACCAGTGTGATCCCACCGCGTGGGTGTACGACATCGGCGAGAACGGCGACTGCTCGGTGGACGCCCTGATCTGCGACAACACCGCCGACCTCGTGCATGCCTTCCGGCGGTGGCCCACCGCCAAGGCGTCTTTCGCGACCAAATTCGTCAACCCCGACCTGCTGGCCCTGGACCCGCGCGGACGCACCCGCATCCGCATGTCGGTGATGCCTCCGCAGGACTCCCGGCTGCTGGACGTGCGCACCTCTCCTGTCGCCGACCGCATCGCCGCCGCGGCCGACTTCCTGGACGCCGGCTACGAGGTCCACTTCAACCTCTCCCCCGTCGTGGTGCGCCCCGGCTGGGAGGAGGCCTGGACACAGCTCCTGACGCACCTCGACGATGTGCTGCCGGCCCGGGTGAAGCAGCAGGCCGCCGCCGAAGTGATCATGCTGACGCACAACCGGGAGCTGCACGAGGTCAACCTCGGCTGGCACCCCCAGGCCGAGGACGTCCTGTGGCGGCCGGAGCTGCAGGAGACCAAACGGTCCCAGAACGGCGCACTGAACGTGCGCTACGCGGGCCCCGTCAAGGCACAGGCGGTGCAGCGGCTGCGTGAACTCATCGCCGCCCGCACCCCTTGGCTGCGCATCCGCTACGCCTTCTGATACCTGCTACGCCTCGACCGGTTACGCCCTCTGAGCCTGCGGAGATCACCCCTCCGGCCCGTCCGAAGGCGAAGCCCACGTCCCTGACGTACTCGTACGGCCGGCGTCACCGGCGGTTCGCCGGGGGCAGACGGACCTCCAGCCGGGTCAGGAAAAGGGCGGTGTGCCGGCCGGCGGGAAAGAAGGTGCGCAGGGGCGGCGGAGCGTGGACGTGGACTTCGACGTGGGCACGACGCGCCAGGCCGCGCGCGCCCACGCGGGTGACGTGGAGGGTGCCGCCGGGGCCGAGCTGGACCAGCGGCAGCAGTCCGGGCACATACACCGGCATCGGGATCCGGCCGGTGCCGCCCTCGCGGACCTCGATGTGCCAGCCGTCGCCGACCGCCGCACTGTGGGAGCCGCAGCCGCCCTCGCCCGCCTGCCGCGGCTCGTGGGTGAAGCGGGCCAGGGTCTTGGGAAGGGCCCAGTTCTCCCGGCCGGCGGCCAGTCCGGCGGGGGAGCTCACCGCCATGAAGGGCACGGTGGCGAACAGGGCCCCGGCCCGCCGGTGGACCACCACCGCGGTGACCTCGTCGTAGGGGCCCACCGGTGTCGCCTCGTAGCGGATCAGCGCGCCCACCACCATGACCGGGGTGGCGTTCACGCGGACCTGAGGCGCGACCACCTCTTGCAAGGCCGCGCGGGCTCCGGCGCCGGGACGCACGGCCCAGCACAGGGCACGGGCACGCACCTCCCAGGGGGCCGGCGCCCGGCAGCCCGGCGACGCGGACCGCTCCCGCGCGCTGCAAGCGATACCGGACATGTCGGCGAGCCGGGCGAGAACACGGTCCATACGGACGACCTTCCTCCAGGCAGGCGAACCGGCGCAGGCCCAGATCGGGCGGGCACGGGCACCAATCACGTACGGGCGAGCCGACCGACCGAACTGCCGCCGAGCACGGGCGGCCTCAATCTGCGGGCACGGGCGGGGGCCGCCCTGCGGGCCTGGCGTGGGGATGGTCGTTGCCTTGCGTCAGGCGCCGATCTTCGCGGCCATCGTCTCCAGCGCCGAGGCCGCGTCGCGGATCTCGTGTTCCGAGGGGGCCGTCGTGCCCAGCCGGCCGGCAAGGTCACCGCGGGTGAGCAGGACAGGTGCCCCGCGGTAGGCGTCGGAGGCGAGCAGGGCGGCCTCGACCACCTCGGCCCGCCCCTCCAGCAGGACGAGCGCGGCATCGTCGTCGTCTGAGGCGAGCAGCTCCCGGACATGACTTTCGCTGATCATCTGCGGATCACCCTTCTGCGCAACGGGCCACCCGAGTACCCCCGCTGACCGCGATACACGTCGGATCCGCCCCGGCCCGCCCCCTTTGCGGTACCGGCCGCAGGGCCGGACCCGGGAAGGGAACAGACCCGGCCCGCGGAGCCGTACGGCCGTCGGTGCGGCGGCGGCAGACCCCGTGCGGCCGGTCGGGGACCGAGAGAGGGCCGGGCGGGTGCGGGCCGAAGGAGGGAACCGGCGGCCCGGGGTCGGCCATGCGGGTGACGGCGGGCGTACACCGGGCGGGGCGGGTGCGGAGTGCGGGCGCTCAGCGCCAAGTATGGCCGTCTTCCGCTCACGGAGTGAGATCTTGACCGCCCTGGGTAACCGGGCGTACCCACCACCGGCTGAGGAGACGCAGGTGACCTTCAATCCCCTGGAACAGCGTGGTATCCCGCTCGACCGGCAGCTCAGGAACTGGCGTGAGCTGAACGTCAAGCCGATCGATCCCGACCACTGCGACCCGTACACCCGATGCCGCATCATCACGATGAACGGCATCGAGGTCGAAGCGATCATGTTCAGCCATCAACTGGCCCGCAACACCGTCGATCCGGAGGTCAAACGGCAGCTGGCGCAGACCCGCTACATCGAAGCACAGCAGCAGAAGGTGGTGAACTGGCTGCTGCCGGGCGTCTCGTCGGTCCTGGAGACGACGATCGCCTACGAGCAGGTCGCCGTCGACCTCACCGCCTGGATCGCCCGGATGGAACCCGACCCCTACCTGCGACAGGCCTACGAGTTCGGGGTGCTGGAGGACTTCGACCACCTGTACCGGTACGCGAACCTGTACGAGATGATCGAGCACCGCAAGGCGGAGTCGATCGTCGACCAGCTCACCGAGGTGATGCCGGGCAGGCCCACCAGGTTCCACCACCGTCACCCGGCCGACAACGTGCGCGATGCCTACGCCAAGGACGAGACGGACCCGCTGTCGAAACTGCATGCGCTGACGGTCATGTCGGCCGAGCAGCAGACGATGAACTTCTACATGAACACCGGCCCCACCTACATGGAGCCGATCGCCCGCCAGCTCTACCAGGAGATCGGCCTCATCGAGGAGGAGCACGTCACTCACTACGAGTCGCTCGTCGACCCCGGTGAGACGTGGTGGGAGCAACTGGTCAACCACGAGTACAACGAGTGCTACCTGTACTACTCCTTCATGGAGCAGGAGAGCGACCCCCGGATCAAGGCGATCTGGGAACTGCACCTGAACATGGAGCTGGAACACCTTCACCAGGCCTGCGATCTGATGCGCCGTCACGACGGGCGGGACCCGGCCTCGGTGCTGGCGCCGGAGTTGCCGAACGTGCTCACCTTCGAGCCGAACAAGGCGTATCTGCGCGAACTGCTGGACACGCAGATCGATCTGACGACGCTCGGTGCGGGCTACGTCCGGGAGGCACACGAGCGGTTCGAGAAGATGCAGGAGCAGATCCACGGTGGTGAGGCGCCGCCCAGTGACCGGGTCATGGCCGAGCACCAGGAGACGTTCGGCCGCGAGTACCGCGTGCAGACCGAGGGCGAGCACCCCGACCCTGCCCAGCGAGAGAAGTGAGGGATTCTGCCATGCCGCAGCTTCACACTCCCGAGGCCGGTGACGACGGCGCACCGGACGACGACGTGGTGGCCCTGCTGACCCGCCAGCACGGCGACATCCGCAACCTTTTCGACGAGGTCGAAGCGGCCACCGGTGACGCCCGCCAGGAGGCCTTCCACCGGCTGGTGCGCCTGCTGGCGGTGCACGAGACGGCGGAGGAGGAGGTCGTGCACCCCTTCGTGCGCCGCAATGTGACGGGCGGGGACGAGATCGTGGACGCCCGTCTCGGCGAGGAGCGCGCCGCGAAGGAAACCCTCAGCACACTGGATGAGACCGACACCCGCGACCCGAAGTTCATGCCGCAGTTCCTGGCGCTGCGCGCCGACGTCCAGGAACACGCCCGGGCCGAAGAACGCTACGAGTTCACCCACATCCGCCGCAGCACCGACGCGGCCTCGCTCGCCGCGCTGGCCAAGGGCGTCAAGGCTGCCGAGGCCATGGCACCCACCCGTCCGCACCCGGGCGTGGAGTCCGCGAAGGCCAACATGGCGCTCGGCCCCGTCGCCGCGTTGATGGACCGCACCCGCGACGCCGTACGCAAGGCCATGGGCGACGGCTGACGCCCTCCTGCCGGTCGGCGGCCGCGGTGCGGCCCGGCCGTCGACCGGCAGGTGGCCGAGCGAGCGTGCTTCGCGTGCCGTTGCTGAATCTGTCCGGTTCGCGCGGGGGCGGGCACGAGAGGACCTCGCGGCTGTCCCTCAAGGCCGGGGGTTGGTGCGGTGCCAGCGGGGGCGTGCGTCGCCGCCGCGGTGTCCCGCGACGGAAGCACAGCGTGGGCATTGGCGTCGCACCCGGTCCGCGGCGCCTCCGGACTGCGGGAAGGTGTCCTGCCAGGTGACGTGGGGGAAGCGGATCAGCTGGGAGCGGCTGAGGGACAGTCCGCAGACGGTCTGGTTCATGCCCTGCTCCCAGGCGTGGACCTCTCCGGCGGGCAGCCGACGCCGCCCTTCCTCCTCATCGGTCCACTGGCCGGAGGCGGCGACCGTGTATTGCCTCAGGCGGCTCATGCCGAGCGCGGCGGAGGACCGACTCCGGTGTGGCGGCCCGGCACCATCGCTGCGTGGCGCTGACCGCGGCCCGGGCCGGAGCGGGCGGCCAGAGCATCGGCGACGGCGCCGGTGGCGAACGCGTAAACGGTCTCGTGCAGCACGGCCACGAGCAGCTCTGCCCGCGGCCAGGTCCGGGCCGGAGCGCCGACGCCGTCAGACCGCAGTGGGCCATGACCGACCGCAGGACGCCCATGGCAGCGGCCTGGGCCACGTGCATGGCCCAGTTCGAAGCAAGCCTGGCTCATCATGCGCGCCGGGTACCCGGGTCCTGCCACTCATCACCCGGACCTGCGAAGAGCCCCGGCGGTCCGGACTTCTTGCGAGGACCGTCCGCCGACGGTCGGCACGGTGCGCAGGCTCCGCGACCGGCACGAACACACGAAGCCTGCCGGCAGCCGTGCCGGGGACGGCGGCTGAAGCCGCCACCCGCAGCTGATCAGAAGGAGATGATGCGGGCGATGAAGTACGCAGCCACGATCACAGCCCCGGCGACGATGAGAAAGATCCAGATCCTCGGGTGTTCCCAGGGACCGCCGTCAGCCCGCTCCTGATGGGCTTCGGCGGTGGAACCTTCTACCGGTGGTGTCTCTTCGGGAGGGACGAGCGGTTCCGTCATACTTCAACCCTCCCCCACGCACCGGCCACGCGCACCCGCTGCGCCTCCCCGAGACTGCGCCCAGGACATCGCAGGCAGGCTGGTCCCGCCAGGCAGAGCTATCCCTGTTCGGGAACCGCCATCTCCCCGAGGAGTGACCAGTCATCCTGCGGAACGGTCGCGTTCACGATGCGCGGCGTCTCCAGCAGATGGGGCGGCAGCGTCTGCTGCGCGGCCTTGAAGTGCGCGGACTGCACATGCGTGGCCCCGGCCTCGTCGTCGCGGAAGGCCTCGATGAGGACGTACTCCGTCGGCTCCTCGACGCTGCGCGACCAGTCGAACCACAGGCAGCCGGGCTCGGCGCGCGTGGCCCGGGTGAAGTCGGCGGCGATCTCGGGCCAGCGGTCGGCGTGCTCGGGACGGACACGGAACCTGGCGGTGATGAAGATCATGGGATTCCTTCACTGAAGTCTGTGCGTTTTGCATCTAGCGGGTGTCGCATGCGGCACGGGGAGGGACGACGAGGCGATCCGTTCGTGCGGGCACCGAGGCTCTGCCTCCTTTCCGGCCACGCCGTCAGGACCCATGGCGACACGATCGTACGAGTCCGGCCTGCCGTCGCCGGGTTACGGACCGCCCCGACACCGGAGCGTCGCGGCATTGCGCCGCACGGCCCGAGGCACCACGACGGGTGCCACGGCCGGCGTGCGGCCGATACCGGGACCCCGACCTCCTGTCGCCCGCTACTTGGTCCGCCGCATCAGGGCGAGACGTGTGTTGTCGCCGTAGACCCCGCTCTCGTCGCCGCGGACGCCGTACCGCTTCTGGAACAGGGTCACTGCCGCTCGGACTCCCGTGTCGTAGCGGCCGTCGATCGGGCCACCGTCGTAGATCTCAGGTATTTGCAGGAGACGTACCTGCAACTCGTAGACGCCATGGCCGCTGTCGCCCTGGCGTAGGACGCCCGTGCCCGGGATTTCGGGGAGCGGCGGGTCCGGTGTGCCGGGCTGCGAGTGGTTCGTCCGCCCTGGAGCCCGGGGAGCGGGGTCCTTCGGCGCGGGAGTCCCGGGCACCGGGTTTTCCATACGTCCGGGAGGTGGAGAGGAGGGCGCAGGCTCGTCGTTGTGGTCGGTCAGCAGCCAGGAGGCGAGGATCAACCCGCTGGCCGCGCCCAGCGCGAAGGTTCCGGTGACGCGCAGGTTCCTGCGGCTGGTGGCTCGTCGCCGTCTGCCACTGGTCCTCCTTCCGTGTCCGCGGACAGACGCGGGAGATTGCTCGGAGGGCGCGGTAGCGAGCCGGTCGGGTGGGGCGGCCGGACGAGAGACGGAGTCCGACCAGGCGGTGCCCGGCCGGAGGCTCCTGCTCTGCCCACTCTCCTGGCAGGGAGCCGGAGTTGGTGAAGCCACAGTCGGTGCGACTGCTTCCGGGCCCGGTTTACCGGCCGCCGGCGGCCGTCCCACCGACGGCGGTGGGACGGCCTCCAGTCCTCTGGGCAATCCCGGTGGCTCCGCCACGACGGCCTGCGGGGTGTCGGCCCGAGGCGCGCCGCCGGTCGGCAGTGGTTCAGCGGCGGTCGGCCGGTGGGCCCCGGGAAGCCCGGGTTGCGCGCCCGACGGCACACGTCTGACCGGCAGTGCCGGGCGGGACGCGGAGGGAGCGGAGATCGAGGACGGGGGCAGGACCGGCTGGGGAGCGCGGGCGTCCCCGGCCGGGGAACCGTGCCGGCTCCGCGGTCGGGACGAACCCTCGACGTGTTCCTGCTGTTCTTCGCGCAGGAGGTCGGCGCGTGCGGCATCCAGAGCGTCCAGCACGGCCTGGAAGGAGTCCCTGATGTCCTGCGCGATGTCAGGGTCTGCGGCGGGAGTCCGCTCAGGATCGGCGTCGTCGGGACCCACCGGTGCCTCCTCGGCTTGTCCTGTTCCTGAAGGGCCGGGTGCTTCGTCGGCCGCGGTCAGGTACCAGGGGTCGGATGGTGACGAGGACCTCTGCGCAGGGCCCCCAAGTGGCGGGGCCCCGACCTTCTTGTCCCGGAGGCGGATACGTAGGCCACGCGGCTTTGTCCTCATCCCCCGGCCGGTGTGTAACCCACGCCTCATCCCATGCCGGGTTTCCGTCCTTTACGGGATGTTTCCGCAGGAGTGTGACGTCGTCCTGGTGGTCCGTCGACATCGGCGTCCGACGGAGTTACCTACCCCACTTTTCAGATGGCGGCTGAGCACTCGTCGGATCCGCCCCGTTGACCCCGGTAACCGGTGACCCGCTTGCAGACCGGTGAGGAAGGGAGGTCCGCACATGCGGAAGGCCGGGTTGAAACAAACCAAATGGCGTCTTGCCGGCGCTGACTGCCGCCCGGCTCGGGGGCAGCGTCTCTCCCGTCGACCCAAGGACTGAGATCGGTCGCTTCATGGACTACTGCATCCCGTGCAACCGCACGCTCAACGGCGCCGTAACCTGCCCGGAGTGCGGGGCATACGACCCTGACATGGCACAGCCGGGCGACCGGACGGACGGTGCTCCGGCCGTCGACGTCACGCTGCCGGAGGTCCGCTTCAGTGCGGGGCCGGGCCTCTCCCGATGCCCCGTTCCCGGGTCACCGACGCCCTCGCGGGACCTTCCGGAAGACGGCCGTCCGGCGCGGCGGAGGAAGTATGCCGTACGGTCTCTTGCCGCGGCCGCCTTCACCCTCCTCGGAGGCCTGGCCACCGCCTCGGTGCTTTCCCAGCCGGCAGCTCCACGGGCAGCCTCCATCCCGGCACCGTCGTCCCCCGAGGAGCCAGGGGTCCCCGTCACCGGTTCACCCGCCTCACCGGAGCGTGCGACCACGCACCCGGCCCGAAAGGGCGTCCGGGACCGAAGCGGTGACGGAATCCGGCGTCCCGTTCCGACGGCGACTCGCAGCGAGTCACCGGTCTCCCGCCGTCCCGCCACCACCAGTGCACCCCCTCCGGGGAAGGCGAAACCGACCCCCCGAACCCCCAGTGGCCGCCCCCGCCCGCCCTCGCGGACGGTGACCCCGTCCGCGACGCCCTCCGCCAGCCCCTCGGGCGGTGTCAGCGCCTCGCCCTCCGCGAGTGGCTCACCCAGTGACGGAAGGGAAGCCGGGGGCTGAGTCACTGGCCGGGTTCCCCAGCGCGCAGAAGCCTTCACCTGTCCGCAGGCGTGTGCCGTCGTCACACGACGGAACGGCGGCCACTGGGGCTTCGTCCGCCTCAGTCGGACTCCCGCTGAGCGCCATGGTCCTGAATGAACGCGGCGAATGCGACCGAGCCGGGTTTATGCGGGGGTATGAAGCGCTGCTCCAGGATGCGGGCGAGATCCTCGAGCGCGGTACGCAGGACGTTCCCGCACAGCCGCACGTCGTCCCGTTCGGTGGTGACCGCCAATTCGGCGAGCTCCTCCGCATAACGGATGTTGTTGGCCAGGGACGTGTGCGCGTCGCCGTCGTGGAAGTAGTAGGACTCGGCGTACTGGAGGAAATCGACGGAGACGGTCGCGACGCCGGAGGCGAGGCTCTCGAGGATGGCCGCTCCTGCGGCGGAGTCCATCTGCCGCTTCGTGGGCCGGGTGCGCCGCAGGTGCGACAGGCGCAGGGCCAGCGCTCGGCGGCGGGCGAGGGCGGGGTAGATGCCCAGAACCCAGGTGACGGTCGCGGTCAGCAGGGCGAAGCCGACGATGGCTTCCATGGGGTGGAGAACACGCACCCACCCGGTTTCCGGGGTGATGTCCCCCAGGCCGAGGGTGGCCACGGTGACCATGGAGATGTAGAGCGCGTCCGGGAAACCGGCGTGCTCGGCCGGTTCGAGGCCGGTGGCGAAAGAGAAGGCGCCGGGCAGGTGCGGCCAGTAGATGAGCGCCCAGCCGACCGTGACGGTGGCCGCCCACAGCGCCACGACCGTGACCATGGCGAGCGGTCCGGCCAGCCCGGCCGCGCGGCGACGGCCCAACCGTGAGGACAGTCGCCAGAACACCGTCATCACGCGCCGGCTCAGTCCTCCGTCGCGCGTGGGGTGCCAGAGCGTGTGAAAGACATCCCGCAGGCCGACCATGACGAGCCCTGCTCCTGCCAGCGTGACAAGCCACTTCATCGAGGTGTCTGATCCCTCTCCGGTCGGTGATCGAAGGCGGCCCGCCTGACGTGACGAACCCTCTGCCCCGTGCCCTGCCGTCTTTCGATCATGCTTCGGCCGCAGGAGGCATCTGGTCCGACCGCGATCTGGCCCGACCGCCCGCCGATCCCGGTCAGCGGCCGAAGACGTCGGCGAACCTGCGCCCGTCGACGACGGGGTAGCCGAAGTCCGTCGCGTTGAAGGCCGTCGCGTACGTGCTGGTCAAGCCCGTGGCCGCGCCTCGCAGCACCCAGGCCGCGCCGTCGTCGTATCCCTCGGGCAGGACGTCCTCGCCGAGCGCGCCGACGGCCAGGTCCGCCCTGCCGTTGCCGTTGATGTCACGCAGCCGCAGCGAGGAACCGAAGTGGTCGCCCGCCTCGGCGGCGCCCGGCACACCCGGGGTGGCCTGGTGGAAGGACTGGGCGCCGCTCGTGGTCAGGCCCCCCGAACCGCCCTTCAGCAGGACGACGTTGCCGACGCTCCTGCGGCCGTCCACGGTCTCGTACGAGGCACCGACCGCGACATCCGCACGGCCGTCACCGGTCGCGTCCCCCACCGCCACGGCCGCACCGAAGTTCTCGTACGGCTCATCGGTGCCGGGGACGCCCGCGCTGTCCTGGGTGTAGGTCGTGCCCGTGACGGGGAGCCCTGCCGCCCTGCCGTACCGCACCGTGAACGAACCACCCTGTCCGACCGCGGTGTTGCCGGTGACCAGATCGTCGTATCCGTCGCCGTTGATGTCCCCGCCCGCCACGGCCGACGCCCAGGAAGCGCCTCCCGGAGCGGCACCTTCGGCCAGCACCGAGTAGTGGTGGCCGATGTCCCCGGGGCCGCCGCGCAGGAGCCCGACGTAGGTACCCGAGGTGCCCGCGTCGGCATCCAGCCTCCGCCCGTGCACCACGTAGTCGCTGCCGTCGGTGCCGGAGAAGTGACCTGCCACGACACCGTCCAGGTGTACGTTCTCGGGCACGAAACCGGTCTCCGGCGCCCGTGCGCCGTCCTGGGCGGGTTTCCCGTCGGCGTACCACCAGAAGGTGTTGCCGCCCAGGACGACCAGGTTGCCGGTGCCGTCGCCGTCGAGGTCGGCGAAGGAGGTGCTCTCGCCGAAGAGATCGGCATCGGCGCTCGGTGCGGTGAGTGCCATACCGCCGGACGTGAAGGGCCTGGCCCCGCCCCACACGATGGTCACCGAGCCGCGCGGTTTGCCGGCGGTGACCACCTCACCGGGAGCGCCGACGATCAGGTCGGCGTAGCCGTCACCGTCGACGTCACCGCTGGTGACGTTCTCCCCGAACTTGTCCACGGACTCCGAGGCACCCGGAACGCCCGCGGTGTTCTGCGTGATGTTCACCGAGCGCGCGGGGCTGACACCGGAGGCCGAGCCGAAGAGGACGGTGACCGTGCCCCCGCTCGCCTTGGGGGTGCCGATGGCGAGGTCGCGGTAGCCGTCGCCGTTGAAGTCGTCGGGCAGTGCGGAGGGCGCCGCGACTGCGGCGGGGGCGCCGAGCCCCGCGACGGCGAGGACGGCGGCCGTGGCAACGGCCAGAGTACGTGCGCGCAAGGTGATGCTCCCCTGTCTGTCGAACCGGCGTCGGTACCGGCGTCGGTACCGACGTAGGTGATCTACGACCCGTCGGATGGACGAAGGGTTGTACGCACGGCAAGTCAGGGTGAACACAAGCCACGGACACGAAGGCCGGCCGGGCCGGCGGAGGACGGCGGTCGCGATCCGTAGGCTGCACGGTGGACCGGGCAGCCTACGGTGATCATGCCGGTCGGGCTCCGGGAATCCGGCGTCCGGTCATTGCGCGAGTTCGCGGTTGACGACCTCGAATATCTCGGCCAGCGGTGCGGGCAGGTGCATCTCGTGGTGCGTGGCGTGCACGTCGTGCACCTGGATGTCGCCGAGGACGTACGGCCGCCACAGGTGGTCGTACATGTCGTCCTTGAGCGTCGCGTTGAAGAACAGCACATCGCCGCGGTAGACCGGGGACTCGAACTTCATCATCACGGACATGTTGTTCGCCAGGACCTTCGACATGTCGTCCAGGAACTCGTCCTGGTTGTCGGTGCTGACGTACTGGCCGAAGTACTCCTCCAACTCCTCCCGGTACTCCCACAGTTCCTTGCCCGCGTGGATGTCGGAGAATCCCTGCCCGCCGGGGTGCGAGTCCAGGATGGCCATCAGTCCGACCTCGTGTCCGCGCCGGTCGAGCGCTTCCGCCACGGCGTGCCCGACCGTGCCGCCGTAGGACCAGCCGATCAGGTGGTAGGGCCCCTCCGGCTGGACCTCGAGGATCTGGGCGACGTAGTCCTCGACCATCTCCTCCACCGACGCCGCGGGCACGTCCGTGCCGTTGGAGCCGCGGGCCTGCAGAGCATAGGCGGGCCGGTCCTGGAGGAACGTCGCGAAGCTGAAGTACGCCCAGCCCAGTCCGCCCCCTCCGTGGAAGAACCACACCGGAGGCTTTCCCGTGCCGGGGTCGTGGTTCACCGGCAGCACGACGCCGTACGGGTCGGCGACATCGTCGGGGATGGCGCCGGTGAGCAGCAGCGCGGCCAGCTCGGCGACCGTGGGGAACTTGATGATGGTCCGCAGGGGCACGTTGACGGCGAACTGGTTGCGGATGCGGCTGCTGAGCCGGGTGGCGAGGAGCGAGTGCCCGCCGAGCGCGAAGAAGTTGTCCTCGACGCCGACCTTGTCCAGGCCGAGCAGCTCGGCGAAGATCGCGCACAGCTTCTCTTCGTGCGAGTTGCGCGGCCCCCGGCCGGCCGTGACGGTGGTGTTCGCGTCCTGTGTCGGCAGAGCGAGCCGGTCGGTCTTGCCGTTCGGGGTCAGCGGGATCTCAGCGAGCGGGATCACGGCGGACGGCACCATGTAGTCCGGCAGGCGTTCCCGCAGATATGCGGACAGTTGGGCGGTCAGGGCCTGGGGGTCGGCCTGCGTGGCATCGGGCGCGGGCACCACGTATCCCACGATGCGTTTGTCGCCCTCCTGGTTCTCCAGCACCGCGGCCGCCGCCTGTGCGACGCCGGGGTGTCCGGCCAGTGCGTGCTCGATCTCGCCCAGCTCGATCCTGAATCCGCGGATCTTGACCTGGAAGTCGCTGCGCGCGATGTACTCGAGCCGGCCGTGCCTGTCCCACCGCACCAGGTCTCCGGTGCGGTACATCCGCGTGCCGGCGGGGCCGAAGGGGCAGGCGACGAACCGCTCGGCCGTCAGGTCCGGCCGGCCCTGGTATCCGCGGGCCAGTCCGTCGCCTGCGATGTACAGATCGCCCTGCACACCGCGGGGAACCGGGTGCAGCCGTGCGTCGAGGACGTAGACCTGGGTGTTCCCGATCGGTGTCCCGATCGCCGGCACGCCCGCGCCCGCCTTCACGGGTGCCGTCGTCGACCAGATCGTCGTCTCGGTCGGGCCGTACCAGTTGCTCACTTCGGCGGCCTGGTCGGCCAGCGTCTCGGCGAGCCGTACCGGCAGTGCCTCGCCGCCGACCATGATCCGCAGTCCCCGCAGGGCGTCCGGCCGGTGCGTCGAGAGCATCTGCCAGAACGCGGGGGTGGCCTGCGCCACGGTGACGTGGTGGCGGTTCATCAGCGCCGTCACGGCCGACGGATCGGTGACGGTTTCCCGTCCCGCCACCACCACGGCCGCTCCGCGGATCAGCGGCAGGTACAACTCGGTGCCGGCGATGTCGAACGACACCGTGGTGTTGAACAGCATGCGGTCCGCGGCCGACAGCGTGATCCGGCGCTGCGTCGTCGCCAGGTAGTTCGCCAGCGCGCGGTGCGGGATCGCCACGCCCTTGGGGGTGCCCGTGGAGCCCGATGTGTAGATCACGTAGGCGGTGTTCTCCGGCCGTACGTGCACCTCGGGCGCCGAATCGGGGTGGTCGTCCCGGTCCGCGTCGGTCAGCGCGTCGGTGTCTAGCACCAGTACCGGCTCGGCGTGGTCGAGCACGTGGTCGATCCGCGAGCGCGGGTAGTCGGGGTCGATGGGGACGTAGGCCCCGCCGGCCTTCAGTACCGCCAGCAGCGCCACCACCAGCTCCGCGGACCGGGGCAGGCACACGGCGACCAGTGACTCCGGCCGCACCCCGCGCCCGACCAGCCAGTGCGCGAGCCTGTTCGACCGCGTGTCCAGCTCCTGGTAGGTGAGCGAGGTTTCCTCAGCGATGACGGCGAGTGCCTCCGGTGTCGCCCGCGTCTGGTCGCGCACTGCTTCGACGAGGCCGGGTTCGAGCGTCGGTTCGGCGGTGTCGTTCACGTCCACCAGCAGCCGCTGCCGTTCCTGCTCGCTCAGCACGTCGACGTCCCCGACGGGCCTGTCCGGATCGGCGGCCACCTGCCGCAGCACACGCGCGAAACGCTCCGCCATGGCCTCGACCGTTTCCCGGTCGAACAGCCTCGTCGCGTACTGGATGTCACCGTAGAGCGCACCGGAGTCGTCGGTGTTCATGCTGAAGAACAGGTCGACCATGGTCTTCGTGGTGAGGGCCTGCTGGAGTTCCACGTCGAGCCCGGGGAAGTCCAGGACGGGCTTCGCGAAGTTCTGCCAGCCGCACATGACCTGGAACAGCGGCCGGTACGCCGCGGAGCGGTCCGGGTTGATCGACTCGACCAGTACGTCGAACGGTGCGTCCTGGTGCTCGTAGGCCGCCAGCGCCTTGACGCGCACCTGGGTGAGCAGGTCGGCGAAGGAGGGGCTGCCGGAGAGGTCCACGCGCAGCACCAGATTGTTGACGAAGCAGCCGACCAGGTCGCCGAGGGCCTCGTCGGTCCGCCCGGCGATGGGGCTGCCGACCGGCACGTCGTCCCCGCCGCCGAGCTTGGACAGCAACACGGCCAGCGCGGTCTGTACGACCATGGACATGGTCATACCGCGGTCGGCGGCGAGCTTCTCCAGGCCGCCCGTCACTCCCGGCTCCACGACGAAGCCGACCGTGTCGCCGTCCGTCGAGAACTCAGCGGTCCGCGGGCGGTCCAGCGGCAGCTTCAGCGGCTGCGGCACCCCTGCCAGCTCCTTGCGCCAGTACTCGAGCTGCGCCGCGCCGAGACTGTTCGGGTCCGCGAGGTCGCCGAGGACCTCGCGCTGCCACAGCGTGTACTCCTTGTACTGCACCGGCAGCGGCTCCCAGCCGGGCGCCCGGCCCTCCCGGCGGGCGCCGTACGCCTCGGCGAGGTCTCGCACCATCAGCCCCGCCGAGGTGCCGTCGGTGGCGATGTGGTGGACGACCAGGACCAGGAGGTGTTCCTGCGGCGAGATGCGCAACAGGTGGGGCCGGAAGGGGATTTCGGCCGCGAGGTCGAACCCGTGCGCGACGGCCTCGTCGACGGCGCCGGCCACGGCCTCGGGAGCCACCTCGGCCACCCGGACCCGCAGTTGCGTCAGCGCTTCCGGCGTCGGGAGGATCCGCTGGAAGGGCTCGCCCCCCTCGTCCACCACGTACGTGGTGCGCAGGCTCTCGTGCCGGTCGACCACGTCGTGGACCGCGGCGACGAGGGCCGCCTCGTCCAGTGTCCCGGTCAGCCGCAGCGCCGTCGGCATGTTCCAGGTCTCCTCACCGTCCAGCTGGTGCAGGAACCAGTAGCGGCGTTGTACGTACGACAGCGGAATCATCACTTCACTCCTTTACGAACATCTGGCGCAGGCTGGGGCGACGGGGAGCGGCCGGTGCCTCCGACCAGGGTGCGAGCGCGGCCACCGTCGGCAGGTCGAAGACCTTTCCGATCGGTATCTCGATCCCCAGCTCGGCCCGGGCGCGGCTGATGAGCCGGGTGGCGAGCAGGGAGTGCCCGCCGAGCTGGAAGAAGTCGTCGTCGAGCCCGACCCGCTGCACCTCGAGCACCTCGGCGAACAGCTCGGTCAGGGCTTTCTCGCGCTCGGTGCGCGGGGCACGGTAGGCGGTGCCCGTGAACTCGGGCTCGGGCAGCGCGGCGCGGTCCAGCTTGCCGTTGGGCATCAGCGGCAGCCGGTCCAGCGCCATGAAGTGGGAGGGCACCATGAACTCGGGCAGCCGTTCGGCGACGAACCGGCGGAGCTTCTCGGATTCGGTCTCTCCGGACGTCACCACGTACGCGACGAGCTGCGTGCTGTTGCCCGCTGCCTGCCGGGCGACGACGACGGCCTGGGCGATCTCGGGGTGCGCGGTGAGTGCCGCCTCGACCTCGCCGGGCTCGACGCGGAAGCCGCGCACCTTGACCTGCGTGTCCCCGCGGCCCACGTAGGACAGTTGGCCCTCGCTCAGGCGGGCCAGGTCGCCGGTGCGGTACATGCGTGCGCCGGCCGGGCCGAACGGGTCGGCGACGAATCGCTCGGCGGTCAGGTCGGCGCGGCCGTGGTAGCCGCGGCCCACGGCCCCGCCGACGTACAGCTCACCGACCTGGCCCGGTGGCACCGGGTTGAGTCCGGGACTGAGGACGTAGGCCCGCATGTTGCCGAGCGGGCTGCCGATGGGCGCGCTGCCCGTCCAGTCCCGTGTGTCGCCGTCGACGGTGAAGGCGGTGGCGTAGAACGACTCGCTCTGCCCGTAGGCGTTGACGATCCGTACGCCGGGGAAAGCGTCCTGCACCGTCTTGACGAGCGAGGGGGGCAGCGCCTCGCCCGCGAAGACGACCGTCTCCACGCTGGTGTCGCCGCGAATGCCGTCGACGAGTTCGGCGAAGGCGGACGGGACGGTGGAGATGATGCCGCCGCTCCAGCTCTTCCGTTCGCCGAGGACCAGGACGTCCCGGACCAGTTCGACGATGCCGCCGGTGGCGAGGGTCGTGAAGATCTCGAACACCGAGACGTCGAAGTTGACGGAGGTGCCCGCCAGGAGCCGTTTGCCCGGTTCCATGCCTACGCGGGGGGCGAGTCGCAGCACGCCGTTGACCACGTTCGCGTGGGTGATGGCGACGCCCTTGGGCGTGCCCGTGGAGCCGGAGGTGTACATGACGTACGCCAACTGCCGTGCGTCCACCGCCAGTTCGAGGCCGGTGGCGGCCCCTGACAGGTCGAGCGTGTCGAGGAGGACACGGCGGGCGTCGTGTTCCGGCAGCGCCGCGACGGTCGACGAGTGGGTCAGGACCAGGTGCGGCCGCGCCTGGTCGAGGATGGCCGCGAGGCGGTGGCTCGGGTAGTTGGGGTCGACCGGCAGATAGGCCCCGCCGGCCTTCAGGACCGCGAGCAGGGCGATCACCAGGTCCGCCGACCGCGGCAGCGACACCGCCACCAGCGTCTCCCGGCGCACGCCGAGGTCGGCCAGTTCGCGCGCCAGGCGGTCGGCCCGGGCGTTCACCTCGCGGTACGTGAGTGACTCCCTGTCGGCGATGACGGCGACCTCGTCCGGTGTCCGGGCCGCCTGTGCCTCGACGAGAGCGGTGATCGTGACGTCGGGAGTCGTGACCGCCGTGTCGTTGAACTCGGCGAGGAGGCCGGCGGACTCGGCCGACTCCGCGCTCTCCAGCTGAGCGACTGTCAGTTGGGGGGTGGCCGCGAGGCGTTCCAGGATGCGCACGAAGCGGGCCGCGTACTCCTGCACGGTGTCCCGGTCGAAGGCACCGGGCGTGTACTGCAGAAGGAACTGCAGGCGCGACTCGACGGCCGCCATCAGGGCCAGGGGGTAGTGGGTGCCGTTGTTCGGACGCAGGCCGGTGATGGCGATTCCGCCTGCGGCCTCGGTGGCGGCGCCGATGCCCTCCTGGTCGACCGGGTAGGACTCGAAGACGACCAGTGTGTCGAAGAGGGACGGCAGGCCGACGGACTGCTGGATCTCGGTGAGGCCGTAGTGGTGGTGCTCCAGAAGGCCGGCCTGTCTGCTCTGGAGCCGGGTGAGGACCTCGACGAGGGTGTCACCGGGCGCGTACCGCACCCGCACGGGCAGGGTGTTGATGAACATCCCGACCATCGACTCGACGCCCGCCACCGCGGCCGGTCGCCCCGACACGGTGGCGCCGAAGACCACGTCCTGGCGGCCGGTGAGCCGGCCGAGCAGCAGCGCCCAGGCTCCCTGGACCAGGGTGTTGACGGTGATGCCCCACTCGGAGGCCCGCCGGTTGAGTTCATCGGACACCTCCTGCGGGAGGGCGAACTCGACCTGGTCGAGGCCGTCGTCGGCCGCGGCGCCCGGCGCGAGCAGGGTCGCTTCCTCGACGCCGTCGAGTTCGGCCGCCCAGGCCCGTGCGGCCTCGTCCTGGTCCTGCCGTGCGCGCCAGGCCAGGAACTCGCCGAAACTGCGCGTGGCGGGCAGGCCGGCCGCGTCGCCGTGGGATGCGTAGAACAGCAGCAGGTCCTGCAGCAGCAGGGGCGTGGACCAGCCGTCGTACAGGGCATGGTGGACGGTCATCACGAGTTCGGACCGGCCGGGTTCCAGGACCACGAGGGACAGCCGCATCAGCGGCGGGGTGTCCAGGTCGAAGTGGGCGGCCCGGTCCTCGGTGAGGAACCGCTCGAGCGCCTCGGTCCGTTCCGCCTCACCGTGTCCGCTCAGGTCGAGGTGGCGCCACGGCAGGGCAACTCCGTCCGCGGGTACCACCTGTACGAAACCGCCCCCGGCCTGGTTGACGAACGCGGCGCGGAGGTTGGCGTAGCGCCCCAGCAGTGCCTGCCCGGCGCGGCGCATCCGCTCGGGGTCCACGTCACCGGCGAGGTGGAACACCAGCTGTACGTGATAGGCGTCGAACGAGGGGCCGGCCAGCATCGAGTGGAAGAGAATCCCGGACTGGGCCGGAGTCACCGGCCACACCTCGGCGAGGTGTCCGAACCGGTCCTCCCAGGCGTCGATCTCCTGTTGGCTCACCTCGACCAGGGGCGCGTCGGTCGGGGTCATACCGCCGGCGCCGGGTGTCGTGGCGTGCCGGGCCAGGGCGGTCAGCGCCTGGGTCCACAGCCCGGCCAGCTCGGTGACTTCGTCGCGGGAGAGCACACCGGTGGGGAAGCCGAAGTAGGCGGTCAGTTCCTCACCGCGCGGGGTGCTGGTGGCGACCGCGTTGATCTCCAGCGCGGACAGCACCGGCATGTCCGCGTCCGGTGCGGCGATCAGGTCCTGCTGTGTGGTGTCGGGTGCCCAGCCCAGGCCGCGCAGTTCCTCGGGGATGTCCGCGCCGGACGTCCGGCCGAGGTAGTTGAACCCGATCTGGGGTTCCCGGTTTGCGGCCAGTGCGGCGGCGGTCCGCGGGTTCAGGTGGCGCAGCAGGCCGAAGCCGATGCCGTGGTCCGGGACCGCCCGCAGCTGCTCCTTGACGGCCTTGACGGCCCGGCCGGCGGCGGGGCCGGCGGCGTACGCGTCCGCCAGGTCGATGCCGGTCAGGTCCAGGCGCACCGGATACATCGCGGTGAACCATCCGACGGTTCGCGAGAGGTCCGCGCCGGGCGCCACCTGCTCCTCCCGGCCGTGTCCCTCGAGCCGGACGAGCACCGAGGAGGCGGGCACGCCCCGGTCCTGGCGCCAGCGGGCCAGCGCCAGGGCCAGCGCGGCCAGCAGCCCGTCGTCGACGCCTCCGCTGAACACGGCGGGCACCGTGTCCAGCACGGCTTTGGTGACGTCGGCCGGCAGCTGGATGCGCACCGTGTCCACGGTGGCGGCGACGTCCCGTGCGGGGTCCAGTTCCCGTGCTCCGAGCACCGGCTCGTCCTGGCCGAGGATCCGCTGCCACAGTGGCAGTTCCGCCGTCCGCCGCTCACTGACGGCCTCGTCGGCCAGGGCATGCGCCCACCGGCGCAGGGAGGTTCCCGCCTCTGCCGGTTCCGGGGTGCTGCCGTTGCGGACCTGCTGCCAGGCCGCGACCAGGTCGGGCACGAGGATCCGCCAGGACACCCCGTCCACGGCCAGGTGGTGCAGCACGATCAGCAGCCGGCCGGCGCCGGTGGCGGAGGTGAACCACACGAACTGCGCCATCACGCCGGCGTCCGGGTCCAGCCGGTCCGCGGCGGCATCGAGTTCGGCGCGCACATCGGCGTCGTCGTAGGGGACTTCGCGGAGCAGCGCGCGGGCGTTCACGCTGTCGACGGGTTCGATCCGCAGGCCGGGCTCCAGCCGCACCAGCCGGGCGCGCAGCACGTCGTGCCGGTCCAGGACGGCCTGCAGGGTGGCGAGCAGCTGGGCACGGTCGATGCCGTGGGGCAGGGTCAGCATGCCGGACATGCAGAACCGGCCGAGGCCGCCGCCGAGCGCGAGCACGTGCTTGGCCGTGGGCATCAGCGGGGCCCATCCCGTGCCGCCGCCCGGCAGCTCCGCCAGGGTGACGCGTTCCGCCTCGCGTCCTGCGACGAGTTCCGCGAGCTGGGCGACCGTGGAGTGCTCGAAGATCTCCCGTGTGCTGATCTCTATGCCGCGTGCCCTGGCCCGCGCGACGATCTGGATGGAGCGGATGCTGTCCCCGCCGCTGGCGAAGAAGTCGTTGTCGACGCCGACGCTGTCCACGCCGAGCACCTCGGCGAACAGTGCGCTGAGGGTCTCCTCGACCTGGTTGCGCGGTGCCCGGCCGGTCGATGTCCGCGCGTCGTCCGGCGCGGGCAGCACCCGGTGGTTCAGTTTCCCGCTCGACGTCAGGGGCAGCTCCGAGAGCGGCACCAGTGCGTGGGGGACCATGTAGTCGGGCAGCCGCCCGCGCAGGTACCCGGGCAGCTCGACGAGCAGCGGGCCGAGCGATCTGGCCAGGGCGGGAGCGTTCGTCCGGATGCGCTCGCCGGCACCGCGGGCGACGAACGAGCCCGACACGCTTCGCCGCCCGGCCCGCTCGGGCAGCAGGACGGCGTCGAAGTAGCGCGGGTCCTGGCCCGACCAGGTGAGAACCGCGTCCCGGCCGTGCTCGCGTGCCCACGTGAGCAGTTCCTGCGGATCGACCGGCCTGCCGGGCAGGGGCGCTGGGTCGAGGAGACCCGTCCCGACGGTCAGGGCGGCTTCCTCGGTCAGGCGTGCGTTGGGTATCCCGGTCACTCGCACCGGGCCGCCCGCCCGGTCCGCGGAGTCGAGGTCGGCCAGGTCGAACACCTCCTGGCCCCACGACACGGACGGCGCACCGGTCAGGTCGAGCACGTCGGCCGGCTGCTTGTGCAGGATCACCTCGTAGCGGTGCCGGGTCAGTTCGTTCTGTGCCTGTCCGGGCTTCAGCCGGATGTCGACGGCGACGGAGCCGGCTGTGGCCCGCTCGGTGAACCACTCCGGGGCGATCACCAGTTCCTGCTCGGCGAGCAGTGCCTTCTCCACCAGCGTCCGCAGTTCCTCGTGCGAGGCGTGGGGGTGTGCCGCATGCTGCACCGCGGTCTGGAAGAGGCGGCAGGTCGCGGCGTTGCGGACGTCACCGACGATGATCCGGCCGCCCGGTGCGAGGAGGTCCATGGCCTGGCGCAGTACCTGGTCCAGGTACTCGGCGCTCGGGAAGTACTGGATTACCGAGTTGAGGAAGACTGTGTCGAAACCGCCCTGGGGCAGCCCGGACATGTCGTGGGCGGGCTGGGCACTGAGACGGACCCGGTCGCCGTAGCCGGCCTGTTCGGCCTGGGCCCGGACCCGGTCGACCACGGGGGCCGAGATGTCGGTGCCCCAGTACTCCTCGACCTCACCGATGATCTTCCCGAGGAGCAGGCCGGAGCCTATGCCGATCTCCAGCACCCGCCTCGGCGCGAACTGCAGCACCTGGGCCACGGCCGCGTCCTGCCACTCCAGCATCTGCGCGCGCTCGATGGGCTCGCCGGTGTAACTGGAGTTCCAGCCGCGGAAGTCGTCGCCCAGTCCGTCGTCGAACTCGGCGTAGTTGTCGTCGTAGATCTCGCGCCATTCGTCCACCTGGGCGTCGGCGTCGGCGGCCGCGGCATACGGTTTGGGCACGACGTACCCCACGAGCTGGTTGCCGCCGTGCTGGTTCTCACGCACCACGACTGCCGCCTGCGCCACACCGGGGTGCGTCGTCAGCGCGTGCTCGATCTCACCCAGCTCGATGCGGAAGCCGCGGATCTTGACCTGGAAGTCGGTCCGGCCGAGGTATTCGACCTGGCCGTCCCTGTTCCAGCGCACCAGGTCTCCGGTGCGGTACATCCGGCTTCCCGGCTCCCCGAAGGGGCAGGCGACGAACCGGTTCGCGGTCAGCCCCCGCAGGCCGAGGTAGCCGCGGGCCAGGCCGGTGCCCGCGAGGTACAGCTCACCCGCGACGCCGGGAGCGACCGGACGCAGCGCGGCGTCCAGCACGTAGAGCCGGGTGTTCCACACCGGTGTGCCGATCGGCAGCCGGTCCGCGCCCGGTTCGTGCCGCTGGGCGGTGACCTCCACCGAAGCCTCGGTGGGCCCGTAGAGGTTGTGCGCGGAACAGTTCGGCAGCAGGCCGGTCACCTTGTTGGCCAGCTCGGCCGGGAACGCCTCGCCTCCCGCCTCCACCCAGCGCAGGCTGGAGCACCGTGCCGCCGCGGGTTCGGCCACGAACACCTCCAGCAGGGAGGGGACGAAGAAGGCTCCGGTCACTTCCTCCCGCCGGATCAGTTCGGCCAGGTACGCCGGGTCCCGCTGCCCGTCCGGGCGGGCGATCACCACGGCCGCGCCGGCCTGCAGCGGCGTGAACGACTCGGGCACCGATGCGTCGAAGCTCGCCGAGGAGCTCACCAGGACCCGGTCCGCGGTACCGATGCCGAAGTACGCCCGCCGCCACGCCAGCATGTTCATGACCGACCGGTGGGCCACCTGCACGCCCTTGGGGGCACCGGTGGAGCCGGAGGTGTAGATGACGTAGGCGGCGTTGTCCGGGGACAGTGACCGTCGCGGGTCGCTCTCCGGGTGTCCGGACACGTCCGGGAGCTCGTCGAGCACCAGCAGCGGCTTCGCGTCGTCCAGCAGATGGCGCACCCGGTCCTCGGGCAGCTCGGTGCCCACCGGCAGATAGGCCGCGCCCGTCTTGAGCGCCGCGTAGACCGCCACCAGAAGATCCACCGAGCGAGGGATCCGCACCGCGATCAACTGCTCGGGTCCCGCGCCCTGTTCGATGAGATGGTGCGCCAGCCGGTTGGCGCGCCGGTTGAACTCCCCGTACGTCAGCCTCTCCTGCTCCCCGATCAGCGCGAGCCGGTCGGGGTCACGCCGCACCTGCGCCTCGAAGGCGTCCGGCAGGGTCTGTGCGGCCACCGGGTGCGCGGTGTCGTTGAGCTGTCGCACCAGCCGGTCCCGCTCGTCCGGCGCCAGCACCTCGACGGCGCCGAGCGGCACCGACGGGTCCTCGACGACCTGCTCCAGGATGCGCACGAACCGGTCGACGAAGGTGACGGCGGTGGTGTGGTCGAACAGGTCCGCCGCGTACTCGAGCAGGCCGTGCGCGCCTCCGGACGCCTGCGGGACGATGTTGAAGAAGAGGTCGAACTTGGCGGTGCCGGTGACCGCCGGGACGGGGGTGACCCGCAGACCCGGCATCTTGATCTCCGGCCACACGAACTGCCAGCCCAACACCGTCTGGAACAAAGGCTGGTACGCGGTGGAGCGCTCCGGATTGAGCCGCTCCACCAGCCGCTCGAACGGTATGTCCTGGTTGTCGTACGCGGCGAGGGCCTTGTCCCGCACCTGCGCCAGCAGGTCACCGAACGTGGGGTTCTTCGTCAGATCGGCGCGCAGCACCCAGGTGTTGACGAAGAAGCCGATCAGGTCGTCGAGTTGCTCATCGGCGCGCCCCTCGATCGGATTGCCGATCGGCACGTCCTCCCCCGCGCCCAGCTTGTTCAGCAGCACCGCCAGCGCCGCCTGGGCCACCATCGGTGCTGTGGCGCCGTGGTCGCCGGCCAGCCTCTGCATCCGGGACAGCAGCTCGGGGGCCAGCACGAAGGGGACCTCACCGCCCCGGTAGCTGGCCGAGGTCGGCCGCGGGCGGTCCAGCGGCAGCTGCAACGGCTGCGGTATCTCGGCCAGTTCCTTCTTCCAGTAGGCGAGTTGCGCCGCGGTGACGCTCTCCGGATCGTCGTCGTCCCCCAGGAACTGCTGCTGCCACAGCGTGTAGTCCTTGTACTGCACGGGGAGCGGCTCCCACTGCGGCGCGTCGCCCCGGTGGCGGGCCGCGTACGCCGACATCAGGTCCCGCAGGAACGGCCCCATCGACGCGCCGTCCGCGGCGATGTGGTGGAAGACGAACACCAGGACGTACTCGTGCGCGGCGACCTGGAAGACGGTCGTGCGCAGGGGAAGCTCGGTCACCACGTCGAACGTCTCGCGCACGGTCTCGCGCACCGCGGCGTCCACCGTGTCCGCGGCCACCCGGACCACCCGGAAGGGCAGGACCGCCTCCTGCACGGGCACGATGCGCTGTTCCCCCGTGCCGTCGGAGTTCTCGACGACCAGGGTGCGCAGGCTCTCGTGCCGCGTCGCGACATCCGTGACCGCCGCGGCCAGGGCCGTCGTGTCCAGCGTCCCCTCCAGGCGCAGCACGAACGGGACGTTGTAGGTCGCGGACGGCCCTTCCAGCTTGTGAAGGAACCACATCCGGCTCTGGGCGAAGGACAACGGGATCATCGACGGTTCTCCTGTACGGTCATCTGTCGCGGCTGCGGATGTTTCGACGGGTCCGGCTTCGTGATCTGCTCCGACCGCGCTGCGCCCCGAGCGCGACGGTTTTCCTACGGCGGCGAGCCCGCCGGGCGAACGGTCGGATTGCGGGCGTGCGCGCCCCTCCGGCGTAGTCCTGCGGCTGTGTTCAGTCGGCAGCCATGGCTTCCTGAAGGCTCTTGGGGCGCAGGTCCGTCCAGTTCTGCTCCACGTACGCGAGGCACTCGGTCCTGGCCGCCTCACCGAAGACCACGCGCCGGCCCGCGGGCACCTCGGCGAACACCGGCCACAGGGAGTGCTGCTCCTCGCCGTTGACCACCACGTGGAAGCGGCCGTTCTCGTCGTCGAAGGGGTTCGCGCTCAACTGGCACCGTCCTGACCGTCACGCAATGACTCGGGATTGGGGAGATTCGCCGGGCCGGGTGCGAGATCGCGCCGTCGGCCGCGGGTCCGCCGTGCGGCGCTGTCCGGTCGACAGGACACTCGGCGTCGATGGCGACCCCGGCGATGCACGTCACCGTAAGGACCCGGCGTTCGGCGCGACAAGGACGGCAGGCTCGTCGGCGTCCCGGCCGCACCTCTCCGTCTGCGCCCGCCGGGGATCCTCTGTACCCGACGCGGTTCCTGTGCCAGGATGCCGCCCCGGGCCGTGGCGAGGCCTGCCGGCGGGCTGCTCACGCCTCCCCTGATCGGCAGAGCACCTGCCCGGGCCACGGTGGGGCTGCCGTCGCGTAGATCGGTTACGGAACCGGGGCGCCGCCACTGTCGACGCCCCGGTGGGCATGGCGCACGGACGGCACGGCACGGTGTCACGTGCGCGGCACCTGATCGGCGACGGCCGCCGGGTTGACGGGCCCTGTCGCCCGTCAACGCGGCGGCCGTCGATCGGCCTTGTGTGCCTTGGGGAGGATCAGTAGCCGACCGAGAACGTGGCGTCGGCCCGGTCGGTCACTGTGGAGACCGGGTCGATGTGCAGCACATGGTTGGAGTGGCGGATGTAGCGGGTGGGCTGGTTGTGGGAGCGGAAGGAGGCCCAGGAAGCGTCGGCCAGGCCGGCGGTCCGGTGGAAGGTGGCGTCCTGCGCGAAGCCGCTGCTGCCGTCGTTGGTGTCGAGACGCAGTTGGTAGTCGTAGTGCCGCAGGTAGCGGGTGGGGTAGTTGACCGACCGGAAGGAGATGCCGGTGGGATCGGCCAGGCCGGGGACGAGCTTCCACATGGAATCGGCGTACGGGTCGAAGGGGTAGGTGTCGATCCGTGCGGTGAGGTCGGCGTGGCGGACGTACCGGTCCGGGTAGTTGTACGATTTCAGCCGGTTCCAGGCGGGGGCACCCCACCGGGCGACCAGGTTCGCGTGCTCGGCACCGGTGATCATGGCGATGGTGCAGTGCTTGGCGTTGACCGGGTGGGTGTACAGCTTCTGGTCGACGGGGGTCCAGGTGCCGGCAGCGAGGTCATTGATCTGCCAGGCGTAGTAGACGCCGTTGGGGGTGTATGTATCGCCCCACAGGTACCACGTGGCCGAGGTCAGGGACTTCACGAGCGTGGGGGCCTCGGTGCCGCCGTGGGAGACCGGTGTACTGAAGGGCACGAAGCTTCCCGGGTCGAGCGAGGCGGACCGCGCGCCCACGAGAGTGCCGTTCCTCTTGAAGTAGAGGTAGTTGACGCCGTTCACACCCACTGCCATGTCACCGTCGATGACGTCGTAACCGGGGTCGAAGAAGACCCGGGGAGCGGAAACGGTGGTGAAGTCGCTGGTGTAGTTGACCATCAGCACGTTGTGGCCGCTCGAGTTCACGGCCGAATACAGGATGGCGTACTGGCCGCGTGAGGCGTCCCAGAAAGCTTCCGGGGCCCAGCTGTGGGTGGCCATGTCGTGCAGGTGGGGGCGGCGGTAGTTGGTGAAGGTGCGCAGGTCGGCCGAGTCCCAGACGTGGATGTACTGGCTGTTGTAGCTCCAGTCGGTGCCCTTGAGGTCGGTGGCCAGTACCACGAAGCCGCCGTCCCGCTTGCGCAGGATGAACGGGTCCCGCAGACCGCCGGCACCTTGCGTCGGGGTGACGACGGGGTTGTTCTGGTTCAGCGGCATCCAGTTCAGGGAGTCCGTGCTGACGGCCAGGTGCAGACCGTAGTCGGCGCCGGTTCCCGCCGGTGACTCGGTGAAGTAGCCCATGACGTAAGCCGAGTCGGCGGCGTGGGCCGGCCGGGCACCCAGAGACAGGTCGGCGGCCAGGGCCAGCGAGGTGGCTGCCGCGGCGCCGAGGAACAGTCTGCGTGACGGCATGACCTGAGTGTGAGGGTGTGCACTCATCAGTTCTCCAGGTGGATGGGCGGGACGGGGGCCGAAGCGGACCAGGTGCGATTCGATATTCGACATGCCTCCATTCGATATACCGAACATGGTTCGAATAGCCGGTCAGAAAGTAGGACCTCACCCGCGGCCCGTCAATGCTTTCGACGCGTCCGGCCCGAATCCACCACCGCGGACAATTCCCCGCCGATGCACGCCACTTGAAGGTCTCCGGGGAGCGGCTCGACCCTCCCCCGACCGGCCGTCACGCGGAGGCGCGGTCCCGGGCCGGGGCGAGCACCGTGCGGGCGTCGGCGGCCGCCTCCTCGGGGGACTGCCGCAAGCCACGGTCGTACGCCTCCGCGAACGCGCGGTCGCCCAGGGCCGTCCGCGTCGCAGCGGTGATCCGGTCGACGTCGGCGCGTTCCGCGGGCGGCAGTGGGGCCCCGGCCCGGCAGCGGGCGGCCGCAGCCGCGCCCAGGAGGACGGCCGCCCGGATGGCCGCGGACGCCTGGCCGGACGCGACCGCCGCGCCCGCGAGGCCCTCCAGGGAGAGAGCCAGCGCGCGGGGCTCGGCGAGGGCGCGGGCGACGTCCAGCCCCTCCAGGTGGTGGGCCGCCGCCCCGCGCGCGTCGCCGCGGAGCTCGGCGACGAAGCCCAGTTCGGCCAGGAGCAGGTGGTCGCCTGCCCGGGACGACACGTCGGCGTAGCCGTCGCGAATGTGCAGCAGGTGCGCCTTTGCCCGGTCGAGGTCGCCGGAGCGGCGCGCACCGAGGGCGAGACCCATTTCGGAGTGGATCTCGCCGTACTTGTAGCCCTGCTCAGCCGCGATCCGGCGGGCCTGTTCGTGCAGGTCACGGGCGCGTTCCCAGTCGCGGGCGAGCAGCGCGAGGCGGCCCAGCCCGGAGAGCCGCGCGGACACCTCGGCCTCCAGACCCAGCTCCCTAGCCATCCGCAGCCCCTCGTGCTGGCGGCGCTCCGCGTCCGCGTACGCGCCTTTGATCTCGGCGAGCGCGGCGAGCGGGGACACTGTCTGCAACTCGCCCCATCGGTCGCCCAGTTCGTGGAAGAGCAGGGCGCTTCGCAGCCCGTCGCGGCCGAGTGCGTCGAGGTCGCCGCAGACGAGCGCGAGTGTCGCGCGGAGACCCAGCGCGGCGGCGGTGCCCCACTGGTCCTCCGCGGCGGCGAACAGGGCGAGGGCACGGGTGTTCAGCTCGTGGCCCTCGGCCGTGTCACCTGCGCTGAACAGGCCGTACGCGCAGAGCCACAGGGCCCGCGCGCGGCGTACGGGGTCGGGGACGGCGTCACCGGTGGCGGTGAGGCGGCTTTCCATGGCGGGGATGCCCTCCCCCGCGGTGCGCGTGCTCGCGGCGGCCGCCGCGTGATCGCCGGTGAGCAGCGCGAACGCGGTGTGCAGAAGGACGAGTTCGGCAGGGGCGGAGGTGTCGGAGTACGCGGTCAGCACCGACCCCAGGCTGCGGCGGGCCTCGGTGAGACGGCCGCGCAGGAGCCACCACCAGGCCAGCGCGGTGGTCAGCCGGACCGCCTCTTCGGGTTCGCCCGCGCCCGCGCGGCGCAGTGCCTCCTCGAACGCCGTGCGCAGGTTGCCGGCCTCGGCGTCCAGGCGGGCCAGCCAGGGCCGCTGCCCGGCGCCGCGCAGCTGCGGTTCGGCGTGTTCGGCGAGAGCGCGGTAGTGGCGCAGGTGCCGGTCCCGTACGGCGGTGAAGTCCTCCATCTCGTGGAGTTGCTCGGTCGCGTACGCGGCGACGGACTCCAGGAGGCGGTAGCGGGGGCCGGTGGGCCCGTCCACCACGACCACCAGGGAACGGTCGACCAGCCGGGTGACGAGGTCGAGCACCTCCTCCGGGGTGACGCCGTCACCCGCGCAGACCGCTTCGGCGGCGTCGAGGTCGCAGCCGTCGCTGTGCGCGGCGAGGCGGCGCAGGACGATGCGCTCGGGCGCGCTGAGCAGTTCCCAGCTCCAGTCGATGACCGCCCGCAGCGTCTGCTGGCGCGGGGGCGCGCCCCGCTGCCCGAAGGTCAGCACGCGGAAGCGGTCGCTGAGCCGGGCCGCCAGGCCCGTCACGCCGAGGGCCCGCACGCGGGTGGCGGCGAGTTCCAGGGCGAGCGGGATGCCGTCGAGACGGCGGCAGATCTCCGCGACGGCGCGGCGCTCGGCCTCGTCCGGGGCGTCCGGGTCGCGTGGGAAGCCGGGGGCCGAGGCGGCCGCCCGCTCCATGAACATCCGCACGGCGTCCGCGGGCGGCAGGGGCTCGACGGAGAACATCGCCTCGCCCGCCAGGCCGAGCGGCTGCTGCCCGGTGGCGAGGACGCGCAGGCCGGCTGCGGTGCGCAGGAGCAGCTCGGTGAGTTCGGCGGCGGCGTCGACGACGTGCTCGCAGTTGTCCAGGACGAGCAGGGTGCGGCGGTCGCGCAGGACCGCGGCGAGGCGGTGCGGGAGGGAAGGGGTGGGGGTGCCGGTGCCCGGCGCCGACCGTGGGGCGTCGTCCCGGACGCCGAGGGCGGCCGCGACGACCTGGGCGAGGTCGGCGGCCGTGTCGGCGCGGATGCCGGAGAACTCCACGAGCCATACGCCGTCGGTCGGTCCACCGGCCGGGTGGGTGTCCCGCTCGGCGATGGCCGCCGCCACGGCGAGCCGGGTCTTGCCTACACCGCCGGGGCCGGTGAGGGTCACCAGCCGCTTCTCCGTGAGGAGTCGGGAGAGCTCGTCGAGGGCCTGCCTGCGGCCGATGAGGGGGGTGAGGGGGACGGGGAGGTTGGAGCACGAGCCGGGCCCCGCTCCGTCGGTCGTGTCCGCGGTGACCGGGGGGTCCGTGCCGGGCGCTGTGTCCACGGCGGCCGTCGCGGGCGAGCGGGCCGTCGTCACCGTCCCGGAGACGTCCGCGCTGAGTTCCGGATCCTGACGGAGCAACGCCACGTGGAGGGCGGTCAGTTCGGGACTGGGGTCGACCCCCAGCTCTTCGACGAGCCGGCACCTCAGGTCGTCGTACGAGGCGAGCGCCTCGTTCTGGCGCCCCGCCGCGTACAGGGCCCTCATCTGCAGGGCGCGCAGCCGCTCCCGCAGCGGATGGCGGGCCACGAGGCCGGCGAGCTCCCCCGCGAGGAGAGCGTGGTCCCCCGCCTCCAGGCGCGCCTGCGCCTGCTCCTCCAGCACCGAAAGACGCTGCTCCGCGAGACGCTGCGCGGCCGCCCGTACGAACCCGTCGTCCGCGAAGTCCGCGTACGCCGGCCCGCGCCACAGGTTCAAGGCGTCGGTGAGCAGCGCGGCCCGGGCGCGGGGGTCCCGGACGGATCCGGCCCGGGTGACCAGGGCGTGGAAGCGCTGGGCGTCCACCTCGTCCTCGGCGTGGCCGAGCCGCAGCCGGTAGCCGGGCGGCTGCCGCACCACCCGGTCGCGGCCGATGACGCGGCGCAGTTGGGAGACCTTCGCCTGCAGGGCCCCCAGAGGTCTTCCCGGAGGGACGTCGCCCCACAGGTCGTGGATGAGCCTGTCGGCGGAGACCGGTCCCCCGTCGTTCGCGAGCAGGTTCGCCAGCAACGCCCGGACCTTGGCCTCGGGGACCGTGACTTCCCGTCCCTCGGCGTCCCACACCACCAGTGGCCCGAGCACCCCAAAGCGCATGCTCACCACCGTACATGCCGCGGACGGCGCACCCGGCAGCCGTTCGGCGGCACCGTCGGCCGGACGTCAGGCGTTCCGAAGGTTTCCGGAAGGTTCCCCGAAGCGCCCGGGCACAGAGTCGTCTCCGTGGGTGGCATCACCCACCGGCGAGGAACGGACACCTGCGGAGGGAGCGGCAGCCATGGCCAAGTACGCGCGCAGACGGGCCCTGGTCGTCGGTGAGGCCGGCGGCATCGGCCTGGCCGTCGCCAAACGGCTCGTGGAGGGCGGGGCCTCGGTCGTGCTGACCGCCCGTACCGCAGGCGAACGCGCCCGCGCGGTCGCCGAACTGGGTTCCGCCGCCCGTGTCGTCGCTCCGTCCGGCGTCGAGGCCGTGCTCGCCGCACAGGCGGGCACCGGATCCGGAGGCACCGGCGAGGGTGGCGTCGATCTTCTCTTCACCGACGCCGTACCCACCGCGCGTGCCCTGCTGCCGCACCTCGAGGACGGCAGCGCGATCGTGCTCACCGCCCCGGCCCCGTGTCCCGATGCCGTACGGGAGTTCGCCGCCGAACTCGCCTTCCGGGGCATCCGCGTGAACGCGGTCGCCCCGGGCTGTATCGAGGCGCCGGGTACCGGCGCCCTGCCCCTGCCTCCCCTGGGCCGGCTCGGCGCCGCCGAGGAGGTGGCCCGCGCCGCGCTCTTCCTTGCCACGGAGGCGACGTTCACGACAGGCGTGCGGTTGCCCGTCGACGGCGGGCTCGGCTGCCCGTGACCGGTCGCCCTCCGGCCGCCACCGTCCCCGCACGCCCCGACGTCCCCCATCCCCACCCCGGAAAACCTGGAGCACACGCCATGAGCACCGCACCCGACACGGCGCAATCAGCCGCGGCGGCAACAAACCCGCAGAGCGAAGGCGAGGGACAGCGGAAGCTGCCCCTCCTCGCCCTGCTCGCCCTGGCCACCGCCGTCTTCATCACCAGCCTCACCGAGACCCTCCCGGCCGGTCTGCTCCCCGCGATGAGCCGGGATCTGGGAGTGAGCGAGTCCGCGACCGGCCAGACCGTCACGGTGTACGCGATCGGCACCGCCCTGACCGCGATCCCGCTGACCGCGGCCACGGCAGGCTGGCGGCGCAGGAAGCTGCTGCTCACCGCCATGGCGGGCTTCGCCCTCGCCAACACCGTGACGGCCGTGTCGTCCGTCTACGAGCTGACGATGGCGGCGCGGTTCGTCGCCGGTGTCGCGGCCGGTCTCGCCTGGGCCCTGCTCGCCGGCTACGCCCGGCGCATGGCCCCCGCCCACCTCCAGGGCAAGGCGATCGCCATCGCCATGGCGGGTATTCCCGTCGCGCTCTCCCTCGGTGTCCCCGCGGGTACGTTCCTCGGTGACTGGCTCGGCTGGCGCGTGGCGTTCCTCGCGATGACGGGCCTCACGCTGCTGCTTCTGGGGTGGATCGTCGCGGCCGTACCGGACTTCCCCGGCCAGGGTCGCGGCGAGCGGCCGAAGATGCTGCGCACCCTGCGTATTCCGGGAGTCACCCCGGTCCTCTTCGTCACGCTCGTCTTCGTCCTGGCGCACACCATCCTGTACGCGTACATCGCCACGTACCTCGACGACCTGGGTCTGGGCGACAGCACCGGCCTGGTGCTCCTCGTCTTCGGCGCCGCGTCGCTGGCGAGCATCTGGATCACCGGCGCGCAGATCAACCGACGGCTGCGCGCCCTCGGTATCGCCAGCGCCGTGCTCGTCGCCCTCGCCGCCGCGCTCCTCGCCGTCCTCTCCGACTCGACCGCCCTCGTCTACGTCGCCGCGGTGCTGTGGGGTCTGGGCTGGGGCGGGGTGCCCACGGTGCTCCAGACCGCGGCAGGTGACGCCGGGGGTGAGTCCGCCGACGCGGCTCAGGCGATGCTCGTGACGCTCTGGAACGTCGCGATGGCGGGCGGAGGCGTCATCGGAGGCATCCTGCTCGACGCGGTCGGCAGCGAGTCCTTCCCCTGGACGGTTCTGCTGCTCCTGCTGCCGGTGATCACGGTCGTCCTGTACGCCCGTCGTGCTGGTTTTCCCGCCCGTCGGCCGGTGGCCGCGGCCGAGTCCGCGGAGCCTGCGGTCTGACGGGGCGACGGCGCCCCGGGCGGCCGCCGGAGGGGGTTGACCCCCCGGCGGTCGCGGCGCGTCCACCTCACCCGGGGGCCGCCGAGGTCACCCGACAGCGTGCTGGATCATGGTTTCATGACTTGTTAATATTTCATCAGACATGTCCGTGAGCCGGTTTCACCCCTGGTAGAGCCCCCTCCGCGCTCCGTTCGGGTCCCTGGGACGGGCCGGGCCGAAGGGCATTTCCACAGGTCAGCCCGCGAACTGGCGAAGTAGACGGCCGATCCGGGCAAACTCCGTTCAGGACGGTACTTTCACCTCGTACGTATGTGCCATGCATCCACTCGGATGTGTTCGGTGACGGGTATCGAGGGGGCGTAGCGTCAGATGTCGTCAAGTGAGGTACGCGCGGGGGAGCCGGGCGGCGGCGCATGCATGCAGACGTTCATGGACGACGTCTTCCCCCCGTTCCAGCGCTCCGAGCAGCGCCGTTGGGCCCAGGTGTATCTGTGGGGGCTCCTCCACGGGGCCGGCAGGAAGACGCCGCGGCACATGGCGCGGGCGAACCCCTTACCCGCGGCTGCGGCACGGGGCCTGCACCAGTTCATCAACGCCAGCCCGTGGGACTGGGTTCCGGTGCGCCGTCGGCTCGCGCTGCTGGTGGCCGCCCGTACGAGACCGCACGCCTGGACCGTCGCCGAACTCGTCATCCCCAAGCGGGGCGAGCACTCGGTCGGCGTGCACGGCCGGGTCGACGCCGGGACCGGACGCACCGTCAACTGCCAGCGCGCGCTGGGGTTCTTCCTCGTCACGGGCACCGAGAGCTACCCGGTGGACTGGAGCCTCGTACTCGGCGGTGTGTGGGACTCGGACCAGGAGCGCAGGCGCCGTGCGCGCATCCCGGCCGCCGAGGCCGGGCGCACCGTCGCCGACCAGGTCGTCCGGTACGCCGCCGAGGTGGCCGCACAGCCCCGGCTTCCGCGGCTGCCCTGGGTGCTGGATCTCACGCGGTGCGACGACGTGATCGGCGTCCTCGCCGGCCTCGCCCGGCTGCGTGCCGACGTCGTGTGCGAGGTCTCCCCGGACCAGCCGGTGTTCGCGGGCGGGCAGGCGCCCGTCCTGACCACCGTGAGCGCGCTCATGGACGTAGGGCGCGCCCGGCGGACCCACGTGCTCCTCCGCCACAGCTCCGGCGGCCGCGTCCGGGGCGCACTGGTTCACATCCACACGGGCATGGTGGCGCTGCCGGGAACCGCGAACGGTGACGACGCCGGGTCCCGCCCGTACCGCGCACTGGAACGGCCGGATCCGGAGGGCCGGCAGCCGGCCAGGTACTGGCTCACCACGCTCACGGAACGCCGGGTGGAGGAGACCCTCCGGCTCGCCCGGGGCCACACCTCGGCTCTGTCGGCCGTGCGCACCCTCGGCCGGCGGTTCGGGGTCCTCGACTTCGAAGGCCGCTCGTTCCCCGGCTGGCACCACCACATGACCATGGCTTCGGCCGCCTACGCCTACCGGCACCTGTTCGGGTCCCCCCGCCGAGCGGCCCCGCCGCCGGACCCGCCCCCCGCACCGCTCGCGGCGCTCACCGGCGCCCTGACCTGATGTGGAGCCGAGGAAAGTGGGGGTGGGCACGTGAGGGTGCTGGTGGTGGAGCAGGACAGCGAGGCCGCGGCGACCATGGTGAGCGATCTCAGACGGCAGGGATTCACCGCGCGCAGTGTCGGCACCGGAGAGCTGGCCCTACGGGTGCACGGCGACGCGGATCTGGTGCTCTTCTCTCTGGAACTGCCGGACATCGACGGTCTGGAATTGTGCCGGGAACTGCGCAGGAGCGCCGACACGGCACTGATAGCAATCACCGACGACGAGGACGAACTGGGGCGGGTCCTGGTCCTGAACGCGGGCGCAGACGACTGTGTGGCGAAAACCTGGGGATTCCGTGAGGTCGGGGCTCGTATCGGAGCGGTCCTGCGCCGGGCCCGGCCCCGTCAGACCCTCCCGGAAGCCATTTCGCTGCGCCCTCTCCATATCGATCCCCGGCTGCGGGAAGTGCGTCTGCACAACCGGCTCATCAGCGTCACGTCGAAGGAGTTCGAGCTGCTCTACACCCTGGCCGCCACTCCCGAAACAGTCGTGACGCGCAAGGAGTTGATGGCCCGGGTCTGGGGAAGCGACTGGGGGCACACCAGTCGCACCATCGACACGCATGTGAGCAGTCTCCGGGCGAAACTCGGCTGCAACGGCTGGATCATCACGGTCCGGGGCGTGGGCTACCGCATGGGGCACGCCTGGCGCATGCCCGAATCGTCCGCGGGCTGACGGATGGCCGGCGAAGGGCCCCGGGGAGCGCGCCGCCCGGGGCCTTCTCCGTCGTGCCGGTCACACCGTCGCGCGCTCCAGCCTCCGCAGCAGCGGGTGGCTCGCCTCACCGGTGTCGCCCGATACCCGGCGCGCCCACCAGGCCGACGCGAGGTTCGAGGTCAGCAGCGTGCGGCCCGGCTCCCGCCGGACCAGTTCGGTGAGCGCGGCGAGCGTGCCCATGCCCGTCCCGGTGAACAACAGGGCCGTGCCGACGGGCAGTTCCCGCTGCCGCACGCGGCGCAGGATCGCCGCGGTCGTCACCTCGTACGGGTCGTAGTGTGCGTCGCCCGCAGTCGGCCCCGCCGGGCCCGGACCGACCGGGACGAGCACCACTTCGTCGACCGTCAGTCCTGCCCGCTCCCAGAAGGCGCGTGAGGTGTCCGTGAGCCACGGCTGGTACGGAGAGACGAGCGTCAGACGGGTCACGTCGAGCGCCTCGCAGGCCGCGAGGATCGCCTGCGTGGAGGACTGCACGGGGAAGCCGGCGCGCTCGGACAGTTCGTCGCAGAAGGCCCGGTCGCCCTCGGGTCCCAGCAGGTAGTGCGACGCGCTGCACGCGACCACGGTGGCGTCCAGACGCAGGGCGCCGAAGCTGCCGAGCAGCCCAGGGAGCACCTCGTTGTACGTCTCCAGCATGGCCCTGAGCCCGGCTCCGGGGGTCACCGGGAAACGGGAGGTGTACACGTTGATCCCGGTACCGAGCAGATGGTTGAACTCGGGTTCCGCCGTGGGGTTCTCCGGCGGCACGACGAGCCCCAGCCGGGGCAGCGAGAAGAGATCCATGTCCGCACCGTAGGCCGCGGGTCCCGTCAACGGCCGTGTTTCGTGCGGTATTTGGCGCGCACGCCACACCCTTCTTGCAGTCCCTTTCCTTTCTGACATTCCTTGACACTCCGCCACACAGTTCTGACACGGACGATGTTGCTCTTTCCGGCCGGGGGACGAAGGATATGGATCAGCGATCAGCGCCGAGGCATCCCCGAATTCCGATTCACAGACCCTTTCGGGAAAACAGCCCCTATCGGGAACCCCTGCCGGGAACAAGGAGTGGAAGAAAATGCCAGCAGCAGAGAGCCCCGAGAAACTGGAAAGGCCACCCCGCATATCCGACGCGACGCTGCGGGACTCCGCACACATGGCGGGTGTCGAGTTCGGCCCCGAGGACGCCGCCGCCATCGCGGACCTGCTGGTGCGTACGGGCGTCGAACTCGTCGAGGTGGGCATGGTCTCCGGCCCCGACTCCAGGGACGCCGACCTCGTCCTCGCCACCCACGGGGCCGTCGGCCCGGACCGCAGCATGACGCTTCTGGTGGTGCGCGACCGCCGTCAGGTCGCCCGGGCTCTCGACGAGGCCGAGCGGCTGGGCGTGCGCCACATCATGTACTCCATCCCCACCTCCGAGCAGCACGCGCAGTTGAAGCTCGACTCGGCCAGCCCCAAGTTCCTCCAGGCGCTGGCGCGTTCGGCGATCACGCAGGCCAAGGAGCGCGGCTTCCACGTCACGTTCAGCGGCGAGGACGGCGCCCGCACCCCCAGGGAGCGGCTGGTTCCCTACGTCGAGGCCGGGTTCGCTGCAGGTGCCGACCGGTTCCGGCTCGCGGAGACCGTCGCCCACCTGTCCCCGTGGCAGATGGAAGAGGTCATCGCGGACCTCGTCGCGATCGACGGCTCCGAGATCGAGATCCACTCGCACAACATGCTGGGGATGGCCGTCGCGAACTCCCTCGCCGCCGTCCGCGCGGGCGCCCAGTGGATCTCGGCGACGGTCGGCGGCATCGGGGAGCGAGGCGGCAACGCCCCGCTCGCCGAGCTGCTCACCTCACTGCGCGTGATCCACGGCGACACGCGCTTCGACCTGACCCACCTCACCGAGCTGTCACGGATCGCCCTGCGGGGCGCCGGCCTCGGGGACGCCTTCCAGTCCGGGCCGACCACCCCGCACGCTTTCGCGTACGAACTGCCCGGCCAGCTGAACCACCCGCACGCGTACGAGACCCTGCCCGCCGAAGCCGTCGGCAACAGACGCGAATTGCGGGTACGCGGTCGGCTGACCGGCGCCCTGGTCGCCTGGGCGCTGGGCGGCTCGGACCTCGAGGTCGACATCGGCGCCTTCACCGCGTGGCTGGCCGAGCGGCAGGAGCGCGACGGCCGCCCGCTGCTCGACCGGGACGCGATCCGCAAGGCCGCCATCGACTTCCGCCCCGTGCACGCCTGACTTCCCCACACCACCCACGACCCGCCCATGCAAACGGAGTTGACGATGTCCACCGCCACCCTGACCGGCGTATGCCCCGAGTGCGAGACCGACCTGACCGTGCCCCCGGTCACCAAGGGCGAGACCCTCTCCTGCCCCGAGTGCATCCTGACCCTCCGCGTCGAGGCCGTCGAGGACGGCCGGCTGACGCTGGAGATGATCGAGGTGCAGCTCCGCGACTGGGGCCAGTGACATGGGCGGTCATCGCGCTGTCGCGGTCATCGCCGACCGCATCGCCTGGGAGGAACGCCTGATCATCGAGGCCGGGCCGGCCTTCGGTCTGCGCATCGACTGGGTCAACGACGAGTCCCTCTCCCTCGGCCACCCCGACGCCCCGGCCGTCCGGGGGTACGACACCCTGCTGATCCGCAGCCGCAGCTACACCCGCGGCGGACTGATCGCCACCCTCGCCGAAGCGGCCGGGGTCCCCACCCTGAACACCGCCCGGGCCATCCACGCCTGCGAGAACAAGGCCGCCCTGCGCGCCCTGCTGCACACGGCGGGCGTGCCGGTGCCGGACCACCGGCTCGTGCTGTCCCGCAAGGACTTCGACAAGGCGCTCGCCGATCTGCCACTGCCCCTCGTCCTGAAGCCCGTCTTCGGCGGCATGGGCAAGCGCGTCACGCTCATCCGGCACGCCGACACCGCCCACTCCGTGTACGACTACATCGAGGACCTGGCCCACGCCTTCGAGCAGGCCGGCGTGGTGGAGCCGTACCTCGGCGGCACCTCGGTGCGCTGCCTCGTCGTCGGGCGTGAGCTGGTCGGCGCGGCGGAGTTCGAGAGCGGCGGGAGCGACTGGCGCAACAACGCCGCGCTCGGCAACAAGAACCGTGCGGTCGCCCACGACCCCGACGTACTCAAGATCATCGACGGTGTGGTGGGGGTGCTCGGCCCCGGCATCTACGGGGTCGACCTCTTCAGCACCCCGGACGGCCACGTCGTCAACGAGGTCAATCACGCGCCCGGCTTCCGGGCGGTGGCCGCCGCCACCGGGGCGGACATCCCCTCGGCCATCGGCCGTTACGTGCAGGAGCTACTCGCATGATCCGTGCAGGAGTCGTCGGTGCCTCAGGGCTCGCAGGCGGCGAACTCATCCGACTCATCAGCCAGCACCCCGACCTGGAGCTGACGTTCCTCGGCGGTTCCTCCAGCATCGGCAGACGTCCCTCCGAGCTGCACCCCGGCCTGCGCATCCACCAGGGCCTGACGGTGCAGCCGGTCACCGAGGAAGTCGCGGACCGGGTCGACGTCCTCTTCCTGGCCACCCCGGCCACGGTTTCGGCGGACTTGGCCTCCCTGCTCGCCGACCGGATCCCGGCCGTCATCGACCTCAGCGGCGCCTTCCGCATCCGCACCCCGGAACTGCACGACCGCTGGTACCCGAAGGTCAAGCGGCGGGCCGACCTGACGGACCGCTTCGTCTACGGCGTACCGGAGCTGGTCGGCGACCGGCTGAAGGACGCCGCCCTGATCTCGCTGCCCGGCTGCTACGCCACCGCCATCACCCTGGGCCTGGCCCCGCTCACCCTCGGCCTCGGTCTTGCGCTGAAGACGGTGGTGGTGGACGGAAAGAGCGGATCCAGCGGCGGCGGACTCCAGCTGCGCACCTCCGACCTGCACCCGTTCCGGGCCGGCGCCATCGCTCCCTACTCCCCCACCGGGCACCGGCACGCCGCCGAGGTCGGTGACTTCCTGGAGCGGAGCAGGCCCGGCGGCATCGGCAGCCTGTCCATGTCGGCGTACGGCGTCTCGAACGTACGCGGGCTGCTGACCTCCTCGTACGTCTTCACCGACGACAAGGTGGACCAGCGCGAGCTGTCGCGGGCCTACCTGCGCTTCTACAAGGGGCGCCCGTTCGTACGGGTGCGGCGGCACGACGAGACACTGATCCCGGTGCCCGACCCGCAGGTCGTCCTCGGTTCCAACTTCGCGGACGTGACGGTCCTGCACGACGAGGACGGCGGCCGGATCGTGGTGCTCGCCGCACTCGACAACCTCGTCAAGGGCGCCGCGGGCCAGGCCGTGCAGGCCCTGAACCTGAGGTTCGGCCTGCCGGAGGAGACGGGGCTGACGCAGCAGCCGGTGATGCCGGCGTGAGCACACATCGTTCCGCGCCCACGGTGGTCAAGCTCGGCGGGAGCTGCCTGGACGAGCTGGACGGCGGCTGGTGGGACGACCTGGCCCGCCACGGCCAGGGCCACCCCCTGGTCCTTGTGCACGGCTGGTCCAAACCGCTGAAGAAGCTCAGCGCCCGCTACGGCGAACCGTCGGCGATCCTGCGCGACCGGTACGGCAACCAGAGCAGGTGGACCACGCCCGAGGTCATCGACGACATCAAGGCCGTCAGCGCCGACCTCGCCGAGGACGTCCTGAGGCGGCTGAAGGACCGGGGCATCACCGCCGAGCGGCTGCTCGGCAGCGAGGGTCTGGTCAGCGCGGGCCGGGGCGAGCGCTGGTGGTGGCGGGAGAAGCAGCTGGTCGAGCTGGACAACCTCGTCGGACCGATCACCGGGGTCGACGTGGCCCCGCTGACGAACCTCCGGCCCGGCCACGCCTGCCTCGTCACCCCTCTCGCACGGAACGCGGCCGGCCAGGAGGTCAACACCGACGCCGACCGGGCCGCCGCCGCGATCGCCGGGGCCACCGGCGCCAGAGACCTGGTCCTGGTCACGGACGTCGGCCACCTCCTGATCGACGGGGAACCGGTGCGCCGGATCAGTGGCCGGGACGCGGCCGCCTTCCGCGACAGGGGCGCGAAGGGCGGCATGCGCAAGAAGCTGCGAGCCGCCGGCGAGGCCCTGGAGCACGGCGTGGAGCGGGTCGTCATCGGCAGCGCCCCCGTCACGGAACTGCTGGCCGGCCGTACCGGCACGCTCATCACCGACACACAGTCCCCCACCCGCACGTCAGGAGCGAACGCATGACGCGGCCCCGTGTCCTGGTCGTCGACAACGGCACCCTTTCCCTCAGGCAACTGCGCTCCCGGTTCGAGGAGTTGGGCTCACAGACCGAGGTGTCCGACGCCGTGTCCGTACCCGCCCGGGTGGACGGCCGCTACCAGGCGATCGTGCTGAGCGGCACGAAGGTGCGCGCGTACGACAGCGAGTACTACCGGCCGCTGACCGACCTCGTCGCCCACGCGGACGTGCCGGTCTTCGGCATCTGCGGCGGCATGCAGATACTCGCCGTCGCGGCCGGCGGACGCCTCGTGGAAGGGCCGCAGCGGGTCGGCGGCCACGAGGCGCAGGTCGACACGGAGGAACCGCTCTTCGCCCATGTGAAGCCGACGGTCACCGTCTTCCACCGGCACACCCTCTACCTCAGGGAAGCTCCGGCGGGCTACCGCTCGATAGGCCGCTCCGAGCACGCGCCCGTCGAGTTCCTCCGCTCCGACGACGGCCGGATCCTCGGCTCCCAGGCCCATCTGGAGTTCCGCAAGGACGGTTTGGAGATCCTGCGCGGCTTCGCGCAGCTCTACCAGTGAGCCGCGTCCGGCCCGGCTCCCCCCGTCCGCCGACTCACGACACCGCTGACACACCAGACCCAAGGACTACGCCATGAGTGCTCCGGAAGACCCGCAGGACCCCGCCCTCACCGTCCACCTCAACGGCAGCGGGGGCACCATCAAGGGCTGGGTGGTGGTCGACACGCTCGTCGACGGCCTGGCCATGGGCGGCACCCGCATGACCGCCGGGGTGACCGAGGACGAAGTCGCCGGCCTGGCCCGCGACATGACCGAGAAGTTCACCCTGGCGGGGCTGCGCATCGGCGGCGCCAAGGCCGGGATCGTCTCCGACGGCGCCGACCGCGAGGAGACCTTCCGCACCTTCGGCCGCACGGTGAAACCACTTCTGCACGGCGGCATCCACCTCGGCATCGACATGGGCGTCACCCCCGCGGACCGGGCCGTCTTCTTCGCCGAGGCGGGTTACGACCCCCGCTACCGCCTCGGCGCCCCGGACATGCCGATCGACTGGCGCACGTACTACGAGCCCCTGATCGACGTCACCGGGCACGGCGTCGGGGTCGCCGCGGTCACCGCCCTGGAGGCGAGCGGCCGTACGGAGCCGGCCCGGGTGGTCGTGCAGGGCTTCGGCGCGGTGGGCCGGGCGGTGGCGCGGTTCCTGGAGGACCGCGGGCACATCATCGTGGGCGTCGCCGACGTCCAGGGGACCATCAGCGCGGACCGCCTTCCGGTGGCCGAACTGGTCGCCGTGACCGACGAGTTCGGACGCATCGACCGCACCCGCCTGCCGCAGGACGTCACCCTCTCCAGCGGGCCGGACGCGTGGCTGGACGTCGCCGCGGACATCCTGATCCTGGCGGCGCAGAAGTACGCGCTCACCGCCGAGAACACCCACCGTCTGCGGGCGGGTCTGGTCGTCGAGGGCGCCAACCTCGCCTCCAGTGCGGAGGCGAAGGAGAAGGTCGCCGCATCCGGGGCCGCCCTGGTCCCGGGCGTGATCGCCAACATCGGCGGTGCCGCCTCGGCGGCCCTGGCCGTCACCCGGGTCGTCCCGTTCGACCTGCCGGCCGAGGCGCGCAAGGCGTGGGTGTTCGACTGGGTCGGTGACCGGGTGCGGCGCAACACCCGCGACCTGCTGGAGATCGGAGCCGCCCGGGCGGGCGATCCGCTTCCCGAGCTGCTCGCGGCCCGCCGGAAGGACCGCTGATGAGTACGGCGGCTTCGGCGCGGTCCGCGACCCCCGGGGAGCTGTCCCGGCCCGCTCGGGGAGAGGAGGCGAACCCGGCCTCCCGGGACCACGCCGCCGAGTACCGGCGCCGCGGGTGGTGGCGGGACGAGACCTTCCTCGACGACCTGCACCGCCAGGCCCGCCTGCGCCCGCGCCGGCTGGCCGTCGCGGGCCGGCGTGTCGCGGAGTCCCGCACCGACACGCTCGACTACGCCGAACTGAGCCGGCTGACCGACCGGTTCGCCCTGGCTCTGCTGGAACTGGGTGTGGAACGCGGGGACTTCGTCGCCGTACAGCTTCCGAACCGCTGGGAGATGGTGCCGCTGATCTTCGCCTCGATCAGGGTCGGCGCCGTCGTCATCCCCATCTCGCCCATCTGCACGGAGGAGGAACTGCGCCACCGCCTCGGACTCACCGGTGCCCGGGTGTGCATCACCCTCCCCGAGTGGTCGGGCACACCGCTCGCCGATATCGTCGTGCGGCTCAAGGGCGAACTCCCTTCCCTCACGCATGCGTTGGTGGTCGACGGCCCGGTGCCCGAGGGCGCCCTCCCCTTCCACCGGCATTTCGTGGCCGTGGAGCGGGAGGAACAGGAGGGCGCCGCCGCGCGGCTGGAGGGCCTGGCGCTCGGAGCGGACGACCCGTTCGTGGTGCTGTTCACCTCCGGCACCACCGGCCCGTCCAAGGGCGTCCTGCACAGCCAGAACACGGTCCACTCGGCCGTACGCGGGTACGTCGACGCGTTCGGGGCGGGCGACGACTGGGTGGCCGCGGTCTCCACCCCGCTCGTCCACTACTCGGGGTTCGCACAGGGGGTCCTGGCCGGTGTCATGCTCGGCGGCACCGTCGCCTTCCAGGACGTACGCCGCAACGAGGCACTGCTCGACCTGGTGGAACGGTACGGTGCCACCCTCCTGTACGGGCCGCCCGCCACCCTCGCCGAGGTGGCGGCGTCGCAGCGGGCCGAGCGGCGCGACACCCGTACGCTGCGGCACGTGGTGATCGGCTCGGCGCCGGTGCTGCGGGAGCTTGCCGACGAGGTGCGCGAGACGCTCGGCGCCCGGGCCCACTCCCTGTGGGGCATGTCGGAGAACGGCCCCGTGACCACCACCCGGCCGGAGGACCCCGAGGGCTGGGCGGCGCGGAGCAACGGGCGCGCCATCGACGCCATGGAGACCCGCATCGAGACCGCAGAGGCGCCCGGGGCCTCGCCGGCACCCGGCGCGCAGGGCTCGGTGGGACGGCTCAAGGTGCGCGGCGCGTCGCTCGCCCTCGGATACCACAGGCGTCCGGAGGCGTTCGCGGCCGAACTCGACGCGGACGGCTGGTTCGACACCGGCGACCTCGCCCGTGACGACGGCCGGGGTGGTGTCCGCATCGTCGGCCGGGCGCGGGACGCGATCGTGCGGGACGGGCACGTGGTGCCGATGACCGAGCTGGAAGCGGTGATCGGCAGCCACCCGAAGGCCGCGGAAGCCGCGTTGGTCGGCCTGGAGCCTGCCGTGCCCGGCCCGCGGGAGGGCGCGGCGGGCGGTGTCCGGAGCGTCATCGTCGCCGTCGTGGTCGGTCGCGGCGGGGAAGGCCCGTCGCTCGACGAGGTCCGGGCCCGTGTCACGGCGGCGGGGTACGACCCCCGCTTCCTGCCGGACCGGGTGGAGCCGGTCCCGGCTCTGCCGAAGACGCTGACCGGCAAGGTCCGCAAGGCGGAGCTGCGCGAACGGTTCGCCTCGACGACGTCGGCGTCCTGACCACCCCTGACCACCTCTGACCACCCCTGTCCACCCCTGCCCCCACTGCCCGCCCCGAGAGCTGGAGCTGCCATGCCCGAACCCACACCGGTCTCCATGTCGGCCACGCTGGCCGCGGACGAGGCCCTGGACCGACGGCGCCGGGCCGGGGAACGGGTCCTTTCGATGGCCGCCGGGGAGATCGGCCTGCCCGTCCTCCCCGCGCTCAGGGAACGGCTCGCCGCCGCCGCCGGCGAGAACGCGTACGGCTCCGTCGCCGGGAGTCCGCTCCTGCGGACCGCCGTCGCCGGATACTGGGAGCGCCGCGGCCTGGCCATGGACCCCGGGCTCGTCGTGGCGGGCCCCGGCAGCAAGGCGTTGCTGTTCGCGCTGTTCCTCGCCATCGGCGGGGACGTGATCGTGCCGGTGCCGAGCTGGGTCAGCTACGCGGCTCAGGCCCGGCTCGTCGGCGCCCGGTCCACCCCCGTACCGATCCTGCCGGGTCAGGGCGGGGTGCCCGACCCCGACCGGCTTCGCGAGGCCGTCGCCGCCGCCCGGGCGGCAGGGCGGAACCCGCGCACCGTCGTCGTCACCGTGCCGGACAACCCGACGGGCACCGTCGCCTCGGCCGACACCGTGCGGCGACTGGCCGAGGTGGCACGCGAACTGGACCTGTTCATCGTGTCCGACGAGATCTACTGCGACCTGGTGTACGACACCTCCGCACCGGCCGTCTCCCCGGCCAGGCTCGCTCCTGAGCGGACCGTGGTCACCACCGGACTGACCAAGAACCTGGCACTGGGCGGCTGGCGCACAGGAGTGGCCCGGCTGCCGGACAGCGAGCAGGGGCGCGCCCTGCACGCCCGGCTCGTCGCGGTCGCCAGCCAGATCTGGTCGAGCCCGCCCGCGCCGGTGCAGACGGCGGCCGCGTACGCGTTCACCGAGCCGTCCGAGGTCACCGACCGCGTGACGGCGAGCCGGCGGCTGCACGAGCGGGTGGTGCGCGCCGTCGCGGCCCGGTTCACCGCCGCGGGCGCGGAACTGGCTCCCGTCGCCGCCACCTGCTACCTCTATCCGGACTTCGAGCCGTTGCGGGACAGCCTCGCCCGGACGCACGGGGTGCACGACGGCGACGCCCTGGTCCGGCTGCTCTCCGAACGCCACGGGGTCGGTGTCCTGCCGGCGAGCGCCTTCGGGGAGCGGGGGCGCCCCCTGCGGATCCGGGCGGCGACCAGCCGCCTCTACGGCGAGACCGCGGAACAGCGTACGGCGGCGCTGGAGGCGGCGGACCCGCTCGCCCTGCCGTGGATCCGGGAGTCCGTCGACCGGGTCGGCGAGGTCCTGGCCCGGCTCACGGGCACGGAGCTGTCCGCCCCCGTCTCCCACTCCTGACCCCAACCCACCCACCCGACAGAGGAGTCGACCATGTCCCACCCCCGCCTGCCCGTTCTGTTCGAGGCTCTCCACCACGGTGAGCGCCATGTCGGCTTCGGGCACCCCGAGGACGGCGCCCCGCTGACCCTGTACCGGGTGGAGGAGGGCCGGACGGCCGCCGCCTTCATCGCCACGGACGGCTCGGAACAGGCCTTGCGGACCGCTCTCACCGAGGGCGCGGCGACGGTCACCGTCACCGCGGACGACCCGGAGCTGCGCCTGCTGCCGCCGCTGCTGCCGGCGGCCACGGGCAACGCCCTGCTGAGCGGCTTCATGGGCACGCACAAGAAGAAGTGGGGCGGTGAAACGGCCCGTGAGGGCGCGGAGTTCACCCCGCCGAAGTGGTTCTTCAAGGGGTTCGGCGACTGGGTGCGGCTGCCGGGTGAGGCGCTGAACGTTCCGGCGCACCCGGTCGCCCTCATCGAGGAGCCGGAGGTCGCTCTCGTCTACGTCAACGATGCCGACGGCACGCCCCACTACGCCGGCTACACCTTCGGCAACGACCTGTGCGACATCGGTCTGCACCGCCAGGACCCGGGCTACAACCCGTACTGCAAGCTGTGCGACACGGCCCTCACCCCCTGGCTCTTCCTCGGGCCCCCGCCGCGCACGGTGACCGGCCGGGTCACCATCTCCCGGGACGGCGCGACCGCTTGGGAAGGCGCCTTCGACTGCGGGGACGACGCCCTGTACCACCGGGTGCAGGACATGGCGGACCACCTGTTCACCTTCCCGGCGGTGCGGCGGCCCGGACTCGTCAACTACGTACTCCTGGGCGCCGACGAGGCCAGCTTCCACGACGGGTTCCGGATCGCCGACGGCGACCGCATCGCCATCGACGTGACGAGCCACGGCGTCGCCTTCGAGAACCAGGTGCGGTACGTCTCTCCGGCACCGTCCACCACCCCGGGTGCTGCCCCGGCCCCCTCGGCGGAGGCACCCGAACCTGTCCCGGCGGCATGAACACCTCGTTAAGTAAGGCCGGTTGACCTGGGCAGGCGCGCACCGGCCCGGGCACGCTGAGGCCATCACCGCGTCCCCAGGACCGACCACACACCGACCGACTCCGCAGGAGGAGACCGCACCGTGCCCGCAACCCGTAAGAAGCAGGTGCACCTCGCGGCACAGCTGCCCGGCATCCACAACGTGACCGTCTGGTCGGACCCACGCTCCGGGAGCCAGATCTCCCTCGACTCCTTCGTCCGGCTCGCGCGGACCGCCGAACGCGGCAAGTTCGACTTCTTCTTCCTCGCCGAGGGACTGCGGCTGCGCGAGCACAAAGGACAGGTCTACGACCTGGACATCGCGGGACGCCCGGAGAACCTGACCATGCTGAGCGCACTGGCCGCCGTCACCACCGACCTCGGCCTCGCCGCCACCGTCAACACGACGTTCAACGAGCCCTACGAGGTGGCGCGCAGGTTCGCCACTCTGGACCGGCTCAGCGGCGGCCGGGCCGCCTGGAACGTGGTGACCAGCTACGACGCCTTCACCGGGGAGAACTTCCGCCGGGGCGGCTTCCTGCCCGAGGCCGACCGCTACACCCGGGCCGCCGAGTTCCTCTCCACGGCAAGGGAGTTGTGGGACAGCTGGACGGAGGGAGACCTGCGCGCGGACGCGGCTACGGGAGAGTTCGTCAAGGCCGGGGCCGGCCGTTTCGCCCACCACGGACAGCACTTCGGCATATCCGGCCGGTTCACCACCCCGCCCGGCCCGCAGGGCCACCCGGTGATCATCCAGTCGGGCGAGTCCGACGCGGGACGCGAATTCGCCGCGTCCGACGCCGAGGTCGTCTTCAGCAAACACAACCAGCTCGACGCCGCCCGCGACTTCTACCGGGACGTGAAGCGGCGCCTGGCCCGGTACGGCCGCGGCCCCGACGATCTGCTGATCCTCCCCACCGCCAACGCGGTCGTCGCCGACACCGACGAGGAGGCCGCCGCCTACGCCGCGGAGATCAGCCGCGAGCTGGTGAGCCCGCAGACCGCGATCGCCCACCTGGAGGCGGTCTGGGGCCGCGACCTGTCCGCCTACGATCCGGAGGGACCGCTGCCCGACATCGAGCCGGCGGACGACGCGCACCTCCTCCAGGGCCATTCCGTGTTCCGGAAGGGCCGGGGAGAGACGGCGCGGCAGTGGCGCAAGCTGGCCGGGGAAAGGAACCTGTCCATCCGGGAACTGGTCGTCGAGGTCGGCGGACGCCAGACGTTCGTCGGCAGCCCGCGTACGGTCGCCGACGCCATCGACCACTTCGTCCAGACCGGGGGTGCCGACGGCTTCGTCCTCGTCCCGCATCTCGTCCCCGGCGGCCTGGACGACTTCGTGGACCGCGTGGTGCCGCTGCTCCAGGAGAAGGGCGTCCACCGCGACGACTACACCGGCACCACCCTCCGCGACCACCTCGGCCTGTCCGGGGCACCCCGCCCGGCCGGGTGGGGCGGCACCGGCGTACGCGCCGGGCACCACGAGAAGGAGACCTCCCGATGACCGGCACGACCCGCGCCCACGACACGACTGCCGGTCCCGGCGCCCCGCTGCATCTCGCCGTCGCCCTCGACGGCGCGGGCTGGCATCCCGCGGCCTGGCGCGAGGACGGCGCCCGGCCCGGCGAGCTGCTCACCGCCGCCTACTGGGCGGACCTGGTCGTGGAGGCGGAGCGCGGGCTGCTCGACTTCGTCACCGTCGAGGACGCCCTCGGACTCCAGTCCGCCGCCTTCCACCGCCCGGACGACCGCACCGACCAGGTCAGAGGCAGCCTGGACGCGGTGCTGCTCGCAGCGCGCCTGGCCCCGGTGACCAGCCGCATCGGGCTGGTCCCGACGACGAACGTCACCCACACCGAACCGTTCCACCTGGCCATCGGCATCGCCACGCTCGACCACGCCGCCCGGGGGCGCGCCGGCTGGCGGCCCCAGATATCGTCGCGCGCGGCCGACGCCGCCCACTTCGGGCGCCGCACCACGCCCCAGCTCACCGAGGAGGACGTGACCGACCCGGAGCTGATCGCCGAGCGACTGCGCGAACTCTTCACGGAGGGTGCCGAGGTGGTGGAGGCGGCCCGGCGGCTCTGGGACAGCTGGGACGACGACGCGGAGATACGGGACGCGTCGACAGGTCGGTTCATCGACCGGGGCAAGGTCCACCACATCGACTTCCAGGGCACGTACTTCAGCGTCAGGGGCCCGTCGATCACCCCGCGCAGCCCCCAGGGCCAGCCGCTCGTGGTCAGCCTCGCGCACGCGTCCACTCCGTACGAGTTCGCGGCTCTCAGCTCCGACGTCGTCCACATCACGCCGCACGACCGGGCGGGCACGGTGTCGATCCTCACCCAGGTCGCCGAGGCGGTGGAGCGGGCCGGCCGGGACGTGGCGGACCGGCCGCTGAGGACCTTCGCGGATCTCCTCGTCCTCCTGGACGAGGAACCGGGTGCCGCCTCCCGGCGACTGGCCCGCCTGAACGAGACCGCCGGTGCCGAGCTCACGTCCGACGCCGCGATCTTCACCGGCACGCCCGGCGAACTGGCCGACCTGCTGCTCGACTGGCGCTCGGCCGGCCTGGACGGCTTCCGTCTGCGGCCGGGCACCCTGCCGCACGATCTGACGGCGATCACCCGCGGTCTGGTCCCGGAGCTGCAACGGCGTGGGGTGTTCCGTACGGAGTACGCGTCCACCACACTGCGCGGGCACCTGCGTCTCCCGCGCCCCGCCGGACGGTACGCGACGGCGGGCTGACCACCGGACGGTACGCGACGGCGGACCGGCGCCCCCCGGCTTGAGCCGCCTCCGCCCCGGAGGTACGGGGCACACGTCGTTGCCGGCGCCTCCCGAAACGGACCCTGCCCTGACCGCCCGGGGGACGGTCCCCGGGCGCCGCGAAGCAGGCGGGTGAAGCCTGAGCCGCCGTCACCTCCATGGGGCATGCATGAGGATCTCCGCCGTATCCGGCCGGGTCGGCGGCATCGACGTGCTGGAGGCGAGAGTGCTCAACGAACAAGCCGAACAGACGGACCCGCGCACCATCCGCGTCCCGGTCCTCATCGTGGGCGGCTCTCTGGTCGGCCTTGCGACCTCGTTGTTCCTGGGACGGCTGGGAGTACCACACGTGCTGGTGGAGCGCCACGCGGGCACTTCGCGCCACCCGCGAGGCCGCGGCAACAACGTCCGCACGATGGAACTGTTCCGGGTGGCGGGCGTGGAGAAGGCGATCCAGGAGGCGGCCGCCACCCTGGCCGACAACCACGGCATCCTCCAGACGCCCACCCTGGTCGGTGACGCGGGCGAGTGGCTGTTCCGGGACATCGACCCCGGCGGCGGACTGGCCCGCTTCAGCCCCAGCTCCTGGTGCCTGTGCAGCCAGAACGACCTCGAGCCGGTCCTGCTCGACCACGCCCGCAGGCACGGAGGCGATCTGCGTTTCGCCACCGAGCTGATGTCGTTCGACGACGGCCCCACCGGTGTCACCGCGGTGGTCAAGAGCCGTGAGACGGGTGAACACACCGCCATCCGCGCGGACTATCTCGTCGCCGCGGACGGCCCCCGCAGTCCCGTGCGCGAGCAGCTCGGTATCACCCAGAGCGGACCCGGGGACCTGTTCCACAACGTCAGCCTGACCTTCCGCTCCCGCCGGCTCGCCGACGTCGTGGGTGACCGTCACTTCATCGTCTGCTACCTGACCAGCCCGGACGCCGACGGTGCCCTGCTGCCGGTGGACAACCGCGAGCACTGGGTCTTCCACGCCCCCTGGCACCCCGAACACGGGGAGACCCTGGAGGACTTCACCGACGAGCGGTGCGTCGAGCACATCCGCCGGGCGGTCGGGGTCGCCGACCTCGACGTGGAGATCACCGGCAAGGCGCCGTGGCACGCCGCTCAGCGGGTCGCCCGCAGCTACCGGGCGGGGCGTGTGTTCCTGGCCGGTGACTCGGCTCACGAGATGTCCCCCACCGGGGCCTTCGGATCCAACACCGGCATCCAGGACGCGCACAACCTCGCCTGGAAGCTGGCCGCGGTGCTCGACGGCTGGGCGGGCGAGCAGCTGCTGGACACCTACGACGCCGAGCGCCGTCCCGTGGCCGAGGCCACCAGTGCGCGGGCCGCCGCCCGGTCGGCCGAACACAGCCATCCCGGATTCGCCCCGCCACCCGGAGCACGTGGCGGCGGTCCCCAGCGAGGCATCCTCAACGTGGCCCTCGGCTACCGCTATCCGCAGGGCGCGGTCGTGGGCGCCGATCCCGCGGTCCCGGTGGTGCCCGAGAGCCTGGACCTGACCGGCGGACCCGGCAGCAGGGCACCTCACCTGTGGGTGCGCCGCGGGGACGAACGGATCTCGACGCTGGACCTCTACGAGCGGTCCCTCGTGCTGCTCAGTGACGCCGTGGAACCGAACGGATGGCACGAGGCCGCCCTCCGCCTCGCCGACCGGCTGGCCCTCCCGCTCACGTCGTACCGGGTGGGCACCGGAGCCGAGGCAGACCTGGTGCCCGAGGACGCGGCGGACTGGGCCGAGCGCCACGGCACGGTGTCCGGGGGCGCCGTGCTCGTCCGGCCCGACGGGTTCGTCGTATGGCGGTCGCAGGGCCCGGAGGCGGATGCCGAGGCGGTGCTGCGCCGGGTCCTGAGGACGGGGCTGGCAGTCGCCTGAACCCCCGCGCGTTCACCGGAACGGTCGCCTTGACGCCGCTGCGGCGTCGAGGCGACCGGTGCGTTGGCGGCGCGGACGCGGGTGCCGCCTGTGCGGAAGCCGCGCCCGGAGGGCGACGACCACGCTGACGGCCCGTTCGTCTTCGCTCATCCGGGTCGACGTCCACCCGCCCAGTCACTCCCCTACTTCATCCAACTCGCGCGATGCGCGGGGACGGGCACAGGATCGAGGAACGCTGACGTCGCCTCACCGCGGCCAACGTTCACTTTCCCCCTCCGCGAAGGAGATGTGCGCAGGATGACCACCACGTCCGAACGTGTTGCAGGTTCGCGGGCGCGACAGGCGTCGCACCATGTGTCTCAGTCCGTGTTCGACGGTTCCCCGCTTCGCGTCGTCCTCCTGGTCGACGTCCACGACGGGGCCCAGCAGGAGTTCCTCGAGGCGTACGAGCAGCTGTGCAACCAGGTCGCGTCCGTCCCCGGACATGTCAGCGACCAGCTGTGCCAGTCGATCGAGAACCCCTCGCAGTGGCTCATCACCAGCGAGTGGGAGAGCGCCCCGCCGTTCCTCGCCTGGGTCAACAGCGAGGAGCACGTACGGATGGTCGAGCCGCTGCACAGCTGCGTGCGCGACACCCGGTCACTGCGCTTCCACGTCGTCCGCGAGACCGGTGGCCCGGCGGCAGGCGCCGACCAGACGCAGCGCCGGCTCCAGACGGCACCCAGGATCGGCGACGGCGTGATCCGGCACGCGCTCACCTTCACCGTCAAGCCGGGCAGCGAGGAGATCGTCGCCAAGATCCTCGCCGACTACGCCTCGCCCGAGCCGCAGGTCGACGACACCACCCGGCTGTGCCGGACCTCGCTGTTCATGCACGGCAACCGGGTGGTGCGGGCCGTCGAGGTGCGGGGCGACCTGCTGGCCGCGCTGCGCCATGTCGCCCGGCAGCCCGAGGTGCGTGCGGTCGAGGAGGCCATCAACCCCCATCTGGAGCAGGACCGGGACCTCAACGACCCCGAGTCCGCCCGGGTCTTCTTCACCAGGGCCGCGCTGCCGGCCGTCCACCACGTGACGGCGGAACGGCAGAACACGCAGGCCGAGCGGTACGCGCTGTACTACCCGACCCGCCCCGACCGTGGCATGAAGCTGGCCGAACACCTGGCCCGTCAGGACGAGGCGGCCGCGGACGACCCGCGCAGCCCGGTCCTGCGCAGCACGATCTTCCAGCGCGACGACGTCGTCGTACGGCTGATCGACGTGCGCGGCGGACTCGAGACCGCCGACCCCGCCCAGGTCCTGGGTCTGTCCGACCCGGGGCAGGTCGCCGAGCTGACGACACTCCCGTCCTTCGACACGGAGGCGAACACGTCCGCGGCGAAGGACGGCAGTCTCGCGCGCTTCCTCGAACTGGCGCGCATGGATCTCGTCACCGACCGCCGGTCGCCCGACGCCTGATTCGTCATCGCATGGGAGGGGCGGTGCCCCGCCCCTCCCACACCGGCGCAGTACATCATCGGAGGAACGTCGTGATCACTTCTCGTCACAGAATCATCGATCTCAACGAGATCGAGCCCAACACCCGGCGTGGCGGTGACCTGCGCGCCATGCTCACCCCGACCGCGGTCGGCGCCACCAGTGGCTTCATGGGCGTGGCCCTCATCCAGCCCGGCGACCGGATCGGTGAGCACTACCACCCGTACTCCGAGGAGTTCGTGTACGTGGTGTGCGGGCAGCTGGAGGTGGACCTGGACGGTGAGCCGCACCCGCTCCGGGCCGAGCAGGGGCTGCTCATCCCCCTCAACGTGCGCCACCGCTTCCGCAACGTCGGCAAGGTGGAGGCCCGGATGGTCTTCCACCTGGGTCCGCTGGCCCCGAGCCCGCCGCTGGGCCACGTCGACACCGAGGAGACCGACGCCGGGCCCGCGGTGGCCGGAGCCGAGGCGGCCGAGCGCCGGGTCCGGTCATGACGAGACGAGTGGCCGTCACCGGCATAGGCATCGTCGCTCCCGGTGGTACGGGCGTACCGGCGTTCTGGGATCTCCTGACGGCCGGGCGCACGGCGACACGGGCCATCACGTTCTTCGACCCGGCCGGTCTGCGTTCCCGGATCGCCGCCGAGTGCGACTTCGACCCCGCGGCCCACGGCCTGGACGTGCGGGACGTGGAGCGGGGCGACCGCTACATCCAGTTCGCCCTGGTCGCGGGGGACGAAGCGGTACGGGACTCCGGTCTCGACCTCGGCGCCGAGAACCCCTGGCGTGTCGGTGTCTCGCTCGGCACCGCGGTCGGCGGCACCACCCGGCTCGAGAAGGACTACGTCCTGGTCAGTCACGGCGGACAGCGCTGGGACGTGGACCACCGGGAGGCGGGCCCGGAGCTGCACCGGGCCTTCTCGCCCAGCACGCTCGCCTCCACCGTGGCGGAGCGGTTCGGGGCGCGTGGCCCGGTGCAGACCGTCTCCACGGGCTGCACCTCCGGGCTCGACGCGGTCGGGTACGCCTTCCACACCGTGGCGGAGGGCCGGGCCGACATCTGCATCGCCGGCGCCTCGGACTCGCCGATCTCCCCGATCACCATGGCGTGCTTCGACGCGATCAAGGCCACCTCCCCGAACAACGACGACCCGGCCCACGCCTCGCGTCCCTTCGACGCCGACCGCGACGGATTCGTCATGGGCGAGGGCGGCGCCGTACTCGTCCTGGAGGAGCTCGAGCATGCCAGGGCCCGCGGCGCCCGCGTGTACTGCGAGCTGAGCGGATACGCCACCTTCGGCAACGCCTACCACATGACCGGCCTGACCAGCGACGGTCTCGAGATGGCCCGGGCCATCGAGGACGCCCTCGACCACGCACGTCTCGACCCCGAGGAGATCGACTACGTCAACGCGCACGGGTCGGGCACCAAGCAGAACGACCGCCACGAGACCGCCGCGGTGAAACGGGTTCTGGGCCCGCACGCCTACGACACCCCCATGAGTTCCATCAAGTCGATGGTGGGCCACTCGCTGGGCGCCATCGGAGCGATCGAACTCGTCGCCTGTGTGCTGGCCCTCACCCACCAGGTCGTGCCGCCGACAGCGAACTACGAGACACCGGACCCCGAGTGCGACCTGGACTACGTCCCGCGCGTGGCCCGCGAGCGCAGGCTGGCCGGCGTGCTCTCCGTGGGCAGCGGATTCGGCGGCTTCCAGTCCGCGGTGGTCCTGAACCGGCCGAGGGAGAAGACACTATGAGCGAATCCCGCCCACGGCGCGCGGCCGTCACGGGAATCGGTGTGGTCGCGCCCAACGGAGCCAGCACCGAGACCTTCTGGAAGTCCACCAGGGAGGGCATCAGCGTCCTGGACCGGGTCACCCGGGACGGCTGTGAACATCTGCCGCTGCGGGTGGCGGGCCAGGTGCGCGACTTCGACCCGTCGGCAGCGATCGAGGAACGCTTCCTCGTCCAGACCGACCGGTTCACGCACTTCGCGATGGCCGCGGCCGACCTCGCGCTGGAGGACGCCCAGCTCCACCGCACCGAGACCGACGGCGCGCCGTTCTCCGTGGGCGTGGTCACCGCGGCCGGTTCCGGCGGCGGTGAGTTCGGACAGCGCGAGCTCCAGCAGCTGTGGGGCAAGGGCAGCCGTTACGTCGGCCCGTACCAGTCCATCGCCTGGTTCTACGCCGCCAGCACCGGACAGATCTCCATCCGCCGTGGCTTCAAGGGTCCGTGCTCCGTCGTCGCCGCCGACGAGGCCGGCGGTCTGGACGCCCTCGCCCACGCGGCACGGGCCGTGCTGCGCGGCACCGACGTGATCGTGGCGGGGGCGACCGAGGCACCGATCGCGCCGTACTCGGTGGTCTGCCAGCTCGGCTATCAGGAACTCAGCACGGTCGGGGAACCGACCCGCGCCTACCGCCCGTTCACGTCCGGGGCCTGCGGTTTCGTACCCGCGGAGGGCGGCGCGATGATCGTGGTGGAGGCGGAGGGAGCGGCCCTGGCGCGGGGGGCGCGCGTGCGGGCCCACGTCGCCGGACACGCGGCCACCTTCACGGGAGCCTCCCGCTGGGAGGAGTCCAGGGAGGGACTCGCCCAGGCCGTCCGGGGCGCCCTGGCGGAGGCCGGCTGCGCCCCCGAGGAGATCGACGTCGTCTTCGCCGACGCTCTCGGGGTACCGGAGGCGGACCGCGCGGAGGCCCTGGCCATCGCCGACGCACTCGGAGCCCACGGCACCCGGGTGCCCGTCACCGCGCCGAAGACGGGGATCGGACGGGGCTACTGCGCGGCGCCGCTGATGGACACCGCGGCCGCGGTGCTCTCGATGGAGCACGGCCTGATCCCGCCCACCCCCAATGTCTTCGACATCTGTCACGACCTCGACCTCGTGACCGGCCGGGCGCGTACCGCCGAGGTACGCACCGCGCTGGTGCTGAGCCGGGGACTCATGGGGTCGAACTCGGCGCTGGTGCTGCGGCACGGCGCCACCGACGCCTCGTAGCGAGGCGCCGCGGAGCAGCAGAGGAAGGGAATGGCATGACTGACCGCATCACTGTGGAAGAGCTGGCCGAACTCATGAAGAAGTGCGCCGGCGCCACCGTCGCTCCGGAGGAACTCGACCGCGACGGGGCCCTCTTCGAGCAGATGGGCGTCGACTCGCTCGGCCTGCTGGGCATCGTGGGCGAGCTGGAGAACCGGTACGACGCACCGATGCCGAACGACGCCGAACGCTCGAAGACCCCCCGGCAGTTCCTCGACCTCGTCAACAGTGCCCTCATGACAGGAGCGTGAGATGACCGGCCACACACAGAACGAGATCACCATCGCGGCGCCTTTGGACCTGGTCTGGGAGGTGACCAACGACCTGGAGAACTGGCCTCGGTTGTTCAGCGAGTACGCCTCCGTCGAGATCCTCTCCCGGGAGGGCCACAAGACGACCTTCCGGCTGACGATGCATCCGGACGAGAACGGCACCGTGTGGAGCTGGGTCTCGGAGCGCGAGCCGGACCGCGACACGCTCACCGTCAGGGCCCGCCGCATCGAGACGGGGCCCTTCGCCCACATGGAAATCCACTGGCGGTACGAGGAGGTACCGGCCGGCACGCGGATGGTCTGGACGCAGGACTTCGCGATGAAGCCGCAGGCGCCGGTCGACGACGAGTGGATGACCGACAACATCAACCGCAACTCCAAGGTCCAGCTGGGCCTGATCCGCGACCGCATCGAGAAGATGGCGGCGGAGCGCGGTGCGACCGCCGGTCTGACCGACTGAGCCGGACGGAGAGAAGCCCATGCACCAAGCTCTGATCGTCGCCCGGATGGCCCCGGGGTCGGCACCGGACATCGCCAAGGTGTTCGAGGAGTCCGATCGTGGGGAGCTGCCGCGACTCGTCGGCGTGACCCGGCGCAGCCTCTTCCAGTTCGGCGATGTGTACATGCACCTGATCGAGTCCGAGCGTGAGCCCGGGCCCGCCATCGCCAAGATCACCGGGCATCCCGAGTTCCGGGACGTCAGCGAACGGCTGGCCTCGTACGTCAGTGCGTACGACCCGGAGACCTGGCGTTCCCCGAAGGACGCCATGGCGCAGCGTTTCTACCTCTGGGAGCGCGAGCCGTCCGGCTGACCGCCGCCGGCCCTCACCGGTCGCCGGGTCCGCGACGCTGCGGACCCGGCGACCGGCGGTCTGCGGGTGCGGAGCCCCGGGATCACCGGGGCCCGCCGGACGCGGTCGGATCAGCCGGGGACGTGGCAGTCGAACGCGTGCAGATAGGGGTTGACTGGGCTGATGTCGTCGATGACCAGGCCCGCATCGGTCAGCCGGTCCACCATGCTCTGGGTGGTGTGCTTGGCTCCGCCGACGTTGAGGAGCAACAGCAGGTCCATCGCGGTGCTGAACCGCATCGAGGGCGAGTCGTCGACGAGGTTCTCGATGACCACGACCCGCGTCCCCGGGCCGCCGGCCTCGCGGACGTTGCGGAGGGTGCGGGCGGTGCTCTCGTCGTCCCACTCCAGGATGTTCTTGATGACGTAGACGTCGGCCTTCACCGGGACGGCCGTCCGGACGTCCCCGGGCAGTACGCGCGCGCGGTCCGCCAGGTCGCCGCCCGCACGCAGTCTCGGCACCGCGTTCTCCACCACCCGGGGGAGGTCGAGCAGCGTCCCCTGCATCGAGGGGTACTTGTCCAGCAGGCTCGCCACCACGTGCCCCTGCCCGCCGCCGACGTCGGCCACGGACGCGCTCCCCGTCAGGTCGAGGAACTGTGCGACGTCGCGCGCCGACTGCACGCTGGAGGTCGTCATGGCGCGGTTGAAGACGTCGGCCGACTCGGGGGCGTCCTCGTTGAGGTAGGGGAAGAACTCCTTGCCGTACAGGTCCTCCACCACGTTGCGGCCGGTGCGCACCGCCTCGTCCAGTTTCGGCCAGACGTCCCAGGTCCAGGGTTCCGTGCACCACAGCGAGATGGCGCGGAGGCTGTCGGGGTCGTCCTCGCGCAGCAGTCGGGAGACGTCGGTGTGGGCGAACGTCCCGTCCGGGCGTTCGGCGAAGACGCCGTAGCAGGACAGGGCCCGCAGGAGCCTTCTCAGCGGGCGGGGTTCGGCCTTCACGGCGGCCGCGATGTCCTCCACGGCCATGGGGTCGTCACCGAGGACGTCGGCGACGCCCAGCCGGGCGGCCGCGCGGAGGGCGGCGGCGCATGCCGCCCCGAAGGCGAGTTCCCGCAGCCGCATGGACGGCGGAGGGGCGGACTGAGCGGTTGTCATCTGCCGCCTTCCTTTCTGTTCGGGTCACGTGAAGCACGAGAACCACTGGGCATGCGTGGTGTCTGCGGGTGCACGGAGGGGAGGGCGATGGCGGTCAGCACAAGCCGGCGGGCTTGGACGACCGGCAGGAGTTGTCCCGGAACGTGTTGCCCTTGCCGGGGTCCGTGTTGACCAGGTCTGCCGGGGAGTTGTCCCGCAGCAGGTTGTCGATGATCCGGTTCCGCTCGCTGGTCGCGCCCACGAAGCTCTTGAAGACGACGATGCCGCCCGACAGCGGGGACTTGCCGGCGTTGTCCTTGATCACGTTGTGGGTGACGAGGTTGTCGTCGGCGCCCGTCAGGACGATGCCGGACCCCTGGAGGGCGTCCAGCCGTGCGGTCTTCGGGCAGGACTTGTTGTTGCGCTCGATGCGGTTGTCGCGCACGGTCACGAAGCCGGTCTTGGGCTTGTTCTCGTCGCCGACGACGAACACCCCCGCGCAGTTGCGGGTGAGGTGGTTGTCCACGATGGTCAGGTTGCGCAGCCGGCGGACGGTGACGCCGATCCGGTTGCCCTCCAGCCGGTTGTGCTCCACCACCGTTCCCTCGGTGTCCGTGGCGCCCTGCTCCTCCTTCACGGTGTTGGCGAGGAACAGGCCCGCGTCGCCGTTGTCCCGGGCGGTGTTGTCGCGGAACAGCCCGTGGACCGAGTGCTCCGTGGCGATGCCCCACACGCCGTTCTTCACCGCGGTGACGTTCCGCACGGTCAGTCCGTCGGCCTCGTTGGCGTAGACGCCGGTCTTGCTGAAGCCGGTCACCGTCAGGGAGGCGATGGTGACGTAGTCGACGTTGTGGTCCTTGGTGCCTGCGACGCAGATGCCGTTCCCGGCCGCGGCGCAGCTGCCGGCGGCTTCGGCGGCTTTGGCGGCTTCGGCGGCTTCGGCGGCGCCCGAGCCGGTGCTCGGCTTGGTGGTTGCGGTGCTCGTGCCCTTCCCCGGTTCGAGCACCGTGCCGCGGCCCATGCCGCGCAGGGTGAGCCCGGGCGTGGTCACGTTGATGCTCCCGTGGTGGGTGCCGCGCGCCAGCAGAACGACGTCGCCGGGGCGGGCGGAGTCCACCGCCTTCTGGATCGACTCCCCCGGTTTCACCAGGTGGACTCGGTGGGCGGCAGCCGACGGTGCGGCGCCGAGGGCCGTCCCGAGCAGCGCCGCGGCGCATGCCAGGGGTGCGATATGACATTTCCTCATATCGCGCACGTTATGACGCCGGGGGCCCGAAACAGTGGTATGGGCCATCCGGCGGCGTGGCCCCGCCGGCCACCAAGGACATGCCCGGCCGGTGTCACCGCGTGCATGGCGCGACGCGGGGCGTGCGTGACGGGTCGACGTGCGGGTTTCTGCCCCGGCGGGATCGGCTGCGGTGGTGAGTGCGCCCCTGCCCGGCCAGGGTGGCCGGGCACCGGTGGTTCAGGCTCCGCAGCCACCGGACGGTGCCCGCCCGGCGGCGGGGGCGTCGATCTGCACGAGGTGCGGGACCGGTGTGCAGCAGCCGCCGCCCTCGGCCGGTGCGGTGGGATCGTCGAAGAGGCCGGCGCCGCCGCACACCCCCGTCTCGGGGAGGGTCAGTTCGACACGGTCCGCGCCGGCGAGGTCGCCGGCGATCGCGGCGGCCACCGACCGGACTTGCTCGAAGCCCGTCATCGCCAGAAACGTGGGGGCACGACCGTAGGACTTCATGCCCACCAGGTAGAGGCCCGCTTCGGGATGAGCGAGCTCGCGGTGGCCGTGCGGGTAGACGGTGCCACAGGAGTGCTGGTTCGGGTCGATCAGCGGGGCGAGTTCCACCGGCGCCTGCAGACGCTCGTCCAGGCCCAGGCGGACCTCGGACAGGAAGGACAGGTCGGGGCGCAGGCCGGTCAGCACGACGACCTCGTCGACCGGTTCGAGCCGGCGTCCGTCCTCGCTCACCAGGACCAGCCGTCCGTCGTCCGCCCGCTGGAGTGCCTCCGTACGGAATCCGGTCACGGCCTGCGCCTCACCGTGCTCGACGGCCGCCTTCGCCGCCAGGCCCAGCGCACCGCGCGCCGGCAGCTCATCGGCCTCGCCGCCGCCGAAGGTGGAACCGCTGATCCCCCGGCGCAGCACCCACACCACCTGCGTACCCGGTTCGTCCCGGGTCAGCGAAGCGAGGCCGGCCAGCGCGGTGAAGGCCGACGCGCCCGAACCGATCACGGCGGTGCGCCGGCCTGCGTACCGGGCGCGGACGGCCGGGTCGTCGAGATCGGGGACGCGATAGGTGAGCCGGTCGGCGGACGCCCGCTCCCCCAGTGCGGGCAGCCCGCTGGCCCCGGCCGGGCCGGGCAGGCCCCACGTGCCCGAGGCGTCGATCACGGCGCGGGCGAACACACGTTCCTCACCGCCTCCGGCGCCGGTGACGTGGACGACGAAGGGCTGGGCGTCGCGGTCGGCGTCGACGATGCGGTCACGGCCGGCGCGGGAGACACCGGTGACCTCCGCGCCGTAACGCACCCGCCCGCCCAGTGCATCGGCGAGCGGCCGCAGGTAGCGCTCGGCCCATTCGGCGCCCGTCGGGTACCGGGCCGCGTCCGGCCGCGTCCAGCCGGTCGGGGCCAGGAGCTTCTCCGCGGCCGGGTCGGTCACTTCACCCCAGGGGGAGAACAACCGCACATGGCCCCATTCCCGCACCGCGGATCCAGCCACCGGACCGGACTCCAGGACCAGCGGCTCGACACCGCGTTGGAGGAGGTGGGCGGCGGCGGCCAGGCCGACCGGGCCGCCTCCGATGACGACGACGGGAAGCTGCTGCTCACTCATGACGGCGGTCTCCTCATAACGCGGTTCGTACGCGGGTCGCGGTTCGTTTCGCAGGGAGCAGGTGATGGCGGGCGCGACACGAAGACTCCGGGCCGACAACGGCGGTCGCGGCTTGCGTCGGGTGCGGCCGGACCTGGCCTTGCTTCGACAAGTATCGATATCCCTCGATGCCTGGAGCTTGCCACCGGTATCGATGACTGTCAACATAGACGCATGTCGAATTCTCAGGTGGTGGAGCTTCCGGTCCCGCAACCGGAGCAGGCCCTCCCGTGCTGCCCGCCGATCACCTCGGCCGAGCTGTCGCAGGCGGACGCGGAGAAGATGGCCGCCATGTTCAAGGCACTGTCCGACCCGGTACGGCTGCGGCTGTTCTCCAAGATCGCCTCGCACGAGGGCGGCGAGGCGTGCGTCTGCGACATCGCCGACGTGGGTGTCTCGCAGCCGACCGTCTCGCACCACCTGAAGAAACTGCGCGAGGCCGGACTGCTCACCTCCCAGCGGCGTGGCACCTGGGTCTACTACCGGGTCGCCCCCTCCGCGGTGGCGGCCATGTCCGCCCTGCTCGCCGCGCGCCCCTGATCTCTCCCCGGACCCGCGGGGGAGCCCTCCGGCACCCCGGTCACCGACCCACGAAACGAGAAGCTCCTCCATGGCCGACACTTCCGGCAAGCCGTCCGTCCTGTTCGTCTGCGTCCACAACGCCGGACGCTCCCAGATGGCTGCCGCCTGGCTGACCCACCTGGCCGGCGACCGCGTCGACGTCCGCTCCGCCGGCTCCGCCCCCGGCGACCAGGTCAACCCCGCCGCCGTCCGGGCGATGGCCGAGGTCGGTATCGACATCTCCCGGGAGACCCCCAAGATGCTCACCGTCGACACGGTCCGCTCATCCGACGTGTGCATCACCATGGGGTGCGGCGATGCCTGCCCCGTCTTCCCCGGCAAGCGATACCTCGACTGGAAACTCGAAGATCCCGCCGGCCAGGGCATCGAAGCCGTACGGCCCATCCGCGACCGGATCCGCACCCTCGTCGAAGACCTGATCGCGGACATCGCCCCGTCGCCCACTGCCTGAACACATGAGCCCGGAGGGGGAACGGATGTGGGAGCAATCCGAGGACACGCTGCTGGAAGAGGCACTGGGCGCACTCGCGGGGCCGGGTCGCCGCGGCGCGAAATTCACGGCCAAGCGCCTGAGGAAGAACGTCGGTGAGGCCTACCTGCTGGTGCCGCTGCCCTTCGCCCTCGCACTCGACCGCGTGCGCGGAGCACTGGCCGAGGCCGCCGGCGGGAACAGTCCGTGGCCCCTGGAGTCGGGCCCGGACCGCGCGGCGCTCCGCGTCCTGGCCGGCGGCGGATTCGGCGGCCTGAACCCGGTGGTGGTCACGGCCGACCTGAACGCCGACGGACCGCACGGCACCGGCGTACACCTCCGGGCCGCCGCCAAGGAAGGCCTGATCAGACAGCGCGCGGGCGAGAAGACAGCCGAACGGATCGTGCAGATACTGAACCGGTGACGCGCCCGCGCAGTCCTTGGCACCATCCACGAACCGATGCCGGCGGAGGAAATCTCCGACGCCTGCCACGCGGATGCCCGCTGCACGCAGTGTGTCCAGGCCCTGGCGCGCGGCAAGAAGCGCTTCACGCCCCGAAGTGTCGACGAACTGCGACGGCTGGTCGAGGATGATCTGCGCGTGAACCGGGGGGAACTGCCCGGCAGTTACCGCAAGACGTACGACGAGATCAGCCGCGGGCTCGACCTGCCCGCGAGCCGTACTTCCGCCGCCGCCGGAGCGGCGTCGGTGCGACGCGCCCTGGCGCACCGGATCCAGCGCGACTGGTTCCGGGGCGAGACCTGACCCGTGCAGGGCGCGGCCTGCGGCCTGCGCGAGGAGCCGCGCGCAGGCCTGCCGGCTGCCGCTGTGGCGCGCGGGTCGCGCGGGTCGCGCGGGTCGCGTACAGCGTGTTCGCATGCCCCCGCCGCCAGATAAGAAACGCATAAAACTTCCAGGTGTGCGGGTGATCGGGCGGGGCATACGGCGGAACGGAGGTTGATAACTATGGTTCCCCTGCTTCTCGTTCTTCTGCTCGCCCTGATCCTCTTCGGTGCCGGGTTCGCCCTCAAGGCACTCTGGTGGATCGCCGTGATCGTCCTGGTCATCTGGCTGGTCGGCTTCTTCGCACGCTCCACCGGAGCAAGCGGCAGCCGAGGCCGCTGGTACCGCTGGTAACAGCCGCACACAGCCGACCCACGGGTGGGGGCGCACCGAACCGGTGCGCCCCCACCCGTTTCCGTCGATCACCCGCACGCCCTTTGTGCGCGGTGGAACGGGTCGCCGCCTAAGAGGGCGTGAACAGGGCCTGGAGGGTTTGGGTGGCTGTTTCGCGCAGCCAGGCGTGGGCGGGGTCGTTGTCGTGGCGCTGGTGCCAGAGCAGGTGGAGGGGCACTTCGGGCAGGTCGAGCGGCAGCGGCAGCGTGGTCAGGCCGAGCTGGTGGCGGGCCGAGCGGGTGGCCGCGTCGGGGAGGGTCACCACGAGCTCGGTCTCGCGGGCGAGTTGCAGCGCGGTGGCCGTGGTGGGGGCGGAGGCGATGACGCGGCGCTCGTGGCCGAGCGCGGTCAGTGCGTCGTCGATCCGGTCGTGGAGGCGTCCGCGCCTGGAGACGATGAGGTGATCGGCCGCCGCGTACCTCTCGGCGGTCACGGGCTGTTCGGCGAGGGGGTGGCCCGGGCGGACGGTGAGGACGAGCCGGTCGCGGCCGATGAGGCGGTGGCGGATGTCGGGCAGTGACGGCGGGCCGGCACTGGAGGCGAGGTCGACCTCGCCGCGGCGCAGCTCGGGGGTGTCGTCACCGGGCTCGGCGGTCAGCCGCAGTCGCACCCCGGGGGCCTGGCGGTGCACCGCGGCGATCAGGGCGGTCCCGCAGGTGGTGGCGAGTGCATCGTGCCAGCGGACGGTGAACACCCGCTCCAAGGTCGCCAGGTCGAGTTCCGTCTGAGCTGACAGCAGGTGGTGCGCCTGCTGCACCAGGGCGTGGACCTCGGTGCGCATGGCCAGGGCGCGGGTGGTGGGAGTCATGTGGCGTCCGGTGCGGACCAGGATCTGGTCACCAGTGGCTTTGCGGATACGGCCCAACGAGCGGCTCATCGCCGGAGAGGTGACGTGGAGGCGGGCCGCGGCACCCTGGACGCTTCCTTCCTCCAGGAGCGCGTCGAGCGCGGTGAGCAGATTCAGATCCAGTTGCATGGCAGTCACTATACGAGTGAGAACCATGCACTTGTTGTTAAGAGCCGCGGCTTCTACCTTCGAGATGCGGGGAGGGACGAACCCTTCGGCAACACCCCCGCTTCTGACGAATCCAGGGAGTACGCCATGACCACAGCCGTGCCTTTCAGTCTCGACGACACGCTCCTGCCCGCGGTCATCGGCGTGGTGGAGACCGCCGGGGTCACCCTGCGGGAGCGCTACACGGTCCATGCCCGGGGCGTGAGCCTGGAGGAGGTCGTCGGCGAGATCCACGCGAACGACGACGCAGTCCTCGCCGTGATGCGCGAGCCGCTGCTGCGGACGCGGCCGGGGTCGCAGTGGGCGGAGGACGAGCTGGCCGGCGGGGCGCTCCCGCCGGGCGAGTGGTGGGTCGTCGACCCGGCCGAGGGCAACATCAATCACGTCCACGGCATGCCGGACTGGGCCGTCACCGCCACTCTGGTGCGCGACAACCAGCCGGTCCTCACGGTCGTCCACCTCCCGCTGACCGGCGACACCTACACCGCCACCGCCGGCGGCGGCGCCCACCTCAACGGCCGTACCCTGACCGTGTCGGCGAAGAACGACCTGGGTGCCGCGCTGACAGGCACCGGCCAGGCCCGGCCGGGCGAGAGCACCGACACCTTCCGCCGCATCGGCGCATCGGTCACCGCCATGCTCACCGCCGGTCTCGTGGTGCGCGTGTCCGTCCCGGCCACGCTGCAGCTCATCCACGTCGCCGCCGGACGCATGGACGCCTTCTGGCAGTTCTCCGACGTCCGCTCCGGCCTCGTCGCCGGCGCCCTGCTGGTCGCCGAGGCCGGAGGCACCGTCACCGACCTGGACGGCAAGCCCTGGAACGCGGCCAGCCGCGACTTCCTGGCCGCAGCCCCCCACATCCACACCGCCGCGCTCGGCGTCCTCGCCTCGATCTGACCCCCGGCCCGAACCCCCCGGGCGGGCACCCCTTTCCCGTCCCGAAAGGTCGGCGTGTCCGGCGGCGTGGCTCAGTCGAGTGCCGTCAGCCCCTCGCGCCAGCGGACACGGCGCTCCTCGTCGCTCTGTTCCCACCAGGGCGCACCGCGCTCCCCCAGGGCAACCTTGGCCAGTTGCACGCGGTCGCGGGCGGCGCGTTCCGCCGCGGGATCCTTGGCACGCCGAGCGGCGGCGACCGCACGCCGGGCCGCCATGAGGTGGGAACGCAGCCGTGCGGCAACCTCCTCGGGAATGAGGGGGTCCGTCGCCCGCCAGCGCCGTCCGCCCACGATGATGAACCGTCCGTCAGGGGTGCGGTCCGGTCGGGCCTTGGCTGTCACCGGCACGAGTCTGCCAGCGAGAGGCGACGGCGCCACTCGACGTCTTGTTCACATAACCGTTCGGTTCAGTCGATCCGCGGAGCCCGGTGGCGAACGACCACGCCTCGATGTCGCGGTAGCGGATCGGCCCGTGACTACGGCTGACGTTGCCACCGACCAGGTGCAGACGTTCGGCAGACCAGGGGCGGCCGATGAATCCGGCAAGCTCTTCGGCGATTTCTGCTGCTGAGGAACGGTCGCCTCGGCGGGCACGGGCCAGCGTCAGATGGGGACGCAGGGGGCGATCCTCGAAGGCGAACCCGCTGTGCTGGACGAGGGTACGCACGTCGGCGGCGAGCATGTGCAGTGCGTCGAGGTCGCCGTCGATTCCGCTCCAGAGCACCCGGTCGTCGAAATGCCCGCTGCCGCGCAGCGCCAGGGAGAACGGCTGGCGGTCCGCTGCCAGGGCGGCCAGAGGCGGGCGCAGGAGCGGGACGGCGTCGCCCGACAGCTCCCCGAGGAACGCCAGGGTGATGTGCCAGTCCTGAATACGGTTCCACCGCATGTGCGGGTACGTTTCACAGGCGGGGCGCAGCTCCCTCGACAGCTCCTCCTTCGCGTCGTCGGGCGGGGCGAGGGCGATGAACACACGAACCGTCGTCGATGGAATCTGATCGTTCACACCGGACTTCGTACCGCATCCTGCTTCGCGGCGACGACCGCGGGGTCGATTCGCGGCGACGGGACAGGCGATCTCCCCGTCCGTGACCGCCGGCAGGCGAGGGCCCGGCACCGCGCGGAGGGTGCCCTGTCGGCACCGGCGTGGGGTCACCCTCCGGCCCTTCCCCGCGGTTTTGTCAGGAACGCTCGCGGGCCTCCTCGGGGTGGCTGCGTTGGGCCGGCGTCACAGTGCCGTGTGTCTGGGTGCCGGTGCTTGCTTCGTCCGCGCCGGTTGTCGGTCGCAGGCACTCGATGAGGTAGTCGCCCGTGTCGGGGTCCAGCGTCACGCCGTGGGTCTCGCTGCGGAAGCCGGGGAAGCGGCGGTCGAAGGATTCCAGGGCGGCGAGGTAGCGCAGCAGCGGGCCGTCGGGAGCGCCGACGCTCTCGCCGGGCATGAGGACGGGGATGCCGGGCGGCGTGACGGTGATCATGGCGGCGGCCACCTGGCCGGACGCCTCGGTGAGGCGGACGCGGTGGGTGCCGCCGCGGATCAGGCTCTGGTAGCTCAGCTGCGGCGGGGTGACGGGTTCCGGGAGCTGCTGGAACGCGGTGTCGAGCAGGTCGACGAGCCGGACGGAGCGCAGGTGGTCGTGCATGTCCTGGCACAGCTCGCGCAGGGTCTGTCCCGCGTACCGCCTGGGGTGCTCGGCGACCACCTCCGGCAGGACCCGGTCGAGGGGTGCGTCCTGGTCGTACAGGGCTTTGAAGTCCATCAGCGCGTCGAGGAGAGTGCCCCATTTGCCCTTGGTGATGCCCATGGAGAACAGGACGAGCGTCGTGTAGCTGTCGGTCTTCTCGACGACGATGTGGCGCCTGGCCAGGTAGGCGGTGAGCACGCGCGCGGGGATGCCCCACTCGCCGGTCTCCCCCGTCGCGTCGATGCCCGGGCAGGTCAGGGTGACCTTGATCGGGTCGAGCATGCAGTAGCCGTCGGTGAGTCCCGGGAAGCCGTGCCAGGCGGCGCCCGGTTCCAGCTGCCAGCAGGCGGGCTCGGTGCGGAGCAGGTCGGCGGGGGCCTCGTCGAACGGCAGTAGGGTGCCGGCGGCCGGGTCGGTGACCGTGTCGGGCTGCCACACGCCGAAGAACCAGGGCGGCCGGTCGCCGGCTTCCTCGATACGGCGCCGGATGCGGACCATCTCCTGACGGAAGCGGACCGCCTCGGTCACGGCCTCGTCGATCAGCCAGCGGCCCTGCGGACCGTCCATCATCGCCGTCGCCACGTCCAGTGAGGCGATCATCGGGTAGAGCGGGGAGGTCGTGCCGTGCATCATCAGTGCCTCGTTGAACCGGTCGTGCTCGACGGGTGCTCGGGGGGCGGGCTTGACGTGGACCATGGCGCTCTGTGAGAGGGCGGCCAGCAGCTTGTGGGTGGACTGGGTGGAGAAGACCGTCGGCCGGTCCGGGCCCGGGAAGGTGTCCTCGTCCACCGACATGCCGTACCGGCCCGCGTAGAGGGGATGGAAGCGGGCGTAGGCGAACCACGCCTCGTCGAAGTGCAGCCGGGGCGTGCTTGCCGCGAGCGCCTGTGCCGCCGCGGGGGCGTCGTAACACAGGCCGTCGTACGTGGAGTTGGTGAAGACGGCGTACTGAGGGTGCGGTGAGACGGCGCCCTGGGTCAGGGGGTTGGCGGCGATCCGGGCCGCGACGGCGTCCGCTGCGAGCTCCGCCGGGGGCAGCGGCCCCGCCAGGCCGTAGCCGTTGCGGGTGGGGGTCAGGTAGACCGGACGGGCGCCGGAGACGACCAGGCCGTGCAGCACGGACTTGTGGCAGTTGCGGTCCACCAGGGCGATCTCGTCGCGGGTGACGCTGAAGTGACCGACCACGCGGTTGCAGGTGGAGTCTCCGTGCAGCACGAAGTACGTGAGCCCGGCCCCGAAGACCCGGGCGGCGTTGCGCTCCGCCTCACCGATCGGGCCGGTGTGTTCGAACAGTGAGCCGAGCTCCCCCACGGAGATCGACAGGTCGCTGCGCAGCAGCCGCTCGCCGAAGTAGTCGTGGAACGCGCGGCCCGCGGGCGACTTCAGCAGGGCGACGCCGCCAGAGTGGGCCGGGGTGTGCCAGGAGTACTCGTGGGCGTCGTCGAAACGGCGCAGCGCCCGGAAGAAGGGCGGCAGGACGGCATCCTGGTAGGTCCGCGCCGCGGTGGTGATCCGGCCCGCGATGAAGCCCGGGGTGTCCTCCAGCGGCCACACATAGCCGACGACCGCTTCCGAGACCCACAGCGGCAGGTCCCGTACGCCGTCGTCGGACATGACGAGGAAGACCGGCAGGTTCTGGAAGCGCCGTCCGACGGAGCGCAGTACCGCGGCCCCGCCCGGCTCGCCGTCCGCTCCGTCATGCCCCTGCCCCTGCCCCGGAAGTTCCCAGGCGACCAGTGCCGCGGTGAGTCCCGCCTCCGTACGCAGGACCGCCTCGGCGTCCTCGACGCCCGCGGCCCATCGCACGTCGAAGCCGTGCTTCTCGATCGCCTCGCCGATGCGCACCAACTGCTCCGCGCCGGCATCTTCATCCTGTGGACGTTCCCGTACCGCGAGCAAGATCCTGCTGTTCGCCATGACACCCCTCTCGGCGGCCGGCGCCGCCCCTGCCTCAGTGTCCGGGCACGAACAGCGAGGAAATATGGCAGAACTACCTAAACCACCCGCAGGACGGAACGGGCGGGCCTGAGCTTTACCGGGAAGATGCCGGTCGGCCACCGCAGGCAGTGGCAGCACCGATGGCCCGACCAGCGCGGTCCGTCCGGTTCGGTCACGCTTGCGGGATGACGGTTTCCCCCGGGGGCCGTCTCGGCAGCACCGCAGAGAGATCGGGAATAAAGCCGAAATGTCCGGGAAGTAGCTAAAGCTCCAGCTTCCAGAGAAGGGGCACGACGTGGCTACCGATCGACATGACGCGGATGCCGAGCTACTGACCGCCATCAGTCTCGAACAGACCTGGTGCTTCGACGGAGCGGCGGCCGACGTCGCCGACGCCCGCGCCGGGGCGGACGGCTTCCTCCGCCAACTGACCCACATGCACCCGTCCGCCACACCGGACGCGTACGACGACGCCCTGCTCGTCGTCACCGAACTGGCCTCCAACGCAGTGGCGTTCGCGCCCGGGCCGTTCACCCTGACCCTGCAGGCCCTGATGACCGGGTCCCTGCACATCTCCCTGGCCGACGCCAACCCCATCGCACCCGCGGCGCGACCCGCGGACTTCACCGGTCAGGGAGGCATGGGCTGGCATCTCGTCAACACCGTCGCCGACGAAGTCATCGTCGTCACGGGCGGCGGCGGCAAGACCGTCCACACCTTCCTCCCCTGGTAGTCGGGGAGGAAGGCGCTGTCGGCGACAACAGCCGTGGCGGGCTCGCGCGGCGGTAACCGGGCCGGCGGTGCGCGCCGGTCCGAAGCAGCGAGCGGCGTCGGCTCAGGTGGTGGTCTGCCGCCGCAGGTCGCTCGCCACCGCTGAGCCGACGACCGCCATGCAGGACGAGCAGTACCGCTCCTCAGGTGTCTCGCCGTCCGACCCGGCAGGCGGGACGGGGGACGCCAGTCGGCGTCCGCACAGGGCGCTGGCGCGCGTTCCCTTGCTGATCACATGCCAGACCAGCCCGCCGAGGCCTGGCATCGCTTCCGCGTGCATCTCGTACATCGGCGTGCCCTCCTGGCATCCCGGTCGGCGGGGCCTCGCACCCCCTGTCGATGACAACCCGCCAGGACCGGACAGGCGACTCGGCGTAGGCCGACAGGATGAACAGGACGGGGGGACGGGTTCGTCACTTCCCTACCGTTTTCGGTGCCGGCAGGCTTTCACGCTGCCCTCTGCGATCTCTGGCGCGCAAGCTCGCCGGCATCGGGCGCACACACGTCCAGTGAGGAAAACAGAGGTGCGGATCTTCTCCCCGAGGTGCGAGGCTGCGCCGATGAACCGTGACCGGATGTCCAGCATCGCGCACACCAGCCACCCGATTCGCTCCCCGCTCGACGACGATTCGGTGCGCGGACTCCTCGAACACGGGGTCTGCCGGCCTGACGCGCGTGTGCTCGACCTCGGCTGCGGAGAAGGAGAGTGGCTCCTTCGCGCGCTGGTCGACCGCCCTCGACTGCGTGCCGAGGGTGTCGACATCTCGGAAGAGGCGCTGACCCGAGCCCATGAGGCCGCGAGCAGCCTCGGCGTCCGGGAACGACTGGTCCTCCACCACCGGGCAGCCGCCGACTTCGCCCCGGCACACTCCTTCGACCTGGTACTCAGCGTCGGCGCCGCCCACGCCTTCGGCGGTCTGCTGCCCACGCTCGCGGCCGCACGCACACACCTGGCTCCCGGTGGACGCGTCCTGATCGGAGACGGATTCTGGGAGAAGACGCCTTCCCCCGAAGCCGTCGGGATGCTCGGCGACTTCACCGACCTGGCCACCACCTTGGACTGCGTGACCGCCGAGGGCTGGACGCCCGTCCACGGCCACGTCAGCACGCGCCGTGAGCTGGACGACTACGAGTGGGCCTGCTGGGGATCGCTGGCGGCGTGGGCCCTGGACCATCCGGACGACCCGGACAGTCCCGAAGCGCTCGCGACAGCCGCGGCCCGCCGCTCCGAGTGGCTGCACTCCTACCGCGACAGCTTCGGCTTCGTCTGCCTGATCCTCCGCGAGACACCCGGCTGACCTGCCCCTGCCCGCCCCGGGCAACGGGACACGGGCGACACACGCGGGGACGCGGGGAGGCGCGTGAAGACCGGTGGGCCGGCCGCTGCCGCATCGGGCGTGATCCAGGCGTGGCCGGGTACTTCGCTCGCATGGCCTCTCCTCAGTACCCGGCAGGAACACCACGCCTCGCGCACCCCCGGCACGTCGCAGATCGCACGGGCGACGACCACGCGAGGCGCGCACTTCTGGCGGCGTCACCCGCGCGGAGTGCCATATGACGGCCAGGGTGATGGAGACGGCACGGCTCGTCGCGAAGGCCGCGGCCGACGCCCGTGCCGAGGAGCTCCCGCGGCAGGTGTGTGCGGCCGTGTGCGAGGGCCTCGGCATGGACGGAGCGACCCTGTCGCTGCTCACCGACACTCCCTCCCGCCAGCTTCTCGCCGCCTCGGACGACACCGCCCTGGTGCTGGAGGAGATCCAGTTCACCGTGCTGGAGGGCCCCTGCATCACATCCGCGCACCGGGGTGAGCCGGTCGCGGTGGACGACCTGCGTCACGAGCTGACGCCTTGGCCGTTGTTCGGGGCGAGCATGCGGGAAAGGCTGCCGCAGGTCGGTGCGGTCTACGCGCTGCCCATCTTCTTCGGCGACTACGTCCTGGGAGCCGTGGACCTGTTGTCGCTTCGGACCCACGCTCTCAGCACAGAGGAACTCGATCAGGCGGAATACGTCGCCGAGGCCGTGTCGACCGCTCTGATGTCGACCCGCGACATGCTCCTCAGCGGGGACAGTGCTCCGGCCTGGGAGCCGGAACAGGTCGTCCGTGCCCACTGGTTCGACACCGCGCGTGCGGTCGGCGCCCTGGTCGCACGCCGCGGACTCACTCCTGAGGATGCGCTGGCGCTCATGCGTGCCGAGGCCTTCCGCACCGGCGGTTCGCTTGCGGACATCACCGCTGACGTCCTTCGCGAGCCACCGCAGGCCCCGTAGGCCCGGACGTCCCCAGCCCGCAGGCTCCCTGGGAGGGTCGCCCGGCCGCCGTGTCACAGCGCGCGGCGGGCCGGCCGCGCGGCCGACTCTCAACGCGCCGCGAAGATACTTCCCCTGACGAAGTGTTACGGGTGGGGTGTACGCACGGCGAGAAGAGCGACGTCGTCGTGGCCGGGCGGGTGGACTCGGTGCAGGAGGAGGTCGGTGAAGGACTCCAGGGGACGGTGGGCGAGGGCGGCGGCGTGTTGACGCAGCCGGTCCAGGCCGTCGTCGAGGGTACGGCCGGGAACTTCGATCAGGCCGTCCGTGTACAGCACGAGGGTGGATCCGGGCGGCAGCTCGGTCCTGGCGTCCGGCCGGGACTGGCGGACGCCGGTGCCCAGGAGGAGCCCGTGGTCCTCGGTCAGGTAGCGGGCCAGGCCGTCCCGGGTGACCAGTAGGGGCGGGGGGTGGCCCGCGTTGGTCCAGGCCAGTTCCCAGCGTCCGTCCTCCCCCTCGATCACCCGGCCGAAGATCAGGGTGGCCATGGTGACGTCGGTGATCGGCATGATCGCCTCGTCGAGCCGCTCGACGATCCTGCTGGGTGGTTCCTTCTGCGACCAGGCGTACGCGCGGAGCATGTTGCGCAGCTGCGCCATCCCCGCCGCTGCCTCGAGGTCGTGACCGACGACGTCTCCGATGACGAGCGCGGTGGCGCGTTCGGACAGGGCGAAGGCGTCGTACCAGTCGCCGCCGACCTGTGACGCGTCCGGGGCGGGGAGGTAGCGGACCGTCATCTGCAGGCCGGCCACGCGCGGCATCTGAGGCAGCAGGTGGTTCTGCATCGTCTCGGCGACCTTGCGCTGCCGCTGGTAGAGACGGGCATTGTCCAGAGCCAGGCCGGCGCGGCGGGCGATGTCCTCCAAGAGGGAGAGATCGGCGCCCGTGAAGTGCCCCGTCGTCCTGGCCCGGCCGAGCGTGAGGGCTCCCAGGACCTCCCGGGTGCTCCGGATGGGCGCGATGGCGGCGGAGTGGATGCCGGTGGCGTCGAACAGCCGACGCTGTTCCACCGCGATACCGGAGTCCGGGTCGCGCTGGTAGGTCTCGGGGCCCGTCAGGGTGGAGGCGGCGCCACGCAGGGCCCGGGACAGCGGCATCAGGGACTCCTCCGGGATCGGCGGCATCGGCCCCTGGAGCTCCTCGTGGTGCACGAGACTGCCGCCGTCGGCCTCGACCACGGCGGTACGCCACACCTCGTCCCGCTCGGTGATCAGGTCGACGACGACCCAGTCCGCGAGCCGGGGCACGACCAGCGCGACCAGTCGGCGCAGCGCTTCCTCGACGTCGAGAGTGGCTGTCAGCCGCGTGGTGGTCTCGGCCAGCAGAGCGAGCCGTTCGAGTTCGCTCAGCGGCTCGGTGGTCCGCTGCGTGTCCGGGTCGGCCGGGGGCGCCTGTTCCGGGGTGTGGAAGACGACGAGTGTGCCGGTCGCGCCGTCGTCCAGGGCGTAGGGGGTGATCAGCCAGGAGATGTGCAGCAGGGTTCCGTCGGCGCGGGCGAAGTGGTCGTCGTGGTGCTGCGCGGGCAGTCCGGCGTGGAGCGAGGGCCGCATGCCGCACCGGGTCGTGGACAGCGGCTGGCCCTGGGGCCCCCGGTGCAGCAGCTCGTGCGCGTCGTGGCCGACGAGTTCGGCGGCGGACCGGCCCAGCATGCGTTCGGCGCAGGTGTTCACCGCGAGGATGCGGCCCTGCTCGTCCACGACGTACGCACCGGTCCCGATGGCGTCCAGCGCACCCCGGAGCGGGGCGGACGACGCCGCCCGTGCCCGCCTCTCGTGTCTGTCGGTGCTGTCCGGCTCCGCCATGTTGCTGCCTCCTCGGTGATCGAGCGGCCCCCTCACCGGCCGCCCTTGCGCAACAGAAACCGTCACGCGTCCGATTCCCGTATGCCCCGTCGCGGCGCGGAACCCTCATCCGGCGGCCTCGACGATCTCACCGCGCCTCGGGCCCGCTCGGCGATAACGGCACGGGAGCGTTCCGGTGTGCGCACGGGCCCGGCGCCGGGGTGACCGGCGTGCGGGGTCGGAGCAGATTCCCATTCAGTTGCGTGTAGGTAAATTCAGTCGTGACTAGATTGCATTTGAAGTTAACCGCGCCTGCTCCTAACGTCGAGGGCGAGCGGCCGGAAGACCGACGCCGCACCACCCGCCTCTCCCCCGCTGCCGCAACTGGAGATCCCCCGTGAGAATCGCCGTACTCGGAGCCACCGGACAGACCGGCCGCCTGATCGTCGCCCACGCCCTGGAGCTCGGGCATGACGTCCTGGCCCTGGCCAGACGACCGGAGCGGATCGAGGCGCCCGCCTCCGGAAACCTGCGCACGGTCCGCGCGGACGTGACCGAACCCGGCAGTGTCACCGCGGCTGTCGACGGCGCCGATGTCGTCGTGAGCGCGCTGGGCATCACCAAGAAGCAGGACCCCGCGATTCTCGTCGAGGGCGCCCGCCAGATCGTGTCGGCCGCGCCCCGCGTCATCTGGCTGACCTCACTGGGCCTGGGCGCCACCCAAGGGGCGCTCGGCGCGTTCAACGGAGCCCTCCTCAAGCGCGTCCTGCGCCATGAATGGGACGCCAAGGACGCCGCCGGCCGTACGGTCCGCGACGCGGGCGGGACCACCGTCCACGCCGGGCCGCTGACCAACGGGCCCTACCGGGGCAACGGACACCTCATCCGCGCCGGGGAGTTCTCGCCTCGGATGATCCCGCCCAGGGCACCGCGTGCGGGCATCGCCGCCCTCATGGTCGCGGAGGCGGAAACCCCGCAACTCGCCGACGCGGACACCGTCGCCCTGTTCGAGATGCGGTAATCCGGCCTGCGGTCACGCCGCCTGCGGGCGGCCGAAGAGCAGGTCGTAACCGGGTGGGAGCTGAAGCAGGAGCCGGTTGGTCAGGTCGTCTCCCGCGAGGTCGGCCACGACGCTGAGCACGGCGCTGACGTCCCACGTCGCGGTCTTGTCCGTGGCACCCTCGATCCAGGCCGCGGTCGCCCGGATGAACCGTTCCGGCGCGAGGGGTTCGTGGGCCTGCAGGGGGTTGAGGAGGACGAGCGCCATCGTCTCGGGGAGCCGGGCGGCCAGTTCGGCCCGGACGTCGCCGACCAGGTGAGCACCCAGCAGAGCGAGAACGACCCGGGAGGATCTTTCGGCCTCTTCCCGTCCGGGGTACTGGCCGCGCTCTTGGACCGCGGCGATGAACTCGTCCCAGTGCATACGCATGACAGCCTCCGGGCCTCCGGGCGACGGGCCTCACAGGGCACCGCGGCAGGAACTGCGGGCGGAAGCCTCGGGCCGGCTCCCGCCCGCTTCGTGTGCGGATCTCAGCCGTTGATCTGCCTGGGCGAGTCGCCGCCGCTGATGGCGATCTTGCGGGGCTTCGCCCGCTCGGCGACGGGGATCGCGAGCCGCAGCACACCGGCCTCGTAGGAGGCGTCGATACGTTCGGTGTCCAGGGTCTCGCCGAGGAAGAGCCGGCGGCTGAACGTCCCCGCGGGCCGTTCCGTGATCACGACCTCGGCGTCCTCGCCGGAGCTGGGGCGGCGTTCGGCCCTGACCGTCAGAACATTGCGCTCGACGTCCAGGTCGATGGTCTCGGGAGCCACGCCCGGCAGATCCAGCTCGACCACGAAGGTGTCCCCGACGCGGAAGGCGTCCATCGGCATGGCCGCCGGCCTCGCCGCGGTCCCCAGCACCTGCTGGGTGAGCCGGTCCAGTTCCCGGAAGGGGTCGGTTCGCATGAGCATCATCGGTCAACTCCTCTCCGCAGACAGGATGCGCATGAAACGACACCTCCTCTATAGCGCGCTTCATGAAACTTGACAAGAGGGGACTCAGGTTGCGTCCGTTTCTCGTCGGCCGCAGCGCACGAATGGGGCACGGGCCGCAGATCACAGGCATGCAATCGCCGCATCGGTGCAGGTGTGAGGAATGAGGTGTCTTATCTATCGTGAGCTGCCGGAACCGCCCGAGCAGGTGGACTGCGACCAGACCGACGGCGGCCTGCCTGCGGTACTGGCGAGCCTGAAGCGCGTCGGGGAGCGGGAGTTCTGCTGGGTGCACCTGGACGATCCGGACCCGGCGGTCCTCGAGGAGCTGGCGGTCCCGCTGGGACTGCACCCCTTGGCGGTGGAGGATGCCGCCCAGGCGCACCAGCGCCCGAAGCGGGAGCGGTACGGCGATGTGCTCGTGGTGGCGCTGAAGACGCTGTGGTACCTCGAGGAGGGGAACGACGTGGAGACCGGGGAGGTCATGGTCTTCACCGGCCCCCGGTTCGCGTTGACCGTCCGCCACGGCTCGGTCGATCCGACCGTCGAGGCGGCCCGACGGCTCAGCCGGACCCCGGAGATGCAGCGGTTCGGTCCCACGGCCGTGCTGCACGCCGTCCTGGACACGGTGGTCGATTCCTACCTCGAGGCCTCCGTGCAGGTCCGCACCGACCTGACCGCGCTGGAACGCTGCGTCTTCGCGCCCGGCCGGGAGGATCTGACCGAGCAGATCTACTCGCTCAAGCGGGAGGTCCTGGAGTTCCAGGATGCCGTGCAGCCCCTGGTGCCGGTCGTGCAGGACTTCGCCGGTCCTCGCGCGGAGTGGCCCGCGGAGATGCTCCCGTACTTCCGTGACGTGTCCGACCACCTGCACCGGACCGACACCGAGGTGCGCTCGCTGGACGAACTCCTGAACTCGGTCCTCGACGCGCACCTCGCCCGGGTGGGCACCTGGCAGAACGACGACATGCGCCGCATCTCGGCCTGGGCCGCGATCCTGGCGACCCCCACCCTCGTCGCCGGCGTCTACGGCATGAACTTCGCCCACATGCCGGAACTGAGCTGGACGTACGGGTATCCGCTCGCCATCGCCCTCATGCTCACCGCCGCCACGCTGCTGCACCGGACGTTTCGCCGCAACGGCTGGCTGTGACGTCCCGACGCGGCCCGGAGACGGCTTCGCACGAGGCCGTCATCACGTCGTCGCCGCAGGCGGCAAGCCGAATGCCCGGCCCCCTTCACAGCATGGGAAGCCTCGGGCCGGGCCGGCCCCCGGGACGCCGGGCGGACGGCCGACCGCGTCTCATCCGTCCGGGAAGCACTCGTCCAGGATCTCCGCCCATCGGCTCAGGGGCACCGGGCGGTCGAGGCTCCGGGCCTGGGCGCCGACCAGCTTCAACAGCGCGGAGATGAACGGCGCGGCGGCGGGATCGGTGTCGAAGTCGATGACGGCGGCGTGCAGGCGCTGCACGCCGACGGAGAACGCGCTCTGCGCGTCGGCCTCTCTGGCGCGGCGCATCCGGTCTTCGGTGAGGATGCACTGCACGGCGAGTTCGGGGCAGTCGGCGGTGTGCCAGACCTCGGTCATGCCGTCGGGGCAGCCGGTCCGGACCGAGGTGTTCTCGGGGCCGGGACCGGCTGTGCAGTCCGGGCACGTGAGGCGTCGCACGTGCGGTCGTTCATGATCCGGGTCCGACATGGTGCTCCTGTCCGCAGGCAGTCACCGGAGCGGTCGGCGATCCGGTGACGTGGTGTGCTTCATCGATGCCGCCGGCCCGCTCCGATGGCACCTCCGAAGGAATCCGTTGCGGGGCGCCGGGCGGATTGGTGTCGGCGATGATCGTGACCTACCGGCACACCGGACGTTCACCCGGGTCCCCCGGCGGGACCGGCCGTCCGCGCGACGAGTCACTGTCCTGACCCGGTCCTTCGTGTCGGTGCTTGGACGCGGGGTTCGCGGGTAGCAGCGTCTGCACGGGTGCCAGCCTGAAGTGCATCGAGAGACCGAGTTTGATGAAAGTGGCGTCTAGTGACTCACCGCGACGTCCCTGCCGACGACCGGCCGCGGGAAGCGGGAGACGGCGCCGAGGCTGTCGCCCTGGGCATCGCCGATGCCGTGGAACGTCTGACGACCCTGTGGTCGGCCGCCGTCCAGCAGTCACCGCTCCGTCTGTCCATGCACCAGTTGCGGGCCTTGCACTCGCTGGCCGCAGCCCCTGGGGTCAACCTCACCGCGCTGGCGGAACGGCTGGGTCTGGGGCTGTCCACGGCGAGTCGGCTGTGTGACCGGCTCGAGGCGGCGGGACTGCTCGAACGCACCCATCACCCGTTCCGGCGTCGCGAGGTGCGGCTCAGTCTGACCGCGCGGGGGCAGCACGTGCTCGACGGCGTGACCCGGCGCCGGACGGCGGCGCTGGCGGCGGCGCTGTACGGAATGTCGCAGGCCGACCGGGCGGCACTGAACCGGGGGATGCAGGCGTTCCTGGCAGCGGAACGCGGGAGCGGCCCCCCCGGGGAGCAGGGGCCGGTGTGACGCCGACCGGTCACCGACCCGGGTCGTTACGCCGGGCCGTACCGGCTTGGCGGCCGTTCCAGTCGAGGCACACCACGGCGGCGTCGGCCGACAGGGCGTTGCTGCCGAAGTGCTCGATCAGACCGGAGACGACAGCTCGTGCGGCTTCGTGCGGCGCGGCAGCCCGGACGGCGCCGAGCGTCTGGCGCAGGGCCCGTTCGCCGAAGAGGTCTCCGTCGGCGGAGCGTGCGCCGTGCACCCCCGTGCTGACGGCGATCAGCCGGTCGCCCGGCTCCACCTGGAAGGTCTGCTCCTCGTAGGGGGTCTCCTCGAACATGCCCAGGGGGAGCTGTGCGTCCAGGGCGATGCGCTCGACCGTGTCGCCCCGCTGCCGGAAGAGCTGCGGCGAGCCCGCGTCCACGGCCAGTACCGCTCCCGTGTCCAGGTCGAAGTCCAGCAGCAGGGTGGAGGCGTGGAGCTTGCCGCCGTACTGGGCGAAGAGGGCCTGGTCGGCGAGGCAGGCCTGGTCGGCGAGGCCGAGGCCCGCGCGTCGGGCGTTGCGAAGTGCGCCCACGGACAGGCTGGTCAGAAGGGACGCGTCGACGCCCCAGCCCATTCCGTCGGTGACGGTGAGGGTGAGGTGGTCGGCGCCGGTCGACCAGTCGAAGTTGTCTCCGCCGACGGCGTAGGCGGGTTCCAGGTGGGCGCCGATGACGTACTCCTGGCGGGCGCAGCCACGGCCGGGCAGGAGCTGCCACTGCATTTCGGCGGCGAGCGTGAGACGCCGGGTTCGCCGGGCCTGGAGATAGAGGTCCGTGTCGCGGTCGGCGGTGGTGACCTCGTGCCCCAGCGCGGTGGCGAACTCGGCGAGGCGCAGCACGGTGGCCGTGCCGGTCGCGGAGCGCGGCATGCGCACGGACAGGACTCCGAGCCGATCGCCCCGGACGGTCATGGGCAGGTGGATGAGATCGGAGGCCGAGGCACGGTCGGTGACTTCGACGACCGGGGTCTGAGTGACGAAGGCCCGGCCCGCCGGCGTCTCGTGTGCGGACACGGGCGCTTCCGTGTGCGGGAGGTGCGTGACCGACTGCAGAACACTGAGCCCGTAGTCGGCGAGGAGCAGGGTCGTCTCCTCGGCTCCGAACCGGTCGGTCAGCAGCTGACGTGCCGTGGCGACGAGAGCGTGCGGCGGGGCCGCCCGCAGCAGGCTTTCGGCGGATGGCTCCGGTTGCGCTGCGGTCATGGCGACCACCCTCTTCTCTTCGGCAGTCCCCACGTTGCTTTTGGCGGTCCCCACGCTATCGCGTGGCTCCGCGCCGCCGGCTTCCGGGACGCGTCCTGCTGCGACACTGCGTCGGCACAGCTCACGTCGGGCGCGAGCATGACCTCTCGTTCAACGCCCCAGCCAGTCGAGACAGACCACCAGCGCGTCGTCCTCCGGGACGGACTGTCCGCGGTGACCGGTCAGTTCGCGCAGGATGGCGCGCGGGACCTCGGCGGCGGGCAGCAGGCGGGTCGCCTGGATCGCCCCGGCCAGCGCGGCGTCCCCGTACGCCTCCCCCCGGGGCGACGCGACCGAGTAGACCCCGTCGCTGACGAAGATCAGTCGGTCACCCGGCTCGACGTGGGACTCCTGGATGACGTAGTCCGTCTCCTCGAACATGCCGAGCGGCAGCTGCGCGTCCAGGAGGACGCGTTCGACCGTGCCTCCGCGCAGCCGCAGCATCTGGGGCGAGCCCGCGTCCACCACCGACACCCGCCCGGTGGCCAGTTCGAACTCGAGCATGAGCACGGAGAGGTAGCGCTCACCCCGGTAGTGGGCGTAGACGGCCTGGTCCCCCAGGGCCGCCTGGTCGGCGAGGGGAATTCCGGCCCGTCGCGCGTTGCGGAGCGCGTTGATCGCCAGGTTCGTCAGCAGGGAGGCCTCGATTCCCTCCCCCATGCCGTTGCTGACGTAGAGCATCAGGTGGTCCGCCGTCGCGGACCAGTCGAAGTTGTCCCCGAAGATGGCGTACGCGGGTTCCAGCTGGGCGCCCAGCTCGTACTCTGGTCGGGCGCAGGAGCGGCCGGGCAGCAGCTGCCACTGCATCTCCGCGGCCAGCGTCAGCCGGTCCTTGCGCCGCGCCTGCATGTACAGGTCGGTGTCCCGCTCGGCCACGACGACCTCGTGAGCGAGCACCTGCGCGATGTCCGTCAGTTCCGCCAGGGTGTCCTCGACGTGCTCTCTCCCGGGCAGGGTGACGGACAGCACGCCGAGCCGGTCACCGCGCACCGTGACCGGCAGGTGCACCCGTGCCAGGTCACCCGGGGCCGTTTCCACGAAGGGTTCCTGCGCGCCGAAAGCGCGGCCCGCGGGACTGCTGTGGGCCGAGACCGGCTCCATGGTGTGCGGGAGCACGGACACCGGCTGCAGCACGGTCAGACCGTAGTCGGCCATGAACAGTTCGACGGACTTTGCCGCATACCGCTCGGCCAGCACACGCCGGACGGCGTCGAGCAGCTCATGGGGTGCCGCCGTGCGCAGGGCGCGTTCAGCGGCCACAAATCTGTTCACGATGGAGGGAACACCAATCTCTTGCCGGGTCTTGAAGGCCTCGCTCGGGGATGAGCCGTTTCGGCAGGCCCTGCCGCTCGTTCGCGTCATCGGCAGCCGGGGGTCACGCGCCCAGTACGCCGACAGCCGCCCCAGTGCCGACGAGAGTGCGACAGGGGCCGCCTTCCGGCCTGGTGTCCGTACCCGAGGGGAGCGCCCCGGCAAGGCCCCGGAGGCCCGCTGCGGCCTCGTGGCCGTCCGGCCGGGCCACGACACCGACGCCCGGTCCGCCCGGACTCCCGCGCCACGGCACCGGGTGCGTCGGCCGCGCGGGGCGCCGGCGGCCGACGCACCGCCGAGCGGTGCCGGTCCACCGGAACATTCCAGTCCTCCCCCACGCGCGTCCGCCGCGGCCACTCTGTTGCCTGCCAACCATACTTGTCAAACGACAAGAGTCGCGTCCCGCCGAGCGCATCGTGCCTGTACACGCCGGAGAACGAGCGACGCCGCCCCGCCGGTACCGACGCGACTCGCGACCGACGCCGCCGACGGCGGGTGAGGCCCGGAAGCAGTGACCGTTTCCACTTCTCCCCAGGTTCTTCACTTCTTGTGTACGGGCAGCATCGCACACCCCGCCGGAACGGGTTGCCCGGGCGCTGACCTGCATGGATCACAAGGGAGGACGTCACTGCCCCAGCACCGGGCAGACGGTTCCCCCCTCCCTCGACCGCCCCTGCGCTGCCGGGATGCCTGCTCAACGGGGGTACCGGCGCGGGCGGCTTGCACAGGAGGGGGCCGATGGAGGATGGTTGCCGAACGGCAATAATTCTTCGACCGGATGAGGTGAGGGGTTCGCGCAGCGGGCCTTCGTGGTTGTGACTTCCACCCAGCAGGCACACGCCGAGAGCGCTCAGGCGCCGGCGCACATGGCATGGACCTCCGTGCCCTACCCCGTCCTGGTCGTGGATCCCGCCGGCACCGTACGGCACGTCAACCCGCAGGCCGCCGGACTCTTCCCCGGCATGGGTCCCGGCACGGGCCTGGCCGGGAACGTACCGGCATGGCTGGCCGACGCCCACACGCTCCGGGGGGCCCGGGGGCCGGGCGGCACCGCGGTGGCGTCGGGCGCCGTGGGAGAGCGGAGCTTCGAGGCCCACCCCACCGCGCAGGCCGACGGCGACGTCGTGTGGTGGCTCGTGGACGACACCGACCACCGGCTGGTCCGCGAAGCCCTGCGGATGGAACGTGAGCGGACCGCGTTCCTCATCCAGGCGTCCAACACGCTGCTCTCCTCGCTGAACCTGGACCGGTGCATGGACGTGATCGCGCAGCTGGCGGCCCAGCACCTCGCCGATGCGGCGCTGGTCGTCGCGCCGCGCAGCGGGCACCGGCTGCCGGTCGTCAGCTGCCTGGACGGCGGTGAACCGCAGCGCGCCCAGCGGGACGCCGACCCGCGGGACGTTCCCGGACTGACCGAGGCGCTCCAGGGATTCCCGCCCGTCCCCTCCCGGTGGATCGACCCGGTCTCCGCCCCCGACTGGGTGGTGCCCGAGGGGTTCGGCCCGGTCGGTTCCATCGTGGTCACCCCGCTGCCCGGACACGGCGTGCCCGCCGGGGCTCTGATCCTGCTGCGCCGCAGCGGGGAGACGGCGTTCACCGAGGCGGAGGAGGTCTTCGCCCGTCTGTTCGCCGCCCGCGCCGGCGCCGCGATGTCGGCCGCCCGTCTGTACGCGGAGCAGTCGTCACTCTCCCAGACCCTGATGCGCGAACTGCTCCCCCCGGTCCTGCACCAGGTCGCGGGCGTGGACTTCGCCGGCGGCTACCGTCCCTCGAAGGACCAGGAGCGCATCGGCGGCGACTTCTACGACGTCCATCCCGCCGCCACCGAGGGCGAAGCCTCCTTCGCGGTCCTCGGCGACGTCTGCGGCAAGGGCCTGGAGGCCGCCGTCCTGACCGGGAAGATCCGCAACACGCTCCACGCGCTGCTGCCGATGGCGGGCGACCACCAGCGGATGATCGACCTGCTCAACGGCGCACTCCTCAACTCCCATCACACGCGCTTCGCCACACTCGTCATGGTTTCCGCGGTACGCGAAGCGGGCGCCGTACGCCTCCGGGTGACCAGCGCCGGACATCCGCCGGCCCTCATCGTGCGCCGGGACGGAACCGTCGAGGAAGGACGCTCCCGCGGCACCCTCGTCGGAGTCTTCCCCCAGGCCCGTGCGACTACCACGCACGAGACGCTGGCGCCGGGTGAGTTCTGCGTGCTCTTCACCGACGGCATCACCGAGGCGGTGGGCGGTCCGCTGGGGGACGAGATGTTCGGTGAGGGACGGCTGAAGGACGCGCTGGCCCAGTGCGCGGGCTTGCCGGCCGAAGCGATCGTGGAGCGGGTGCAGATGCTCGCCGCGCAGTGGGTGGGCTCCGAATCCCACGACGACATGGCCGTCATGGTCATCGCCGCTCCCAGTTCCCACCACCTGAGCGCGGTGGGCGGTCACACTCGGGGCAGATTCACCGGATGAGTCCCACCGCGACCGTCCTGCCCGAACACCGGATCGACCGGTTGTGGGAGGCAGCCACCGCCGGCGACGAACAGACGGCCACGGCCACGGTCTTCGGCGCACTGGAGGACGGCGTCCCCGCCGAGAGTGTCCTCCTGGACCTGATCGCCCCGGTCCAGCGCCGAGTGGGCGAGGAGTGGGCCGCCAACCGCATCAGCGTGGCCCAGGAACACGCGGCCTCCGCCATCAACGACCGAGCCGTCGCCGCCCTCTCCCACCGCTGCTCCGCCCGCCCCGCCGACGACCGGGGCACGGTCGTCGTGGCCTGCGTGGACGGGGAATGGCACGGCCTGCCCGCCCGGCTGCTGGCCGAAGTCCTCAAACTGCGCGGTCGGCGGGTCGACTATCTCGGCGCCCAGGTCCCCACCAGCCACCTGATCACCCATGTCCACCGAACCGGCCCCGAACTGGTCGCACTCTCCAGCTCGATCACCACCCGGCTGCCGGCCGCCCACGCCGCGATCACCGCGGTCCAGGCCACCGGCACCCCGGTCCTGGCCGGCGGAGCCGCCTTCGGCCGCCACGGCCAGTACGCCCGCCGGCTGGGCGCCGACGCCTGGGCCCCCGACGCCAGGGCCGCCGCCGACCACCTCGACCGGGGTCCGCTGCCCCGCCCCGCCGGGGCGCACCAGCCCATCGACGACCTGCCGCACCTGGCCGACCAGGAATACACGATGGTCGCCCGCACCGGCACCAGCCTGGTGCGCGCGGTCATGGACGGACTGGAAGAGCGTTTCCCCGCCATGCGCGACTACACGGCCGCACAGCGGTCACACACGGCCGAGGACGTCGCCCACATCGTGGACTTCCTCTCCACGGCCCTCTACACCGACGCCCCGGAGCTGTTCACCGACTTCCTCGTCTGGACCGCCGGGATCCTCGACGCCCGAGGCGTACCCGCTCGTTCCCTCCACCCCGCGCTGGACATCCTGAGCGAACAGCTCAAGGACTTCCCCCGCGCCACACTCATACTCGGCCGTGCCGCCGACCGCCTCGCCGGCACGGGCCCTGTGATCGCCTCGCACACCAGGAACACCGTATGACGCCGCCCGCCGGGTCCAAGTCCACGTACCTGCGCCTGACCACGTCACCCGACACCGACGAAGGCGTTCTGCGCCTGGAGGTGCACGGGTTCCTGGACCACGCCGGCTCGGACTCCTTCCTGGCCACGATCACCGGGCACCTGGCCGACAGGCCCGGCCTGCGGGCCCTGCGCCTGAACTGCGGCGCCCTCCAGGGCCTCGACTCACTGGGCCTGGCCGCGCTCCTGATGCTGCACCGCCGCACCACCGCCGCGCAGGTCGCCCTGCACCTGGACGACCGTGGACCGGCACTCGAACGGATGCTGGACATCACCGGCGCCCTGGACCACCTCGTCCCCGGCCACGAGGGCGAACCGGCCGGTGATTACGCCCGGTCCCACCGCATGGCATACCGTCATACGCCTCAGGACGGGATGTCCGCGGACCGTACCGCCCAGGGTCGTGGTCCCGCCGGGCCGGACACCAGCAGCTGACATTCGAACGCGCGCGCACGACAGCATCGGGGGATCAGGCCCCTCGGAGGGGAAACGCATGACCGAACGCACCCGCTCCACCCACGAGTCCGTCCGCGCGGCGGCCCGCCAGGCCGGCGGCGTCGTCGAACTTCTCGACGTCATGTGGGAACAGGCGCGCAACGACATCCCCGCCCCGTACATCCCGGCATCCCAACTCCGCGTGATGTACCTCGTCGACCGGGAGAACGGCATCCGCATGCGTGCCCTCACCCGGCTCCTGGGCGCCGCGCCTCCCTCGGTGTGCCGACTGGTCGACCGTCTCCAGGCCCTCGGCTTCATCGAACGCAGGCCGTGCCCCGACAGCCGCCGTGAAGTCACGCTCTGTGTGACCGGCGCCGGCCGCACACACCTGGCCCGGATCCGCGAACGCCGCGAGCAGCTCCTCGTCCAGGCCCTCGACGCCATGCCGGCACACGAGCGCGACGCACTCGCCGAGGGCCTCACCGGATTCCGTCAGGCACTGGTCGAGCAGCCCATGCTGCGCCTCGTCCACCCGGACACCGCACCGGCTCCCACGGCGCGGGACACGGCGCAGTCCGCCTGAGACCGGCCGTCACCCCGCGGAAGCCCGCAACGTCCCACGCGGTTCTCCCCGGCCGCGCCGTCGCCCTGCCCCGCGAGTTCCCGGGCCGCGACTTTCACGATGTCAACGCCGGCCGAAGGCACGCTCTGAGCGGGCCTCACGGCACGGGGCTTGCTCGCGACCGTCGCCCTCATTCCGGCTGGGCGGCGCGATCGTCGCGCCGACGTCGGCGGGCCGCGACGATCGCGGGGACGACTCCCACCGCCAGTACGAGGAGTCCGCGCTTCCAGACCTCGCCCTCGACGCGCGTCGCGAGCAGGACGCAGGACGCCGCACCCAGCACCGGGATGACAGCCGGCACCCGGAAGTACTTGCGGTCGACGACGTCCTTGCGGAGGACCAGCGCCGCCGTGTTCACCATGAAGAACACCACGAGCAGGAGCAGGACCAGGGTGGAGGCCAGGGTGGCGACATCACCCGTCAGGGCAAGGAGCAGCGAGAGCGCCGTGGTCACGGCGATCGCGACCCAAGGGGTACGACGCTGCGGCAGCACGGTCGTCAGCTGGCGGGGCAGCAGTCCGTCCCGGGCCATACCGAAGGCGAGGCGGGAGGACATGATGCCGGTCAGCAGCGCTCCGTTGGCGACGGCGACCAGCGCGATCGCACTGAACAGCCGCTCCGGTACACCTCCGGCGGCCTTGACCACTTCGAGCAGCGGTCCGCTGGAGCCCGCGAGGGTCTTGGCGGGAACGGCGGCGGTCGCCGCGAGCCCGACAAGACCGTAGATCAGCCCGGCGGTGCCGAGCGCACCGAACAGCGCCCGCGGATAGGACCGGACGGGATCACGCGTCTCCTCCGCCACGTTGACGGATGTCTCGAAACCGACGAAGGAGTAATAGGCCAGCACCGCTCCGCTGAGCACGGCGGCGGCCGCGCTCTCGTGCGGGGTGCCGAGGTCGGTCAGCGAACCGAGGTGTCCGTCACCGCGCAGGACGATCCACGCGCCGAGCACCACGACGATGAGCAGGCCGCCCACTTCGACGAGCGTCGCGACGACGTTGGCACGGGTGGACTCCTGGATGCCCCGGGCGTTGAGCAGCGCGAGGGCCACCAGGAACACGACGACCACCGCCGCCACGGGCAGCGAGACGAACGCGGTCAGGTAGTCACCGGCGAAGCCACGGGCGAGCGCGGCGACGGACACGATCCCGGCTGCCAGCATGCAGAACCCGGCCAGGAACCCGGCGAACGGACCGTACGCCAGCGTGGTGTAGTGCGAGGCGCCGCCGGCACGCGGGTACTTGGTCGCCAGTTCCGCGTAGCTGCCGGCCGTCAGCAGCGCCAGGCACAGAGCGACGGTCAGCGGGACCCAGACGGCACCGCCGGAGGCCGCGACGATCTGTCCCACGAGGACGTACACACCGGCGCCGAGGACGTCGCCGAGGATGAAGAAGTAGAGCAGCGGAGTGGACAGCGCGGACTTGAGCGGACTGGGCGACGACGTCCGGGTGTCCGGCTGCGCTCCGTCCTGCGTCGGCCGGCCCGGTGCGGGGGTGCTGGAGGCGTTCACGGGGGTCAGTCCGCCTCTCGTCCGGCGGGCCCGGTCGCGCGGTGGGGGTGCGTGCCGTGCCGCTCGGGTGACGGTCGCGGCGCCCGCCGGGACGGTCGTGGCGCGGTCGGCTGTCCGGTTGTCCCAGGCCGGCTCGTCGACTCCGGGGCGCGGTCGCCCGTCGTCGTACCGACTCGCAGATCAGTAGCTCTGTCCATGTGCTGGTGAGTAGCCCGTCGGACCGAAGGGAAACGGAAGCGGGCACGAGAGCGCGTTCGGACGCCGGTGCGTGCGGTGGGTGCGGGTGGCGGGCGCCGACGACCGGCGGGGCGGCGGCCGTCTCGCGGACGTGGACGTGCGCGCGGTGGTGGTCCCGGCCCGTGCGAGGCCGGGACCACCTGTCCGTCAGCTCGCGAGCAGGCCGGTGTTGGAGCTCCAGCCCTGGAACTGGAGGTAGTAGGAGGCTCCGGGACGGGTGTCCTTGAAGATCACCGTCCACGTCCCCTTCGTGGCCGTGATCCAGCTGTGGCACTTGTTCACGGTGCAGACCCGCACGGTGCGGGTGGCGTCCGTCTTGATGTTCAGGTCGTTGCAGTTGCCGTCCACGACGTCCCAGTTGCCGTAGTTCGGGTAGTGGGCGTAGTCGCCGTTGGCGCCGGGTTCGGCCCAGTAGGAGTAGGCCGAGCCGTAGCACGACAGGGCGCCGCCGGCCGTGGCAGGCGCCCCGGAGGCCTGCACGGGCGCGACGGCCGCTGCCAGTACGGCCGCGGTCCCGGTGAGTACGGCGGCAATTCGCCTGGTCCTGGTCATTGGTCCCCCAGTTTTCGTCGGTGTTCGGCCGGACGGACCGACGCCTCAGTGGAACCGCACCGGTCGTCCGTGGTGAGCAGCGTCGCCGAGACCGTGCCGCCCTGGCTTGTACGAATGCGACCTACGGTGTTCGGCACTCGTGTGCGGCGCCGGTTGCCGGCCATCTCGTCGGGCCCGGGGATGCCTGACGGCCGCGGCTTCTACGATTGCTGTCATGTTCGCGTTGACCGATGGGGGATCGGGCCATGCACGAATTGCTCAGCCGGCCTGCGGCGGCACATCTGCGGGGTGAGGTGCTGGGGTACCGAGGCTTCCGCTTCGACGTGATGGGGAGCCGGCGCCGGCTGCTGGTACCCGACGGAGTGGTGAAGGTGATGCTGGGGTTCGGCGACCCGTTAAGGGTGGTGGACCCCTGCGACCCGGCGTGTTCCGGCAGCGGGGTCTCCCTCGCCAACGGCATCCGGGCGACGGCCGCGATCGGCGAGCACACCGGACTGATCCGCGGGGTGACCGTCCTGCTGACTCCGCTCGCCGCGCACCGGCTGTTCGGGGTGCCCATGTCCGAGTGGTCCCGGCTGTCGGTGGCCCCGCAGGAACTGTGCCGTCGGCCGTGGGCCGGGTTGCCCGCCCGGCTGGCGGACATCCCGGACTGGGACGGCCGGTTCGCCCTGCTGGACCGCGTGCTGCACGAGGCACTCGCCGGGGGCCCGGCGGGCAGCCCCGAGGTGGCCTGGGCGTGGCGGAGGATCCAGCGGACGCACGGGTGTACCCGTATCGAGGAACTGGCGGCCGAGACCGGCTGGAGCCGCCGCCACCTCGAACGGCGCTTCCGCTGTCAGATCGGGCTGACCCCCAAGAGCGCGGCACAGGTGATGCGGCTCCAGACGGCTCTGCGGCTGCGGGAGACCGGCTCGAACTGGTCCGATGCGGCGGCACAGGCCGGGTACCACGATCAGCCGCACTTCGACCGCACGTTCAGGGCGATGACGGGCCGCACACCCACCGCCTTCCACGCGAACCGCACCGCCGCCTCCCCGCACGACGCTCAGGACTTCGTGCCGGGGCAGGTGACCAGCGCGCTCCTCACGGACCATGCGTAGGTGCCGGGTCCGGACCGGTCGGCGGCAGGACCGGCGTGCGGAGCTGCGGCACGACCGATGAGGAGGCCGAGGCCCGCGTCGGCAGCGGTGGACGCACGGCTGCCGACGGCGGGGGTAGCCCGCGTCGGCAGCCGTAAGTGCCCGGCTGCCGACGGCGGCCGGATCAGCGGTCGCGCAGCTTGCGGGCCGGCAGCACGACGGTGGCGGACGACTTCAGGGTCTCCTCGTCGTTGGCGAAGGCGGCCAGCGCGTCGTTGTCGTCCAGTTCGCCGCCCGGCCAGGGCCGTGTGGTGAGGACGAGGCAGGCACAGCCGCGCTCGGCGATCGCTGCCAGCCAGGCCGCGGACGGGACGATCTGCGCGTTGATCTGCGGCATGGTCAGGACCGCCGAGCCCTCGACGACGAGCAGGCCGACCGGCAGGCTCGGCCGGGCACTGGCGTCGACCAGGCCCTCGTCCATGGAGAGTCCGGCGTTGTGCATGAGCTGTTCGACGGCGGCCGAGGAGCCTTCGGGCCCGTTCTCGCCGTCTCCGAGGGAGAAGGCGAGAACGTAGGGAACGGCGCCCTGGGGCGTGTCGCGGCTCCAGGACATGGCGACGAGGGTCCCCAGCTCCGCGGAGCGCACGGGGCGCGTTTCTGTTGAGTTCGAGGTCACCGCGTCACCGTATCGGCGCCACCGCGGCACCTTCGGGTCCACTCACTCGACCGGGTGACGCACCACGAGTCCTCTACCCGAACGAAGGACGGCGTGCGACGTCCGAAGGCACCCGCGGCGGCAGCCGAGAGCCGGCAGCGGAAGCCGGGCGGGGGCGTTGGCCGGGGTCCGGCCGGAAGGGGCCGGCCGGAGGGGGCCGGCCGGAGGGGGCCGGCCGGGGGCACCGCCCTCTTAACGCTCCGCACGCTTCGGCAGGCGCCAGTTCGGCCGCGGGAAGTGGCAGGTGTAACCCTCCGGGTACCTCTGCAGGTAGTCCTGGTGCTCCGGTTCGGCCTCCCAGAACGCGCCGGCGGGCACGACTTCGGTCACGACCTTGCCGGGCCACAGACCCGAGGCCTCGACGTCGGCGATGGTGTCCTCCGCGACGCGCCGCTGCTCGTCGTCGAGGTAGAAGATGGCGGATCGGTAGCTGGCGCCGATGTCGTTGCCCTGCCGGTTCTTCGTGGTGGGGTCGTGGATCTGGAAGAAGAACTCCAGGAGCGCGCGGTAGTCGGTGGCCGCGGGATCGAAGGTGATCTCGATCGACTCCGCGTGGTCGCCGTGGTTCCGGTACGTCGCGTTGGGGACGTCGCCGCCGCTGTATCCCACCCGGGTGCCGGTGACACCGGGGAGCGTGCGGATCAGCTCCTGCATGCCCCAGAAGCAGCCGCCCGCCAGCAGCGCCCGCTGCCCTTCGTTACTCATGATCTGTCTCCTTTTTCCGTCGGTGCAGGACGGTTTCCCGTCACTGCACAACGACTTCGCGACGTGCCTCCGGTGCGTCAGGCCCCTGCGGCGCACTGTGGTGCGAGCCGACACCGGTGACGCAGTCCGTCGAACACCGCGGAAGGATCAGTCATTCCCCGGCGGCCGGGCCGCTCCGCGCGGCGGGCCGGGTGGGGACCGCTGTGCTGCCCCCGCGTGACGGCGTCGCGGCCGGTCCGCGAGTCGGATTCGAGCCGCTGCTGCGGCCCCCGTCGCTCGGTGAAGGGCGGACCGGCCGGGGTGATGCCGGCGCGGAGGTGCCGGCCGGAGGGCTGCTCACGGGCGGCGGGGCGAGAGGGACCGTCGGGGTCACCGGTGCTTCGGATGCGCCCGTGCTCAGCGGCAGCGCCACGAGGACCGCGACGGCACAGGACAGCCCGACGCCGACGGCGGCACGGACCGCCTTGCGGCGAGCCGCGCCTCGCCGGACCATTTCGTACCGGCCGGGGGGCGCGCTCAGGTAGCCGGTGGAGGGCCGCAGGATGACGGCGAGCGGGTCGTCGAGTTCGAGGTCCGGGTCCGGACCGTCGTCATGGTGTGCGATCAAGGCTTCTCCCCAGGTGGGCGCGGAGCAGTTCTCGGGCCGCGTGGAGGTCGGCCTTGATGGTTCCTTCCTTGCGTCCGGTCAGCGCGGACACCTCCCGGATGGGCATGTCCGCGTAGTAGTGCAGCAGCGTAGGGACCCGCAGGCGTTCCGGCAGGGACTGTACGAGCAGGCGTACCGAGGGGTCGGTCTGTTCGTTGTACGGACGGACGGCGGCCTCGGAGGTCACGCGACGCACCGCGCGGCGCTCGCGCTCCGTCCTGCGCCAGTGGTCCCGGACCAGGTTGGCCGCCGTCACGTACAGGAAGCCGCGGGGTTCCTCCACCGATGTCCAGCGGGCCCAGAGCCGGGTGAAGGCCTCCGAGGCGATCTCGTGGGCTGTCTCGTCGTCGTCGACCAGCCGGCGGCACCAGCCGGCCAGCCGTGGGTAGACGGCAGTGAACAGCTCGGACGCTGCCCTGTCGCGGGACCGTTTCAACGCTCTCCATGGTCGTGACCGCACGGAGTGCCGTGTGGTTCGTGGGGGAGGATCCCGGGCGGCCGGTGTACGTTCCGTCCGCCCGGGATCCGGCGGGGTTCAAGGGGTCGGGGACTTCAACGCGGCGAAGACGATCACGTTGTCGCGGTAGTGGCCACCGGTTCGAGGGCCGCCGCACGTGATGACCCGCAGTTCCGGACGGTCGACGTCCCCGTAGACGTCGTCCGCCGGGAAGTCGGCCTGGGCGACCGTCCGTACGGAACGCACGGCGAAGACGGCCGCCGTGCCGTTCTCCAGCGTCACGGTGATCGAGTCGCCCGGCCGCAGCCTGCCCAGGTGCCGGAAGACTCCGTCCCCGTAGGCACCGACCGTGACATGGCCGAGGATCACCGACGGTCCGACCTGTCCCGGCGTCGGTGAGTGCCGGTACCAGCCCGCGCGGTCGTGCGCCGTGACGGGCGGTACCCGCACCCTGCCGTCCTCGGCCAGCCCCAGCCGGATGACCGGGGTGTCGACCGAGATGGCCGGGATCCGCAACCTGACCGGGGCCGAACGGCCCGCGGACCGCGGCGGTTCGGCCGCGCCGCCGGACCGCGAGGTCTGTGGCGCGGTCCGCGGCCCGGCAGTTCGGGGGCTGCCGTCCTGGTGCCCGCCACAGGCCGCCAGCAGCGAACCCAGCGCGGCAGCGGTGAAGGCCCGCCTGGAGGGTGACGTCATGCCGTGGCAGTGCGCCGACGGCGTACGACGAGGAACACGCCGCCGCCCACGACGGCCGCCGCCGCGGCACCGCCGGCCACCGCTCCCCCGTTCCCGGTGCTCCCGGCCGCGGGCGCCACGCCCGTGTCGGGCGCGCCTTGCGGAACTCGGCTGACCTGACCCGGAGCCGGGGCCCGGGTCGGGGCCGTGCTCGGGGCCGCGCTCGGGGCCGTGTCGCTGGGGGCGCGTGTCGGAGCGGCGGTCGGGCGCGCCGAAGGGGCGGTCGGGACCGAGGTCGGGGTCGGTCCGTCGGCGAATGCCGGTACGGCCCCCGCCAACACGGCGGTGCACGCGAGTGTCATGGTCCCCAGGGCAGTTCGGCGCATGAGGTGCTCTCCTTCTTCCGTCGGCCCGCCCGGACACGGGCGGACCGGGTTACAGGTCGAGCGGAGAGACGAGGCAGCGAGGGACCAGGTTGTAAAGAGATGGCAAAGGCGTGGCGACGGATACTTCCGGCGCGTGCGGTGAGGCCGGGCGCTCGGGAGCATCGGCCCGCCGGTGACCACCGCGGGCACACGGTCGCCCTTCTCTTCGCCCTCGCCCTGCTCGCCCAGTGGCTGCGCTCCCACCGCACCGTCGGGACGGGCACCTGCCCGCAGACGTGACAAGTGGTGGGCCGGGTGCTGTCGGAACGGACGGAGCGCTACCGCGTCTTCACGTACCGCGCCCGTTTGTCCGGCGCCAGTCGCTCGGTCGCGTACCGCACCGTGATCCTCGGCAGCCCGGCGAGGTTCCGGTCGAGGAAGTCCACGATCACTTGTTCGTCCCGGCGGCCGATCTCCCTGAGCATCCACCCCAGCGCCTTGTGGATCAGCGGCTCCGGGTCCCGCCGCAGCCTGAGGACCAGCCGAAGGGTCGGCTCGAAGCGGCCGGCCCGGATCAGCGCCAGCGTGGCCACCACGGCGATCCTGCGGTCCCACAGCCAGGGCGAGGCGGCCAGTTCGTCCAGCACGTCCAGTGAGCCGTCCAGGAGCCACGGCCCCAGCACGACATGCGCGGAACCGTCCACCAGGTCCCAGTTGTCCACGCAGTCGGTGCGGGCCAGATAGAAGTCGACCAGCGTCTTCCGGTCGTCACCACGGGCACCACGCATCCGCTCGGCCAGAATCAGCAGGGCGGTGAACCGCTCCTCGTGCACTCGGCTGCGCAGCAGGAGATCCACGTCCTGCAAGGACAACTCCGGACATCGGCGCGCCAGTTGGCGCATCACCGGGACGCGTACGCCGAGCAGCTCGTCGTCTTCCGCGCGGCTGAGCACCCGTACCAGCTGTTCCCGGACAGCCGGCTCCGCGTGATCCCTCAGCTCGGCCCGCAGTCTCCCCAAGGTGCCAGTCGCCATGCTGACGGACGTTAGCGCTCGGGGCGCGGGAACCTCCACTCGCTGCCCCGCACGTGGCGGCCTGTGCCATGTGCCGTCGGCAGCGCACCCGTTCAAGGCGTCGGCACGTCCCCGGGAGGAACGAATCCTGGCAGGGCGAAGGGGCCCGGCGGTGCACCGGGCCCCTTCTGCGGGCGGGTCAGGCGCGCACGATGTTCTCGGCCTGGGGGCCCTTCTGGCCCTGGCCCACGTCGAAGGTGACCTGCTCGCCCTCCACAAGCTCCCGGTAGCCGTTGCCGGAGATGTTGGAGTAGTGGGCGAAGACGTCCGGTCCGCCGCCGTCCTGGGCGATGAATCCGAAGCCCTTCTCGGAGTTGAACCACTTCACGGTACCGCTGGCCATGCTGCTCGTCCTTCGATATCGCCGGGCATCCCGGCTGGTCTGTTGGCAGTGCCCTCCGCGACCGGACGGCACCCGGCATCCGTTCTACCCCGTCGACGGCTCGGTATCCGGCTTTTCCGCCGGTCGCAGCGTGCCGTGGCACCGGTGCCGGTGCCGGCACCGGATGAGGTTCCGTCCCCCGGTCAGCTCGACAGGTCGGCGAACATGCCGGGCTCGTACGAACCTCCCGGGTTGTGCACGATCACGTTCATCCGGGTCGCCGCGTTGATCAGGGCTACCAGGCAGACCAGCGCACCGACCTGGTCGACGTCGTAGTGCTTGCGCACTTCGGCCCAGGTCTCGCCGGACACACCCCGGTCACCGAGCCTGGTGCCCTCCTCGGCGAGCGCAAGCGCCGCCCGCTCGGCCTCGGTGAACACCGTGCTGTGGCGCCAGGTCGCGACCAGGTTCAGCCGAAGCGCGGTTTCACCGGCGGCTGCCGCCTCCTTGGTGTGGACGTCCACGCAGAAGCCGCAGCCGTTGATCTGGCCGACCCGTAGCTCCACCAGTTCCCGCAGGGTCTTCGGCAGCGGCGACTGCTCCAGGACCGTGGAGACGTTGTAGAACCGCTTCGCGATCTTCGCGGCGGTCGGGCTGTCGAACAGGTTGAAACGAGGTTCCATGCCGGCGTCCTCACTCGGGGGATGGAGTGCCGCGCGAGCCGTACGCGCGGCGCGGTTGCGGACATGGAGACACCGCCACCCCAACCCCTGTGACAACGGGTTCATGTGACGGGCGCCACTGACTGCGGGTGCCGAACGGTCGTGGTCGGCCGACCGGTGAGGGAGTACGTCGCGGATGCCGCTACCCGGGGCCGTGCTGCCTGCACGGCACGGCCTGGCCGGTGACGCTCCTATCGCTTGAGCGGCACCGCTTGGCCGGTGGCGTGCCTATCGCTTGAGCGGCACCGCTTGGCCGGTGGCGTGCCTATCGCTTGAGCGGCACCGCTTGGCCGGTGACGCGAATGCGCGGGTCCGCAGGATCGATGTCGACTCTGAGCAGGCTGGGGCTGCCCATGTCCTCGCCCTGGCGGATGCGCACGGTCCGGCCGCGGGGTGCCAGGCCGAGACTTCTCAGGTAGCCGCCGAACGCGGCCGCCGCGGCGCCGGTCGCCGCGTCCTCCACCACTCCCCCGACGGGGAACGGGTCACGGGCGTGGAAGAGGTCGTCCGACTCCTTCCACAGCAGTTGCAGCGTTGTCCAGCCGTGACGCCGCATGACGTCACCGAGGGCGTCGAAGTCGTAGGCCAGGTCGGCCAGTCGGGCCCGGGTGGCGGCGGCGAGGATGAGGTGCTGCACGCCGCCGAAGGCGACATGCGGCGGCAGAGCGGGGTCGAGGTCCGCCTTCGCCCACCCCAGGGCGGCGAGTGCCTCGTCCAGCTCGGCCTCACCGGCCGGCCGGGTGCGGGTCGGGACGCTGGTGAGCGTCGCGTGGAGGGCCCCGGCGGAGTCGGCGACCGTGACCACGGGGACCTCGCCCACCGGGGTGTCCAGCACCAGCGTTCCGGGACCGATGCGCTCGGCGAGGGCGACGGCCGCGGCGACGGTGGCGTGCCCGCAGAAGTCGACCTCGGCGAGAGGGCTGAAGTAGCGCACGGTGAAGCGGCGCCGCTCGTCATCGTGTCCCGTGATGAACGCCGTTTCGGAGTAGCCCACTTCGGCGGCGACGGCCAGCATGCGGGCGGAGTCGAACGACGTGGCGTCCAGGACGACGCCTGCCGGATTTCCGCCCTGAGGGTCTGCGGTGAATGCGGTGTAGTGGAGTACCGCGTCGGTGAGGCTCACTGTCATACCTCCACGGTGCCACCTGCCAGCCATTGAAGAAAGCGATGATTGTCGATGGCCGCCATCAGCGATTCCGATTTCCGGCGTAGAGTCCTGGTGTGGAGACGCAGTTGATCCGGACTTTCCTGACCGTCGTGCGGACGGAGAACTTCACCGTGGCCGCAGCCGAACTCCATCTGTCGCAGTCCACCGTGACGGCGCAGGTCAAAGCTCTGGAGAAGTTGCTGGGAGTCCAGCTCTTCGACCGTATGCCGCGTGGTGCCCGCCCGACGGCGGCGGCGCGACGGCTGGCGCCGGAAGCCGGCGCCGTCCTCGAAGCGGAAGCGCGGCTGCGGGCGGCCGCCGCGGACTCGGAGCCCTCGGGGACGGTCGCCGTGGCGGCCGGTGACACTCTGTGCTCCGCGCACCTTCCGCACGTGATCGTCGCGCTGCGCCGCAGCCACCCGAACATCGCCGTGCATCTGTTTCCCGCGGGCACGCAGGCCGCGGTCGAAGGGCTGCGCAGCGGACGTCTGGATCTTGCCCTGCTCCTGGAGGACTCGGTTGCCTTCCCCGGTCTGACGGCATCCGTGATCGCCACCGAGCCGCTCTCCCTCGTGGGACCGCCGGGTCACCCCCTGGCCTCGCTGCGAAAGCCCGCCGACTGGCCCCGGCTAGCGGAGGAGGACGTCTTCCTGCACGAGGAGGGCTGCTCCTACAGCGACCGCATCGCGGGCCTGCTCCAGGCCGCGTCCGGCGCCCGGACCCGCCTGACCCGGCTGGGCAGCAGTGAGGCGGTCCGCAACTGCGTCATGGCCGGCCTCGGTATCAGCATCCTCCCCGCCGCGGCGGTCGAGAACGCGCTGCGGGAGGAGCGCCTCACCGTCATCAGGGGCCCGGCACTCCCCGACGTCTCCGTCCAACTGGTGCGCCACGGGGAGCGCTGGACCTCGCCCGCGGTCCGCGTCGTGGTCGAGGCCCTGACGAAGCACTTCGCCACCGCGTAGGGCCGGTGCCACGGCATCGGGCCGGTGCCACGGCATCAGGCCGGTGCCACGGCATCGGGCCGGTGCCACGGCATCGGGCGGGAGCTGCCGCCGCGCACGCCTTCCCGTTCTGCCGGGCCCCGTCAGGAGCGGCCCGACGGGCCCTCGTAGGACCGGGTCCGGTAACGGCTCCGGAACTCGGCCAGCAGGTCGTCGGTCGCCTCGGCCCCCGCGCTGACAGCAGCGTGGACGTCGCGGAAGTAGTTCTCGTAGCCGGCAGGGGTGTACAGACACAGAGCGCGGGCGGGAACGGTACCTCCGTTGCGGAAACCGTGCGGGGCGCCACGGGTCGCGGCGAGCAGGCTGCCCGGGCCTGCCGTCACCTCGCCGTCCCCGGTGTGCAGGGTCAACTCGCCTTCGAGGACGTAGAAGTACTCGTCGTGCCCGTCGTGCACGTGCGGTCTGGCGCCGATCGTTCCGGGAGCCAGGCGGAACTCCTCGAAGGCGAAGTGTCCGCCCGTGTGCTCACCGGTGAGCCGGAAGAAGTGGGCGACACCGGCGACGTCCAGGAGTTCACCGTCCTGAGGGCGGCGCAGCAACGCACGTGCGGGAGAGTGGGCTTCGTGATCGGTCATCGGGACATTGTCACCCGGGGATTGACCAGTTCTCCCCCCGCCCGGGGTGTGCCGCGATCAGGGCCGACGGGCAGCAAAGGGGAATGACAGATCATCATCGGCGTGCTTACGATGCGGGGGATGAACTACTTCTCCGTTTCCGGATTGGGGGAATCATTCGCGCAAGGTGAGTGCTGATGGCACATCACTTCGCGAACGAGATTCCCGCCCACCTGTCGATGTGGCAGCGCGTACGTGAGTACGCCGTGCCACCGTCCATGATCGAGACCGCGACCGCACGGCGTGCCGTCGGTGACTGGGCCGGGGCCTGCGCCGCCGCCCGTGTCCACGTCGATCTCGACCTGCGCGCCGTGCGCGACCGCCACGGCACCGAAATCGTCACCCGGCTCCGCGCCGATCTGCGGCGCCTGGCGCCTGACCTGCTTCGCTGGCACATGCCGCGGATCGCTCCCGACGGACGGCTCCGCCCCGCTCTCACCATCTCGCTCGCCCGATACGGCGGTTCGGGTCGCACTCCCCCGCACCTCGTGGTGCGGACACCGCCGGCCCGGGCGGACGCCGGACAGCACTTGTCGCTGGCTCTGTGGGAGGGGCCGGGGAGCCGCAACCCCGGACACCACCCACATCCGCATCCCGACCGGCGTTTCCGACTCGACCTGCACCGGCATCTCTGGGACGCCGGACGGAGCCGTGAATTGGCGGAGCGGTGCGGTGCGAGCCCAGCACGGTCCCCGGCGACGCCCGCGCCGTCCCGGGTAACCCACCATCCGTTCATGGCGGTTGGGCCGGATCAGCTCGGCGGGCACGACTCCCTATGGGCTGTGGGGAGTTGGGCCGCCGAGGCCGAGTTGTTGCTGCGGGCCGAGGGACGGCCGCGCGGGGCCTTCGCCGTACGGCTCGGTGCACGGAACCGCATCGTGCTCGAACTCTTCGCCCCCGACGACAGCCATGTCCCGGTGTTCCGGCCGCTGCGGGAGGACGTGCTGCCACCACGGCAGCAGATCGCGGCGCTTCCGGTGCTGCCGGAGGCCGCGGCACGGGTTCTGCCGGATCTGGAACTGCTGCGGGCCGGTCTCATTCCTCCCGAGCGGCTGCATCCGCTCGTCGCCGAAGCGCTGGCGGCGTCCACACCGGCGACGCCGGGCGAATCCGCTCCCGAGCCCGGCGATCCGCACCGTGTCGAGTGCCGGGGCGAGAACCACCGGATCGCCCTGCGGGACGGGGTGCTGACCGCGGTCGACCACGACCCCGGCGAACTGCGGCGCGAGGAACTGCTCGTGGCGTTCGGCGGCCCGCCGCTGCCCTGCCTTCGTGTCATCGACGCGGTGCACCGCGATCCGGAGGCGCTGCCCGCGGTCCGGGAACGGCTGCGGCACGGTGACTTCACCGGCGCCCTGGCTGTGATCGAGGGCCTGTTCGGCCCCGGCGCGATCCTGCGCGACGGGCCGCTCCGGACGGAACTGGAGTCGGCCGCGGCCCGCCGGATCGACCACGGGCTCTTCCGCTCGGGCCTGGTCACGGGTCACCCCGGTGCCGGTACGGCAGGTGGCGAGGGCACGCCGGGCACGGGGCGGGCGACGAAGGGCCATCGTCTCCGACTCGACCGCCGTACACCGCTGCCGGTACGCCGCAAGATGAGCAGCCGGTCCCGGCCCCGGATCAGCCTGGCCCCTTGACCGGCGGTCACGCCGACGCCCTCGTTTCGACCGCTCCGTGTGCCAGCGCTGAAGCCGGCCGACCTCGCGTCGTGACGCGCCGTCCTGCCGAAGTCGCCTTCATCGACCGCGCGTTGCGCCCTGCACGACTCCATGACGTCTGACGTCCGGGGCGAGCTTCCCCGCCCCCTATTCCCCTCAAGGTGATGCCCATGACCACCAGCACCCTCCTCCCCGCCCCGGTCCCGCCCCCCACCGGCACGTCCGTACCTGTCAGGGCATCGGGGACGGGCTCACAGCTCGGCGTCGCCGGCGAACTCCTGACGCTCCTACGGACCACCACCACCGAGTCGCGCTCCGACGAGCAGCTCGAAGCGCTGACCCTCGCCGTGGCGGCGGACCTGCCCGTGCTGCTCTGGGGCGAGCCGGGCATCGGCAAGACCGCGGCTCTGACCCAGCTGGCCGCCTCGCTCGACCTGCCGCTGACGACGGTGATCGCCAGCGTCCACGAACCGTCCGACTTCTCCGGCCTGCCCATCGTCGGCGAGGACCCGGCGGTGCAGGGCGTGCCGATGGCACCGCCGCAGTGGGCCGTGGAACTCGTACGAGCCGGCCGCGGACTGCTCTTCCTTGACGAACTCTCCACGGCGACCCCGGCCGTCCAGGCCGCGCTGCTCCGCGTCGTCCTGGAACGGCGCGTCGGTGCGCTGCAACTGCCGCCGGGCGTACGGGTCGTGGCGGCGGCCAACCCTCGCGCTTCGGCGGCGGACGGCTGGGAGCTGAGCCCCCCGCTGGCCAACCGGTTCGTGCATCTGTACTGGGTGCACGACCAGGAGGTGGTGGTGCGCGGACTGGGCGGCGTCTGGCCGCGGGCGGAGCTGCCCCGCCTCGAGCCGGAACGGCTCCCGGAGGCGGTGGCGTTCTCCCGGCGCGTGGTCTGCGGTTTCCTGGCCGCCCGGCCGACGTTGATCCACCGGCTGCCGAACACGGAGACGCGGCGCGGCGGTGCCTGGCCCTCGCCGCGGAGCTGGGACGCGGCGTTGACCCTGCTCGCCTTCGGCACGGCGGCATCGGTCTCCCGGGAGGTGCTGGCCCTGCTCGTACGGGGCGCGGTGGGCGACGGGCCGGGACTCGAACTCCTCGCGTACCTCGACCGGATGGACCTGCCGGACCCGGAGTCGCTGCTGGCCGATCCGGCCGCTGCCGAGCTGCCGGAACGGGGCGATCTGCGGCAGGCGGCGCTGGAGGCCGTGGTGGCCGCCGTCGGAGCCCGGCCCGAGCGGGAGCGCTGGGAGGCGGGCTGGGCGGTGCTGGTCCGGGCGCTGGAGACCGGCGCCGCGGACCTGTTGGTCGCCCCGGCGACGACGCTGGCCGCGCTTCGGCGCGACGACTGGGACGTGCCGGAGACGATGGAACGTCTGGCCGGGGTGGTCGGTCTCGCCCGCCGGGCGAACCAGTCGGTGGGCCGGGTCACCGCGGCCGCCGCCCGGCGTGCGCCGGGGGCACGCCGATGACGGGCAACCCGAGGCGCTCGGTACCACTCCCCCGGCCGCGCCCGATGCCCCGTCCCGCGCCGCCGCGCCCGGTGCGGGCCGCGTTGCGGGACCGGCCGCCAGGGCCCTTCGGCGCGGTCGGCCGGCACGGAATTCCGCTGGACATGGAGAAGTTGCTGACCGCCCGGTTGCACGCGGTGAAGGTACGCCCCTATCTCGCCGACGCCCTCTTCGCGCTGCATGTCGTGGAGGACCGGTCGGTGCCGACCATGGCGGTGGACGCACACTGGCGCTGTTATGTCTCTCCCGGGTTCGTGGCCCGTATGCCGGTGGAGGAACTGGCGGGCGTCTGGGTGCACGAGGTGTCCCATCTGCTCCGGGACCACCACGGGCGGAGCGAACGGTACGCGCGGCGGCACGAGGAGTACGGGCCGGGAGAGCGGTTGCGCCGTAACATCGCCGCCGACTTCGAGATCAACGACGACATCTACGGTGAGGGCCTGCCCCGGCCTGCCGGAGCGGTGCTGCCGTCGCTGCTGCGGCTGCCCGAGGGACTGCTGATGGAGGAGTATTTGCGGAGGGCCTCGATGTCCGCACTCACCGCCGACCTTGCCTGGCTGGACTGCGGCAGCGGTGCCGACGGGCAGGCGCGGCCGTGGGAGCGGGGTCCCGACGGGGCGCACGGGTTGAGCAGGCAGCAGCAGGACGCGGTCCGCTTCCGCGTGGCGGAGGGGATCAAGGGCCGGCCGGGCGACGCGCCGGAGGGGTGGCGTCGGTGGGCGGACGAGGCGTTTCATCCGCCCCAGCCGTGGCGCCAGCTGCTGGGGGCCGCGGTCCGCTCGGCGGCGGGTGCTCCGGGGGCGGGCGAGAACCACAGCTATTGGCGGCCGTCCCGGCGTTCGGCGGGTGTCCCCAAGGTGCTGCTGCCGAGCCTGCGCCGTAAGCCGCCCCGGGTCTGTGTCGTGATCGACACCTCCGGATCGGTGAGCGACGCCGAGCTGGGTAGCGCGTTGCTGGAAGTGGCCGCGATCTCACGAGCCGTGGGCGGCCGACGCGACCTCGTCTCGGTGATCTCCTGCGACGCGGCGGCCGGGGTCGCGGTCCCGCTCTGCCGCGCCGAGAACATCGAGCTGGTCGGCGGCGGGGGGACCGATCTGCGCTCCGGCTTCGCCCGGGCGCTCCGCTCCGGGCCTCGCCCGGACGTGATCGTGGCACTGACGGACGGCCAGACACCCTGGCCCTCCGCGGCGCCGCCCTGCCGCACCGTCGTGGGCCTCCTCCCCCGCCCCGCCCACGGCGCGAACGAGGCGAACCCCGACTACGTCCCGGACACGCCACCAGCCTGGGCGCGTGTCGTCACGATCAGTTGAGCGGGCCGTGGGTCCGAGGCACACGCTGACCGCCACTGGAGCCGCTCGGGCGATCGCGGCTGTCGGCACCGTGATGTGACGACGGGCCCTCGCACCCGCCTCGTCGACCTGGAAGCGGAGTGGAAGCGCGACCACAGGGGCATCGTCCACATTCACCGTGCATGCCAGGGTCGCCGGCCCACAAGACCGCTGGGCCGGCGACAGGATACGGCGAGGGCGCCGGTGCGGCGGCCGGGTCGGAGGCGGTGCCTCATGTCCCCACCCATGCCTCCCGCCCGCGGTGCCGCCGGCGACGGTGGTCACATGGCGCCGGGCGACTGCCGCCGGGCCTCGTCGGCCACCTCCTGGCCGGACTGCCGGGCCTGCTCCGTGACCTGACCCGCCTGGTCGGTGGATGCTTCCTTGGTCGTCCGGACGGCCTCCGCGGCGCTGTCCTTGACCTCCTGAGTGGCCTGCTTGGCCACCTCCGTGGCGTCCTCCTTCACATGCTGCGCGGATTCCATCGCCGCCTGCTTGACGGGCTCGATCACCTCACCGGCGTTCTCGGAGAGCTGGGAGACCGCCTGCTCCTCGGCCTGCGAGCCGGGCAGGAGCGAGGCGGCGAGCAGCCCGGCGCCGAACGCGATCAGGCCCGCCGCCAGCGGATTGCCCTGCGTCTGCCGCACGGCCTGCTCCGGGGCGCCCCCGACCGCTTCACCGACCTGGCCGGCCTTCTGGCGCACCGTGCCGGCGGCCTGCCCGACGCTGTCCTGGACGGACGCGGCGGCCTGCTGACCGCGGTCCCTGGTGCTCTGCGTGGTTCCGGAAGCGGTGCCCATGACGCGCTCGCGCGCTCCGGAGAACGCTCCGCGGACTCGGCCGGTGCGACGACGCACGATCCGTCCGGGGCTGGTGCGGTCGGCCAGCCGGTCGACATTCTCCGACAGTCGCCCGCGGGTGGCCTCGATGTCGGTTCTCACTTGGTCGGGTGACGTGCCCATTGCGCGTCCTCCTTCAGGGTCTCCATGGTCTGCTCCGGCTTCGGGGACACCTCCCGCATGCGGGAGCGGCCCTTGCTGAACAGCACTGCCGCGACGACCGCCCATACGGCGGCGACGATCAGCGCCGCCCATCCGGTGTCCATCACGTTGGCCAGGCCGTACATCGCCGCGAGTGAGGCGAACAGGGCGACCATGTAGCCGCCGAATCCGGCTCCCCCGTACATTCCGGCGGCTTTGCCCGCCTTGGCGGCCTCCTGACGAATCTCGATCTTGGCCAGTTCGGCTTCCTGCCGGAAGAGCGTCTGGACGTCGGAGGCCACTTCCGACAGCAGTTCCCCGACCGAGGGGTCCTGACCGCGTGGCTCCGGTGCCATCGACGACATGTCACACCTCCGGGTAGGCGTGCGGCTCGACCCGGACGGCCGCCAGCGGCGGTCCGGGCGGCCCCACGGCCGGTACCGGGGTGCGGGCCTCCTGCACTCCCGGTCCGGACTGCGCCTTGCCGCCGGCCTTGACGAGTCTGCCGGCCGCGAACCCCGCCAGTGCCGCCCCCGCCAGGAAGGCTCCCGGCCGGCGCCGCGCGAACCCCTTCAGGTTCTCGCCCATGCCTTCCACACCGTGCCGTTCCAGGTAGTCCGCTGCCCGGTGGCCACCGTTCGCGGCCTGGGACACCATGCTGCGAGCCGGGGAGTCGCCGGGCGCGTTGCGCGTCAGCTCCGACAGGTCGTCCGCCCACTGGCGTACCGTCTCGGCTGCCCGCTGCGTCTGACCCTGCATTTCCTCGGTCACACGGTCCCGCAGGTCTCCCACGGCGCCTTCGGCCTGGCGGCGTGCCGTTTCCGCGACCGTCCTGGCCTGATCCATCGCGGTCCCCGCCACCTCGCCCGCGGCGTCCTTGGCCTGGCCCGCTGTGGCCGATGCCTGTTCTCTCGCGGTCTGTCCGGCCGCCTGTACGCGCCCGGCCCCGCCGTCGGCGGACTGAGTACTCATGGCCCTCACCCTCTTTCCGGGCGCGGATCGGCCGTCATGCTTCGGTGAAAGACCGTGCGGGGGCTACCACCCACTCGCCACGGTGGTGGTCTCTCGACTCGGTGAAGGGGCCTTACCGCGCCTGTGTGCTCATGTACCGATTGAGACCCTTTGCGAGTATCCGAGGCATTCCATGCGAAACAGCCTGAGTACGCATAAATGGGACAGCCGGTGTCGGCCGGGTCGCCCGGAGACCCGGGCAGGGCCGGGACCCGCAGCGAGTCACAGGCCGGGCATCCGCCCACTCCGCCTGTCCCCGGGCACCGGCCTCCCCGGTCAGTACGGGGAAGCCGCAGCGCGAAGCGGCTTCCGCCGGGGGACACAGGGCCGGCGGCGACTTCGCCCGCTGCCGAAGTTCGTCAAGACCACGGTGCCGATGCGCAACGCTCCCGTCCCTCACGCCCACCGCACGGGCGCTCGCCGGTCGACGGGGGCCTGCCGCGCTCCGCGAAGGGGTAGCACTACGGCGCGCGCGTCCCGTTCGCCGGCCGCCCCTGAGGAGAAGTCACATGAGGATCGTCATCACGGGCGCGTACGGCTTCCTGGGGCGCCTGCTCACCGAGGCCCTGCTGCGTACGCGCACCTTCGGCGGTGAACCGATCACCCGGCTGGTGCTCGCCGACCGGGTCGTGCACCCGGACCTCCCGCAGACGGCCGACCCGCTCGTGGACATCGCGCACGGTGAACTGATCGACAGGGTCGGCGAGTTGTTCGCCAGTCCGGTCGACGTGGTGTTCCATCTCGCAGCCGCGGTGTCGGCCGAGTGCGAGGCGGACTTCGACCTCGGGATGCGCGTGAACCTGGACACCACCCGGGCACTCCTGGAAGCCGCGCGGGCCCAGTCGGTGGCCGGCGGGCCCGTCACACGGATGCTCTTCGCCAGCAGCCTGGCCGTCTACGGATCGCACCCGGCGACGCCCCTGCCGCCCGTGGTCAGTGAGACAACTCTGCCGACACCGCAGTCGAGTTACGGGACACAGAAGCTCGCCTGCGAGTATCTCGTCGCGGACTGCACGCGCCGAGGATTCGTCGACGGACGCGTCGCTCGCCTGATGACCGTCGCCGTGCGGCCGGGCGAGCCGAACGCGGCCGCCTCCGGCTTCCTGTCCGGCATCATTCGCGAACCGCTCGCCCGACTCCCGGCGACCTGTCCGGTCGACCCCGCCCTGCGCGTGGCGCTGGCCTCACCGCGACGCACGGTGCGGGGGATCCTCCGCGTCGCCGAGGCCGAACGGGGCCACGGACCGGGGCGGATCGAGGGCCCGCTGCCCGTCAACCTCCCCGCTCTCACGGTCTCCGTCGCGGAGATGCTCGCCGTCCTGCGCCAAGTGGCCGGATCCGCAGCGGACTTGGTGACCATCGCCCCCGACCCGGCGGTCGAGGCCGTCGTCGGCTCATGGCCGGCCGTCTTCGACAACACGCGCGCCACCTCGCTCGGGCTTCGGCCGGACCCGAGCTTCCTGTCGGTGGTACGGGACTACCTCGACGATCACCCCCACGCGGTGACCCGCCCTTCGGATGCGTAAGGGTGCGCCCGGCCGCCCCCTGCCACCGCGCGAGGTCCCGCGGAGCAGACCCTCGCGCGGGCGGGGTCACGCCTCGCTGAGCAGCGGGTCGAAGGCGCTCGAGCGCCGGCGGCCCGCCATGAAGGACAGAAAGTCCTTCAGGAACGCGCTGCGGGAGTACGTGCCCTCGGTGTCCGCCACGTCACGCCGGAACCCTGTCCGGAACAGGGCCCGGTACTCGTCCCCGTCGATGGTCTGGCTGCCGTCCCGGTCGGTGGCGTCGAACAGGACTTCCGCGACTCTGATCAGGGCGGGCCCGGCCAGCGACGGGACACCGGCGGCGTACTCCGCCCTGCTGACGCGGCCGTCACCGTCGGTGTCGAGGGCGGCCTGCAGTTCCCGCCACCAGGCGGCGTACGCGTCGTAGAGCTTGTTCTCCTCCGGTTCGTCGAGGTCGAGGCGGCCGGACAGTTCCCGGGCCATGGCGGCGAGGTCGGGCCAGTCCAGGAATCCGTCACCGGTCTGGTCCAGTACCGCGTCGAAGAACTCCTCGGCGCTGCGCTCGGGCTCGCCCGCCCCGGCGGGATCGGGTTGCGCGGGCAGCGGGGTGATCAGCCTGATCAGGGCGCCTGCCCGCTTCATTCCGTCGCGCACCGCCGTGATGCTCCGGGCGCGGGGGTCGTCACTGTCGGGCGAGAGCGAGAGGAGGCCGGCGATGTTCTCCGCCTTGATCCAGCCGTCCGGCAGGAAGCGCGCCAGACCGACGGCCAGGTAGGCGCTCTGCATCAGTGTCTGGGCCCCGGGGATCTCGGGCAGTCCTGCCCGGCGGCGGAAGGATTCGGGAAGGGATGCCACCGTGATGGCTCCGACGACGGGACCGGCGAGAGCCCGGCCGGCCGCCCACACGGTGGGCATCCCGTCCAGCAGCGGCGGCGCCGGGAGATGGTCGAAGAGCTTGTAGAGGATGATGCGCAGTGCCTCGGTGTTCTCGAGTTCCTCTTCGACCATGTGGTCGAAGTACTGCCAGAACTCCTGCAGGGTGGGCGGCAGATGGCCGGCCTGGTCGCCCATTGCCGCGAGCAGCGCCTGGAAGTCGGCGTACAGCCTGTCCATGGTGCCTTGTTCGAGAGGCTGGCCGCCCAGTCGGCACAGGGTGACGGCGCTCTCGAACAGGGTCGCCACGACCCAGGCGCGGACCTTCGGATTCATCGCGTCGTAGGGCCGGTTGCGCGCGTCGGTGCCGTTCAGCCGCGCGTGCAGCCGATTGAGCCGCGCCGCCTCCCGCTGCCGGGCGTGCTCGTCGGCGCCGAACATGCGCTGCATGCTGACAAAGGTGTTGCGCAGCCGCCGCCACGGATGTGCCACGAAGGTGGAGTTGTCGAGGAGGGCAGCGCCGATCTGCGGGTGGGCGGCCTCCAGTACGGTCGCCCGCACCATGGCCAGCGCCCAGCGCGGGTCGTTGAAGAACTCGTGGAACTGCGACCCCGTGCCCGACAGGGGCCCGGCCGCTGCCTCCGACGCCGGCCGGGACGGGCCCCCGCCGGGGCCGCCGGTGCCGGAGTCGGTGCTGCTGGAGTGGGTGCTGGCGGTTTCGGTCACGGTAAGGGTGCTCCGTTCGCGGTCGGCTTGACGCCGCCGAAGCGGCGATCGCGTTGCTGATACGTGTGCAGGCACTCCACGAAGTGCGTCGCGCGGAAGTCGGGCCACAGCACCGGTGGGAACATCCACTCGGCGTAGGCGACCTGCCACAGCATGAAGTTGGAGATGCGCTGCTCCCCCGAGGTCCGGATGACGAGATCCACGTCGGGTGTGTCGGGGAAGGGCAGATGGGCGGCGAAACTCTGCTCGGTCACCGCGTCGGCCGGCACCCCGCCGCGGATCAGCGACCGTGCCGCCTCGACGATGTCCCCGCGCCCGCCGTGGTCGAACGCCACGGTCAGCGTCATGCCGCGGTTCATACCGGTCAGCGTCATCAGGTCCTCGAAGTCCCGGGCGAGTACCGCCGGGATCCTGGAGTCCGTCACGCCGAGGAACCGGCAGCGGATGCCCCGGGCATGCAGCAGCGGAGCGTGTTTGCGTACGACGCGGCGCACCAGTTGCATGAGGAAGTCGACCTCGTTGCCGGGGCGTCGCCAGTTCTCGGTGGAGAACGCGTACAGGCTCAGCCACTGCACCCCGGCCGTCCTGGCCGCCTCGATCACGTCGATCACCGTCGTCTCGGCCGCCCGGTGCCCCGAGGTCCGCGGCAGTGACCGCCGTGCCGCCCAGCGGCCGTTGCCGTCCATCACGCAGGCCACGTGCCGCGGCGGTGTCCGTGGCTGCCGGTCCTCGTCAGCGGGGCCCCGGCACGGGGCATCGACCGGCGTCGGGGCGGAACTTCCGACGGCTCCGTCAACTGTCACGCCTGCTCCTCACGGCTGCCACCACACGGTCCCTCTCGACGAGCAGGCGCCCGTTCCGCTCTTGGCGGCCCCCGGCCGCTGGACGGATTAACGACCAGCAGCGTGCCGTGGCCGCGCCCCGGGCACGCCGCGATCCCTGCGCATTCACTCCCGCGCGCCCCCGGCCGTACGGGTGGACGATTAGCGGAGCCGGTACGTCCTGGCGGGAATCCGGCGGCGGATCGACGGTTCACCCGCTCACACCGACGGACCTACGCCCCCTGCCCGGCGTACGGAGGGTGTACCGCTCGCCCTCCGCTGTCTTTTTTCGGGCGGTTCATGGCCGGACCGAAGCGGCGCCACGGCCGGGAAGTCGGCATCGTCGAGGGACTCGGACACCGTCCGGACACCACGTACGGAACCGTCCACCAGGACGTGCTGGAGGAGTTCGTCCCCGGTTTCCGTCGTACGACCATGATCGGGCGCATCATGGGTGCGCCCTGGCCGACGTGAGCGGAACACGGCGGGCGCCCCGACGAGGAAGGCAAGGAGAGATGACACCACCGCCACACCGCGTGGGCGTTCTCGTGTTCGAAGGCGTGAAGCTGCTCGATCTGTCGGGACCGGCGGAAGTCTTCAGCGAGGCGAACCGGTACGGCGCGCGGTACCGGCTGAGCATCCTCTCGGTGGGCAAGTCGCCGGTGCGTTCCTCCATCGGCATGCTCGTTCCGGTCGACGGGGACGCCGCTGCCGCCGACGCCTACGACACGCTGCTCGTGGCGGGCGGTGACCTGCTGCCGGCCGCTCCCGTGGACCCCGCTCTCAGCGCGGCGGCGAGGGCGCTGGCCGAGCGGGCGGGGCGGATCACCTCGGTGTGTACCGGTGCGTTCGTACTGGGGGCCGCGGGCCTGCTCGACGGCAGGCGGGCGACGACGCACTGGCAGCACGCCTCCGTGCTGGCGCGCCGCTGTCCGTCGACGCGTGTGGAGCCTGACGCGATCTTCGTCAAGGACGGCACCACGTACACCTCCGCCGGTGTCACCGCGGGTATCGACCTCGCTCTCGCCCTGGTGGAGGAGGACCACGGACCTGATCTGCCCCGGCAGGTCGCCCGCTCGCTGGTGGTGTACATGCAGCGGGCCGGCGGGCAGTCCCAGTTCTCCGCCTCGCTTCAGGGACCGGCCCCCCGCACGCCCGTGCTGCGGCTGGTCCAGGACGCGGTCCAGGCCGATCCGACCGCCGACCACAGTCTGGGATCACTCGCCGCGCGGGTCAGGGTCAGTCCGCGGCACCTGACCCGCATGTTCCGCACCGAACTGGACACCACCCCCATGAAGTACGTGGAGCTGATCCGCTTCGACATGGCGAAAGCCCTGCTCGACGCCGGGCACAACGCGACGGAGGCCGCGTCGCTGTCGGGCTTTCCGAGTTACGAGAGCCTGCGCCGCGCGTTCGCGCGCCACCTGGGCCTCTCCCCCACCCATTACCAGCACCGCTTCGTCACGACGACGCCGCTGTCCCGGGCGCGCACGCCCACGGGCTGAGGCCGCTCTCCGGGTCCGGCCGTTTCCGAGGGCTTGTCGGCCGTCCGGCAGCGGCTCCGCGGGCGCCGGTCGGCGGAAGCTGGGGCAGGTCCCGGCAACCGCCCACGAAGGAGAGCCATGACCGAGAAGATCGCAGGCGTCGAGATCCCCGACAGCAAGCTCGCGCGGGACGCCACCGAACTCATCCGCGACACCACCCCGGCGCTGATCTTCCACCACTCCCGCCGGGTGTACCTCTTCGGGAGTCTCCAGGCAGCCGCACGGGGGCTCAGCCCCGACCCCGAACTGCTGTACGTGGCGGCACTGTTCCACGACACCGGCCTGGTGGCGCCGTACCGCAGCGACGACCAGCGCTTCGAGATGGACGGCGCCGACCAGGCCCGCGCGTTCCTGCTGACGCACGGTCTGTCCGACGGCGCCGCGGACACGGTCTGGACGGCCATCGCTCTGCACACCACGCCTGAGGTGCCCTACAGGATGGCCCCGGAGATCGCGTCGACGACGGCGGGTGTCGAGACGGATGTGCTGGGCCTGAACCTGTCCCACCTCACCCGAGCCCAGATCGACGCCGTCACCGCGGCCCATCCCCGGCCCGACTTCAAGCGGCAGATCCTGAAGGCGTTCACCGAAGGATTCCGGCACCGCCCCGACACCACCTTCGGCACGGTGAACGCGGACGTCCTGGAGCACTTCGCCCCGGGTTTCCGGCGGACCGACTTCGTCGAGGTCATCGAGAACTCCGCCTGGCCGGAGTGACCCTTCCGCCCGGACCGGCCCGACCTACGCGGGTCCCGCCGTGGCGCACCCGCGTGGCCATGGTCGCCCACTCGACCGGGCAGCGGTGGCCGACCACCACGGCGAGATCCGCGTCCTCGTTCCCGATTCCCCGTTTTGCTTGCTGCCGCCACTCGTTCCGGTGACTCACGGACACCGCCTGGACACATGGAGTTACGATCGCCGTACCAGCCCGGCTCCAGCAGGTGTCGTGGCGTCAGGAAGAGTCGATCGGCTGGTCGTCCATCGTCATGGCCCGCCCCTAAGGAGTGTTCGTGAAGCCCTCCCCCCGTTTTGTCCGAGCCGCCACGGCGGCTGCGTCGAGCATCCTCACCGCGCTGGCCCTGACGGCGTTCCCGGGACCGGCCCACGCCGAGCCCGGGCGCGGGCCGGAAGTCCGGCAGGCAGGCGCGAGTTCCCTCACCCAGTGCGGCTTCTTCCGGTACCGCGTCCGCGAGTCCCAGTTCGCCGGGTACAACCACTGCGGTGACACGACGGTGCTGGTCCACGTCGACGTCCGAGGAGGCGGCAGCACGAACGACTACCACCTGTGCGTCAAACCCGGCCCCACGCAGCTACCGGGCGCGGGGCCGAACTATCTCAACGCGTACTACATCGGCGGCGCCGGATGCCCGAGCGGAAGGCGCACCGCGCACACCCCTCACTGAACTCATACCGCTGCCTCCCGGTGAGTATGGCCAGGCATCATCTCGCCTCAGGGAGGGGCACCCGGCGCCTTTCCCGGGGCCGATTGCCGCGCGGGGCCGTCGACCCGGGGCCGTCTACTCGGCGGCGGACGTCAGTGCCGCGCCCGCCGCGGGAGCCCCGGTGGTCGCGCGCGTCGGCTTCCCGGCGCGTCCGGTACGAGCGCGTCCGCGTCCCGCCGCACGACAGCCCACGCAGTCCGGGTGGCCCCGTTCGGCCGCACGGTCCCTGACGCGCCAGTGCTGCTCGGCAGCGGGACGCGGACCGCCGGGCTTCCCCCAGCCGCTCAGGTGAAGCGCCCAGGTGACGAAGGCGGCGAGAGCGATCACGCCGAGGCCGAGCCAGAAACCGGGCACCCACGCCGCGATCATCGCGGCGCCGGACAGGATGAATCCGACGAGGGCGATACAGGTGCCCGTCCATCCGGCGACCGTGTGGCCCAAGTCGTGGTCGCCGTGCATGCCGCTCATGGGTCTCCCTGGGTCGATCTCTCTGTATCGTCGCAACGCGAGAGGTGCTTTATCTCACGAGCTAAGTAACTTAGATGCTAAGGAGAATCCCGGTGAAGGGCAAGTCCCGCCCCGAAGCGACACCGCAGCAGGCACTGGACGCGATGGACCAGATGATCGCCCTCGCCCTGGTGTCGCAGCACGACATCGCCCAGCGGCTGGGGCTGAACGTCACCGACCTGACCTGTCTGGGCCACGTCATCGGCGCCGGCGAGCGGCACCTGAACGCGGGCGATCTGGCCGAGCGCGCGAACCTGACGACGGGGGCCGTCACCGGCGTACTCAACCGCCTGGAACGCGCCGGTTACGTGCACCGGCAGCCCGACCCCGACGACCGGCGCCGCGTCCGGGTCGTCCTCGACGCGTCGGCGGCCGCCAGGGTCTTCGCCGTGTACGGCCCGCACTACGAACGGCTCGGCGCGCTCTTCGCCGACTACACCCCCGAGGAGACGGCCGTCCTGGCGGACTGGTTCACGCGCGCGCGTGCCGAGATGCAGATCTCGCTCGACGAGATCAGAGGACAGTGACCGCCCGGGCGCGGAATCAAGGGATGGATCCTGCGGCCCGGCGGCCCGGCGGCCCGGCGGCGCGGCGGCCCGGCGGCGCGGCGGCCCGGCGGCGCGGCGACTCGACGGCGCGGCGGCGCGGCGACTCGGTGTCCCGGCGCCGGACGGGACGGCCGTGATGTCCGGCGGAAGCGGCGCCCCGCAGCGACATGGCGAGGGGCATACCGTGCCGGGCGCCGGAGCGGTGCGGCAGGGCGCCCCGCGCGGTCGTCAGGCGCCTGAGCCGTGCGGTCCGGCGCCCCCGCACAGTCGTCGGGAGCCTGTGAACCGTGCGGACAGGGGCACACCCGTCGGGATGTACCGCTGTCCGCCGGGTCAGTTCGGACACGCACCGGGATCGCCGGTGCGTGTCCCGCAGCCCGGTGTGCGGGCAGACGGTGGGTCCTCAGGCGTCGCAAGCGTCGCCGTTCACCTGCGTCCCCCGCCTTGTACGGCAGTCCGTGGTGCGTGCATCACCTCACGGCCTCGGCGCTCCCGGACGCCTGCCGCGTGGATCACACCCGTCGCCTCCCGGTCGTCGCCTCGTCCGACGCTCCCGAGGCGCACGTGCGGTCCTCGGCGTGAAAGTCCCGCACAGCGCGTTGCAGGGCCTGCTGCATCGGACGCGGGAGTTGCTTTCCCTCCCAGGCCGCGACCACGGCCGCGGCCGTCTCCGGGAGCCTGACGCGGCACTCGCGGGAGACCTCGACCAGCAGGTTCCTGGCAGCGGCCCGACGGCACGGCGTCAGCACCATCACGATCCCGCGGGCCTGGTCGACGGCCGCACGGCCCACCAGCGCCCGCCGCAGCCGGACGATCTCGGCGCGCAGGCCGGCGACACTCTGCCTGGGCGGCGGCGCATTGGTCCACGAGGCTTCGGCCTTCAGGTCCCAATACCCCTCGGGGAGCATGGCTGTACGCGACATGGCTGTACCTCTCGACGGTCTGTGGTCCGGGGTGGCCGAAGCTGCCGCACCCGATGGATGTCAGCGATGCCTCGTCGGCCGGATGTCGTGTTGCCGGTCCTGCCGCTCCTCGCGGATCCACCGCGCCTGGTGCTGCCGGTTGTAGCGGCGCTCCCATCGGTGCCGGCGATCACGGCGCGCCGCGTACTCGCGGTACTCACCGGCGTCGGCGCCGTGCGGGCGCCCCCAGCCGGGGCCATGATCACGCCGGTGACGGCGGGCGGCGAGGGCCAGCAGCGCCGCGGCCACCCACCAGACGGGGTTGAGGAAGCCGAGACCGAACAGCACCGCGATCACGAGGACAAGCAGAACGAACACGGTGGGCCTCCCGGGGCGGAGCAAGGACATCGCTGCCGGGGGCTGGGGCTTCGCTCAACAGCCTAGCCCTGCCCGGAGGTTGTGGATACCTTGCCAGGCCAGGGATCCCGTCCGGACGGAAATGGCTCCCTGGAACGTGCCCTTGGAGCGGCGCGACACGCGCCTTCGCCACCGGGGAGATCCGTTGCGGGCCGGTGTCGCCCGGCTTTGGGCGAGGGAACGGGGTTGGCGCTTCCGTGACGCGCACCGTGCGTGCCGGTTGGCGGCCGCTCCTGCCCCGTCCGACGCACGACCAGTATCGTCGCGTCCAGCGGCCCCGCGTGGTCGCCCCGGACCGAATGGACCACGACACCCGGCTCGCCCCGGCGCCCTTCCACGGCGACGAGCCCTACCGCGAATGGGACACCCGGGATGCTTGCCGTGAGCGTCGGAAAGGAATTGCCGGATGGTCGAGTGGTACGTGGCGTGCCTGGCGCGCTACCTCCCGGTCCTCGGTGCGGGGTACGTCATCGCCTGTGCCGTGGACCCGGCCTCCGGTCTGCCCTTCTGGCGGGGCTTCGGCACGCAACTCGGCGACTTCATCGGACTGTTGCCGCTGCAGGGCGCGATCGCGCTCTTCCTGCTCCTGCTCGCGGGGCTGCTCAAGCGGCACGGCAGTACGGGCGCCTTCCGGGCGTGGGCCTGCGTGCTGACCATGGCGCCGCTGGTGCCGGTGTGGCTGGGCGGAGCCGGAGGGTTCGCGGGGATCATGATGCTGACACATCTGGTCTTCGCCTTCTGGATCATGCCGAGCCCGGAGCTACTGGAGGGGTGATCGCGCACCCCGGTCAGGGCCGGTCCGGGAGCCAGCCCTGCTGGACGGCGCGTACGCCGGCCTCGAACCGGCTGCGCGCCCCGAGGCGGTCCATCAGTTCGGAGGCGATCCGACGGGCCGTGCGGGGCGAGACCCCGAGCCGCTTGGCGATCGCTTCGTCGGTGTGGCCCTCGGCCAGCAGACGCAGTGCGGTCGCCTGCTGCCCGGTGAGCCCGTTCCGGTCCATGGCGACGACCTCGCCGAGCGGTCGGGCGGCCTCCCAGGTGGTCTCGAAGAGCGCGCACAGCGCGGTGAGCGTGCCCTGCCCGGTCAGCAGGACCGCGCCCGCGGCGGTGTCGTCGCTGCTGACCGACATCATGGCGATCCGCCGGTCCATGAGGATCATCCGGGTCGGCAGGGACGGCACCGTACGGACCTGGCCGCCCATCCCGGCCAGCCAGTCGGCGTGTTCCACGGTGGGCCGGTTGGTGCGGACGCTGTCGAGGTACACCGTGCGCATGCGCACCCCGCGGCCGAGCAGGTCCTCGTTCAGCGGCCGTGACGCGGCCATGTTCTCCGCGGTCTGCGGCCCGCCCGGGGCGAAGGTCAGGAACTCCCCGGTCACCTCGCGGGTGAGCACGGCCAGCCGGTCGCGTATCTGGTCGAGGCCCACCAGCTGTTCCACTCCGGGGTGGCTGGTCGCCGGACGCAGCTCGGCGTACTCGGAGATGAGCTGGGCGGCGGCGGCCCGTGACGCCTCCAGGCGCTGCTGGTGCGCGGCGAGCACCGCCTGCTGCCGGGCCATCAGGATCTCCATCCCGATGTCCGGCGAGACGGCCCGCAGCCGGCCCGCGTCACCGGCGGCGGGGCGCACCAGCGCCAGCTCGCTCAGCGTGTCGAGCGCGTCCCGTACCTCCCCCTCCGGCATCCCCACCACGTCGGCGAGGGCGGCGACACCGGCCGCCGGGTGTCCGAGCATCGCGCGGTACACCGTCTCCGTGACGGCATCGAGTCCAAGCGCGGTCATCATGTGGTCCCCCAGGTCCTTGCACGGCCATCCCCGACCCTCGGGGGATCCTCGCAGAGTGCGAGGCGGTCGTCACGGAGAGAGGCCGGAACCGGCCGCGGCCGCAACCGTCCAGGCCGCGAACCTCCGTCCGGGCGGCCCGGGTTGAGACGCTGGAGGGCATGTATCTGGTCCACGCGCAGCTGGAACTGCCCGACGGTGCGCACCTTCCGCACGACCTACGGGCGTCGGTGCGCGGCGCGATCGTTCCGGGCGACCGTGTCGAGCACGTCGCCGTCCACCCCCGCACCGCCTCCGGACTCACGCTCGGTCTCTACCTGCTGGCGGACGTGATCGAGGAGGCGGAGGCGCGCGCCGTCCGGGTCTGTGAACGGCTGCTGCGCGACCTGCCGGAGCTGGCCGGGGCCCGGCTGACCGGCGCGGGAGTCCCGCTGCTTCCGGCGGCCTTCGTGTGCCAGCCGGTGGACTGACGCCGACGGGGCTCGGACAACGGGCGTGCGCGCGGCCGTAGTTCGCGGACCGGTCGGTGGGAGGGCGGTATCCGGAGTGCCCGCGCCCCTGCCGCAGGAGGGCCGTAGCCGGGTGCCCGGGCGAAGGGAGGGCGGTATCCGGAGTGCCCGGGCGGTGGTAGCCCGTATCCCGAGGTGGCCGGTCCGCGGGTGAACGGGGCGCGGTGGACGGAACCGGCCCGCGTGGACGCATCAGTCCAAGGCCCTTTCCGTCCATCCGTGAACCCTTCCCGCCGGCCTGAGCTGCGACGAATCTATGGGGACCGGCCAGAGCGAGCGTCACCGCGGGACGCGACGGCTGCCGGACACCGCAGCTCACTCCAGATGGAACGGGAACCGTCATGCTTCGTACTCGAATCGCCCAGGCCACCGCGGTCGCCTCCCTCGTCGCGGCGGTTCTCGCCGCACCGGCCGTGGCGTTCCCGTCCGGGGCGGACGCGGGTCCGGCCTCCTCCGTACTCGCCGACGCCGGGTGGCAGACCGCCCCGGCCGACGCCGGGTGGCAGGACGCTCCTGCGGACGCCGGCTGGCAGACCGCCCCCGCGGATGCCGGCTGGCAGTAGGCCGCACACCGGCGCCGCCCTGCTCTCGACGCACCACCGCTCCGTGCCCGTACGCGCGGGCTCGCACGCTTCACCTCAACCACCCCCGGGAGACCGAGACATGAAGGACATCCGCAAGGCCGGCCGCGGAGCCGCCGGGGTGCTGACCGCCGGCGCACTCGGAATCGGGATGCTCACCGCGACCGCCACCACGGCCGGAGCAGCCACCACCTGCGGGGGAAGCGTCAGCATCTACGGCGTGCTCGACGACGGCCGGCTGACGTACAGCCAGCTCAACCCGGCCACCGGCGACCTCGCCAAGGTGCTCGTGGGCCCGGACCTCGGCTTCGAGCCGAAGGCCATGGCCACCCTCAACTTCAACACGGTGCTGGTGACTTCCGCCTCGGGCGCCCTCTACCGCGTCGACGTCCGCACCAACGACACAAGCCTCGGCCTGATGACCGCGCCGGTGCGGATCGCCGACAGCGGCTGGACCCACGACAAACTCACTTACGACGGCCACGGCCACCTCTACGGCACCACCGCCGCCGGTCTGCTGCTCCGCTACAACGTGACCGAGACCAAGCCCGCCGGCTCCCAGCACATCGGTGTACGGACCGAGATCGACACCGGGTTCGTCCTGAAGACCCTCACCGCCACCGGGGACGACCGGCTCGGCGCCACCACCGAGGACGGGCGGCTGCTCGACTACTCGGTCACCGGGGCGGGCGCCTGGAAGAGCAACGTCCTGAAGAGCTCCGGCTGGTCCGGCTTCAACCAGCTCGTCTCGCCCGGCGGGGGCCTCTACTACGGCCGCCTGTCCACCGGCGCCATGTACTGGTACAAGGACGCCGACCCGACCGACGGGTCCGGCTCGGACATCTCGTACCACCTGGACGATCCGGTCAACACCCGCGGCTGGACGCAGAAGCTGCTGTCCGCCCAGCCGGGCACGTACACCTGCACCACCGCGACGGACACGGTCGACCGCACCGACATCGCCGAGGTCAAGGCCGCCGGCCGGCAGATGATGAACGCCAAGGACGCCTCCTGGGCCACGTCCGCGCAATGGTCCTGCCTGGAGACGCTCTGGGAGCGCGAGAGCGGCTGGCGCTGGAACGCGACCAACCCCTCCTCGGGCGCCTACGGCATCCCGCAGGCGTTGCCCGCCACGAAGATGGACGTCGCGGGCGACGACTGGAAGGAGAACCCGCTCACCCAGATCAGGTGGGGCCTCGGCTACATCGACGGCCGCTACGGCTCCCCGTGCGGAGCGTGGAACTTCTGGCAGGCCAACAACTGGTACTAGGGAGCCGTGGTCGGGTGGAGGTGTTCTGGCCGGCCTACGCGCAGGCCGGTCAGCCGGGTGTGGTGGCCGGTGGGCCGGTGACGGCGGTGAGCCGGAGCTTGGTCTCGTCCTCGCTGCCGGGCACGGCGGTCATGATGACGATCTTGAGCTCGGAGTCGCCCTCGCTCAGGACGTCGCAGTCCACCGTGACCGGGCCGACCGACGGGTGGTCGATCGTCTTGTGGTCCTCACGGTGCGCGGCCACCTCTCCGAGCGCCCACAGCTCGGCGAACCTCTTGTTGCCCGCGTCCAGATCGCGGATCAGCGCGGCCAGGCGGCTGTCGCGGGGGAAGCGGCCGGTGGCGCGGCGCAGGTCGGAGACGACGGCGGCGTCGGTGGCGTCCCGGTCCGCCTCGGTCACCGGCCACAGCGCGAGGCGGGCAGGGCCGGCGTCGACCGGGAACCTGTCACGGGCGAAGTTGCGCAGCCGCGGCGGCGAGGCGGAGGGGTCGCCCAGCAGTGCGGCCCACCCGCGGTTCCACCACACCAGCTGCCAGTCCGCCGCGAACACGGCGACCGCCGCGTCCCCGAGGCGGCCGAGCACCCGCCGCACACCGGGCGGAAGATGGTCGGAGATCGCGCCGTCCACCGGCGGTACGAGCTGGGCCAGCCGGTACAGGTGGTCCCGCTCGGCGGTCGACAACTGCAGGGCCCGCGCCAGCGACGCCACCACCGACGCCGACGGTGTCGTGGCCCGCCCCTGTTCCAGGCGCACGACGTAGTCGACCGACACCCCGGCCAGGTCAGCCAGCTCCTCGCGCCGCAGCCCGGCCGCCCGGCGCCCACGGGCCACCGGCAGCCCGGCGGCCGACGGGGGCAGCCGCTCCCGCCATGTGCGGATCATCGCGCCGAGTCCGGTTCCGGGTGTCATCGACATGATCCCCATCCTCCGGCATCCCGGTCGTGCGTGCGGGCGCGAGGGTGGTACTGGCCTTCCTACCGTCGAAGCGTCCCTGGCCCCCTCCCTCATCGGGACGCGCCAAATGGGTGGCGCCCCCCCGGTCCGGGGGGCGCCACCCATTTGGCGCGTCCGTGCGCTCAGCCGACGGGGGAGACGAAGCCCGCGATGTCACCCGCGTTGAGGGGGTTGTTGTTGGTCTTCCAGTTGTAGGTGGTCTTCTTCACCATGTCGCTCTCGTTACCGCCGACGGTGGTGACGTAGTCGCCGCTGACGGCGACGACCAGGTTGACGTGGTCGGCGTCACCGCCGCCGTGGTAGCCGTAGACGACGGCGTCGCCGACCTTCGGGGTGGTGTGCAGGGTGCCGTTGCTCTGGCCGTAGATGTAGAGGCTGCCGGCCTCCGGGGTCACCCCGCTGGTCTTGACGCCCACGTTGGCCCACACGTAGCGGACGAACTCGGCGCACCAGGCGCCGTTGTGGTCGAAGTTGAAGTCGTAAAAGTTCTTGCCGACCTGGGCGTTGGCGACCTTGGCGATCTTCTCGCCGGTGGTGGCGTCGGGCGCCGGGGGCACGTAGGCGCAGTTGTTGGCGTAGCCGGACAGCAGGCTCTGGGTCCAGCCGGAGGCGTCCACCGGGTCACTGGAGTGGAGCGCGATGTCGGAGCCGTCGCCGTCGGTCGGGTCGGCGTCGTGGTACCAGTACATGCCACCGTTGGTGCGGCCGTAGTACAGGCCGCCGCCGGGGGAGGTGAGCGAGTCGACGGCGGACCACCCGGCGGACTTGAGGGTGGCCCGCGTCCAGTCGTTCACCCCGTCGATCTTGTAGCTGTACAGCTGGCCGCCCGCGGTGGAGGCGATGATGCGGTCGTCGCCGGCCGCGGCGAGCGTCTTGAGGACGAAGCCGGTGTCGATCACCACGTGCTGGCCTATGTGCGCGGACCCCGAGGGCTTGGCCTGGGACACGACGTACTGGTGGAGCTGCCCGTCGACGGTCCCGTACAGGTGACCGGCACCGTCGTAGACCATCTTGTCGAAGGTCCAGCCGCCGTCCCAGACCTTCACGACGCCGGCCAGGGTCAGCGAGGTGTTGTTCGTCTGGACGTCGACGCGGTAGAGGTCGCCGGTGGTCGAAGTGACCAGGACGGTGTTGAAGTTGAGGGTCGCCATGGCCTTCGGCTGGAAGCCGAGGTCCGGGCCGATGAGCGTCTTGGCGCGGTCACCGGTGTCCGGCTCGATCTGGGTGTACGTGAGCCGGCCGTCCGACAGCGTGCCGTAAATGGACACGTCACCGGTGCACGAGGCGGCGGCGTACGCCGCCTGGCCGGCGACCGTGACCACTCCGAGGGACATCGCACCGACGGCGAGGGCGGCGGCCCGGCGGACGGCGTTGCTCAGCTTCATGTTCTCTCCTGCGGCATGGAAGACGAGCGGGCGCGCACCCCTGGCCCGGACAGCTGCCCTGCAGGTGCAGCTGTGAGGAGTTCACGGGTGTGGCGCCCGGTGGCAGAAGCCACTCTCGCCGCAGGTCACGGCAGGGCGGAAGGGAACTCGGTTGGACGCAAGAGTCCCTGGCCGGTTGCGTCCTTGGGGGGCGGGGCACGGCCTGGAAGGGGCCTGCCCGGAGGCGCGGGTGGAGGGCGCGTACTCGCAGACGGGGGCTGAGGGCGCGTACTCAGAGGCGCGGACTTGGAGACGCGGCCTGGGCGCGCGGTACGGCGTCGGCGGCTGCGGGCATGCGGGCGCGCGTCTGATCGCCGCCACGGTGGGCGGGGGCGCCGAAGGGGACGGGCACGCTGACGTTGTTCGCCGCGGTGATCCCGTCAGTGCTGCTGTTGAACCGGGTGCCGCAGTCGGCGCACACGGGACGGCGAGCCTCCCGCTCGGCCCTCTGCTGTAGTGCCCATGTCCATGAGCTCATGGAGAAGGCGTGCGGCAAGGCCCACGTCGCTTGGTGATCCGTGCGAGTCGCAGCACCATCTGTTCGACGGTGTCGGTGGGCGGCCAAGGAAAGGCGGGCAGAGCCGCACGCAGAGAAACCTGCCCGTGCAGCGCGGTCCAGAGTGCCACGGCGTCGGCGAATGGGTCGGTGCTGGCCGAGCTTCCCACCTCCACGCATGCGTGGAGGTTGTCGACGAGTGTCTGGAACGCTTGCAGCCCGCTGAGATCCGCACTACCTGGGGTGGAGGGGGCGGGTTTGGAAGGGGGTGTGCCGAAGAGGACCCGATAGCGCGCGGGCTCGCTGGTACCGAAGTCCACATACGCCGCGCATCCGGCGAGCAGTCCTTCCACAGGGTCGTCGTACGCGATGACCGCTGCGGTGATTGACTCGTGCAGTTGTGTGAGCGCCTCCTCCACGACCGCTTGGACGATGGCGTCGCGACTGGGGAAGTGGGTGTAGATCGAGGGTGCGGCTATGCCGATCTCGCGCGCCACCGAGCGCAGAGTCACCGCCTGATCTGAACCGGTGCGCACGATCAGGGCGGTCGCCGCCTCAACGATCTCCTCACGCAGCCGCGGGCCCTCGCCTCGGCGATTGCGGGGCCGGGCGGGAGCGCGTTGGTCCTGGGCGGGAGCGCGTTGGTCCTGGGCGGCAGGCGGGGGGGAACCCTTCGTCATGCCATGACTTTACAGCTGTTAGCCGACTGACATACCGTCCTAACAGCTGTTAGCTTACGCGTGAAAGGTATGCATGTGAGTGACGAAAGCACAGTGGCCCCGGGGCAGCAGGCAACTGAGGTGCCGGCCGCGATCGCGGTCGCGGAGCAGATCCGGGATGTCGAGCGGGCCCGGCTCCGCGCGCTGGTCAAGGGCGATATCACCGCCGCATCAAATCTCCACGCGCCGGACTTCCAACTCATCACCCCTGTCGGCGCCATGCTGTCCAAGGACGACTACCTGAGAGCCGTCGCGACGGGACACATCGACTATGTCGACTGGCAGCCCGCCTTCATCGACGTCCGTGTGCACGGGAACACCGCTGTCATCCGGTACAAGGCCACACTGGAGGTGGTCTTCGCGGGCCGCCCGATCCCCCGCGCTACGTACTGGCACACCGATACCTACGAGAACTCGGACGGCCAGTGGCGGGCAGTGTGGTCCCAGGCAACCGAAATCAGATAGACACAGACACTTCGCCCCGCCACCACGGGACTGAGCTTCCAGCACGCCGGTGGTCAGGGGTGCTCCTACTGGAAGGGTGGCCGGCCGCGCGGTACGCGGAGTCCGCGTGCCGCGCGGCCGGCCACCCTGTTGGCGTTCGGCGGGCTCACCGATACTTCCGAACCCGGGAGGAGGTCAGCCGCCGAGCGTGTGGCCGAACTTGGCGTCCTTCTCGGGGGCGCCGAGCTTCACGGGGCTGATCGTGCCGGCGCCCGTCGTGGTCAGGCCGCTCGCGGAGCCGTAGAGGTTCCACAGGGCGCCCGAGTCGGCGAAGGCGCCGTCCTCGCCGGGGGCCGTCGCGGTCAGGTCCGCCTTGCCGTCCTTGTTCAGGTCGGAGAGGCTCACCTGGCGGCCGAAGTCGTCGCCCGGCTCGGAGAGGCCCGGCACGCCCGTAGTGGACTGGTTGTAGGCGATCGCGCCCTTGCCGGTCATGCCGCCGGCGGCCTTGGACGCGCCCTTGAGCAGGATCACCGCGCCGGTACCGGTGGCGGCGTCGAGACTCTCGCCGGGAACGCCGACCGCGACCTCCGCATTGCCGTCGCCGTTCACGTCACCGGCGCTGAGGGACGCGCCGAAGGCGTCGTTCGCCTCGCTCGCCCCGGGAACCCCCGCGGTGGCCTGGGTGATGACCTTCTTGCGCGTGTTGCTCGGCCCGGTGGAGCCGCCGTACTGGATGGTGATACTGCCCGGCGCGGAGTCGATGACCTCGGTGACGGAGCCGATGTCGCGGGTGATCAGGTCGCCGTAGCCGTCGCCGTCGACATCGCCGACGGTGCCGCTGTACGCCGTGCCGAGGGCCTTGGAGGTGTGGCCGACGCCGGTCCTCGACCCCTTCCAGAAGCGGGCCTCGTGCTGCATCTCCTCGAAGCCGTGCGTGGTGACGATGTCGTCCACACCGTCGCCCGTGAGATCACCGGTGATGAAGGAGCGCAGACCCGGGGGGCCGTCGTCCGTGGTGATGCTGTCCTGGGTGCGCGTCTTGCCGTCGCGGGTGAACGGGCCGTACTGGATCGTCATCCCGGAGACGTCCGGGTCGTCGCTCGGGTCGGAGTTCACGACGAGGTCGCGCTTGCCGTCGCCGTTGAAGTCACCGAGGGCGAACTCGGAGTACCGGTACGGCAGAACGGTGTTCTGGCCGGTAAGGCCGTCCTTGGAGCCCCACAGCACGGTCGGCTCACCGTCGTCACCGCCGCTCGCCACGAACAGGTCGGTGTACGAGTCGCCGTCGAGATCACCGGGGAGTGTCTGGATACCGAAGGCGAAGGTGCCCTGGGGGTCGCCGGGGACGCCGGGCGTGGCCCGGCTGATCATCTGGTGGCGCGCCGTCCCAGGCCCGGAGGCGGTGCCGTACACGACCGAGATGTAACCGGCCTTCTCCACACCGCCGACGGTGCCGAAGGGCGCCGCGACCGCAAGGTCGGCGTGTCCGTCGTGGTTGAAGTCGACCATCGGCGTGCGGGGCGGCACGGGCGCGGCCGACGCCGTGCCGGAGGTGGCGAAGAGCGCGAGGGGGGTCGCGAGCGCGGTGACGGCGATCGCGGCGGTGAGAGTGCGGCGGGGCACTGTGCCTCCTGTGCGGAACGTGTGTGACGTAACGGGAGACGGACCACTTCGAGTGAAGGTTGTACACCGCAGGAACTCCGTTGCGAGATGCGGACGTTCCATCGAGCCCCTTCCTCGACAACCGCGTCGCCGTCCACGGACGCACCGCCTTCCACCCCCGCTACTGAGCAGACCGCTGGCTGCAACGCACCTGCGTCGCCACCGACCTGCGCCGCTCGTGCGACCACCGCCCCCACGACGGCCACATACTCACCCCGTGACCCCGCCCGCCAAGAACGACCAACGGCCATGCGCTGGCGGCTCGCCAGGGACGGCCGCGAGCGCGAGATCCTGATGCAAGGCACCGCAGACCGCCCCGACCCGGCGAGTGACGTGCGCCCGCGAACACCAACTGCGCGGACATGGCAGCACCGGCCTTGACCCGGCTTCCCTCGGGCCTGCCCGGACTACTGCGCGATGACGGCACCGGATACGGCGACACCGGCCTGCTGGAAGTCCTTGAGAGTGGTGGCTGTGGTGTCGGGGGCGACGCCGACGCAGTAGTCCAGGAGCACGCGAGCACGGAAGCCGGCCTTCAGGGCGTCCAGCGCGGTCGCCCGGACGCAGTGGTCGGTGGCGATGCCCACCACGTCGACGTCCTCCACCCCACGTTCGCGCAGCCAGTCGGCCAGGGAGGTGCCGCGTTCGTCAGCGCCTTCGAAGCCGCTCTTGGAAGCGCTGTGGGCGCCTTTGAAGAAGACGGCATCGACCTTACCGCCGGTAACGACGGGGGCGAAGTGCGGGTGGAACTCGCCGCCTTCGCCTCCCGCCACGCAGTGCACCGGGAAGCTGTCCTTGAAGTCGGGGCTCTCGGAGAAGTGGCTTCCCGGGTCGATGTGGTGATCCCGGGTCGCCACGATGTACCGGTAGTCGCCACCCGCGCTTTGCTCGACGAGCTCGGCGACCGCCGTCGCGATCCGCGCGCCGCCCGAAACGGGCACACTGCCTCCTTCACAGAAGTCGTTCTGCACATCCACCACGATCAAGCCTCGGCTCACCACGTCCACCCTTCAGCACGATGAAACAACCCTCGCGTTCTACCGGCCCTCGCGCGCCCTGCGGAGAACCAAGCGGCAGGGCTCACCCTCATGGCTCAGGGCATTCACCGCAGGAACGATTCGCACGTGCCGAAGAAGGTGATGGGCAGGGACTGTTGAGACGTTCGGCTCCGGCCCTTCGTCGGTCCAGTCCCCCACGGTCATGGGGGGGGACTCTGTGGTGTGCGGTGGTCACGGTCCATCCGTGTCGTTCCTGCGCCGTGATCGTTGTGGCGTGCGTACGGGGTCGGTTCGGGTGCCGGGGAGGGCGGACGTGGAGGTCGGGGATGTGCACCACGCCTACGGTAGGCGTGCAGTCCTGCGCGGCGTTGACCTGCGGCTTCGGCCGGGAGCCCTGTGCGGGATCGTCGGGGAGAACGGTGCGGGCAAATCAACGCTGTTGAAGGTCCTCTCCGGTGAGTTGCGGCCCGCACGGGGCGTGGTCCGTCATGGGGGCCGGTTCGGTTACTGCCCTCAGCACGTGGTCCTGAACGACGCGCTCACCGTCCGGCAGCACTTGAGGTTCTTCCAGAAGGCCTACCGCCTGGCAGATCTGCGGTACGCCGAGGAGGTCATGGACGTGCTGGGGTTCGCCGGTTACGCCGACGAGCGGGCCGGGGTGCTCAGCGGCGGGACGCGGCAGAAGCTGAACGTGACGCTGGCGCTGATGCACGATCCCCAGGTGCTGTTGCTGGACGAGCCGTACCAGGGGTTCGACTGGGACACCTACCAGCGGTTCTGGGACCTGGCCGTGCGGCTGCGTGATGCGGGACGCTCTGTCCTGGTCGTCTCCCACCTGGCATACGACACCGAGCGTCTGGACGAGTTGTGGCGTCTGGATGGCGGGGTGCTCCGCCCGGACCGGGCGGTGGCCGCGTGGCGTTTCACTTCACCCGGTTCGCTCTCGCCACCGGATTCGCGCTGACTGAACACGGCCGTAACCGGTTCGCCATGGTCCTCGTGATCGTCTTCGTCCCCCTGTGGACGACTCTGGCCTACCTGGCGATGCCCGACACCCCGGCGCACCTGCGGCTGCACGCCACCGGGGAGACGCTGGCGCCGCACGGCAACGAACTGACGGAGATCAGCGGCGCACTCAACGCGGTCACGCTGATCACCGGTTTCATGATGTTCGCCGCAACCTTCTCCGGCAACCGTTTCGACCGTCGGCTGGCGATGGCCGGCTATCCGCGGGCCCACCTCGTCCTGGCCAAGGTCACCGCACTGGCGCTGATCTCGGCTGCGGTCGCCGCCTACGCCACCGCGGTCACCTGCCTGGCGTGGACACCCAGGCAGCCTCTGCTGCTCGCCGCCGCGCTGTTCAGCGCGGGACTGACCTACGGCGCCCTCGGCGTCGGCTTCGGCTCGGTGCTGCGCCGGGAGGTCGAGGGCATGTTCGCCATCGTGATGACCAGCATCATCGACCTCGCGCTGCAGAACCCGGTCATGAGTGCCGGAGCCGACAACCCGGTCGTGCGCTACCTGCCCTCCTACGGAGCCATGCAGGCCGGCACGGCCGCCGGTTTCTCCACCACTCCGGTACCGCGCTGTCTGGCCGTCCAGCTCACCTGGTTCGCGGGAGCGGCCCTGATCGCCCTGATGGGCTTCCGCCGCAGCACCCGCAGCACCCTGCCCGTCAACGCCCGGTTCCCCGAGCCGGCGCCGGGCAGCGGCGCTCCCTGCCTTCCCGCGCCGCGCCGAGCAGGCGAGCCCTCGGCGCCCGACACGAAAGCACCCTGAGGTCCACGCCGCGAAATGCGCACTGCATCCCAGCCCACCCCCGCACCCCTCGGCACGGCCACGCACGCGCGGCGGAGCCGAGTCACCGCCCGTGCACTGATGGGCGAGGACCCCGCCCTGCGTGCGGCGTACCGGCTGTGCCGGCGCACCACTCGCCTGCACGATCCCGGGATCCACGCCCTCATCCGGCTGATGCCTGCCGTGCTGCGCCCGCCCTGCTGGGCCTTGTGGGCGGCTGCGAGCGTCCTGGACGACCTCGCCGACCAGCGAGATGCGGAACAGGCCGAACGTGCGGCCCGCGTTCAGGCGTGGACCCAAGCCCTGCAACGCGACCTGGCGGCCGGCACCAGCACGGATCCGGTCCGCCACGCCCTGGTGGACACCGCCCTGCGATGGCACCTGGACCTGTCCAGCCTGCAAGGCGCCGTGGCCCGCACACTCGACGACGTCCGCGACCGTCGCTTCGTCGACTGGGCCGAGTGGCGTGCCTGGTGCGAGGCACTGGTGCCCTGGGTCGACCAAGTACGTTCCCTGTCAAGTCCAGCGTGTTGAGTTAGTGGGACGTCACCGTCCATCAATCTGGTGCTGGCCGTCGCCCAGGAGGGCGCTGCTGGATATCGGTATGCCGTTTGCTTTTCGGGCCCACCGTCGACGTGCTCGACCGCGATTTCGGTGATGTCCCCTGCACCTGGGATTCTTACGGCAGTCAGCCGAGGTAGAAGCCCTTGCGGACGGCGACGAATTCCTCGACGGTCAGGGGTCGCTTCCCGGTGATGCGCTCGACGTCGTTGGTCGCCCTGTCGTAACGGTTCGCGCGGTGCAGCTGCGCCATGGTCGCGATGTGCTGCTCGGTGTGCTGTGGCAGGCCCGCGTTCGCGAGTACCTCTGTGCGCCACCATTGCAGGGGGACGTCCAGATAGGTCACCGTGCGGCCGAGCGCCTTGGAGAACTCCTGGGCTACTTCGGTCATGTCGAGCGCCCGTGGTCCGGTCAGCTCGTACACCTTCCCGGCGTGTTCCCCGGGATCGCGCAGGATGGTCGCGACCACCTGGGCGACGTCGTCGGCAGCGACTGGCGAGGTGCGTCCGGTCCCGAACGGCAGCGCCAGCGTGCCGTTCTCGCGGATCGACCGTGCCGCGAGGGCTGTGAACAGCGGATTGTCGAGGAACGTTGTCGGGCGCACGTGCACCACGGGCAGGCCCGACCAGTCCAGCACCTGCTCCGCCAGCCAGTGCAGCCGCTGCTGGTGGGATTCCGCGGTGCTGGTGGCGGTCATCTGCGACACCGTCATCTGCGACATGTCCACCAGCAGGTCGAGTTCGCCGTGCGCCTTGGCGACAGTGGCCATGACGGTCGCCGCCAGCAGGTGGTCCGGGGACACACTGAGCCCGAGGTACGTCCGGCGGACGCCGTCGAGCGCGGCCGCCACTGTTTCGGGCCGGGTCAGGTCCCCGGTGACGACCTCGGCGCCCCATGCCCGCACCTCGGCCGCGCGGTCGTCCTCGCGGCGGACCAGGACGCGGACCGGCACGTTCTGCGCGCGCAGCCGCTCGGTGACGAGGCGGCCCATGCCGCCGGCGCCGGTGACGAGGACAAGGTCGTGATCAGCCATCGGTGGCTTCCTTTCGGAGGTGTTCGCCCCGGCCAGGTCCTGGCCGTTGCACGGGCGGCAGTGTTGGTGCTCGGCGTCGCCGATCGGTCCTCGCCGAACGGCCGGCCGTGATTCTCATGCCGGATCGGCTCGGTGACGGGCACGGCGAGCCATGGGTAAGGGGATGGGCACCGTGCTCGCGCGGGCTGGTGCTCGTATGAAGATCGGTCGGCGTCGCCTGCGGTCAGATCGAGGTCGCGCCGCCGAAGCAGAAGTCGGGGCTCTCCACGGTCACCAGCACGGCCGGGAAGGGCGATGGACGATGTTCGGCGCCACCCGGAGGCCGTCGAGGGGGCGCTTGTCGATGTGGTGTGGCGGTGGCCCGGACGGGGTCAGTGGTGGCCGGGTCGGCTCGAGCGCATCTGCCACTGGGTCATCGCGCCGAAGGCCAGAACGTTGGCTCGGCGGGTGGTGAAGCGCGAGGTCAGGGTCATCACCCAGTTGAAGGTGCCGGAGACGACGCTGGGCGGAGGGTTACGCCGGTCCAGCGTGCGCAGCGCGGTCGTGACCACCTGACTCGGCGTCTGCAGCCGGACGCCGCGGGCCATGTCGTCGGAGCCGGCCGCGTCGAAGAACTCGGTGCGGGTCGGACCCGGGGAGAGAGCGAGCACGCGCAGCCCGGTCCCTCGCGATTCCTGCCACAGCGCCTCGGTGAAGCTCAGCACGAACGCCTTGGTCGCCCCGTAGACGGCGGCGTTGGGCCACGGCTGGTACCCGAGGGAGCTGGCGATGTTGACCAGGACACCGGTCAGCTGGCCGATGAACGCCCTGGTGACATCGACCAGGCTGGCCACGTTCAGGTTGATCTCCTGCTGGACCCGTGCCGGGTCCTCCTGCCGGAACGGGCTGTGGGTGCCAAAACCGGCGTTGTTGACGAGACTGGTGACGGTGATCCCACGCCGGGCCACCTCCTTGGCCAGCGCTTCACCCGCGGCCGGCACGGTGAGGTCGAACGGCACCACCGTGACGGTGACCTTGTGCTTCGCGGACAACTCATCGGCCAGGGCTTCCAGGCGGTCGGCGCGGCGGGCGACCAGCACGAGATTCGAGCCGCGCGCGGCGAACTGACGGGCGAACTCCGCGCCGAGTCCGGCACTCGCCCCGGTGATCAATGTGGTCTGGGTACGGTAGTCGATCTTCTTCATGGCGGTCAGGGACACGGCGCCCTCGCGGGCCCTCTTCCCCTACTCCTTTCAATCCTTGCGACGGTCAGCGACCGTCATCGCGTGCTCATCTGTTGCCCAGGCGGGCACGGAGCCCGCCTCGGCGATGGTCGTGACGTTTGAGGTGTCCCCGGTGACGAGAAAGGGGCCGGTCAGTCATCGGGGCCTCCTTGCGGAGGTGTGGGCCTCGGCCATGTCCTGGCCGCTGCCCGGGCGGTAGTGCTGCCTTCTTCACCGGAGCAGGAAGTTGAGGAGGGCTTCGGTGCGCTTGTTGAAGGGGGCGCGCAGCATGCGGGTGGCGTTGAAGCGGCCGTGTACGTGGATGCCCTTGGGGTGGCTGAGCGTGCGGAATCCTTCGATGCCGTGGTACTTGCCCATGCCGCTGGCGCCGACGCCGCCGAAGGGGAGGTCGTCCTGGGCGACGTGCATGATGGTGCCGTTGACGGTGACGTTGCCGGAGGTCGTGCGGTCGAGGACCTTGCGCCGGTCGGGGCCGTTGTCGCCGAAGTAGTAGAGCGCGAGCGGCCGGGGCCGTGCGTTGACGTAGTCGATGGCGTCGCCGATGGCGCGGTACCCGAAGATCGGCAGGATGGGGCCGAAGATCTCCTCGTGGGCGATGCGCATGTCGTCGGTGACGCCGAGCACGACGGTCGGTGCGAGGGTGTGCGGACGGCGGGCCGCCTCTTCCGGCCGGTGTCCGACCTCGATGATCCGCGCCCCGTGGGCGCGGGCGTCCTCTATCAGGCCGGTGAGGATCTTGTACTGCTTGTCGTCGACGATCGACGTGTAGTCCTCGCCGGTCGGGCCGTCGGGGTAGGCGGTCTTCACCAGTCGGTCGTAGGCGGCGACGAACGCGTCGATCTCGGATTCGTGCACCAGGGCGTAGTCGGGGGCGATGCAGGTCTGCCCGCCGCTGAGAAGTTTGCCGAAGACGATGTCTGACACGGCCCGGTCGGTCACGTGTCCCTTGGCCACGATGGTCGGGGACTTGCCGCCCAGTTCCAGCGTGACGGGGACGAGGTGGTCGCTGGCCGCCTTCATCACGGCCCGTCCGACCTCGGTGCTACCGGTGAAGACGAGGTGGTCGAACGGCAGGGCGGAGAACGCTGAACCGTCGCCGCTGACCATCGTGACCTGCTCCGGCGGGAAGAGCTCGCCGAGCATCTGCGCGAGCAGCGCGTTCGTCGCCGGGGTCAGCTTCGACGGCTTGAGCAGCACACGGTTGCCGGCCGCGATCGCGGTGACCACGGGCATCAGCGACAGGTTGACCGGGTAGTTCCACGGCGAGATGACGCCGACCACGCCGAGCGGCTGGTATTCGATGCGATTGCTGCCGAAACGCAGCAGCAGCTCGATGTGGCGGCGGGTCGGGCGCATGAACCGGCGAAGGTTGCGCTGCAGGTAGTCGATGCCCTGCACGACGCCCACGACTTCCATCAGCGCGGTCTCGTGTCGCGAGCGGTGTCCGAAGTCGGTGTTGATCGCCTCCTCGATGTCGCCGCGCCGGGCGATCAGCGCCGCCTTGAACCTGGCCAGATCGCTGCGCCGGGCCTGCAGGGAGGGCGCTCCGTCGCGGAGGTAGGCGGCGCGCTGAGTCTGGAGGATGTGGTGGAAGCGCTCCGCGTCGGTGGGCTGTGCGGTGATGTCGGTGCTGCTGTTCATGATCGTGTTCCTCAGCTGTGGGCATGGGTAAGGGCGACGGGGTGCTGGGGGCGCTGGCGGCGGTCCATCCAGCCCATGAGCCGGACCATCGAGCGGCGCGACAGGAGCCTTCCGAGGAGAGCGACTGACCGGCCGTTGGTGATCACCGACGGGGGCACGGACCGGCGGTCGAGCGTGTCGAGGGCGATCTTCACGACCTGCTCGGGGGTGGCCCGCTTCGTGCCGTAGTCGGCGGAGCTGCCGGCGACGTCGTAGAACTCGGTCCGGGTGGCGCCGGGGCACACGGCCAGGACGCGCAGGTTGGTGCCGCGGGTCTCCTCCCACAGCGATTCGGTGAAGTTGAGGACGAATGCCTTGGTGGCGCCGTAGGCGCTCATATAGGGAGTCGGCTGGAAGCCCAGCAGGCTCGCGACGTTGATCAGGACGCCGGTGTCGGCGGAGGACAGCGGGCCGATGTAGGCGCGGCTGAGGTCGACCAGCGCGCTGACGTTCAGCGCGATCATGCTCTGCAGGCGGTCGGGATCCTCGTCGGTGAACGCGTCGTGGGTGCCGAAGCCGGCGTTGTTGACCAGTCCGGTGGCGTAGATGCCACGGGACTCGAGTTCGGCGCGCAGCGTGCGGCCGGCGTCGGGCCGGCCGAGGTCGCGGGCGACGGCGGTCACTGTGACGCCGTGGGCGCGGGTGAGGTCGGCGGCCAGGCTCTCAAGCCGGTCCGCCCGGCGGGCCACCAGCACAAGGTTGGCGCCGCGGCGGGCCAGCTGGCGGGCGAATTCGGCGCCGAGGCCGGAGCTGGCGCCGGTGACGATGACGGTCTGTCGGCGGTAGTCGATGTCGCTCATGACATTCACTCTACGCACGCTTTTGCACTGAGTGCAAGTAACTGCATCGTGTGAGACGACGTACCATCGGTGCATGGCTCAGAAACCTATTCGGGAACAGACCCGCTCCGTGGTCCGATCACTGCTGGCCCGGACCGCCATCGAGCTGTTCGCCGCCAAGGGCTACGACGACACGACCCTCGATGAGGTCGCCGCCGCCGCGGGCGTCTCCCGGCGGACCCTGTTCAACTACTTCCGCAACAAGGAAGACCTCGCGCTCAGCGGCCTGGACGAACAGGGCGAACTGATCGCCGCGCACCTCGCCGAGCGCCCGGCCGACGAGGATGCCTGGACGGCGCTGCGCGCGGCGTTCCAGGTGCTCGAGGAGATCGACATGACAGCCGAAGGGCGCCTGGAGTTCATCACGCTGCTCTTCGGCAACGATTCCCTACGCGCCGGACACGCCGAGAAGCAAGCCCGCTGGCAAGACCTGTTCGCACCGCTGATCGAGCCCCGACTGCCCGACTCCGACCGCCGCACCCTCCAAGCCCGCGCGATCGCAGCCGCAGCGATCGTCTGCCTGCAGGCAGCCAACGAGGAATGGGTACGCCTGGGCGGACAGGCCGACATGTTCGACCTCTACGACACCGCCGTACAGGCCATCCGCCGCCCCACCTGAAACCGGCCGCAGCCAGCTTCACCACGCTCGTCGGCGTGGGAACCAGGGCCCTAACCGGCCAACCCGCGCCAGCAGGACCGAACGATTCGGCCACCGTAGGCCGCGCAGCCAGAGGTCAGCCCTGGGCGGGTAGCCGCAGCGGCTGGTAGCCGTCGGCATCGAGCGTGGCCGGCTCGCCGTCAATGTCCACCGTGTGGGTGCCGTAAAACGAGCTGGGCCTCCGGGGGCCGGCTCGTGCCGGTGGAGTTTCCGCGTCGTCGACCTGTAGCCCGCCGAGCGGGCCGCGCTCGACTAGGGGTGGCGGGGCCCGCCGCGAGTAGGAGAGAACCGGGTCAGCGCGCTCGCAGGGTGTCGAAGCCGAGCGGCAGGAGGCTTACCACGCGCGCAGGAACTCAGTGGCTCGAGTCCGGGTGCGGTTGCGTTAACAGCGCTCGGACCGGGGATGTGGGCTGGGACAGGGCGTGGAGCAGTTGCCGGTTGTGCGCGGTCAGTTGGTTGACAGCGCGGACGAGGTGCTCGACGTCGGTCCGCAGCTGGGCCAGTTCGGTGGCGTCCTTGGCGCGGAGTTCCTTCAGTTTGACGATCTGCTGGCGCAGGCGGATCTCGGAGTGCGGTGTCTGTCCGCGTGCCGTGACCTGCGTGTAGAAGTCGTTCTTGAGGTCGAGGTGGCGCTGGGTGAGTGCGTTGCGGGGTACGCCGGCTTCCTGGGCCAGGGCGACGATCGTCAGCGCGCCAGTGGAGTGCTGCGCGGTTCCTTGGAGGATGCGGTCCATGGCCGCGCGGATACGGTCGCGTTCATCGGGTGCGGGGCTCATGCGGTGCCGTCCTGGAGGCTGATGCGGGTGTGGTGGTGGGTGTCGGCGAGGTCTCGAAGCCGGGTGGCGTTGTCGCGCAGTCGCTCGCCCAGCGGACCAGGGACGTGGCCTGCTTGCTGGTCAAGCGCGGTGGCGCGGCGGCGGAGACCGGTGGCGTGCTGATCGGTGCGGGCGATGTTCGCGCAGGTGGGGACGCACTGGTCGAGGCTGGGGGTGTCCTTGAGGCCGCGGTGGCACAGGGCTTTGTCGCGTTTGGATGGCGCGGCGGGCGGCGGGCCCGGAGATGCCGAGGCCGTCCTCGAGAGCATCGTTCAGGTCGGCGACGGTGTCGATGGTGGCGCGGGCCGTCTCGACGTCGAGGAGGTCGTGGATGCCGTCCCGGCTGCGCGCGCCGTATCCGGCCGCTACGGAAGTCCGCAGATGACCGTACTGAATCGCGAAAGGGCGACCAGGCCCCCGGGGCGGCGGGCGATGTGCCAGGCCAGGCTCCTGCGGAACCGCTCGGTTCCGATCCTCCCGTGTGGATCCGGCGGGATGACCTCACCGGCCAGGCCGCGGGCGGCTGCCTCGTGGTTGGCCCAGGTGATGAAGTCCTCGACCCGGGTGCCCAGGGTGTGCACGGTGGAGGGAGCCGGTGCCGGTCCGGGTGCCGCGCAGGTCGTGGGCGTGGTGGTCGAACAGCAGCTGCCCTTGGGGAACCATGCGTTCCAGGACGCGGATGGCGGTGACGACGGGGGCGATGGCCACCCAGGGGGCATCGCGGGCTTCGCCCTCGGAGCGGTGGTTGCCGTCTGCGTCGCGGGCGGTCTTGTACACCGTGCTCATGATCAGGTGCCGCCCTGTTCGCCCCGCGCTGTCCGGCTGTGGGTCGGGGCAGCAGCCGCTGCGCAGTCCGGCCGCCTCGCCGGGACGCATCCCGGTCAGGTAGGCGATGACGATGAAGCACGCCGTGCCCAACTGGCGCATCAGAAAGCCTGCTTCGGTGTAGTCGACGGCCTTTCTCCAGGGGGTGCCGCCGAGTGTGCCGGTGACCGGGACACGGAGTGGGCAGGGGCCGGGGCGGTCCAGGGCGGCCTGCCGCCAGCCGTGATCACGGGTGGTGCTGTAGACCTGGCTCAGGGAGGCGCCGGTGAGCGCGGCGATGTAGGCGCCGGCGATTGTGGTTCTGCCCAGCCACTGTGTGGTCGGAATTGGTAGGTGGCCGGCGTCGATGCGGTCCATGAAGGCCCGAAGGGCGGCTCGTGAGGCGGGTGTGGCGCTGTTGGCGGCAGCCTGCGCATGCAGCCGGTTGCGTTCGGCCCAGGCGGCCAGGATGTCGTCGCTGAACTCCTCGACCGTGCGGATGGCCCACACGAGCAGGGGGCCCATGGTCTGTTCGGCGATCGCCTCGGCGGCGTTCTCGCCGCCCGGCGTCGCCGGGGGCAGGTAGTCGTCCACCCCCTCGGTCTCCCAGGGCGGGCGGCCGATGCCGCTGGGACGGGCACTGAGCTGGTCGAAGACCCACAGCCGGGTCAGCGACGACAGCACGCTGTGCAGCGTGATGCGGGCCGCCCCGCTGTCGCGCAGGTGACGGCCGTACTCACTCAGTACCTGGGTGGTGCAGTTGCTCAGTGTGGTGATGCCCCGGTCGGTGAGCCACACGGCGAGCCTGCACCAGGTTCCGATCGTCTGGCAGAGCGCTTTGGGTGCCTGGCGTGAGCGCCAGGTGGGATGGCGCTCACGCAGGAACACGGCGGGCAGTTCGCCGTTGATCAAGGTCCAGGCGGCCAGCCGCATCTCCTCCCGGAACGGGGCGGGGAACGTCGGCCAGTGGATGGTGCTGTGCGTGACGCCCGGGTTGGCGTTCATGGGGATCAGCGGCCAGGCCGGCGCCGCGTAGCGTGCGATGGGGCCGGTGTAGCCGCCGGCGATCCGGTGGGCGGGGATGACGGGCGTGTCGGGTCCGGGCAGGACACGGACAGGGGCTGGGGTGGCCGTCACGGGTCGAGGTCTCCGTTGAGCAGCAGGGCGATGAGGTCGCGGTCGGTGTCGGTCACGTCGGCCAGGGCGCGGGTCCACACCGCGGTGCCGAGCTGGCCCTTGAGGTGTTCCAGGCGGGCGTGTCCGTTCTCCCACTGGCGGTGCCATTGGCCCGGGTCCAGGGCGGTGCGCAGGTTGTCGAGTGCGTGGTGCAGGTGGGCCAGGCGGCTGTGGTGGGCGGGGTGGATCCGGGCGTTGGGGCAGGCCAGGCACATCAGGAACGAGGCGCCGCAGCCGCCGCCGGTTCCGGGGTAGGGGCTGTTGTCGTAGTCATGGCAGTCGGTGGTGGCGGTCGGCTGGTCGGCCGGATCGGCGTTCTCGCGCAGTTCGGCGGCGAGCACGGTTGCGTGAGCTCGGGTCACGACGGCTTCGGCTGCCTCGGCGATGACCGGAATTGCGTCCTGGCGGACCTGGGGGTCGGCCAGCGCGTAGACGCGGTCGTGGGTGGCCTGGCTGTTCTGCCCGGGCGCGCGCCGGTGCAGGGTGTTCACCGTCCGCCGCCCCCTGCGGAACGGCGAGGAGGAGAAGCCCTGCTGGGTCGCCCAGCCCTTGGCCGAACTGCCGGAGATACCGAACCCGAACACCCCGATGCCCGACTTCCTGCCGCTCTCGTCGGGCGGGTGCTCCAGCGGGGCCCTGGCGGAGCGCCAGATCAAGAAGCGGTCCGTACCGGGGTTCAGTGTGTGCACGGCCGCGCGGGCGAACACGGTGGCCTCCAGCGCCTGCGTGATGAGCCGCCCGGGGGAGGCGGCCCCGTCGTCGGTGAGGTTGCGGGTCTCGAAGTACCGGCCCGTGCCCCGCTTATGTTTCTCCAGCTCGACCCGGTAGATCCGCGGGCCGTCGATGCCGGCATCCGGGGCCGCTTGCGGCACCTTCAACCGGTTGATCACCGACAGGTTCCAGCCGTGCTCGGCCATCAGCAGCACGCCCAGTGCGACCGTCTCCATCCGGGTCAAGAACAGCCGCTGCCAGGTGTGTTCGGGCTGCTCCCCGCCCAGCACCCGCGCATAGCGGGCGAGCACCCGGCCACGCTGGCGACGCACCCTGGTGTCGTGGGGTGCCTCACCGGTCCGGGCCAGACAGTCCAGCGCCTCGCCCAGCAGCCACGCCTCGCTGCCGTGAGGGAACGTCCCTGAATGCCATTGGGCGAGGTGGCGGGCGTTGTCCGTGATCCGCAGATGCGCGGCACGGAACATGCGCCGCGCCGTGGTGACGATCGCGTCGAACTCGGCCTCCTGGAAGGACACTTCCTTGGCCGTGGGTTGCAGGACGCGGCGGGCGAGCGCTTCCCGTGCACCCGGGGACAGCCGCGGGTCGTCCAGCAGCAGCCCTCGCACGGTGGTGATCTGGCGGTAGCCGAAGCGGGTGTTCTGTCGGCTGAGCCGCCACTGCTGCCACATCCCTGCGGTCAGCTGGTCGAGGTCGGCGACCGGTGCGTCCAGCGTGGCCAGGTACGCGGTGAACGCCTGCAAGGGGAGCCAGAAGTATCTGCTGCTGTGGTGCGAGGTCCACCGGCTCGGTACGCACCGCGCGGCGAACAGGCGGGCCAGCGACCGGCGCAGAGCGTCCTCGACCGGCAGAGTACGAAAGTCGTAGACCGCGACGGCTCCCGATCGGTCGCGGTGCTCGACAACGAGGCCGTCGACCGTCAGAACCGGTGGTCTGTGCACCGGCGTTGTCGGCCAAGGCGCCGTACGCCCGCGCCGGTTCATCCTGTCGTCCGCGGGGTGACCTGCAGCTTGGCGTCGTGTCCTGGATGCCCTCGGCCTCCCGCGCCAGACGCGCGAACACCTCATCCATCCCCTGTGCCGGCCGTCCTCCTTCGAGGAACGGGGGCGCGGTGGTCAGCAGCGACCGCAGCTGAAGGTCGGCGACCGGGGCCAGAAACCGCTCGCGGGTCGTCTCCAGGAACGCATGACCCAACAGGTCCTGCACCATCCGCCACGGATCCCCATACAGAAGCCGGTAGTCCCGCCGCTCCTCCGGGCTCAGACCGAACCTCTGATCCATCAAGTGGTGCAGGACCACCAGCATGTAGAGGGCGAAGCTGTGCCGGCAGGAATGCGGCGTCGCATACGGCGCCCGGCTGCGATGCGGATCCAGCCGACGCTCCGGCTCCGGATCCAGCACCGACCGGCACCGCCGGTTCGCCGCCGTGAAGACGTTGTTCCACGAATGCGGCTGAAACGGCAGACCCATCTCGTTCAGCCACAGCCACAACGGCTCCGGTCCCTCCGGGCCTTCGGTGTACCACGTCATCCGTTCGTCCGCGGTCGCCTCCGTCAGCGCGATGCGGCCCGTGACGCCCTGGCGGTCGCACCAGTACACCGTCGGCTTCGGTCCCCGGCTCACCCGGGTGACCAGCCGCATCCCCGCCACGCCGTCGTACCGGCCCCGGGCCTGGGCCTTGCGGATGGCCTCGGCGCGCGAGGAGTCGACGTAGTTCTCGAGATCGCCCACCACATGAGCCTCGACGTAGTAGGTACGGGCCTTCTTGGAACGCGTGACCGCCGCCGCGAGGCGCCCCGTGTAGTAACGGCCGCCCTCCAGACGCAGTGACGGCACCTCGAACGTCAGCAGCGAGGCGCCCTCCAGCCGCCGCACCCCCGACGAGGTCAGCAAGCGCACGAACGCAACATTGCGGTCCTCCAGGCGACCCACCCATCCCGGCAAGGGAAGACCGTCAGTGCCGTAACCGCGCAGCCCGATGTCCACCCAGAGCCGGAACGTCCGAGGCGTCAGCCAGTGGACGTTGCTGCCCCGGGCGTCCTTCGCCTTCCCGTCCGGCACCTCGACGATCTGCCCATGCCGGCCGACCACACGATGCATCGGCACCGGGTTGCGCGGTAGGAACTCGTTCCCCGGCTTCGCCGCCCACGTGTACAGGTTCATCAGCGCGGCCAGTTCACGATTCCACTTGTTCCCGCCCACCCGCACCGGGTTCTCGGGCGACGTCTGGCGCCAGAACTGGAAGTCGTCGACATCCGACTCGACCGCCTGCGTCCAGACCTTTCCGCGCTGCCACAGAAAGTTGAGGAACAGGCAGAGGTCCGTGATGTAGTTCCGCTTCGTCTCTTTCGTGTATCCCCGGAAGGGGCTACTGCGCGTGTACAGGGTAAGGAGTTCGTCGATGCGATAGTCCGGCGCCAGCAGAATCGGGTCGCCGGGCCGGATGCCCGTTGACGCTTCGCGCTCCGCCAGGTCAGTCCACCCCGCCAGAACAGGTGCCCGCGGTGGGGCGATCGGCGTCGGCTTGGGAACCCAGAAGACACGCCACTTGCTCATCGCGCCACCCTGTCAGATCGGCTTCAACACGCCGATTCAATAGGGATGCAGTGGCACCTGTTCGAACAGGCCGGAGCGCCGATGACGCTCGGGCTGGACCGGCAACAGGACTACAAGCGGTTCATCGACGGCGCCCAGCTCACCGACCTTCTCACCGACCTGAGCGCCGACCTCGCCCAAGGGCTCCTGCTCCTGCCGCAGGAGGCCCTGGACGCCTTTCCCGGCGCGGAAGACGACCTGCGACAGGGGCGCTGGAGTCCCGCTGCTGCGGCTTTGATCGGCGACCTGACGGCTCTGGCCCGCCGGTGGGTGACCAGGCCCGCGATGACCAGAGGCATGCACCCGGGTGCCGCCACCGTACTCAACACGGCCGCCTGCCTGATGCGCGCCCAGCTCGATGCCGTCGACGCGGCCGGCCCCACCGTGCTGACACGTGCACCGCGTCCCTCCGTCGTGGCCCGCACCCGTGTGCTGGCTCCCGCCCGCCTCCGCTCAGCCCTGGCCTGGAGCCTGACCCCCATGACCGTGCCAACCGCCCGGCCCCCTGCGGCGGACCCGGGCGATCCGGGCCCGGCAGCCGACGACACGGGGCTCCGGCCCCCGCCGTCGCACCCCGACGGCATGCGGGCCCCGCAGATCGCCGCCGACCGAATGCCCTCCCATGTCGCGGTCATCATGGACGGCAACGGCCGCTGGGCAGAGCAGCGCGGCCTGCCCCGCCATGAAGGCCACCGCGCCGGCATCGCCGCCGTGTACGAGACGGTTTATGGCGCCCTGGAGATCGGCCTGCGCCATCTGACCCTCTACATGTTCTCCACCGAGAACTGGAAGCGCGACACAGAGGAGATCACCAACATCCTGGAGGCGACCCGACGCGAACTCGACGAGGGTCCCCTCCGTGACATGAACGTACGCCAGCGCTGGTCCGGCCGTCCCGACAGACTTCCCCAGGACCTGGTCCACTCCCTCAGACGGGAAGAGCACCGCACCCGCACCCGCACCGGACTGACACTCACCACCTGCATCAACTACGGCGGCCGCGACGAGATCACCCGGACCGCCGCAGCGCTCGCCCAGGCAGCCCGAGAAGGTGAAGTGGACCCCCACCTCCTCGGCGAGGACGACTTCGCCCGCCATCTGCCCCACCCCGACATGCCGGACGTGGACCTGCTGTGGCGCACCGGCAACGAACAGCGCACCTCCAACTTCCTGCCCTGGCACGCCGCCTACGCCGAGCTGTACTTCACCCCCGGCTACTGGCCCGACAACGACCGACGTGACCTGTGGCAGGCCATCACCGAGTACAGCCGACGCCAACGCCGCCACGGCGCCGTCCCCACCCCCCTCACCTCCCCCGCCAACCACCATTGGCCCCCTCATACCCGACCTGACCCCCGCCGTCGCGCACGATGAGCAACTGGCGTCTCATGCGCCCTTCACCCCCGGCGTTCCGCACCGACGCGTCTCGCGGCGGTGGACCGAGTCCCGAGAGGCCGTCACCGACGGAGCGTCCGCGCCCGCCCGCGGTGCGCGGCCAGCCCGTGGGCGAGGCGCGCGTCGACGTCGTTCCGCACGTACGAGGTCCGCCGGGTGAGTTCGTCCCAAACGGCTTCATCGCCTTCGCGGGGCTCGGCATGCTCCAGCCTGCCGAATTCGATCAGGGGAGGTCCTACACCGCGAGCGGAAGCGCCATGCGGACCTGCACCTGCTTGCCTCGCGGCGCCGGGCTGACGCGGAGGCGGCCGCACAGCGCCTTCACGATCTCCAGGCCGTGCTGTCCCACACGCAGCGGATCGGGCTGGGCCACGGTGACCTCGGCCGGCGACGCGTCCGTGTCCCAGACGGTGATCTCCACCTCGTCCGCGACCAGCTCGAGCTGAAGCCCGCATTCGCCGCCGGTGTGCTGGACCGCGTTGGTCACCAGCTCGCTCACCACGAGCTGCGCCTGCCCCACCGTGTCGGCCGGGATGCGCACGGCCGTGTCGGTGCCGATCCGGGCCAGGAACGCCGTCACCGCCCGCCTGGCCGTCGCTATACAGCCCGGCTGCCCGCTGTAGACCTCACTGACGCGCAATTCCACCATCTCCATACCTCGCGGCTGCGGCGCCGCTCGATCGCGCTCCAGCGGCCTCCCCAGTACGCACCCCTGTCCGGAGTGCGCCGTTCGAGTACCCCTTCACGGCGCACCCGCACGCATACCTCACGCTGCCTTCCCCAAAGTGCTCCCTCCCGTCCATACGGATCCGATCATCGGTAATACTCAGCGCATGGCGACACACGACAGCGCAGTTCCCGCGCCCCCGGTCATCGTGCCGCGCGGCGACCTCGATGCCTCGAACATCGCTCCCGTCGCCGACGAGCTGGAGGCGGCCCGCACGCGGCATCACGCAGTCATCCTCGATCTGAGCGGCGTCACCTTCGGCGACTCCAGCTTTCTCAACCTCTTGCTGCGTTTCCACCAGCTCACCGATCTGCGCCTCGCCGCCACGCCCACCAACCTGGCGAGGCTGTTCGACATCACCGGTGCCGACACGGTCCTGCGGCTGTATCCCACCGTGGATGCGGCCCGGGACGCTCCCCCGGCCTGAGAAGCCGGAGGGATACGGACCGGCCCCCGGCGCGGTGCACCTGCCGGGGCCGGCCACGCCGTACCGGCGCACGAGGGACGAGCATCAGGAAGCACTGGTCACGGAGGGACTGCGCTCGGTCTGCTTCGGAACCGACCCCGGCCGCGCCGCCGACCCGGCCCGTGCGCCCGGCCACCGCCCGGCCAGGCCGCCCACCGCGGTGTAGAACCGGTCCGGCAGGAACACGGCGTCCGCGATGATCATCGCACCGGAGAACAACGGCAGTCCCATGAGGACCGCGATCCCGGTGTGCATGCCGAGCAGCATCGCCAGTACCGGGTACTTGAGCCTGCCGAACAGCACGAAAGGGAACGCGACCTGGAGAAGCACGGTCAGGTAGCCGGCCACCGCGAGGGTGGCCGCCTGGCCGTCCGCCCAGTGGGAGACCGCGGGCCAGGACTGGAAGAGTTCGAGGTTCAGGACGTAGTGCAGTGCGGTTCCGGCGCCCCAGGTTCCGCCCTGCACCTTGTACAGACCCGCCGCGCCGTAGAGGAAGCAGACCTGGAGGGCGATCACGAGGAGCCCGCAGTTGTGCACGGCCGTCACGATGGTGCGGCGCGCCTCGCGCAGTTCCGGTACGGCGCCGCCGGGCCACCGGACTCGCGTGTTCCCCGCCGGCCTGCGACGGGCCCTTCCGGCGTCCAGGGACCATCTGCGTCCGCACGCGGTGAGGGTGAGGTAGACCGCCATGAGGAGGACGAGGTTGTCGCCTCCGTCCGTCATGTAGATCGCCCGTGCGTGGAAGGACGCGACGACGACGGCGAAGAGCACGGACACCGCACGAGTGCGCCAGCCCAGCAGGAACAGCACGCAGATGACCAGCGCCGCGGCATAGCAGAGTTCGAAGTAGAGGCGGCTGTCCGACAGCGTGAGCACGCTGACCCAGCCCGTCTGGTCGAAGAGCTGCCGCGCGAGAGCCGGTGTCCACGGTGAACCCGGCCCCCAGATCTCGTCGCGGTGCGGGAACTCGCGCAGCAGGAAGACCAGGTAGAGCGAGCCGTATCCGATGCGCAGCACCGACACGGCGTACAGGGAGACGGGGCGGTCCGTCAGCAGGGCCCAGGCGCGCCGGATCAGACCGCCGAGCCGGCCCCGCACGATCGCGAGCAGCTGACGCCCGGACGCCTTGTCCGAAGAGGCCTCCGCGGCCGGCGAGGTGGGCGAGGTGGGCGAGGGGTGCCGTCCTGGAGCCGCCTGGTGACGCATCGGGTCATTTCCCATCGGGGGTTACCTTCCACCAGGGCAGAAGCCGTAGATCGGCGTGCGCGGCAGCGGCACGCCGGCTGCTGTCCGGGGTGCCGGGAGCGGCGATGGGCAGCGTGGCGACCCGGAGCTGGATCGACTCGAACGGCTTGCCGCTCAGCTCGGCCACTCGGTCGGCGGCGACGTTGCGCAGGTACTGCCGCATCATCACGGCCCGGGCCGAACGCGAGATGTCATCGCTTCCGTGCAGTTCCACGTAGGACGTCCAGGACCGGCGCAGAAGGTTCTGCGAGGTGTGGCTCGGAAAGGGATTGTGCTCGATGGCCGCTTCGTCCACCGCGGTCAGATCGAACCAGGGACTCACTCGGACCGAACCGTCGCGGGCGGTGTGCGCGGTCCGCGCGGACACCGTCCGGTTGACGGAGTCCGGGTCCGGCGCGAAGAGCCGCCAGTTCTGTTCGAAGAGCGGATAGATCCAGGCGTCAACCTGGGACTTGTAACGCTGCGAGACGACGTTGGGGGGCGCCACGTGCAGGAAGACCAGCACCACGTGTGCCAGGGACATGGCCAGACACAGAGCTACGCCGGTATTGAGGATTCCCCTCACCGTCCGCCTGCGCGCACCGGGCGCCTCCCGTCTCGCATCCGTTCCGGGTTGCCCTGCCCCTTCAGCCGTGCCGCCGACGGCCGGCTCCGAGCCGCCGGTCCGCTCACTCTTCCGCTCGTGCTCTGCTTCGACTCCGCCCAGCACTGGCCGCCCTGTCCCTCTCGTCCGCCGTACGTTCGCTCCGGTCCGCCCCGTGAACTGAACTGGGGCGGTGCGCGGCGGGCCGGAGAGAGTCCCCGCCGCGCATCGCTCAGCCGGCAGCGCGTGCGTCGCGCCCTCGGCTAACCCTCGTGCTTGCCCGGAGCCTTGGGCCGTTCGCCGTACCCACCGTGCTCCTCGGACTTGCCGTACCCCTCGTCGCCGTGACCCGGCTTGCCTCCGTGACCGCCACCCGAGTCACCGCCGCCGTGGCCGCCACCGGTGTGACCGCCACCGTGACCACCGCCCGGGTGAGCGCCACCGTGATCGCCACCGTGTCCACCACCCGTGTGGCCGCCGCCGTTGCCGCCGCCCGTGGGGCCGCCGGTCGTCGTGCCGCCGGTCGTCGTGCCGCCGGTAGTGGTCCCGCCGGTGGCCGTCCCGCCGGTGGTCGTCCCGCCGCCCGGAGTACCGCCGGTGGTGCCGCCGGTCAGGACTCCGCCCAGCACACCGCCGAGTACGCCACCGAGCGCGCCGCCCGTGGGAGTGCCGCCCGTCGTACCGCCCGTCGTACCGCCGGTCAGGACGCCCCCGAGCACACCGCCGAGCACGCCGCCCGTTGTGCCGCCGGTGGTCGTCCCCGTCGTGGTGCCGGAGGTCGTCCCCGTCGTGGTGCCGGAGGTGGTGCCGCCGGCGCAGGTGGCGCGGGTGATCCTGTTCGTGTCCAGGGTGACCGACCCCTCACGCGCCAGCGCCCGGCCGTCGATGCTCGCCCTGGTGTTGGCACTGATCGAGGTCAGGGCCATGATGGTGCCGACGAAGGTCGAGTCGGTGCCGAGGGTCGCCGAACTGCCGACCTCCCAGAACACGTTGCACGCCTGAGCACCGTCGATGAGGGCGACGCGGCTGGCGGACGCCGTCGTCAGTCCCGAGCCGATCTGGAAGACCCAGACCGCGTTGGGGTTGCCCTGTGCGTCCAGAGTGAGGGTGCCGGTGAGGCCCAGGGTGGAAGAGGCGGTGTAGACGCCGGGTACCAGCGTCAGCCCTCCGGCGTCCGGCGGGAGTGCGCCGTTCGTGGCCTGGCCCGCCGCGTTGTTGAACGCCGCCACCAGATCGGACTTGGCCTGGAGCGCGACGGCGTCCGCGGCGTGCATGACCCCGTTCACCATTCCCGGCGGGAACCCACTGATCGCCGTGCCGGGGCTCACCCCGACGTCGCCGGTGATCACGGAAGGTCCGGTGTTGGTGACCGATTCACCTGCCAGCACCGCGAAGGGTTCAACCGTGCCCAGCGGTACGGGAATTGCGGCGAACGCCTGGGTCGGTGCCACGACGACCATTGCTGCGGAAACAGCCGTGGTGAAAGCCGCCGTGAGCCAGGTGGAGACGGTGCGGCGTCGTGCGACATCAGGAGATCTGAACTTCATACGAAACCGATTTTCTGTGCGAAAGCGGCGGCTCCCAGACCGTTCAAGGTTTCCCGGAAGCCCTCATTGCGCCGTCCGCACAGCACTCACCGAGGCACCGCAGAACGCGGGACACGCAGGGGGAGCCAAACTTCGCAAAAGGTATTTATTGCAGGCTATAGAAATTGAATCGAATAAGAATTCGCAGGTCTTGATTTCGATTCAGTATGTTGCAGAATGGTTTCTCGTATCGCAGGACAGCATCTTACAGAAAGGATTCTTTTGCAATTCCCCCTCGCGGCGCGGCCAGGAGGGGACGGGCCCACGAGGGCGGCCCCCCTCCCCCCGAGCGGTCCTCGGTGCTCCCCCGAGCCGAACGCGAGAGCGAGTCGTCCTGGGGAAATCATTGCCTCCGGCGACATGGGACAAGCCCCGGGACGAAGGCGGAAGGACGAGTGATCCTTTCCCGTCGGAATGACGGCCGGGAAGCCCCCTGCCACCTCGGACAAATCGTTTCGCCTACCGCCTCACGGGAACGGCAGGAAACGACCCGGCCGAACCTGAAATCGTCAGCAAAAGGGAGTCGGCCGCGACGAACTGACGCGGGCAGCCGCACGCATCTCTCGCCGGGGAAAAGGGCTCAGGGAAGGCCGAGTGTCCGAGCCATGGGCACTCGCTGCCCGAGAGGCCCGAGAGGCCGGAGAGCGTCGGCCGCGGTAGAACCCTGACCCCGAGGCAGCGGTGCGCGCCGGGCCGGCCGGGCGATCGGTGGAAGGCGCACAGCGGCGCCCGGTCCGCTCATGACGTGATCTGCTTCACACACTGTCACAACATCCCGAAGCGCGGTGTCTCAAGGCCGAACGCACTCGGAATGAAGGAGACACCATGACTGGGAAGACCGAAGTCGTCGTGATCGGCGGCGGATACGCCGGCGTCCTCGCCGCCAACCGGCTCACGCAGCGGGACGACATCACCGTGACGCTGATCAACCCGCGACCGTCCTTCGTCCACCGGATTCGCCTGCACCAGCTGGTGGGCGGGTCCGACAGCGCGGTCGTCGCCTACCGCGAGGTCCTGGCCCAGGGCGTCGGCCTGCTCGTGGACACCGTGACGCGGATCGACGCCCCGGAGCGCCGCGTGACGCTGGCGACGGGCGGCTCGGTCGGCTACGACTACCTGGTCTACGCGGTGGGCAGCGGCAGTGCCGACCCGGGCGTCCCCGGAGCGTCCGAGTTCGCGTACCCCATTGCCGGCCTGGAGGAGGCGCAGCGGCTGCGGCCGGTTCTCGACGCGGCGCCGGTGACGGCCGCGGTCACCGTGGTCGGAGCCGGTCCGACCGGTATCGAGACCGCGGCCGAGCTGGCGGAGCAGGGCCGCCGGGTGACCCTGGTGTGCGGCGGCGTGCTCGGCCCGTACCTGCACCCGCGGGGACGGCGCTCGGTCGCCAGGCGCCTCGGCAGGCTCGGTGTGACGGTGCTCGACGGCGCCGGCACGAAGGTGACGGCCGTGACCCGCGATGCCGTGCAGCTCGGCGGCGGCCGCACCCTGCCGAGTGCGGTGACCATCTGGACCGCCGGATTCGGCGTGCCGGACCTGGCCGTCCGCAGCGGGCTGAGCACCGACGCCCTGGGCCGGCTGCTGACGGACGAGACGCTGACCAGCGTGGACGACATGCGCATCGTCGCGGCCGGGGACTCGGCGGCGCCGTCGGGCCTGCCGCTGCGGATGAGCTGCCAGGCCGCGCTCCCGCTGGGGGCCCGGGCCGCGGACACGGTGCTGGCCCGGGTCACCGGTGAGCAGCCCGCTCCGCTGAACCAAGTGTTCGCCGGTCAGTGCATCAGCCTGGGCCGGGGCGCGGGCATCTTCCAGTTCGCCCATCGGAACGACGTCGCGCGGCCGTTCCACATCGCCGGCCGGCCCGGCGCGAAGATCAAGGAGTACGTGTGCAAGGGCGTCGTCAAGTATCTCGTCGACGAGGCGGGCAAGCCCGGTACGTACGGTCTGCACCGCGTCTCGGGAGGTACGAAGCGAAACGAGCTGCTGGAGACCAGGAGCGGCGAGTCGCCGGCCGGCCCTCGGCAGAAGCCCGAGGCGGAGGCACGCGTCGATTCGGTCTGAGCGAGCTGGTCCGGAGCGCAGGTCGTGCGGTGACGCCCCTTTCACGGAGTGCCGCCGCACGCACGCGTTCCTCAGCCCCCGCTCAGACGGTGGATCATCATCGGCCCGCGTGTCACAGTCGTACGCCGGGTGGTCTCCTCCTCGGCCGCGCCGGACAGGCGGGGCACGGCGAACGGCTGTTGGCGAACAGGTCCCTGTTGTGCAGACGCGCTCGGACGCTTCCGGCAGGAAGGCCGACGCGACGGAAGGATGCCGAGACATGAGTAACCGTCCCACCGACCCGGCGACCGAGGCGTTCGTCGCCCACCGCAACCTGCTCTTCACCGTCGCGTACGAGATGCTCGGGTCGGCGGCCGACGCGGAGGACGTCCTCCAGGAGAGCTGGCTGCGCTGGGTCGGCGTCGATCTGGAGCAGGTGCGCGACCAACGGGCCTATCTGGTGCGGATCACGACCCGGCAGTCCCTCAACCGGCTGCGCACCATGCGGCGGCGCAGGGAGGCGTACGTCGGGCAGTGGCTGCCCGAGCCGATGCTCACCACGCCGGACGTGGCCGACGACGTCGAACTCGCCGAGAGCGTCTCCATGGCGATGATGCTCGTCCTGGAGAGACTCTCGCCGACCGAGCGGGCGGTGTTCGTGCTGCGCGAGGTCTTCGAGGTGGGCTACGACGAGATCGCCGAGGCGGTCGGGAAGACCCCGGCCGCCGTGCGCCAGATCGCACACCGGGCCCGGCGGCACGTCGATGAGGGCCGTCCCCCCAAGATGACCTCCCAGCGTCAGGCCCGGGCGGTCCTGGAGTCGTTCCAGCGCGCGCTGGAGACCGGGAACCCGCAGGACCTCCTCGACGTGCTCGCCCCCGAGGTCGTCCTCGTGAGCGACGGCGGTGGCATCAAGCGGGCCGCGCTGCGGCCGGTCGTCGGCGCCGAGAAGGTGGTCCGCTTCTACCTCGGCGGCGTCAGCAGGACCAAGGGCACGATCACGTGTGACCCCACCGTGGTCAACGGCAACCCGGCACTCGTCGTACGCCTGGACGGCGAGCTCGACGGCATCATGGGGATCCGCGTCGAGGACGAGCGCATCACGAGCCTGTACTACGTCCGCAACCCGGAGAAGCTGACCCGCGTCGAGTCCGAGACCCGGCTCACCCTGCGATGAGGCGGAGGACGCGCACGCGCGGGCGTGGCCCGCGGATCAGCCGGACCGGTGGGCCGGAACCCTCGTGGTCCGGAAGGCCGTGAGTGACCCAGGCTCCGCGGGCGGTGACCGCGGAGCCGACGGGTGTCACTTCGTCGCGCCCTGAGCGAAGCCGTTGTAGATGTAGCGCTGGAGGAAGAGGAACACCAGCAGGGTCGGGACGATCACCAGGATGGTGCCGGCCGAGATGGCCTCCCAGTGCGCCCCGAAGGGTCCCTTGAAGCGGAACAGGGCGGTCGAGATGGTGCCCAGGTCTTCCGAGGGCATGTAGAGGAAGGGGATGTAGAAGTCGTTGTAGACGGTGATCCCCTTGATGATCACGACCGTGGCGATCGCCGGTTTCAGCAGCGGCAGGATGATCTTCCAGTAGATGGTGAACGCGTTGGCCCCGTCCAGGCGGGCGGCCTCGTCCAGGGAGACCGGGATGCCCCGGATGAACTGCAGGAAGATGTAGATCGAGACGATGTCCGTCCCCATGTACAGCAGGACCGGCGCCCAGAGACTGTTGAACAGGCCGAAACTGTTGACCACTTGGAAGGTGGCGACCTGAGTGGTGACCCCGGGGACCAGGGTGGCGATCAGGAACAGCGCCATGACCGGCTTCTTCGCCCGGAACGCGAAGCGGTCGATCGCGTACGCCGCCATCGACCCGATGAGGACCGTTCCGGTGATGGAGAAGAGCAGGATGAACGCGGTGTTCCCGAAGGCGTGCAGCATCTTGCCGTCGGTGAACGCCGTCGCGTAGTTGCCGAAGTTGAGCCAGTCGCCCGGCAGCGTCAGGGCGCCGCCGTCGGTGACCTCCTTGGAGGTCTTGAGCGAGGTCAGGAAGACGACGACGAGCGGCACCAGGATGACCAGCGACGCGACGATCAGCGACAGGTAGGTCAGGGCCGGTGCGATCCGACGCCGGCGGGCGGGCAGGGACGTGGTCATACGAGGTCCACCTTCTCGTCGGGCACGAGGCGGCGCTGGATCCAGGTGATCAGCAGGATGATCAGCAGCAGGACGACGGCGGCGGCCGACGCCAGGCCCGTCTTGTTGAACTGGAAGGCGAGCTTGACCGTCTGGATGACGAAGGTCGATGTGCCGGTCGCGCCGCCGGTCATGATGTAGGGGATCTCGAACACCGACAGCGACCCGGAGATCGCCAGGATGACGCTGAGACTCAGTACCGGCCGGATGCTCGGGGCGATGAGGTGGCGGAACTGCTGCCACCGGGTGGCTCCGTCCAGTTGCGCCGCTTCGTACTGCTCGGCGGGGATCGACTGGATCGCACCCAGGAACAGGACGAAGTTGAGCCCGGTGTAGCGCCACACGGACACGCCGGCGAGCGAGGTGTTGGCCGACTCGGGGTCACCGAGCCACGCGTGGTCGGATCCGGCGCCGAACCAGGACAGCACCGAGTCCAGCGTGCCGCCGTCCTGGAAGAAGTAGAGGAAGACGAACCCGATGGCCACGCCGTTGATGAGGTACGGGAAGAACAGGATGCCCTTGAAGAGGTTCCGGAAGCGCAGGTCGAAACTGAGGACGGTCGCGAAGTACAGGGCGATCACGATCTGCACGGCGGAGGCCGCGAGGTAGTAGAAGCTGACGAAGAACACCCGGAACAGTTCGGGCCGGGTGAAGAGCTGCCGGTAGTTGTCGAAACCCGTGACGTTCCGGTCGGGACTGACGCCGTCCCAGTCGGTGAAGCTGTAATAGATCATGTTGCCCACGGGCACGTAGGTGAACGTGACCAGCAGGATCAGGGGGAACGCGAGGAAGAGCCACGGGGTGAGGCGGCGCAGCAGGGGGCCGCTTCGCAGGCCGCCGCCCGGAGTCACGGGGCGGCGTGCCGTCCTGCGGGGTGGGGCGGCGGTGCGCGGCACCTTCGCGGGCGCCGTGTCGGTCGTCTCGGTCATGTCGGGCCTTTCGTCGTCCGCTGATCTGCGACGGGCGGTCGGCCCCGTCCGCCGGTCCGGGCGGGGCCGTGGCTGCTTGGCGGCAGGGGCCGGCTGACGGTCAGGAGCCCGCGGCTTCGGCCGCCTCGTTCCAGCGCTTGTCGAGGTCCGCGAAGAAGTCGTCGAGGTCGCCCTTCTGGGCACCGCGAGCGAGGTCGACCAGCTTCTGGCGGTAGTCCGGCTTGTTCAGGCCTATCTCCGCCGCGTTGTCGATGGTGTTCACGTCGCCGGTCCCGGCCTCCGAGCGCTCCAGGAAGGTGACATCGTTGTCAACGAAGTCCTTCAGTGTGCTGGGCATCGCGGCGGACTTCAGTGCGGGCACCGCGCCTTCCTTCGCCGAGAAGCCGGACTTCTCCGTGAACCAGTCGATCCAGGCCCGCGCCGCCGCCTTGTCGTCGGAGTGGATGTTGACCGCCTGCTGGTAGTCGGAGGCGAGCACGGCGCAGTACTTGCCGTCCTTCTGGGCCGGGAAGGGCATGAAGCCGATGTCGTCCGGGTCGGCGCCGGCCTTCCGGGCGGCGTCTCGCATCTGCGTGATGGCCCAGGATCCCAACTGCATGCTGGCGACCTTGCCTTGGGCGATCATCCCCTTGGACGCCTCCCAGTTGGTGGTGTTGGGGTCCTTCTCGGACAGGCCGCCCTTGACGATGTCGTGCAGGAGCGAGTCGATCGTGTGCAGCTCGCCGCCCCGCTTCCAGGGGGAGACCGCACCGGCGAGCTTGTCGTTGGCCTTGGCGTCGCAGGTGACCGAGCCGACGCTGTTGCTCCAGGCGGTCAGGGGCCAGCCGTCCTTGAAGTTCGTGTAGTAAGGCACTGCGTTCGTCCGGGACTTGATCGCCTTCAGGTCGTCGTAGAACTCCCGGGGCGTGGTGGGCCACTCACTGACGCCGGCCTTCTTCCAGACGGCCTTGTTGTAGAGGAAGCCGTTGGCGGTGCCGAAGGTGGTGATGCCGTAGACCTTGCCGCCGACCTCCGTCTTGTCGCTGAAGCGGTACCTGCCGCCCAGGTCCGCGGCGCCGCCCAGCGGAGCGAAGAACTTCGGGTAGTCGTTCTTGGCGATGGCGGCCGGGATCATCAGGACGTCGCCGTAGTCCTCGGTGTTCATCCGGATCTTGACCTCGCCCTCGTAGTCGGTGAGGGCCTCGAACTTCACCTTCACCTTGGGGTAGGTCTTGTTGAACTCGGCGGCGTACTTGTCCATCGTCCCGTTCTGGACGAGGTCGGTCCGGTGCGTGAGGACCTTGATGGTGCCCGACGCGTCGGCGGGGTCGGCGGGCGCCTTCGCCGTCTCACCGGAGGCCGTGCCCTGGCCGCTGCATCCAGCGACGGCGAGGACCGTGACGGCCAGAAGCGCTCCCGTGAGCGTCTTCATGTTCCCCATGTGCCCAGCTCCTTCAAGTGTGCGGCTCAGCTCTGCGGGTGGGATGTCGGCACTATGTCAGCCGCGGGTTAACCGGTAAAGCTCAGATTTCCACCACGATACTTAATCGTTACCAGGAAGTACCCACCTCCCAAGCATCGCAAGGGCCGGTCCGGGACTCGCAAGCACCGAGAACGACTAGACCGGTTTATGGACAGGACCTGATCAGCGGGTTAGGTTGTCGGCCGTTGTCCATCCACCAGCCTGAGTCAGGCGATTGGAGCCGCACCATGAAGGACGTCACGCAGCTCACCGAGGGCTGGAGCCTGCGCCATGGCGAGGAACTGCTGGAGGCCGCGGTGCCCGGCTGCGTCCACACCGATCTGCTGACCGCCGGGGCCATCCCCGACCCCTTCATCGGCCACAACGAGACCGGCCTCGCCTGGGTGGGGCGCCGCGCCTGGACGTATACGCGCCCCCTCGCGCACGCCACCGGGCACGAGCGGACCGATCTGGTCTTCGACGGCCTGGACACCGCCGCGGACATCACCCTGGACGGCCGGCCGCTCGGGACGACCCGCAACATGCACCGGCGCCACCGGTTCGACGTCACCGGACGCACCGGGGAACTGGAGGTCCGCTTCGCCTCCGCATACGACGAGGCCGCGGCCGTGCGGGCGGTCACCGGAGAGCGGCCCAACGTCTATCCGGAACCGTCGCAGTACATACGCAAGATGGCCTGCAACTTCGGCTGGGACTGGGGGCCGACGCTGGTGACGGCGGGTATCTGGCGGCCGGTGCGGCTGGAACACTGGTCCACCGCCCGCATCGACGACGTACGCCCCGTGGTCACCGTCGACCAGGACCGCGGCCGGGTCGACGTGCATCTCGGTGTGGAGCGGACCGAGCGGGGGCAGGGACGCGCGCTGCGCGTCGAGGCCCGGGTGGCCGGCGCCCGCGCCGAGGCCGTCCTCACCGGTGACGAGGTGACGCTGCGGCTGGAGGTGTCCGACCCGCGCCTGTGGTGGCCCCGCGGCTACGGCGAACAGCCCCTGTACGACCTCCACATCGCCCTCAGTGACGACGAAGGGCGCCCCCTCGACAGCTGGGAACGGCGGATCGGCTTCCGGACGGTCGAGCTCGACCGCTCGGCCGACGAACACGGCACCGGCTTCACCCTGGTCGTCAACGGCGTACGGATCTTCGCCCGCGGCGTCAACTGGATCCCCGACGACGCCTTCCCCTCCCGGGTGACCCCCGAGCGCTACCGGACCCGGCTCACCCAGGCCGCCGGGGCGAACATCGACCTGGTGCGGGTGTGGGGCGGCGGCATCTACGAGGACGACGCCTTCTACGACGTCTGCGACGAACTGGGCCTGATGGTCTGGCAGGACTTCCTCTTCGCCTGCTCCGCCTACCCCGAGGAACAGCCGCTGCGCGGCGAGGTCGAGGCGGAGGCCCGTGACAACGTTGTCCGGCTCATGTCGCACGCCTCCCTCGTGCTGTGGAACGGCAACAACGAGAACCTGTGGGGCTTTCGCGACTGGGACTGGGAGGGCGCGCTCGCCGGCGACTCCTGGGGTGAGGGCTACTACCTGGGGCTGCTCCCCCGGATCGTCGCCGAACTCGATCCGACCCGCCCCTACACCGCGGGCAGCCCCTGGTCCGGAACCTGGGACCACCACCCCAACGACCCCGCGCACGGCACCCATCACTCCTGGGAGGTGTGGAACCGCCAGGACTACGCCGAGTACCGCGCGAGCGTGCCCCGGTTCGTCGCGGAGTTCGGCTGGCAGGCGCCTCCCGCGCAGGCCACCCTGCGCCGCGCCCTGCCCGGCGAGCGGCTGGCGCCCGACTCCCCCGGCATGCTCCACCACCAGAAGGCCGAGGACGGCAACGGCAAGCTCGACCGGGGGGTGGCACGCCACTTCCCGCTGCCCGAGGGCGACTTCGACCGCTGGCACTACCTGACCCAGCTCGTCCAGGCCCGGGCCGTCGCGGCGGGGATCGAGCACTGGCGCTCGCACTGGCCCGTCTGCGCCGGCACGGTCGTCTGGCAGCTGAACGACTGCTGGCCCGTCACCTCATGGTCCGCGATCGACGGTGACGGCCGCCTGAAACCGCTGTACCACGAGCTGCGTCGCGTCTACGCCGACCGCCTGCTGACCGTGCAGCCGGACGCGGACGGTCTCGTCCTCGCCGCGGTCAACCAGTCCGCCACCGCCTGGCGGACGGCGGTGACACTGCGGCGGTGCGCGGCGGACGGGACACTGCTCCGCGAGAGCGTCCTCGACGTGGCGGCCGCGCCCCGTTCGGTCGCCCGGGTCCCGGTGCCGCGGGAGGTCGCGCCTGCCGAGCGGTCCGCCAAGGAGTTCCTGGTCGCCGACGCCGACGGGCTGCGCGCGCTTCATTTCCCCGTCGCGGACAAGGACTTCGCCTGCCCCCGGTCCGTCTACGAAGTCGGTGTCGAGCCGGTGGAGGGGCGGGAGGATAGAGTCGATGTCGTGGTGACCGCCCGTACCCTCGTCCGAGACCTGCTGCTCCAGCCCGACCGGCTCGCCCCGGCCGCCGTCTGTGACCGCGGCCCGCAGACCCTGTTGCCCGGCGAGCGCACACGCATCCGGGTCACCGGCTGCGGCCCAGTCGGCGAGCAGGACGTAAGGGCCGCCCTGTACTGCGTGGATGCCACATGAGCGGCCCGGCGGAGCGGGTCACGATCAAGGACGTCGCCGCCCGGGCGGGAGTGTCCAAGGGTGCGGTGTCGCTCGCGTTCAACCACAAGCCGGGCGTCTCGGCGGCCACCCGCGAACGGATCTTCGAGGCGGCCAGGGAACTGGGCTGGGCCCCCAGCGCCACCGCGCGCAGCCTGTCCAACCAGCGGGTGGACATCGTCGGACTGGCCCTGTGCCGGCCGGCGCGGCTGCTCGGCCTCGAACCCTTCTACATGGAGTTCATCTCCGGTATCGAGAGCGTCCTGGCGGAGCGGTCCTGCTCGCTGCTGCTGCGCCTGGTGCGGGACCTCGACGAGGAGATCGCTCTCTACAAGGCCTGGTGGGGCGGCCGGATGATCGCCGGGGCGATCCTGGTGGACTTCCGTGAGAACGACCCCCGGCTGCCGTCGCTGCGGGGCACCGGTCTGCCCGCCGTCGCGGTCGGCCACCCCTCCCTGACCGGGCCCTTCCCGGCGGTGTGGACCGACGACGCCTCGGCGGTCGCCGAAGCCGTCCGTTATCTGGCGGCTCTCGGCCATCGCCGGATCGCCCGGGTCGGCGGTCCGGCGGACCTCGGCCACAGCGCCATCCGGGCACGCGCGTTCGCGTCCACGACCCGTGAACTGGGGCTGGAGGCGGCCCGCCAGATCGCGACGGGCTTCGACGAGAAGGAGGGCGCCCGCGCCACCCGCTCGCTGCTGCTCGCCGCGGACCGGCCCACCGCCATCGTCTACGACAACGACATCATGGCCGTCGCGGGCGCGGGCGTCGCGGCCGAGATGGGATTCTCGGTTCCCGACGACCTGTCGCTGATCGCCTGGGACGACTCCCAGCTGTGCCGGATCACCCATCCGACGCTGTCGGCGATGAGCCACGATGTGCACCACTTCGGCGCCGAGGTGGCGCGGGTCCTGTTCGATGTCATCAACGGGACGCACAGCGGTGCGCATCAGGCGCCCACTCCCACGCTGACACCACGGGGATCCACCGCCCGGGCACCGGAGGCCGGCTCGTAGCCGGGGGGAGCACACCGTGGTGGCCGGCCGCCACGGTGCCTACGGGGAACGCACGCGGCACCGCGCCCGCTGGGACCCACACAGGTCCGTGACGATGAATAACGCAAGCAGGGCCGCGCCCACTGGGGGACGCGGCCCTGCGCACGTGCGCGTCCGTCAACTCTTCGCGCAGCCCACTCCGTTGAGGGCGAAAGAGGCGGGGACCCCGTTGGTCCCCGTGGAGGAGCCGTTGAAGCCGAAGCTCACTGAGCCGCCGACGGGGATCGTCTCCGTCCAGGACTCGTTGGTGGCGCGCACCTGACTGCCGTCCTGGGCCGTGCGGGCGTTCCAGGCGGAGTTGATCTTCTGCTGCCCGGGGAAGGCGAAGTCGAGACGCCAGCCCTTGACCGCCGTGGTGCCGGTGTTGCGTATGGTCACGTCCGCGTTGAACGAGCTGCCCCAGTCGCTGAGCCGGTAGCTGACTGCGCAGCTGCCGTCCGCGGGACCGGAGGCGAAGACGCTGGCCTCCCGCGAGGTCTGCTTGATGCCGTTGGCGCCCTCGAAGAGACGCCGGCCCCAGGCGGACAGCCGGGAGGCGTCGAAGTCGGTGGCCAAGTCGAGGTATTCGACTCCGCCGCCGTTGCCGCTCCAGGACCATCCGAGGTAGCCCACGCCCTGCCGCTGGGCAGCGGCCATGATGGCGTCCTCGTCGGGGTCGCCGTCCGAGTGGGCGTTGCCGAACTCGCCGATGGCAAGGGGCAGATGTTGTGAGGTAAACCGGTTCAGGTAATCGTTCACCTCGTTTGCGGTGTCGAAGACGCCGTACATGTGGATCGAGAACACCGTGTTGCGGTCGGGATCGCCGGCGAACACCTTCGCGGCGTTGTCCCGCATGGTGAACGCCCAGTCCTGGCCCCAGTTGGGTGCGTCGGCCATGAGCGTGTGGTCGAATCCGGCGTCACGCATACGCTTGATGGCGTTCTGCGTGTCGGAAGTCCAGGCGGTGTAGCCGGAATTGCCGTGCGGCTCGTTTCCCAGGTTGAGGATGACGTACTTCTCCTGGCCCTTCAGTACGTCCTGAATGCTCAGCCAGTAGTCCACGGCGCGGGACAGCGACACAGCACCGGCCTGCTCCCCGTATCCCGTGGTGTCGTGCGCCTCGAGAACGCAGACCAGGCGGTTCTGTTTGCACTGGGTGACGACCGCGGCGACGTCGGCTGCGCCGTTCTTGGTCCAGCGGTCTCCCGTGGCGAGGACCACCCGCACCGAGTTGGCACCCAGCGCCTTGATGTCCTTCAGCGCCTGCGGGGTCCTGGTGGGGTACCAGGCGTGGGCGTGGTTCACGCCGCGCAGGACGAAGTCCTTGCCGTTCGCGTCCAGCAGGCGGCCGTCACTGACGTGGAATCCCTGTTCCGCCTGTGATTGCGCGTGCGCGGTGGACGGGACGGCCAGCAGCGAGGCCGCGATGGCCAGCAGCGCTCCCGCCGCGGTGGCCAGTCTTCTTCTCATTGTCGCTCCCATGGTGGTCGCTCGTGCCGGCCGCGTCCGAGACGTGTTCGGTCCGCGCGGCACGGCCGTTCAGTGAAGGGTTGTCCGTCCGGCTCGCCCGTCCGGCCCGGCGGGGCGCGGGCACGCTCATTCCCCGCCCCTGGCTCATGGCAAGTTCGGTGAGGAAGTGTGCGGGCCGGTGGAATCCCGCTGCCCGGGGATTCGGTGTGCGGCTCACACCGGACAGCGGGACAGCAAGTCGTCGCTGAAGGCCACCACTTGTTTCCGTGACCGGGGGTGGGGGTGGGAGTGGTGAGCAATGCCTTCGCAGCGGCTGGGAGAGAGGCTAGAAGGAGACTTCCACGAGAGCAACAGTTGAAGCCAAACCGGTTAAGTTTAGCTGTAGTTCAGTTGTCGGGGGTGATATCGGGGCTGATCGGATGCCTTACGACCGGGACACGGGTCTTCTCGGATCGGCGGAGTATTCGAGCACGGGGCTGGGCGCGTAGCGCGCCATGTGCCCCCTCCGCAGCCGTAGTTCCGCCGCCGAAATGGTCAGGTCCTCGGCCCTGGGCCGTATCCAACGTGACCGACGGCCCCCTCGCCTTCGCAGGCGCGGGCTTTCCCGGCCTGCGGGCCGCCCGTCCCCGCGGCGCCCGTCCCCGGCGCGCCCCACGTGGTGCCGGCGGCTACCGCCGCCGCGCCGATCAGGCCTGCATCCAAGGCCAGTTCGGCGGGCACGATCGGCACATCCCTGGCGAAGTCGAGGACCGCGTACTCCGACATCCACCGACGCAACGGTGCGAACAGCGTGTCGCCGGCCTGCGCCACTCCCCCGCCGATGACCACGAGGTCGAGTTCGACCAGGGCGGCCGTCGCGGCGATGCCCGCCGCCAGCGCCTGCGCCGCCCGTTCGTACGCCGCCTGCGCGAGGGCGTCACCCTCCCGGGCCGCCGCCGCGACGGCGGCGGCGGTCGGCGCGGCCCCGGCGGGTGGCGTCCAGCCTGCCGCGAGGGCGTGCGCCGCGATCGCCGTGCCGCTGGCCAGCCGCTCCACGCAACCCCGGCCGCCGCAGGGGCACTTGGGTCCGTTCAGGTCGACCGAGATATGGCCGATGTGACCGGCGTTGCCCGACCGCCCCGCATGCAGCCGCCCGTCGAGGACCAGCCCGCCCCCGACGCCGGTCGAGATCACCATGCACAGGGCGTTGTCCACACCGCGAGCAGCGCCCAGCCAGTGTTCCGCCGCAGTCATGGCGACGGCGTCCCCGATCAGCACGGGGGTGATGCGGGCGGGTACACACGGGTGTGAGCGGACTCTGTCGACCAGGGGAAAGCCGCGCCAGCCGGGGATGTTGACGGGGCTCACGGTTCCGGCGGCCGTGTCGACCGGGCCCGCGCTCGCCATGCCCAGGCAGGTGAGGGCTCGCCAAGCAGGGTGCCCGGCGAGCTCGTCCAGCACCGTCGTGACCGCGCCCATCAGGGTTTCGGCCGACTCGCCTGCCGGCGTGGGCCGTTGCGCGCGAGCCAGCAGCCGGCCCTGCGGGTCCACGAGCGCCCCGGCGATCTTCGTACCGCCGATGTCGAGTGCTCCGTACGCGACCATCACGTCAGCCCTTCCCTGAGTGGTGCCAAAATCCGCATTCCGGGGAGGCCACTCTGCCCGGATGCTGACAACGTTGTCCAGAGGCAATACGCCGGTTGAGTATGTGTTTAGTCAAATTCTGTGCCAGGACCTGCTGTCAACTGCACGAAACCGGTTCAGGCCTGTCCTCGCTAGCTGCCCGTCGCCGCCGGGTCGCCGGGCGAGGTGGCCTGGTGGATGGCCCATGCGGCGTTCACCAGGCCTGTGTGGCTGAAGGCCTGCGGGAAGTTGCCGAGAAAGCCACCTCCGGACGGGTCGACCTCCTCGGCCAGGAGCCCCACGTCGTTGGCGCAGCCTGCCGCGCGTTCGAAGAGTTCACGGGCTGCTCCGGTGTCACCGGCCAGCGCGAGCGCCTGGGCCAGCCAGAAGGTGCACAACAGGAAGGTGCCTTCGTCGCCCGGCAGGCCGTCGTCCATGTCCAGATAGCGGTGGACCAGGCCGTCAGGGCCGGTCAGCCCGTCGCGTACGGCGTCGATGGTGGCCCGCATCCGCGGGGCGTCCGCCGCGACGAACCCGACGATCGGCATCATCAGCACCGACGCGTCCAGGAGGTCGGAGCCGAAAGCCTGCACATAGGCGCCGACCCCGTCGCTCCAGCCGTAGTCCTCGATCGCCGCGCGGATTTCGTCACGGGTCCGGGACCAGTCGGGGATCCGCTCGGCGGCGTCGAGTTGGTCGGCCAGCTCGATCGCGCGGTCGACGGCGACCCAGCACATGAGCTTGGAGTGCACGAAGTGCTGCGGGGCGCTGCGGACTTCCCAGATGCCCTGGTCGGGTGATTGCCAGCGGGCGGCCGCGGCATCGGCGCAACCGGCGAGGAACGCCTTGGTCGGGGCGTCCAGGCCGCCGAGGTGCCGGCGGAGCCGGTGGGCGGCGCCCAGGAGTTCGCCGTACACGTCCAGCTGGCTCTGCCGCCAGGCACCGTTGCCGACGCGGACCGGACGGCTTCCGCGCCAGCCCGGCAGATGCGGCAGTTCACGTTCGCTGAGGTCCCGTTCGCCACGGATGCCGAACATGATCTGCATCGAGGCGCAGTGGTGGGGGTCGGTCGCGGCGGCCCGCGCCATCCACTGGAAGAAGGCCTCGGCCTCGTCGGGGCAGGCCGCGACCCACAGCGCGTCCAGGGTGAGCGAGGCGTCCCGGACCCAGGCGCAGCGGTAGTCCCAGTTGCGTACTCCGCCTACCGTTTCCGGCAGTGAGGTGGTCGGGGCCGCGACGATCGCTCCGGTCGGCTGGAAGGTGAGCCCCTGCAGGACGCGACCGCTCAGGTGGACGAGCTCCGCCCAGGGGCCCTCGTACGACTGATGGAGTTCCGACCAGGAGCGCCAGCTGCGGACGGTGTCGCGCAGGTGCCCGCGAATCGCCTCCTGCGTCGAGAGCTCGAGGCCGCTGCCCGCGGGCACCTGGTGCAGCGCGAACGCCGCGGTCTCCCCCGCACGCAGTACGCACCGGCCGCGCGCCATGTCGGTGATCTCCAGCGGCACCGGTGAGCAGAACCCCAGGGTGTCGGGACCGCCGTGGCAGTGCAGCCCGCCCTCCTGAGGGCTCAGCAGCGGGCGGACCACCCCGTACTCCGGTCTCGGCGCGAACTCGATGTCGACCTCCACCCGGCCCTCGACGCACTCCACCACGCGCAGGAGCAGGTGCGGGGCCCGGCGGCCGAGGTCGTGGCCGCGCTCGTTCAGCCCGGAGGCCAGAGCGTCCGTGACCGTGACCAGACCTCCTGCGGTGCGGAACTCCGTCCGCAGTACGAGGGTGCGGTCCAGGTATGCGCGGCGTGCGGTGTACGGGCCGGCGGGGCGGATGGACCAGTGACCCGCCTCGGGGCCGAGGAGCCGGCCCAGCACGGACCGGGAGTCGAAGTGGGGGAGGCACAGCCAGTCGACGGAGCCGTCGCGGCTGACCAGCGCGGCGGTCTGACAGTCGGAGAGCAGCGCGTAGTCGGCGATCGGGCGGTCGCTCTGGCCGGTCACTTCTCCAGTGTGCGGCGATCCTGACCGCCGGGCAGCCCGGAGCCGACGTGCCTGGTATGGCGGCGCGGACAGCCCGGGAGGGGAGCCGGACGGAACCGGCCGTCAAGCGGGTCGAGTGATCGTTTTCCGGTGTTTTGCGAAGAGGCTACAACCATCCGGATGTCTCGCAGGTCACACCAGACAGGAGCAAGCAACTCCTTCGGTTACAAGGGGGAAATATGCGATTCACCCGTTCCGCTCTGGGCGCCGCGACGTTGGCGGTGCTGTCCCTGGGGGCCACGACCGCGCTGGCGGCACCCGCCTCCGCCGCACCCAACACGACACCGCAGAAGGTCTGTGGGAGCAGCTACCGCACCGTGAACTCGGCGGCCATCGGCTCGCTGGGCACGGTCTACCTCACGTACAACGCCTCGAACGGCAAGAACTGCGTCGCCACCATCCGCAACAACCCGGGCACCGTCAAGGAGATGTCGGCCTGGGTCTACATCCCCGCCACCGAGCAGGGGGACGACGACTACGGGCAGTACACCTCGTACGCCGGACCGACCTACGTCTACGGCAAGGGCTACTGCGTCGACTGGGGCGGCCACATCGCCAACGTCTACGTCCAGGTGAGCGGCTCCAACTGCGCCGCTCTGAAGGAACACCGGGTCACCTCGACCCGCTGACCGGCACCCGCGCAGCAACGGCCGCGCGGGATGTCGTAGTGATGTGCTCGCCCCCGGCGGAACTCGCGTGGTTCCGCCGGGGCGCGTGCGCGCCGCGGTTCCGCCGGAGCGCGTACGCGTGGCGGGCGGCTCGTGGAGCCGTGGGACGGGCGCGTGGAAGCAACTGGCGGGCGTGGCAGACACCGTGTGACACGCCGAGCCCCGACGGCGGGACCCGGTGACGAGCGGGCGGCGCGGACTCAGGCGCTCGCGTGGCGGCCGGCGGCCATCCCGCGCGCGCCGGCGTGGCGGCCGTTCGCACTCGCACGCTGGGTCCCCTGACGCCACAGCCAGAGGGACGTCACGGACAACAGCCCGGCGAAGACCGCGACGAAGAGGACGGACACCCACATCTGCCGGCTCCCGGGATGCTCCCGTCCGAGCCAGACCGCCAACACCGCCCACAGAAGGGCGCCCGCCGCGTAGAACATGCGGATCCGGCGCAGCTGGCGCATCGCCCGCAGGGGAATGGGGTGATCGTTCTTCGTTGCCATGCGCCCCGTGTACCCACAAATTCGTCGTCCAGCGGACCGCGGAGGAAGAGGCGTGAGAACGGGGGTGCGGCAGTCGGTCCCCGCGCCCGGAGGGCCGGAACGGTGGCCGGGTCCTCAGCCCGAGTGATCGCGGCGGCCCTCGAAGTCCCGCCGCACCACGGCGCCCTGGTCCTCGACCAGGCCCACGTCATCGGGCAGGTGCAGCACCTCGCCGCAGCGCTCGCACAGCCGCCCGTTCTCGGCAGGGGTACCGCACGCCTTGCAGAACCGATTGACCTGCTCGCCTTCACTCTTCTGCGTCACGGCGTCTCCCTCGCGGTAGTGAACTGTGCAGAACGCCGCCTACCCGCCCCACTCGCACTGATTCACGACCCGCTCCGATCCGCGGGCGACCGCGCGCCGTCTCAGACGGCCCGCGGACCGCGCCGGCCCGGTCTCCCGGGCGGACTCAGCGCCCCAGCGCCGCCACTCCCGCCGCGGCGAACTTCTCGTCCAGGGCCCCGGACGGCGCGCCCGCGACACCGATGCCCGCGACCGGGGACCCCTTGACGGCGACCGGCGCGCCGCCGGCCAGGAACAGCGTGCCGGGGATGTCCTTCAGGTTCGGCGTCTGCTTCAGGCGCTCGGCGAGCTGTGAGGTGGGCGCGTTCCAGGCGACGGCCGTGTACGCCTTGCGCTGCGCGGACTCGTAGGACTGCGGGCCGGCGCCGTCGCCGCGAAGGGTGACGACGGTGTTGCCGTCGCGGTCGACGACTGCGACGGTGACCCTCTGGTTCTCCTTCTCGGCGGCGTCGAGGGCGGCCTGCGCGGCCTCGGCCGCGGCGTCCACCGTGAGACGGCTGGACGAGACGGTGCCACCGCTCCGCACGTCCGTCGCCGGGGCCGCGCCGGTGGAGGCGGGCGCCGAGGCGTTCGCGGACACCGTGCCGAAAGTGCCGGCGGCGACGGCGGCGATCACGGCGCCGCCGGTGGCGACGCGGGCGCGGCGGGAGAGCTTCTTCATGGGATCGACTCCTGGTGGTGACGGTGGTTCGCTTCTTCCGCTCTCCAGCCTGGTGCCGCCCGGGGTCCAGGACCGTCGGCGTTTCGGCGGGTCCCGGCGTGCCGACCGGCCGACGCCGGGGTCGACCGATCGGATGACCCGGGGGCGGCCGGAGCTGGCGACAATGGGAACGTCCTGGCAGGCGGGAGCGGTGAAGGAGGTGCACGGCATGGACGCGGGCAGGCCCCGGACGTCCGACGGGGAGGCGGATGCCGGCGAGACGTACGGCGCGGACGCCGGCCGTACCGACGGATCGGGCACGGGCACCGGCCCCGTCGACGGCATCGGGGCGTCCACGGGCACGGGCCCCGTCGACGGTATGGGGGCGTCCACGGACGAGAGGTACGCCGCGGACACGCGCCTACTCGCCGCCGTGATGCACGTGGCGTTCTTCCTCCTGCTGGGCGGCGCGCTCGCGCGCTTCCTGCTGCGCCATCCCGGGGACGCCCGCACCCCGTGGATCGTCGCGCTCAGCGTTCTCCTCGCGGTCCTGTACGCCATCCCGCTTCCGCGGGCCGCACTCGGGTACCGGTGGCCGTTCGCCCGGACAGTGCGGCCGACCGGGGCGGACGCGGAGCGCTCCCCGCTACGGCTCGTCCGGCTGGCCGCGGTCGTCGTGGTGTGGATGGTGCTCGTCGTGCTCGCGCCCAGCTTCGCCTGGTGCGCGGTGCCGCTCTTCTACACGGGGCTGCGCGTCCTCCCCGCGCGGTCCGCACTCGCGCTGGTCGTCGTACTGACGGCCCTCGTCGTGGCCGCCCAGCTCCGGCTGGCCGGCGGCTTCGACCCGAACCTGCTGCTCGCGCCGCCCGCCGTCGCCGCCATCGCCACCGCCGTCTTCCTCCAGATGGAACGGCAGACGGTGCGGCAGCGCGTCCTCATCGACGACCTGGTCCGCACCCGGCGCGAGCTGGCCGCCTCCGAGCGCCGCGAAGGCACCCTCGCCGAGCGGCAGCGGCTGTCGATGGAGATCCACGACACGCTCGCCCAGGGGCTGTCGAGCCAGCGGATGCTCCTCCAGGCAGCGGACCGGGTCTGGGAGTCCGACCCGGACAGGGCGCGCACGCACCTGCGGACCGCCGAAGCGGTCACCGAACACGGTCTCGACGAGGCCCGCCGCTTCGTGCACGACCTGGCCCCGGCCGACCTGGCCCGCGGCGAAGACCTCGGCCGGGCGCTGCGGGCGCTGGCCGCACGCGAGTCGGGCGAGCACCTCAGCGTGCAGGTGCACATCGACGGCGGCGACCGCGGGCCCCGGCTTCCCGAGCGGGTCCGTTCCGCACTGCTGCGGATCGCCCAGGGCGCGCTGGCGAACGTGCGGGAGCACTCCGGCGCGCGTACGGTCACGCTCACCCTCACGCTGCTGGACGACCTGGTCGTCCTGGACGTCGCCGACGACGGCCGCGGTTTCGACCCCGAGGGCCCGGACTCCCGTGCGTCCGGTGTGCGCGGCCACGGGATGCCCGCGATGCGTGCCCGGGCCCGTCAGCTCGGCGGCACCCTGAGCGTCGAGTCCGCACCCGGAGAGGGCGCCGTCCTGTCCGCCGCGATCCCGCTGGAGCCCTCCCCATGACCGGTGCGACCGGCACGTCCCGCCCCGTCCGTATCCTGCTGTGCGACGACCATGCCGTCGTACGGGCCGGGCTGCTCGCGCTGCTCGACAGCACCCCCGACATCGAGGTCGTCGGTGAGGCGGGCACGGGAGAGGAGGCCCTCGCGCTGAGTGCGAAGCTGCGTCCGGACGTGGTGCTGATGGACCTCCAGCTCGGTGCCGGGATCGACGGCGTGGAGACGACCCGCCGCCTCACGGCTCCCGGCGAGAGCCCGCGCGTCCTGGTCCTCACGACGTACGACACGGACGCGGACATCACCCGCGCCGTCGAGGCCGGCGCGACGGGCTACCTGCTCAAGGCCGAACGGCCGGAGGAGCTCTTCGCCGCGATCCACGACGCCGCCCAGGGCCGGACGGCGCTCTCGGCGCCCGTCGCCGGCCGCGTCATGGCCAACCTGCGCAGCCCGCGGCCCACGCTCACCGCCCGCGAGCGGGACATCCTGACGCAGCTCGCGCGGGGACTCGGCAACCGGGAGATCGCGAGAGCCCTCTTCATCAGCGAGGCGACCGTGAAGACCCACCTCGGACGCATCTACGCCAAGCTCTCCGTCGACACGCGGGCCGGCGCGGTGGCCGTGGCCAAGGAGCAGCGCCTGCTGCCGTGACCGGAGCGGGACACCCACGCCTCCTCCTCCGGGCCCGTCAGTTGCCGCTGGCCAGTTCGCCGCTGAGCCGGTCGTGGATGCGGGCGCTCGGCGAGTTGAGCCCGATGATCTCGACGGTCTTGCCGCGCCGCGCGTACTTGGTCTCGACGGCGTCCAGGGCGGCGACGGAGGAGGCGTCCCAGATGTGGGCGCCGGACAGGTCGATGACGACCTTGTCGGGGTCCGTGGCGTAGTCGAACCGGCCGACGAGGTCGTTGGAGGAGGCGAAGAACAGTTCGCCGGTCACGGAGTAGACGACCTGGCCGCCGTCCGGTCCGGTGACCGAGGTGACGGTGGCGTGGTGGGCGACGCGCTTCGCGAAGATCACCACGGCGGTGACGGAGCCGACGACGACGCCGATCGCGAGGTTGCTCGTGGCCACCACGCAGCCGACGGTGACGACCATGACGGTGATCTCTCCGGCAGGCATCCGCCTGAGGGTCTTCGGGGCTATGGAGTGCCAGTCGAAGGTCGCGAAGGACACCATCACCATGACGGCGACCAGGGCGGCCATCGGGATGTCGGAGACGACCGGGCCGAAGACGATGCACAGCACCATCAGGAACGAACCCGCGAGGAAGGTGGACAGGCGCGTACGGGCACCGGACACCTTCACGTTGATCATGGTCTGGCCGATCATCGCGCACCCGCCCATGCCGCCGAAGAAGCCGGTGACGATGTTGGCGACGCCCTGTCCTATGGACTCACGGGTCTTGCTGGAGTGCGTGTCGGTGATGTCGTCGACGAGCTTGGCCGTCATCAGCGACTCCATCAGACCGACCAGCGCCATCGCCAGCGCGTACGGAGCGACGGTCGTGAGGGTGTCCGTCGTGAACGGAACGTCCGGCAGGCCCGGCACCGGCAGCGAGGACGGCAGGTCACCCTTGTCCCCCACGGTGGGTACGGCGATACCGGCCGCCACGGTGATGACGGTGAGGATGACGATCGACACGAGCGGTGCCGGGACCGCCCGGGTGATCCGGGGGAAGAACACCATGAGCGCCAGACCGGCGGCGAGCAGCGGGTAGACGGCCCAGGGCACGTCGTGCATCTCGGGCACCTGGGCCACGAAGATCAGGACGGCGAGCGCGTTGACGAAGCCGACCATCACGCTGCGGGGCACGAACCGCATCAGCTTGGCGACGCCGAGAGCGCCGAGGGCGATCTGGATGACACCCGCCAGGATGACGGCGGCGACCAGGTATCCGAGCCCGTGCTCACGGTTGAGCGGGCCGATGACCAGAGCGACGGCACCGGTCGCGGCGGAGATCATCGCCCGGCGTCCGCCGACGACGGAGATCGTCACGGCCATGGTGAAGGAGGCGAACAGCCCGATCGCGGGGTCGACGCCGGCGATGATCGAGAACGAGATCGCCTCCGGGATCAGCGCGAGCGCGACCACCAGACCGGCCAGCACCTCGGTGCGCCAGACCTTCGGGTCGGACAGCCAGTCGGGGCGCAGACCGCGCAGTCGAGCGGCCGGGGACAGTGTGGACGTGGGCAAGGAGAGTACCTGTCGTGCTCGGGCACGCCCGATGTCGTCGGGGCGTGCCGAAGGTGCGGGAAGGCCGGGACGGCCGCCCCTGGCGCTCGCGCGGGGCGAACCGGAGTCGGAGCGGCAGCGGGGTCCGGGCGGCGGCCCGCGCTGCTCAGGGGCGAAGGGTCACGGCGGGGAGGCGGACGATCGACCACCTTACCGTCGACGTCACCGGGCACTCAGGGCCTGTCGTTCGGATCATGCCGGCCTCGCGGGGTCCGGCCGGTCAGGACTAACTGCCGGTCGCAGCCGGTCAGGACGAACCGCCGGTCACAGCCGGCCCGATGCAAACGACAGGCCCTGGGTCTCGGTTCTTCGCTGCCGAGGGTTGTCCAGGGTGAGGCGGTCGTCAGAAGGGCGGTGTCGGCGAGGGGGAGGCGCCGGTGAGGTCGGCGCCGGTGTCGGCGTGCCGCTCGGAGTGCCTGACGCCGTGCCAGTCCAGGCACATGATCGTCGCGTCGTCCTGGAGGTGCCCGTCGTTCGAGGCGATGACCTGCGCGATCATCGTGCGGGCGGCCTCCCTGGGATGCAGGTCACTGGTGCGCTCTATCAGGCTGTTCAGGTCCATGCCGCTCGCGCCGCGTTCGAGCATGCCGTCCGTGACCATGATCAGGCGGTCGCCGGGCTGCAGGTCCAGGTGCTGGACCCGGTAGCTGTGCGGGAAGTGGAAACCGAACGGCATGTCGATATGTACGCTGAGTTCCTCCACCTTCCCGTGGCGCAGTCGAAGGGGCCAGGGGTGTCCCGCGTTGACGAACTCGACGCGGCCGTCGACCAGGCTTATGCGCAGCAGCTGGCCGGTGACGTACTTGTGCCTGCCGTGCTCCAGCATCGCCCGGTGGGCCTGTCCGGCCTGTTCGACGAGTCCGGCTCCCGCCCGCCGGGCCCGGCGCAGCGCCCCCACGGCGAGTGTGGCGAGCAGTGCGGCGTCCACGTCGTGCCCCATGGCGTCGGTGACGGACAGCTGCACGGTGTCGCGGTCGATGACGTAGTCGAACGTGTCGCCGCCGACGAGGTCGGCGGGTTCCAGTGCCCCGGCGACCGCGAACTGCGCGGCCTCGCAGGCCAGGGAGTCGGGCAGCAGGCGGTGCTGGATCTCGGCGGCCAGGCTCAGCGGGCTGGTCCGGCGGCCCCACTGGTACACGTCGGTGAACGAGCGGTTGGCGATGACGATGTACGCGAGCGCGTGCGCCGTCTCGCCGATCTCCCGCATCGCCGCCGCGTCGGGCGCCGCGGGGAGGAAGAGCTCCAGGAGGCCTATGGCGTCTCCCCGGTTGGTGACCGGCGCGACGACCCGCACCGTGCGTCCGTCGTCCTTGGTCTCCGTGGTCGACTGCTGGGTGCGGATCACTTCGTCGTACAGCGTGCCCGGCAGGTCGATGCGCCGGGCGGGCTCGCCGGTCTCGACACTTCCGGCGGCACCGAGACGCACCACCGACCCGCCGGTGAAGTCCGTGATGAGGAAGGACACCATCGTCGCGTCGAGGCGTTCCTTGAGCATGCGGGCGACGACGTCGAGGGACTCGACGGGTGCCGCGGTCTCCGCGGCGGCCAGCACCCCTGCGAGCCCCATGGCCCGGCCGTTGCCGTGGCTGTCCGCGGAGGGCTGAGCCTGCGGTCCGGGCTGAGAGCTCGGCTCGTGTGCGCTCACTGATGAGTCTCCCGTCGTCCGAGCACCCCGGATCCCTCTCGCCGGAGAGGACGCGCGGCGGGCGAGCCCCGCCGCGTTGAAGGCGACCGGAAGCGACCCGGCAGCAGCAGTCTCCCATCCCAGTGCCCGTGGGCGCTCCTTTAAGTCGACCACTTCCGCCTTGATCGGCGGCCGACGAGGCACGAGCCGGCCCGGCGCCCGAGGCGTCCGGCCGGCTCGCGATTGAGGCGTCCCCCGGGGGCGTCCTCGGCATCGCGTCGGTCAGTCGGTTCCCGACTCCATCGCGGCGCGGTCCAGCATCTCGTCCTCCGCGGAGACCTCGCCGCGGGAGGCGATGGCCTCGGCACCGCCCTCGGGCATCGTGCCGATCAGTCCGGTCGCGGCCGCCTGGGCGGCACCGATGGCCGGGTTCGCGGTTCCGATGAGCCCGAGACCGGCGTACTGCTCCAGCTTGGCGCGCGAGTCGGCGATGTCGAGGTTACGCATGGTGAGCTGGCCGATCCGGTCCACGGGACCGAACGCGGAGTCCTCCGTGCGCTCCATCGACAGCTTGTCCGGGTGGTAACTGAACGCAGGGCCCGTGGTGTCGAGGATCGAGTAGTCCTCGCCGCGCCGCAGCCGCAGGGTGACCTCGCCGGTGACCGCCGAGCCCACCCAGCGCTGGAGGGACTCCCGGATCATCAGCGCCTGCGGGTCGAGCCAGCGGCCCTCGTACATCAGCCGGCCGAGGCGCCGTCCCTCGGCGTGGTACTGCGCGAGGGTGTCCTCATTGTGGATCGCGTTGACCAGGCGTTCGTAGGCGGCGTGCAGCAGGGCCATGCCGGGTGCCTCGTAGATGCCCCGGCTCTTGGCCTCGATGATGCGGTTCTCGATCTGGTCCGACATGCCGAGGCCGTGGCGGCCGCCGACGGCGTTGGCCTCCATCACCAGGTCGACGGCGGAGGCGAACTCCTTGCCGTTGACCGTCACCGGGCGGCCCTGGTCGAAGCCGATGGTCACGTCCTCGGTGGCGATCTCGACCGACGGGTCCCAGAACCGCACGCCCATGATCGGCTCGACGGTCTCCACGCCCGTGTCGAGGTGCTCCAGGGTCTTCGCCTCGTGCGTGGCGCCCCAGATGTTGGCGTCGGTGGAGTACGCCTTCTCGGCGCTGTCGCGGTAGGGCAGGTCGTGGGCGAGCAGCCACTCCGACATTTCCTTGCGGCCGCCGAGCTCGGTCACGAAGTCCGCGTCGAGCCACGGCTTGTAGATCCGCAGGTGCGGGTTGGCGAGCAGGCCGTAGCGGTAGAACCGCTCGATGTCGTTGCCCTTGAAGGTCGAGCCGTCGCCCCAGATCTGCACGTCGTCCTCGAGCATCGCCCGGACCAGCAGGGTGCCCGTGACTGCGCGGCCGAGCGGGGTGGTGTTGAAGTACGCACGGCCGCCCGAGCGGATGTGGAACGCCCCGCAGGTCAGCGCGGCCAGGCCCTCCTCGACGAGCGCCGCGCGACAGTCGACCAGCCGCGCGATCTCGGCGCCGTAGGTCTGCGCACGGTCGGGCACCGAGGCGATGTCCGGCTCGTCGTACTGGCCGATGTCGGCGGTGTACGTGCACGGGACGGCGCCCTTGTCGCGCATCCACGCGACCGCGACCGAGGTGTCGAGGCCGCCCGAGAAGGCGATTCCGACGCGCTCGCCGGTGGGAAGGGAGGTGAGGACCTTAGACATAGGAAGAGTATGCACCCTCACGCATGATCATGCAAAGCCACCACGGTGTTGCTGTGTCGCCGGTTGTTCTGTCGGCCGTGTCCGTCGGCCGTGTTCCGTCGGCTGCCTCCTGTCGGCTGGGCCCCGTCGACCCAGCCGCGACGCCGCCCGGCGTGCGGCCGTCCCGCACGGGACCTGCGGCCGGTGGACTGCGCCGGGGCTCCCGCGGGTACCCGGGGGCTTCCATGGGCGCGGGCGGCACATCGTGCCGCCGACGGAGAGGCGCCGATCCAGGAGCGGAGGAGCGGGAATGGGCCGTGGGGCGGCATCGACAGGCGGCGGGGAGGCCGTACGGCTGCGGAAGACGGCGTCGGAGGTGTTCGGCTGGGACACGCTGCTGCCCGAGCAGCTCACCGCCATGGAGTGGGTGATGGAGGGCCGCGACGCCTTCGTCGTCATGCCGACCGGCGCGGGCAAGTCCGCCGTCTACCAGGTTCCCTCGGTGCTGCTGGACGGGCCGGTCGTGGTCGTCTCACCGCTGCTCGCGCTTCAGCGGGACCAGATCGCGGGTCTGCCGGACGGTGAGCGTGCGCCCGGCGCGGTCGCCGTGAACTCCGACCTCGGAGTCGCGCAGACGGAGGCGGCCTGGGAGTCCGTGGTCCGCGGCGAAGCGAGGCTGCTGTACCTGTCGCCGGAACAGCTGGCCCGCGAGGACGTGCTGGAGCGGCTCGCCGGGACGCGCCCCGCCCTGTTCGTGGTGGACGAGGCGCAGTGCGTGTCGTCCTGGGGCCACGACTTCCGTCCCGACTACCTGCGCCTGGCGCACGCGGCGCGGCGGGTGGGCCGGCCACCGGTCCTCGCACTGACCGCGACAGCGGCGCCGCCGGTGCGCAAGGACATCGTCGAGCGGCTGGGCATGGACCACCCGCGGGTGGTGGTGGCAGGCTTCGACCGCCCGAACATCCGGCTGGAGGCGCGCCGCTTCCGCTCCGAGAAGGACCGGCGCCGGACGGTCGTCGAACGGGCCGCGGCCGAGCCGAAGCCGGGCATCGTCTACGCGGCCACCCGCAGGGACACCGAGTACTACGCCGGGGAGCTGGCCGCTCTCGGACTGGCCGCCGAGGCCTACCACGCCGGGCTCCGTGCCTCCGAACGTTCCCGTGTCCACGACGCGTTCCTGTCCGGTGAGGCCGACGTGATCGTGGCCACCTCGGCGTTCGGCATGGGCATCGACAAGGAGGACGTGCGGTTCGTGCTGCACGCCTCCCTGCCGGGTTCGCTGGACGCCTACTACCAGGAGATCGGCCGTGGCGGCCGGGACGGCGGCCCGGCGCTCGCCGTGCTGCACTACCGGCCGGAGGACACCGGCATGCAGGCGTACTTCGCGGCCCGCTCCCCCAGCCGCGACGTCCTGTCCGAGGTGGCCGAAGCCGTCCACGAACGCCGGGCGGACCCCGCCGACGTGGAGGAGCTCCGCCAGGAGACCGGGCTGACCCGCAACCGGGTCACGGCGGCGGTGAACCTGCTCGAGGAGGCCGGTGCCGTCACGACCGGTGCGGCGGGCGAGATAGTCCCGGCCCAGGCCACGTCACCGGACGACGCGGTGGACCAGGCCGCCCGCACCGCGGAGGCACACCGCAGGACCGACAGATCGCGGGTCGACATGGCCCGCTCGTACGCCGAGACGACCGGCTGCCGGCGTTACCTCCTGCTCGGCTACTTCGGCGAGGCCTACGAGGCGCCCTGCGGCAACTGCGACGTGTGCGAGGCGCGGGACGACGACGAACCCGGCGAGGAATCGCGGTCCGCGCACCCGGCGGTGGCCGACTTCCCCGTCGGGACCGACGTGCGGCACGGGGAGTGGGGGGACGGGACGGTCCTGAGCGAGGACGGCGACCGCATCACCGTGCTGTTCGACCAGGCCGGGTACCGCACGCTGTCCCTGGAGGCGGTGGCCGGACGCGACGACGTGCTCAGCGTGCTGCGGCGCCCGGGCGAGGAGCGGGCGGTCGTGTGACCCGCGCGGTCGTTCGGGTGGGTCAGTCGTTCCCGTGACCCGTACGGTCGTGCATGTCTCGTGGAGGCGGGCACTCTCGCACGGCCACGGCCACGGCCACGGCCACGGCCCCGGCCCCGGCCCCGGCCCCGGCGCGGGCCGGGGCCATCACCGCGTCAGGCGCCCGCGATCCCGGCCGCGTCGGGGCCGAAAGGGCCCTCGGTGTCCAGCGGTGCGGAGGGCGTGAGGTGGTTGCGTTCGGCGGCCTCGGGTCCGCGGCGGTCGCCCCGGGTCTCGGCGATCGCCAGATCGACGCAGGCCAGCAGGTCCTCCCGGTCCGCGACGCGGCGCATGCGGTGGGCGGCACTGCCCTCCGCGAGGGCCTCCTCGGTGAGGGCCTCGACGGTCGCCCGGTCCCCGTTGGCCTCGAGCTGCGGGCGTACGTGGGCGAGAAGGCCGCGGACCACCTGGCTCGCCGGTGCCTCCCGGCGGGTCTCCGGGTCGATCAGGCCGTCCTCGAGACCGGACCGCGCGGCCCGCCAGGTCGCGGCGCGCAGCCACTCGTGCCGTCCCCGGCACGAGGCCGCGCCGCGCGCCGCCAGCCGTTCCTGAGCCCCCATCACCAGCGCGCGGAACAGCCCGGCGACGAGCACCACCGTCTCCGCCCGCGGGCAGGAGTCGCAGACGCGCAGCTCCAGGGTCCGCTGGTGCGCGGAGGGCCGTACGTCGTAATAGATCATCCCGGCGTCACTGATGACACCCGTGTCGATGAGTTCGCGCACGGCGGCGTCGTACTCGGCGGCGTTCCCGAAGCAGCCCACGGGACCCGCGGTGGGCCAGCGCTGCCACAGCATCGTGCGCCAGCTCGCGTAGCCGGTGTCGGCGCCCTGCCAGAAGGGCGAGCTGGCGGACAGCGCGAGCAGCGGGGGCAGCCACGGGGAGATCTCGCACATGACCTGTACGGCCGTGTCGCGGTCCGGCACGTCCACGTGGACCTGGGCGCCGCAGATCAGCTGCTCGTCGGCGACCGCGCGGTACTCGTCGACCATGTGGCGGTACCGCATGCCCGGGGTGGCCGGCACGGCCGAGGCACGGCGGACCAGCGGCACCGTGCCGGCGGCCACCACGGCCAGGCCCTGGGCGGTGGCGGCGGTGTCCAGCTGCCGCCGGCTGCCGGTCAGGTCGGCGTGCAGGTCGTCGAGCGACGCGTGCACGGCGCTGTTCGTCTCGACGACGGACTGCTTCAGCTCGGCCGTGAAGGTCCGCTTGGGCAGGCGTTCGAGCAGGGAGCCTGCCCGGGGCACCAGCAAGCCGGTCTCCACCTCGACGACGTGGAACTCCTCTTCCACTCCGATACGCACGCTCACGGCCCCTCCTTGAGGTGACGGGCGACGCCGGTCGGCCCGTTCCGAACATTCGAGCTCCGCCGAGTGCTCGGGGCGGCCTGTGCACTCGGAGTGCCCAGGCGGCGGTCGAATATGCGTGTCGTGCCGTGGGCGGTGGAAGGGGCCGGGGTGAGCGGGACCGGCGTCCGGCGCCCCGGGCGGGACGGAACGGCCCCTCGGCCGCCGCCTGGGCGGGGTGCGAGCCGGAGCGGCCGTCACAGGAAGTCCATGATCAGACGCGCTGTGAGGCCGGGCCGGCTGAAGTGCACGGCGTGGGCCGACGCGGGGACGACGGCGAGCCGGCCGTCGGACGGCTCCGCGGCCACGCGTTCGGCCCAGGGCGCGGGCGCCACGCTGTCGCCGGCGCCGCGCACGACGAGGACGGGGACCCGCACCGCGCGCAGCCGGGCCGTGAACGGCCCGAGCGCGTCCCGCCTGGCCTGGCGGAACGCCCCGGCGAACCTGGCGGCCCCGGTGACCAGGTAGTCCAGGGCGACGAGCGCGAGAAGCGCGAGTGGCTCCTTGGGTGCGTCGAGCAGGAGGCGCAGCAGTTGGCGCCCGGCGGACGGTGCCGTCGCGTCCAGGGCGGGACCCACCAGGACCAGTCGCTGGACCCGCGGTGCCCGTTCGGCGGCGAGGGCCACGGCCACCTGGCAGCCGACCGAGTTGGCCACCACCACGCAGGGTCCGGCCTCGGCGGCGGCGTGCCAGCGCAGCAGCGCCCGTACGGTCGTCTCCGTGTCCGGTGCGCGCCGGACGACGGCACGGGAGCGGGCGCTGCCCGGCAGGTCCGGCACCAGCACACTGCGGCCGACCGCGGCCAGCTCCCTGGCCAGGGGGTAGAAGTAGCGGCCCGAGAGGCCGAGACCGTGGAGCAGTACGACGACGGGTTCCGTCGGCGGCCACGGGCCGAACCGGCGCGTGTACAGTCCGGCGACGCGTGCGGCCTCGCCGTCCCTCGGCCGGTGGGCAACGGTCGACCGCCGCATCGGGCTGCTCCTGGGTCTCGGTCCTTCTCGCCGCCCAGGTCATCCCGAGGGCACCTCCAGGATCCCAGCCCGCCGCCGAGCCCGCCTCGGCGGGCTCGGCGGCGTCGACCGCGGGGTCAGCCCGCCACGTACTCCGCGAGGTGCTCGCCGGTGACGGTGGAGCGGGCGGCGACCAGGTCGGCGGGCGTGCCCTCGAAGACGACGCGGCCGCCGTCGTGGCCTGCGCCGGGGCCGAGGTCGACGATCCAGTCCGCGTGTGCCATGACGGCCTGATGGTGCTCGATGACCACGACCGACTTGCCGGAGTCGACGAGCCGGTCGAGCAGGCCGAGCAGCTGCTCGACGTCGGCGAGGTGCAGGCCGGTGGTCGGCTCGTCGAGGACGTAGACGCCGCCCTTCTCCGACATGTGGGTGGCGAGCTTGAGGCGTTGCCGCTCGCCGCCGGACAGGGTGGTGAGGGGCTGGCCGAGGCTGAGGTAGCCGAGGCCGACGTCGGCCAGACGGGTGAGGATGCGGTGGGCGGCGGGGATGCGGGCCTCGCCCTCGGCGAAGAAGGCCTCCGCCTCGGTCACCGGCATCGCCAGGACTTCGGCGATGTCGCGGCCGCCCAGCCGGTGGTCGAGGACCGACGCCATGAACCGCTTCCCCTCGCACACCTCGCAGGGGACGGCGATGCCGGCCATCATGGCCAGGTCGGTGTAGATGACCCCGGCGCCGTTGCACGTGGGGCAGGCGCCCTCGGAGTTGGCGCTGAACAGCGCCGGCTTGACGCCGTTGGCCTTGGCGAACGCCTTGCGGATCGGGTCGAGCAGGCCGGTGTAGGTCGCGGGATTGCTGCGCCGGGACCCCTTGATGGCTGTCTGGTCCACGGACACCACGCCGTCCCGCCCGGCGACCGAGCCGTGGATGAGCGAGCTCTTGCCGGACCCGGCGACGCCGGTGATCACGGTCAGCACGCCGAGCGGGATGTCGACGTCGACGTCACGCAGATTGTGTTCCTTCGCGCCGCGGATCTCCAGCGTGCCGGTGGACTTCCGCACGGTTTCCTTCAGGGCCGCGCGGTCGTCGAAGTGACGGCCGGTGACCGTTTCGGCGGACCGCAGCCCTTCTACGGTGCCCTCGTAACAGACGGCGCCGCCCGCCGTACCGGCGCCGGGGCCGAGGTCGACGACGTGGTCGGCGATCAGGATCGTCTCCGGCTTGTGCTCCACGACCAGCACGGTGTTGCCCTTGTCGCGCAGCCTCAGCAGCAGGTCGTTCATGCGCCGGATGTCGTGCGGGTGCAGTCCGATGGTGGGCTCGTCGAAGACGTAGGTGACGTCGGTGAGCGCGGAACCGAGATGCCGGATCATCTTGACTCGCTGCGCCTCGCCGCCCGACAGCGTGCCGGCCGGCCGGTCGAGCGACAGGTAGCCGAGCCCGATCTCGACGAACGAGTCGAGGGTCTGCCGCAGCGTGGCGAGCAGCGGAGCCACCGACGGCTCGTCGAGGCCGCGGACCCATTCGGCCAGGTCGCTGATCTGCATCGCGCACGCGTCAGCGATGTTGATCTTGCCGATCCGTGACGACCTGGCCGTCTCGGTGAGCCGGGTGCCCTCGCAGTCGGGACAGGTGGTGAAGGTCATCGCCCGCTCGACGAACGCCCGGATGTGCGGTTGCAGGGCTTCCTTGTCCTTCGCCAGGAACGACTTCTGGATCTTCGGGATGAGCCCCTCGTACGTCAGGTTGATGTTGTCGACCTTGATCTTGGTCGGTTCCTTGTACAGGAGGTCGTGGAGTTCCCTCTTGGTGAACTTGCGGATCGGCTTGTCGGGGTCGAAGAAGCCGCAGCCCCGGAAGATCCGGCCGTACCAGCCGTCGACGCTGTATCCGGGAATCGTGAGCGCGCCCTCGCTGAGCGACTTGGTGTCGTCGTACAGCTGCGTCAGGTCGAAGTCGGTGACGGTGCCGCGGCCTTCGCAGTGCGGGCACATGCCGCCGGTGATGTTGAAGCTGCGCCGCTCCTTCACCGTCTTCCCGGCCCGTTCGAGCGTGACCGCTCCCGCGCCGCTGATCGAGGCGACGTTGAAGGAGAAGGCCTGGGGCGAGCCGATGTGCGGCCTTCCGAGCCGGCTGAAGAGGATCCGCAGCATCGCGTTCGCGTCGGTGGCGGTGCCGACCGTGGAGCGGGGGTCGGTGCCCATCCGCTGCTGGTCCACGATGATCGCGGTCGTCAGTCCTTCGAGCACGTCGACCTCGGGCCGCGCCAGGGTGGGCATGAAGCCCTGGACGAACGCGCTGTAGGTCTCGTTGATCATCCGCTGCGACTCGGCGGCGATCGTGCCGAAGACCAGCGAGCTCTTGCCCGAGCCGGAGACTCCCGTGAACACCGTCAGCCGGCGCTTCGGGATCTCGATGCTGACGTCCTTGAGGTTGTTCACGCGCGCGCCGTGCACGCGGATCATGTCGTGCCGGTCGGCGGCGTGCGGCGCGGGCGACCGCGGGTCCGTCCTCGTGGCCATGCTCATCGTGTCTCCATCTGTGGGCGGAGCCGCCGTCGCGGTCTCCGTCGCTGTCGCGCGGCTCGTCCGACCGGCCGTGCACGGTACGTCTGCGTCGTCTTCTGGCAGTCACGGTAGGCGGAGCACGGGCGTCGGCGCTTCTCGAATCCTGACCCGGTTCAGACGCACGGACCCGCCACACGGGACGGCACCTTCACGGTCGTGCGCACGGTTCGGCGCCGGGGGACACTGGATGTGCCGGCGTCAGTGCGCCCGCTGCTCCGGAGCGGACCCGGACGGGTGGGCGCGGAGACGTGGGCGCGGAGAGGTAGGCACGGACGGGTGAGCGCGGACGAGTGGGGCACGGGCGAGTGGGCGCGGCGGGCGCGACCCGCGCCCGGTCCGCAGCGGTCGGGTACCTCGCCGCAGTCCGCGCCGACCGGCATGAGACCGTCCTTGGTGAACGCACGCCTCGTCACTCGCTCAGGAGAGCCGGCCGCCGCCGGACCGGGAAGGGTCACAGTATGATCATTTTTGGCACCAAGGGGTATCTGTACCAGCTGGCGATACTCACCCTCGTGTGCGGCCGGTGCGGGAATCCCTCCGCGCACACGCTCCGGAAGCGGGTCACCAAGTTCACGCTGTTCTTCGTGCCCCTGTTCCCCTTCTCGACGAAGTACCAGACGCAGTGCACCTTCTGCGGCGCGGAACAGATGGTGACGAAGGAGCAGGCGGCGCAGCTCGAGGCGCAGGCGGCGAGCGGCGCCGGCGGTCAGCCGTACGGGCAGCCGCACCAGCAGCAGCCGTACCAGTCCTGATCACGGACGAAGCCGGCGGGGGGGGGGGGGGGGGGGGGGGGGGGGGGGCCGCCCCCGGGGGGGGGGGGGGGCCGGCGGGGGGGGGGGCCCCCCGGGGGGGGCCCCCCGCCCGCCCCCCCCCCCCCCCCCCCCCCCACCCCCCCCCGCCCCCCCCCGGCGGGGGGGGGGGGGGGGGGGGTGCCCCCCCCCCCCCCCCCCGCCGGTTCTGGCTGCCGCAAGCGATCGGCGGATGCCGTGCACGGCCGTCATCCGTCCGCGGACTCCGTGGCCCCGACGGGCTGCCTGTCGTCGTCGGCCTCATAGCGGAGCAGGTCTCCCGGTTGGCAGTCGAGTGCTTCGCACAGCGCGGCGAGCGTCGCGAAGCGCACCGCCCTGGCGCGGCCGTTCTTGAGCACCGCGAGGTTGGCGGGCGTGATCCCCACCCTTTCCGCGAGCTCCCCCACGGACATCTTCCGCCTGGCCATCATCACGTCGATGTCGACGGTGATCGGCATCAGATCACCTCGTCCAGCTCGGCCTGCATCTGCGCCGCCTCCCTGTCGCGCGCGACGGCCTGGGCGAGCAGCATCCGCAGTACGAGCACGATGAGCGCGACGCCCAGGACCGCGACGCCGAGTCCGCCGAGCAGGAGGACCACCCCCGGGGCGACGGCCTCGCCCGGCGCCAGGACGACCCCGAGGGTGAACACCAGCAGGGCGGCCGCCACGACCGCGCCGATCACGATGTCCACGTACCGGAAAGCGGCGTGCGAGAACACCGTTCCGAGCCGCACCATCGTGACCAGCCGCCACACGCAGACCAGGACGACCTGAACCGCCACGATGCCCAGGACCGTGATCACGAGGAACGACGTGCGGGGAAAGGCCAGGTCGTCGTCGACCCCCTTGAGGTCCGTGGCCAGCAGGGGCACCATCACCGCCTGCACGAACACCGAGCCCGCGAGCAGCATGACGATCACGGCGCGCAGCGCGCGCACGGTCACTCTTCCCATACCTCTCCTTCCATCGACCAGCGATGGAAATCTATCGATTCTCAATAGGTTACGCAACGCAAGGGACCGACGTGCGTCTGTCGCCCTGCGGCGAGCCGGCCGTCGAGGGGCCCCCGTTCAACCGGATTCGGCGAGGAGACACGAGGACCTCCGGTGCGGCACTGGGCAGTGCCGCACCGGAGGTCCTCGCCGTGGTCACTTGCGTCCGGTGCCCGGCCGCTCACGAGCGGGCTTCCGTCGGCGCCCGCGGACAGACGTGCGCCGATGCCCGGCCGATGCCCGGGATCAGGGTTCACCGGCTGCGCCCGGACGGCTCCTCCTCGACGGAACCCCGGTCCTCACCCGAGACCGGCCGCCCGGAGCCGTCGGACCCCGCTGCCGCGCCGGTCGGCGTGCCCTCCGCCCGGTCGCCGTGCCCCGGCCACCACGCGGCGTGGCCGATCAGGGCCGTGAGGCTCGGCGTGAAGAACATCGACATCACGAACGCGGCGACCGCGATTCCGAACGAGACCGCGAAGCCCATCTCCGTGAGCAGAGCGTTGCCCGCCAGCATCATCGTGGCGAAGGTCGCCGCGAGGATGAACCCGGCGGCTGCCACGGTCGGTCCGGCGTACCGGAGGGCCATACCGGCCGCCTCCCGCGGGTCGCGGCCCTCGCGTGCCTCCTCGCGGAGCCGGGCGATCATGAGGATGTTGTAGTCCGTGCCGATGGCGACCACGAAGAGGTACATGATCACCGGGAGCATGAACATCAGACCCGAGTGCCCCTGTCTGTCCTGGAAGATCCAGACGGTCGCGCCGAGAGTGGCGCCGAAGCCGAGTCCCACCGATGCCATCAGGTAGAGGGGGGCGACCACACTGCGCAGCAGCAGCCCCAGAATCACCATGATCAGAAGAGCGGCGACCGGGAAGACCGTCCGGTAGTCGTGGTTGACCGCGGTGCCGATGTCCTTGTAGATCGAGGACATGCCGCCGACGAGGGCCTCGGTGCCGTCGGGCGCGGCGTCGTGGGCGACGTCGCGCACCTCCCCGACGGCGTCGATCGCCTTGTCCGTCGAGGCCTCGTACTCGAGGGTCACGGTGAAGTCCGCCGTGGTGCCGTCCTTGTTCAGCTGCGTCATCCGCGCGTTCGCGACGCCGTCCACGGCGCCGAGCTTCTGCGCGTACGCACCGAAGGCGGCCTTGTCCAGCGGCTTGCCGTCGGAGCTGGACAGGTAGACGTCGGTGGGCGCGGCGGCGCCTGCCGAGTACGCCTTCTGCATCTCGTCCTGGACGACCATGGACTCCTTGGTGTCCGGCATGGACCCCGAAGCCAGGTCGAACGTGGCGTTGTACCCGAACATGCCGAGCGAGAGCGCTACCAGGACGAGACCGGACAGCGCGGCGGTCAGTGCCGGGCGGCGCTGCACCCCGCGGCCGAGAGCGGCGAAGCGCGCGTTCTCCGGTTCCCGTTGCCAGGACTTGGACGGCCAGAACACCTTGGGGCCGATGAGGGAGACCACGGCCGGGATGAGGGTCAGTCCGGCGACCAGGGTGGCGGCGACCGCAATGGCGAGCGCCGGGCCCATCTGCTTGAGGAACCCGAGGGTGGACAGCACCAGCGCGAGGAACGCGATGATGACGGCCCCGGCGGCCGAGGCGATGGCCTCACCGACCCGGCCGACCGCGTTGACCATGGCCTCCTTGGGTTCCTCGCCGGCCCTCAGCCGTTCGCGGTAGCGGAACATCAGGAAGAGGAAGTAGTCCGTGCCCACGCCGAACAGCACGACGATCAGGATCGAGGAGATCGAACTGTTCGCCTGGAGATCGAACAGCTTGGTGGCGTACGCGATCAGCCCGTTAGCGATGGCGGACACCAGGCCGATCAGGACCAGGGGCAGGACGGCCAGGATCGGTGCCCGGAAGATGATCAGCAGGGTCACCAGGATGATCACGAAGGTGCCGATGCCGATCAGCGCCTGACCCCGGCTGGACGACTCCTCCTGGTCCAGGGCCTGCGCGGCGGAACCACCGAGCTTGACCTCGAGCTGGGTGCCCTTGGTCAGCTTCTTGACGTCCGTGCGCAGGATGTCAGCCGCGTCGGCCTGCTTGGGCTGGCCGGCGTTCTTGCTGTCCATCTGGACCAGGGTCGTGGTGTACCTGCCGTCCTTGGACGGCAGGCCGGGGACGACCTTCTGCACCTGGTCGATGTGCTTGTCGCCCAGCTCGGAGGTGATGCGGGCGACATCCTCCTTGTCGGCGGCGGTGAGTCTGCCCCCGTCGGTGCGCTGGTACAGAGCGATCGCGGACGGGGTGAAGGTGCTGGGGAACGCCCTCTCCTGAAGATCGGCCGCCTTGATGGATTCATAGCTGCTGGGCAGAAAGCTGCTCTCGTCGCTGCTGGAGGGCAGGGTCGGAGCGGTGGCGACGATCGCCACCGCCGCGATCAGCCATGCCACGATCGTCCAGACGGGATGTCGGACGACGGCGTTCCCGATACTTCGGAACATGCGGAAGGTCCTCCTACGCAGGGAGATCACCGCAGCCCGGGGAGCGGTCCCTGGCGACGGCGACCCCGACCGGCACTCTCCACTCGCACCAGTCGATCGGTTGTCTTGGGCTCTGATCGTAGTGACCGCGTGGGGCAATCCTCATGCGGGCCACGGCCGTTGACAGAAATTCGCCTCCGCGACGCGCACCCGCCCCCGGGGCGCGGGCTTCACGGACGGCGGACTGGCCGAAAAAGTTCCGGCTGGTTCGGTTGGGCAGGGACAGCAGCAGTCCGACGGGGGTACAGGCGGCTGAGGCGGACGGCGGCTGCGGTGACTCGGTGTCATCAGGTGAGCCAAACGGCCGCAGCCGACAGGTACCTGGCGTCGCCGACCGAGCCGCTTGTCCGCGCCGATAACGTGACCGAGGGCCCGGTACCCCGGAGGTGCGGACACCTCCGGGGCCGGGGTCAAGTCGGCACTGCCGCTGGTGCGAACGTCAGCCGACGGTGACCGTTTCGCGCGCGACCGATCCGGTCCGTCCGACGAGCGCTGCGCCGAAGTTGCCTTCCACCTCTGCCTTTTCGGCAGCGTTCGGATAGGGGTTCGTGCACGCCACACCCGCGCTGGAGCCCGACATCAGGCTGGAGCAGGGTCCTGGCTTGCGATCGGGCAGCCCCAGGATGTGCCCGAGTTCGTGGGAGGAGATGCGGATCGTGTTGTAGCCCTGGTTCACGGCCTCCCTGCCGATGTAGACGGTTCCGTTGCCGAGGGAGGTGGTCAGGGCGCGGGGCCAGCCGTTGTCCGCGAGAACCCGGATGTTGGCGCGTTGTCCGGATGCGACAGGGCGCAGTTCGACGCCGTCGACGCTTTCGTTCCAGATGGCGGCGCCCCGGTCGACCGCGGACCTGAACTCGGCGGAGCCACTCGCGTCGTAGGTGACGACGCGAGCCGATGACACGGATTCGGCACTCGGTGACGGCGCGGCGGCGGCTTGGCCGCCGAGCAGGGGCAGGGACAGCAACAGAGCGGCAGCCAGACCGCCGGTCGTGGTTCGGGCGTGCATGGTCGACCTCCTTGTGGGGGTAGGCAGTCGTGCACATGACATGCCCTTGGTCCCTCCCCCAGGCGGGCAGAGGCCAATCCGTCATTCCGGCCACCGATTTGACGCCCCGTGAGTCCGCCCGACGGGCTGCCCTGCCGTGACGTCGCCCGTTCAGCCCTGCTCCCGCTCCACGGGAAGCCACAGCTCGGCGTCCGCCACCGCGCCTTCCGGTGACAGGCGCGTCCGCAGGATCTCGGGGCCGGGGCGACTGCGGTACGGGTTGGACGGAAACCACTCGGTGAACACGTCCCGCCACAGGTACTGGATCGCCTCCGGTACGGGCCCCGAGGTGGTGAAGACCGCCCAGGTGCCGGCCGGGACCCCGAGGGTGGACGCACCTTCCGGAGCGGCTTCGGATGTGATCACCCCCTGGTAGTAGTCGAGTTCGGTGCCTTCGGCGCGGCTCGGATCCAGGTCGTCGCAGATCGCGAGGATGCCGTGCGGCTCCTGGTCCGAGAGCTTCTCCAGCTGCTCCAGCGTCTGCCGTTCGATGCCGCGCACGAAGTCGATGATCGCCTGGTTCGGTCCCGTGTGCACCAGTGGCACGCGGGCCTTGAAGCCGACGACGCTGAAGTCCGGTTTGTCCACCACGCGGTAGCGCATGCTGCTGTTCCCTTCGACCGTGAGGCGGAAGGTCAACCGGGGCTGGGACACGAGAGCGGCGCCGACGCGCCTGGCCTCGCCAGGACCGACGCCGTGCATGGCCCGGAACGCCCGGGCGAACGCCTCGCCCGAGCCGTAGCCGTAGCGCACGGCGATGTCCAGCAACGACTCGCGCCCCGATAGCACTTCTGCGCCCGCGACGGTCAGCCGTCGGCGCCGGACGTACTCCGACAACGGCATCCCCGCGAGGGCGGAGAACATCCGGCGCAGGTGATATTCCGACGTGGCCGCGATCCGCGCCAGCTCCGCGACGTCGACGGGCTGGTCCAGGTGACGCTCGATGTGCTCCATGGACTGGTTGAGCCGCTCCAGCACGCCCGGTCTCCTTCCTTCGTTCCGATCACCACGCTAGGCAGCGCGCCTCCTGCCGGACCCGACATTCCGTGCCCGCTCCGGTCGGGTGGGCATGCCTGCCGGTCGCGCGCCGCCGCCCGCCCGGGTGACTGTCCGAACGGGCGGGACCGGGCGGTGAACACGGCGCCTCCGGCAGCGCCCGGCGCCACCCGCTCGGTCGACCCGGCGTGCGGCGGACCGGCGGCTGGGCAAGAGTCGTGGCAGTCCCTCACTCGAAGGAGAATTCCATGCTTCGGCGTATTTCCCTGGTGCTGGTCGGTCTGGCCGCTGTCGGCTTCCTCGCCGCGTCCCCCGCTGCCGCCCATGACTCCGACATCGACGGCGGCTGGGTGGACGGCAGCCACGTCCGCGTGGGTGACATCGTGGTCAAGACCTTCGACGCCGGCTCCTTCCACGTCGGCTGACCGACGCTGACCGACACGGCGACGGAAGGCCGATGGGCTCCCTGGAGGCGCTCATCGGCCTTTTCGCTGACTTCCGCCGGTGGCCTGCACGGTCCCCCGGCCCGGGGCCCCGCGCCGCCTCGGCGGAACGGTCGAGGGCACGAGGCGGGCCGCCTGCGCGCCGCGATCTGGACACCACGCGATCCGACGTCAGGGCAGGGTGAGGATGCGGGGTCCGTCCTCGGTGATGGCGATGGTGTGTTCGAAGTGGGCGGCCCGGCTGCCGTCGATGGTGCGCAGGGTCCAACCGTCGGGGTCGGTGTAGTAGTCGTTGTGTCCTCCGGCCATGAGCATGGGCTCGATGGCGAGGGTGAGGCCGTGGCGCAGGGGGAACCCGCGGCCGGGCCGCCCGTGGTTGGGGACGTGGGGGTCTTCGTGCATCTGGCGGCCGATGCCGTGGCCGCCGAAGTCCGCCGGCATGCCGCAGCCGGCCTTGCGGGCGACCGTGCTGATGGCATGGGAGATGTCACCGATCCGGTGGCCGACGGTGGCGGCGGCGATCCCGGCGTCCAGGGCCTGCTCGGTGGCGGCGATGAGTTCGAGGTCCGCGGGGCGAGCGGTGCCGACGGTGAAGCTGATCGCGGCATCGCCGGTCCAGCCGCCGAGTTCGGCGCCGCAGTCGACGCTGACCAGGTCACCGTCGCGCAGGCGGTAGTCGCCGGGGATGCCGTGCGCTACGGCGTCGTTGACGGAGGCGCAGATCACGGCCGGGAAGGGGACGGGTGCGAAGGAGGGCCGGTAGCCCAGGAACGGAGAACGTGCGCCGGCCTCGGCGAGGACGGCGCGGGCGGCTTCGTCGAGCTCCCGCAGGCGGACTCCCACGGCCGCCGCCGAACGGGCGGACGCAAGGGCGTCCGCCACGACACGTCCCGCTTCTCGCATCGCCTGCAGTGCCGTGTCGGTCTTGATCTCCACCATGCGTCATGGCTCCTTGCCGTGCGGGGTCGCCCAATACTTATACCGGTATTAGTATCACGGGCATGGTGAGAGTTCCTCTGAGTCCGCAGGAGCGGCAGCGCGGAGAGCGCTTCGGCGTTTTGCTGCGCCGGGCCCGCGGCGACCGCAGCATGGTCGACGTGGCAGCAGCAGCCGGGGTGTCCGCGGAAACCCTCCGCAAGATCGAGACCGGCCGGGCCCCGACACCGGCCTTCTTCACCGTGGCGGCGTTGGCCCACGCCCTGCACCTGTCACTCGACGAGCTGGCCGCCGCCTGCGCGGAGGACGCCGAAGGCGGCGGGGAGGCGATGTCGGCGTGAGCGGACTCGCGCCGACCGACCGGTAGCGCGGACGCCCCTGACGTGGGACGGCAGCACCGGCCGTGACCGCGGCCGGGCTGCGTCGGCCACCGGATCAGCCGTTCAGCACGCCGGTGGCGTTCCGTATCGGGAAGGTGTTCCCGGCCTTCGGAACCGTCACGTGTACCGGCTTTCCGAACTCCGAGAGGACCATGGTCGCGGTCACAGGTCCGGGGCGAGCACTCGGTCGGACCGCCGCTGACCGGATGCGTCCTGCGTGTCCCGAACTGGTACGAGGTGCCGTGGACATGGGGGCCGCGGACCCGTCTCGCGCATGAATCCGATAGGCGTTTACCAGGGCCTGAGGACCCGGCGACAGGCGACGGACACGTGCGGTCAGTGCAGGCACGACCGCACGGCGGCGACGGGTCAGTCGTCACGGCCCGTGCGGCCGTGCGGCCGTGCTGCCGTGTGGTCGGGCTGCCGGACTGGCGGGGGTAGGGCTGCCGTGCGGTCGTGCGGGGTACCGGTCAGGCCTTCAGGACGACCTTCTCGCAGTTGTCCTGCTTGTTCTTGAAGATGTCGTAGCCGTGGGGCGCTTGACTGAGCGGCAGGGTGTGGGTGATCACTCGCGTCGGGTCGATCTCTCCCCGTTCGATGCGCTCCAGGAGGGGCTTCATGTACCGCTGGGCGTGGCACTGCCCGGTGCGCAGGGTCAGCGACCTGTTCATCCAGGCCCCGGCCGGGAACTTGTCGACGAAGCCGCCGTAGACGCCGACGACCGAGACGATGCCTCCGCTGCGGCACGACATGATCGCCTGACGCAGCACGTGCGGACGGTCGGTCTCCGAGCGCGCCGTCTGCTTGGCCTTGTCGTAGAGATGCACGTGTCCTGAGCCGTGGGTCGCCTCCAGGCCCACCGCGTCGATGCACTTGTCCGGCCCGCGCCCGCCGGTCAGGTCCAGCAGGGCCGAACGCACGTCAACCTCATCGAAGTTGATGGTGGTGTAGCCCTCGGCGGCGGCCATGTCGAGCCGGTAGCCCACCTTGTCGATCGCGATGACCTTCGCCGCACCGAGCATCCGGGCACTGTCCATGGCGAACTGCCCCACCGGTCCGGCGCCCCACACGGCGACCACGTCCCCGTCCTGGATGTCGCACATCTCGGCGCCCATGTACCCGGTCGGGAGGATGTCGGAGAGGAACAGGACCTGCTCGTCGGAGAGGTTGGACTCGATCTTCAGCGGGTTGAAGTCGGCGAAGGGCACGCGCGCGTACTCCGCCTGGCCTCCCGCGTAGCCGCCGGTGAGGTGCGAATAGCCGAAGATCCCGGCCGTGGGATGACCGAAGAGTTTCTCCGCGATGCCCGCGTTGGGGTTGGAGTTCTCGCAGCAGGAGTACAGCTCCGCCTGGCACGCCGCGCAGGAGCCGCAGGCGATCGGGAACGGCACCACGACACGGTCGCCGATCTGGAGCTTGCTGCCGTCGACTCCGGGGCCGACCTCGACGACCTCGCCCATGAACTCGTGCCCGAGGATGTCCCCCTTCTGCATGCTGGGGACGTAACCGTCGAGCAGATGGAGGTCGGATCCGCAGATCGCCGTCGAGGAGACCTTGATGACGGCGTCGCGACTGTTGAGGATCGACGGGTCGGGGACCTTCTTGACCTTGACCTTGTTCTTTCCCATCCAGCAGGTCGCCTTCACGACAGTGCCTCCTTCAGCTCGGCCTTGGTGAGCGGCTGGGCGGGGTGCTGGGGGAACTCCTGGCGGGCCTGCTTGCCGCCCGGCGCCCCTTCCGAACGGACTACCTCGCCCGTCTCCAGGACCTGCTTGAACCGGCGCAGGTCGTCGTCGAGTTGCTGGGACGGCTCCTCGCCGAAGTAGCGCGCCACGGCCTTGCCGAGCGCGCGGCCGGGGACGTCGTAGCGGAGGGTGACGTGGACCTCGGTCCCCCGGTCGCCGGGCGCGGGAACGAACCGGACCTCGCCGGAGTTGTCGATGTCGGCGCCTTCCAGGGACCGCCAGGCCAGGATCTGTCCGGGTACGTCCTTGACGATCTCGGCGTCCCACTCCACGCTGGTGCCGAAGGGCGCGGACGCCTTCCAGTGGCTGGTGCGTCCTCCGGTGGACCGCACCTCGTCCAGGTGGGTCATGAAGGTCGGCAGCCTGTCCAACTGCTGCCAGTGCGCGTACACCTCCTGCGGAGATCGGATCACGGTCGTGCTCGCGGTGAGTTCCATGGGCATGCTCCTGTTCGAACGGATCACGGCCGCGCAGACGTCGGTGGCGGTGATCGCCGCGACCGCCGCGGTGGCGAGTGCGGTGCGGCCACTCCTGCGGCCGTCGTGGTTCTTCAGTGCTTTGGCCGGCAGCGTCAGGTCGATGACGACCCCGGGCGAGCCGTTGCGCGCTCGACGGGCGTCGGGCGGGCCCTCGTCCGGAGGGCCCACGGCGCGCGGGCGCGGTTCCAGTCCGGTCGTCATGGTTCACTCCTGAACGAAGTCGGTCAGTGAGTCCGGAAAATCGGTTCGCGATGTGTGGCCACTGTGACGAGCACCCGGATCCGGGGGAATCAAACAACAACGCCGGATTGGTTCCTCGGATCCGGGTGCCGGATCACGGGAATGGCGCTCGTGAAGGGCGCCCGAGTCCATGGCGCCCGTCAGACACTGGTGGCGTACAGGTCCCGCAGGGGCTGCGCCGAGTCCGCTCCGGAGTGCCCGAAGGGGGCGTCGAAGCTCCACACCATGAACAGCAGGAGCACCACCAGCGCACTGAAGGTGGTGGCCAGGAGCAGTTCCCGTGGCGAGTGGCGGATCTGCAGGGTGTAGAGCAGGCCGAGGGTGACGGCTCCCCCGGCGATGAGGCCGAACCAGACCACGCCGGGAAGAGTGGTGCCGGCGCTGTCGAGACGCTGGTGCCGGGCGTCGTCCGCGGCGGCCACCTGGTCCAACAGCGGCTGATACGACTGGGCCTGGAGTTCGTCGGCGGGAGAGTGGTGCGCGATGTCGGCCCGGATGCGGCCCATCAGCCGGGCGCCTTCGGCTCCGGGGTCCTCGTCGTCCTGGATGGCCGGCCATTCGGCCGTGACGGCATGGCGGGCGTAGGTGTCGATGTGGTCACGCACCTGACCGCGGAAGGCGGCGGGGTAGACGTCCAGGCGCTGGTTGATCTCGTAGAGAGCCTGCGCCTCGCGCTGGACGGTGTCCTCCGCGGCGCTGCGGGCCTCCCACACGCCGGCGATGGCCAGACCCAGGACGATGGCGTAGACGACGCCCACCATCATCACCATGTACTCCAGCACGTCGGGTGTCTGCGACGTGTCCTCGTCGGCCAGGCGGCGATGGCGCATCACGGTGACCGCGATCACCAGGGCGCAGACCAGCACGGAAGCCAGGGTGTAGATCATCCATTCCGGCACGGGAGAACTCCAGGACTACGTGAGTGGGGGTGGTGGACGGCGGTCAGCCGCGGCTGACCGCGGTGGAGGGGGGTCGAGCGCGCCTGACCCGGTGGACGGCGGTCGAGCGCGGCTGACCGTGGTGGACGGCGGTCAGCCGCGGCTGCGCCGACGGGACCCGGGCCGCAGGGCGGCGGCGGCCAGGATCGCGGGTGTGGTGACGACGGTCGTGGTCATGACCGTCGACATGCCGACGGGGACGGGGCGCCGGGGGCCGCCGGTGTAGTGGCGCCGCGGCACCCAGCGGAAGGCCGGCGCGTCCGGCGGGGCGGGTCGGGCCGGCCGTACCCGGTGGACCGACGGCGGCTCGGGAGCGGCCGCCGGTGTCCTCGGTGGTGCGGCTCTCCGCGGTGCCGCTCGCGGCGGCGCACCGTGCGGGGCCGGTGGGGCCGCAGCCGCGGGCGGGGCGGGAGGAGCCGGTGGCGGCACCGGGGCCGACGGGGCGGGTACGGGCGCCGGGGTGGGGGGCTCGGTCTCCGGGGCGGTCGGGGTCTCGCCGATCTCGACCCACACCCCGGGAGCGCATACGACGATGTGGGCGGCGGCGTGATCGATCTCCACGCCGGTTCCCGCGCCGGAGAAGCCGGGCAGCGGACACAGGGCCGCAACTCCGAGACCTACAGTGACCCACCCGCTCACCACAAAGCCCCCTGTTCCGTGCGTCGAGCAGCGCCCCTCGGCCTACCGCAGGGGCAGAGAACGCCCCGTGAGTCGGCAACGCGCTACAAGAACGACGAGGTGGAGGGCGCGGTAACGGCATGGTCGGGCATCGCCGCCGAAAAGGTCAGGGGCTGCCACCGGCCGTGCAGCGGTGGGCTCGGCCCCTTCGCGCAGTCCCGGTACCTGCCTCGGCCCGCGCTTGTGGCGCGCCGACCGGCTGAATTCCCGCTCTCGGACCAGCGTGGCGCACGCCGCGGAAGGCCCCACTCCCGCACAACGAGGGGAGACCACCGGCCCCGGCAGGGCTCTCGACGTCCCGGGAGGACCCGATGTCAGACCCCGCGCCCGCACCAGTCATCGCTCCGCACCGGCAGCCCGCGGCAGCCGCAGCTCCGCCGTCCGCGGCACTCACTCTGGAGGCCCGCATGGCCGCCGCGGACGCGGCCATGACCGTCCGGCTGGAGGAAGCCGCCGTCGCCCACGAGGTGCGCACCGCCCACATCCCCACCGAGCCGTTCGACCTGGCCGACGTCGTCACCGTCCCGCTGCCCCCGGCCCTCCCGCCGTCGGCAGCGCCGTACCTCACGCCGGTGGCCGCGCTCCTGCAGCGCGCCCACCACCGGGTGCAGACGGACGGCTGGTGTGCCGGTGCGCTGACCGACGAAGACGGTGCGGTCTGTCTGCTGGGAGCGCTCCGCAGGGAGGCGGGCGGCGACCGGGGCCTGGAGGCGGACGCCGCCCGCGTCGTGCTGGACACCATCCGCCGTCAGTTCGGCGACACCGTCGACTCGGTCGCGTCCTTCAACGACGCGCACGGCACGGGCCGCGTCCCGATCCGCGTGCTCGGTCGGGCCGCCGGCCTCGCCGACGCCCGAGGCCTGTGACCCCGGCGCCTGCCTGTCCGGGGCGCCGCCTCGCAGCGTGGCGTCCGCCCTTACTGGCGCCGTTGGCCGAGGACGCAGAACTCGTTGCCTTCGGGGTCCGCCAATACAACCCAGGGCTGGACACCCTGGCCGATGTCGACACGCTGTGCGCCGTGGGCCACCAGCCGAGCCACCTCGGCGTCCTGGTCATCGGGCCTGAAGTCGAGATGCAACCGGCTCTTGGCCTTCTTGCTCTCGTCGATCCGGACGAAGTCCAGTCCCGGCAGGCGGTCCGGCTCCTGGCGGATCTCGAACTCCTCGTCGGAGGAGTGGACGACGACCCAGCCGAGAGCCTCGGCCCACCACTGTCCCAGGGCCATCGGATCCACCGAGTGAACGACTACCTGTTCCCATTCCAAGGTCATGCCGTGAGCGTAGGGCCTGCGCCATACATCATCCGGAAACCACTTCGGACATGCCTGGTCGCATCCGGCGGCCTCCGCGAGAAATCAATGGCGGAACACGGCGACCGTTGCTAGTCTCCCGGAGGCCGTGCGAGAGAACGAGGAGGTGGTACCCGTGAACGCAGTATCGACATGGGTGCTCCCCTCCGGGGTCACGGTCGGGCGATAGGTCGTCCGGGAGCGCCGTTCAAGGGCACTCCCGAAAGGCACGACCATGCACATCACTTCTGAGAAGCCCCTCGACGACGGCGTCGTCGAGCGCGAGTTCACCCTCGGCGAGATCCCCGGCACCCTGTGGACGCCCGCATCCGCCGCACCGGTCCCGCTGGTCCTGATGGCCCACAACAACGGCCTGCCCAAGGCGGAACCCCGGCTGGTGGCCCGGGCCCGGTACACCGCGGCGCGCGGCTACGCGGTGGCCACCATCGACGCCGCCGGATGCGGTGACCGGCCCCGTTCCGCCGCCGACGAGCAGGCCCGAGCCGACCTCCGGCGGGCGATGCAGGCCGGTGAGCCGGTCGACGAGATCTTCGAGTCCTTCATCGGCCCGCTGGTCGAGAACGCGGTCCCGGAATGGCAGACCGCTCTGGACGCCCTCCTTGAGCTGCCCGGGATCGGCGGCCCCGTCGGGTACTCCGGGGGGTGGACCGCCCTCGGTATCCGGCTGGCAGTGGTCGAGCCGCGCATCGCGGCCGCGGGCTTCTTCGCCGGGGGGTACGTGCCCCGTGCCCAGCGTGAGGAGGCCCGGCAGGTCACCATTCCGCTGCTGTTCCTGTTGCAGTGGGACGACCACGGGAACCCCCGGCAACGGGCCCTGGACCTGTTCGACGCCTTCGGCAGCAAGGAGAAGACACTGCACGCCAATCCGGGAGGGCACACCGGCACCCCGTGGTTCGAGCTGGAGGACGGGTGCCGGTTCCTGGACCGGCACCTGAAGTGAGGCCGGGCCGCCCGGCAGGCGGCAGACGGTAGGCAATGTCGGTCACGATGCCGTCATCGAGGACAGGCCCCGGCCGTCCTCGATGACGGTGACCCGCACGCGCGCCGCCGCCCCGGCCGGCCGGTCACTTGTGCCACCGCAGGCCCTTCAACGGCCGTCAACCGCTCAGCGTTTGAGCGTGAACGTGAAGTCGTCGGACAGCCTGCCGCTCAGGCGGACCGCCGAAACGAGCCGCCCTTCCGTGAGGAGTCTTTCGACCTCGGCCCGCGAAAAGCCGCACCCTTCGGCGATCAGTCGGGCCGGCCGGACGGGAATCCGCGCCGCGAAGCGGACCGAGACGTCGACCACCTCACGGTCCGGATGATCCGATCCACCGGTTTCGAGGCGCCAGGCGTTGTCCCAGTCGAGGGCGATGCGATTGCGACGCCGTATGTCCGGGTCCTGGAGCAACTCGGCTGCCAGCACAGGGTTGTTGGAGTGCAGCCGGTCCAGCAGTTCGGATCGTACGGAGCGCACGTTCACGCGCTCCAGGACCGTCAGCTTCGCGGTTTCCCCGCAGGCCGTACAGAGCACGAGGAGCCAGGCGTCGATGCGCTTGTGGTGTGCGTTGACGCGGAACTTGCCGTCCGCCCGGAAGCGTTCGGACGCGCATACGTGGCAACGACGGAGAACGAGCGGCAGGCAGGTGGGTATGACCACCCAGTTTTCGAGCACAGAAGTACACCGGTTTCAGTGAGAAGTCCGCAGCAAAAAGGAGCGCGGCGCACTTGCGCGACGCGCGACGATTCATCGCTCGGGAGGTCTCACAGGGTGTACAACGGGACGTCCTTGCTCAGACGACGTGGTTCGCCAGCACGGTAGTGGCGCGGGGCGGCGCCGCTCCACCGGTTTTCGGGCGCGTCAGCGGGGCCGGGTGCGTACGCGTATGTGCTCGCCCCGGTGGTCGAAGAGGCTGAGTATCTCCACGGGGTGTCCGCCGGTGCTGCCGAACCGGTATTGCACCGCCCTGTGGCCGGAACAGCAAACTTGTCCCGGAAACAGCAACAAAAGTGGGACGGCGTCCGCCTGGCACGCAACCTGGCGGCATGACAGTCAACGGATACACCGAAGCCGGCGGGTCCACCGCCACGGTCGACGACTCCGCCCCCGACTCCGACTCGACGGGCGGTGTCGTCCCACGCGCCCCCGGGGACCGCGGCGCCCGACTCCCCGCGTTCTCGCCGGAGATGGAACGCCAGGTCACCGAGGCCGTCCTCGGCGACCGCCGGCACGGCCTGTGAAACCGCTCCCGCGCGTCGACCCCGTCCCTCCGCACCTTCGTCAGCCTGTGAGGATCAACCCGACATGAGCGAGTACTCCCCCACCCGACCGGCCCCGCGCGTCGGCCCACCGCCCAGACATCACATGGCGCTGATGATCTGGCTGGCCGTCTTCCCCACCCTCACCGTTCTGCAACTGCTGCTGGGCGGTCTCGGCCTGCTCGACGGAGCGCCGATGATCCTGCGCACCCTGGTCCTGGCCACCGTCGCGGTGCCAATCGTCGTCTACGGTCTCCTGCCGCCGCTGCAACGACTGCGTACGCATCTGATCAGCCGCCGGGTCCGCGCCTGACGACACCCGGTACGGCGACACCCGCGGGACCGGGTGCGGCGCCCGCGTGACGACGTGCCGGGGACGTCCGCGGCGGCCGGCTCCGGGCGTCCGCTCCAGGGGCGCGGACCGGGCCGTCTTCCCGCGACAGGTTTCAGTCACAACACTGTTGTGTGGCCGAATGCAGTGCCATGCTGGGACCGCGGTGATCCTCCCCTCCGGGGCGGAAACCACCTGGTCCTGTCCGTACGCGGTGGTCCGGGCGGGACCGCGCCGTCCCTCCCGCGCCCTCCCCACGGGAGGGCCGACGCGTGCCCACGGCTCACCGTGCGGTCCGCCCGGCCGTGCCGGCCTCGGACGCTCGCGCCGTCCTGGTCGGCCGCACACGTCCGGACTCGCCACTACGGGCGTACGCCGGGGTTTCCTTCCGTCCCGTCCGTCAGGGCGAGGCGAGCGGTGATGCGCTTGCCGACCGGCTCCCGCTCGACCTCGAAGCCCGACGTGACGGCCATGACGATCTCCAGACCGTGCTGTCCGACCCGGCCGGGGTCGGCGTCCCGGGCCTCCGGGAGATGCGGATCGCTGTCCCAGACGGTCACCTCCACCGCGGAATCGACGATGCGCAGTTCCAGCAGCACGGGCCCAGGGGCGTACTTGCGGGCGTTGGTGACCAGTTCGCTGACCACCAGCTGGGTCAGGTCCATCGCCCGCGCGGACACCGGGATGCCCTGCTCGGCCTGGACGCCGGTGAGAAAAGCGGCCGCGAAACGCCGGCCCTCGGCGATGCAGGCGCCGTCACCTTCGAGAGCGACGGCAAATTTCGTCGGTCGGGAAGCCGGCATCCCGTCGCCGCCTTCCTCGCTGCCGGAACCTGACTCCACCAAATCCACCTTCGTTCCCCCGTTCACGCGCGCGCCTACCCCGCGCTCCCCCACCCATGCATCCGCGCTTCTTCGTCCGGGGCCGGCACGGGTGCATTTCCGCGCACCGGCGGGGCAGGCTCTCCACACATGTCGTCGCCCGCAGGGCCCACCAGCGAGTGCAGTCGGGGAAATCGGTGGCAGACGCTCACGAAGCAGTACGACCCGCGCCGCTGTCGATCGGCACCTCCGCCGTCGACGCCGTCCGGATCGTGGCCCTGCGCGGCGAGATCGACCACCGCATCCGCGACCACCTCCAGCAGGCCCTGCTCCGGGACGGCCCGACCTCCGCTCCGCGAATCGTGGTCGACCTCAGCGGCGTGACCTTCATGGACTCCACCGGTGTCAACGTCCTGATCTGCGCCCATCGGGCCGCCGTGGACGCGCAGGGCTGGCTTCGCCTGGCCGCTCCCCCGGAGGGTGTGCTGAGGGTCATGCAGATCGTCGGCCTCGACGCGGTCATCCCCTGCTACCCCGCTCTCCGCCGGGCCCTCGACGCCTGAAGGGCCTGCCGTCACGCGGCCGTGCGTGGGCGCCGAGCCTGCGGATGCGTGGGCGGCGGGCCGGTCAGAACAGCTGTTCCTGGTCGACGGGCGCGGACCGGCGCCGGGCGCGACGGCCGGAGTTCCGGACCGGTGTCTCGTTGCCGAAGAGGGGCTCGGTACCGTACTCGTCCGGTTCGGCCGGCACCGCGGCGGGCCCCGTGCCGATGCTCAGCCGCAGCGGGGCGTCCCGGTCGAAGTCTCCCGGCGTCATAGCCGTCCAGTCGCGGTCCTGACGCTGTTCCCTCACCGACACTCCTCTGTTCCCGCCGGCCGTTGTCCGGGCCGGATGCCGTCCGGCCCCGCCCCACCTCGCGCGCTGGGCGGCCCCCGAGCCCTGGTCCGAGGGCCTGTGCACACCACCCTCTCCGATTACCCCCGCTACTCGCCGCCCTCACCCACCAATGATCAACGCTTCCACGGGGGTTGCCGGCACCGCAAGCGGACGGCTCCGCCGACCGGCCGGAGGCCGGCCCGTGTAGATTTCGTACGGGTCCGCCCATTCCGGTGCGGGTGCCCAACTGGCCCTGACGCGGAGGAGAACAGCGTGGGAGTTTCCCTGTCCAAAGGTGGCAACGTATCGCTCAGCAAGGAGGCGCCGGGCCTGACGGCGGTCCTCGTCGGTCTGGGCTGGGACGTGCGGACCACCACCGGCGCAGACTTCGACCTCGACGCGTCCGCGCTCCTGGTGGACGCTGCGGGCAAGGTCCTCTCCGACCAGCACTTCGTCTTCTACAACAACCTGAAGAGCCCGGACGGTTCGGTGGAGCACACCGGTGACAACCTCACCGGTGAGGGCGAGGGCGACGACGAGTCCATCAAGGTCGACCTCGCCGCCGTACCCGCCGGTGTCGACAAGATCGTCTTCCCGGTCTCGATCCACGACGCCGACAGCCGCGGCCAGAGCTTCGGCCAGATCCGCAACGCGTTCATACGTGTCGTCAATCAGGCGGGCGGTCAGGAGCTCGCCCGCTACGACCTGTCCGAGGACGCCTCCACCGAGACCGCGATGGTCTTCGGGGAGCTGTACCGGCACGGCGCCGAATGGAAGTTCCGTGCGGTGGGCCAGGGTTACGCCTCCGGCCTGTCCGGCATCGCGTCCGACTTCGGCGTCAACGTCTGACGCTCCCGTTCCCCCGCCGCCGCCCGCGCCCCCTCCCTCAGGGGGCCGGGCGGCGGCGTCGTTCCCCGCCTCGTCCGTGCCTCCGGCCGCGTCAGCCGCCCACGTGGATGCCGGGACGGCGGTCGGGGTCGGGTTCGTGACTGCGGATGATCTCGCGGGTGACGGGAGCCGTGTCGCCGCGGCCGAGCAGGAAGTAGCGGAACATGTGCTTCAGGGGGCTTCCCTCGGCCCAGGCGAAATAGCAGTGCGGCTGGACACCGGTGGCGTTGCGGAGGGCGAGCAGGATCGCCGCGATGGCGTTCGGGGCGGCGGGGGCCTCGGCGCGCAGGACCCGGTAGCCGTCGACCTCCACTCCGTGCACGGAGAGGGTCTCGCTGAAGTCGGACGGATCCACCACGTCGATCTCGAGGAACAGCACGTCGGCGGGGCCCGGCACCGGGTTGGTGCCGCGCTGCTCGCGTTCCTTGTACGCGTACTCGGCGCTGTCGCCGGCCTGACGCCGGTTGGCGATGATGTTGATGGAGTTGTCGTGGGCGAGGGTGTCGGTGATGAAGCGGCGTGCGCCCTCGTCGAACACGATCCGGTCGGCGCGCAGTTCGGTGGTGCGCGAGACTCGGGAGACCAGCGACACGACGATGATCCCGGCGATGAAGAATCCGGAGATGGCGATCCCGTCCGGCTTGTCGACGATGTTCGCCACCAGCGCGTAGAACAGCACCGCGGTCAGCAGTGCGAAGCCCGTCCCCGCCGCGCGCCGGCCGCTGCGCACGACCGAGATGGTGACGGCGAACGCGCCGGAGACCATCATGGCCAGGATGCCGGTGGCGTACGCGCCGGCCTGCGCGTCCACGTCGGCGTCGAAGGCGATGGTGATGGCGACGCAGAGAGCGGTGTAGACGATCACGACGGGGCGCACCGCACGGCCCCACTCCGGAGCCATCCCGTAGTCCGGCAGATACCTGGGCACGATGTTGACCAGTCCGGCCATCGCGGACGCGCCGGCGAACCACAGGATCAGGATGGTGCTGATGTCGTAGGCGGTGCCGAACACCTCGCCGACCTTCTCGTGCGCGAGCCAGGCCAGGGCGCGTCCGTTGGCCTCGCCGCCGGACTCGAACTCCTTGTGCGGAATGAGGACGGTGGTCACGAAACTCGCGGCCAGCAGGTAGACGCTCATGATCAGGGCGGCGGTGGTCAGCAGCCGGCGCGTGTTGCGGATCCGTGACCGCAGCTGCTGCTCGGGGTCGTCGCCCTTGGCGGCCACGAGGGGCATCATGCTCACGCCGGTCTCGAAACCGGAGAGGCCGAGGACCAGCAGCGGAAACGCCAGCAAGGCGGGCCCGACCAGATCACCGAAGCCGCCTCCGCCGTCACCGAGGGCGTCGGTCCACGCCGAGAACGCTCCCGGTGTCGTGAAGACGTCCACCACACCGACCCCGATGATCACGGCGTTGAGCGCCAGGAAGACACCGACGAGCGGGATGGCCACCTTCACCGCTTCACTGAACCCCAGGAGGAACACCCCGCCGAGAAGCAGCAGGAGGGTCACGGTGAGGCCGACCTCGTGGCCGTGCAGTGCCTGCGGGAAGAAGGGGTTCTCCACCACGTGGACGGAGGCGTCCGCGGTGGACAGAGTGATCGTGATGATCCACGACGTGGCCACGAAGCCGAGCAGGACGAGCACGAAGAGCTTGCCCCACCAGAACGGCAGCAGATCCTCCAGCATCGCCACCGAGCCGGCGCCGTGCGGGCTCTCCCGGGCGACACGGCGGTACATCGGCAGCATGCCCACCAGGGTCAGGGCCACGATCAGCAGCGTCGCCAGCGGTGAGACGGCGCCCGCGGCGAGGGCGGCGATGGCCGGGACGTAGGCCAGGCTGGAGAAGTAGTCGACCCCGGTCAGGCACATCACCTTCCACCAGGACTGCGGACGGGTGTGCCCCTCGCCGGCCGCGGGGCCCACGGGCTGCACCCGGTGGCGCAGCATCCACCGTGCCAGGCCTCCGGTCGGCTGGGCCCGCAGCGCGGGACTCTCGACCTCCTCCGGCAGGGCCGGTTCGTTCGGCACGTTCATGTCCCCCATCGGTCCTTTCTCCTGCTGACGTCGGCGCACCCGTCGCAGTCACCGGCACGGGCGGACGATCACCGAGTATGCGACCTCCCGCACGGTTGGCCCGCACCGGGGCGGCCCACCGCCCCGGTATGCCGACCGCAGCCTTCTTCCCCGTCACCCGGATCTCACCGCGCCGGCCGTACGGCCGCCGGGAACCGCGGGATGCGAGCCGCAGGGCGCGCCGGGACCGTCGGACAGCCCTTCCGACTGTCGCATTCAGCCTGGTATCGCGCATTTCACCCGTCATGACCACAACCCGTGTCAGGCACGCGGGCGCCTTTCACCGACCGTGATCATGCGGAAAACGGTGAGAGGAGGGCGACAGCTGCCGGGAATCGGTCGGTTCCGCGCCGCGATGGTGTGATCATGGTGGGTATGACCACAGACAACGTGTTCTTCGACATCGAGATCGGCGGCCAGCCGGCCGGACGCATCGTCTTCAAGCTGTACGACGACGTCGTGCCTGAGACGGCGCGAAACTTCCGTGAGCTCGCCACCGGTGAGCACGGCTTCGGCTACGAGGGATCGCAGTTCCACCGCATCATTCCGCAGTTCATGCTTCAGGGAGGTGACTTCACCCGGGGTGACGGTACGGGCGGCAAGAGCATCTACGGCAAGACGTTCAACGACGAGAACTTCCAGCTCAAGCACACCAAGCCCGGCCTGCTGAGCATGGCCAACGCGGGCCGGAACACCAACGGCTCGCAGTTCTTCATCACCACCATCGTCACCGACTGGCTCGACGGCAAGCACGTCGTGTTCGGTGAGGTGGTCGAGGGCTTCGACCTCGTGAAGAAGATCGAGGGCCACGGCTCCTCCAGCGGCACCCCCAACACGACGATCAAGATCGCCAAGTCCGGGACCGTCTGAGCCTTCCGCGCCGGTCCGCCGCTTCGGCAAGCGGACCGACCGGACTCGGACTCCATGATCCGGACCCGCGAAGACGCCCCCTGTCGGTTTCCCACCGGCGGGGGGCGCGCGCGTTCAGCGGGGGGCGTGGTTTTCGGCGGGTGGGCGTCGGGTTCGGCGGGGCGCTTCCCGGGAAACTGACGGACAGCCAGCCGAGGGTCGCAGGTGGTTGCCGATGACCAATGGTGTCGGCGAGGCCCGAGAGCCGTACCCATAGGGTGACCCCCATGTCTGCCACGTTGAGTTCCACGAAAACGCGCGCCGCGCTCCGTACATCGGCACGTGCCTCCGCCGAGTTCCTGCTGGTCCTCGTCATGGCGGCGGTGGTGCTCTGGCTGCTGGGCCGCATGTGGTCGGTCGTCTGGCCCCTGATAGTCGGCCTCTTCATCACCACCCTGACCTGGCCCCTGACCCGTTTCCTGCGCAACCGCGGCTTGCGCCCCGCTCTCGCCGCGTCGGTCGTCACCGTCCTGTTCCTCGCGGTCGCCGCGGGCACCGTCGCGCTGATCGTGGTGCCGGTGGCGTCCCAGTCCGGCGATCTGACGGACGGGGTGGTCGACGGCGTGGAGAAGCTGCGGGAGTGGGCCGCGGGGCCGCCGCTGAACATCGGCGACGACCAGATCACCGGCGCTTCAGACGCCGCGGTGGAGCGCATCCGCAACAGTGCGGGAAGCATGGTCACGGCCGTCTTCACCGGGCTGAGCACCGTGGTCAACGGGGTGGTGACCGCCGTCCTGGCCGTCTTCCTCATGTTCTTCTTCCTGAAGGACGGCCCGCGGTTCCTGCCCTGGCTGACCCGCCAGCTGCCCGGCCGGCTCGCCACCGACGTCCCGACCGTGGCCGCCCGCGCCTGGGACACCCTGGGGGCGTTCGTGCGGTCGCAGGCGGTCGTCGGCCTGCTGGACGCGGTCCTCATCGGCATCGGGCTCTGGATACTGGGCGTGCCACTGGTGCTTCCACTGGCGGTGCTGACCTTCGTCTCCGCGTTCGTGCCGATCGTGGGCGCGCTGTTCGCCGGTTTCGTGGCGGTGCTCATCGCGCTGGTGTCCAACGGCCTCACGGACGCGCTGATCGTGCTGGCCATCATCGTCGTGGTGCAGCAGCTCGAGGGCAACGTCTTCCAGCCCATCATCCAGAGTCGCGGGCTCGGTCTGCATGCCGCGGTGGTCCTGCTCGCGGTCACCCTGGGCGGCAGCCTGGCCGGCGTCGTCGGCAGCCTCCTCGCCGTTCCGGTCGCCGCGCTGATCGCCGTGGTCTGGAACTACGTGCGTGAGCAACTCTCCGACACACCGCGGGAACCGGGGACCGACGACGCGCAGGACGGCGCGGTCGTCGCGTCGTAGGAGTCGGACGCGGGCGGCTGCCGGGACGCCACACGCGACAACCGCGGGGGCGGTTTTGAACACGTTCAAGTAAGGGCGTACTGTCCTGCCATGAGCGACAGAGCCGCCCTGTTGAAGGGCATCCGTACGTGGCTGGCCGTCTTCGTCGTCTGCCTGGTGCTGAGCGGCGCCACGGCCTTCCCCCTGGTGCACGAACTGCGCTGGACGGAGGACCTGTTGCGGGCGCTGTCCGTTCCCCAGCACCTTCCGGGGCTGATGGACTGGATCGAGCGGGTACGCCAGGGGCTCGACGCCACCGACGCCGAGTACCCCTTCGTCCTGTACGGCACCGACTGGCTGGCCTTCGCGCACCTCGTCATCGCGGTCGCCTTCTACGGGCCCTACCGCGACCCCGTGCGCAACATCTGGGTCGTCGAGTTCGGGATGATCGCCTGCGCCGGGATCGTCCCCCTCGCGCTGATCTGCGGGCCGGTCCGGGGGATTCCCTTCTGGTGGACGCTCATCGACATCTCGTTCGGGGTCTTCGGGGTGATCCCGCTGTACGCCGTATGCAGGAGGATCAAGCGGCTGGAGGCTCTCACGCCGCCACCGCAGCCCGGGACTTCGGCCGTCGCCGTCTGACACGGTCTCCTTGACGTACCAGGCTCACGGTCTCCTTGCCGTACCACGCTCACGGTCGCGTCGACGTACCCGCTCACAGCTGGGCGGAGGGAGCCTCGTCCGGACGTCGGCAGTGCACGAAGAGGTGCGGTTCGGGGGTGGCCTCGGGGTGCGCGGGGGTGAACATCAGGCTCTCCTCCGTCAGCACCTCAAGGCCCGCCTCCCCGACCATGGCGGTGAAGTCGGGAGCGGCGAAGCTGGTCGCCCGTACGGGCTGCCCCATGAACACGACCTCGAGGTCCTCCACGTCCACCGGCACGGTGGCGAGTACCAGGTCGCCGCCGGGCCTCAAGGCCCGTGTCAGCCGCCGCACCAGCGCGGACTGTTCGCGGCGGGACATCTGCAACAGCGCGAAGTACACGCAGACCGCGTCGAACGACGCTTCGTCGAGCGGCACTTCGCGGATGTCCGCGCACCGGAACGCGGCGCGCGGCACCTGACGGGTGGCGATGTCCACCATGACCGGGGAGACGTCGACGCCCAGCACGTCGTGGCCCGCCGCGGCCAGCGTCCAGGCGGTGGGACGGCCGGTACCGCTGCCCACGTCCAGCACGCGGCTGCCGGGACGCAGTCGGGCAAGCAGCCGCTCCAGCGACACCCGGTGCGGCTCCGATCCGGCGAACGCCTTCTCGTAGTCGGCTCCCAACGCGTCGAAGACCGCGGCCGCCCGCGGCTCCCGCTGTTCGTCGGTCACGAAGCACCCTCCGGTTCGCGGTGTGCTGGTGCCTGGCATCCTCGCACCGCGGCAGGCGGCTCACAACGGGTGCCGTGCGGAGCCGTTCCGCCCACGGCCGTTCCAGGGTCGCGCGGCGGGGACGCCCGCCGGGCCCGGTGCGGTGCGCCGGCCAGAAAACCGCATGCGCCCGGCCCGGGACGCTGCCGGGATGGCGCGATGCGCTATCCCCCGCGGCGCTGCCGTCACCGTGTGAGGCCGCCCCGTGCGGGTAGCAGGGCGCTACAGATCCCGTGAGGCCGCAGTCCCGGCGGCCGAGAAAGAGGTGGCGCATGTCCGCATCCCTGGTGGAAACCGTCGACATCGAAGCCCCCGTGGCCGTCACCTGGGCGCTCTGGAGCGACGTGACCAGGTGGCCGGCCTTCCTCAGCCACGTACGCATCGTGGAGCCGCTCGACGAACGGCGCTTCGCCTGGCAGCTGTCGTTGCCGGGAGCGGACAAGAACTTCGTCGCCGAGCTCACCGAGGTGATCCCCGAGGAGCGGATCGCCTGGCGGACCACGAACGGCGTCCACCATGCGGGCGTCGTCACCTTCCACCGGCTCGGCGAGACGTCGAGCAGGGTGACCCTGCAGATCGAGTACGACCCGAAGGGCTTCGTGGAGCACATCGGAGCGCTCACCAACCTGGACTCGGCGCTCGCGAACTACGACCTCGGGGAGTTCCAGAAGCTCGCCGAGACCGCAGCCGCGAGCTGACGTCAGCGCTTCGCCGTGAGCGTCCTCAGCGCGATGTTGAGTGCGAGGACGCTGACCCGCGGCTCTCCGGTGAAGCCCAGGGTGCGGCCCTCGGTGTGCTCGTCGACCGTGGAGAAGGCCAGCACGCCGCGCAGGTAAGCGGGCCAGCGCATCTCGGTGTCCGGATCGGCGCCGATGGCCTTGTAGACCCACTTCCCGACGCGCAGGTGCCGTTCGGTGCTTCTCAGAACCTCTCGGGGAATATCGGCGCGAGGCCGAGACAGCGCAGCAGGGCGACGGCCACGACGAGGCGACGACGTTCTCGGCGGTCACAGTGTCCGAGCACGACTCGTCGACATCGTGGGCATGACCATGGCGGCGCTGGGCACCCGGGGGCCGAAGGCGGAGCGGTGAGCAGACTGAAGGGGGAGGACGTGTTGCTGTCCCACACGATCGAGGGCGGGGTTCTGGTGATCAGGCTGCGTTCCGATCCGGACACCGACGAGCGCGCGGCACTCGCGCTGGCCATCAGCGATCTCGTGCACACCTACCGGCAGTACCCGGTGGTGATCACGCTCGACGGCGAGGCGGCCACGAGCGCCGCCGTCAGCGCCGTCATCAGGGCACATCACATGTGCAACCACCTCGGCGTCGTCATGTCCGTCGCCACCGACAGCGCACCGGCGCGGCGGCTGCTGGAGGCGAACGCCGACACCGGCGGCACCCGGATGGTCATCCACGCGCGCGTCGACACGGCCATCACGGCGGCGTTCGCCGCGGCCGCCTGACCCGGGGTTCCTCCAGCGGCGTCCGCGGCGCCCGGTGTCAGTCCGCCAGCCAGACCGCCGTGTCGGACGGGAGGCGGCCGTCCTCCAGGGGGCCGCTGGCCAGCAGCACGGCGCCGTGGGCGGGGAGGTCCGCCGGCTCCGCGGAGAAGTTGACGACGCAGCGGAAACCGGGGTCGCGGCGGAAGTCGAGCAGTGCGTCGTCGGGGGCACTGCGCCAGGAGAGCGTCCCGTCTCCCAGGGCGGGCTCCGCGCGGCGGATGCGCAGTGCCTCGCGGTACAGCTCCAGCATGGAGGACGGGTCTCCCTCCTCGGCGGCGACGGTCAGTGCCTTCCACGCCTCCGGCTGCGGGAGCCACGTCCCCGCACCACCGGCTTCGGGTCCGAAGCCGAACGGCGGGGTGTCCCCGCTCCACGGCAGGGGGACACGGCAGCCGTCGCGGCCCCGGTCGGTGTGCCCGGAGCGGTACCAGGTGGGGTCCTGGAGCAGTTCCTCGGGAAGGTCCTCGACCTCCCACAGGCCCAGTTCCTCACCCTGGTAGAGGTAGGCGCTGCCGGGCAGGGCGAGGGTGAGCAGTGCGGCGGCGCGGGCGCGCTTCGTACCGAGGTCCAGATCCGCGGGGTCCGTGAGGTCGGACAGCGAACGCAGCGGCCCGTCCGGCTGGGGGCGCGCGTAGCGGGACACGTGCCGGGCCACGTCGTGGTTGGAGAGCACCCAGGTGGCGGGGGCGGCGACCTGGCCCAGCGCGTCCAGGGACTGGTCGATCACGTGTCGCAGTCGCTCCGGGCGCCACGGTGTCATCAGGTAGTCGAAGTTGAAGGCGGTGTGGAGCTCGTCGGGGCGCACGTAGCGGGCCAGCCGTTCGGGTGCGCCCGTCCACGCCTCGGCGACGAAGACACGGGGCTCGGCGTAGCTGTCGGCGACGGCCCGCCAGCCCTGGAAGATCGCGTGCACCTCCTCGCGGTCCCAGTGCGGGTGGTCCTCGCGGCGGGCGCCTTCGAGCAGCTTGCCGTCCAGTGAGCCGAGGTCGGGCAGGCCGGGAGCCTTGACCAGGCCGTGGGCGACATCGATGCGCACTCCGTCCACACCCCGGTCGAACCAGAAGCGCAGCACCGACTCGAACTCGGCGCGCACCTCCGGGTCGTCCCAGTTCAGGTCGGGCTGCTCGGGGGCGAACAGGTGCAGGTACCACGGGCCGGGCGAGCCGTCGGGCTCCGTGATCCGCGTCCAGGCCGACCCGCCGAACACGCTGCGCCAGTCGTTGGGCGGCTCCTCGCCCTCCGCACCGCGGCCGGGGCGGAAGATGTACCGCTCCCGGGCCGCGGAACCGGGCCCCTCGGCCAGCGCCTGGCGGAACCAGGCGTGGGCGGTGGAGGTGTGGTTGGGCACGATGTCGATGATCAGGCGCAGACCGTGCCCGTGTACCTCGTCGAGCAGGGCCTGCGCGTCGTCGAGTGTGCCGAAGAGCGGGTCGATGTCCCGGTAGTCGGCGACGTCGTACCCTCCGTCGGCCATCGGGGACGGATACCAGGGCGTGATCCACAGCGCGTCGACGCCCAGCCCGGCGAGGTGGGGCAGACGTCGTCGCAGTCCGGCGATGTCACCGGTCCCGTCGCCGTTGCCGTCGGCGAAACTGCGCAGGTACACCTGGTAGATGACGGCGTCGCGCCACCAGGAGGTGCGGGTACGGGCTGAGTCCACCGGCTTCTCCCTGTGCTGAGCTGTGCGTATGGCCTGGTCGTGCCGTGCTTTCGGACCCACGGCCGGCCCGGGCGTCCGCCGGGAGCCTTCGGTCACTCCAGGAGACTTCCCGGCGGGCGCGGTGTCAGTCGGTCGCGACCCTTTCGGGGTCGTCCGCGGAGGTACCGAGGCGCAGCCACCGGTACCCGTAGGCGGGCAGTTCGACCTTGAGCAGTCCGTCCTCGGCCACCGTGAGTCCGTCGTGCCCCTCGTCGAGGAGATCGGTCAGCCTGTCCCCGGGGCCGGTTTCGGGCAGCCTCAGCCCCACGGTGGCCGGCTCGCCCGCGAAGTTGTGCACGGCCAGGACCTTCCCGTCGGTGGTGCAGGCGAGGTGCGCCAGGACGGCGCGCTCCCCCGTCTCCACGAGGCTGTAGTCGCCCCAGGCCAGCTCGGGAGCCTCCCGGTAGCGCTCGGCGAACAGCCGGATGCGGCTGAGCAGCGAGCCGGGGTCGCGGCTCTGCTCGTACACGTTCACCTTCTGCGGTCCGAACGCGCCCTCGACGAGCGGATTGGGGAAGGTGTCCTGTTCGGCGGTGGAGAAGCCGGCGCCGGTCTCCGGTGTCCATTGCATCGGCGTCCGTACGGCCTGGCGTCCTTCGGCGGCCAGGTTCTCGCCCATGCCGATCTCCTCGCCGTAGAACAGCACGGGAGTGCCCGGCAGGGTGAACAGCAGGCTGTAGGCGAGTTCGACGCGGCGGCGGTCGCCGTCGACCATGGGCGGCAGCCTGCGGCGCAGACCGCGGTCGTACAACTGCATGTCCTTGTCGGGGCCGAAGGCCGCGAAGACCTCGGCGCGTTCGTCGTCGCTCAGCTTGTCGAGGGTGAGTTCGTCGTGGTTGCGCACGAACGTGGCCCACTGGGCGTCGCGCGGGGCGGCGGGCCGGTCCTCCAGCGCGGCGGCCAGCGGGCCCGCGTCCTCGCGGGCCATCGACAGGTACATCTGCTGCATCCCGACGAAGTCGAAGCACATGGTGAGTTCGTCGCCGCGGTCGGAGGCCGGGTCGCCGAAGAAGCGGGTGAGCCCGTCGTACGGCAGATTGACCTCACCGAGCAGCACGGACTCACCGTTGCGACGGCCGAGGAAGGCGCGCAGGTCGGCGAGGTAGTCGTGCGGGTCGGGCAGCTTCCCGGCGTCGTCCTGCCCGTCCGTCTCCAGCAGGAAGGGCACGGCGTCGACGCGGAAGCCGGACAGGCCGAGCTGCGTCCAGAACGCCATGACGCGGGCTATCTCGTCGCGCACCGCGGGGTTGGCGACGTTGAGGTCGGGCTGCTGCTTGTAGAACCGGTGCAGGTAGTACTGGCCGCTGCCCTCGTCGTACTCCCACAGGCTGTCCTCCGCGTCGGGGAAGACCACGCCCTCAGGACCGTCCTCGGGGGGCTCGTCCTGCCAGACGTACCAGTCGCGGTGTGCGGAGTCCCGGCTGGAGCGGGCGTCCTTGAACCAGGGGTGGTCCTCGGAGGTGTGGTTGACGACGAGGTCGGCGATGACGCGGATGCCCCGGTCGCGCGCGGTGCGGACGAACTCGGTGAAGTCGCCGAGGGTGCCGAGGCGGGGGTCGACCCCGTAGAAGTCCGTGATGTCGTAGCCGTCGTCGCGCTCCCGCGTCGGGTAGAAGGGCATCAGCCAGACGCAGGTCACGCCGAGGCGCACCAGGTGGTCGATGCGCTGGGTGAGTCCCGCGAAGTCGCCGATCCCGTCCCCGTTGCCGTCCTGGTACGTCTCCACGTCAAGGCAGTAGACCACCGCGTTCTTCCACCACAGGTCGGACGTGCGGGTCAGACGCATCGGTACTCCTTCGCGGTGGCGGGAAGGGGGCGGGTGACGTCGAGCCGCGGCAGCACCTCGGCCGCGAACGCGTCGATGAAGGGGCCCTGTTCGCGACCCACGTGGTGCAGCATCACGGTGTCGAAACCGAGTTCGGCGTACTCCTGGAGCCAGGCGGTGTGCCGGCCGAGGTCGGACGAGACGTTGACCGTGCGGGCCACCTGTTCGGGGGTGACGTGCTCACTGACGATGTCGAAAAGTTCCGGGGAGTCCAGGTCCCAGCTGACCGGGGGCGCGTGGACGTTGCTGCGCCACTGGTCGTGCGCCAGGGCGAGTGCCTCGTCCTCGTCGGGCGCCCAGCTCAGGTGCACCTGGAGGTGCAGGGGGCCGCGCCCGCCGGCGTCGCGGTACGCGCCGGTGATCTCCCGCAGTTTCTCCCGCGGCGCGTTGACGGTGATCAGGCCGTCCGCCCATTCGGCGCACCAGGCCGCGGTGGCGGTGCTGCACGCGGCGCCGATCAGCGGCGGCACGGCGGGCGGCCGGGTCCACAGCCGGGCCCGGTCCACGGTCACCAGGCCGTCGTGGCTGACCTCCTCCCCGTGCAGCAGGGCGCGGATGACGTCGACGCACTCCCGCAGCCGTGCGTTGCGGATGTCCTTGCGGGGCCAGCCGGTGCCCGTGATGTGCTCGTTGGAGGCCTCACCGCTGCCGAGCGCCACCCAGAACCTGCCCGGGTACATCGACGCGAGGCTGGCGACTGCCTGGGCGATGATCGCCGGGTGGTAGCGCTGGCCGGGGGCGTTCACCACGCCGAACGGCATCTGTTCGGTGGCCTGTAGGGCGGCACCGAGCCACGACCAGGCGAATCCGGACTCACCCTGGCGGATGCTCCACGGCGAGAAGTGGTCCGAGCACATGGCGGCGGTGAAGCCCGCCCGTTCGGCGTGCACCACGGCGTCGAGCAGATCCGCGGGCGGGATCTGTTCGTGCGAGGCGTGCAGTCCATAAACAGTCATGCCGAGCGGGTACCCCCGGGATCGCCGCTCAGCGGGACCGGGTGCAGGTCCGCGACAAGTCCGTTGCCGGACAGGGGGTTTGGGCGGAGACGCGGCGCGGATGTGGTGTGTGGCCCCGTCCGGCGGACGCTGTGCGGGTGGGCCCTACCGGATGAGGAACTCCAGCTCGGGCCGGTCCCAGGCCACCGCGGGCGGGTTCGCGGGCACGGTTCCGGTGCGGAGCGCGCCCACGGCTTGGTAGAAGCCCTCGGCGGGGGGATGGGACACCACGCGCACCCGGTCGAGTCCGGCCGCGCGGGCCTCGGTCCGCATGTGTTCGACGAGCAGTCGCCCGATGCCGCGTCCCTGTGCGCCGTCGGCGACGAACAGCAGGTCGAGTTCCGGCGGGGCGACGACGAGCGAGTAGAACCCGAGTACGGGGCCCGCGGCGTCGTCGGCGCCGACGGCCACGAAGACGCGGTGCGCCTCGATGTAGTCGGGCCCGACGCGGTAGTCCGCGACCATCGCCGCGTACTGCCCCTCGTACGCGCGCGACCCGCGCACGAGCCGGGTGAGCCGCTTGGCGTCCCGGGCTACGGCCGGCCGTATCACGGTCGCGCCGTTCCTGGACGTAATGCTCGGGTTCATGAGGTGAGTATTACGCACCGGGAGGCACCCGCGCATCGGGGGTAGGGGGCACGCGCTCCCCGGCCCCGCCTCGTGAAGTCGGGCGATGTGCGGGCCTGTGACCGCGGATGTCCGGTGGCGGCGGTGGGCGCGTGGGGTCGCCCCTCGGGCGCCGTGGGGTCGCCCCTCGGGCGCCGTGGGGTCGCCCCTCGGGCGCCGTGGAGTCGCGCCTCGGGCGCCGTGGAGTCGCCCCTCGGGCGCCGTGGAGTCGCGCCTCGGGCGCCGTGGAGCCGCCCCTCGGGCGCCGTGGAGCCACCTCCGTGTCGGGCCTTCAGGCACGGTCGGTGCCGACCGGTCCCCCGCGCCGAAGGCTCGGGCGGCGGAGCGGCCAACTGGCCGTCGGGGCACTGGGCGCGGGCGCGTGGGCAGCCGGTGCGGCAGCGAGCCGTGTTCGGTGTGCTCCAGCTCCAGCGGGGTCGGCCCGGCACCGTCAGGCCCAGTTCCGCAGCAGGGTGTCGAGGGAGTCCAGGATCCGTGACCAGGACTCCTCCGAGTCGGGGCTGCTGTGGCTGAACCCTCCCCCCGCCTCCAGGCTGACGTAGCCGTGGAAGACACTGCCCAGCAGCCGGACCGCGTGCGTCTGGTCCACGTCCGTCAGGTCGTAGCCGCGCAGGATCGCCCGCATCATCTGCGCGTGCCTGACGCCGGCACTGGCGGCGGCCGTCTTCGCGTCGAGCCTCAGCTGGGCGGCGGCGTAGCGGCCGGGGTGCTCACGGGCGTAGTCGCGGTAGACGTTCGCGAACGCGCGAAGGGCGTCCTTGCCCGCCCGGCCGGCCAGGGCGGCGGCGCCCCGGTCGGCGAGTTCCTCCAGGGCCAGCAGGGCGATCCTGGTCCGCAGATCCTGCGAGTTCCTCACGTGGGAGTACAGGCTCGCGACCTTGACGTCGAACCGCCTGGCGAGCTCCGAGACGGTCACCTGGCCGAACCCGACCTCATCGGCCAGTTCGGCTCCCGCCAGGGTCAGCCGTTCCGTGGTCAGTCCGACGCGCACCATGCCGCCCCTCCCTTTTCGCAGCCCATCATGCAGCTAGCTAATGCCTTTAGGCGAATTACATCACCCTTAAGGCAATGCTGACGGGACGGCAGATCCGCAGCTCCCACTCCAGCGCGCGGTACTCGCTGACGCGGCGTTCCGAGGTCGACGATCGGCGTGCCGCGCAGGCGAGTTGCAGCCGATCGAGAGTTACCGGTTTGCCGATGGAAGGGCCGGATAACCGAGCGGTATGGCTGGAACGAGCAACAAGACGACGAACGGACAGTCGCCGACGGCGAACGCGCGAGCGGCGAAGAGCACCGTGACCGAAGGAGCCTCGGCACCGGCGAAGGAGGCACAGCAGTCTGCCACCGGGACGGCCAAGGGCGCTGGGGAAGCAGCCGGCGCCGCGAGCCGCGGCAGCAAGGAAAAGCTGGCGGGCATCGGTGGTGCGGCGTCGGAGAAGGCCAGGGTGGCGGCCAAGACGGTGCAGGGCACCGTTACGTCCGCCGCTCAGCAGACGGCCGGCAAGGCCGGACTGGCCTGGACCCTTCTGAAGGCCAGGAAGGTCGTGGCGGCCGCCGCGGGCGCGGGGACCGCAACCGTGGTCCTCTGCTCCTACACCGTGGGTCGGCGTGCCGGCCTGCGGCAGCGGGGGCCGCTCTCCCGCCTCACCGGCGGTCGTCTCTGACCAGCAGGACACCACGTAGGTGGTTCTGTTCCCGGGCCCGCCGGAGCTCTCCGCTCCGGCGGGCCCGGCCGCTTGCCGCGCGGCCGCCGGTGACCCGCCGGACGCCCGTGGCCCGTCCGCCCGCGACGGACCCGGTGTCCCCAACTCCCCCTGACCGTCGGCCGGTCAACCCGTCGGTCCGGACCCCGTCGACCACCCGCCGGACGCCCGCCTCCGCGGCGGAGCGCCACCCATTCAAAATCTTCCCCGCGAGACACGCATGTCCGGCGAGGCCCGGGGTAAGCGCGGGTCGTCGGCCCACAGGGGGCACATGGGGGGCCGATTCGTTAGGGAGGGCATCACAATGACGGCTATGACGGCTAGCAGGACCGACGCGGGTATGGCTGGACTGCCGGAGATCGCGGACCCGCAGAAGGTCGCACCCAGGGACGCACGGGAACTTTCACGGCAGTTCTTCGACCAGCTCGCAGTGCTCGAAGAGGGCACCGCGGATTACCAGTATGTCCGTAACACGCTGATAGAGATGAACATGTCTCTTGTCCGCTACGCGGCCGGCCGCTTCCGCAGCCGCGGCGAACAGGAGATGGAGGACATCGTCCAGGTCGGCATGATCGGCCTGATCAAGGCCATCGACCGGTTCGAGCTGACGCGCGAAGTCGAGTTCACCTCCTTCGCCGTTCCTTACATCGTCGGTGAGATGAAGCGGTTCTTCCGCGACACCAGCTGGGCCGTGCACGTCCCGCGCCGCCTGCAGGAGGCGCGGGTACAGCTGGCCAAGGCCACCGAGGAGCTGCGCAGCCGGCTGGGCCGTACCCCGACGGTGAAGGAACTCTCCGAGCTGATGTGCCTGCCGGAGGAGGAGGTCATCGAGGCGCGACTGGCCGCCAACGGCTACAACTCCGCTTCCCTGGACGCCGCCATCGGCGGCAACGAGGACGGCGAGACGGCGCTGGCCGACTTCATCGGCACCCAGGACGCCTCCCTGGAGCTGGTGGAGGACTTCCACGCGCTCGCCCCGATGATCGCCGAGCTCGACGAGCGGGACCGGCAGATCATCCACATGCGGTTCGTCGAGGAGCTGACCCAGTCGCAGATCGGCGAGCGCCTCGGCGTCTCCCAGATGCACGTGTCGCGGCTGCTCTCCCGCACGCTGGCCCACCTGCGTGAGGGCATGCTCTCCACGCGCTGAGCCGGATGACGCACCCAACCGGATGTACCGCGGCACTCATGGTGCCGCTGGAGCCCGCCACCGGATTCGGTGGCGGGCTCCTTCGGTTCGCCCCACGCTCCGACCTCGCCTTGCGGCGGCCGGAACCACTGGAACCGTGCCGTCGGGTTCGGCTCCTGCACTACCGGATGGGCTGTCGGCGGAGAGCCGGGCCGCCTCCGCGCCACGCCGGGTGCGGACGACGCCCCTGACGAGACGCCCGAAAGCGCGGCTCACCGCCTCCGCCGCCACCACACCTCACGGCACCTCCCGGCGCGTGCCGGCCTCGGCCCGCAGCTGCTGCCGCATGGACGCCCATCCCGCCGACGGCCGGCCCGACCAGTTCGACCAGTACGGGTGGTGCAGCACCTGCGCATGCAGCCGGACGAGGTCCCGGCGCAGCCGTGCGGTGCGATCGGACCGCGGACCGGCCAAGGCGCGATAGGTGCGGACGTAGGCCAGATGCAGTTCGACCAGGTCAGGCGGGAAGGATCTGCGCGTCATGAAATCCATTAGAGCACGTGTTCGATTTTCTGGGCACGCGGACTCCTCCGCCATCCGGGCGACCTCTCCGACCGACCGGCACCTCGCACCGGACCGTGCGGACCGAGCCGTCGCTCCTCGACGGACGCCGTGGGTGGAAGTCCGTTGAGATGCCGTCCCATGTCGGACAGAGTCGGGCCATGGAGTTCTTCTGCTTCCACCGCGACCGTCCTGGTTCCGTCGCCGCCCGCGACAGACTGCTGGAAGCGCACTGGTCCTACATGGACCGGTACGCCGCCGAGATGATCGCCCGTGGTCCGACACTCACCGACGACGGCGAGCTGCCCACCGGCAGCGTGCACATGGTCGACCTGCCGGATCCGGCCGCGGCTCGCGCGTTCGCCTTCGAGGAGCCCAATTACCAGGCGGGCGTCTACCGGGACGTACTGCTGCGCCGCTGGCGCAACGTGCTGGGGCGCACGATGTGGGACTTCCCGGGCGGCCGGACCGGCGGAAACCGGTACCTGGTGCTCGGCCTCGGCCCCGAGCAGGACGCCGTCGGCCTCGCCGTGCCGTCCGACCGCGACGAGCTGATCGCGTACGGACCCCTGCTGTCCGACGACGGCACGACCGTCCTGGGCACCGCGGCGCTGGTCCGGGCCCCGGATCCGGACACGGCACGAGGCGTCCTGGCCACGGACCGGTATGCCGCCGTCGAGGTCCACAACTGGCAGTTCGGCGGGCGACCTTCGTGAGCGACTCCCCGCGGTCTCGCCGACGGCGTCAGCCGCCCGCGGTCGGCGCAGGCGGAACGTCACCCCCGAAACGCACGCCCGGCCCGGCAGCCTCACTGCGTACGCCCCTGTGGGAGGGGCGCACACGGTGACGTGATGAGCCCTGTACGCGCCCCCGCAGACGTGGGCAGAATGCGCCACGTCGACGCCATGTGGCCGAGATCCCGCCTCTGCCCTACCCAACGTCCCAGGAAGCAGGTCGGTTGCCGTGCGCTTGCGTCTGCCCACGTCCGTGTCCGAAGCGCAGAAGTGCCTGGCCGAGGGAGCGGTACCGGTGGGCGGGGCGACGCTGATCTGGGCGGCCTGGCAGCGGGACGGCTTCCCCGACCTGGCGATGTCGCTCAGCAGTCTGCCCGAAGCCACCGTGGTCGAACGCGAAGCGCTGGGCGGGGCCGTGGTGCTGCACCGGATCGGCGATCGGGTCCCGGAGGTGCTGCACCGGGCGGCCGCCTCGGTGGGGACCGGTGCCGTACGCCGCACCGCCACGGTCGGCGGCAACATCGTCGGCAGCACACTGCGCTGCCTGCTGCCGGCGGCGCTCGTCCTGGACGCCCGCGCACGCGTACTGACACCGGACGGGGCGTACGAGACCGACCTGACCGAGCTGGTGAGCAAGCGTCCCCTGCTGCTCGGCCTGCGCTGGCGCGAGCCGGTGGTGAGCGGCTACCGCAAGCTGGAGGGCGAAGCGGGTGGGGCGCCACCTCTGGTCGTCGCCGCTGCCGTGCACGCCGAGGGTGACGGGCGCGCCCGTGTTCGCGTCGCCGTCCGTGACGGCTACGAGGTGCTCGGCGACAGCACCGCCTACGACGTCGGCACCGGGGCCGAAGAGGTCGTCGAGGCACTGGCCCGTACGGATGTCGGCGCCCTGCACGCCCCGGCCTGGCAGGTGGTCCGTGAGCACGTCACCGGGTTGCTGGACCGCCCTGCCGAACGCTGACGGCCCCCGGTCCGTCGCCGGGCGAGGGGCCGAACACACTCCCCGGCGTCTCGCGACGCCAACGGCACCTACCGAGTCAAGGGCTCAGACCTTCCAGGAGCGCAGCTGCTCGGCGACGGCGAGGACCCCGAGGCGACTGTCGCGGATCTTGCGCACGAGGTCGGACAGACCGCCGTAGGGCGGGTCGATGCCCTCTCCGGACTGATCCATGTACTGGGCGGCGACGAACGCCGCGAACAGGCTGTTGCGGTGCGGGAGCGGCTCCAGGCGCACGATGGTGTGCATGAGCGCCGCCGCCCGCCACGCGGCGTCCGGGTCGGCCGCGGCGAGCGTCGGCAGCTTCGTCCGGTGCCGGGCGACCGCCGCCACCAGGGCGGAGTAGTCCGCGACGGACATGTCCTCGCTCAGGAGGGCGGTCTCCTGGACGTCGAGCAGCCAGGCAACGTCAACGTAGAAGTGCATCAGGCAGCCGCAGCGCCGTCACGTCGCTCGGAGGGCGGCACCTCGTCGGGGAACGCGGCGTCGAACTCGCCGCGCAGCCGCTCGGCCCACACGCCCGCGCCGTCGACGAACTGCTTGCGTTGCATCTCCCGCACCCCGAGGTCGTGCAGGTACTGCTTGAGGCTCTTGCCGGCCGCCGCGGCGGCCGCCCGGACGCCCCTGAGCTCCTCTTCGGTGAAGGACACGTTGAGCGATGGCATACCTCGATGGTACCTAGTTGGTGCCACCGAGGGAATCCCCCGCGCACCACGCGCCTGCCGGGGAGCGGGGCGCCGTGGGAGGCGCCCGGCTCCCCGGCAGGCGGTCAGCCGTGTCCCCCGTGCCTGCCCAGACGCGCCAGCACCGCTCCCGCCATGGCCTCCATCCCCTTCGCGTTGGGGTGCGCGGGTGCGGCGGGCGCCGCGGGGCGCAGCGGCTCGATCCAGCGGTCGGCGGGCGCCTTGCACATGTCGTGGCCGATGGTCGCCTTGTACGTGTCGACGTATTCGGCCCGGTTCAGCAGCGCCACCGTGCGCAGCATCAGGTTGAGCCGCTTGCCGGTGTCCCTCAGGTAGGGGAAGTCCTTCGCCGCGAACGGAACGGACGGGTAGCACCCGCTGCCGTCCTCGGGCAGCAGATCGGGGTAGCCGACGAGGACCACGCGCGCGTGCGGCGCCCTGGCGTGCACCGCCCGCAGCACTCGGGCGACCTTGGGCGCCGTCCGGAGGATGTTGAGTGTGAGCTGATCGGTGCCGGACGAACCGTAGTGCCGCTGGCAGGGATTTCCGGCCAGGTCCGTCGAACTGAGGGCGGCGCAGGTGCCGATGATGGAGCCGAAGCCCATGTCGTTGCCGCCGATCTGCACGGTCACCAGGTCGGTGTCGCCTCGCACGGCATCCAGTTGGGGCGCGTTGGTCCCCTGCGCCTTCCACATCTCCTCGGTCGTCGCACCACCGCAGCTGACGTCGGTGAAGGTGGCCACCTCGCGGGCGGCGGCGACGAGCGAGGGGTAGTTGCTGTCGGAACGGGCGCAGTTGGCGTCGACCTGACGCGGGATCAGCGGACCGGAGGTGTACGAGTCACCGAGCGCGACATAGTCCGTCCGGTGCGGGGAGTGCCCGCCTCCGGCCGTGGCCGAGGCGGCGGGAGCGAGACCTGCCACCAGGGCGCAGCTGCCGAGAGCGGCCCCCAGTGCGACGGCCCGCCGCCGTCTCGGCGCGGCGCCGTCCTCGTGCTGGTCGTGATCCATCGTGCCCCTCCCCTGAAGCGGTGACAGTGCGCCGGGGACCGGCAGTGCTCCACGACGGCACGCACGTGTGCGTGCGACTCCGCCGTGACACGGAGAACCTTCCGCCCCACAGGCTTACGTCGCTTGTATACCGGCAGGTAGCTTCCCCGGCCAGGCTTCTGACAACACCACCGCACCCCGGCCGGCCGTCGGGCAGTCCGCGGCCTGCGCAGTTCAGGACCCTCAGGTCCGGTGGAACGGACGGTCCCCGCTCGCCAGGACATCTCCGGGGAAGCCCCGAACCCGGGCGGGGGCCCGGGTCGGTCCAGCCGCAGGCCTCCACACCGTGGCCGACGTGAATTCAACGCCGCCCCGACGTTTCAGGGTCCTGGGTGGCGAAGGCCCACGGACCGTCGTACGGAGCCGGTCTCCGCGTCCTGCGGTACGGGGTCCTCACCAGGACCGTCCGGTCCCGGATCCCGACGGACGCCGTTCCGCAGCGGCTGTCCCTGCGCCGTTCCCTTAATTCATCAGCATGGAAATCGGCGGGCGTACGGCTGACTGTGGAGCCCCGGACATCGGGATCTCCCGGAACGCCTCGACGAAAGAAGGGCGACATGTCGTCCATCCGCGCTCACGCCGCCGGACCCCCTCCAGCCGTACGTCACCAACTGGTTCTCATCGTCACGTGCCTCGCCCTGGGCACCGTGGTCGCCGCCATGGCCTCGCTCAACGTCGCCCTGCCCGACCTCGCCCGCGAGACGCACGCCACACAGACCCAACTGTCCTGGATCATCGACTCGTACAGCCTCGTCTTCGCCTCTCTCCTGCTGCCCGCCGGAGCTCTGGGCGACCGGTTCGGCCGCCGCAGGGCGCTGCTCGCGGGGCTCGCCCTCTTCGGCGGCGGGTCCGCCGCCGCCGCGCTGACGACCGACCCGGCCACGCTGATCGGCCTGCGGGCGCTGCTGGGCGCGGGTGCCGCGCTGGTCATGCCGGCCACCCTGTCCACGATCACCAGCACCTTCCCCCGCGCTCAGCGGGCCCGCGCGGTCGGCGTCTGGGCAGCCGTGGCGGGAGCCGCCGCGCTCGTGGGCCTGTTCGCGACGGGTGCGCTGCTGGAGACCTGGTCGTGGCCCTCGGTGTTCCTGCTGAACGTCGCTCTGGCGCTGGCCGCCCTCATCGGGACACTGCTGTACGTGCCCGAGTCGGCCGAGGCGCACCGGCCGCCCCTCGACATCGGCGGCGCACTCCTCGCGGTCCTGGGACTGGTCGTCCTCGTCTACTCGGTGATCGAGGCTCCGACCCGCGGCTGGGGCAGCGCGACGACGCTCGGCGGGGTGGCGCTCGGCCTGCTGGTCCTGGCCGGTTTCGTGTTCTTCGAACTGCGCCGGAAGCATCCTCTGCTGGACCCCCGGCTGTTCCTGAACCGGCACTTCACCGCGGGTTCGCTGTCCATCACGCTCCAGTTCTTCGTGTTCTTCGGCTTCATCTTCGTGATGATGCAGTACCTGCAACTGGTGCGCGGCGACAGCGCTCTCATGGCGGCGGTGGCGATGCTGCCGATGGCCGTGTGCCTGATCCCGCTCGCCCGAGCCGCACCTCGTCTGGTGGCACGGTTCGGTCTGCGGGGTCCGTGGACGGCCGGGTTGGTGGCCGTGGCGACCGGCATGGGAGTCCTGTCCCGGCTGGACGAGTCCAGCCCGTACTGGCTCATCGCCACCGGTCTCGTACCGCTCGGCGCCGGCATGGGGCTGGCCATGACGCCTGCCACGACGTGCATCACGGACGCGCTGCCGCGTTCCCTGCAGAACATCGGGTCCGCCATGAACGACCTGGCGCGTGAACTCGGCGGGGCACTGGGAATCGCCGTTCTCGGCAGCCTGCTCGGCGCGGCCTACCGGGACCGGCTCGAACTGCCCGGTCTGCCGCAGCACGCGGTGGAGGCCGCCCGGTCCTCCCTCGCCGCCGCGCACACCATGGGCGACGCGGTCGCCGGTCCGGCCACGAACGCGTTCACCGACGGCATGCGCGTCGCGCTCCTGGGTGCCGCCGGGGCGGCCGCGTTCGCCGCCCTCGCCGTCGCCGTGCTGCTCCGTTCGTCCGGTCGCCTCTCGTCGTCCGACGAGGACACGAAGTCCGGTCCTGCCGGGGAGAGTTCCGGCACGGCCACCGCGCGGGAGCAGCACTCGTACCGGTGAAGTCGTGGCCGGCGTCTCCCCCGCTCGGCCCGCGCCGGCTCCGGGCAGGGGAGGCACCGGCCGGTTCCGTACAGGCGCCGCGCCCACTCCGGGCGGCTCGCGTCCGGCGGACGTACCGCGAGACCTCGGGTACGGCGGCGGAGACGGCGCGCCGCAGGCGTGCGGACCGGTCATCGCATACGACGCACACCGGAGACGGCGCCGCAGGCGTGCCGAACGGTCATCGCATACGACGCGCCGCGGCAGGCGGGCGCGGTGAACCGCGCAGGGCCAGCCGCACCTGCGGTGCCACCCGACGGACCACGTCCTCCGCGCTCATGGAGGCGATCGGCTCCAGGCGCAGCAGGTAGCGGGTGGTGATCAGTCCGGCGACCACGGCGGTGAAGGCGCCCGCGTACTGCCGCGCGTTCCTCCCCGGCAGGAGCGCCGCGATCCGGTCGACGATCTCTCGCTCCACGGCCTCCTTGAGCAGCTCTCCGACGGCCTCGTCAGCGGCCGCGCTCCTCAGCATCGCAAGCAACGGCGGACCGGACACCGGATCGTCCCAGACGGTGACGACCTGCCGCACGACCCGTTCCGGCAGCGTGCTCAGGTCTCCTTCGTCGAGGAGCCGGGCGAGGACCTCGGCCGGGTTGGCACCCAGCGCGAGCGCGGCTCCGAACAGCCCCTTCTTGGAACGGAAGTAGTAACTGATCAGCGCCAGGTCGACCCCGGCCTCGGCCGCGACGGACCGCAGGGTGACCGCGTGATAGCCGTCCTCCAGGAAGCGGCGCCGCGCGACCGCGAGAATGACCGCCCGGGTGTCGGGGCTTCCCGGCCTGCGGCCCCGCCGCGGTCCCGCTCTGTTCGTCACGGACGAATTCTAGGAAGCCACGGGCGCGGGCCTGGCCGGGCACGAGCCCCGGTACCAGCGGAAGCGCGTCCGGCAGCCCCCGTACCGACACCCCCGGCGCGCGACCGCGGCCCCGTCACCCGTGCGCGACATCTTGACGTGATCCTGACTGAGTGGCTTCATGGGAGCGCTCCCACACCTGCGCCGGTGCTCTGGTTCTTGATCCTTACTCCCTGGAGTCGCAGTGAGACCGACAAGAAGAACGGCACGAAGGAACGTCGTCAAGGCACTGCTGACCGGACTGGCCGCCGTGCTCGGCCTCGTCCTGCTCGGTGCGCTCAACCCGGTCCCCGCCCGGGCGCAGACCCAGCCGGCCGGCGCCCTCGCCACCGGCCTGCACATCAGTGACGGCCGCCTCCTGGAGGGCAACGGCAACGACTTCGTCATGCGCGGCGTCAACCACGCCCACACCTGGTATCCGGGTGAGACGCAGTCACTGGCCGACATCAAGGCGCTGGGCGCCAACACCGTCCGCGTCGTCCTGTCCAACGGCCACCGCTGGACCAGGAACAGCGCCGCGGACGTGACCGCCGTCATCGCCCAGTGCAAGGCAAACCGGCTCATCTGCGTACTCGAGGTCCACGACACCACCGGCTACGGCGAGGAGAGCGCGGCCGGCTCGCTCGACCAGGCGGCCGACTACTGGACAAGCCTGAAAGACGTGCTCCAGGGCGAAGAGGACCACGTCATCATCAACATCGGCAACGAGCCCTGGGGCAACACCGACCCCGCCGGCTGGACCGCGCCCACCATCGCCGCCGTCCACAAGCTCCGCGACGCCGGGTTCACACACACGATCATGGTGGACGCGCCCAACTGGGGCCAGGACTGGCAGGGCGTCATGCGCGCCAACGCCCAGTCCGTGTACGACGCGGACCCGACCGGCGATCTGATCTTCTCGATCCACATGTACAGCGTCTACAACACCGCACAGAAGGTCACCGACTACCTCGAGGCCTTCGTCGACGCCGGACTGCCCCTGCTCATAGGCGAGTTCGGCGGGCCGCCCGACCAGTACGGCGACCCGGACGAGGACACCATGATGGCCGCCGCCGAACGGCTCCGGCTCGGCTACCTCGCCTGGTCCTGGAGCGGGAACACCGACCCGATCCTCGACCTGGCGGTCGACTTCGATCCCGGCCGGCTCAGCTCCTGGGGCGAACGCATCTTCCACGGCGCCAACGGCATCCTCCAGACCTCCCGGGAAGCCACCGTCTACAGCGGCAACCAGGGCGACACCCACGCCCCGACCGCCCCCGGCACCCCGACCGCCTCCGCCGTGACGGCCACCTCCGTCACTCTCAAGTGGGCCGCCGCCACCGATGACGTCGGCGTCACCGGCTACGACATCGTCCGCGTCAGCGGCGACACCGAGTCCGCGGTCGCGGCCTCCGCCACCAACACCGCCGCCGTCACCGGTCTCACCCCGGACACCGCCTACACGTTCGCCGTGTACGCCCGCGACGCGGCCGGGAACCGCTCCGCCCGCTCGGCGACCGTGAAGGTCACCACCGACAAGGACGGCGGCACACCCGGCGTGAGCTGCTCCGTGGGCTACCGCGTCGTCAACGAGTGGCCCGGCGGCTTCCAGGGCGAGATCGTCGTCCGCAACACCGGAACCACCGCCATCAACGGCTGGACGCTGGCCTTCGCCTTCGCCAACGGCCAGACCGTCTCCAACATGTGGGGAGGCACCCCGACCCAGAACGGCGGCGCGGTGAGCGTCTCCCCCGCCGCCTACACCTCCACCGTGCCCGCCAAGGGATCCGTCACCGTCGGCTTCACCGCTGCCAAGGGAGCCACGAACACCGCTCCGACCGCGTTCAGCCTCAGCGGCAGGACCTGCGCCACCGGCTGAGCCGACCGCCGAGGGACCCGCGGCCGCGCACACGCGCCGCGGGTCCTGTCGTGCGCCCCGCCGCCGCGGGTCCTGTCGTGCGTCCGCGGGCGCGGGTCCCGGCATGATCTGCGGGAATGACGGAGCGCCTGAACCCTACCGGGTTCAGGCGCTCCGTCACGAGCTCCCCGGACCGTCGATCCGGGCTGTGCGGACCGCGTCAGCCCTGGCGGGCCTTGAAGCGCGGGTTCTTCTTGTTGATCACAAAGGTCGCGCCGCGTCGGCGGACCACCTGAGCCCCGGGAAGGGACTTCAGTGAGCGCAGGGACCTGCGCACCTTCATCGCTCTGCTCTCCTCCTGCCCGCCCGGGCCGGGCGGGCGGTCAGCGCCGGGCCGCTCGCCCGGGGCGGGGCCTGCGGTCAGCGGCGGGCCGCGGTCGCGCGGCCGTAGCGGCGCTCGAAGCGCTCGACGCGGCCGGCGGTGTCCAGCACCCGCGAGTTCCCGGCGTAGAACGGGTGACTCGCCGACGAGATCTCGACATCGATCACCGGGTAGGCGTTGCCGTCCTCCCAGGCGACGGTACTGGCGGACCACGCGGTCGAACGGGTCAGGAAGGACACGTTCGCGGCGCGGTCACGGAAGACGACCGGGCGGGACTCGGGGTGGATGCGGGGCTTCATGTGATGTCCTTCCTCGGGGATGTTCGCGTGGTCGCGCCGGCCGTGGTTCAGCGCTGTTCCCGGAAGTCGACGTGCCGGCCGGCCACCGGGTCGTACTTGCGCAGCACGAGCCGGTCGGGGTCGTTCCTGCGGTTCTTGCGCGTCACATAGGTGGCGCCGGTCCCGGCCGTCGACCTCAGGGTGACGACGGGGCGCTCGCTGGTGCGTGCCATGAGGGTCCTCCTTCCGCCCACATCTGCGGCTCTTGACCCGCGCATGTCAGCTGTGGGGTGTAACAGCACCTCCGGCCGTCGCATTCCCGCCTCGCCGGTTCCGTCCCCGGCTCTCCCGCCCGGCCCGCTCCGCCGCCCGGCCGGATCGTTCACTCCCCTGCCGAGGACCTGGTTCCGTACGGGACCGGGCGGCCGAAGGGCGGGCGCGGTGCCGCAGGCGAACAGTTCCAGGACGCGGCTTCCCCGCGAACAGTTCCGGACAGCGGCCTCCTGGCGAACTTCCGTCTAGAATCGCCTGGTTGAGCGATCTGCGCCTGTTGCACCCCGGCTCCGTCATCGGGTCCCGGAGCCCACCGGAGATGTTCTCCGCCGCCGAGCCGGTCCGATCTCGCCCGTCCCGACCTTGCCGGCCGCGTCCGCGCGACGGCGGGCAACGCGGCCCGAGGAGTCACACCCCGGGCTCAGTGCATCTCCACCGACCACGGAGAAGGAGCGAAATGATGAAGGACCGGCCCGACGACGTTCCGGCCCAGCCCCACGCCCAGGCCCAGCCCCACGCCCAGGCCCAGCCGGCCCCGCCCGCCGATGCCGGCGGCCCGGGCGGCCCCACCGTGCCCGCGCCGCCGACCGCACCCGGAGGGCAGCCGGAAACCCCGCGGCAGGCGGCACCGCCCAGACCTGCCGCCCAGCCCGACCCGACCCTCCAGCAGCCGGGCGGCTTCGGGCCGCCTCCCGCTTCCGTGCCGGCGCAGCACCACCCCTACGGAGGGCCGGGCTTCGTCCAGCCCGCCGCGCCACCGCCGGGCGGAGGAAGAGGCACGGCGGGGCACGCCTTCGCGTGGGCGACGGTGGGGGCGCTGATCGCGTCCGCCCTGTGGGCCGGCGGGGTGTTCCTGCTGGACCTGGGCGACGGCGACACGCCGGATCTGGCGGGGTACCGGGCCAAGGCCAATCTCTGCTCCGCGGTCGACTACTCGTCGGTCAGGACCGAGTACACCGAGGAGGACTCCTCCCCCACCCACAACTCTCTGGAGCACGACGCTCTGGACCAGAGCTACTGCAGCATCTCCCTGAAGAAGTCCTCCGCCTCGTCCTACTCGGACGCCTACCTCTCGGTCCAGATGGACCTGCACAAGGAGACGGACCCCGCCGCCGAGTTCACCGCGCTGTGGTCCGAGTACGACGAGCGCTACGACGACTACGAGGTGGACAAGGTCAGCGGCTTCGGCGACGAGGCCTACCTCGTCACCCAGGACACCACGTCCGGCTCCTCGACCAGCGGCAGCAGGTCGGTCATCCTCGCCGTGCGGGACGGCTGGATGACGTACCAGATGAACTGGAACGCGTACGCGTCCTCCTACGGCGCGACACCGGCCGAGGTCACCGACGTCGCGGGCTGGCTCAAGACCGACACGAAGTCGACGCTGGAGAATCTCCGGTCCGACTGATCGCGGCGCCGCGCCCCGGCGCTGCACGGGGCCGGCCGCGCCCGCCGGCACCGCGCCCCGCTTCCGTACGCCGTCCCGGTCCGCCCGCCGGGACCGGCGGGCGGACCCTGCGGTCGGGGCCCGGTGCGGGAGGCGGCCGCCGCCGTCCCGGTGCTTCCGCGGCGGCCGGAGTGTCCGTCTTGAACCCGCGCGCGCCGGACGGGGCTCAGGGCGTCAGCGCGAGGTCGAGCGTCGGGTAGAGCGGAAGCACTTCGTCCAGGCCGACGATGTGCAGGACGTCGTGGACGCCGACCGGCAGGCAGGCCAGCCGGAGCCAGCCGCCACCCGCGGCCGCGTCGCGGTGCGCGGCGACCAGGACGTTGATCCCACTGGAGTCCATGAAGGTGACCCCGCTGAAGTCCACGACCGTGCAGTGCCGCGGGGCGTTCGCACGGTCGGCCAGCGCCCGGCGGAACTCCCCCACAGTGTTGAAATCGATCTCTCCGGCCATCTTCAGAACGCTCACGCCCTGTGGGGTGACGTGGCGGGAGATGACCAGACGGGCGGCACTCATGCCATCTCCCTCATCGTCTCCAGCGGCGGATCCGCTGATGCTGCGTCCACGCAAACGGAACTGTCGCACAGGTGTCAACCGGCCGCCTGTTAATCTCACCATCAGCCTGGACCGATCCGCGGCCTCGCTGCCGAGGCGAAAGACCGGCCAGACAGTCACGTGGAGGCGCGCTCAAGGGGTACGCGTCCAACGGGGCCATGTGACCAAGGCAACGCGAGGCGACCGTATGGACCAGACCGCGCACTACAGCGAACAGAAGGCTTCGCGCGCACGTTCCGCCCCGGCGGCGTGCGCCGCCTACGACGGAGACACCCGCTGCATCGGTGCCGCCCGCCGTTTCGCCACCGCCTATCTGACTCGCGTGCACGCGGACCACGGCGTACCCCTCTCACCCCGGGCGGTCGGTATGACGCAACTGGTCGTGAGCGAACTGATCACCAACGCCTGCCGGTACGCCCCCGGCCCGTCCCGGCTGGATCTGCGGGTCGTCGAGGGCAGGCTGGAGATCACCGTGTGGGACGGCGCCCCGGCCCTGCCGACCCCCCGTGAGCCGGATCCCGCCCGCATCGGCCAGCACGGGCTGGAGATAGTCCTGGCGGTCTGCCTGAACTACGACGTGCAGCCGGCCCCGGCGGGCAAGCGCACCACGGTCCTGCTCGCCCTCACCGACGGCCCGGCCGGCCGGCAGTCCCCCTGACCACCAGGGCGGCCGGGTGCCGCCCTGCGTCCCCGCGGCTGCAACCCCGGGAATCCTCGGGCAGCCGTCCCCGTGCGTCGAGCCACTACCTTGAACTCCGGCGGAAACCACAAGTGACCGTAGGCGCAAGGGGGTTGGGGCAATGGCGACAGATCCGGCAGATACTCCGTCCGTCAGCGGGGTCGGGTTCGGGGACTACTACCGGGCGCATGCGGGGCCGCTCATCGCCCTGTCATTGCTGCGGGGCACGGACCTGGTCGAGGCGGCGCGACTCGCCCAGGACTCGATGACGGTGGCCCGGCGGTGGACGGACCTGCTGGGGGCGGACGCGGCCGGATCCGCAGAGGACACCAGGACTCCCGTGGTCACCGCGCAGGCGCTGCGGGCCTGGACGTGCCGGATGACCGTCGGCGGCGGCTGCGGGGCGTTCCGCCCTGCGCGCGGGGCGGTGCCCGCCCTCCTGGGGAAGGCCGGCACCGACGCCCTGGTCCAGGCCCGGACGGTGGTGGCGCTCGCCCCGCTGAGAGAGTTGAACGAGCGCCAACTCAACGTCACCGCGTTCAGGTTGGCCGGCTGCGCGCCGGGGGCGATCGGGTACGAGCTGGGCCTGTCGATGCCGACGGTGCACCGCACCCTGCGCCACGTCGGCAAGCTGCTCGGAGCGGAGACGGGGGCGCGGCGGGCCAGCGGTGCCGAGCCGCCGGGGGAAACCGAGGAATCCGGGGTGACCGAGGGGTCCGCGGAGGCAGACGTCGAGTTCGCGGAACTGCTGGGCGAGCTGACCGCCGCACTGGATCCCGTACTCGACCTGCGGGCCGGGCTGGACGAGGTGAGCGACTCCACTGGTGCGGACGCGTCCACCGCTCGCCGCGCCCCCGTACCGCCGCTGTGGAGCCTCCGCCCCTCGCTGCCCGTGCCGCCCTTCGGCGCACCCGTCCCGCACTCGTTCGCCGAGCCCGTGCCGTCCGGGGTACGGGCGTACGCGGCCGGCCTCGCCCAGGGCGACGCTCGGGGCCGTGCGGCGGCGCTCGGCGGGTTCCCCGCGGCCGAACTGGCGGCTGTACGGCTCGGAGCGGTGCTCGCCCTTCACCTGGAGCGGTTCCGGCGGGAGGCCGAGAGGTCCGGGACACGGGCCACCAGGGACGAGTTCCGCAGGGAGGACGCCCGGGCGTTCGCGGCCGCCCTGGCCCAGGACGCCGCGCTCGCCGCGCCGATGTTCGACGCGGTGAAGGACCTCGACGTCCCGCGCCGCGTCGCCTTCCTGGCGTCGGGCCTCGCCCGTGACGACCCCTGGACGAACGAGGTCTCCTACGACGGGATCGCAGCGTCTCTCGCTCTGGCCCAGTTCCGGCGCGCGGCAGTACGGGCGGCGCTGCGCGCGGCGCACCGGCCCGGTGCGGACGCCCTCCCCCGGTCGGGCGGCGCGCTCACCGGGGCCCTCACGCGGTCCCTGAGCGACACCCACCGGATGATCCACCAGCTCGACGAACTGAACAGCGACCTCTCGCGTGCCGACTCGACCCTGCCGGACGGCTACTACGTCGACATGACCCGGGACTTCGACCTCCACCAGAGCTTCCACGCGGACCTGGCTCTCGGCATCGACGCCGTCCGAAAGGCCCTGTCGCAGCCGTAGGGCCTGTCTGGATCATCGGGCGGCCGGAGGAAGATGCCTGCGACACGTCCTTCAGGGTCCCGGGGTTGCCGGTGTGGCCCGCCGGCCGCCACGGCACGGAGCCGGCCCGCCCGCTCGGACGCGGGTGCGGTACACCTCCGACGAGCTCCTGCTCCTCGCCGTCCAACCCGGTGGCAGCCTGCCTCCGGAGGTCGAGGCCCTGGCGCGGGGCTGAAGGCTGTCCCGCAGTCCCCGGCGGGCGCTCGGCGACAGCCACGGCAACTCGCCGCATTGCCGGATCGCCGTAATACGCCCGGCATGAGGACGATCCTCCGCCTTGCGATGCACCGGAATCTGACGCCGCGCGCTGATCCCACCGGGAACGCGAAGAACCCACCCCGGATAACCGGGATGGGGTTCAGTGGAGCGCCGAGCAGGCCTTGCACCTGCATCTCCCCGCAGGAAGCGGGGCGCCTTTCCTTGGACCATCGACGCGAGACGCGGCCCCGGGTAAACCGGCTGCGCGCTCAAGATCGAGCATACCCCATCCAAGGCGGCCGCGCGCGCCACGACATGAGGGAGGGTCAGGCGTCGGTGTGTCACCGGGTGGGCCGCCGGATGCCGGTGAGCCGGCCCGGGGCACCGTTTCCACCCGCGCGCCGCTCCGCCGGACGGGTGAGTGCCAAATTGCTTTGCGCCCCGGTTCCCGCTGCCACACACTGTGCCGGTGCTGATCCGACGTGAGCTTCCCGCCGACGTTCCCGCCGTCCGTGCCGTCACGGCCGCCGCCTTCGCCAAGCCGGACACACCGGTCCCCGTGGAGGTGACACTCCTCGACGCCCTGCGTGACTGCGACGGCTGGCTGCCCGCTCTGTCGCTCGTGGCGACCGACGCCGACGGGGAGGTCATCGGCCATGTGGTCTGCACGCGTGGTCACGTCGGCGCGGCGCCGACCCTCGGTCTCGGTCCGCTCAGCGTCCGCCCCGATCATCAGCGGCGCGGGGTCGGGCTCGCGCTCATGCACGCCGTGCTGGGTGCGGCGGACGCGCTCGGCGAGCCGTTCGTCGCCCTGCTCGGCAGCCCCGAGTACTACTCCCGATACGGCTTCCGTACCGCCACGGACCACCGGATCGCCCCGCCGGATCCCGCCTGGGGGAGGTACTTCCAGGTGCGCACCCTGTCGGCGTACGACCCCGCGCTGCACGGCACCTTTGAGTACGCCGAGCCGTTCACCCGTCTCTGACCGGCCCCCCGGGCCGCCTCCGCGCGTCAGGCGGAGCTCGACCTGACCGCGTGGTCGAGGTCCGGGTGGATGTCGAGGACCTGGTCGAGGCCGACGATTCCGAGGGTCCGGATGATCATCGCGGGGACGGCGACGAGTGCCATGCGGGCCTGGGCGGCCAGGACCTGGCGGTGCGCGGCGACGAAGACGGAGATGCCGCTGGAGTCGCAGAAGGCCAGGCGCTGCAGGTCGAGGACGAGGAGCTGGCCCGGCTGCAACGTCACGTCGCGGATGGTCTCACGCAGCGTTCCGGCGCTGTAGTGGTCGAGATCGCCGTTGACGGTGATCACGGGTCCGGCCGGGGTGTTCCGGGTGATGGCGGTCAGTTCTGTCACGTCTGTTCTTCGTCGATCATGGTGGGTGCGGGGATACCGATCGCCAGGACGGCGGTGTCGTCGTCCAGACCGTCGCCGAAACTCTCCAGCAGAGTGGTGACGGCCGATACGGCCTTGTCGGGGCTTGCGGGTGCCAGGCCCGAGGTGAATTCGAGCAGGGCCTCGTCACCGTACCGCGCGCCCTCGGGACCGATCCGCGCCTCGGTCAGACCGTCGGTGTAGAGCAGCAGGGTGTCCCCCGCCGTCAGCTCGCGGGTGACGTCCCTGAAGGGCGCTTCGGGCAGAATTCCCACGAGCAGACCGCCCGGAGTGGGCAGGTACTCGGCGTCGGTGCCGGCGCGCATCAGGATCGCGGGGGGATGGCCGCCGCTGGCGAGGCGGACGGTCACGCCGGCGTCGTGCGGGGTCAGCGTGCCGAAGATGGCCGTGCAGTAGCGGGGGTCTCCCCGGATGTAGTGCTGGTGGAGGACGGTGTTCAGGGTTTTGAGTACCGCGACGGGATCGGCATCGTGCATGGCGGCCGCCCGCAGCGTGTAGCGGGTGAGCGAGGTCACCGCCGCCGCCTCGGGACCCTTGCCGCACACGTCGCCGAGGAAGAAGCCCCAGCGTCCGTCGCCCAGCGCGAACACGTCGTAGAAGTCGCCGCCGAGCTGGTCCGTGGAGGCCGTGTGGTAGTAGGCGGCCGTCTGCATCCCGGGCGCCTGGGGCAGCGAGGGCGGGACGAGGCTGCGCTGCAGAACGGTTAGCACGCTCTGCAGGCGCTCCTTGTCGCGCTCGGCCTCCCGGCGGGCCCGCTCAGTTTCCGCGCGGGCTTCCTCGGCCTCGCGGCGGCGGCGGAGGAGCTCCTTCTCGTAGGCGCGGCGGTCCCGGGCGTCGACGATCGTCGTGCGGATCAGCAGGGCCTGCCCGTCGCTGCCCTTCTTCACCTTGGAGGAGATGAGGACGGGCAGCCGGGACCCGTCGGCGGCCTTGAGCTCGAAGGCGATGCCGTTGACCTCGCCCTGCATGCGCAGGAGAGGTGCGAAGTGGGTCTCGTGGTAGAGCTTTCCGCCGACCGTGAGCAGGTCGGAGAAGTACAGTCGGCCGACCGTCTCCTCGCGGGTGCGGCCCAGCCAGCGCAGCAGGGTCGTGTTGGTCTTGGCGATCTGTCCGTCGAGGAGCGTGGACAGATAACCGCACGGAGCGTTCTCGTACAGGTCTTCCACGTCGTCCTCCAGCAGCGCGTTGAACGCCGCGTCGGACGGACGCACGTCTTCGGTCGTCCCGTTGTTCTCCGGGCTCTGTCCCCTGTGCTTGCGCGATTCCGGATCCTGGTCCGTGCGGCACATCACCTTCGCGGCGCCGCGAAGGTGACGATGGCCTCGGCGGTGGCTTCGGGTGCGCTCAGCTGCGGGCAGTGACCGGTCGCGTCCAGCGTGACCAGGCGGCTGCCGGGGATGGACGCCTGCACGTAGGCCCCGACGCCCTGCGGGGCTATGACGTCCTGGGAGCACTCCAGGACCAGCGTCGGCACCTTCACCGAGGCCAGCTCCGGCCGGCTGTCGGTGAGGAAGGTGGTGCGGGCGAAGACACGCGCGATGTCGGGATCGGTGCGGCAGAAGCTGTTCGTCAGCTCCTCCCCCAGTTCCGGCCGCTCCGGGTTGCCCATGATCACCGGCGCCATCGCCGCCGACCAGCCCAGATAGTTCGAGTCCAGCGATTCGAGCAGCTCGTCGATGTCCTCGGCGCTGAAGCCGCCCTTGTAGTCGCCGTCGTCGATGTAGCGAGGGGAGGGCACGAGCAGGACCAGCTTCGCGAACCGCTCCTCGGCGCGCGCCGCGGCCAGCACGCCGGCCATGGAGCTGACGGAGTGCCCCACGAACGTCACGTCCCGCAGGTCGAGCTCCTCGCAGATGTCCACCACGTCCTGGGCGTAGCCGTCCAGGGTGCCGTAGCGCGCCTCGCTCCACGCGGACACGTCGGACGAGCCGGAACCGACGTAGTCGAACAGCACTACGCGGAAGTGCTCGGACAGGGCGGGCAGGACCAGGCGCCACATGTTCTGGTCACAGCCGAAGCCGTGCGCCAGCATCATCACCGGCCCGTCCTCGCGCCCGGTGACCACGACATTGTTCCTACTCGCGACATCCATGCCGCCCATGGTGCCACCAGGTGCGCCGTGCATGTGAACCGCCGATTCAAACATCTTTTCGGCCTGCAATCGGATGATCACGGATTCGGCGGTTCCGGGCGGCCGGCCGTTCCCGCCCGGCCCTTCCCGCCCGTGCGTGTCCGCCCGTGCGTGTCCCCACAGTCGAAGGCGACCGGGCCGCCCAACGCGGTCCCGGTCGCCTTCGGGCCTGTGCCACCCGGCGGGCGTCACCCCGCCCGGCGGGCGTCGCTCCGCCTACCGGTGGCTGATACGGCGGAGCAGTACGAAGCCGAGGATCAGCAGAACCGCTCCGGCCGCCGCCGGCCACAGCTGGGCTCCGGTGTCGGCGAGCCCGCCCGTGGTCGCCTGCGGCTCGGTCAGTGAACCGCTCGCCTGATCACCGTCCGCGGGCAGGGTCGGCTCGGGTCCGGGAACGGCACTCTCCTCGGCGCCCGGGTCGTCCGACGTCGTGACCGGGTCGCGGTGGACGGCCGAGGGCGAGGTGTCGGCCTTGGGCGTCGCATCGGCCTTGGGCGTCGCGTCGGCCTCCGGCGGGGTGTCGGCCTCGGGCGTCGCGTCCTCGCGGTCGCCGCCCGCTCCGCCGGCCGGCTTCGTGGTCTGCGCGCCGGACGGCTCGGGCGCGGGTCCGCTCCCGGTGTCCGCCGGATCGTCGTCCTGCTCGTCACCGCCGGAGGGGGCCTCGGAGGACGGCTCCGGTGCCGGCTCGGAGGTCGGTTTCGACGTCGGCGGCTTCGGCGCCGGCGGCGGCTTCGGCGTGTTCCCCGCGTCCTCGCCGGCACCGGAGCCGGCTCCCGCGCCGCACTTCCGTCCGTCGTTGATGCAGTCCACCATCTCCCGCATCAGCTTCTCGTCGAAGACGTTGATGAAGTCGCCGTGGTCGGTCACGGGCTTGTGCAGCTGCTCGGGGAAGGAGTCCACCCCGAACAGGGGGGTCGTACGCCCGCCGTCCTCGAGGCTGGGCGCGTCGACGTCGTAGACGATGCGCTGCACCAGCTGCGGGATCGCCCGGAAGCCGTTGCCGCAGTTGCCCTCGGCGTCGGCGAACGCCACGTGCGTGCGGTGGTTGGCGCTGTCGATGTTCCGGCCGTCCCAGCAGCTCTGGAACCTGAAGGTGCGGACCACGTCGCTGCCCGCGGGGCACAGCGGGTACTTGTCCTTCAACTGCCGGTCCTCGAACCCGGTGCAGCTCCACGACGCGTTGGCGTTGGCGGTTCCGTTGACGAACGCCTTGGCATCCCCGGTGATGATGCGCAGGAGCCTCGGCATGGCCGTGACCTCGCCGCGCGGACTGCCCTCGAACGTCATCGTGACCTGCTTGGGCGTGACGATCTCGCCGGCGTTGCCTTCGACACCGCCGCCGGGCGCGTCCGCGTCCTCCTCCTGGGCGCCGTTCTGCACGCGCAGCACGGGCCAGAAGTACGAGGACCTGTCGCCCTCGTCCGCACAGGTGGTGTCCGCGTTGGCGAGGTCGTCGTCGCTCGCGAAGGCGCTGTTGGCCTGGTTTCCCACGTAGTCGTGGAAGTGGTGGGCGCCGTTGGAGACACCGGGGGCCACGATCACGTTGTCGGAGTTGAACAGGCCGCCCGCGTTGACGCCGCAGCTGGTGGCGAAGGTGCCGCGCGAGGCGTCGCCCTGCGGGCTCGGGTTCCGCACGTTCGGCTGGACGGTCCTGATGTCCTGGAAGTCGGCGGCCACGGGGCCGTTGCCCGCCTGCCCGCCGTTGCCGCCCTGCTGTCCGCCCTCGCCGTCACCCTGGTTCCGGCCGTCCTGACCGTCCTGGCCGCCGTTGTCGTCCTGTCCGCCGGAACTCTGGTCGCCGGATTGGCCGTTGTCCTGGCCGTCCTGGTTTCCGGAGGCGCGGAGCGTGCAGGGTGCGAAGGCTTCGAGGCCTGCCGGGCGGTCGCCCACTCGGTCGATCGTGACCGCGATCCGCTCGATCGTCGCGGCCCGCTTGTCCTTCAGCGGAGTCATGATGGCGTTGTCCGCGAAGGCACCGTCCTGCTGCCCGTCCCGCGTCGCCTCCTGCAACTGCCGGTAGGCCTCGGTGATCTGCTTGTCCAGCAGGGCGAGTTCCGTGTCGACCTCGGCCCTCGCCTGCTCGGGCGTCGCCGTCAGCTGACTGCCGACGTCCGGGCAGTCGATCGTGGCCGCTCCCGCTGCCAGCACCTGATCGGTCCGGCTCCGACCCGGCTGCGCCGAGTCCCCCTCGCTGGCCGTGGCGTACACGTTCACCGCTACCAGTCCGCCTCCGCCCAGCATCAGGGCGACCGCCGCAAAGGTGGCGCGTCGTGCACCCGTTGGGCGTCTTCGCGTATTGCGTCCCAAGGAAGTACTCCTACCGCTTCGTTGCCGGGCCGGCATGGCCACCTTCTGTACGGAGGCGGACCCGCGTCCGTTCAACCGCCGCTCGGATTCACAGGAATCTCTTGGGGAGTCGGCGCGGAATGCCGGCCGGCGACATCGCAGGCGTGATCGCCAGGGCACACCTGACACTCTGAACGTAACCCCCCAATGGACCCTACGCTCATTACATGACACCTGTGCGCCAAGCAGTTCACGATGACGTCGCCGAACTGGTGCGTCTGCGGGCGATGCTGTTCGACACTCTCGGCGGCGAGTTCTTCAACCCGCCCTCGGGGAGCGGGGACTGGCGGGACGCGCTGGCCGCCGTCCTCCGGGACCAGGTGTCGTCGGACGCCGTGCGCATCCTCGTCGTGCCCGGCGCCGGCGGTCTCGGCGCCTGCGGCATCGGGACGATCGAGCAACGGCTGCCCGGGCCGCATCTGCGCAACGGGCGGATCGGCCATGTGATCGGGGTGGTCACCGATCCCGCGTACCGGCGGCGCGGTCACAGCCGGGCGATCATGCGGGGGCTGCTGGACTGGTTCCGGGAACGGGAGGTCGCCCGGGTGGACCTGTACGCCTCTCCCGACGGGGAGCCGCTGTACCGCGCACTCGGTTTCACCGACCACCCGGACCCGTCGCTGTACTGGCGTCCGTGACGGCCGTCCGCGCATATGCGGTGAACTCCGGCGCTGAGCGGCCGATCCCCGCCCCGGGCACGGATGTGGCCCGCCGCGAGAGCGGCGGGCCACAGGTCACTGACCGCGCGACGGCGGTTCAGCCGGTCGGCGAAGGTGTCACGGGAACGACGTGATCTTCGAGGGGACGGTGTCCGATCCCGAGGTCGGTGCTCCCGTGTTGTTGACGACGTGGGCGTACTGCCCCTTGCCGCCGAGGGAGATGACGAGGATGTCGTGCAGCTTGATGCCCGTCTTCACCGGGACCTGGAAGCCGTGCTGCTGGACGATGGTCGGATCGGACGTGAAGTTGCAGTAGCTGCCCATTCCCCACGCCTCGTGGGTGTTGACGCTGTCCGCGACCTTGTAGGCGGCGTACCCGACGATGCCGTCATGCGTGACGGCGGCGGCGTTGGGCACGTCGTAGGCCTTCTCGTTCTGGAAGAAGATCGTCCGGCCGCGTTCGCCGTTCCAGAGCACGTCGTACTTGTTGAAGTGCTCGACGAACAGGCCGGTGGTGAGGACGTCGTCGCCGTTGACGACGAGACCGTAGTCGGCGCGGTTGGTCTCCCAGCCGACGCCTTCGCCGTGGTCGGCACGCCAGATCCAGGTGTGGTCGACGATGACGTCGTCGCTGTTGACGACCACCGAGTTGGTGGCGAGGCCGGGGCCGGCTCCGCCGATGCGGATGAACACGTCCTGCATGGTGGTCGGGTTGGCGGCGTGGTCGGCCGAGGCGTTGGCCCCGCCGATCTGGAGGAGGGTGTCGGACTTGGCCCGTCCGGCGTCGATGAGGAAGCCGGCCAGCCGTACACCGTCGACGTCGGCGACGTGCATGGCGTCGACGCCGTTGTCGGGGACGATGGTCGCCAGTCCGAGGCCGAGGACCACCGTGTTGGCGCGGGTGACGTCGATGGTCCGGTCGAGGTGGTAGACCCCGGGGGTGAACAGCAGGTTGAGCCCCTGGGCGAGCGCCGCGTTGATGGTGGCGGCGGTCGCGCCTGGCTTGACGACGTAGAACTGGCTCAGCGGCAGGGACGTACCGCCCGCGTTGGCCGGCCACGACACCCCGCGGGCGTTGGTGCGCTTGCCGGGCACGAACACCTTGTAGTCGTTCCCGTCGAGATACAGGAACGGCTTCTCGCGGGAGACGGGGGTGGAGTCCAGCGTGGTGTACGGGCCGCTGTCGAAGTTGGTCGCCGGCGCGCCCTGCACCCCGGAGAACGTCATGTTCCACACCCCGTTGGTCCAGCCGCCCACGGAGCTGTCGCGGGTGTACCACTGCTGCTGCGAGTACGGGCCGACGGTGCCGTCGATCTTCGAGTCGGCGATGTAACCGCCGGACGCCCAGCCGTAGCCGTTCGGGGCGAGGTTGAGGCCGCCCTCGACGTGGATGCGGCGGAACGGCGCGGCCTGCGCGACGGCCCAGCGGTCGGTGCCGTTGACCGGCTTGACCGACAGGTTCTCGGCCGAACGCCAGAAGTTCTGGGTGGCGTTGCCGTTGAACCAGCCCGCGTCGACGGTCACGTCACCGTTGATCTTCGTGTCGTCCGGGTTGAGGCCGAGTCCGGAGATCGAGGTGTAGAAGCCGAGTTGGGCGTTGATGCCGTTGTACGTGCCGGGCTTGAGGAGGAACTGGTAGCGCTCCGAGCCGAACTGGTTCGACTCCTGCTTGCTGAACACCTGGTCGAACTTGTCCTGCAGGTTGGGCGTGCTCGGATCCACGACGATGACGTTCGGCCCGAGGTCACCGCCGCCTTCGACGGGCGGGGTGCCGTCGCCCGATCCGGTGTGCACGGCGACCTCCCACAGGGAGTAGCCGTACGGGGTGCCGCGTACGGTCCCGTAGACGCGGACGTAGCGGCCCGAGCCGCTCACGGCGTAGGAGGCGGTTCCGCCGGTGCCGTTGGTGACGTCCTTCAGGGTCGTCCAGTTCTGGCCGTCGGCCGACGCCTGGATCTTGAATGCCTTGCCGTAGGCCGCCTCCCAGTTCAGGTCGACCTTGCAGATGTCCTGGGACGAGCCGAGGTCCACCTGGACCCACTGCGGGTCGGAGGCCTGGCTCGACCAGCGGGTTCCGGCGTCGCCGTCGAAGGCGTTCGCGGCGGCCGTGCCGCCGTTCTCCGTGGAGGACGCGGTGGCCGTTCTGCCCTTGGCGGCGTTGGCCGTGCCGCAGTCGGCGGGCGGTGTGCCGCCCGCGTCGCCGAAGACCTGGAACTCCCAGAGGGAGTAGCCGTACTGGGTGGCGCGGGAGACGCCGTACAGCCGTACGTAGCGGCCCTGTCCGGAGACGTCGAGCGTGTCGGTGCCGCCGTCGCCGCCGGTGACGGTCTTGAGGTCGGTCCAGGAGCTTCCGTTCCCGGAGACCTGGATCTTGTAGTCCTTGCCGTAGGCGGTCTCCCAGTTCAGGACGACCTTGGTGAGGCTGGCCGTCGCCCCGAGGTCCACCTGGAGCCACTGGGTGTCGGTGCCGGCCGACGACCAGCGGGTGCCGGTGTTGCCGTCGACGGCGTACGAGGCGGCGGTCCCGGCGTTCTCGTCGGAGGAGGAGGTGGCGGTCTTGCCCTGCGAGAGCGGCACCTCGGCCGCGCTCGCGGGTGTCGTCTGGGCGGGGATGGTCACCAGCGCCGCCGCTGTGGCGAGCGCGATCCCCCAGGATCTGAATCTCATTGGTCCACTCCGTGCGGGTGAAGGAGAGCGGGGCGGCGTTCACCGTGTTCGAGGCATGACAAACTCTCCGAACAGATGCGCGCCGCAGGGCGTTCCCCGACCGGGACCTTAAGGCCCGGCCAGCATGAACGGTGGTACGCAGCTACTTAGTTCAGGGTTTGATTTAAGTAATGAGGGAACCGGACGGCAACCCCTCCGACGTGACTTATTTGCATCGGATCCGGCGACAGGTCCGTGACGAGGGGCGACTCGCGGTGCGTGACCTGCGACGACCGCCCGGGTGAGGTGGGTACGCCGGCTTCACAGGTTGAACGTCTCCGGGCCGTGACGCCGGGGCCGCCCCAGCACAGGCGCCCAGTCCGTTCGCCGTCTGCGCTCACCCGGACGACCAGTCCCCGCGGCCCGGCGGGGCCCCGGCTCGTCACGCGGTCCCCCGCTGGGCCGCGCGACGGTGCGGCTCCGCTCCGAGAAGCAGTCACGGCCCGGCATTCCGCGGCCCGGAACGGGCCTGGACCCGGATCGGGTCGTCGAGGGGGGAGGTGAGCGGATATCTTGCGTCGGTGCCTGGTTCCGCGGAGTGGCCCGTGCTGTTTCTCGACGTCGACGGGCCCCTCATCCCGTTCGGCGCGTCGTCGCCCCGTCCGCGGGCCGACGGGCGGCAGGCCTTCCCGTCGAGTTCTGGTCCTCCGACGCCCGACGCGAATCCGCTCCTCGAGCGGCTCGACCCCGCGCATGGACCCAAACTGCGGAGTCTGCCCTGCGAGCTGGTCTGGGCAACGACGTGGATGGAAGAGGCGAACGAGTGTGTCGCGCCGCGGCTCGGGCTGCCCGACCTGCCCGTCCTCGACCGGGCCGGGCCGCCGGAGGACGACGCACGCGGCGCGCGGATGGGACTGCACTGGAAGACCCGTCCGATCCTCGACCGTGCGGCCGGGCGCCCCTTCGCATGGGTCGACGACGAGATCACCGACAGGGACCGTCTCTGGGTGGCCGCCTGTCACAGCGGGCGCGCTCTGCTTCACCGGGTTGATCCCGGGCGCGGTCTCACCGACGCGGACTACCGCCGCCTCCACGACTGGTTGAGCGCCTGCTGAGTCTGGAGCGGGGCGGCCACCCGGCTTCCCGGCTTCCCCCCACGGGCGTTTCCCTTAACGGGCTTTGGCGTCTCGGCCGGCCCGGCAGGGCCGTGTGCCGGCCCGGTGTCACGTCGACGGCGTCTCCGGCGGGCAGGCGCGCAGGCCGGTGACGTAGTTGAGCTGGGGGCCGTAGCCGGGGTAGGTCGCCATGTCGCCGGGCCGGAGTGTCCGGCACGGGACGGACTGGCCGTCGGTGTACTCCACGGTGAGCCTCACCTCGGCGCCACAGCGGTTGTCGACCGTGGTGTACCGCCAGCTCGCGTAGTACTGGACGCAGTCGGGCACGGAGAGGTCTCCGTCCTCGGTCCCGGCCGCACGGGCGGACTGAGTCGGCGTCAGTGTGGTGAGGAGCGCCGCCACGGCGGTCACGCAGGCGACGGTGAGCGGGAAGCGACGTGTGAGGAACATGCCTGAACTCTCCAGGGGCGAGGTTTGCAGCAGCTCGGAATACCGTGCGGAGCAGGAAGGTTGCGGTCGGTCACTCTGGCAGCCACTGCAAGTCTTGCGCAAAATCATGGATGTTCTTTCAGTCGTTGGTCCTGACGTCAACCATTTCGGGGCGAGAGCGGGATACCGCCAGCTCACGGAACCACCGCGTACCTGGAGCTGCCGCGCCGTCAGGTGGGCTCGTCCACCACCGCGTTCGCGTCGCTTCCCCCGCCGACGACACGGGGCCGGTGAAGTGTGCGGCCATCCGCGTGTGGCAGCGTGGAACGGCGTCTCCCGGCATACCCGGCGCGGTCCGGTACCAGGCAGGCCGACCGACACACGGCTGAAGCAGAGGAGGACCCCGGTCGAAGCCGCCGGGACGACGAGGAACTGGCCGACATCGACCGGTTGTCCCGGCAGTACCCGCTGCAACAGCCGGGCATCCGGCCGACCCGCCCCTCCCGCCCGCGCGGCGCGCCGCGCCGTGACGGAGCACGGAAGCGACCACCGTACGACTCACCGCAGGAAGTTGATCTCATGACCGACAAGCTCACCGTAGGCGTCCTTGGCACCGGAATTATGGGCGCAGCCATGGCCCGCAATCTCGCCCGGGCCGGGCACCGGGTCCGGGTCTGGAACCGCACCCGCGACAAGGCCGAGCCCCTGGCCGACGACGGTGTGCTCGTCGCCGGCACCCCCGCCGACGCCGTACGGGACGCCGACGTCGTCCTGACGATGCTGTACGACGGCGGGGCCGTTCTCGACGTGATGCGGCAGGCGGCTCCCGGCCTCGGCGCCGGCACGGCCTGGGTGCAGTCGACGACCGCGGGAATCGACGCGATCGGCGATCTGGCCGCGCTGGCCCGCGAGCACCGGCTGGTGTTCTACGACGCCCCGGTGCTCGGCACCCGGCAGCCCGCGGAGGCCGGGCAGCTGCTGATCCTGGCCGCGGGCCCGAGCCGGGAACGGAAGGCCGTCACCCCGGTCTTCGACGCCGTCGGCAGCCGTACGGTGTGGACGGGCGAGGACGGCGCGGCAGGCAGCGCCACCCGCCTCAAGCTCGTGGCCAACAGCTGGGTCATCGCGGCCACGAACGCGACCGGTGAGGTCCTCGCGCTGGCGAAGGCGCTCGGCGTGGACCCGCAGGGCTTCTTCGACGCGATCGCCGGCGGTCCGCTCGACATGGGCTACCTGCACGCCAAGGCGGACCTCATCCTGACCGGCCGGCTGACCCCGCCCGCCTTCGCCGTGTCCACGGCCGCCAAGGACGCCCGCCTCATCGTCGAGGCGGGCCGGCGTAACGGCATCCGCCTGGACGTCGCCGCCGCCGGGGCCGAACGCCTCGCCCGCGCCGCCGCGCAGGGGCACGGCGACGAGGACATGGCCGCTGCGTACTTCGCCAGCTTCGAGGAAGACGCCGGCGCCTGAGCAGCGCCGGCCCGGGGCCGGTCCGCCGCGTACCCGAGGGGGTCTCGGCATGCGCGAGGGCCCGGCAGCGTCGGCTGCCGGGCCCTCGTCTTCGCGTAGCGGGGACAGGATTTGAACCTGCGACCTCTGGGTTATGAGCCCAGCGAGCTACCGAGCTGCTCCACCCCGCGTCGTTGACTCCACCCTACGCCACGGATCGCCTGCCGATGACCAGTGCGGGGCCGGACGCCCCCTTCACGGCAGCCGGGGCCCCGCGCCCGGCCGATCGCGCCGGGAAGCCCGCCGGCTCACGCCTCGGTGGTCCGATCCGCGCCGGCGGCCGGGGACGACGGTCCGGTCTTGGCCGGGGTGGGGGTCGACCGGCCGACGGGCAGGAGTTCCGTCGTGACGAACGCGACCACGGCCGACAGGATCACCACGGGAATGGTCTCGGTGCTGCCGAGCAGCAGGACCACGAGCACGATGCTGCTGACGGGCAGCCGGAGGGCGGTCGCCGCGGCCGCCGCCAGGCCCGCGGCGACCGCGGGTACGACGCCGAAGCCGGGCAGGGGCGACAGCAGCAGCCCCGCCGCCGCGCCGAGGAACAGCGCGGGAAAGACGGGGCCGCCCCGGAGACTGCCCAGGCACAACGCGTAGGCGGCGGCCTTGAGCACCACGACCGCCAGCAGGGCGCCGACTCCCCAGGCGTGGGGATCGGACGCCATCGTGGCCAGCGTGGCCTGCCCCGAGGACGCGACCTCCACGGGTGAACGGTCCGTGATCACCGCGTAGAGAGCCGCGCAGCCACCCGCGGCGACCGCGCAGAGCACCGTCCTGGAGAGTGTGCGGGCCGCCACGAACGCGGCGGCGAGCCGCCCGCCCGCGATCACGGCGTGCAGCAGTACGCCGATGCAGACGGCCATCAGAACCGACCACACGACGTCCCCGACGTCCAGCCGCGCGGGAGGCTCCGGAAGGGGGAGGGCGAGACTTCCCGTCTCCAGCCCCGTCCAGCGGCCGAACCCGGTGAACACCAGCGCTCCCACCCCGCTCGACAACAGCGCCGGGAGCATCACGGCGATCAGCTGCGGTCCGCCCACGCCGGCCACCTCGATGAGGAGCACCGCGGCGATCAACGGGTTGCCGAAGATCGCCGCGATTGCGGCGGCGGCACCGGCCGCTGATAGCAGAGCGGTGCTCTGGGGTGTGGCGGGGGCGCGGGCTAGGTCCCGGAAGAGCAGCGCCAGCCCGCCGCCGAGCGCGATCAGCGGTGCTTCCGGTCCGAGGACGGCGCCGAGGGGCAGGCTCGCCACCGCCGCGATCAGTACGCCGGGCAGCGTCGCCGGTGCCGTCCCGCCCCCGTGGAGGCCCGACGCCGGGATGTGGCCGCCCGCTCCGCGCAGGTGGGTGGCGACCAGTCCCACGACGAGCCCGGCGATCAGCAGCAGCGGCAGCGGCCACCACCACGGGGGTGAGTGCCGGCCGAGGGCCTCGGGCAGGTCGGCCCAGAGCAGGTGCTCGAGTTCGTGGAGACCGGCGAGGAACCCGAAGGCCACGAGGGACACCGGAATGCCGAGCAGTGCCGAGAACACCAGCGCCCTCAGGTAGCCGGGGGCGCGCAGCATGTTCCGTAGGAGGTCCGCCTCCGTGGGCTGAGCCGTCGGCTCGCCGCTCTTCCCGGCCCCGCCGGTCACGGTGCGCTCTCCTGGGAAGGCGCGGGGTGTCCCCGCCGTGGTGAGGGGTGGAACGGCACAGGGGTCGTGGCAGGTGACGGGCCCCCGTCGCCGACGGGCGGTCGGGGGGTCCGCTCTGATGGGTGCGATGCCATGAAGCGCTCCTGGCGTCCGGTGCCCTGGGAAGTGCTCGGCGGGCCGGTCCGCCGCCCTCTTCAGGAGATACGTCCGCCGCGCTTCCCGCGACCCGGGGGTGGCCGGCCGGATGCGCCCGCCGTGCGGCCGGGGGCATGCGGCCGGGGCACGCGGAACGCCGGTCGCGGCGTGTGCCGGGTCGAGGGCGCTTCTCCGGGGCCCCGGAAATGCCGTCCGCCTCCGAGATGCGGGACCCGGCCCCGAGGCACAGATTGGTAGTAACCCGATCGGCGCAGCAGAACTCGCCAGTCGGGTCGGCCGTACCCATGTGAAGGAGCGCACCATGACGAGTCATGTGAGCCAAGCCCGCCCGCATACGGGGCGACGGTCGGAGGCACGTGCCTTCGTCGGCGGGTGGACCGTCTTCGCCGCCGTCCTGATGATTTTCGGCGGGCTGATGGCGGTCTTCGCAGGCATCGCCGCCATCGCCAATGACGACGTCTTCGTCAACACGCGGAACTACGTCTACGAGTTCGACCTGACCGGCTGGGGCTGGGTCCACCTGCTGCTGGGGGCCGTCGTCTTCCTGGCGGGCTGCGCCCTCTTCCAGGGTGCCACGTGGGCCAGGGCCGTGGGCGTCGTACTGGCGGGGCTGAGCATGCTCGCGAACTTCCTGTGGCTCCCGTACGCCCCGCTCTGGGCGCTGGCCCTGATCACCATCGACGGTTTCGTCATCTGGGCGCTGTGCGCACCCCGTAACCGGGAGGACTGACACAGCCCGACCACACGGCAACACCCGCTCCGACGGCGGCGAAGGGCCCGGGGCACCGAGCAACTGCTCGGTGCCCCGGGCCCTTTGGCATCGGCGAGCCGCCCGCCCGGCACCACTGACCTCGAACCGGAGAACGGATACCCTCTCGCCGGGGCGAACACCCGCCCCCAACACCCCCGGAGCAGCAGACTCTTGGAGATGAACCGGGCGCTGAAGCAGTCCCCCGCCGTCACCGCGGCACGTCGTCGAAGCGGTGACGGCATCTCATGACCGGAACGAGGAGCCCCATGCGCAGAGCTGTCGTCATCGGAGCCGGACTGGGCGGTGTGCTGGCGGCGGCGGCGCTGTCCCCGGTCGTCGACGAGGTGGTCGTACTGGACCGTGACGAGCTGCCCGACGGCCCCGAGCACCGAAAGGGGGTCCCCCAGGGGCGGCACGCCCACCTTCTGATGCCCGGTGGCCTGGCGGCCATGGAGGACCTGGTGCCGGGGGCCGACGTGCGCAAGCACCTGCTGGCCGCGGGCGCCCACGAGATCTCCCTCAGCTCGGGCATGGTGGTGCTGACCCCGGAGGGCTTCTTCCGCCGTTGGCGCCACGACCGCCATCACATGATCACGTGCAGCCGGGCCCTGCTGGACTGGGTCGTGCGCCGGGCGGTCGTCGACAGCACGCCAAATGTCGAGATGCGCCGGACGCAGGTCGTCGGACTCACCGGCAGTGCCGCGAGAGTGGACGGCGTCCGCACGGCCGGCGCGTCCGGCGAGGCGGAACTGCGCGCCGACCTCGTGGTCGACGCGAGCGGATGCGGCTCGCGCATCATGGGGTGGCTGGCCGGCCTCGGGATCACCGGGATCGAGGAGAGGAGCGTCGACTCCGGCCTCGTCAACGCGACCCGGATCTACCGCACGCCTGCGGGGGCCGAGCGGTTCCCCCTGACCATGGTGCAGGCGAATCCGTACGTGTCACGACCGGGCCGCAGCGCGGTGATCGTGCCGATCGAGGGCAACCGCTGGATGGTCAGCCTCGCCGGAACCCGGGGCGGCGAACCTCCGGCCGACCCCGACGGGTTCCTGAAGTACACACTGGACCTCCCGCACCCCATCGTGGGCCGGCTCATCTCCGGCGCCGAACCGCTCACCGAGGTGTCCATCAGCCGCAGTACCAGCAACTCCCGCCGCTACCTGGAGAAGGCGGGGCGTTGGCCGGAGGGGCTCGTCGTCCTCGGGGACGCGCTGGCCACGTTCAACCCGGCGTACGGGCAGGGCATGTCCGTGGCCGCGCTGGGGGCCGGGGCCCTGAGCCGGGAACTACGGCGCGCAGGCCCGGCGGCTCCCGGCTTCGCCCGCGCCGTCCAGCGCGCCGCGGGCCGGCACGTGGAGACCGCGTGGAGCCTGGCAGTGGGCCAGGACGTCCTCTTTCCGCAGGTGCGCGGCGGCACGGCCACGCTCGTGGACCGCCTGGCCGCCCGCTACTCGCGGCGCCTCACGCGGGCGGCGACCGGCTCGTACGGCGTGGCGTCCGCGTTGTGGGACGTGACCGGCCTGGAAGCGGGACCCGCCCGTCTCCTGCGTCCCGGCGTCGTCCTCGCGGCCCTCGCCGGCCCCCCGCTGCCCGCGCCTGCCGGGCCGCCGCTGACCGCGCGGGAGCGGGAGATCCTGCACGCCCTCGACCGCACGTCCGGTGGATGACGGACCGGGCGGAGCCGCCCGGAACGAGACGACCGCGCTCCGCCGGTGACGGGCAGGCACCGGCCGTCGCGGTGACGGACCCCCGGTGCGGGCCGGGCATCGTGCCCGCGCGTCGTCCTGGCCCATAATCCGGGCATGATCACCATTCACCTGAAGTACGAGATCGACGCCGACAGGATCGAGGACTTCGAGGAGTACGGCCGCCGCTGGGTCAGGCTCGTCAACCGCTTCGGCGGGACCCACCACGGCTACTTCCTGCCCAGCGAGGGCGACAGCGACGTCGCCTACGCCCTGTTCTCCTTCCCCAGCCTCGCGGCGTACGAGCAGTACCGCACGGACAGCATGTCCGACCCGGAGTGCCAGGAAGCCTTCGAGCTGGCTCGGACGACCCGCTGCATCAAGAGGTACGAACGGCGTTTCCTCCGGCCGCTCGACGCCCCGCGTTAGACGGGGCGGTACGGGCCAGTCCCGGCGCGTCGTCCGTGCCGCTTCGCATACGTGGCCGGGTGTCCGGCAGCATGGGGCGCTGAGCGGGCCGGAACCTGCGGGCAGGCGCCTCCCCTCCGGCCCGCGCCCGCCGCACGTCGCTCGGAACAGGAGACACTCAGGATGGCCGCGACCGATGTCACCTACGCCGTCACCGGCGCCTCCGGGCGTCTGGGAGGACGCGTGGCCCGCCGGCTGGCGGATGCAGGGATTCCGCTGACGTTGCCGGCCCGCACCCCCGAACGGGTGCCCGTCCTGCCCGGTGCCACCGTCGTCCCCGGTGCCTACGGCGACCGGGACGCCGTCGTGCGCGCCCTGCGCGGTGTCGACCGGGTCCTGATGGTCTCCGCCTCCGAGGCACCCGACCGGCCGGCACAGCACCGCGCCTTCGTCGACGCCGCCGCCGAAGCCGGCGTCGGGCACCTGGTGTACATCTCGTTCTACGGAGCGGCACCCGACGCCACCTTCACCCTGGCGCGCGACCACTGGCACACCGAGCAGCACATCCGCTCGAGCGGCCTCGCGCACACCTTCCTGCGGGACAACCTCTACGCCGACTTCATGCCCGCGCTGGTCGGCGACGACGGCTTCATCCGCGGTCCCGGCGGCACGGGGCGCGCCGCCGTCGTGGCCCAGGACGACATCGCCGAGGCCGCCGCCGCGGTCCTCACGCACGCCGACGAACACGCCGGTGCCGTGTACGACCTCACCGGCCCGCAGGCCCTGACGCTCGCCGAAGTCGCCGCCGTACTGACCGAGGCGACCGGCCGTACGGTCGGCTACGAACCCGAGACGATCGAAGAGGCGTACCGCTCACGCGCCGGCCACGGTGCCCCCGACTGGCAGCTCGATGCCTGGGTCTCGACGTACACGGCCATCGCCGCGGGAGAACTCGACGGTGTGACCGACCACGTCCCGCGTCTCACCGGGCGTCCGGCCACCTCCTTGGCGGAGCTCTCCCGCCGGGACGGTGCCGCCTACTGAGCGCGGGTTTCGCCCCTCTCCCGGCGGCCCCTCTCCCGGCGTCGGAAGGGCTGTGCCTGGGAACGATGTCGAGGTGCCCCACTCCGAGGACCCCTCGCTCGCGGTCGACGGTCGCGGCAATGCCCTGGTCCCGACGGGCCGTTACGGTTCGTCGGGTACGCGGGCTCGTACTCGCGCCCGGCCAGCGAGCCGAGTACGCGGCACTGTTCGCGGTCGAAGGCATCTCCGCGCCCTGTCCGGCAGGCGGCACGCCACCGGACATGACCCCTTCGGGACGGGGCAGCACAGAAGGTGACCCGGGCGCCGGTCGTCACTCCCGCCGGTCCGGCCGCCACGCGCGTCGCTCCGCCGCATCAGCGGCACGACCTGGAAAGTGTGAGCCGTGACCCTGACACCACCGCCCTTCGACAAGGAACTCGCCGTCGCGCTCACGGAGTTCGTGCCGCTGCCCTTCACCCCCGACATGGTGCGCGCCAGCCGGGAGACCGGAGCCGCGTTCCGGCCCACCGACGAGACGCTGAGCCGTGACGGTGCCTTCTCCGTGGAGGACCGGCGGGTGCCCGGTCCTCCCGGCGCCCCCGACGTCTCCCTGCTCGTCTGCCGTCCCACCGGTGCCGAAGTCCCGCTTCCCGTCGTGTACTTCGTGCATGGCGGGGGCATGGTCACGGGCGACAACCGGGTCGGTGTCGACGCCCCGCTGAGCTGGGCCGAGGAACTGGGCCTGGTGGTGGTGTCGGTCGAGTACCGCCTGGCTCCCGAGAACCCGCACCCCGCTCCGGTCGACGACTGTTACGCGGGTCTGGAGTGGACCTCCCGCAACGCGCGGCTCATCGGCGGGGACGCCGGCCGGCTCGTCGTGGCCGGCCAGAGCTCCGGAGGCGGACTGGCCGCCGCCCTGGCCCTGCGCGCCCGCGACGAGAAGGGTCCCCGGCTGGCGGGCCAGCTTCTGATGTGCCCGATGCTCGACGACCGCAACGACTCCTACTCCGCCCGGCAGATGGCCGGGCACGGCATGTGGGACCGCACCTCCAACGACACCGGCTGGACCGCTCTGCTGGGTGACCGCCGGGGCTCCGACGACGTCTGCGCCTACGCCGCTCCCGCCCGCGCCACCGACCTGTCCGGTCTGCCGCCCGCCTTCATCGACGTGGGCTCCGCCGAGACCTTCCGCGACGAGGACATCGCGTATGCCGACGCGATCTGGCGGGCGGGCGGCGAGGCGGAACTCCATGTGTGGCCCGGGGGCTTCCACGGCTTCGACGCGCTGGCGCCGGAGGCGGCGCTCTCCCGGGCGGCCCGCGCGGCCCGCACGGCCTGGCTGCGACGCCTGCTCGGGTGCTAGCCGCCCTGACGTGGGGCCGGGTCCGGGAGGGAGCCGCGGTGTCGGGCGTCGCCGCGCGCGCCTGGGCTCGCGGACCCGCCGGCCGCAGGCACCGCCGTCCCGGGCGACCGTCGCAGACAGCGGGCTCGCGGAGCCGTCGACCGAGCACGCCACCGTCCCGGGCGACCGCCGAGGACGCCGCCGTCCTGGGCGTCGCCGCCGGCGGCGGGGCTCGTGGCCCCGTCAGCCGAGTGCGTTGAGCAACTCGCGCTCACGCGTGGCGCTGAGGCCCGCGCGTCGTTCACGGTCCAGTCCCTGCTCGCGTTCCCACCGCAGGGTGTCGGCCAGCATCTCCGTCCGGGGCCGGTGACGCAGTCCCGCCGCCCGTGCGGCGGCCCCGCTGCGGGCCGACCACCCCTCCCAGCCCGGCTCGGCCAGCCACATCGGCAGCGACTCGGCACCCATGTACTGGGCCACACCGTTCGCGAGCAGCCAGGCCGGGTCGGCGCTGACCACCGGGCCGGTGTGACCGCCGGCCTCCCGGGACAACGCGATCCACTCCCCCAGCGGAACGATCGGCCCGACGGCGTCATAGGTGCCGGTGGTCCCGCGCTCCGCGGCGTCCAGCAGCCAGGCGGTGAGATCCCGTACGTCGATCGCCTGGGTCGGCAGCGCGGGAGCGCCGGGGACCAGCATCGGCCCGCGCGGATCACGTGCGGCCCGGGCCACCCAGTAGCCGGAGCGTCCGCTGTGGTCCCCCGGCCCCCCGATGAGACCCGCGCGGGCGACGAGGAGGCGGTCGCCGACGGCGGCGGTCGACGCGTGCTCACAGGCGGCCTTCGCCTCCCCGTACAGCGAGCGGTCGGCCTCACTCCGGTCGGTCGGGGCGAGGAGTTCCGTGGACTCGTCCGCGTCGGGCGTGGCGTGCGAGGCGTAGGCGCTGACGGAGGAGACGTAGGTCCAGTGCCGGGCGCTGCCGCCGAGTGCGTCGAGCGCCCCGCGGACGAAACCGGGCTGCCAGGACACCTCCATGACCGCGTCCCAGGCACGGTCGGCCAGCGGCTCGTACGCCGACGGGTCACTCCGGTCTGCGGCCACCAGGGTCGCGCCGTCCACGACCGTGCCGCTCTCGCCGCGGGCGAGGCACGTCACTCGATGGCCTCGCTCGACGGCCTGCCGTGCCAGTTCGCGCCCCAGCCATGCCGTTCCGCCGAGAATGAGGATCTCCATTCCGCCACCCAACCATCGCGGACGGCGAGCGCCCAAGGGACTTGGCGGAGAGCAGATCAGCCCTCACGTGCAACCGTACGGTTGCATCACGATCCCCGACGTGCAACTCTGGAGTTGCATCCAATCGTGGCACTGAAGGAGTCGGCTCATGAGCGAGGACCGGATCGAACGAGAGACCCTGATCGAGGCCCCCCTGGAGCGGGTGTGGTCCCTGGTGGCCCAGCCCGGATTCTGGGTCGCCGACAAGGCGAGCCTCCCCGGCACCGTGGCCAGGGAGGGCGAGACGATGGTGGCCAGGAACCCCGAGCACGGCGACTTCCCGGTGCGGGTGGAGAAGGTCGAGCCGCCGACGTACCTGGCCTACCGGTGGACGAGCGCCTTCCCCGGAGAGGAACTGCGCGAGGACAACAGCACCCTCGTGGAGTTCACGCTGGCCCGGGAGGGCGAGCGGACCCGGCTGCGGGTCGTCGAGAGCGGGTTCACGGCGCTGGCCGGATCCGAGGACCTGCGGATGCGCAACCACAAGGACCACAGCGAAGGCTGGCCCCTGGAGCTCGCCGCGCTCAAGACGCGCGCGCAGCAGTCCGTGTGACCGAGGAACGTGACTGCGGCGCCGCGGCGGTCGACCAGGTCCTCGCCGCGCTGGCCGACCCGACCCGGCGGCAGTTGCTCGACCTGCTGGCCGCCCGGGGTGAGGCCACGGCTACGACGCTCGCCGAACGGCTGCCCGTGTCGCGGCAGGCGGTGGTCAAGCACCTCGCCGTGCTCGACACCGCCGGGCTGGTCTCCGGCGGGCGCGTCGGACGCGAGGTCCGGTACGCCGTGCGGCCCGCGGCCCTGGACGCGACGGCACGGTGGATGGCCGCGCTCGCCGACGACTGGGACCGGCGGCTGGCGAACATCAGACGTGTCGCCGAGGCGGCGGAGCGCGAGAAGGGAGACGACCACCGCTCACCGGGCCGGCCCGCCTGAGGAACGCGACCAGGCGCGGCGGGGCCGCGTCCCGCGGGCTCACGCCCGGGTCTTCCTCCGGGTGCGACCGCCGCAGGTCGCACCCGCAGGACCGGAGGAGCGGCGGCGACGGTCCGCCGGCAACTCCCGCGACTGTTCTGCCTTCCGGCCGTTCCGGCGTGACCGGTACCGCTTACGGGGCGCCCTGGGTTCGCCGGGGCCGGGCGCGCAGGTGTCCCGGGTGGCCCCGGTGATCCGGGGTAGACGGACGTCCACGCAACCGACCGCACCTCGGGCGTCCGTCGCCCGACGTACTCAGGGAGGCTCGTTGGCCGCCGTCCTGCTGCGCCTCTTCCCGCTCGTGGGCCCACGCACAAGGGCCATCTGATGACGCGGATCTTCGGAGCGGTGTTTCTCGCGTTCGCCGCCCCGATGCTCGTCCAGAATCGCCAGGGACAGTGACGGCAGCCCCCAGCGAGCCCGACGCCCCTGCCGCGGCAAGGGGCGTCCACGTAAGGAGTTCTTTGTGACCACCTTCATCATCACCGTCCCCGGCACCTTCGTCCACGGCGTCACCGACGACGCACGCTCCGAAGTGGTGCGCAGGCTGCGCCCGCAGGACCCGAAGAACACGGAGCTGGGCGAGAGCGAGGAGCTGAACCTCCTCACGGTCGAGGACGGCGGCATGTTCTCGATCCGGCTCGAGGTGGATGCCGCGGACCAGTCGAGCGCGGAGGCCGAGGCGGTACGGCTCGTCGCCGGGGCGCTGAGGGCCAGCGGGATCGCCGAGACGGACGCCCCCCTGGGACCGGCCGCGGTCACGGGCATCGACCGCGAGTTCTAGGTCCTGTCCGACGATTCCCGTCTTCGCCCGGAGGGCGGCCGCGGGGCGCCGGGCCCGAGGGATCCGGCGGCGTCCGGGTCAGCACTGATTCGCGCGGGTGTGGCGGTGGCCCGTCCCGGCCGAGTCCGGCGAGTCGGTGCCTCCGGGGCCGGTACGGCGGTCGCGGCGCCAGTCCAGCACGGCGGCCGCCAGGGCACCGAGCAGGGCGAGGACCCCCGCGCCGACGGCCACCGCCACGGCCGTGCGGTAGTCGTGGGCGCTCGATCCGAGCACCAGGTAGAAGAGCCCCGGAAGCGCCGCGGTACCGACCGCACCGCCCAGACGCTGACCCGTCTGCAGGGCACCGCCCGCCGCCCCGGCCATACGGACCGGGACGTCGCGCAGGGTCATGGTGACGTTGGGCGAGATGACGCAGCCGCTGCCGATCCCCCCGATGAGGAGGGCGGGCGCCGCGCACCAGGCGGCCGCCCCCGCCGGTGCGAACCTCAGGATCAGGGCCGTCGCACCCAGACCGAGTACGACGCCGGTGAGTCCGAGGACGGTCAGCAGCCTGCCCAGCCGTTCGACGAGCCGTCCCGCGACGACGGCCGCCGCCGCCGAGCCGACGGCGAAAGGGGTCACCGCGAGACCGGACCTGAGCGGTGAGTAGCCGAGGCCGTTCTGGAAGAACAGCGCGAAGACGAGCCACACGCCGCTGAACCCGACGAAGTACAGCGCGGCGATGCCCGCGCCCGCCGCGTAACCGCGGGCCCCGGTGAAGAGCCTCGGATCCAGCAGCGGCTCCGCGTCCCGTGCCGCGACCCGCTTCTCCCAGCGCGCGAACCCGGCCAGCAGCGCCAGTCCGGCGGGGAACAGCCACCAGAGGCGTCGTATGCCGCCCGCCTCGGCGAGGACGAGCGGCAGCATGATCGCCAGTACCCCGGCACCGAGCAGGGCGACGCCCGGCAGGTCCAGGTGTCCCCTGCGGCCCGGGGCCACGCGCGGCAGGAGCCGGCTGCCGAGCAGGAGCGCGAGCGCACCCACGGGGACGTTGACGTAGAAGATCCACCGCCATCCGCCGGGACCGTCGGCCAGGGCCAGGATCAGGCCGCCGGTTACCGGGCCGACGGCGCTGGAGATCCCGACCGTGGCGCCGAACAGGCCGAAGGCACGGCCCCGCTCCGCCCCCTTGAACATCTGCTGGATGAGGGCCGAGTTCTGCGGGGCGAGGCAGCCCGCGGCGATGCCCTGGGCGAGCCGGGCCGCCACGAGCAGCGTGATGGAGGGGGCGGCGCCCGCCGCGGCACTGCACACCACGAAGGCCGCCAGCGCCCACAGGAAGACACGGCGCCGGCCGACCGCGTCGCCGATCCGTCCGGCCGTCACCAGAGCCAGGGCGAACGCCAGCGCATATCCCGAGACGACCCACTGCACGGACGCGGCCGAGGCGCCGAGCTGCCGCTGCATCGAAGGCAGCGCGACCGCGACGATCGTGACGTCGAGCAGGGTCATGAACCCGGCCACCAGGGTGGCCCACAGGGCCCGCCACCGAGCCGGGTCCGGCCGGTCGGCCGTCCGCGTCCGGCCCCTGACCTGGTCACCCGCCCGCGCTCCGCGTTTCACACCTGCCCCTTCCCACAAGACACGCCCGTACGAACGGGAGCCGGGCGCCGTATCCACTTATGCGTCACCCGCACACACCGGCCCAAACAAACCCAAAGGGAAAGCGCCGCCCCGCCTGGACGGGTGGGTGACCGGCGGCGGCCGCTCGGGGCCTGGAGACCGAGGGGTGCTGACAGAGGTACGGTTGCGGTACCGAGCGCACCTCGCACGCCGTCATCCGTTTCGGCGTCGCCCTCGGGGAACGGCAATGGCCGGGCACCTGTGCACCGGCCGGAAACGAGCCGCCCCATGCTTCCCCGCTCGTACTCGCGCTCCGTCTTCCACGTCCCCTTCCGCGGCCCTCGATAGCCGGCATCGCCTCAGCCGTCGACCGCTCCCCGTGCACGGGGACGCACCGCCCCGCACCAGCGACAAAGTGAAAAGACGAGGACGCACATGAGCCTGATGAGTCTGGGAGTACTCGCCTCCTCCCGCAAGGAGAACGAGTTCCGGCTGCCCCTGCACCCCCGCCACCTCGACCGCGTCGACCCCGACGTGCGCGAGAAGATCTTCCTCGAACAGGGCTACGGCCTGCGCTTCGGTGTCGACGACGACGCGCTGCGACCACTCGTGGCAGGTCTGCGCACCCGCGAGCAGCTCCTCGCCGAGTGCGACGTCCTGCTGCTGCCCAAACCGGTGCACGAGGACGTCGCCGCGCTGCGTGAGGGCCAGGTGCTGTGGGGATGGCCGCACTGCGTGCAGGACGAGAAGATGACGCAGATCAGCATCGACCGGCGACTGACCGTCATCGCCTGGGAAGCCATGAACCACTGGACCTCCACAGGTCAGTTCAGTGTCCATGTGTTCCACAAGAACAACGAACTCGCCGGCTACTCCTCCGTGCTGCACGCCCTGCAGCTCGGCGGCCTGACCGGCAGCTACGGCCGTCGGCTGCGGGCGGTGGTCATCAGTTTCGGCGCCACGGCGCGCGGGGCGGTCACCGGCCTGGGCGCCATGGGCGTCTCGGACGTCACGGTGCTGACCCAGCGCGCCGCGGCCGCGGTGGCCTCGCCGATGCCTTCGGTCGTGATGGGGCACTTCGAGGAGCGGGAGGACGATCCGTCCCGTCTCCAGGCGCTCACCCAGGACGGCCCCGTGCCGCTCGCGGAGTACCTGGCCGGGTTCGACATCATCGTCAACTGCATAAGGCAGGACACCGACGCGCCCCTGACGTTCGTCACCGAGCAGGAACTCGGCGGCTTCCGACAGGGGACGTTCTTCGTCGACGTCTCCTGCGACGAGGGCATGGGCTTCGAGTGGGCGCGCCCGACCACTTTCGCCGATCCGATGCCGACCGTGGGGCCGGGCTGCCACTACTACGGGGTGGATCACAGCCCCTCCCACCTGTGGAACTCGGCGACGTGGGAGATCAGCGAGGCGCTCATTCCCTACCTGCGTGAGGTCATGAGCGGCCCCGCGGCCTGGGACGCCGACACGACGGTCCGCAGGGCCATCGAGATCCGCGACGGCGTCGTCCAGAACCCGAAGATCCTCTCCTTCCAGCACCGGGCCGCGGCCTACCCGCACACCACCGGGGCTCCGGCGCCGCACTCCCCCGCCCAGCAGTCCTGACAGCCCGCCTCCTGACGGGCCGCCGCAGGCAGCGGTTCGTCAGGAGGCGGGATACGGCAGCAGTTCCGCGTCGACCTTCTCCCACACGGCTCTCAACTCGGCCAGCACGGCGGGCTCTTCGGCGGCGCGGTCGGCCTGTTCGCGCACGTCCCGGGACAGGTCGAACAGCTGGTCGGCGCCATCCTTGCCCCGGTAGTACTTCCACTTGCCGCGGCGTACCGCCCGCTCCCCCCGCACCCGCCAGAACAGTTCCCGCTGCGGCGGGCTCTCGCCCCGCAGCAGGTATCCGGCGAGACTGACGCCGTCCAGCGGATGACCGGGGTCGGGGCGGGCGCCGGCCAGCTCCAGCAGGGTCGCGGTCCAGTCGGGCGAGAAGACCGGCACCTCGCTGACCTGACCGCCCTTCAGGCGTGCGGGCCAGCGCACCACGGTCGGCACCCGGATCCCGCCCTCCTGGAGGGATGCCTTCTCCCCGGACAGGGGCCACTGGTAGGAGAAGCGCTCGCCGCCGTTGTCGGAACCGAAGAAGACGAGTGTGTCCTCCTCCTGTCCGGACTCCCGCAGCGCCGCCAGGACCCGGCCCACCGAACGGTCGAGGTCCTGGACCATCTCGGTGTACTTCTCGACCGAACCACCGTCGGTGTGCAGCAGCGCCTGCACCCCCTTGCCCGACTTGATGCGGCGCACGATCTCGGCGCTCTCCTCCCTGTCGCCGTCGGCGATCCAGGGCCAGTGCGGAGTGGTGAAGTTGAGGTTGAGCAGCCATGGCCGGTCGTGGTCCCGGCGCACGTACTCGCTCGCCCGCTCGGTCAGGATCCGTGTGTAGTACCGCAGGTCCTTGTACTCGGCGTCCCCCTCGTACAGGTCGTACTCACCGCCCAGCCCGAGCTTGGAGTAGTACTCCAGCGCGCCGCCGAAGTTGCCGAAGAACTCGTCCCAGCCGGACTTGGTGGGCGAGTAGTCCGGCAGGTAGCCGCAGTGCCACTTGCCGATCAGGGCGGTCGCGTATCCGGCACCCCTGAGCAGGGAGGCGAGGGTGGGGTGGGTCGGTTCGAGCCCGTCCGACCTGTTGGCGATCGGCTCGGCCAGGCCGCCCTTCGTACGCCCCGGATAGCGGCCGGTGTACAGGCTGAAGCGGGTCGGCGAGCAGGTCGCGGAGCCCGCGTAGGCGTCCGTGAAGCGCACGCCCTGCCGGGCGAGACGGTCCAGGTGCGGGGTCTTGATGTGCGGCGCGCCGTAGCAGGACAGGTCGGCCCAACCCAGGTCGTCGCCGAGGATGAACAGGATGTTGGGCCGCCGTGCGTGCCGGCCCGGCGCGGCCCGGAAGGGCCGCTCGTGCGGCTGCGCGGCGTCCGCGCCTGCGGGCGTCGCGTGCGCCGTGGCGGCCGGCAGCCCGACGGCGGTGGCGGCCCCGGCGCCTATCGCGCCGCCGAAGGCGCGCCGTGAAAGGGCGGATCGGTCGTTCGTGGACGGGGACATGGTGAGGCAACTCCTCGGCGCGGGCAACGGCGAACTCCCGGCACGCGCTGCGTGACGGCGGCCGTCCCGCGCGGGATCGGCAAAACGGACGGGGGAAGCCCGAGGCGGGCAGAGGGTGACAGGCCGGGGCGGGCGCGGACGCTTATGTGCGGCGGCAGGCCGTCCGGACGGGCGTCGTGCGGTCCGGGCTCAGAGTGCGCGGCAACAGATGGCGCTGGCCAGGCGACCGAGGTCGACGTGGCGGCGCCGCACGAGCGTGGCGCTGAGGCCACCGGCGAGCTGCATGATCGCGTAGCTTGCCGAAGCCGGACAACACGTGTCAACGCCCGGTCCACAGTGCGGACCGGCGGCGCGATGCGGTGGGGCGTCCTTCGGGTTCGCCGGGCTGGTCGGCCCGCGCATGCTTGTCGGCCGTGGGGTGACGGACCCGCAGGGCGTCACGGCCGTTTCCCGAGGGCACCCCACGGCCGGAACATCATGGGCCGGCCGGGAACAACTCCCAATTTAGAAAGGGAAGTTACTACTCCGCGGCACACGACGCACCCGGTATCCGCCAATCCGCCCGACCGGGGCGTCGGAGCGTGCGACATCACGCGTGGAAGGGGACTCGACCCGCCCGTCCGGCCTGTCGTGCATGGATGCAGACGGATTCACTACGTGACGACGTGCTCACAGAGCCATCGGCGGACACGCACTTCAGGCCGCATTCCGTTGCCGCTGTTCCCGGCGGGGCAGACGGTGCGCTCGTGGCCTGCCTAGCCTCCCGGCCCATGCGATCCACACAGACCCGACGCCTCGGTCTCGCCGCCGCCCTCGCCCTCGTCCTCGCCCTGTTCGGTCTCGCCCCGAGCGCCGGCGCGGCCGACCTCGCCCCGGCCGAACTGACGTTCACCACCGACAGTGCCACCACTCAGCCCGGCGGCACGGTGAAGCTCTCGATGACGCTCACCAACAACAAGACCTACGACATCTGGTTCGTCCACCAGACCATCGACCCGACCTGGCTGACCACCCAGCGGCCCGACCTGAAGTACACCTTCACCGGTTGCAGCCTCGCCACCGCCGCCGGCAGCACCCCCTGCACCGGCACCGGCCCGGCCAACCTCGGCGGCAACTACGGCTCCACCATCCCGCCGGGCCAGAGCCGTACCGTCACGCTCACGCTCCAGGTCGCGGCGGACTCCGGCTGCAACGGCAACATCGGCTTCTACTCGTACTACTACGCGGAGTTCAGCGACACCACGAACACCGGCGGCGGTCCGGTCCACACGCCCGAGACGCGCGTGCTCTGCCCCTGACCCCGCACCGGCGCCCGCTCCATGGCGCGCAGCCGTAGATCACGACAGCACAAGTGGCCACCGGAGGCGGCCGGTTCGTCGCGGACACGCGCGAACCGGCCGCCTTCGGTACGTCTGTGTCCTGTGTGACCTAAAACCGACCATAGGCCACCAAGCCGTGCTGGTCTGAACCACTGGCGGCCCCGCCGTGCGGACGCCGACGCTCCGCATGCGCTCCACGCAGGCACGGTCCGGCCCAGGGGCCTCTCCATCACGTCGCGCCGCGGGTCCCCCGAGGACCGCCGGACAGCCGTTCCGGCCGGGGCCGGAGGAGTTCTTCGCCTGCACTTTCCCGTCATGTTTCGCAGCGGCGGCACGAAAACTACACAGAGACATCACTATGTGACGCGACGGATGCGACGACGACCGGCGTTCGAGGGGGGCGGCGGCGTCGCGCAAGGGGGTGTCTCCGCTCGATGGAGCGGCGCTCACCCCTGCCCGGGGAGGGGACTTCACCGCATGAAGGGGACCATCCGCACGGCCGCGTTCACCGCGGGCGTGCTCATAGCCTCGCTCGGCCTGCCGGCCGGTGCGGCGCACGCCGATCCCGCCACGCCGCGCATCGATCTGCGGGTCCTGGTCGTGAGTGACGGCGGACCGGCCACGGACGCCATCGCAGCCGAACTGGACACCGCCGGAACGCCGTACACCGAGGTCGACCTGCGGCAGTCCGGCCGGCCCGTGATCGACGCCGGCTTCCTGGCCGACACGGTGGAGGGCCGGCCGCGGGCCAAGTTCCAGGCGGTCGTCCTGCCGAACGACAATCCGTTCGCCACGGACTCCGCCGAGATGGCGGCACTGGCCGCCTACGAGCAGACGTACGCGATCCCGCAGGTCGACGCGTACACCTACGCCCGCCCCGAGGCCGGACTCCAGTACCCGGTCCACGGCGGCTACTCCGGCAGTGTGGACGGCGTACCGGCCGAGGTCACCGCGGCCGGGCGGGCGGGGCCCTTCGGCTATCTGGACGGCGCCGTCCCGTTCGAGGACAACTCCCCCACCGTCGGCGAGAGTTACGCCTACCTGTCGACGGCCGTCGCGGGGGCGGACTTCACACCGTACGTCGACGCGGCGATCCCCGGCCGGACGACGCGGGGTTCGCTGGTCGGTGAGTACCGGCACGACGGGCGGCGCGAACTCGTCGTCACGTTCGTCTACAACCGGTACCAGCAACAGTTCCGGCTGCTGGCCCACGGCATCGTGGAGTGGATGACCGGCGGCGTTCACCTGGGCGCCTCGCGCAACTACTTCGCGGTGCACGTCGACGACGTCTTCGCCGCCGACGACCGCTGGGACACCGAACTCAACTGCACGCCGGGCGACGTCGACTGCGCCCAGGGCGAGGGCGTGCCGCGTCCGATCCGGATGACGCCCGCCGACGTCGACCACACCACCGCCTGGCAGACCCGGCGGAACTTCACCCTCGACCTCGCGTACAACGGCGCCGGCAGCGTCGACCACCGGGAGGACAACGACGGCGCCGACCCGCTGGCCGACAAGCTGGTCGGCGACCGCGGGCGCTTCCGCTGGATCAACCACACCTACACGCATGCCTTCCTCGGCTGCCGGCAGGACGTGACCGTGGTGCCCTGGAAGTGCGCCACCGGCCCGGACGGCAGGACCGCGTGGGTCGGCCGGACCGAGATCTCCGACGAGATCGCCAAGAACCGCGTCTGGGGCCGGGCGGCCGGACTGCCGCTGGACGACGAGTTGGTGACCGGTGAGCACTCCGGGCTGAAGCTGCTGCCGCAACAGCCCACGGACAACCCGAACCTGGCGACCGCCCTCGCGGACAACGGCGTGAAGTGGCTCGCCTCGGACAACTCCCGCGACCCGGAGCAGCGCCGGGTGGGCCCGGCCGAGACCGTCTCCCGCTACCCGATGAACGTCTTCTACAACGCCGGGCGGGCCGCCGAGCAGGTGGACGAGTACAACTGGATCTACACCAGTCGTGCCCAGGGCGGCAGCGGTATCTGCGAGGACCACCTCGACACCTCGACCTGCCTTTCGTCACCGCTGAGCACCACCACGGGCTACACCGACCACATCGTGCCGCTGGAGACCAGGATCGCCCTCGGGCACGTCCTGTCCAACGACCCGAAGCCGCACTTCATCCACCAGTCGAACCTGGCCGAGGAGCGTATCGCCTACCCCGTCCTGGAAGGGGTGCTCGACGGATACGCCAACCTCTTCGCCGCCGACACCCCCGTGGTCAACGCGCCGATGAAGGACATCGGCGTCGAACTGCGGCGACGCGCCGCCTGGCAGACCGCGGTCGCCGCGGGCAAGGTCAGCGCCCACCGCATCGGTGACACGGTGACCGTCGAGGCACCGGACGGCGTCGCGACGACGGCGACCATGCCCGCGGGCACCACGCGGGCCGGCGCCGGGTTCGGCGACGCGTACGCCGGCCAGGTGTCCGGCTGGGTCACCGCCGCCGGGCCCCTCACCCTGACACTGCCGTCGAGCGCCGCCCCGCTCGCCGCGCCCGTCGGCGTAGACAGCGAAGCGGCGTCGACCCGCACCGCCCCGCCCACCCGTGTGCCCGCCGGTGTGACCGAACAGGTGCCGTACACCCCGGAGCGCTGACCGCGCACCGATCCCGGGTCCCGGCCGCATCCTCCGCGGCCGGGGCCGGCACCACCACCCCACACCTCGGCCGTGGAGCACACCCATGCACGTTCACCACGGCACGCGACGCCCCGGCGCGACGCGTGTCACCCTGCTCACCGAAGGAACGTACCCGCACAGTCACGGCGGCGTGAGCGTCTGGTGCGACCAGCTCGTCGGCGGTATGCCCGACATCGCCTTCGACGTCATCGCCGTGACCGGAACCGGACGCGAGCCGGTCGTGTGGGACATCCCGGAACAGATATCGCGCGTGGTCACGGTCCCCATGTGGGGGCCCGCACCCGGCGGCAACCCGCCCCGCGGGCGACGCCGCAACCGGCTCGCCACCGCCTACGAGCAGTTCCTCACCGCCCTGCTCGACCCGTGCGCGGAGGACAGGTTCGGCACCGCCCTCCACGCGATGGCGGAAGCCGCGGCCGACGGACTGCTGAGCCCCTTCCTGCGCGGCGACCGGGCGATCAGCATCCTCACCGCCGTGTGGAACCGGCCGGGACTGGCCGTGCGCGAGGCCCGGCCGACCCTGCACGACGCCCTCACGGCCACGGCTCTGCTGGAACACGCCCTGCGCCCGCTGGCGGCCCCGGTGCCCGAGCACGGGGTGGCCCACGCGGTGAGCGGCGGCGTGGCCGTACTGCCGGGCCTGGCCGCGCTCGAACGGCACGGCGTGCCCCTGCTGTTGACCGAGCACGGCGTCTACCTGCGCGAGCGCTACCTCGGTTACCGCACGGCCCCCTACCGCTGGCCGGTGAAGGCCGTCGTCCTCGGGTTCTTCCGGCTGCTGGCCGAGGAGACCTACCGGCGGGCCGCGCTGATCACTCCCGGCAACCGGTACAACCGGCTCTGGGAGGAACAGGGCGGCGCCGACCCCGAGTCGATCCGCACCGTCTACAACGGGGTCGACCCCGCCGCGTTCCCGCCGGCCGGCCCCGAGCCCGACGCACCCACCCTCAGCTGGGCCGGCCGGGTCGACCCGATCAAGGACCTGGAGACCCTCATCCGGGCGTTCGCTCTCGTCCGGGCCCAACTCCCGGACGCACGGCTGCGGTTGTTCGGCGGAACTCCGCGCGGCGGTGAGGCCTATCGGGAGCGGTGCGAGGCGCTGGCCACCCAGCTCGGCCACGGGGAGGCGGTCACCTTCGAGGGCCGGGTCGACGACATCAAGGACGCCTACGCCGCCGGAAACGTCGTGATGCTCTCCAGCATCAGCGAAGGCTTCCCCTTCACCCTGATCGAGGCCATGTCGTGCGGACGGGCGACGGTGTCCACGGACGTGGGCGGCGTACGGGAGGCCGTCGGCGACACCGGTCTCGTCGTGGCGCCGCGCGACCCGGCGGCCATGGCCGCCGCCGCGCTCGACCTGCTGGGCGACCGCGAGCGCCGACGCGCGCTGGGAGAGGCCGCGCGGTTGCGGGTCATCGAGCAGTTCACGCTGCGGCAGACCGTCGACACCTTCCGGGCCATCTACCTGGAGCTGTCGCGGCCCGGCCGGATCACCCTGCGCGACCCGTGGACGCCCGACACCGAAGCGGGCGCCATGGCCGCGGAGGGTGCCGCTCTCGCCGAGCCGAGGAGCCTGGTCGGATGAGCGGGCCGATCGCTCTCGAACCGGGCGGCGCGGGACAGGACACGCTGTCCCTGCGGCTCGCCGACGAACGCACCCTGACGCTGCACCTGCCGGGTCGCGGCACGGACCACGACGCGGTCGACCGGCTCGCCGCCGAACTCGCCGACGGAATCGGTCCCGCCGTCCACCCCTACGAGGTGGCCGCGCTGCTGGAGTCGGAGGGACTGAGCGCCGAGGTGATCCAGGAACGCTACGGGCACCCGAACCTGTTCTCCCTCGCCTCCGCCCTGTACGAACGCGTCCCGCGGACCTTCCCCGAACCCGCCCCGTCGGCCGACCCGTGGCGCCCGGACCACATCCGGTGCGCCCTGCGCGGGGCCCTGTTCGCCCTGCCGGGGCTCGCCTACCTGCTCACCGGGCGGCTGTGGCACGTCGACGGGAACGCCGTCGTCCTGGTCGCCGCCGGGCTCGTCTCCTGGGCCTGGGGCCAGGCGCTCGGACACCGGGCCTATCTGCGCATGACCACGGGACAGCGCGAGGCGGGGCGGACCCTTCTCGTGGGCGCGCCGCTGGGTGCCGTGGCGGCGGCGACCGCCGGGGCGCTGCTCGCCGGTTCCGTCGCGGCGGCATGCGTGGCGGCCGCGCAGTCCGTCTATCTCGCTGCGGCCGGCGTGCTCCTGGTGCTGGGCCGGGAGCGGCTGCTGCTGGCCGCGCTCGCCCCGGTGATCGCCGGTGCGCTGCTCCTGCCGTGGTGGGAGCCGGGGACCGTGCTGCGGGCCGGGCTGCCGGTGCTGTCGGTCCTCGGTACGGTCGCCGCGGCCGGCTGGGCCCTGCGCACACCGCTCGGCGCCTCCCCCGCTCCGGGCGGCACCCCGCCCGCGCTGCTGCTGTCCCTGCCGTACGGACTGTTCGGCCTGGCCGCGGGGGTGCTGGTGCTGCTGGAGGGGCGGGAGCACCCGTCCACCGTCATCGCGCTGACCGTGAGCATGGGGCCCGCCGAATGGCTGCTGTACCGGTACCGGGGCATGTCGGTGGCGGCGCTGCGGGCGACGGCGACGCCCGCAGCCTTCCTGCTCCGTTCGTCCGGCATCCTCGCCCTCTGCCTGTGCGCCTACCTCCTTCCCCTGGTACCCGCCGCGCTGCTCACCGGCGCCGAACCGGCTCCGCTGCTGCTGCTCGCCGCGACGCTGTGGACCGCTCTGCTGCTCCAGGCCTTCGGGGTGGCCTGGCCGCCGGCCGGGGTCTGCCTCGGGGCCGCCGGCGGAGCCACGACGGTCGCTCTCCTGCAACCACCGGCCGGCGTCGCCGTGTTGTCGCTGAGCTGCGGCGCGGCCGCGCTGTGTCTCACGGCGTGCACGGTGTGGCTGCTGGGGCGGCCGGCACCGCACGCCTGACCGCTCCGTCCGCGCCGTCCCCGTACGACCCACCGCACCGCACGCACCTGCGCCCCGCCCGCCACCGTTCCGTCCCACGGACCACCCGCCGCACCGCCGCACCGCTCGCACCGCGTCCACGCACCGGCGAGACCGCCCGACGACCACCGCACGGCACCGGTCCACGAACGGGCCGGTTCCACGTCCTGTCACCACGCGCACAACCGACCGGAAGGACCCCTGAGTTGACCTCCGCACCGCTCGCCGCCGTCACCGGAGCCGAGGGCTTCATCGGCTCCCACCTCACCGAGGCGCTGGTCGCCGCCGGACACCGGGTGAGGGCCATGGCGCAGTACAACTCCTTCTCCTCCTACGGGTGGCTGGAGACCCTGGCCCCCGATGTCCTCGACCACGTCGAGATCGTCCTCGGCGACGTGCGGGACCCCGGCTCGGTCCGCGGTCTCGTCGAAGGCGCCGACTGCGTCTACCACTTGGCCGCCCTCATCGCGATCCCGTACTCGTACCAGGCACCGCACAGTTACGTGGACACCAACATCACGGGCACGCTCAACGTGCTGGAGGCGGTGCGCGCCCTCGGGACGCCCCGGCTGGTGCACACCTCCACCAGCGAGACGTACGGCACCGCACAGACCGTGCCGATCACCGAGGATCATCCCATCAACACCCAGTCCCCGTACGCGGCTTCGAAGGCGGGCGGGGACCGTCTTGCCGACAGCTACCACGCCAGTTTCGACACACCGGTGGTGACGCTGCGGCCGTTCAACACCTTCGGTCCGCGTCAGTCGATGCGGGCCGTGATCCCCAGCGTCATCGGCCAGGTGGCGGCGGGCGAGCGCACCCTCACCCTCGGGGACCTGCGCCCCACCCGCGACTTCACCTACGTCAAGGACACCGCTCAGGCGTTCCTCGCGGTGGGCACCGCGCCCGCCGAGCGGGTCGTGGGCCGCACCTTCAACGCCGGTACCGGCGGCGAGATCTCGGTCGGCGATCTGGTGGCGCTGATCGGCAAGGTGATGGACACCGCCCTCGACGTCCGCGAGGACCCGCAGCGGATCCGGCCCGCCGGGTCCGAGGTGATGCGGCTCGTCGCCGACGCGACCCGCCTCGCCGCGGCCACCGGCTGGAGCCCCGCCCACGACCTGGAGCAGGGCCTCGCGCACACCGTGGAGTTCTTCCGCGACCCGGGCAACCTCGCCCGCTACAAGACCGGCATCTACAACATCTGACCCACCGGCACGTCCGTCCACGAAGGAGGAGTCCCATGCACGTAGTGATCCTGGCGGGAGGCAAGGGCGTCCGGCTGCGGCCCTACACCACCGCGCTGCCCAAGCCGCTCGTGCCCATCGGCGACCAGCACGCCATCCTGGAGATCGTGCTGCGCCAGCTCGCCACGGCCGGTTTCACCGGCTGCACCCTCGCCATCGGCCACCTGGGCGAGATCATCCGCGCCTATGTCGGCGACGGCTCCCAGTGGGGCATGTCCATCGACTACGTCACCGAGGACAGTCCGCTCGGCACGATCGGTCCCCTGCTCACCATGCGCGAACGCCTCCCGGACTCGTTCCTGGTGATGAACGGCGACATCCTCACCGACCTGGACTACGCCGACGTGCTGAACCGGCACCGGAGTTCGGGCGCCCCGCTGACGATCGCCACGTACGCCCGCAAGGTGCAGATCGACTTCGGAGTGCTGACCACCGACGCGAACCACGTCGTCGGGTTCACCGAGAAGCCGACCATCGACTACCGCGTCTCCATGGGCGTGTACGGACTGAACCGGACCACGCTCGACGGCTACACCGCCGGTCTGCCGCTCGGCTTCGACGAGCTGGTGCTGGACCTCCTCGGAAAGGAGAACCGCCCGCACGCCTACGAGTTCGACGGGTACTGGCTCGACATCGGCCGTCCCGACGACTACGACCGGGCCAACGCGGAGTTCACCACCCGCAGGTCGCTGCTACTCAAGGGAGCCTGAGCACCACATGCGCATTCTCGTCCTGGGCTTCACCGGCTTCCTGGGCGGCCACGTCGTCGAGCACCTGCACGCCCTGCCGGGCGTGCGGGCGCTCCGCGGCGGCCGCTCGTCCGCCGCGGAGCTCGGCATCGACCTCGCCACGGCCCGTACGGACCGACTCGCGGGCGTCCTCGCGTCGGCGGCGCCCGACGCCGTGATCAACTGCGCGGGGGCGACCGGCGGGGACGCCGTGACCCTTGCCGAGGTCAACTCCCGTGGCCCGGCCGTCCTGTGTACGGCGCTGCGGGAGGCGGCGCCCGCGGCCCGCCTGGTCCACCTGGGCTCGGCCGCCGAGTACGGCCCCGGCACCCGGGACGCCCGGGTGCCCGAGTCGGCGGCCACGTGTCCCGTCACCGCGTACGGTGCCACCAAGCTGGCCGGCACCGTCACCCTCGCCTCCTCCGGGCTGGACGCCGTGGTCCTGCGGGTGGGCAACCCGGTGGGGCCCGGCGCCCCGCTCACCGGGCTGCCCGGCCGCATCGCCGGTCTGCTGGCCGGGGCCGGCCGGGACCCGGACGCGGTGATCCGGCTGGGTGACCTGTCGGCGTACCGCGACTTCGTCGACGCGCGGGACGTGGCCCGGGCGGCGGTGCTCGCGGCGACGACGCCCGGACCGCTGCCGCGCATCCTCAACATCGGCGGCGGGAACGCCGTCCCGGTGCGCGACATGGTGCGGGCGCTGGCGCGCGTCGCCGGGTTCCGCGGCCGGATCGAGGAGAACGGCGCCGGGTCCGTCCGCTCGGGCGACGTGTCGTGGCAGTGCTCCGACATCACCGCGGCCGCCGACTCCCTCGGCTGGCGGCCGTCGTACACCCTGGACGACTCGCTGGCGGCCCTGTGGGCGGCGACGGCGGGCGCTCCGTCCCTGCACCTGGAAGGGGGCCGCGCACCGTGAGCCTGCTGATCCCGCTGTACGTCCATCCGGCCGAGGACCCGGCCGCCTGGCACCGTCTGATCACGTCGGCGGACCGCACCTACGCGGTCGTCATCAATCCGGCCGACGGGCCGGGCACGGCGGTTGATCCCGCGTTCGCCGCGGCCGCCGAGGCGCTGAAGGCGGCCGGCGCCCGACTGCTCGGCTACGTCGACACCGACTACGGCGCGCGCCCCGCCGCGGACGTCACGCGGGACGTGCTCCGGCACCGGGAGTGGTACGGGGCCGACGGCTGCTTCCTGGACCGGGTGACCGCGACGCCGGCCGAACTGCCCGCCTGCAGAAGGCTGGTGCGGTCGGTGCGTCGGCTGGGGGCGTCGCCCGTCGTACTGAATCCGGGGCTCCATCCGGCACCCGGATACGCCCGCGTCGCCGATCTGATCGTCACCTTCGAAGGGCACTGGTCGACGTATGTGTCGGCGTTCAGCAGACCGTCGTGGACCGCACGGCATCCGCCGGAGCGGTTCTGCCACCTGGTCTACGGGGTGCCCGAGGCGCTCGTGCCGCTGGCCGTCCGCACGGCCGGTGAGCGCCGGGCCGGGGTCGCCGGCCCCGTGACCGGGGAACTCCCCAATCCCTGGAGCGGGTTGACGCCCGCACTGAGCGGCGGGACGGACGGCTGAGCCGCGGGCGGGCCCCCGCACCGGTCCGCCGCGGTTACGAGTGGTCGCCGAGCGGCAGCCGCGACCGCAGGCGTCGCAGCATGCGGGCGTCCTCGAAGCCGACCTCACGCGCGGCCGTCTCCATCGTCGCCCCGTGGCCGATGAGGTACTCGGCCCGTTCCAGGCGCAGTGTCTGCTGGTAGCGCAGCGGCGTGAGGCCGTCGGTGGCGCGCCCGAACAGGCGGGTGAGGGTGCGCTCGCTCACGCCGGCGGACGCCGCGAGTGTGCTCAGCGGCAGCGGTTCGGCGAACCGGTCGTCGATCAGGTCCTGGACGCGGTGCACGGTGTCGTCCACATGCGAGCGGTGCCGCAGCATGGCGCTGGCCTGCGGCTCGTGTCCGTTGCGGCGGGCGTACACCACCATCTGGCGGGCCACCTGCGCCGCGAGTCCCGGGCCGTGCCGCACGGCCAGCAGGTGGAGCGCCAGGTCGATGCCGCTGGCGATGCCCGCCGAGGTCACGACCCGGTCGTCCGCGGTGAACAGGACGTCCCGCATGACGAGCGCCCGTGGGTACCGGGCCGCGAGTTCCTCCTGCACGTCGTGGTGTGTGGTGCAGCGGCGCCCGTCCAGGAGACCTGCCAGGCCGAGTGCCTCGGCGCCCGCGCAGACGCTGGCGACCGTGCCGCCGCCGGCGTGATGTCCGCACAGCTGCCGCAGGGTGTCCTCGCCCGGCGCGGGCCCCCCGCGCAGCGTCGGGGCCCGCCAGCCGGGCACCACGACCAGGTCCTCCGGTGTCAGCTCGGGCCACCGCGTGCGGGCGGTCAGCGGCAGTCCCTGGGCACTGACCACCTGCTCCTGCTCGGCGACGTACACGAGCCGGTAGGAGTGCCCGAAGTCCGCCGCCGTGCTGAACACCTGGGCGGGTCCGGCGAGGTCGAGGAGGTGGACGCCGGGCAGGAGGACGAAGACGACCTGACTCACGCAGCCGGTGCTTCCCGTTCGGCTTCCAGCTCCTGCACCGTGGCGATCCGGGCGAACCGGTCGCGGAGGACCGCCTCGGTCCGCTCGATGATCTCGGCGGCACCCAGGTCGCCGATGGCGCCGGTCGCGGTGGCGTCGGTGACGAACACCATGCGGTACCCGAGGTCGCTGCCCAGCCGGGTCGTGGTCTCCACGCACTGTTCGGTGCGGATGCCGCACACCCACAGCTCTCCGACCTCCGCCTCGGTCAGCAGCTGCTGGAGGTTGGTGGTGGTGAACGCGTTGTGGGACGTCTTGTGCAGGACGGGTTCGTCCGGCCGCGGACCGTCGAGCTCCGCGAAGAGGCGCACCTGGCCGGAGTCCGGGTCGAAGACATCACCGCTGCCCGGTTCCGTGTGCAGCACCCAGACGACCCGGTCGCCCGCGGCACGCGCGAGGGCGACCAGCCGGTTGACCGGTTCCGCGATCTTCTGATTGGAGAACTGCTCCCACGACGGGCGTGCTCGGAACGATTCCTGGACATCGACGACGATCAGCGCTCGGTTCATGTCACCCATTCTGACCTGCCCCGAACCGTCGTCCCAGGCTCGATCAGGGCCGGCACCGGAACGATCCGGTCACCGGCGACGGGGGCGGCGGCGACGCGTCCCCGGGGCGCCGCCGCCAGACGGCCGGGCGGTACGGCGCCGGTTACGGGCCCACGGTCCCGGCGCCCGCGCCGACCGGGCAGCCGCCGGACGCGGGCTCGACCGCCGGCCGAGCGTCCCGCGCGCCCGGGTCCGCGGGGTCTCCCAGCGACACGGGAAGTTCACGGTGCCCGTTCGAGATGAACGACTCCAGCGGCCGCAGCTGCTCGGGCCGCACGGCGAGCGACATGTCCGGGAAGCGGGTGAACAGGCCGCGCAGCGCCACCTGAGCCTCGAGCCGGGCCAGCGGCGCGCCCACGCAGAAGTGCGTCCCGAAGCCGAACGCGAGGTGCTCCCGACGCGTGGCGCGCGTCACGTCGAAGGTCCCGGCGTCCGCGCCGTGGACTTCCGGGTCACGTCCCGCGGACAGGAACGAGATGACGAGTGCGTCTCCCCGGCGGATCACGACACCGCCGATCTCGATGTCCTCGACGGCGTAGCGCAGGATGCCATTCGCGCCCGGCGTCTCCACCCGCAGCGCCTCTTCCACGACGTCCTGCCAGGAGGCGTGCCCGGAGCGCACCAGGGCCAGCTGGTCGGGGTGCTGGAGCAGCAGGGCCACCGCGTGGTCCAGCAGGTTCACCGTGGTCTCGTACCCGGCCGTGTACAGCAGGATGAGGTTGTCGACGAGTTCCTTCTCCGACAGCTGGTCGTCGTCCCCGTCGCGCACGGTGATGAGCGCGCTCGTCAGGTCGTCCCCCGGGGACCGCCGCTTGAGGTCCACCAGTGCGCTCATCGTCCGGTACAGGTCCACGCCGTTGCGCTGCGCCTCCTCGAGCGAGACGCCGGTGTCGAAGAACCCCGCGATGATCCGGGCGATCGCCTGTCGGAACTGTCCCGGGATGCCGAACAGTTCCGCGAGCACCCGCACCGGGAGTTCCTGCGCGAACGCCCGCCGTACGTCCACGGGTCCTTCCGCGGCACGCTCCGCCAGTTCGTCCAGCAGGCCTTCGGTCAGTTCCTCCACCCGGGGGCGCATGCTCTCCACCCGCCGTGCCGTGAACGCCGAGGCCACGAGGCGGCGGAGCCTTCGGTGGTCCTCGCCGTACGCCGTCACCATGTTCTGCACGGACACCCAGATCGCCAGCGGCCACTCGGCGCCGATGTCGCCCTGCTGCCAGGCGGGCCAGTGCCGGTACGCGTCCTTGGACACGCGCGGGTCCCGCAGCAGTTCCTTGATGGTCTCCAGTCCGGTCACGGCCCAGGCGTCGACGCCTCCGGGCAGCACCACCGGTACGACGGGGCCCGCTTCGGCCCACCGTGCCGCCTCCCCCTGTACGTCCCGCCCGGAAGCGTCCACCGCGAACGGACACCCGACTCCACCAGACATCACAACCCCCTAGAGACAGCGAAGACCCACGACACCCGCCGAACAGCACGGCGTTCGAACGGACCCGGAACAGAGAGGAGAGCGTCGGTCCCACCGGCCCCGCGAGGGACACCCGACGACACGACACGAACAGGGACAGGACCACCCGCAGGTCAGGCAGTGACCGGGATGAGCGGGCCGTGGAACCCGCTCAGAATAAAACCGGATGGGTGGTTTTTACAATGCCCCGCCCGCGACCGCTCCCACCCGAATCCGCTCGGTCTCGTCGGCCGGACGATCTCCGGTTGAAACATGTCGACCAACCGGTTTTGTGCGTGAAAGGCGGAGGCGGTGAGGAGGCGTATGCAATCCGGCCGGGCCCGCAGGTCGAAAATGGGCTGCGGACGCGAAGGGTTCCGCTGTTTCATGGCGGCATGGTGTCCTCCGACCGACTGCCGGCTTTCGTCGCCATGTCGTTCCTGCTCATCGTGATTCCCGGCCCCAGCGTGCTGTTCGTGATCGGACGGGCGCTGGCTCACGGACGCAGAGCGGCGCTGATCACCGTGGTGGGCAACACTCTCGGCGCGTACGTCCTCGTGGTGGCCGTGGCGCTCGGCGTCGGCGCCGTGGTGGAACGGTCGGTCCTCGTCTTCACGGCGCTGAAGCTGCTGGGCGCCGCCTACTTGATCCACCTGGGCGTCAAGGCGGTGCGGCAGCGCGAGTCCCTGCACGCCTCGGTGACCGGAGAGCGGCCGGTGGCGCACGGCACCCTGCGGACGCTGTGGGACGGGTTCGCCGTCGGCGTGGCCAACCCGAAGACCGTCGTCTTCTTCGCCGCCGTACTGCCGCAGTTCGTCGACCGCGGCCAGGGTCACGTCCCGGTGCAGATGCTCGTACTCGGGCTGGTCTTCAATGTCATCGCGCTGGCCTCCGACAGCGTGTGGGGCCTGGCCGCGGCCACCACGCGGAGCTGGTTCGCCCGCTCACCGCGCCGGCTCTCCCTGATCGGCGGGGTCGGCGGCCTCACGATGATCGGCCTCGGTGTCGCCGTCGCGGCGAACGGCCGCAAGGACTGAGCCCCCGACCGGACCGCGGGGCCCGCCCCGCGCCGTCCGTCCACGCGGAGCCAGGGCCGGGATCTCCGTCAGCCGTCGCCCTCCGCCGCATCGTTCCCCTCCGGGTCCCCGTCCGTCAGGCGGTCGACTTCCGCCGCGGCCTTCCCGGCCCGGCTCCGGGCGGCACTCAGCCGACGGCCGGCCGTACGTTCCCGCTCCTGCGCCTCACGCCGGTCGGCGCGGGCCCGACGCTGCTGCTCCTCGGCGTTCTCGAGGTCCTCGGTCAGTTCCGCGATGCGCTGTCGCAGCTCGGTGACGTGCTGCTGCGACGTGTCGCTCAGTTCCCGCGCTTCCCGGGCCGCACGGCCCGCCTCCTCCGCCTCCGTCGCACACGCCGCGAGGTCACGCTCGGCGCCCTCGGCCGTCCGGCGGGCCTCGGCGAGCCGTTTCCGCCGCCGCGCCTGTGCCGCCGAGTCCGTACCGCCGGCGGCCCGGGGCCCGGAAGCCGCCGCCCGGGGCTCGCTGTCGGTCGGCGCCGCCCTGCCCTGCGTCACGGCGTCCCGGGCCACGGCGGGGAAGCCCACGGCCGGACTCAACGGCTTGGCGAGTCGTCCCGCGGCCCACTCCCGGGCGGCGTCGGCGTCACCGAGGACCGCTTGCAGGGTCTGCTCGACCTCGCGCAGGGCGCCGTCACCGAGCGGATGCCCGTGCTCGGCGGCGAGCTGTTTCGCCTGCTGGGACAGGGCCCTGATCAGTGCCTGCTGCTGTCCGGCGAGCTGACGCAGCTGTCCGCCGTCGAGGTCCTGATGCGCCTGGCGCAGGGCCTCCCCCAGCCGGACCAGGGGCTGGATCTCGTCGCGCTGCTCGCGCACCAGCAGATTGCTGGCCCAGGCGGACAGGCTGGGACGGCGCATCCCGCTGATCCGTTCGGACAGCGCACGGTCGCCCGCCGTGCGGGCTGCCGCGGCGCGCTGGTTGCGGACGGCGGTGAACTGCTCGGGCCGCAGCCCGTACAGCTCGTCGGCGACAGCGTCCGCATCCACCGGCGCCCTTTCTGCGGAACGGGAAGATTCCTACCGATATTGTCAGCTTCCTCCCTTTCTCGTGGACTCGGTTGCTGCCTACGGGGGAACCGCGGGCGTCCCTGCGGCTCCCCGCCGGTCGTGGGCCTCCGCAGGACAGAGGGGGTGTCCGTCCGCTGTTCCCGGGCAGGCGGAACCCGGAAGGGCGGGCAGCCGAGCCGACCTCGAGGACGAGAAGTGAGCTTCGAACAGCAGCGTGACACCACCGAGGACACCGGGGCGCCGCAGGACGGCCCGACCGGAGAGGAGCGGGCGGCGTGGGAGGACGTACGCCGACGAGCCACCGGCATGTCCCACCACGAGTCGAAGGCGGCGCGTGACGCCGCCCGTCACGCCGCGAAGTCCGACGCGCTCACGGACGGCGAGACGGCACGCGCGGACGCCGAGGTGGAGGAGTGGGAGCGGGTGACCGACGCCCTTGCCGACCATGCCGGGACGTACGACCCGGAGATCGATCCCTTCGTGCAGGGCGAGAAGGCCGCTCGGACACTCCACGCGGGCCGCACGCGGAATGCCCGCTGACCGCCCCCACCAGCTGTAGAACCCCCCGCAAAGAAAGGCCGCATCACGTGCGCACTGTCGGAGTCGAGGAAGAACTTCTCCTGGTCGACCCGGAGACCGGAGAACCGCAGGCTCTGTCCGCGGCCGTACTCGCCCGGGCCGCCAGGGAGGACCCCGAGGAGGAGACGTTCGAGAAGGAGCTGCACGAGCAGCAGCTCGAGTTCGCCACCCACCCGCAGTCCGACATGGCCGAACTCGGCGCGGAGATCGTGCGCTGCCGCAGGGAGGCGGCACGGCTCGCCGGGGAGACCGGGGCGGCCGTCGTGGCCCTCGCCACGTCACCGCTGCCGGTCAGCCCGTCGATCAGCCCGAACAGCAGATACCAGTGGATGTCCCACGAGTTCGGCATCGCGACGCAGGAGACACTCGTCTGCGGCTGCCACATCCACGTGTCCGTCGAGTCCGACGACGAGGGTGTCGCCGTCGTCGACCGCATCCGCCCCTGGCTGTCCGTCCTGACCGCGATCAGCGCGAACTCCCCGTTCTGGCAGGGCCGCAACAGCGCGTACGCCAGCTACCGCAGCCGGGTGTGGGGGCGCTGGCCGATGGCCGGCCCCACCGAGCTGTTCGGCTCCGCCGACCGGTACCACCAGCGGGTCGAGGACATGGTCGCCACGGGGGTGGCCCTCGACAAGGCGATGGTCTACTTCGACGCGCGGCTCTCCGACCAGTACCCCACCGTCGAGATCCGCGTCTCGGACGTCTGCCTGGAGGCGAGCACCGCCACGCTCATCGCCACCCTGGCCCGCGGGCTGGTGGAGACGGCCGCGCGCGAGTGGCGTGCGGGTGTCGAGCCGGTGGGTCACAGCGTCGAGCTGCTGCGGCTGGCGGCCTGGCGGGCGGCGCGGTCCGGGCTGGAGGAGAACCTCCTGCACCCGCTGACCATGAAGCCCGCTCCCGCCGGGGAAGTGGTGCGCGCACTGCTGGACCACGTCGGTGAAGCCCTCACCGACAGCGGTGACGCCGACCGGGCCGAGAAGGCGGTCAGCGAGCTGCTGCAGCACGGCAACGGCGCCCGGATCCAGCGCGAGATCATGGAGAGGACGGGCAGTCTGGGCGCCGTGGTCACGGAGTGCGTACGCCGTACCCAGTCCTGAGCGATCCGGTGCGCGCGGACCTCTGAGCACCCCGGGGCGCACGCGTCACGGCACTGCCGTGACGCGTACGCCCCGCGCCCATGCCTCGCGGACCCGGGCTCACCCCCGCGTCTAGCCCGCGCTCATGCCTCGCGGGCCCGGGCTCCCTCCCGCGTCCGGCCCGCGCTCACGGCGCGGTCCGGGTTGCGCCGCACGTATTCGCCCTCCAGCTCCGCCGTGCGGCGGTCGTGCGTCTCCAGGGCCTCCGGCGAACCGTGCAGAAAGGTGTCGTGGCGGGTGCGGTGCACGCTTTCCAGCTCGCGCAGCAGTAGCTGGTCGTCCAGCAGCGCGGGATCGAGTCCCTCGGCTGCGTCGCCGGCCTCGTTGGACGTGGACACAGTGGGCTCCTCAGGGGTCGGGGCCGTGGCGCACACCCGTGGCGGGTGCGCGCCTGGGATCCCTCGGGTCACCCGATCACGGGAGGGCAAACGCCGTCCGCCGGTCCGGTCAGAGCCGGCGCAGGACGCCGACCACCTTGCCCAGGATGACCGCCTGGTCGCCGGGGATCGGGGCGTACGCGGCGTTGCGCGGCATGAGCAGCACCTGGCCGTCGCGACGGTGCAGCTGCTTCACGGTGGCCTCGTCCTCGATGAGCGCCGCGACGATGTCACCGTGATCGGCGCTGTCCTGCCGGCGGACCGTGACGATGTCGCCGTCGCAGATGGCTGCCCCGATCATGCTGTCACCGGCCACGGTGAGGGCGAACAGGTCGCCCTCGCCGACCAGTTGGCGGGGCAGCAGGTAGACGTCCTCGACGGCCTCCTCGGCCAGCACGGGCACACCGGCGGCGATCCGCCCGATGAGGGGCACCTCGGCCGGGGGCCTGCCCGCGGCGGCACCCGCCAGGTCCGGGGCCCATGTCGGACGCACACGGTAGGCGCGCGGCCGGTGTGGATCGCGGTAGAGGACGCCCTTGCGCTCCAGGACCATCAGCTGGTGCGCGACGGACGAGGTGCTGGCGAGGTTCACGGCCTTGCCGATCTCCCGCATCGACGGCGGGTAGCCCTGGCGGGCGACCTCGTTCGCGACGAACTCGACGATGGCTGCCTGACGGGCCGTCAGCTCGCCTTCGACGGAGCGGACACCCGCCGGCCTGCCCCGGCGCGCTGTTGCCGTCTTCTCCATCAGGACCACCTTCGACTCAAGATCTCTCCGAGCGCGACCCTAACCCGCCATCACGCCCAAAGGGAACGCCCCTCCCGAATCACGGCATTCACGCCGCCACGCTCGCCTCGGGGGTACGCAACGGATCACGCCCGACGCGGGATCGTGGCGCGCCGCTTCCGGTGACCGCCCCCTACCCCGCGGGGAGGCGGAGCGCGAGGAGGGCCACGTCGTCGGTGGAGTTGGCCGCCAGTCCCGTGACCAGTTCGTCGCACAGGACGTCCAGGGGCCGGCTGTGGAGGGCCGCGGCGTGCTGGCGCAGTCTCGTCAGTCCGTTGTCGAGGTTCTCGCCCCGCCGTTCGAGGAGGCCGTCGGTGTAGAGCAGGATCGTGCTGCCCGGGAGCAGCAGGCGCTCGGCGTCGGTCCGCGGTTCGGAGGGGCGGACGCCGAGCAGCAGACCCTGGACGTCGTCGAGGTAGTGGGTGTCGCCGTCCTGGGTGATGAGCAGCGGCGGCGGGTGTCCGGCGATGGCCCAGTGCAGGTGCCACGGCCCGCCGACGGGCCCCTTGAGGAGGCTGTAGATGCAGGTCGCGGTCGTGTGCTCGGCCAGCGCGTTCACCGCCATGTCGAAGCGGTGCAGAATCTTGGCGGGGGGTTCCTGCCGGTCGCAGGCGATGCCGCGGAGCATGTTGCGCAACTGGCTCATGGTGACGGCGGCACGCAGGTCGTGGCCGGTGACATCGCCGATGATCAGCGTCGTGTCGCCCTGCGGCAGCACGAAACTGTCGTACCAGTCGCCGCCGACGTCGGCGCTCGCGGCCGCCGGCGCGTAGCGCGCGGTGAGCTCGAGACCGGGGACGACGGGCAGGTCCGGGAGGAGCGAGCGCTGAAGGCGCTCGGCGATCCGCTGGGTCTCCCTGTACAGACGGGCGTTGTCCAGGGCAAGTGCGATCCGGTGCGTGAGGTCCTCCACCAGGGCCAGGTCGGCTTCCTGCAAGGGCGGGCGGCCCGCGTGGCGGACGAACGTGAAAGCGCCGAGGACCCTGCGCCGGGCTCGGAGGGGCGCGACGATGAGGCTGTCCCCGCCCAGCCGGGCGAAGAGTTCGAGGTTCACCGCGTGCAGCGGGTCGTCGGCCTGATCGGCGGCCGGGACGTCCCCGGCCGACAGCAGGAGCGGTCCGGCGCCGCGCAGCACGCGGGACAGCGGGCCGGACGCGGCGGCAGGCACGGCGGGAAGCGCGCCGGTCAGGCCGGTCAGGGGGATGTCCGGGTCGTGGTGCGTCAGGCAGATCCGCTCCAGACGGCCCTTCTCGTCGAGCAGGTCCGCCATCACCCAGTCGGCCAGCTGCGGCACGACGATCCGGCAGACGCGGCGCAGCCCCTCCACCGCGTCCAGCGTGCTCGACAGCGCGTCGGCGATGTCGTTCAGGAGGGTGAGGCGGTCCAGGGCCTGCTGCAACGCCTCATCCACGTCGAAGTCGTCCACCCGCCCAGCCTTCCCGCCCGGGAAGAATCCGTATCAACCAGCTCAAGACTCTCACCGTCACGGGAACCACGAGGTGCGCCGACGGCACCGCCCGTTGCATCCTGGGTGCACCCCCCTCCCGCGCCCACGGCGGGTGGTCGGGGTGAGCCTGCCGGGCCGGTGCGTGTCCGGCCTCCCGGGAGGGCCGACGACAGAGGGCGGGGACGGTCGGCATTCGTGAGGCATAGGAGGCGTGGTCCGGGGAAGTAGAGCCCCGGCTCCTTCGGCAGGTGGGAGGGAGCCGTGGCCGTTGGGCAAACAGCGGCCGACTGCAGTCATGACCGGCGTTTGCCGGTCGGAAAGTGACGGGTGTGCGCCGGGAGACGGTACGGCGACTGCAGATCCGCCAGGCCGCACAGGGGCCCGGCGGTATCCTGCTGTGCGTCTCGGGCGAGCTGGACGTGCGCACCGGCCCCCAGTTGCGGGAGGCCATCGGGCGGGTCGTCCCCGAGCTCACCACCGGGGAGCTGGAAGTCGACCTGTCGGAGGTCGCCGCCTGTGACCCGGCGGGCCTCTACACGCTCCTCGGGGTCAGCGAAGGCCTGCACATGGTCGGCGTCGAGATACGCATCATCCGCACCAGCCGCTGCGTCGACGCGATCCTGGACACGACGGACCGCCTCGCCCGGCTGCCCCTGCACGACGCGGCACGCGGCGGACCGGGGGCACCGGAGGGACCGGATGCGCGGGGTCGAACAGGTCGGCCGGGCGCACCGGCCGACCCAGGTGACCCGGCCGACCCAGGTGACCCGGCCGACCCTGGCGCACCTGGTGACCGGAGTGCACCTGGTGATCCGCGTGCATCTGGTGAAGGAGGCGGGCCGGCTGGGTGCGGCAGGCGGGTCGAGCGCGGCGGGCCGGACTTCTCCGCGCCCTGAAGAAACCTTTCTGGCCGGCCGGACGAGGGGCCGGGACCCGCACCGGCCTCAGGACGCCCTGCCGAGCAGCGCGGCGGGTCCGATCGCGTCAGGGCCGAACTTCTCGCGGATGCGGTCACTCACCTCTTCCGCGGCCAGGCGGGCCTCGCGGGCCTGGTCCAGACTGATCTGCTCGGCGACCTGGTCGGCGTCGACGAGGTCCTCCGCCCGGAGGGCGATCGCGGTGAGGCGTCCCCGCTGGAGCCCGGCGGCGTCGATGAGCCGGTAGGCGAGCGCGCGCAGGTCCTCGTCGTGGGCCGAGGCGGCCGTGAGCCGACGGGTCTTCTCCCACGCCGTTCCGCCGGCGAAGCGCAGCGCCAGCGTCAGGCCACGGGCGGCCTGGTCCCGGCGGCGCAGCCGGTGGCCGAGCTCGACGACGAGGTCCAGCAGCGCGGCGCGGACCGCGGCGCCGTCGAGCGTGTGCTGGGTGAAGGTGCGCTCGACGCGGGCCGAGGCGGGAAGGGCGCGGGGCGCCACCGGGCGGGGGTCGACACCCCGGGCCCGGTCGGCGGCGAGCCGTCCCGCACGGCCGCCGAGGACGCGCTGCACGGTCGCCGGCGGGACCGAGGCCAGGAGGCCCACGCAGTGCACGCCGTACTCCCGCAGCGCGGCTGCCTGGCGCGGCCCGATGCCGTGGAGGGCCTCGACGGGCAGGGGCCCCAGCCACGCCGTCACCTGCTCGGGCGCGACGGCGAGGACGCCCCCGGGGGCGTCGACCCGGCCGGACGCGGTGGCCGCGACCGTGATCGTCGGCCCGATGCCGACGCGGACATCGACGCCCAGCCGGGAGATGGTCCGCACGCGCAGCATCTCCCCCAGCCTGCGGGCGTCCACGCCGTGGTAGCGCAGCGCGCCCCTCAGTTCCACCAGGGCGGCGGTCGGCGGCAGGGCCTGCACGACGGGAGAGAGCTCCGACAGCTGTTCCAGGACCTGTCGGTAGGCCTCCTCCGGCAGGGCGTCCGGGCAACGCACATGCATCACGCTCGGCACCCCGGGCGCCGGGCGTGCGTTCGTACCAGCGGTCATGACACCCACCTCCTGCCCCCACATTATCGAACGACTATTCGAACACGCGAGTCGCTCCTGATGAGATGATCGTCGGACCTTTAACCCGTCGATGCGGGGACCGCCTCTCCCGGTCGCGGGCCGGGACCGGGATCTACGCTGGGCCCTCCTTCCGTCCTGTCCGAGGAGTAGCGTGCCGCCGGCCTTCGTCCATCGGATCACCAAATACGACCCCGCCGACCGCGACGAGCACGGTCACTACATCGGGGCCGAGGACACGATCAGCGACCACGGGCCTGTCGAAGCGGCGTACCTCGCGGCGGTGTCCGCCTTCGCGGAGGGCTCGGGCATCGACCGGCTGGAGATCCGCGACCCCGCGGTCACGGGCTTCGTCCACTTCGGCGGGGAACCCTCAGTTGCGGGGCACGGCCTCGGCGGGCTCTTCCCGCCCGACCTCACCGGCTACCACGACGGGGCCGAGGTCTCCCTTCCGGTCGCCCTGGAACTGGTCCGTGCGATGCTCCGCGACCAAGGCGCCTGGTGCCGACTGGAGGTGGGGGATCTGTTCACCGTGCATGTCGGATGGGACCAGTATGTGTACGTGGGCAGCGACCGGCCTGTGCGGACGCCGTGGTCCGTACGCGGGAACTCGGCCTCTTCCCGGAACCGCTTACGGCCTCGCCCTACGCGGCAGAGTTCGACGAAGCGGAAGTTACGGAGCCGGCCGACGAGCACTTCTGGATACGTGTGCACACCGCGCTGGCCTCACGGCGTGCGCTGCTCCTCGAGGAAAGCCACGTTCGCAACGCCGCACGCTGGCACCGAATCACGCCGGAGAACCTCGACACGGTGCGCGCCGGTCTCGGCCCGCGCGCCTTGCTGACCGTCTGGCCCGACCTGACCCCGGACGTCGGTGCCGTCCTCGCCGCATTGCCCCGGGAGGAATCCGTCGACTTCGTCTGGGAGGCGCAGGACGGGACGATCGGCCACGCGATCGTCGACGACGTGGACTACCAGGAGCTCACCGCCCACGTGGCCGGTGCCCGCGCCGCCTGCGCCCTGCCCCTCGCCGAACACCACCCGCTGCTCCGTGCTGCCCTCCCGGACAGCGACGGCGTACTGCGCGCCCGGTGGTGACCCGGTTCGCGCGCCGGGCGAGCCAGCAGGCTCCGTGCATCGAAGTTGTCCTACCAGGCCGGATGTCGCGCTCAGTCACACACGTCTCCGCCACTCATCCGCCGCGACCAGCGGCCGGCGAGTCGCCTATCCCCAGGGGGTGGGGCCAGGGCGCTCGTGCCAGGTGCGGATCGCCGCCATCATGTTGACGCAGCGGCGTCGCAGTTCAGCTCGTGCTTGCTCGAAGGCCATCTCGCGTTCCATGGTGTCTCTCTCCGGAGGCTCTTCCACGTACGAGGACTTGGTGTCGACCTCTCGGGCGGCGTCAAGGACGTATGCCGCGTGCTGGAGGAGGTGCCTTGGAGCGGTGAGCTGCACTGCTGTCCAGCTGTGGACGAGTTTGTCCGCTTGCTCCGGGCCTTCCGGCCGGTCGGCGAGGTAGTCCATCATCTGTGCTGCCTCGACGAACGCGGTGAGGGCCGCGTATTGGCGCTCTACGTGGGAGGCCTGCCACGTGATGCGGGACGTCCGCCTCGCGGACAGGACAACCCCGGTCCACGTGATCACGGCCGCGGCCGTTGCGGCAAGGGGCGTGGAGAGCTCGATCTGCATATCTCCGATGCTGGGAGGCCATTGTCCTGAAAGCAGGGCATTTGAGGAATTTCAGAGGTGGCGTACCGCCCGACGACTCCGCCTTGCGACGGCCAAGGTGAAGCCCCGAGCGCCGAACGGCCGGCCCCCGGCCACGTCGCTCGCGTACCTGCCCGCGTTCTGTGCATCGAAGTTGTCCGTCCGGGCCGCCTGTCGCGCTCAGTCACACCGGTGCCGTGATTCACCGCTCCAGCGGACGCGGCGCGTCGAAGCGGGCGTCCGGCGGAGTCGGCGGGCTCATGAGGCCGGCGGATTCGGAGCGGCCGTACGAGGGTTAAGATCGATCGCCGCATCTCCGGCGAACGACACGGCAGTTGGCGCCTGGGGGGCGACGTGGTGGAGGACAGCAGGCCTGCGCGCAGGAGACGGGGAGCCGTAACCGGGAGGGCATTGCTCCTTGCGGCGGCCGGGCTGGTCGTCGGACTCGCGGTGGCCTTCCACTGGTTCGGCTGGAGCTCGATACCGGGCAACGAGTGCGGCGACGGTTTCACGCCCTGCCCCGAAGGCACCGTCCCCACCCTCCTGCTGGCGTTCCTGTGCAGCTTCGCGGGGGTGGCCCTCGTCATCTGGCGAGTCGCCGAACTGATCAAGGTCAGGCCCGGCAAGGTCCTGCCCGTCGTGCTGGTCGTGACGGGCATGCTCCTCGCCCTCTGGCCGGGGTGGCTGGCGTACGCGTGGATGCGCGGCCCCGTCCTCGACCGGGCCTGGGAAGCGCCGGTCGACCGGCCGGGCAACGTCAGGGGCGTGGGCAACTGGACCCTCGACGGCGCCGTCGTCCGTGCCCGCACCGACGGTCTGACCAGCTACGACCTCGCCGACGGGCACGAACGCTGGAACGTGGACGCGCCCACGCGCGGATCGGCGTGCGCGATGAGCGACACCGTGGTCGACGGTATTGGTGTGATCGCCTTCGGCCGCGAGGACCAGCCGTGCGACAGGGTGTGGGGGGTGGACACCGGGAGCGGCCGCAAGCTCTGGGAGCGGAAGATCACGGGCGGCGCCGGGTTCGGGCCCGCCACCGACGGGAGAGTGGCCGCGGACAGCGGCGTCGCCGTCGCCCTGGAGGACGCCGCCGTACGGGGCTTCGTCCTGCGCACGGGCGTTCCGCGCTGGAAACTGCCCCTCGGCGAGGGCTGTTCGCCGGTCGTCGCCTCAGCCTCGGCAGGCCGTACCCGGGTGGTCGTCCAGTGCTTGAGCGGCGGCTCAGCGTTCCGCTCGCTGCAACTGGTTTCCCTCGACACCTCGACCGGCACACACGTACGCCGTACCGCGCTGCCGGTGGAGAGCCGCTGGGAGGCGGTCATGGTCCTGTCCGCCCGGCCGTTCGTGCTCTGGCTGAAGGAGAAGGACGACCGCGGGACCGACGCCGTGCTCGCCTTCGACGACCAGGACCGCCCGCGCGGCTCGGTGGAGGTCTCGAGGGGCGAGGAGGACCTGCGCATGACCGTGGACGCCGGACAGGGTTTCGGCGCCCGGCCCGTGCTTCGCGCCGCGGTCGTCGCAGACGTTCTGGTGACCGCGGTGACGAAGCCGGGCGAGGCCGTCCCCGACGCCGTGTCCGGATACGAGCTCGGCAGCGGACGACGTCTGTGGCACGCCGGTGCGGGCGGGCAGGTCACGGCCCTCACGCGGCTGCCCGGGAACCGGCTCGCCGTCCTCGAGGGCGGGCGGATCGGCTCCCTCGACGCGCGCACCGGACACCTCACCGAAGGGCCGCTGATCCGCGAGGGCCTCGACGACGTCGCCGAGGCCGCTCAACTCGTACCCGGACGCAACGGCGGCTGGCTCCTGGTGAACCCCGACGGAACCGGAGTCACACCACCCCTCCTCCGGGTCGGCCCCTGACCCTCGCTCTGCGGGGGTCCAGCCAGGTGTCGCACGGAGCGGACGCGGATGCGTAGGATCGCCGGGTGACGCAGAGCGCGACCCTGGCCGGGGTCTTCGACGATCTCGCCCCCAGCTACGACCACGAGCACCACGAGGAGATCGCGCGGGCCCTGCTGGCCCTGGTCGGTCCCGGCCCGATGGACGCCGTCGCCGACGTCGCCTGCGGCGCGGGCGCCGTGGCGCTGCAACTCGCGCGGACCCGCCCCGCCGCCGCCCCGCCCGTCCTCGCCGTCGACATGTCGCCCGGCATGATCGAGGCGGGCCGGGCGCGGGCCGCGTCCCCGGTGCTGAGCGCGGCGGTCGACTGGCGCCTCGCGGACGCCGTGCCGCTGCCGGTCGCCGACCACTCCCTCGACGTCGTCCTCTGCGCCTCCTCGCTGCACTTCCTGGGCGGCCGGGCGGTGGCCGACTGGCGACGCGCGCTGCGCCCGGGCGGACGGGTGGGGTTCACCCTCCCGCTGGCCACCCGCTTCCGGCCGTCCGAACGCTTCTCCGCGCTCCTCGCGGCGGACGTCCCGCTCCCGGGCAGCGCCGAGGAGGCCGACGCCTGGGCCACCGCGAGCGGCTTCACCGACGCCGTCTCCCGCGTCCACGTCCTCGGCACCCGCGGCGTGGTGGTGACCTCCGCCGTCACGCCCGGCGGCCGCTGAACCGGTGCGCCGTCCCGGTCGCCGGTCGCCGGCGTCCGGACGGCGGCCCGATCCGGCTCTGGTCAGGAGGCTCCAGGTAGCCGGCGCGGTCGGCGTCCCAGGACCGGCGCAGTGGGTCCCGCACCGCGCGGACGCACCATCCGACCGGAGTCAGCACGCCGAAGTACAGCGCGGCCAGGCCCAGTGTGCCCAGGCGCTCAGTCCATCGGGATCGCGGCACGCCAGTCCCCCTCCTCCCGCCACGCGGGCTGGTCCCGCTTGTCCAGCAGGAAGTCGCCCAGCACCAGCAGGTCGATCCGGGTGCGCATGAAGCAGGCGTACGCCTCCGCCGGGTCGCGGACGATCGGTTCGCCGCGCACGTTGAAGGAGGTGTTCACCAGCACCGGGCAGCCCGTCCGGTCCCGGAACGCGGTCAGCAGCGCGTGGAAGCGGGCGTTGCGCCCGGCGGTGACGGTCTGCACCCGGGCCGACCCGTCCACGTGCGTCACCGCCGGGATCGTCGAGCGCGGCACCCGCAGCAGGTCCAGGCCGGCCAGTCCCTCCGCCTCCGGTCCGCACGCCCGGCGTCGTGCCGCCGCGACCCGCGCGGTCAGCAGCATGTACGGGCTCTCGCCCGCGAGGTCGAACCAGTCCTTGGCGTCCTCGGCGAGCACCGCCGGGGCGAAGGGCCGGAAGGACTCCCGGAACTTGGTCTTCAAGTTGAGCGTGGACTGCGTACCGGGATCGCGCGGGTCGGCCAGGATCGACCGGTTGCCCAGCGCGCGCGGACCGAACTCCATGCGCCCCTGGAACCAGCCCACCACCTTGCCCGCCGCCAGCTCGGCGGCCACCCGCTCGACCAGTTCCGGCTCCGGCAGGCGTACGGCGGGACAGCCGCCCCGGTCCAGGAACTCCGCGACCTCTTCGGCGCCGTACGCGGGCCCGAGCAGTGCGCCCGCCATCGCGTCCGTGCCGCGCCGCACATGGGTGCGCGGCGCACCCCGGCGGTGCGACTCCGCCAGGGCCGCGCCCAGCGCGCCGCCGGCGTCCCCTGCGGCCGGCTGCACCCACAGCTCGTCGCAGACGCCCTCGTCCACGAGCCGTCCGTTGGCCACGCAGTTCAGCGCCACACCGCCGGCCAGGCACAGGCGTCGCTCGCCCGTGCACTCCAGCACCGTGCGGGCCAGCCGCAGTACCACCTCCTCGGTCACCGCCTGGACCGAGGCGGCGAGATCGAACTCCCGCTCCGTGAGCGGTCCTTCGGGCGTGCGCCGCGGACCGCCGAACAGCTCCTCGAAGGACCGCCCGGTCATGGTCCTGCCGTACTGGAAGGCGAAGTGGCGCAGGTCGAGGCGGAACGAGCCGTCCGCCTTGACGTCGATCAGCCGCTCCCGGATGAGGGGGGCCCAGCGCGGCGTGCCGTACGGGGCGAGGCCCATCAGCTTGTACTCGCCCGAGTCGACCCTGAAGCCGCAGAAGTGCGTGAACGCCGAGTACAGCATGCCCAGCGAGTGCGGGAAGCGCAGCTCGGCGAGCGGGACGAGGCCGGTGCCCCGGCCGTGCCACAGTGTCGTCGTCGCCCACTCGCCGACGCCGTCGACGCACAGCACCGCCGCCGACGGGTACGGGCTGGGCAGGAACGCGGACGCGGCGTGCGAGGCGTGGTGCCGGTGCGCCACCACCGGTGGCAGCGGCCGTCCGCCGGCCTGCGAGCGCAGCCGCGCGCGCACGTCGTCCAGGGCGTGCCGCTTCCAGCCGGCCCACTGCGGGAAGGCGCGGCGGAAGACGGGGAAGCCGTGCGGCGCCGTCGCCAGCCACGTGGCCATCACCCGGCGGAACTTCAGCGCCGGGTCCTCGTAGAACGCCACGGCCGCCAGCTCGTCCAAGCGCAGACCCGCCTCCCGCAGGCAGTAGGCGACGGCCTGGGCCGGGAAGCCGGCATCGTGACGGCGCCTGCTGAACCGCTCCTCCTGGGCGGCGGCCACCGGAACGCCGTCCGACACCAGGGCCGCCGCGCTGTCGTGGTAGTAGGCGGAGATTCCCAGTACCGGACCGTCCCGGCCCGCACTGCCGGTCCGGCCCGCGTTGCCGATCCGGCCCGCACTGCCGATCCGGCCCGCGCTGTCGGTCCGGCCCGCGCTGTCGGTCCGCCCCCCGCCGGTCCCCGTCCTCACGTCAGAACAACGGGTAGACGGACGCGTCGTCTTCCGGCTGCGGGCGCAACCGCGACGGCGGCGGGGGACGTTCGGCTGTCCGCTCCGCCGCGGACGCGGCCGGGGACTCGGCCGGGTCCGGAACGTCGGTGGACCGCTCGCTGCGGCTTCGGGCACGCAGCCAGGACGCGAGGCGGCGGGCCGCCGGGGCCCGGCCGGTCCCGTGTTCCCCGCCGTCGCCGGGCCCCCTCACGCCAGGTCCAGACGGTCCGCCAGCTGCCGGGCCACCAGGTCGTAGCCCAGGTCCGTGCAGTGCACCCGGTCGATGAACAGCCAGTCCTCGGGCGCGGCGGCCTCGCCCAGCGCCACGTTCATGTCCAGGAACGGCACGTCCAGCGCGGCGCATCCGACGGCGAGCCGCTCCGCGTAGGAGCGGCCGACCGCCATGGTGGAGATGTCGTTGTGGAACCGGCGGAAGTTGGACACCTCGTCCAGTTCCTCGAAGAGCAGCTTCTCCCGCGGCAGCGGCTCCTCGCGCACCCACGGCGCGAGCGGCTGCAGGACGAACGTCAGCCGCGCCCCGAGCCCGTCCGCGAGCACCTTCCAGCCGCGGAGGTGGCGCAGCGTCAGGTCCGTGGCGTGCGCGACCCTCCGGTCCGGTGGGGGCACGACGTCCGGGGCGGGACCGCAGTCGAAGAACGCGCCGTGGCGGCCCTGTTTCTCCTCGGGCAACCGGCTCAGCACCAGGTTGTTCACCCCCGACAGCAGCACGATGTCCTCGACGGGCGGCAGTTCGTGCTGGAACAGGGTGAACAGCAGCAGTTCCTGGGCCGAGTTGTGGCTCTGGCCGGCGAAGTTCAGCCATGGCAGCCGGGGTGCGTACGCGTTCCACAGGCGCGCGCTGATGGTGGCGGCGTCCCCGGTGGCCCCCACTCCGAACACGGCGGAACTGCCCGCCAGCACCCGCGCGGGTCCCTCGGGCCGGTCGTCGCCGACGGTGGCCCGCTGCCCGCCGGGGCCGGGCGTGATCCGGAAACCGTGCCTGTCGGTGCTGTGGACGGGCGTCTTCTCACCGCCGTACTGGAAGTACCCGAGGTAGGGCTGGTCCTCCAGGACGAAGGTGTAGTGCTCCATGTGCGGCGTGTACGCGGCGCGGGGTGACGTCATCGCTGCGGTGCTCCCGTCGGTGTGCGCGGTGGAGGGCGGGCTGCTGTCAGGGCGCCGGGGCGGGAGGCGGCGGCGCGGGCAGGGAGCCGGGCCGGTCCTCTCGGATCAAATCGGTGTTGATGGCCATGGCCGCCAGTCCGCCGCTCGCCGCGGCCATCGCCGCCTGGTGCATGGTGCGTCCCAGGTCGCCGGCCACGTACAGGCGGGGGACGCTGGTGCGGCCCCGGTCGTCGGTCTGCACCGCTTCCAGGTCCGGGGCGTCGACCCAGGGGCGCAGGGGCTCCACCCGGGGCTCCATGTCGAGATGCAGGAACAGCGCGCCGTAGCTCGCGCCGTCCCCGTCCTCGAACTCGACCCGCACGCCCTCCGGGTGCGGCTTCAGCGCCACCACCTTGTCCGCGCGGACCGGCACCCCGGCCGCGGTGAGCCGGTCCCGCTCGTCCGCGGGCAGCTCCCGCCGGTCGGAGAGGTAGGTGATGTCGTCGGACCATGCCGTGAGGATCGACGCCAGGCACTCACTGGGCTCCGCACCGCCGTACACGGCGATGGTCCGCTCGCGGACCTCCCAGCCGTGGCAGTACGGGCACTCGAAAACCTTCTTGCCCCACAGATCCGCGATCCCGGGCACCGGAGGCAGGAGGGAGCGCACGCCCGCCGCGTACAGCAGGGTGCGGGCGCGGAAGGTGCCCGACTCCTTGGTGACGACCACCACGTGGTCGCCCTCGCCGGCCGCGGACACCACCTCGTCGTCACGGAACGACACGTCGTATTCGGCGAGTTCGGCGCGGGAGCGGGCCCGGAAGTCGGCGATGCTCACGCCGTCGTTGGTGAGTACGTTGTGCATCACCCCGGCCGCCATGTTGCGCGCGTCGCCGGAGTCGATCAGCAGCACCCGGCGGCGCGAACGGCCCAGGTACAGTGCGCCGTTCAGGCCGGCCGGGCCGCCCCCGACGATCACCGTGTCGTAGAGCTGCGTGTCCAATGGTCACCCCTTGTCGAAAAGGTCTGTGTGCGGATCGGGACGCGGAGGCTCCCCGGCCGTGGCCTGGGAGCCTCGCAGGAGGGTGAGCAGCAGCAGGGCACCCGCCGCCAGGACGGTGCCGCAGACGACGAACACGGCCGGAACGGAGAGGATTTCGGCGAGCAGCCCGCCGAGGAGTGCGCCGAGCGGCATGGTGCCCCAGGCGCACAGCCGGGACACGCTCATCACCCGGCCCTGGAGGTTCTCCGGTGTCAGCCGCTGGCGCAGTGACATCACCGGGATGTTCCAGCCCATCATGAAGACGCCGTTCGCGGCCAGGGCCAGCCCGGCGAGCACGGGGTCGCGCGCCGTGCCCAGCAGGACGTACGCGGCCCCGGACGCCGTGAGGGACCAGAAGGCCAGCCGTACGGTGGGCAGCCGGTCGGCGGCTCGGGGCGCCAGCCAGCTGCCCACGACGGCGCCCAGCGACCCGGCGGCCAGCAGCAGTCCGTACCCGGTGCCGCTCAGCCCCAGAGTGCGGTCGCTGAGCAGGACCAGCATCGAGAAGGTCGCCGAGAAGACCAGTCCGTACAGGGTGCTCGCGGCCAGCGTGAGCCGCAGGGTGGGGTGGCGCAGGACGAAGCCGACGCCCTCCCGGATGTCCCGGAGCACACCGCCGCGCCCTCCTCCGCGCGCCTGCGCGGAGCGTGCCCCGTCCGGTTTCGGTGCGGGCTCGGTCCTGGCGAGCGGGGCGAGGCCCAGCAGGAGCAGCGCGGCCAGCGCGTACAGCGCCCCGCCCGCGGCCAGCGCCGCCGCGGCGGTCAGCCCCGCGAGAAGACCCGCCACGGGCGGTCCGGCCGTCTCGTTGAGCACGATCTGCGCCGCCGACAGACGCCCGTTGGCCCGCTCCAGATGCCGCTCGTCCACCAGGCGGGGCAGCATCGCGGGGGCGGCGGTGTCGGCCAGTGTCTCGGCGATGCCCAGCACGAACGCAAGCGCGTACAACAGGCCCAGCGGCCGGTCCTGCGCGAGCACCAACGCCGCTCCGGCCAGCGCCGCGGCCCGGACCGCGTTGCTGCCGAGCACGATGCGTCGCCGGTCCGCCCGGTCCACCAGGACGCCCGCCGGGAGCGCGAAGAGCAGCCACGGCAACATGTTCACGGCGGTCAGGCCGGCGACCGCCGCCGGATCGGGGTGGTGCGCGACGACCAGCAGCGGCAGCAGCGTCCGCGTGATGCCGTCGCCCGCGTTGGAAGCCGCTGCCGAGGCCAGCAGCCAGCGGAACGGACGGCCCAGGTCCGTCCGTCCCGCGCCGCGTGTCCCCGCTGACGCGGTGCTAGCCAACGACGCTCCCTTCGTGCCACCCGCGCAGTCCCAGCAGCCGCTCGCCCAGCTCCGTCAGCCGCGCCGGCCCGTACAGCTCCGCCTCCTCCTTGCGTATCCCGCCCTCCGACGGGTGCGGCGGGACGCGGTCTCGCCAGAACCTCACCCGGGCCTCGCGCAGTTCGGTGTTGTCCTCCCAGGCGGGCGCCATGGTCAGGTACTGCGCCATGCGCACCCGCCGCTCGGAGACGTTCGGGTGCACGCCGTGCGGCAGCAGGCTGTTGAAGATGATCAGGTCGCCGGGCGCCACCTCCGGGGTGGTGATCGAGTAGCCGGTGATGTCCGGTGTGAACGGGTCCCGGTCGGCGGGCTGCCGGCTCACCCACTTCTCCCACTCGGCGAAGATCTCCGGCACGCACTGGAAGCCGCCGATGTCCTCGTCGCCCGCGGTGAGCGAGAGCACCGCCTGACAGCTCACCGGCAGCGGGTCGGCGGAGGTGTCCACATCCCAGTGGACGAACCCGCCGAAGGCCCGCTCGCCCCGGTTGGGCGGGTTGACGTTGGCGAAGTCGATGGTCACCCAGAGCTCGTCCTGGTCCCAGATGTCGGTGAACGCCTCGTACACGCGCGGTGTCTGGCGCACGTCCCACTGTGCCTGGTGGTTGTACATCTCGACCAGTCCGCTGTGGCCGGGCAGCCGGTCGTTGCCGGTGTGCGGCGACGTCCAGGTCGAGGGGTCGTCGGGACGCATTTCGAGGAAGGACCGCAGCCCGTCCGCGAGCGCGGCGACCGTTTCGGGCGTCACCGCCTGACGGACGATCACATAGCCTTGCTCGGTCCACTGGGCCCAGTCGGCGGGTGACAGGACACGCAGCGGCTGCGTCTTGCGGATGTCGCGCAGTTGGGTCGCGGGCACGTGCACTCTCCAGGGGAACGACGCCTGTACAGGATCGGGTGGGCGGGACCGGACCGGCACCGCCGTTTTCGGCCGATTGCGGCCGGCCGGAACGGGCGGGACAGCCGCCGGGGGCGGACGCGGATCACTCGACGATCAGGCGGCGCCCGGGCAGCACCACGGCGTCAAGTTCCGTCTCCGCCAGCAGCTCCAGGGCCTGGTCGAGGTGGTTGAGGATGGGCATGCCGCCCCCGTTGGCACTGGTGTTGATGAGGACGGGCAGCCCGGTGCGGTCGCCGACCGCGTGGCACAGCCGGTGCAGCAGCGGGTGGGTGTCCGGCCGTACGGTCTGCAGGCGGGCCGTGCCGTCGATGTGCCGAGCCTCGGCGAGCCGGTGGGACTCCTCGGGCCGCACCCGCACCGCGAACAGCATGCTCTCGGTGTGGTCCAGGGGGCCGGTGAAGTAGCGGTCCGCGACCTCCTCCGGGCAGATCGGCGCGACCGGCCGGAACCATTCGCGTCCCTTGATGGTCTGGGACACGTGCCGGCGGGCACCGTTCCAGTGCGCCGACACCAGCAGCGAGCGGTGTCCGAGCGCCCTCGGCCCGGTCTCCATACCGCCGTCCAGCCACGCCAGGCAGCGCCGCTCGGCCAGCAGGTCCGCGACCGCCCGCACCAGTTCGTCGTCGTCGGCGAGTCCACGCGCGGACAGCCCTCGGGTGCCCAGCCGCGCGGCGAGGCCGCTGACCGGGTCCGCACTCGTTCCGCCCTCGGACGCGGCCTCGGGCCCGCGGGCCGGCGACGGCCTGTGCGGCGGTGGCTCGTCCAGCCCCTCCAGCGGCGGCCCGGCGTACGCCAGCCGCGCCCACCCCGAGCGGGCCGCCAGGGCCGGACGGTCGGACGGTTCCGCTACGGCCAGGGCCGCGCCCAGCGCGATGCCCGAGTCGTCGCAGCAGGTCGGGACGGACACCCGGGTGAACTGCCCGGACTCGGCGAGGCGACTGTTCGCGGTGATGTTGAGTGCGCAACCGCCCGCGTAGCAGAGCGTGGAGTAACTCGGGAAGCGCTGGCTGATGCCGGTCGCGAGCCGGGTGAGGTCCCGCTCCACGGCGGACTGCAGGGTGGCGGCGAGATCCCTGCAGACCCGCTCGTCGGGCGAGGTCCCCACCACGGTCGTACGGCCGCCCGGGGTGCGGATCGCGTCGGGGAACACGGAGCCGAAGGAGTGCACCACGTCGTCGTCCGAGGAGTCGGCGAGGCCCACGTCCAGATAGCCGCCGCTGACCGGGTCGTACTCCCACCAGGTGTCGGCGTAACGCAGCGCCGACCCGGTCAGCCGGTCCTCGTCCAGCTGCTCGTACAGGTCGGGCGCGGCGCGCCGGGCGGACTGCGGGACCAGCATGGCGCGCAGCACCGGCAGGAGTGAGGGGTCGCTCTCACCGGTCGCGGCCAGGCCGAGCAGCTTGCCGGTGTCGAACTGGCTGCCGTGGACCCGCCGGGCCAGCGCCTCGTAGACCAGGCCGAAGCGCGGGCCGCCGCGGTTGGTGAACGACATCACCGGGGTGAGCTGGTCGCCGTCGCCGAGGCAGACCATGCCGCATTCGGCGTAGTTGCCGGTCCCGTCGAGGGCCAGCACGAGGGCCTTGCGGGCACCGGAGGTGTAGTAGGCGAGCGCGGCGTGTGCGTAGTGGTGGCGTACGGCGACGAGCGAGATGTCGCCGAGCCCTTCGGCGAGCGGCCAGTCCACCGGCTTGATCACCCGGGTCACCGCGTCGGCGAGCCCGATCCCGCCCGTGGCCGTCCAGCGTGCGTCCTCGTTGACCAGCTCGACGAGCGCCGGCGGCAGGACCCGGCACACGGGGGTGTACCAGTCGGCCACCGCGACCCGGGTCACCGGGTTCGCCGCCCGCTCCCGCAGCTCGGCCAGCCAACCGGCCGCTGCCTGTGGGAAGTCGCCGTTGCCCCCGCACACGTGGCGCAGCCGCAGCCGGCGTTCGGCCTCGATGACCAGGTAGCCGTCCGTGTCGGTCAGGGCGGCACCCGCGTCGTGGCCGAAGTGCATACCGATCGTTGCCATGGAACCTGTCACCTTTTCCTCAGCCGGCTGCGGTGGACCCGTGGACCGGCGGCCCGCCCGTGGGCGGGCCGCCGGGGACATCTCCGGGGTCCGCTTACGACAGCGCGGCGAGGCTGTGCGCGTGGTGCCGCTCCAGGAGGCCCTGCACCACCTCGCGCATGTAGGCGCAGTAGCCGGGAGACATCACCTGGATCGAGCCGTTCTCCTCCTCCAGTCCGCCCGCCGAACCACCGGAGCAGGTCCCCTGCAGCTCGCATCCCTGGCAGCCCGGTCCGTTGGTGTAGGCGCGCATGCCGTAGTCCTGGTAGGCGGGGGAGGCGAAGATGCCCCGCCAGTCGTCGATCGTGCCCAGCACGCGGGCGGTGGCCTTGCAGGCGAAGACGCTGCCGTTGGGTTCGATCGAGAGCTGCCGGCCGACCGCCGGACACGTCTTGTAGTCGGCCTGCTCAGCCCACTTGGCCTCATCGATGATCATCTGGAAGGTCTGGTACCAGTAGCCGCTGAGCTGCACCCCGCGCTCGCGCCCGTAGTCGACCGCGGCCAGCAGCCGTTGTGCCACGTCGTGCGGGCTGTGCTGCTGGAAGAACTCCCTGGCCTGGAAGGAGACGATGACGTCCAGGGTGTCCAGACCCGCCTCGGCGACGAAGTCGATCAACGGGTTGCCCCACTTCTCCCAGGTGTACTGGGAGAGGACCGTGGTGATGTTGACCGGGACGCCCGCGGCCTTCATGTCGAGGATCGCCTTGCGGACCACCGGCCACGGGGTGCGCTGCTGCTGTCCGCCGCGGAACTCGCCGGTCTCCGGCACCAGGTAGTCGATGGAGACCGTGGTGTCGACCCGGTGCTCGGCGAGCGCGGCCAGCAGCTCGTCGTCAATGCGGGAGCCGTTGCTCGTCAGGTCGTAGGACAGGGTGACCCCGTCGTGGCTGTCGCCGAACGTGCGCAGCACGTGCAGGATCGTCCCCCGGGCCAGTGTGGGCTCGCCGCCGAAGAAGGACACGGTCAGATGGCCGCCGCCGTTGGCCTTGCGCAGCGCGATGGCCTCCTTGATCGTCTTCTCGGCCACCTCCCGCGACATGTGCATCGACGGGTTGCGGCCGGTGTCCGAGCCGTGGTTCCAGTCGCCGCCGGCCAGCGTGGGCCCCGAGTCCTGGTGGACCGGACCGGAACCCTCGTCGCGGGAGCGGCGCAGCTCCACCAGCACGGGGCCGGGCTTCACGGACTCGCCGGAGGTGTTGCGCTCCTCCACACCGCCGTCGAAGTTGTACGCGAAGCAGCCTTGGCAGGAGAAGTTGCAGGCGTTGGTGAGCACGAGCTGGATGGAGGAGTGGAACACCCCGGTGCTCAGCACGTCCTGGCGGCTCTGCAGCAGGCCGTCGATCTCCTCGGCCTCGTCGTGCCCCGCCTCGACGAGGAACCGCGCCTCCACGAGGTCCCGCAGCGAATCGTCGTCGAGGCGCTCCCGCAGCCGGTCCACGCTGAGGCCCTGGGATGCATCGCGCAGGAGTTCGACCACGTCCTTGTCGATGAGCCGCGCATTTCCGTACAGCGAATGAAAGGCCATGGTCCGCGCGTCGTCCTCATAGGAATTGAGGCGTCCCCCGAAAGACGTGAAATCCCGGTCACCCGCGGCACGCAGAGTGCGGACATAACGCGAGGACTGATACACCGAATTCTGCATGCTGAAAACTTCTCCCTGCGTCTCACGGCTTTCAGTAAGGTGCGTGGCGCGGCCCTGTTCCGGAGCCCGGCCGTGGAACACGGCGGGCGCGTGGTGCGGCCTCGGTGAAGGGGATTTCGGGCGGTGGCCCTCGGGACGCGGACCGACCCTGCCCTCGGGTTCGGTCCGCGCGACGGCCCGGGGCCCGGCCGGCCGGGCGGAGCCCGGATCAGCCTCGGAGCCTAGGCCGAGGTGGGCTCTTTCCGCTGCTCGACAGGGGCGGTGTCGGCCTCCGCCTGCTTGCGGACGGGCGTGATGGTCGGCGCGTTGCCCTTGTCCGGCGAGACGAACGCGCAGGGCCGCGACGACGCGGTGACCGCGGGTCGGACGACCTTCCTGACTTCGGCCATGTGGCCTCCTCCATGGGTACGGGACACAACGCGTTCTACTGAAGCAGAAGAAAACAGGGGCGATAAGTCCTGATCAGGACATGCTGGAATCAGCGGGATACCGCATGGCTTATCACGCGGAATCGATCTTTCGCCGCCCGAGGACACCCCGGCCGATCCGGCGTTCAGCCCGGTATCTTTCTTGATCGGAATTCGCACAGGCCGACCGTTCGATCTTTTCGGGCGCCTCCCGTACGACTCGGAGCGAGACAAGTTCCGGCCAGCACCCCGCACCCGATGTCGGACGCGGAACCGGAGACGCTGATGCGGGACCAGGTGATCGACCGGACGTTCGGCCCCGGCGGAGAACAGCCGCGCCGGTCGGACCGTGGTTGGCCAAACCGGGCCGCCACGCGTCACAATCGGATGTATGTTCGATGACCTGCCGCCCGACCTGGGGCGCCTGCTGACCCTGCGGGTCTGGCACGCCATGTGGCTGGAGCGCATCGACCGCAAGATCGCGGCTGTCCGCCGGAAGGAGGCCGAGCAGGAACAGGGGCGCCGGAACCGGCCCCCGGCCCCGGACTGGATCGTCGAGCTGGGCATCGGCGACGGACGGCTGCCCGTGGAGCTCCACGCCGGGGACTGTTACGCGGCCGGCAAGCGGCGCCGCCCCGTCGGCCGCGAGGAGGCGCGCCGGTTGCTCGCGTCAGGCCTGCGTGCCTGCACCCACTGCGAACCCGAGCACCGGCTCGGCATCCTCGACTGACGCCGGTCGGCGAGGCCGGCCGCCCGCGCCCCGGCCGTCGGTTCCGCAGGGCGGGGGCGGCGGTGCTGCAGTGCCGGGAGGCGTGAAAAGTGAGGCGAGTGAGGGGGAGCGGCCGGGGTAAACGGGCTGTGCCCCCACCGCGGAACCGCCTGTCCAGGCGCAGTTGCGAAGGAGAACGCCATGCTGATGGCCCACCCCGCCGTTCTGGCCGACCTCATCTCCCAGTACGAAGCCCTCAGCGCACTCCACGCCGAGGACGGCAACGAGGAGGCACGCCGGCGCGTCGACGATGTCACCTACACCCTGTGCGTCGCCACCGGCACGCGCGACATCGACTCCGCCCTCGTCGCCGCCCGGAACCGGCTGCTCGGGGCCCGCACCTTCGACGACTCCCGCGCCACGCCCGCCCCCTACGACACGGCGGACGCGTACACCGCCGACCACGGGCAGCTGGCCGCTCTCTAGCCCCCTGGACCTCGCGGCATCCCGGCGGGGCACACGGCGCCGACTGCGGAACACCCCCGAAGAGGTGGGGCACGGAGCCCGACGGTTCCGTGCCCCACCTCTTTCTCGCGTACGGCGACGAGCAGTCTCGACTACCGGGGCGGCAGCGCCCGGCACCCGAGGGGCCCCGTTTCACCACCACTCCCCCGGGTACTGCGACACCCCGTTCCGTAACAGCGCGTACGGCCGGGGCACAAGCGGTTCGCGACAGGCACCGCGGCATGTCGCTCACGGCCCCGAGGAGGCAGCAATGAGTGCGCCCACCCCTTCCCCCGCCAGGACGGCGATCGTCACCGGCGCCGATTCCGGTATCGGCCGGGCCACCGCCGTCCGACTGGCCGAGGCGGGCATGGACGTCGGTATCACGTGGCACAGCGACGAAGAAGGCGCCGAGCGGACGGCCGCCGAGGTGCGCGGCCACGGCCGACGCGCGGAAGTGGCACAGCTCGATCTCACCCGGCTGCCCGGGGCCGCCGACACGATCGACGAGCTGGCCGCCCGGCTGGGCCGCCTCGACGTACTGGTGAACAACGCGGGCACCGGCACCGCCACGCCCTTCCTCGACCTGAAGCTCCAGGACGTACGCCGTGTCCTCGACGTCGACCTGGTGGGTCCCTTCCTGTGCGGGCAGCGCGCGGCCCGCCTCATGATCGGACAGGGTGACGGCGGCCGCATCGTCAACGTCACCTCCGTGCACGAGCACCAGCCCCGGGTCGGCGCCGCCCCCTACTGCGCGGCCAAGGGCGGCCTCGGGCTGCTCACCCAGGTGATGGCACTGGAGCTCGGTGAGTACGGCATCACCGTCAACGCGGTGGCGCCCGGGGAGATCGCCACACCCATGACCGGGCAGGAGGACACCGACGTGCACACCGAGCGCCGCCCCGGTATCCCCCTGGGCCGCCCCGGAGACGCGCGCGAGGTGGCCGCGGTGATCGCCTTCCTCGCCGGACCCGACGCCTCGTACGTCACCGGTGCGTCCTGGGTCGCGGACGGCGGGATGGTACGCATGGGCCCACAGGCCGGCTCGCATCTCGAGAGCGACGACTGGCGGCGCCCCTGAAGCCTGACGGCCGGCCGCGCTCTGCGGCCGACTGGGACAGCCGGAGTTCGAGGTCTCCGGCCCACGCGACACCATGAGCCATCGGTCGTGTTTCTCAACTCGCTTGCTACACAACCGACTTGCTGGCTCACCTCCTCGGTCGGAGAGCATGGGCGCAGCTTCCCCCGCCGACTTCAGTGACGTCGGTACACCCGGCGACTTGGGATGCCGACGGGAGGAAGGTGCGCCTTTCGCATGCTCTCGTCCCGAGTGTGGGAATGCCGCTTCGGCATGGGTACTTCTGTTCACCTCAGGCAGTCACTGACCCCATGCCCGTCCCACCTCGGGCTTTGCGAACGGAATATGACCGACTGCCCCTCGGAATGCCTGACTTCGCAGGTCAGAGCGGCACATGGGAGGGTGGGGCAAGTCGGCTCACCCTGCCGGTGACGACCTCACGTACCGCCGTCGCCACCTCGCTTGAGGGCGCGGCGAATCGAGTTGGGCATCCCTCGACAGGAACATTCGGTTCCAGTCATGCGTACTATCTCTAGGCTGGTAGTAGCCGCAGTAGTTGCGACTGCAGCCGATCCAGTCATCGCAAACGGGAGACATCCTCCGTCCCTTCGCGAGCCGGGCGCACTTCCTTTCACCGCCGCGGCCGCGAATTCGAGAAAGGCCGCTGACATGCCCGACACCCAGGCTCCCTCCACCGAACTGACCTCGCAGTACATCGCCCAGGTGACGAGCGACCTCGAGCGCAACGCCAAGGAGCAGGAGCGCATCAGCACCGAGATCGAGGCGCTGCAGGAGCAACTGCGCGCGCTGCAGCACGACCACACCGTGCTGGTGACGATGCAGCAGGCGCTGAGTGCCGGAAACATCGCGGCGGCCGAGTCGGCCGCGCAGCTGGACATCAGGGCCACACCGACCGTGCCTCACCAGGCCACGGCCGCCGAGGCCAAGCCGGGCAAGTCCGCGCCGAAGCAGAGCAAGGCGAAGAAGGCCGTCTCCGCTAGCACCAGGAAGACGGCGGCCAGGAAGCCCGCCACCAAGGCGACCACGGCCACCAAGTCCACTGCGGCCACGGCGGCCACCGCGGCCAAGAAGACGGACTCGGCCGCGAAGCCGGCCTCCGCCACCAAGACCTCCTCGGCCGCGAAGCCGGCCGCCAAGCAGGCCGCCAAGCCGACCGCGAAGAGCGCGGCTTCCGCTCCCGAGAAGACCGACAAGAGTGCCGCGAAGCCGACCCTCGTCGAGCTGATCCGTGGCCACCTCGAGGAGCAGAAGGAGCCGCGCTCCGCCGCCGAGGTCACCTCCGCGCTGACGCAGGCCCACCCGGACCGCAGCATCAAGACCACGGTCGTGCGCACCACCCTCGAAGGTCTTGTCGCCAAGAGCCATGCCCACCGCAGCAAGCAGGGTTCGTCCGTCTTCTACACCGCCACGACCACGTCCGAGCCCGCCAAGGACGACGCGCAGCAGGAGCCCGCTGCCGGCTGAGTGTCCGCCGGTGGCTCACCGCCGCTTCGACGAAGGAGCGGCCCGCCGGGAGGCGGACGGATCGCTCGTCGAGGGGCCCTGTTCCGGCACAGGTGCCCCTCGGGGTGACAGGCGGGTCCGGCCGGTCAGGACGAACCGTCGGTCACAGCCGGCCTGATCCAAACGACAGGCCCTAGGCCGGCGCGCCGACCAGGGGAATGCGTACCTTGACCCGCTTGCCGACCGGTTCGCGCCGTACGTCTATCGCGCCGCACAGCGCCGTCACGATCTCCAGGCCGTGCCGCCCGACCCGGCCGGGGTCGGGAGCCTGGGCGACGGGCACGTCGAAGCTGCTGTCCCACACCCTGATCTCCAGGGACCGGTCGATCAGGACCAGGTCGAGGGCGCAGGGCCCCGGTGCGTGCTTGCAGACGTTCGTGACCAGCTCGCTGACGACGAGCTGCACCGCACCGATCCCCTTGGTGGACAGCACGAGGCGGTACGCCCGCTGCAACCGCTCCATGAAATCGGCGGCGAAGTGCCGGGCCTCCCCGGCCGACTCGGAGGCACCGTCATAGACGGCTCCGGCCCACGGCAGCGCTCCCGGCAGAACCATGTCCGCGTCACCCTCGCCAGCTACAGCTTCCACCATCACGGTCCCCTTGCCCGGACTGTCACCTTCGGTCCGTCCGACTCAGCGCGTCTACCCGCGATACGCGGCGGAACACTCGGGCGGTCGGGCGGGAAGTGACGACTCCGGGAAGAATCCACCGGCCCCCGAGCGGCCGGACGTGACGGCCCGGACCGGGGCGCCCCGCAGGGCATCGGCCACGGCGGCCCGGCTCGTCCCCCGTACGCGCAGGCAGGGCAAGTCGCCTGGTCAGGTCGTGATCAGGCGTTTGGCGGGTACAAGGAGCCGGAGGCCCGATCAGGGGCCAGGGGAGAGGAGCATTGCCTTGAGTGTGACGGATCAGAGATCTCAGGCCGCGGACGAGGCGGCCGAGCGAGCTGCGCAGAGCCGGCAGAACGGGAACGACTCCGACACCGGGGAGTCGGAGCAGGAGCGCGTCAACCGGCGGTGGAACGAGATCCTTCAGGAGACGCGGGTCGCGCAGACCGGTGTGCAGATCCTGTTCGGCTTCCTGCTGAGTGTCGCCTTCACGTCGCTGTTCAAGGAGCTGGGCACGTTCGACCGCACGGTCTACGTCGTGACCGTGATCCTGGGCGCCGCCGCGACCGGCGCCCTCATAGCACCGGTCTCGATCCACCGCTTCCTCTCGGGCCAGCGGATGAAGGACGAACTCGTCGTCGCCGCCGGGCGCCTGATGATGTGCGGCATCGTCTTCCTGGCGCTCACCATCAGCTGCACCGTGCTCCTCATTCTGCACGTGGTCCTGCCGAGCCTGCTCGCCGAATTCCTCGCGGGCGCCGTCATGCTGTGGTTCGCGTTCTGCTGGTACATCCTGCCCTGGATACTCAGGCGGCGTTCCAACAGGACCGAGGACAGCGCGCAGTGACGGGACGTCACGGACGCGTCCGCGTTGTCCGCGCCTGGTTCCGCGGCCCGCTGCCGACAGGCTGGGGCCGCTAACCTCCTGCCCCCGGGGCACCGCTCCATGGTGATGTCCCGGGGCTGTCGCGGGAGGGGTCGGCCTCAGTGTCCGTCCCTGTGGAGGGGGAGGTCCATGGCCGCCTGCACACTGTCGGCCAGCACGAAGAAGCCCGCGGTCCCCGTCACGTCGAAGAGCCTGCTGACGGTCTCGCTGAAGGGGCCCGCGACGACCATGAGCATGCCGCGGGCCCGGTGGGCGCGCTGTGCCGCGAGCAGGACGTGCAGGATCGACGAGTCGGCGAAGTCCGTGCCGGAGAGATCGACGATCGCGCGTGGGGCACCCACTCGGTGCGCGAGGTCCAGGGCGTCCTCCAGCCGGGACGCGCTCGCGTAGTCGATGTCGCCGCCCACCCGCACGACGAAGGAGTCCTGGGCCGAACCGTGCGTGACGGTGGCCTCCAACTCGTCGGACATCGGCACACTCTTTCCGTTCTTGTGGCGCTCGGGCACTTCTCCGGGCGGGCACCGGGACATCAGGGGGCCCGTGTTCCTTGCGGGCCCGGAGGGTCCACGGATGCGTCGCCCTGGACGAAGCCCGGTGCCGGTCAGGCCGGCTGCCTGGGCGGCAGGCTCTCGTAGTAGCTGCCCACCCGGCCCAGGTATCCGGGGTCCAGGGTCTCCCGGTCGGTCTTGAACAGGGGGGCGGACTTGACCTCGTCCCTGGTGCACGCCACGGTGATCTTCTGCGCCTGGGTGTCGATTCCGGTGACGATGCCGGCCGGCACCAGGACGCTCTTCCCGAACACCCACACACCGGTGTCCACGATCAGATGCCGCGTCCCGGAGTCGTCGGCCTGCCGGTCCACGTGCCCTATCGTCCCGTCGGTCGCCTCGACGACGTATCCCGTGAGTTCGCGCCCTTCCGAGTGACCGCACTGCGGCGGGTACGACCAGATTCTGTCGGTGATCACACTGCTCCTCTCTGTCCGCACCCTCGGTGCGGCCGGTCAACGAGCCTTGTCCGGTGCGGAGTTACCAGGCGGGCGAGACGCGGTATGCCGCTCCCGTCGCGCTCCACAGCAGCCCATACCCCCCGAACGGGGCCGCATTCGGCAGCCTTCCGCCTTCCGGCCGGCGCCCGTGGACGCGGCCGGCACGGGGCCCGGACCCATCACCTTCCCGGCGACGAGAACTGTTTCCCTCCGGCAACCTTCTCCTGTCGGGCCTCACCTCTGCAAGTCACACCGCGCAACTCGTCCCACGACAGGGTCAATGGTCGCCGTACGTGCGGTCACTGGCCGACGCATGCCCGAACGTCGGTCCCGGGAGCCCCCGATGAACGGCTGTCGGACCCCGCGCACAGCAAAGCGGCGGAGCACGGCGTCACCGCCGCACTCCGCCGCCTCGCCACATCAGCGTCTGCGGCTCGACCAGCCGCTGCCGATCCCCGCGACATGAAGGGCGAGCAGCGCGAGTCCGATGAGCATGAAGTTGGTCGAGGTGAACACGTCGTTCGTCGAGATGTCAGCCGCGTTGATCAGAAACGCGATGAAGAACAGGACCGCTGCCACGATGCCGAGCATGAGATCTCCTTTGTCGATGTGGTGAAGTCCGCATGCCCCCAAGTCGACGGCCGACACGGCCCAACGAGAGAGGGTTCGGGCGGCCTCGCGCGTTTCCCCGGAACACCCCTACGGATGCCGGACGGAACGGCCGCGGGAAGGCGGCGCGACGGACACGCGGGCCGGGTCGGGCCACTCCGGCCGCGGCCCGCGCCGTCTCGGCCGCGGCCACCGGACCCCGTCGGCCGCGGTCACCGCCAGCGCCCCGAGCAGGGCGAGGGCGGCGGCGGGAGCGAGGACCGCCCATGGGGCGCGCTCGGCGTACGGCTGGTTCTCGGCGAGCAGCAGGCCCCATTCGGGAGCGGGGGGTTGGGCCCCGAGGCCCAGGAAGCCCAGGGCGGCCAGGGCGAGAGCGACGCCGGGCAGGCGCAGCAGCGCGTGGCGGATGACGGGCGGCAGGACGGCGGGCAGCAGTTCGTGCCGCAGCAGGAAGAGCGGTCCCGCGCCGAGGCTCCGGGTCGCCAGCAGGTGAAGGGCGGCCCGCTCCTGCCGTATCAGGGCGCTGGTGTGCGCCGCGAGCGGGGCCCAGGCGACGGCAGCCACCGCGAGTGCGGGGGTCGCGCGCCCGCCGCCCGCCGCACCGGCGACCAGGAGTCCGGCGAGGACGGGCGGGACGGCGTTCACGGTGTCGACGAGCGGCCCGGAAAGACGGGGCAGCAGCCCGAGCAGCACACCGGCCAGCAGGGCGGCGGCGCTGATGACCAGGGCGAGCGCGAGTGTGGTGAAGGCACCGTGCGCGACGCGCGCCAGGAGGTCGCGGCCCAGTGCGTCGGTGCCGAACGGGTGTGTCCAGGAGGGGGGTTGGAGGCGGCGGGTGGTGTTCAGGGCGAGTGGGTCGCGGGGTGCGCCGAGTGCGATGACGGCGAGGAGTGCGGCTGCGTACAGCAGGGGGAGCCGGCGAGGGGCGCAACGGGTAGCACCGGGCAGGGGTGGCAGCGCGCCGTCCCGCAGTGCGGGGCCGGTCAGGAGACGGACGGCCGTCCGGACGAGCACACCGGCGGCCGCGGCGAGCAGGACGAGGGCGAGGGTGCCGGCCTGGAGGACGGGAAGGTCCTGGGCCAGCGCGGCCTGGAGCGTGCTGCGGCCGAGTCCGGGGATGTCGAAGATCTGCTCCACCGCCACCGAGCCTCCGGTCAGTCCGACCACGAACAGTCCCGCGTTCGGCAACAGCCCGGGAACGCTGCGGCGCAGCGCCTGCCGGGCGATGCGGCGGCCCGGTATGCCGCGGGCGGCGGCCGCCAGGGCCCACGGTTCGGCGAAGGCGCCGGGCAGCATGTCGTCGAGCAGTCGGCCGAGCAGCGCGCCGGCGGGCAGACCGAGAGCGAGTGCGGGCAGCACCATGCACTGCGGCCCGTACCAGCCAAGGGCGGGCAGCCAGCCGAGCTGGACGCCGACCACGGTGGCCAGCACCGAGGCGATCAGGAATTCGGGCAGTGCGGCCGCCACGGCGGTCGCACCGCCCCTCGCGCGGCGGCCGGTGGGCCGGTGTCCCGCGCCGCGCCGCAGGGTCGGGGCGCAGACCGCCGCCGCCGTGAGGGCGGCGGCCGTGACAGCGCCCGCCATCAGCAGCAGGGACACGCCGAGAGCCTGTACGACGGACGGTGTCACCTCGCTGCCGGAGATCCAGGAGCGGCCGGCGTCGCCGTGCGGCAGGCCTTGGAGCCACTCCCCCAGCAGGTGCGAGGGCCCCGCGTCCAGGCCGAGTTCTTCCCGTACGGCGGCCAGCACCTCGGCCGTGGGGGTGCGTTCGGCGGACCGTGCCCTGAGGACGGTGAGGGCGGGGTCGGTGCGGGAGAGCCAGGGCAGCAGGCCGATCCCGCACAGCATGGCGGCGACGAGGGTGATGCGCCAGAGCAGTACGGGAGCGTCACCCCGCACGAACCTCTTCATCGGTCAGCGCCGTGTTCCCGTGCCGACGAGGTTGCGCTCGTAGGGGTCGAGGAGCACGCCGCGCACGGGGTCCGCCACACCGGTGACGATCCGCTGGTGCACCAGCGGCACGACCGCGTCGGTGCCGAGGACGGCCGCCTCGGCGGCCATGACCGCGCTCCGCCGCTTCGTGGTGTCGGCGATGTCCTCGGCCCGTGCGACGGCGCGGTCCACCTTCTTGTCGCAGAGCAGCGCGAGGTTGTAGTCGCCGTCGCAGGTGTAGTCGGCGGCGAGGATCGACACGGGGTCACCGGTGTCGAGCATGGTGTTGCGGGCGGAGACGAACGCGTCGAACCTCCCGGCCAGTACGTCGCTCTCGAGACGTGAGTACTCGCGGACCTGGAGCCGCACCCGGAAGCCGGCCTTCTCCAGCTGTTGCTTCAGCACCTGTGCCACTTCGGGCAGTTCGGGCCGGTTGTCGTACGTGGCCAGGGTGAGCCTCCCCGCGGCACGTGCCGCCGCGGTCCGCCCGGTCGGCGTGACGCGCTGGTCCGCCGCCCAGGTCAGGGCGGGCCCGAAGAGGCCGGCGCCGGGGTCCGCGTACCCCTCGTACACGTCGTCGGCGAGTACGGAGGTGTCGATCGCCTGCCGTGCCGCGGCGCGCGTCCCCGGATCCCTGAACGGGCCGGACCGGGTGTTGAGCGACAGGCTCGTGGTGCGTGTGGTGGCGGTCTCGCGGCGGTTCCCCTCGTCCAGCGCGGCGACCTGCGAGACCGGAAGCGCTTCGGCGATGTCCACGACTCCGGTGCGCAGGGCGTTCGTCCGGGCTGTTCCGTCGGGTATGAACCGGGCGTCGACGCCCGATGCGTGGGCCCGGCCGCCCCAGTAGTCGTCGAAGCGGTCGAGGGTCGCGGCCGTGGTGCCGGTGACGCCCTTGAGTTCGAAGGGGCCCGTCGCGGTCCCGGCCGGGTCGACGGTGCCCCGCTCACGGTAGGCCCCGGCCGAGAACACAGCCAGGGAGGGGCTCGACAGCCGCAAGGGGAGTACGGAGTCGGGGGCGGCGGTGACCACTCTCACCCGCCGGTCGCCCCGCGCCGCCGCCGTGAGGCCGACACCCGTGAGAGCGGCGGGTTCGGGTGTGGCGCGGGTGGCCCGGGTGAGCGCGGCGGCGACGGCGGAAGCGGTGACGTCAGTTCCGTCCTGGAACGTCGCCTCGCGCAGCGTGAACTCCCAACTCCGCTCGCCCGTGCGTCTCCAGGACTCGGCGAGCGCGGGCGCCGCCGCGCCGTTGGCGTCCAGTGTCGTCAGTCCCTCCGTCACGCCGAGCCGGCTGAGCAGCGTCGCGTCGGCTCCGTACGGCGAGAGGTTCTGGGTGGGCGGGAAGGCGAGGGCGACGCGCAGCCGGTCGCCTGCCGAGGAGCCGTGCGGCGAGTCCGCCGACGAACCGCCGTCGGAGGCGAAGCAGCCGGAGAGAAAGGGGGCGAGCAGCAGAGTGGTGACGAGTCGTCGACGGGAGGCGGAGCGCATGTTCCTCGTTCTTCGCAGGGGGCGGAAGGGAGATCACCACGACAGGCTACATGACAATCGTTTTCACTTACGCCGGAACTTCGACATGCAGGACGCTCTGGCCGCCCGGTTGTTCGCGCTCGTCGCACACGACCTTGCCGAGCGAACGCCAGAACTGCTCGGCGCCCGGCACGGACGGATCGGTGTGCAGGTACACGGCCCGGTAGCCGCCGTCCCGGGCGGCGAAGCCGAGCAGTTCACCGACCAGCCGCCGGGCCAGCCCCCGCCTCCGGTGCCCCGGGCGTACGTACACCCTGCGCAGCTGCGCCGTCTCTCCCGAGGGGTAGCGCTCCACGAGCCAGCGGGGGTTGGGCGGATGGGCCGGTCCCCGTGCGTCGAGCGCGGCGGTGGCGACGACCGCGCCGTCCCGCTGGTCGACGGCGACCAGCAGGGTGTGCCGGGCGGGAGCGACGTAGGCGCCCTGGAGGTCGATGATGTCGCCGTGCCAGCGGGGCACGTACCCGGTGCCGAAGTCGCGGTAGACGGTGTCGAGCATCACGGCGCGCGCGTCGTCGAGGTCGCCGGGGATCGCCGTTCTTATGCAATAGTCACGCACTTGCACATCATATGCATTAAGCAGCGACGGCCCGGCGCCACGAGACGGGGCCGTCTACGGCATGCGGCTGACCTCGACCGCGAACTGCGCCCCGGCCAGCAGGGCGAGGTGGGACACCCACAGCCAGATGAGGAAGACGACGACGCCGGCCAGCGAACCGTAGAGCCGTCCGTAGCTTCCGATGCCGGAGGCGTAGAGGGAGAAGCACGCCGAGGCGATCAGCCACAGCACCGCGGCCACGACTCCCCCGGGCAGGGCGTGCCGCCGCTGCCGTGCCACCGGCGGCCCGCTGCGGAACAGCACGACGACCAGCAGCGCCACCAGACACACCAGTGCGGGCCAGCGCAGCAGAAACCAGGTGGCCGCGGCGGTCCCGCCGGTGCCGCTTCGTTCGCCGATCCCCTCGGCGAGCGGTCCGGTCAGCACCAGGGCGAACGCGCTCGCGACGAGCAGGGCGAGCAGGGTCAGGGCGGTCAGCACGATCCGGGGCAGCCGGCGCATGAGGGGACGCTGGTCGGGGATCCCGTGCATCGTGTGCAGGGCACGCCGGAACACGGCGAGATAGCTGGAGGCCGACCACAGCGAGGCGACCCCGCCCGCCACGGCCACGGTCAGGGCGGCGGAACGCTCGTCGGCCATGTCCCGAAGCGCACTGTGCAGTTGGGCACCGGACTCCGCGGGGGCCCAGGTCGTCACGTGCTCGATGAGCCGGTCGGTCAGGTCCGGGCTGACCAGACCGATGAGCGAGACGGTCACGAGCAGCGCGGGCACGAGCGCGAGGACGGCGTAGTAGGTCAGTGCCGCCGCCCAGTCGGACACGTTGTCGTTCCACATCGCCGCGGGAACCCGCCGCGCGGCCGTCGGCCACACCGCTCTCAGCCGCGTCCATCCCGGCACATCCGTCGCACTCGTGGGCAGGGTCACGCGTCCTCCTGTGGGTGCACACCGCTGCGGGGCCGGGGCCTGTCCGGCAGTTCCCGTCTGCCCCGCGACGCCGCCCTCCGGGCGACAAGGGCATTGCCGGACAGGGCCTAGTACCCACGAATACCGCGCATGGGCGCTCGGGACACTTACGACTTCAGGAAGTCGGCGAGGCCCTCCGCGACCCGGTCGACGTCGCTCGTGTCGTTGTACGGGGAGAGGCCGAGACGCAGACCGCCCGGCTCGCCCAGACCCAGGTGCCGCGAGGCCTCCAGCGCGTAGAAGGATCCGGCGGGCGCGTGCACGCCCAGCCCGGCGAGGAAACGGTACGCGTCCGCCGCCGGCCGGCCGTCGAAGGTGACCAGCAGAGTGGGCGTGCGGTCGGCCGCCCTGGAGTGGACGGTGACGCCCTCCAGCCCGGCGAGCGCCCCTTCCAGCCGCTCGCGCAGCGCGCCCTCGTGGCGGCCGACGGCGGCGAACGCGGCCCGCAGGCGCTCCCGCCGCCCGCCCGTCCCGCCGGTCCCGGGAGCGAGTCCGGCGAGGAAGTCGACGGCGGCCCGGGTGCCGGCCAGGATCTCGTAGGGCAGCGTGCCGAGTTCGAAACGCTCCGGAACCGCGTCCGTGGACGGCAGCAGCTTGTCCGGCCGCAGCGTCTGAAGCAGTTCGGGGCGGGCGGCGAGCACTCCGTGATGGGGACCGAAGAACTTGTAGGGCGAGCAGACGAAGAAGTCCGCGCCCAGTTCCGTCACGTCCACGAAGTCGTGCGCGGCGTAGTGGACCCCGTCGAGGAAGAAGAGCGCGCCGGTCCGGTGGACCAGGCGGGCCATTTCCGCGACGGCCGGACGGGTGCCGATCAGGTTGGAGGCGGCGGTGACCGCCACGAGCCGGGTCCGCTCCGAGAGCAGGTCACCGACGGCGGACACGGGCAGCTCCCCGGTGGCGGGGTCGAAGTCCGCCCACCGGACCAGGACACCGGTGCGCTCCGCGGCCTGAACCCACGGGCGGATGTTGGCGTCGTGGTCCAGGCGGCTGACCACGACCTCGTCGCCCGGCTGCCAGGTCGCGGCGAGCGTGCGCGCGAAGTCGTACGTCAACTGGGTGGCGCTGCGTCCGAAGACGATCCCGCCGGGCTCGGCGCCCAGCAGGTCCGCCATGGCCTGCCGGAACTCCCGCACGGCCGTCTCGGCGTTCACCTCACCCGGCACCGTGGTCCCGCGGATCGACAGGGGGTTGCCGAGGGCGTCCGCGATGGCGGTGATCACCGGGGTCGGCGTCTGGGTGCCGCCCGGCCCGTCGAAGTGCGCGGTTCCGGCGCGCAGGGCGGGAAATTGCGCGCGCAACGCGCCGACGTCGTACGTCACCTGGGACTCCTCACGGGACGCGACCGCGTCCGGACGCCACCCGTCGCCGGGTGGTGGGGACGCGGCCCGTCCGACGGTTGCGAACGGCTGCCAACAAGTGCTGCCGTCGATCATCGCAGGGCGTCGGAGCGAGCCGGGACGAGGGCCGACCGCGAGCGCGCGGGCGGCGCCCCCGGTTCAGCCCGGCTCGCCCTCCGGGTCGACGTGCGGCAGCACGCGGTCCAGCCACCGCGGCGTCCACCAGGCGCGACTGCCCAGAAGTGTCATCACGGCGGGGACGAGAAGCAGCCGTACGACGGTCGCGTCGATCAGCACGCTCACGGCGAGCCCCAGACCCAGCATCTTCACCACGATGTTGTCGCTCACGATGAACGCGGCGAACACACTCACCATGATCAGGGCCGCACAGGTGATGACACGGGCGGTGATCTCCAGGGCGTGCGCCACGCTCGCGCCCGCGTCCCCGGTGCGCAGCCACGCCTCGTGGACGCGGGACAGCAGGAAGATCTCGTAGTCCATGCTCAGTCCGAAGATGATGGCGAACATCATCATCGGCACGTAGCTCTCGATCGGCACCTTGCCCGACACCCCCAGGGCGGGCCCGCCCCAGCCCCACTGGAAGACGGCGACGACGACGCCGTACGAGGCGGCGATGGACAGCACGTTGAGCACCGCCGCCTTGAGCGCGACCAGCAGTCCGCGGAAGACGATCAGGATGACGAGGAAGGCGAGCGCGACCACCACCGCGATGATCAGCGGGAGACGGCCGGCGACGATGTCACGGAAGTCGACCTGAGCGGCCGTGGTCCCGGTGACGTAGCCCTTGGCGCCGGTGCCGGACACGGCCTGCGGCAGGGTCTGGTCGACCAGGCGGTTCGTCAGGTCGGTGGTCACCGAGCTCTGCGCGGCCTCCGCGGAGAAGACGGTGCCCACCAGGACGTCCCCGTCCTTGGTGGCGGTCAGCGGCGTGACCGTGGCCGCGCCCGGTACGCCGGCGAGCGACGTCTGCGCCTGCGAGGCGAGTGCGGAACGCTGGCCGGCGGGCACGGCGCTCTGGTCGATGACGACGGTGAGCGGGCCGTTGGAACCGGGGCCGAAGGCCTGCGCCATGGTGTCGTAGGCCCGCCGGTCGGTGAACGACTTCGGGTCCGCGCCGTCGCCGATGTGGCCGAGCTGGATGGACAACAGCGGAATCGCGAGCACCAGCACCACGAGGACTCCGCCGGCCAGGAACCACCAGGGACGCCGCTGGACGCGCTGCGCGTAGCGGTGCCAGGTCCCCTGGACCGGTTCGCCCGCGACCGAGTCGGTCTCCGCGACGGGGCGGCGCACCCGGTAGCGGTCGATGCGGCGGCCGAGGAGTCCCAGCAGAGCGGGGACCAGGGTGAGCGCGCCGACGACCGCCGAGACGACCGTCACAGCCGCGGCGACCCCGAGTCGGGCGATGAAACCGACGCCGGAGACGGACAGTCCGGCGAGCGCGATGATCACGGTGCAGCCGGACACCAGCACGGCCCGGCCGCTGGTGGCGGTGGCCCGGCCCGCCGCCGTGACCGGGTCGGCGCCGTCGACGAGGTGCTGCCGGTGCCGAGTGATGAGGAACAGCGCGTAGTCGATGCCGACGCCGAGCCCGATCATCGTGGCCAGCGTCGGTGACACCGTGGCGAAGGTGAACGCGGCGGCCAGCAGTCCGAGGCAGGCCAGGCCGCCCACGACGCTGATCAGGGCGGTCAGCAGCGGAATGCCCGCCGCCAGGACACTGCCGAAGCCCACCAGCAGTACGACGATCGCCACCGCGAATCCGATCAGCTCGCTGACGCGGTCGTCCGCCGCCGGCCGGGCCAGTTCGCCGAGCGGGCCGCCGTAGTCGACGTCGACGCCGGCAGCCCGCAGCGGCTGCACGGCGGTGTCGACGCCGGTGAGATAGGCGTCGCCGAGCGTGGCGGGCTGGACGTCGAAGCGGACGGTGATGTAGCCGGTCTTCGCGTCGCCGGACAACGGTCCCACGTTCTGCGGGGAGGACGGCGGCGGGGTCCCGGGCGGCGGCAGCGGGTTCTGCGCCGACAGCACGTGCGGCAGCTTCCCCAGATCGGTGACGGTCTGGTTCATCTGCGGTCCGAGCGAGGTCAGCGGTGTCTTGGTGTCGTGCAGGACGATCTGGCCGCTGTAGCCGCCGGCCGCCGGGTCGTGCTTCTCGAGGACGTCCAGGCCTTGCTGCGACTGGACGCCGGAGAGCGAGAAATTGTCCGAGTAGTCCCCGCCGAACGAGCGGTCGAGCACCTGGAGGGCGACGACGGCGACCAGCCAGGCCGCGATGACGACCGCGAAGTGCCGGGCGCACCACTCCCCCAGCCGGCGCAGCCTCCCGGCCCGTACTCGTCCGCCTGCCGGGGTGGATCGGGTGGCCGGCATGGGCTGCTCCTCCGTACGACGCCTCCGACCCACTCATTGAACGTCGCGCTGATCACGACGTCATCCGCAGCCCGCGCCGCCGCTCCCCCGCGTCCCGCCGCCCCGAGAGGCATCACCGCCGGGGCCCTCGGGGCCCTCGGGGCACGACCTGCGCGGCGAATCCGGCGATGTCCTGGAGGACGCGCTCGGGCTGCTCCCAGTACAGGAGATGGCCGGAGCCTTCGTGGACGACCAGGGTCGAGCCGGGGATCGTGTCCAGGATGAGCTGCTGGTCGGCGCGGGACAGGAAGCCGTCCCGGTCGCCCCAGAGCAGCAGGGTCGGGACGAGGATTCCCCGCAGGGTCGCCGCGAGGTCCGTCTCCAGCAGGCCGCGCAGCGTCTCGCGCCACACGTACGCGGGCGGTTTGAGGCTCTCCTCGGTCATCGTCGCCATGAATCCGCGCCCCACGGGCCGGTTCACCATGCCGTCGAGCAGATCCTCGACGAAGGAACGCGGCACCGGATTCCGCAGTTCCCGGACGCTCTCCCACAACGCCGCCAGGCGGGGTTTGTCGTCGAGCACGGCCGGTACGCCCATCAGCACCAGCCCCGCGACGCGGTCCGGGTGGCTGCCCGCGACCATCCGGGCGGGCACCCCGCCGCTGGACGCTCCGGCGAGGACGGCGCGTTCGATCCCGGCGGCGTCGAGGAACCGCACCAGGTCGCGGGCGAAGTCCTCCGGGCGGTAGCCGTCCGCGGGCCGTTCGGCGTCGCCGTGTCCCCGCTGGGTGGGGGCGAAGGCGTGCAGCGCCGCTGGAAGCTGCCTGAGCAAGGGCTCGAACGTCCACCAGGAGTCCCCGATGCCGTGCACGAAAACCACGGGGACGCCGTCGGGACGGCCCGCCTCCGCGTACGGCAGCAGTAGCCCTCCCGCCAGCTGTACGGACTTCACCGCGACCGTGCGCACGGCGGCCTCCTGCCTCGGGTGGGCCCCCTCGGCGGCGGGCCGGGAAGGCGCGCGAAGATCACTCCCATCGTAGCGACGGGTGGCGCGGCGCGCCCGCCGTGCCACCCGCGGACGGCGCCCTCGCTCTCCCGCGGGCCTTCGCCCTCCCGGGGCGGCGCCGCCGTCCGAGGAGCGGACGCCACGACTGGTATGTGCAGCACACAGCTACCCTGGCGCGCGGGGGATCCGCCCCCTGGGACCGCCGCTCACCGGCTGGGCGGCCGGCGACCCGCACGGTACGGGGAGGACCGAGGGTGAGCGTGCACACCACGGACAACGGGCGGATCGTCGCCGCCCTCGACAAGGTGAGCGTGCGCCGCCTCACCACGGATCAGGTCATTCTCGACGGTGTCGACTGGCGGGTGCGTTCCGGTGAGCACTGGGCGCTGCTCGGAGCCAACGGGGCGGGCAAGACCACCCTGCTGCGGCTGATCGGCGCGCTGATGCATCCCACCACCGGCACGGTCGAGGTACTGGGGCACCGGCTCGGCAGGGTCGACGTACGGGAACTGCGTGCGCACATCGGCCTGGTGTCCCCGGCGCAGCGCGTGCCGCAGGACGCGCCCGGGCTCACCGTGGTGCTCACCGGGCACAGCGGCACCGTGCAGCCGCTGTGGCGGATGTACGGCGCCGAGGTGCGGGACCGTGCGCAGGCGCTGATGGCCGAACTGGACGTCAAGGAACTCGCCGAGCGGCCGTACGGCGTGTGCTCCGGCGGACAGCGGGCGCGGATCCTCATCGCCCGCGCGCTCATGGCCGACCCCGCGCTGCTGCTCCTCGACGAGCCGTTCAACGCGCTGGACCTGCCCTCCCGTGAGGATCTCATCGACTCGATGCGCCGGCTCGCCGACGGCCGGCCCGGGCTGACGACGATCACCGTCACGCACCATCTGGAGGAGCTGTCCCCCGCGATCGGGCACGCCCTGCTGCTCCGCGAGGGACGGATCCAGGCGTCGGGCCCGGTCGCGGACGTGCTGACCGGGGCCCGGCTGACGGCCTGCTTCGGCCGCCCGATCGAGGTCGGCCGCCACGGCGGGCGCTGGACGGCGCGCTCCGGCCGGGCGGCCTGACGGGTGCTGCCGGGGGCCTCAGTCGTCGAGACTGTCCTTGACCTTTTTCAGGTCGACGAACTTGAAGCCGGTCGCCTCGCGTTCGCCGACGGCGGGGGTCTCCTCGCCGTCCTGGACGACCAGCAGTCCGTTCGGGTACTTCGAGCCGAGGGCCGCGTTCAGCACGGCGGCGCCGTCGCACTGCTCGGAGCCGTCCAGCTCCCTCGTGGCGGCGGCGACCCGGAAGCCGCCCTCGTACTCGTTGTCGTCCTCGACTTCGCGGTCGTAGGCGGCGAAGGTGTTGTCGCCCTGGCTCGACGCGAGGAGGTAGCCGTCGCCGTCGGACTCGGTCAGGAGCGTCAGGCCCTCGACGTCCGCGGTCAGCCGGGTGCCGCCGAAGCCGGGATCGGCGCCCGCGGTGCACTCCTCGGTGGCTTCGTCGTACGTGCCGGGTACGCCGTACTCACGGACCTTCTCGACGAGGACCGGGGTGCCCGTGAGGTCGGCGGGCACGCGCCAGATGCCGACGTCCTCCTGCCCCGCGTACAGCACGCCGTCGGCCGGGTCGACGACCATGCCCTCGACCTGGGACAGTTCGCCGGGCTCCCCACAGGGCGACCAGGAGGTTCCGTCGGGCAGCCGGAAGGACGACGGCAGGTCGAGGGTGCGCACCTTGCGGTAGCCGACCGTGCCCCCGGACTTCGGGGTGAGCTCCAGCAGGGCGACGGAGGTGCGTTCGCGGCGGCTGACGAGTGCGTAGGAGCGCCCGGTCCTCCGGTCGGTCCAGGTGGCCAGGCCGTACGCCGTGCGCTGGTCGTTGATCTCGGCCTGGTCCGCGGAGAAGACGGGCGGCGCGTCCGGGGCGGTGACGTCCTTGAGGGGGCCGCCGGGGGCGTCGCGGTCGATGCGGTAGAAGCGGAGCCGGTCGTGTCCGCGGTCGCTGGTGACAGCGAGATCGGCCCTCCCGGAGGAAAGCTTCAGGCCGCTGACGAGGTCGACGTTGTTGAAGCGCCCTGGGGCGTCGTCGGGCGACTGCACCGGCGGCGCCGGGACGGACTGCACGGGGCGGGCGTCCAGGTCGTAGACGCGCAGACCGCCCTCCTTGGCGGTGGCGATCACCAGACTGCGGCCCGGCTGTGCGTTGTTGCGCCAGATGGCGGGGTCGTCCGCGTTGGCGTCGCCCCCGGCCTCGTCGTCGTACAGGGCGGGAGTCTCCGCCGTGGGCGTGATCGCGGGCAGTGTTCCGCCGTCGCTGTCCGCCTGCGCGGGCAGGGTCGCGCCGAAGGCGACGAACACGGTGGACAGGGCGAGGAAGACCGGACGGATGGGCCGGGACCTGGTCACGCGACAGCTCTCTTTCGTCAAGAACAGGACAGTCGAGGACACTCGACTTCGCGATCTTGGAAGCGTGCAACGGCCCCCGGACGTCACGCGCGCGAAGTGGGCATGTACAGAACGTGAAGGTACCCCCGCGAGGCGGTGCCCCGGAATGGGCCACACACCACCGGACCCCGCCGACCGAGGGCGCTCGCCACCGAGGTCAACCCCGCCCAAGTCTCCGCTGAGCTGGCCCAGTTCTCCCCGCCGGTGAGCCCGGGGGGCGGCCTGGGGCCGGTGTCAGCCGTCGTGTCCAGGGGCGTCCGTCCGCTTGTCGTCGGGGGGCTCCTCCTGGTCCTGCATGCGCAGGCGGATCTCGACGTGCCCCTCCACGATCCGGGTGTCGAAGGCGGGCTGGGGAGCGGTGGCGGGGCCGCGGACGTTCCAGCCGTCGGAGAGCCGGAAGACGCTGCCGTGCCAGGGGCACTCCACGCATCCGTCGGCGACGGTGCCCTCGGACAGCGGTCCCGCCAGGTGACTGCACCGCTCGGCCAGCGCGTGAATCGTCCCGCCGGTCTCGCGCACCACCAGGATCGGGACGTCGTCCACGCTGCGCCGTACCGGTTCACCGGCCGGGAACTCCTCGACGGCACCGATGCGGTGCCAGCCGGCCGAGACGACGTGCGGGACCTCCTCGGCGTGGTTGGCGCCCGAGGCCTGCCGGTAGGCCATGTGCCCGCCGAGCATGCCGCCGAGCCCGACGGCCGTGAGGCCCAGGAAGCCGTACGTCCGGCCCGCTGCGGGACGCCCCTTGATCCGGCATGCGAGCGAGGCGGCGTACAGGGCGACGCCCACCGCGTGGGAAGCGGCGTGCACCAGGCCGACGCGCTGCTGCTGGGGGTGCAGCTCCGCCCAGTCGACGGCACCGGCCAGCGCCGCAGGCACGGCTGCGGCCAGTCCGACACCGACCAGCAGATCCGCCCCACGGGAGGAACCCGGGCGCAGGTCCAGTACCGCCGCCGACAGCCAGCTGCCGATCGGTACCTGCACCATCAGCGGATGCACCGGGTGTCCCAGCCAGCGGCCGTGCAGCGCATCACGGCCGGGCCCCAGTGGCAGGGACCGTACGCCTCGGCGGAGGGCATCGATCACCCCGTCGGCCCGCGGGTCCCGCTCCAGGCGGTCCAGCAGCCACAGGGCCCGGTTCTGCCGCATCACGGGGCGGCTGTGCGTGGTACTCATACGCAAGCGGGTCTCCATCTGTGAAGACGGCAAACGGGACGACGAGACGCTCTGCGCGGCAGCTCGCCGCAATCGCAGGCACGCGAGGAGACTCCACGCCCTCTTCTCATGAAAATGCGATCATCAGGCGTGCAGGGGGTACCCGGGGGACATGTTCTTCTTCAGCAACCGCGTCGGCTGCCTGGGTTCCCTGCTCATCAGTGCGGTGGCGACCGTCATCCTTCTCATGCTGCTGAACCGCTGACGGGGAGCGGCCGGGCCTACAGGGCACAGGTGGCGCCCCGACGCACCACCCGCACCAGACGGGCCAGCCCGCGGCGTTCCACCTGTTCCAGGAAGTCCGACAGCGGTGACTTGAAAACGCCGTAGTCGTCATAGTGCACCGGCACCACACAACGAGGCCGGAGCAGTTCGACCAGCTCGGCGCCTTCTCGTCCGTCCATGGTGACGACCAGGCCGCCGGGCAGCGTCGTTCCGCCCAGGTGCACGACAGCCACGTCGAGATCGGGAAAGCGCCGCGGTAGCTCGCGCAGGTCGTCGATCAGCAGGGTGTCGCCGGTGACGTAGAGACGGGTCGCGAGAGCGCCGTTCGGCTCCCTGTGCTCAAGAACGCTGCCCATCACCGGCGGCAGCAGCACGCGGGCGCTGCCTCTCGCGTGGCTGGCGGGAACGGCGGTGAGAGTGAGTACGTGGCCGTCCTTCTCCAACTCGGCGGTCTGCCACGTCCGCAGTCCTTCTGCTCCGGCGAACTTCTGCCGGTGCAGGGCCCGGGCCGCCTTCGGCGTGGTGAGGATGCGGGTGTCGCGGTTTAGTCTCCGCTTGGCCACGCGGTCCCAGTGGTCACCGTGCATATGGGACAGAACAATGCAGTCGAGTGCGGGGAGGTCGTCGATGCCCGGAGTCGGCTCGGTCAGCCGACGGCTGACGATCCCCTTGCCGAGATAGGCGAACTGGCCCCTGTGGAGGAAGTTCGGGTCCGTAAGAACCGTGAAGGGCCCGAACCGCAGCAACACCGTCGCGGTACCGATGAAGGTCAGCTCGGCCATGATGCCCACTCCCCGCAGCCGCGGAAGGTCGTCTCGTGCCGGGTCCCCGTCATCGAGCGGGGAAAACGTGAGTACCACTCCCGGCCCCCCGCGGATCGAGCACACCTGCGACCCTTCATGCGATGTGGGGCGGGATCGCGCCGCTGTTGCCGGGCGATCCGGTCCGCGGACGGCGGTGGGCAGATCATCGCCGCCGTCCCGGCAGCGGCGGACGGAGATGACGACGTCGATGGTGGAGTGGGCGGACCCCGCACGAAGGGAACTGGAGGCACGGTCGGCGTGCCGGGCTGCCCCCAGTGCGAAGCAACGACCAATGAGGGCGGGGCGCATGGTAGACCGGACCTGAAACGTGCCGAAGCAAGGCCCGGGGGGACGAGTGCGCGGACGTCAACTGCTCAGCTACAGGGACGCGGTGGCCATTCTCACCGGCGACGGCGACGCTCTGGTCGCGGCCGACCGCGCACTCGGCGGTGTCCTCTCCGCGGCCACGGGCGGGCTCAGCGACACGGTCCTCACCGTCCTGGACGTGCAGGGCCGCGTACTGCGGGTAGGACGTGACCTCATCGCGGGACTCAGGGACAGCCGTGGAACGGGGAACCGCGCCACACGCACGCAACGACTGGCCGCCGGACACGCCGTGCTGGTGACCACCGCATTCTTCGAGGCACTCGCGGAGCTGGAACTCCCGTTTTCCTTGGCCGAGTGGGAGCTGACCCGGCAGGAGCAGCTCGCGATCACCGGTGACGGCACGGACGGCCGCGACCTCGTGGCGTCACTGCTGAACTCCGGAACACCGCAACCCGCACCGCACCAGCCGCACGAGCTCGTCGTCGCCGAGCTCCACACCTGGTACGCCGGCCGGGCGGGGCAACTCCTGCGGTTCGTCCAGGGACTGGCCCTGTGGGACCAGCTCGACGACACGCGGCGCGCGACGCTCCGGAGTGAGGTGGGCCGACTGCACGCACCGGCCGTCGCACGGTATGAGGAGCTGTATGCGCAACTCGCCCAAGACGTGCCGGAGTTCGGCTACTGGTCCGGCCAGGTGGAGCACCAGGCCACCCGCTTCTCCCTGCGCCAGGCTCTCGCCGGCATCGAGACGGCCCTGGTGGGACTGACCTCCCCGAGCCCGCTCACCCATGCCGCCGAAGCGCTCGTACGCGGCTACCGGGCCTCACTGGACCGCCCGATCCTCTCCGACGGGCAGTCCCCCGCGGGCATCGTCCTGCCCACCCTCGGCGAGGGCTACGTCGACCCCGACTTCAGGGTCCGGGCCGTGCTGGCGGGCACCCACGGTCCGGCGGAGGAGGACTGGTGGGAAGCCCAGGCGGTACGGTCCGACCTGACCGAGTACCTCGCCGGTGTCCTCACCTCCCTCGCCTCGACGACCGCCCCGGTGGTCATCCTCGGCCAGCCGGGCGCGGGCAAGTCCGTCCTGACGAAGATCCTCGCCGCCCGGCTGCCCGCGGCCGGGTTCCTGCCGGTGCGGATCGTGCTCCGGGATGTGCCCGGCGACGTGGAGGTCCAGGACCAGATCGAGGCCGCGGTCCGCACCGCGACCGGAGAGCGCGTCTCGTGGCCCGAGCTGGTGCGCGCCGCCGACGGTGCCGTTCCGGTGCTGCTCTTCGACGGCTTCGACGAACTGCTGCAGGCCACCGGTGTCAGCCAGTCCGACTTCCTGGTGCGGGTGGCCCGCTTCCAGGAGCGCGAGGCGGACCAGGGCCGGCCGGTGTTCGCCCTGGTGACCAGCCGGACGGCGGTCGCGGACCGGGCGCGCTACCCCGACGGCGCGGTGGCGCTGCGCCTGGAGCCCTTCCGGCGACGCCAGATCGGACGTTGGCTCGACCTCTGGAACGACCTCAACGCGCCCTATCTCGCCGAGCGCGGCCTGCGGGCCCTGCCCGCGGAGGTGGCCGTACGCCACCAGGTCCTCGCCTCCCAGCCGCTGCTCCTGCTGATGCTCGCCCTGTACGACGCCGCGGACAACGCCCTGCAACGGGTCCGGGACGACGATCCCCTCGAAGAAGCGCAGCTGTACGAGGAGTTGCTGGTCTCCTTCGCGATCCGCGAGGTCGGCAAGGCGGCCGCCGCCTGGCAGGACGGAGAACTGGGCGGACGCGCCGAGCAGGAACTGCAGCGCCTGTCGCTGATCTCGTTCGGCATGCTCAACCGGCGGCGCCAGTGGATCACCGCGACGGAGGCGGAGCAGGATCTGGCAGCGCTCCTGGGGCGCCCCGAACCCGTCCGCGACGGCTTCCGCGCCCCACTGGACCAGGGCGAGATCGCGCTGGGCCGGTTCTTCTTCGTCCAGCGGGCGCAGGCCGTCCGCGACGACCGGCGGCTGGCGACGTACGAGTTCCTGCACGCCACCTTCGGCGAGTACCTCGCCGCCCGGCTCGCGGTGCAGCTGCTGGAAGGGCTGCTGAGCCAGCGCCCGGCACTGACTCTGGGCCGGTCGTCCGTCGACGACGACCTGATGTACGTCCTTCTCTCCTACGCTCCCCTCTCCGCACGTCAGATGCTGCGGTTCGTCGGCGCGCGGATCAGGCGGATCCCCCAGGAGAACCGGGAGCGGCTCGGCGGTCTCCTGGTCACCGTCATGGCCGACCACCGCACCCGGACCGAGCACCGCTTCGCCGACTACCGCCCGGCCCTTCGGGCCACGTCGTCCCGTCACGGTGTATACGAGGCGAACCTGCTGGTGCTGACGCTTCTGGTGACCGGCGGGCGCAGGGCGAGCGAGCTGTTCCCGGGTGCCGACGATCCCGCGGGCGTCTGGCACCGGCGGGTGCTTCTGTGGCGGGCGGCCTTCACGGAACCGGAGTGGACCGAGTTCGCGCTGGCCCTGAGCCTGCGCCGCATATGGGCCGGGAACCGGCGCGACCTCGACGTACGCCCGGCGCACGACCTGCTCGACTCCCCCGAGCCGGTGGACGCCTACTGGCTCTACGGGCGACCGCCGGGCAGCGAACACCGCAACCGGTCGATCAGCTGGGCGCGCCCCTACCCGGACTCGATCCGGCACAAGATGGCGGTGTCGGCCGGTACCAACGACGGCGTCGTCCTGCACGCCGTCGACCCGCTGTTCCGGCGGCTGGGCTTGGCCGTCACCACCTTCGTCGGCTCCGAGGAGGGTACGGCCACCTCGGTCGCCGGCGGCCTCACCGCCCTGTGGCTCGCGGGCGGGCTGGACACCCCGGAGCACGAACTCGCCGCGCTCTACGTCCACTGTGCCGCCTTCCTCGAACCGTGGTGCGCGCTGGACGAGGACTCCCGCCGACAGGTCGCACGGCTCGTGCTCGGCCAGTTGGCCTCCGATGCCGCCCGGCTCTCGGCCGCCGTGGTGGCCACGGTGCTCGAAACGCCGGACCTGGAACAGCTCGACACCGAAGGACTCGCACGAGGGGTGACGGCAGGGGTGACCGCCCTGCGCACGCACACCTCCGACGAGGCGCTGCGCCGGGGGACTCGCGCCTGCACCGAGGCGCTCGCACGCGCTCATCCGGCCCGGCTGTTCACCCTGTGGTCCACCGACGAGCACTTCGCACGCGAACTCGGCCCGGAAACCGCACGGCTCCTGTCCGTCATGTCCGATGACGACCTGAGTGCCGTCCCCGCGGACGTCCTCGCCCGCGCGCGCCGGTCGGTGGACGGCTGATGAGTCGGCGGAGCACCACCCCGGGAACACGGTCACCCTGAGGCGTGCCTTCCACGAGCGTGCATCTGCCCCCGCGGCCTCCGTGCCGGCGGACAACGGCCACGGCCCGGCGGGAGGCGTCAGTTCACGTCTCGCTCGTGCCCCTTCCAGTACGGCTCGCGCAGCTTGTACTTCTGGAGCTTCCCCGTGGCCGTGCGGGCCAGCCGGCCGCGGAACTCCACGGAGGTCGGCGCCTTGTACCCGGCGAGGCGCTCCTTGCAGTGGGCGATCAGTTCCTCCTCCGTGACCTGCGCGCCGGGGGCGAGGACGACCAGCGCCTTGACCGTCTCGCCCCACTTCTCGTGCGGCACTCCGATGACCGCGGCCTCGGCGACCGCGGGATGGCCGAAAAGGGCGTCCTCCACCTCGATGGAGGACACGTTCTCGCCGCCGGTGATGATCACGTCCTTCTTGCGGTCGCTGATCGTCAGGTATCCGTCCTCCCCGACGGACCCGCCGTCCCCGGTGTGGAACCAGCCGCCTGCCAGGGCTCGCGCGCTCTCCTCGGGCTGCTCCCAGTAGCCCTCAAGGACCACGTTCGAACGTGCGAGGATCTCGCCCTCGTCGTCCGTGCGCAGGGTGACGCCCAGCGCGGGAGCGCCGGCCCGCACCAGCTTCTCCGCGCGCGCCCGGGGGTCGAGGGCGTCCCATTCGGCGCGGGAGCGGTTGACCGTGAGGAGCGGTGAGGTCTCGGTGAGACCGTAGATCTGGATGAACTCCCAGCCCAGTTCGGCCTCGACGCGTGCCACGGTCTTCGTGGGCGGTGGTGCCCCGGCGACGATGATCCGCACCCGGTCCCGGCCGGGGATCTCCCCGTCCCACGCACGCGCCGCGGTCAGCACAGCGTTGACGACCGCGGGCGCCGCGCACATCACCGTCACCCCGTGCTCGGCGACCCGGCGCAGGATCTCGGCCCCGTCGACCTTGCGCAGCACGACCTGCCGCACGCCCAGGGCCGACATCGCGAACGGCATGCCCCATCCGTTGGCGTGGAACATCGGCAGCGTGTGCAGATAGACGTCCCGGTCGGTGACACCCGCGTGCAGTGCGAAGGTGACAGCGTTGACCCAGATGTTGCGGTGCGTGATCTGCACGCCCTTGGGACGGGCCGTCGTACCGCTGGTGTAGTTGACGGTGGCGGTGGCGTTCTCGTCCGCCTGCCAGGGCCGCGGCTCCGTCCCGAACCGGTACAGCTCGGTGTCCGCGGCGGATCCGAGCGTGAACCGGTGCTTGCAGTCCACACCGGCGAGGCGGTCCGTCAGCTCGGGGTCGACGAGGAGCACGCTCGCGCCGCAGTGGTCGACGATGTAGCCCACCTCCTCGGCCGTCAGGCGGAAGTTGACCGGCACCAGGACCCGGCCGTGGCCGCTGACCCCGAAGAACGAGGTGAGCAGCCGCGCGCTGTTGGGCGAGACCACGGCCACCCGTGCGCCGTGCGGCACCCCGAGCGCGTCGAGCCCGGCGGCCTGGGCACGCGCCAGCTCGCCGACCCGTCCGTACGTGAGCCCCTCCCACGGCTCGGCGGGCTGGTCGGGTTCGTCGACGATGCCGATCCGGTCGGCGTACACGGTGGTGGCGCGGTCCAGGAAATCCCGGGCCCCGAAGGGGACGATCATCTTGGCTCCCGTAGCTCGGACGGTGTACGGCTCCTATCCGGCCATGGCACGCGCGTTCCGACAACCCCGCGTGGCCGTCGCTCCCCCGGCCCGCGGTGCCCTCGGACGGGTGGCCCCGCCCACCGGCGGGGGCCCGCCATACTGGGACCGGCGGGAACGGGGAGGCGGACAGGTGACGCAACAGCAGTGGCAGTACGACGTGTTGGTGGTCGGCGGCAGCGGGGTGGACACCGTCGTCCGCGTCGACTCCCTGCCGGTCCCGTTCACCGACTCGGTCCAGGTCGGCCCCATCGAGGAATGGCCGGGCCATACGGGGGGCAACGTCGCGCTGGGCACCCGGGCGCTCGGCCTGGAGGTGGGCTTCCTCGACTGCGTCGGCGACGACCGGACCGGTGCGCAGGTACGCGAGCGCCTGGCCGAGGGAGACGTGGACTTCGTCCCGTCGATCTCACCGGCGGGCACGCGCCGTGCGGTGAACCTGGTCGACGCCACCGGCCGGCGGATGTCCTTCTACGACGCCCGCGACCCGGACGACCTGCGGATGCCCCGGGACCTGTACCTGCCCCGGCTGCGACGCACCCGGCACGTCCATCTGTCCATCATGAACTTCACGCGCTTCCTGTTCGACGACATCGAGGACCTCGGCGTCCCCGTCTCGACGGATCTGCACGACTGGGACGGGCTGGCCGAGCACCACCGGGAGTTCGCCCTCCGCTCCGACCTCGTGTTCCTCAGCGCGGCGGGCGCGGGTGAGGGCACCCCGGCCCTCATGCGGGAGATCCTCCGCGCCGGGCGTGCCCACACCGTCGTCGCCACGGCGGGCGCGGACGGCTCCTACGTCCTGACCCGCGACGGCGGCTCCTCCCCCCGTCACGTCCCGGCCGTCGCCCCGCCCGCCCCGGTGGTGGACTCCAACGGCGCGGGCGACGCGTACGTCAGCGGCTTCCTCTACGGGCGGCACAGCGGCCGGGACGTTCTCGGCTGCGCCCGGCTGGGCGCGATCGCGGGCGCCCACGCGTGCACCGCCCCGGGCTCCACCGCGCTGATCACCGCGGACGCCCTCCTCGCGGCGGACCGAGCCGCCGATGCCCGAGGGCGCCTGACACCTGAGGCCCGCGGACGGTGAGGGGCCGGAGACGCTGCCCACGGCACCGGGCCCCGGCTCGCGTCGGTGCGTGCGACTCCGGGCCCACGGCCTCCCACCGCGGCACGTCCGGCCCGGACGGTGACGCGGGCACCGTGGTGACACCCGGCGTACGCACCACGTGTCGCGGCGGGCCCGCGCGATGGCGCGCCTAAGATCCGTCGCTGTGGCAGACACCTTCGACGAACTGGTCGAGAAGCAGCAGGTAGCCGACGAGGCGCACGCGAAAGTCCTGGAGCTGCGGGACAGGTTCGGGGCGCCGATGCAGCAGGGAGGCTGGACGGCTCGGCAGTCCGAGACCTACGAGACGGCGTGGCGCGCGTGGCGCGACCTCACCCGGGACGTCCAGGCCGCGGCGACCGAGTACGCGAAGGCCACCGGCCAGGAGCGCGCGGAGGTCGAGGCGGCCGTACGGCGGCGGGCGGGTTCCCCCGAGGCGCAGGACCAGTAGTCCCGTCCGGCCGGTGCTGACACTTCTTCCGTGCCCACGGCTCCTGGGGCACGGCAGAAGTGTCAGCCGGCTGGTCCTCGCACCCGGGGACGGGTGCGACGGGTCTCAGCCGTTCCAGGACCAGTCGGCGACCTCCGGCAGGTCGGTTCCGTGTTCGCGGATCCAGGCGTGGTGCCGGGTGCGGACGTCGGCCATCTGCTGGCGTACGGCGGCGGCACGGACGGCGAGGCCGGGGACGCGGTCGATGACGTCCATGACGAGCCGGTAGCGGTCCAGGTCGTTGCGGACCACCATGTCGAAGGGGGTCGTCGTGGTGCCCATCTCCTTGTAGCCGCGCACATGGAGGTTGGCGTGGCCGGTGCGCCGGTAGGTGAGCCGGTGGATCAGCCACGGATAGCCGTGGTAGGCGAAGACGACCGGCTTGTCCTCGGTGAACAGCCCGTCGTACTCGGCGTCGGGCATGCCGTGCGGGTGTTCCCCGCGAGGGAGCAGACGGGTCATGTCGACGACGTTCACGACGCGCACCGCCAGCTCGGGCAGATGCCGCCGGAGCAGGGCGGACGCGGCGAGGACCTCCTGGGTGGGGACGTCGCCCGCGCAGGCGAGGACGACGTCCGGTTCCCGGTCCCCGTTCGCGGAGCCCGCCCACTCCCAGATGCCGGCACCGCGGGCGCAGTGGGCGCGGGCCTGGTCGAGGGAGAGCCAGTCGAAGCAGGGCTGCTTGCCCGCGACGATCACGTTGACGTAGTCGCGGCTGCGCAGGGCGTGATCCGCCACGGAGAGCAGGGTGTTGGCGTCCGGCGGCAGGTAGACCCGGACGACGTCCGGGCTCTTGTTGAGGACGTGGTCCACGAAGCCCGGGTCCTGGTGGGAGAAGCCGTTGTGGTCCTGGCGCCAGACGTGCGAGGTGAGCAGGTAGTTGAGGGAGGCGATCGGCGCGCGCCACGCCAACTCCCGGGATGTGCGCAGCCACTTGATGTGCTGGTTGACCATCGAATCCACGATGTGCACGAAGGCCTCGTAGCAGGAGAACAGCCCGTGCCGCCCGGTCAGCAGGTACCCCTCGAGCCAGCCCTGGCAGAGGTGTTCGGAGAGGATCTCCATCACCCGGCCGTGGTGGTCCAGGTGTTCGTCCACCTGAAGGGTCTGCGCCTGCCAGGCCTTGCCGCTGGCACCGTAGACGGCTTCGAGCCGGTTGGAGGCGGTCTCGTCCGGGCCCACGAGCCGGAAGTCACGGCGGTCCGCGGAGTCACGCATGACCTGTTCGAGCAGGTCGCCGAGGATCCGGGTGGGCTCGTGCACGGACGCGCCCGGCTTGTCCACGGGCACGGCGAAGCGGTCGAGCGGGGCGATGGGCAGATCGCGCACGAGCAGACCGCCGTTGGCGCGCGGAGTCGCACCGAGTCGGTGCGCTCCCTCGGGAACGCAGGCGAGGACGTCGGAGGTCGGCCGTCCGTCGGCGTCGAACAGCTCCTCGGGGCGGTACGAGCGCAGCCAGGACTCCAACTGCCGCAGATGGTCCGGGTTCTCGCGCACCTTCGACAGGGGTACCTGGTGGGCGCGCCAGGTGCCCTCGACGGGCAGGCCGTCGACCTCGCCGGGACCGGTCCAGCCCTTCGGCGTGCGCAGCACGATCATGGGCCAGCGGGCCCGCTCCGGCACGCCGTCCACGCGCGCCGTGCGCTGCACGAGTGCGATGCGGTCCAGCGCCTGGTCGAAGGCGTCGGCCATGGCACGGTGGACCTGGCGGGGGTCGTCGCTGGTGACGTGGATCGGCTCGTGGCCGTATCCCCGCAGCAGTTCGTCCAGTTCGGACTCCGGGATGCGGGACAGCACGGTCGGGTTGGCGATCTTGTACCCGTTCAGGTGGAGGATCGGCAGGACGGCGCCGTCGTGGACCGGGTCGAGGAACTTGTTGGAGTGCCAGGAGGCGGCGAGCGGGCCGGTCTCCGCCTCGCCGTCACCGATGACGCAGGCGACCAGCAGGTCGGGGTTGTCGAAGGCGGCTCCGTAGGCGTGCGCGAGCGAGTAGCCCAGTTCACCGCCCTCGTGGATCGAGCCCGGCGTCTCCGGGGCGACGTGGCTGGGCACTCCGCCGGGGAACGAGAACTGCCGGAAGAGCCGGTCCATCCCGGCCGCGTCCCGTGAGACGTTCGGGTAGGTCTCGCTGTAGCTGCCCTCCAGCCAGGAGTTCGCGAGTACGGCGGGGCCGCCGTGGCCCGGCCCCCATACGCACAGCGCGTCGAGACCGCGGGCCTTGATCACCCGGTTGAGGTGGGTGTACACGAGGTTGAGGCCGGGCGAGGTGCCCCAGTGGCCGAGCAGTCGCGGCTTGATGTGGGCCGGGGTGAGGGGCTCGGTCAGCAGCGGGTTGGCCAGGAGGTAGATCTGGCCCACGGCAAGGTAGTTGGCCGCTCGCCAGTGGGCGTCCAGGGTGCGCACCTCCTCGTCGCTCAGTACGGTGCTTCCCTGGTGTTCGGCCTTCGTCATCGTGACTCCGTACGTCATCGGGCGGGCGGGGCGGAAGGCGGCGACGGCGCCGACGTGCGTCCAGCTTTACGCCGGGCGTCTGCCCGCTGCGCGCCGTTTCGTGCGCTTCGGCCGGAACCGGACCGTTCGGCGCGGTGACCGTCGGCGTCGCACGGTCCGCCGTGGACCCGGTCGTGCCGTACGTCCTGGCGGGAGCGGAGGTCCGATGCGGTGGGGGAATTCCCGGGTGGCCCGCTCGTCGAGGGGCGTTTCAGGCGGCTTCCGTGCCCGGACGCTCCCGTCCGGCCGACGGTTCGGCGGGTCCGGTCCTCGGTACGAGCCACAGATGCCCGCGTCGCCGTGCGTGCCGTGCGTGCCGCGCGGCACGCACGGGGCGGAACATCCTCTCCTCGTACCGGTCCATGAGCAGTAACAGGCCGAGCAGCAACGGCGGCACACCCACCGCGACGAAAAGCATGCCAGGTCCCCCTTCGGCGCCCTCGTGTCCGAGTAGCCCGGTTTCGCCCGGTGAAAGCCGCGGACGGTGAAGGACGCGTGACCATCCCATGGAGAGGAAGCGGCCGCGAGTCCCTCTCCCCGGGAAGAGTCGCGTCCGTCCGGTGTCCCGAGGTCACCGGACGGACGCGCGACGGAGGGGCTACCGGCGCGGGCCGCCCTCCTCGTCGTCGTCCATGACGCCCTCGGTGGCTATCTCCTCACGGCGGGCCTCAGACGTGACCGTCTCGTTCTCGACCTGCTCCTCGGTGCTCAGTCGTACGCGTTCCACCGGAACCGTTTCCGTCTCCACCACGGGGCGTTCGGCGTGGAGGGTGACCTCGTGCTCGGCCTCGGTGATCTCCGGGCCGGACAGTGCGGCGTCCCGGTTGGCGTCGGTGATGGGTTCCCGCTCGATACGGACCTCTTCGTGCCGCAGCGGGACGGTGCGCTGCACCTCTTCCGTCACCACGTACTTGCGCAGGCGGGCGCGTCCGGTCTCGTACCGTTCGGCACCGACGTGCACCTGCTCCTCGGAGCGTGTCATCGCGTCGTCGCCGCGCATGCCCTCGCGGTCACCGGAGACACGGCCCGCGGCGCCACGGCCGGTCCCTGCCATCCCCGGCCTGTCGGCCATGTCCCGGGTGCCGGTCGTGTCGGTGGTGTCATCCATCTCCCCGGTGCCGGCCATCCCCGTCGTCCCGGTCATGCCGGTGGTCCCGGAGTGGGCCCAGCCTTCACCGCCTGGCTGGTTCGCCTGCTGCCATGCGTCGTCCCATTCGATGCCGTAGTGCTCGTAGAGACGGTGCTCCTCGGCTTCGGACAGATGCCCGCCGCCGTCCACGTCGACATTGGGCGCGTCCTTGACCATGCCCTTGGCGTACGGCACCTCGAGGTGATCCTCCACCACCACCGCCTCGCCGATCGGCACGAAGGACTCGCTGGTGCCGAACAGTCCCGTCTTGACGCTGACCCATTCCGGCTGGCCGGTGGCGTCGTCGTAGAAGACGTGCTTCGCCTCGCCGATCTTGTTGCCTTCGGAGTCGTAGACAGGGTGTTCCAGAACCGTCGAGATCTGCTCCTGGGTGATCATTCCTCAGCACCTTCCCTCTGTGCTTCTCAGCGTGCTCTTCAGCATTCGGCTCTTCCACGGGTCACCGTGACCTATGGGTATGAAACGTAAAGAAAGGGACTAATGTGTCAGCGTATTGATCGCGCAGCGAACCCTGGGTGGCCGACGCAGCGTGTGACGGGAGATCCACAGCGCGGCATTGTCAGTGGTGGCGGGCAGGATGGCGGCCATGACCACACCTGCAGCAGTGATCGTCGACGCCGCCGGCTACGCCGAGGCGGTCGAGGAGGCCGTGAAGGCGTCGGCCGCCTATTACACGGGCGGCACCTCCGCACTGGACGACGACGCCTACGACCGGCTGGTGCGCGGCATCGCCGCCTGGGAGGCCGAGAACCCGGACCGGGTCCTGCCCGGCTCCCCCACCGGGAAGGTCGCCGGTGGCGCTGTCGACGGCGACGTTCCGCACACGGTGGCGATGCTGAGCCTGGACAACGTGTTCTCCGCCGAGGAGTTCACCGCGTGGACGGTGTCGCTGGCGCGCCGGATCGGCCATGACGTCACGCGGTTCAGCGTCGAGCCCAAGCTCGACGGGCTGGCGATCGCCGCCCGTTACACCCGGGGACGCCTGGGGCGGCTCGTCACGCGCGGCGACGGCACGGCCGGAGAGGACGTCTCGCACGCGATCGGCACCGTCGACGGCCTGCCGGTCCGGCTCACCGAACCGGTCACGGTGGAGGTGCGCGGCGAAGTCCTCATGACCACCGGCCAGTTCGAGCACGCCAACGAGCTGCGCACCGCCCACGGCGGGCAGCCGTTCGCGAACCCGCGCAACGCCGCCGCGGGCACACTGCGTGCCAGGGACCGCGCCTACACGGTACCGATGACGTTCTTCGGCTACGGCCTGCTGCCGCTCGCGGGCACGGACCCGGACCTCGCGGCGCGACTGGGTGAACTCGCCCACGGCGACCTCATGTCGGAGGCCGCCCGCCTCGGGGTCAACACCCCCGGTGGCACCGCCGTGTCAGGCGTCGTGGTCGACACCGCCGAACAGGCCCTGGTCCGCGTCCGGGAAATCGCCGCGCTGCGGGCGGAGTTGCCGTTCGGGATCGACGGAATCGTCGTCAAGGCCGACCTGGCCGCCGACCAGCGGGCCGCGGGTTCGGGCTCGCGCGCTCCCCGCTGGGCGATCGCCTACAAACTCCCCGCAGTCGAGAAGATCACCCGCCTGCTGGGGGTGGAGTGGAACGTGGGCCGCACCGGCATCATCGCCCCTCGCGCGGTCCTGGAGCCGGTCGAGATCGACGGCTCCGTCATCACGTACGCCACCCTGCACAACCCGGCCGACATCACCCGCCGCGACCTGCGCCTGGGCGACCATGTGATGGTCCACCGCGCCGGTGACGTCATCCCCCGAGTCGAGGCCCCCGTCGCGCATCTGCGCACCGGCGAGGAACAGCCGATCGCCTTCCCCGCGGCCTGTCCGCGGTGCGGCTCCGGGATTGACACCGGCGAGCAGCGCTGGCGCTGCGAGAACGGCCGCAACTGCCACCTGGTGGCCTCCCTCTCGTACGCGGCCGGACGCGACCAGCTCGACATCGAGGGCCTTGGAGCCACTCGCGTCGTCCAGCTGGTCGAGGCGGGTCTCGTGTCCGATCTCGCCGACCTGTTCACCCTCACCCGGGACCAGCTCCTGAGCCTGGAGCGCATGGGCAAGACGAGCACCGACAACCTGCTCGCCGCGATCGCGGCGGCCAAGGGGCAGCCCCTGTCGCGGGTGCTGTGCGCGCTCGGCGTACGGGGCACCGGCCGCTCCATGTCCCGGCGCATCGCCCGGCACTTCGCCACGATGGACGCCCTCCGCGCAGCCGATGCCGCGGCGATACAGCAGGTCGAGGGCATCGGCACCGAGAAGGCCCCGTCCATCGTCGCCGAACTGGCCGAACTGGCCCCGCTCATCGACAGACTCACCGCGGCCGGGGTGAACATGGCCGAGCCCGGAGCCACCCCGCCGGCCCCCGCGGGCGGTGACGCCGACGACGAGGCGGCCGGGGAGCCCGCGGCCGGGCCACTCGCCGGGATGACGGTCGTCGTCACCGGCGCGATGACCGGCGCGCTGGAGAAGCTCAGCCGCAACCAGATGAACGAACTCGTCGAGCGCGCCGGTGGCCGCTCGTCCTCCAGCGTCTCGGGGAAGACCGGTCTCGTGGTCGCCGGCGAGGGTGCCGGGTCCAAGCGTGCCAAGGCCGAGGCGCTGGGGGTGCGCCTCGTCACTCCGGCCGAGTTCGCCGTCCTGGTCGCCGATCTCCTCGACTGACCGAGCCGGAAACCGCCATGGCGCACGTCACATCCGGCCGGTAGTGGCGCGGGAACACCCCACAACGGTTTATCGTTCATCTATACGTGGCTGCGGAGGGGACAGTGTCCCCGGGCCTCACCCATGGCCCGTGGGGACGATTGTCCGGCTGAAGCCCCACGGAGCCTTTCGCCGCGAGGCGACCGCCCTCCGCCTGTCACCCCGTACGGCCCCGGCTGGTCTCCCCCGTCCAGCCGGGGTCTTTTGCCGTCCGCCCCCCTCCTCCGGTCCGGCTCGGCTCCTCCGCGCGCGCGTTCGCGGTGTCGCCCACGGACGACGAGGCGTGAATGCCGCCTCCCGGGACACACAGGAGTTCTCGACGGTCTGCACCGGCCGGCCCGTCGGAGTGCCGCCACGACCGTCGGCCGGGAGAAGCGGAGCAAGGCATGTCGATCGACCTCATGGGATTCCTCGGCGTCGTGATGCTGGCCTATCTGATCCCCGGCCCGGACTTCTTCGTGATCGTCAGAGCGGCGGCATCCCGTCCGTCACTGGGGCGGATGGCCGCGCTCGGAGCGCAGACCGGGCTGTGCGTCCACATGCTGGCGGCCGCGCTCGGTCTGTCCGTCGTCGCCGCACGCTCCCCGGCCGTCTTCACGGCCATCAAGCTGGCCGGTGCCGCCTACCTCGTGTACCTGGGCGTCCGGGCCGTGGCAGCCGCCCGGCGCTCCGCCGCGGAACGCCGCCGCGGGGCCGCACGGGGAGGGGACGGCCGCGCCCTTGGCGACGGCGCCGTTCAGGAGCCGGCGACGAAGCCGGAGCCGAGCCGTCGGGACGGATTCACCCAGGGCTTCCTCACCAACGTGCTCAATCCGGTGCTCAATCCGAAGGCGGCGCTGTTCTTCCTGAGCGTCGTGCCCCAGTTCGTCGACGGCCACGGCTCGATGAGCGGGCAGATCCTCTTCCTCGGCGTGCTGGACGTCCTGGTCGGTGTCCTCTACTGGCTGGTCCTGGTGAGCGCGGCGGCGCAGTTGCGGACGCTGCTCGGCCGGCCGGCCTTCCGCGACCGCTGGGACATGACTACCGGCTGGCTGTTCATCGCCATCGGCATCGGAGTCGCGGCGGTGGACTGAGCCCCGATGGACGGGAAGGCCCGGCCCAGGGGGCGGACGCGGTCGCGCGTGAGGCTACGGAGCGAGGGCCAAGCCCCAGGAGTGGGCGCCCACCGGCTTCGGGGCACCCTTCTCGTAGAAGACGTCCAGCTGCGTGATCGTGAAGCCCGCGGCCGTCACCAGTTCCACGGTCGGTCTCGTGAGGTGGCAGCCGCCGAAGAGCCGCTTGTTGACCGGCTCCAGGCGATGCTGCCAGTGGCGCACGCCCGGGTCCTCTTCCGGGGCGAGTCCGTGTTCGAGGAAGTGCAGTGTTCCCCCGGGCTTCAGGACCCGCCGCACCTCGCGCAGAGCGGCCCCGGCGTCGGGGATGGTGCACAGCGTCCAGGTGACCAGGGCTGCGTCGAAGCTGCCGTCCACGAACGGCAGCGACTGGCCGTCCAGCCCCGCGCGCCGGACCGGGACGCGTGCCGCCCGGACCCGTCCGCCTGCGAGCCGCCAGCTGAGGTCCGAGGGCTCGATCGCGGTGACGCCGGTGACGGTCGGCGGGTAGTACGGAACGTTGTGGCCGGTGCCGAACCCGATCTCGATCACCTCGCCCGTCAGGCCCTCGCAGACACGGCGGCGAAGCGGTCCCACGGTCTTGACCCCGCACGCGACGTTGATGATCCGCGGCAGCACGCGGTCGGCATAGCAGCCCATGTCAGCCTCCGTGTCTTGTCTCCAGGATGGCACCGTGCACCACCCCCTGCATACGCACTCGGGGTACCGGAAGCGTCCCTTCGGCGGGACGTGGAACGACCGTCGACGGATCCCGGTGCCGTGAAGTGCGGCGGGTCCACAGCCTGTCACCCGCCCGCGGACGGGGCTACAGGGGTGCCATGGCGACAGCGGCGGCGATCACGAGGACGGCCAGGGCGACGGCGACGCCCCGAAGTCCAGGGCCGCGCACTCCCGGGCCGCGGTCCCGGCGGCTCCGGCTCACCGGGGGTGCCAGGCGCTCGCAGCAGACGCAGTGGTCGTGCGGCAGGACCGGCGAGTCGAGCCAGTAGGCACCCAGCAGTCGGGCATGGCGTTGCGGGACGGAGACATCGGTCATGACGGGGAGAACGAGCCGCGTTCCCACCCGCCACGCCCCGGTCAACGTGATCGGCAGACCTTCATACATCCGGGCCATGTCGCGCCCGGGGAGGTTTGTCCGGTCCTGCGTGGGGAGAGAGGAGTCCACCACGAACAGCCGGGGAGCGGCGCGGCACCTCACGGCGGTGACCGCGGGCGTCCTTTGCCCCGGTCCGGCGGGCTGCCGAACGGGGCAAAGGACGCCCGCGGCACGCCGCGGGCAAGGGCCGGTGTCTCAGATCCCGGGTTCCGGCAGCAGTCCACGCCGCGGAGCCGCGGGCGGCGCGTCGGCCGGAACGGGCGCGTGCGCCGGGGCCGTTGTCGGGGGCGCAGTCGGGGCCGGGTCCGCCGCGGCGCTCTGGAAGGCGTCGGCGCGCACGTGCCGCATGACACGACTCGCCACCCGGTAGCGGCCGTTGGGCAGTTGATGGGACTTGGTGACGTGCACCGCGAGCGGTCCGGCCCACTCGTACCCCATGCGCTCGCCGTGGCGGGCGAGGCTGTCGGTGAGCAGTTGGCCGACGCGGTCGCCGTTCCGTTCGAGTTCCTCGATGGCGAACTCGGCCAGTTCGACGTCGTAGGCGTTGGGGACGACCACCCGGGTCTCGCTGCACACGACGGCGTTGTCGTCGCATTCGCGGTGCAGCGCGCCGAGCAGCTCCACGGGCTCCTTGTGTCGGATGTGCGCGAGCAGGGTTCCTCCGAAGCGCTCCAGCGCTCGTTCCAGGCCGGTGAGTGAGCTCACGCCCTACTTCTCCTCCCTCTCCGCGAAGTCGTCCGGGCGCACCTGTGCCTCCTCCAGCGCCTCGCGCAGCGTCCGGCCGGTGCCGCCCTGTTCCTGCGGCTTCTCGGCGTCGGCCCGGCCGTCCGGCATCTGATCGGTGCTGCCGGTCCTGCCGCGGTTCTCTTCGGGGACGGTCATGACAGAAGGCTCCTTGTCGTCGGGCGTGCCGCTTCCTCACTCGCGGGTTCCCGGCCTGCGGAAGTCGACTCATGCAGAAGCGGAACCACAGGAGGTCGCGCGGCACCGACTCGTCCGAGGCGTCGCCCGAGTGCCGGGATGCGCAGGTGTGACGGCGAGGACACGGGACATCTGTATGCGCATGTTCCCACCGAGGCGATCCCCGCTGACGCCCGTGCCCGCCCGCGAACGGAGGTAGCCGTGCTGTTCCTTGTCGTGGCCGTACTCTTCCTGGCCGTCGTGCTCGGATCGGCCGCCTACCTGCCATTGCCCGTGACCGTCGTGGCCGGTGTGGTCATCGCCGCGTGGCTGGCGGTGTTCGCCGTCCGTGAGCGCCGGCGGCGCGGCCGAACCGGAAGGGCGTGACCATGAAGCTGACCGCACCCCCACGGCGGGAGACCGGCAGGCGGGACACCGAAGGAATGGCGGTCGCCTCCTTCGTCCTCGGCCTGGTCGGACTCCTCGTCCTGAACTTCGTCCTCGGCCCGATCGCCATCGTGCTGGCCGTCATGGCACTGCGCCGGAACACCCCGCGCCGCTTCCGCGCTCGGCTCGGACTGGCGCTCGGCATCGCGGACATCGTGGTGCTCGCCGTCCTCATGGCGGTGAACGGCACCACGTCGTGGAGCATCCTCGGCTGACGCGGCCCGGCCCTGTCGCAGGTCCTCCATTTCGCCAGTGCCGGACGGCCCGCCGCCCACGCGGCGGGCCGTCGTACCGTCCCGGCCCGCCCCGAGTGCAACCGTCCTGGCCGAAATCGTGTCTCTGTGCACACGACGGGAAGCGCGGGGGCCTCGGACACTCCCGCGCCCCGCGTCTCGGGGGGACGGGCCATGAACACTTGGGCAGTGCCGGGCTACACGGAGACACGTGAGCTCGGCTCGGGAGCGAGCGGGCGGGTCGCGCTGGCCGTCCACGAGGACACCGGGCTTCCCGTCGCGGTCAAGTACCTCAGCGAGTCGCTGCGCACCCGCCCCGGTTTCGTCGCCGAGTTCCGCGCGGAGGCACGGCTCCTGGGCGGACTCGGGAGCCGGTACGTGGCCGGTCTGTACGAGTACGTCGAGGGCCCGGACGGCGCGGCGATCGTGATGGAACTCGTGGACGGCCTCTCCCTGCGCCGGCTGCTCACCCGGGAGGCTCCTCTCGCCCCGGAAGCCGCACTCACGCTGCTCAAGGGGTCGCTGCTCGGGCTCGCCGACGCGCACCGCCTCGGCGTGGTGCACCGCGACTACAAACCGGAGAACGTCCTCGTCACCGCCGACGGCCACTCGAAACTCGTCGACTTCGGGATCGCCGCCACGGACGGCACCACGGCCGGTATCGCGGGCACTCCGTCCTACATGGCCCCGGAGCAGTGGACCGGCGCCCCCGCTTCCCCCGCCGCCGACGTCTACGCGGCGACCGCCACGTTCTTCGAGTGCCTGACCGGCCGCAAGCCCTACACCGGTGACAACATGGCCGAACTGGCCCTGAAGCACGTGGACGGTCCCATCCCGGCCGACGAGGTGCCCGAGGCGCTGCGCCCCCTCGTCCTCCGGGGTCTGGCGAAGTCCCCCGGACAACGGCCGCCGGACGCAGCGGACTTCGTGGCGGAGCTCGAGACCGCCGCGGGCGGCGCGTACGGAGCCGACTGGGAGGAGCGCGGACGCGGCCGGCTCGCCGCGCTCGTGGCCCTCTCCCTCCTGCTGCTGCCGTCCGCTCCCCGCACGTCGCACAGCGCCACGGACACGGCGCGCACGGTCCTCTCGCAGCACCCCGGCGGCTTCCGTTCCTGGCTGCCGGGCGGGCGCGGCCTGCTCGTGTCCGGTGCGGCCCTCGTCGCGGCCCTCCTGCTGGCGCACGGCGTCGACCCGGGCACCGCGGACACTCCCCAGCAGGCGGCGCAGGCTCTCGCCACGACGAGTACGCAGCCGGACGTCTCCGCGGGGCCGACGGGCCCGACGGAAGCCGGTTCGCCCAGCTCCCCCGCGGCGGACGGGACTTCCCCGCCCCCCGCGTCCGGAACGGCCGACGGCTCCTCCGCGCGGCCCTCGGCGTCCGCGTCCGCCGGGAGCGGGGCGGCGACACCGACGGCGGGGACGACCGGCGCCCCCACGACGACTCCTGCTGCCCCCGCGGCGGTCAAGGACGTCACGCTGACCGGTTTCCAGCAGACGGGTTCAACGACGGGCACGGCGACCCTGACCGTCACCACCGACGGAACGGGACCCGTCACTCTCGGCGTCACCTGGTTCACCGGGGACACCCGCGGACAGTCCGGCACCCAGGACGGGGCGGCCTCGACGTACGAACGCAGCGGCTCGACCCGGTACACGCTCCCCGTCGAGCACACCTTCCGGGGGACCGGCTGCTACTGGGGGGTCCGGGCGACGACGAACCCGGCCCCGACGGGCGGCGACGCGTGGCAGCAGCTTCTGACCCGGGCGTGTGACCTCCGGTGAACGACGACTCCCGGGCCCACGGGGACCGTCCTGACGCGGACGACGACTACAGCGCGACCGCGCTGGCCAGTCACTGGATCCGGCGGCCGGACTCCGACGACCCGCGGGCGGACGCGGACACCCTGGTGGCGGCCCCGTCGGACACGACCGCCGCGACGAGGCGCCTCGGTCCCGCCTCACGTGGGAAGAGCGCGCGTCCCGGTCCCGCCGCGCAGGCCGACGCCGCGCGCCTCGGCCCCGGCGTGCGTCCCGACCGCGTCGACGGCACCCTGCTGCGCTTCGGGCCCGGCGTGAACGCCGACACCGTACGCCGTGCCCACGGCAGCCTCCCCGCGCAGCCGACGCCACGCCCGAGGCCGCGCCATCGCGCCTGGCGCAGACACGCACTGCCCACCCTGGTACTGCTGGGCGTCCTCGCCTTCCTCGCCTGGGACCGGGCCGCGCCGCCCGTCGGCGTGCGCGACGTCACCGTCTCCGTCGGCCGGCCCTCACCCGGCTGCGACGGCACCGCCGACATCGTCGCCACCGTCACCACCGACGGGAGAGCAGGCACCCTCACCTACCGCTGGGTGCGCAGCGACGGAACGTCCTCCGAAGTCCTGCGCGAGGACATGCCGCGCGGCCGGCGCACGGCCCGGCTGCACCTCCTGTGGTCCTTCCACGGCGAGGGCCGCTACACGGGTCGCGCGGAGCTGCGCCTGCTCTCCCCCGAGCGACGGACGAATGCGACGTATCTCACGTATGTCTGCTCTTGACCGCCCCTCGGCGCGCACATCGGACCCGAGTTGGTTGTTTCACCCCCCCGTCTGGAGGTGACCCGGACAACGAACGAAGTCCCACCGACCGGAACGATTCGATCGAAGGAGACTCCCATGGAGAGCTGGCGGGACGCTGCGGCATGCCGGAGCGTCGACCCCGACCTCTTCTTCCCCGTCGGCAGCACGGGGCCCGCGGTGCTGCAGATCCGGGAGGCCAAGGCCGTGTGCCGACGCTGCCCGGTGCGCGACGCGTGCCTGCGGTGGGCGCTCGACACGGAACAGACCCTGGGCGTCTGGGGCGGTACGAGCGAGAACGAGCGCCGAGCGCTGAAGCGTCGCGTGGGCAGTCGCCGCGGTTCGGCGGCGTAGGCCGCACGGCGCGGGCAGCGCCCGCCTCACACCCCGGCCCCAGCACGCGGCCGGGCGGGACCGGAGCACCGCACGGCGTCCGGTCCGCACGACACCGGGAAGGCGAGATGACGACCGAGCCTCAGTGGGACAACGACCTGGCTTCCGCCAACATGACCAGCCTGACCAGCACCTTTGCCGGTGACTTGCGCAATGTGACCGATGCCAGGCTCGCCGCGGAGGACTACCTGCGCGCCTTTGCGCGGGTGTCCCCGCCCGGCGCGCCCGAGCATCTGGACGACATCCTGCTGGTGGTGACGGAACTGGCCGCCAACGTGGTGCAGTACGCTCCGGGCGCCTTCCGTCTGGAGCTGCGCCCCACCTTCGACGGCGTCCACGTGACGATGCACGACACGAGCACGGTCCGGCCCACACCACGGTCCTTCAGTCCGGACGGAGGCGGCGGGGGCATAGGCTGGCATCTGATCCAGGCGCTGAGCGACCAGGTCAGCGTGGTCCGGCAGCCCGACGGCAAGGACGTGCACGTCTTCCTGCCCTGGTGACGCCGGGGCGGGTGACCCGCCGGAAGCCGGCGGGCGTCACGGCCTTGCCGATGCGGGCCTCACGGCCGGGCAAAAAATGCCCGGCGGCCGTTCAGACGTCCGTGGGCAGGCCGCTCACCTCCGCGATGCCCCGCAGTTCCTCGTCCTGACGATGGCGTTCGCCGATGAACTCGGCGATCTCCTGGCACTTGGCGGGATCGGCCGCGGTCCCCGAGTCCGTGACGACTCTGACCGGACCCTGCTCCTCCGTCTCGATTTCGACGATCTGGTTGTCCAGACGGCCCGTGACGGCGACGGCGACGACGAGGGAGGCCTCGTCGCGGACCTCCTGCGAGACGTTCTCCCCGTCCGCGCCCTCCAGACTCAGTTCGATCGGTCCTGCCCGCTGTTCCTGGATGGCCTCCAGCACTGGTTCGACCATGCGCAGCAGCAACGCATAGTCCGAAGGGGCCATGCGCAGGCGGAGCAGGTCGAGGTACAGGTCGACGGGCCGGCCCTCCGGCGGAAGCTCTGATTCGCTCATGGCACTCGACTTCCCCGATGTAGGCGACGTGATCGCATCTGCATCCACAATGGTGCGCCCACGCGCGGGCCGCCGCTCGAGAGGTCCCGCCGGTACGGCGCCCGGGTGGCCGCGGTCCTCCCGGCAGCCCGCTCCGGGGGCCCGCCGGCGCGGCGGAGGTACGTGCGTCCCGTCACTTCTGTGTGAATCCCCCATTTGCGTGAGCATCATGCGCGCAACGGGGGTAGTAGGGGGCTTTAGGCCCGTTCCCCCGGAGGCTTCCCTTGATCCCCATCGTGCACAGGACGCTCGTCATGCAGCTCGAGGCAGGCGGCACCGGCCGCTTCTCCGTACTGGCCCACATGACGTACGAAGCCGACGATCCGTTCGCCGTCACCGTCGTGTTCAGCCACGACGGCCGGGTCCTGGCCCGGTGGAGACTCGACCGCCAGATGATGGCCGACGGGATGGAACGTCCGGTCGGTGAGGGGGACGTGCGGATGGGTCCGCAGGCCACCGGGCTGTGGCGGGAGCTGCGCATGGAGTTCCTCGGCGAGCCCCACACCGACGGGGGCCGGCACCACGCCGTGATCCTGGCCTGGGCCCCGGCCGTCATGTCCTTCCTGGACGAGACCTACGAGGTCGTCCCGTCCGGGCAGGAGAAGGTCTCCGTCGACGACTTCCTCGCCGAACTCATCGCGGGCGCAGAGGGCTGACGTCCGGTTCCACGAGGGACGACGGGCACCTCTGACCCCGGAAGGCATGACCCGCGGACGGAACGGCCGCACCACATATCGGGAACGGAAACGCAGCAGGGTCCGCCATACGTGATCTCGGCGGACCCCGTCCGCGTGCACGGGTACCGGTGGTCAGTGGCCCAGTGCGTCCTTCACCTTCTCCTTGGCCTGCCGTGCGTCGCCCTTGGACTGTCCTGCCGCTCCCTCGGTGGTCATGCGTTCGTTGCCCACCGCGCGCCCCACGGCTTCCTTCGCCTTGCCCTTGGCCTGCTCCGCCTTGGCCTTCGCCTTCTGGTCCTTGGCCACCGCAGCTCACATCCTTCGTGCTCCAGCAATGCGGATCCATTTTACGACTGACCGCATCAAATAGCTCCAAACCCATCCCATCGGGTGGTCTATGACTGCGGGCATGCCGTGCCCGGGCGGCCGGACGCCGGGGCCGATGCGGCCCGGACTCCGGGACCCGCACGGCGGCTGCCCGCCGTGCGGGCCGCCGCCGGACGCCGGGTCAGCCGCCGAAGAAGTCACCGAGACAGGCCGCGAGCTCGTCCGGGGCCTGCTCGGCCACGTGGTGGCCGGAGTCGATCCCGTGACCTCGTACATCGGGCGCCCAGTCCCGCCAGATCTCCAGCGGATCCCCGTACAGGTCCTCCAGATCGTCCCGGAGGGACCACAGGACCAGCGCGGGGCACTGGATCCGCACCCCGTCGGCCCGGTCGGCTTCTTCGTGGCGCCGGTCGACGGTGAGACCGGCCCGGTAGTCCTCCAGCATGGCCCGCACCACGTCGGGGTTCCTGGTGGCCTCGCGCCACTCCTCGTAGTTCTCCTGCCCCATGACCGCGGGGTCGCCGCGATACCAGCGGTCCGGGTCGGCGTTGATGACCCGCTCGGGAATGTCCGGCTGGGCGAAGAAGAACCAGTGCCACCACTGCGTGGCGAACTTCGCGGTGACACGGGACAGATGCTCGCTGATGGGGAGACAGTCGAGCAGTGCCACCCGGGACACCGCGTCGGGGTGGTCCAGGGCGAGACGCAGGGCTACGGCACCTCCGCGGTCGTGTCCGGCGAGCGCGAACCGGGTGTGCCCGAGCGCGCGCATGACCGCCACCAGATCGTCGGCGACCGCCCGCTTGGAGTATCCGGAGTGGTCCGGTGTCGGCGCCGGCCCCCGGGACCGGCCGTAGCCCCTCAGGTCGGGGCAGACGACCGTGAATCCCCGCCGGACCAGCTGCGGGGCCACGCGGTGCCAGGTCGCCGAGGTCCGGGGATGCCCGTGCAGCAGCAGCACCGGCGGGCCCTGCCCGCCGTGCCGTACGAAGAGGGACGCTTCCTCCAGCTGGACCGTTTCTGCTTCGAAGTCTTCGAACATGGTCACCGCGTCCCTCGAACCCTCGTCGGCAAACTACCGGGAGGCGGCGGCGCGCACGAAGAGGCAGAACGGGTGACCCGCCGGATCGAACAGCACACGGACGTCGTCTGCGTCGAGCACGGTCGCGGCCAGCGAGAACCGCGGTTGTCCGGTCATGCGTCAACTCCCTTGTCGCTGCGGCATCCCCGTCCTCACCGAAGATGACGCCGCAGGACGTGGTGACCGTACGTGACGCTTCGACGGGCGGGAGTTCCCGCCTCCCCCTTACGTTGGGCGGGCAAGCGACCCCCACATCAGGAGGAACCATGGCGGACAAGGGCGGTATGGACAAGATGAAGGGCAAGGCCAAGGAGATGGCCGGCAAGGTCACGGGCAGCCGCGAACAGCAGGCGGAGGGCAAGCTCGAGCAGGCCCGCGGCGAGGCCAAGAAGGTCCGGGGGAAGGCCCAGGAGCGCGCCCAGGAGACCGGGCGTTCCATGAAGCGCGACCGCGCCTGACGCCACGAGTGGGGAGGGCCGCCGCAGCGGCGCCTGCCCACCGGGCCGAATCACGGGCACGGCGGGACGTGCGGGGGCCCGCCGGGGCAGGCGAAGGCCCCGGCCGGCTCGGGGGACAGCCGACCGGGGCCGATCGAGGGTGGACGCGGAGGGCGGTCGCCTCCGGCAAGAGGCTCCACGAGGCTTCAGCCGGACGATCGTCCTCGTGGGCTGTGAAAATGAGGCCCGGGGACACAGTTCCCTCCGCGCCCACGTCGATGACAACACGCGGACCTGGCGGGATATTTCCTTTTCGCCCAGAAGATTTCCACCGGTGCGGCCAACCCGCCATCCCTCCGCGGGCATGCCGCGCCGGCTGCCGCGGTCGTATCCCGGGCATCCACCGGGCTCGGCGTTTTTCAGGACGTCACGTCGGGCACCCGGGCCCCATGCGCACCCCACCCGGCCCCGTCGCCGACCGCACCGGCTCCCTGCCGCCGGAGGGCCACTCCTGGCTGCCGGACAGGTTGCGCCACGCGACGAGCCCGGCCGTCAGGACCCGCCTGCTCGGACGGCACGCCTCGGGCCTGCGGGGCCCGGACGCCGTCCGGTTCTTCTACGACGAACGGCCTACGCGCCGGCGCAGGGCCGCGCCCGAGCGCGTCCGGAGCACGCTGTTCGGCCAGGATGCGGCTCATACGCCCGACCTTGCGGCGCACCGGGTCCGCAGGGCGCTGCTCCACTCGCTGCTGACGCCGCCGGACCGTGTCGCCCTTTTGGTGGAACACGTCACGGACGCCTGGGACGGGGCCGTGGACGCCTGGCGGGTGCGGCCGGAAATCGTCCTGTTCGAGGAGGCGGCGAAGGTCCTCACGGCCGGCGTGTGCCGCTGGGCCGGGATCCCCCTGGACAAGGACCGGGTGGCGGTCACGGCGCAGGACCTGGTGGCGACGGTCGACGGCTTCGCCACGCCGGGGGCGCGGCACTGGCAGGCACGCCGGGCCCGCGCCGGCTGCGAAGCCCGGATCGCGGACCTGGTCGGGAAGGTCCGCACCGGGGAGATCGAGGCCCCGGCCGGGTCGGCCGTGTCCGTCGTGGTGCGGCACCGTGACGCCGACGGGCGCCCGCTCGACGCCCGTACGGCCGCCGTGGAGCTGCTGAACATCGTCCGGCCGACCGTCGCGGTCTCCTGGTTCGTCACGTTCGCCGCTCACGCCCTCCACCGCTGGCCGGAGAACCGCGCGCCGCTGCGGGCCGGCGACGCGGCGTACGGCGCGGCCTTCGCGCAGGAGGTCCGGCGCTTCTACCCGTTCGCCCCCTTCACCGGCGGCCGGGCCGCCGCCGACCTGTACTGGAAGGGCGAGCACGCGCGGGCGGGAGGTCCCGTCCTGCTCGGCCTGTACGGGCAGGACCGCGACGCGGAGCTGTGGGGCGACCCGTACAGGTTCCGCCCCGAGCGCTTCCTGGCACGTCCGGCGGCACGTGACGAACCGGACCCGCAGGGCGGCGCCGATCCGTCCGGCGGCCACCGGTGTCCCGGCGAAGCCGTCACGATGGCCCTGCTGGAAGCCCTCGGCGTCCGGCTGTCGCGGCTGACGTACGGCGTTCCGGTCCAGGATCTGACGATCCCGCTGCGGCACATTCCGACACGGCCCCGCAGCGGGTTCCGGATCACCGGGGTCCGCCCGGTCGCGTAGGCACGGCCACCCGGGGGACTCGAGGGCGACCACGGGGGTACCCCAGGGGCCGTCCTGCCGTAGCGGATGACTCCCTAACTGGAAATAGTGGTACATCGGGATAGAACCGCACATACGGGTCGAAGGAGTCGACGATCGTGACGGACGTGTCAAGCAAGGGTCCCGCCCCGGACGACGAGCGGAAGACGCTCACCAACCGGCAGGGCCACCCGGTCTACGACAACCAGAACCAGCGCACCGTCGGGGCCCGCGGCCCGGCCACGCTGGAGAACTACCAGTTCCTCGAGAAGATCAGCCACTTCGACCGTGAGCGCATCCCGGAGCGCGTCGTCCACGCCCGCGGTGTGACCGCCTACGGCTACTTCGAGTCGTACGGCTCCTGGGGCGACGAGCCCATCAGCCGCTTCACGCGCGCGAAGGTCTTCGCCGAGCGCGGCAAGCGCACGGACCTCGCCGTCCGGTTCTCCACCGTCATCGGCGGCCGGGACTCCTCGGAGGCGGCCCGCGACCCGCGCGGTTTCGCGGTGAAGTTCTACACCGAGGACGGCAACTGGGACCTCGTCGGCAACAACCTCGGGGTGTTCTTCATCCGGGACGCCATCAAGTTTCCGGACGTCATCCACGCGCTCAAGCCGGACCCGGTCACCTTCGAGCAGCAGCCGCGCCGGATCTTCGACTTCATGTCGCAGACCCCCGAGTCCATGCACATGCTCATCAACCTCTTCAGCCCGCGCGGCATCCCGGCCGACTACCGCCACATGCAGGGCTTCGGCGTCAACACGTACAAGTGGGTGAACCGGGAGGGCGACACCGTCCTGGTCAAGTACCACTGGATGCCCAAGCAGGGCGTGCGCAGCATGACCGAGGAGGACGCGGCGAACGTCCAGGCCCAGGGTCTCGGCCACGCCACCAAGGACCTCTACGAGGCGGTGGAGCGCGGCGAGTACCCGGAGTGGGAACTGCTGGTCCAGATGATGGAGGACCACGACCACCCGGAGCTGGACTTCGACCCCCTGGACGACACCAAGACCTGGCCGGAGCAGGACTTCCCGCCCCGGCCGGTGGGCAGGATGGTGCTCGACCGGATGCCGGAGAACTACTTCGCGGAGAACGAGCAGATCTCGTTCGGCACCGGTGTGCTGGTGGACGGCCTGGACTTCTCCGACGACAAGATGCTCGTGGGCCGGACGTTCTCCTACAGCGACACCCAGCGCTACCGGGTCGGCCCGAACTACCTCCAGCTTCCGGTCAACCGGGCCAAGAACGCCGACGTGCGCACCAACCAGCGCGACGGGCAGATGGCCTATCACCAGGACGGCGGCGGCGAGAACCCGATCGTCAACTACGAGCCGTCGATCACCGGGGGCCTGCGGGAGGCGCAGTACCCGTCCCACGACGAGCAGGGGCCGGAGATCCACGGCCGGGTCACCCGCAAGCGCATCCCCCGCACCAACGACTACCTCCAGGCGGGTCAGCGCTATCAGCTGATGGAGCAGTGGGAGCGGGACGACCTGGTGAAGAACTTCACCGACCTGCTGTCCCAGTGCGACCGGCCGGTGCAGGAGCGGATGGTGTGGCACTTCCTGCTGGTGGAGAACGAGCTCGGCCTGAAGGTCGGTGAGGGGCTCGGCATCAGCCCCCGGGACGTCGCCGGTCTCGAGCCGCTGGCCAGCCAGGATCTGACCGACGACGACCGCAAGCGGCTCGCCAACCTGGGCGAGAACGAGCCCCGGGACGTGTCCGGCCTGACGATGACGCACTGCGTCCCCAACACCCGTCATGAGGTCGTCCGCTGACGTCTCGTCAGCGGACGGCCGGCCGGTCCGGAATGGCCGGCCCACTTCCGGCACGCAGTCGGGCATGACGCGGCTCCGCGGCCGGTCGTAGCGGGAGCTGCGCCGGCCGCGGAGCCGCGTCACGGGAGAGGCGGGCGGCCGCGGAGCCGCGTCACGGGAGAGCGGCGGGCGGCCGCTCACTCCTGTCCGGCGCCCTCCGCCGTACTACGACGGTCTGGTCGTCGGAACCAGGTCGGTGTCCGCGGCCGTGTCCCGCCGCGCGGCCGTCTCGTCAGCCCGCCTCCGGCAGCGCCGGCCGCCGTGCCGCCAGGCTCCTCTGCAGGTGATGGCGGATGTCACTGGCCAGATGGCCCGTCTGGGCCCACTCGACGATCAGCTCGGCGACGTGCCGCATCTTGATGTTGGTGTGCTGGGAGATCTCCCGTACGACGTGCCAGGCGTCCTCGGTACGCAGACCGGCGAGCGCGACGACGATGCCGATGGCCTGGTCGACGACGGCGTGCGAGGACACGGCCTGCTGGAGCTGCGCCAGCTCGTCATGGCGCGCCGCCGTCCGGCCGCCCCTGTCGGCGGCCGTGCCGCCTCCCGGGACGCCGGTCGCGTCCGCGGGCACGCGGCTCGCGCACGCGTGGACGGCCGCTCCCAGCGTCGCGAAGACCGGGACCGGGGCGAGGCCGAGAGCGAGCCTCAGCAGCGGGTCGACGTCCTGGGCCGGGCCCGCCAGCAGCAGCCGGCCCCGCGCGGCCTCCAGCGTGTGGGCGCAGTCCAGCAGTTCCCGGACGGCCCCCGCCGACAGGGCACGTACGTGCGAGAGGTCGACGACGACCGCGGTGCCCGCACGCTCCCCCGCCGTCCGGATGGCCTCGAAGAGCGGATGGCCCGCCCGGTCGACGGTGCCGACCGGGCGTATCAGCCACGCCGACCGCCCGCTTCCCGCCTGGACGGGCAGTTTCTCCACCCACACCTCGGGTGCTGTCTCCGCGTGCTCCATCGCAAACGCCTCTCTCCCCTGAAAAGCCCTCTGCCGATGCCGTCCCGGTCGCGCGCACCCCGTCACGTGATGCGAGCGGAGCGCGAGCACGCGGCACGCCGAACTTCGTGTAGATGCCATCTGTGCGGCCGGGCGGCGGGGCGAAGCACGGGTCCGTACGGGGTGGGTCCGCTCTCGGCAGCAGGCAGTGCGTTGCGCGGTCCGGTCCTGGACGCCGCGGTCCCGGTCACGAGGTGGCGTACGCCGTGAAGCGGTCCGCACCGGCCTCGTCCGCACTGGCCTTGTCCGCACCGGCCTTCACGGCGCTGGGGAACCGGGTCGTCCGGAGGTCGCTTTCCGACCGCTCCGGGTTCTTGCCCGTTTTGCCACGCGTCGACGCATCATTCGCCCGCGACGCGTGCTCCCCCGTCCGGCCCCGTGGCGCAGAGCCGACCCCCCGCCGGGTCCGGCCCCAGGTCAGCCGTGGCCTCGTACGTCAGGCAGGATGTGCTTCATGACCGAGATCCGCACCCCCCGCCTCGTACTCCGCCGCTGGACCGACGACGACCTCGCGCCCCTGGCCGACATCAACGCGGACTCCCAGGTGATGCGATGGGTCGGCGACGGGTCGCTCCTCGGCCTGGACGAGACGGCCACCGAGATCGAGCAGTGGGAAGAGGAATGGGACGAGGAGGGCTTCGGCATCTTCGCCGTCGAGCTGCTGGCCTCCGGGGAACTGGCCGGTTTCGCGGGTCTGTCGGTGCCCGAGTTCCTTCCCGAGGTACTGCCCGCCGTGGCGATCAGCTGGCGGCTCGGCTCGTCGTTCTGGGGGCAGGGATACGCGTCCGAAGCCGCCCACGCCGTCCTGGAGTTCGCGCTCCAGGACCGCGGCCTGGACCGGGTCATCAGCATCAACCGAATGGGCAACGACGCCTCCGAGAACGTCATCAGCAAGCTCGGACTGACACTGGAGCGTGAGACCGAACACCCGGTGTACGGCTATCCGTTGGGCGTGTACGGCATCGACCTGACGGAATACGAGGGGTGAGCGGGCCGCGCTGACGGCGGGTCGTGACGCGCCGACCGCGACGACGGGAGACGTACGGGGCCGATCCCCTGCAGGCACCGGCATATTCATGACTCTCTGCTTCCGGGGCATCCGTTTCCGCATCGCACACTGGTGCCGGCGGAAGGGACGCGCATGGCTGGCAAGGGCTGGATCGTGACGGCGGCAGGAGGGCGGGCGCCGGATTTCGTGCCTGCCTGGGTGCAGGCGCTGATCGCCGTGCTGGCCTTCGGGCTGATCGCGGCGGCGATGTGGCGCCGCACCAGACGCGACGGTGCCAACGGCACTGACAGGGACCAGGGTTGACGGAGAGGGAGATCGCGCATGAAGCAACGCTCCGGCTCCCGCGTTCCGCCGCCCTGGACGAGGGCCGGCAACCGGTGGGGCCCTCGGGTGTACTGGCCGATGTTCTGTCTGAGCATCCTCCTGCTGGTGTGGAAACTGATCGACGGCGCCGGCGCGGGCCGCATCATCGGCGCGGTGTGCCTGGTCCTCGTGTGGCCGTGCCTGCTGGTCGCCAATCGGAGGAACGCGCGCCGTCGGCAGTCCCTCTGACCGGCGCGGCTCCGAGCCCCTTGGCCCGCTGTGAGGTCAGGCCGGTGAGCCCGGGCCGGGCGGGATGTGGACGGTCATGATCAGGTGGCAGGTTCCGGTACCCGAGCCGCGGTAGGTATGGACGGTGTCGCCGTCGAAGGTGGCGGTCTGCCCGGCCTGGACCGCATGCTCGGTGCCGTCGACGACCAGGGTCATCCGGCCGGAGGTGACGCTGACGGTCTCCACGACGCCGGCCTGGTGGGGGTGGCTGGGGTACTCCTCACCCGGCTCCAGTCTCCAGCGCCAGACCTCGACCGGAGCCGGCCCCGCGGTGGTCAGCATGAGCCGGGCTTCGCCGCCCCGCTCGCCGGCCCACAGCGGCATGACGGCGTCGGCGGACACCACCCGGACGCGGCCTTCGGCCGGCCCCTCCATCAGGGTCGACACCGAGACACCGAGCGTGTCGGCGAGGCGGACCAGGGTGGAGAAGTTCGGGTTGCCCTGGGCCTTCTCCAGCCCCACCAGGGCGCCCTTGCTGACCCTGGCACGCCGGCCGAGCTCGTCCAGGGACAGGCCCGCCCGTGTCCGGGCGGCTCTCACGTTGTGCGCGAGCGTGCGCAGGGCTTCCTCTGCCTCGGGCACCTGATCACCGTCCTGTCCCGTCCTGCGGATCACTGGAATGGACCGCCCGGTCGTTTGGTTGACAACCTGCGGTCGGTTCATTGTACGGTCGAGTCGTTCCATTGTGAAACATAGGGAAGTACCGTGATCGCTCTCCTGCTGGCCCTGGGCAGCTCTCTCGCCTACGGGTGTGCCGATTTCCTCGGCGGCCTCGGCGCCCGCAAGGCTCATGTGCTGCGCACCGTGATGGTCGCGGCCCCCGCCAGTCTCGTGGTCGAGCTGCTGCTGTGGCCCGTCCTGGGTGCTTCGTTCACTCCGGCGAGCATCGGCTGGGGCGCGGCGTCCGGGGTGGCGTCCGCCGCGGCGTTCGCCCTGCTCTACAGGACGCTCGCGATCGGCCCCATGAACGTCCTGTCGCCCGTCACCGCGCTGGTGTCCGCCGCCCTGCCGGTCACGGTCGGTCTGCTCCAGGGCGATCACCTGGGGACGGGCGGCCTGGTGGGTCTGCCACTGGCACTCGTGGCGGTGGTCCTGGTCAGCGCCGGGCACGGCACGGGCTCCTCGCGTCCGTCGCGCACGGCACTGCTGCTGGCCCTCGGGGCGGGCGCCGCGATCGCCCTTCAGCTCGTGTGCCTGCACCAGGCGCCCGGCGACAGCGGCGTGGCCCCGCTGATCGTCGGCAGGGCGGTCTCCTCGGCCGTCACGCTCGCCGCGGCTGCCGTGATGTTCCGGCGGCTCGGTACGGAGAAGCCCGCCATCGCGATCTCGGCGGCCGCCGGGGTGCTGGACTCGCTGGCGAACCTGCTGTTCCTGCTCGCCGCCCGCAGCGGAGACCTCACCGTCGTCGCCGTGATCACCGCCCTGTATCCGGCGGGCACCGTCCTGCTCGCCCGCGGCGTCCTCGCCGAACGCATACACCGGGGCCAGCTCGTCGGCCTGGGCACCGCCGCCGTAGCCGTCAGCCTCCTCGCCCTCACCTGACCCGCCCCCGTGCCGCACGCCCGCAGGGAGCACCCGAGCTCGTGGAACACCACGCGCTCCAGGCCCGCGCGACACCCAATTTTGATGGCAGTCGTACTATGGAGCTGCACGCTCATGCCGTTCTGAGGAGTCACCATGGCCCGCCCCCGTACCGCCCCCCGGACGGTGGAGCACCCGGAGTTGTCGCAGGTGTCCCTGCAGCAGGTGCTGGAGGCTCTGGTGGATCCGGTGCGGCGTGGAGTGGTCTGCCAACTGGCCTACGCCGGTGAGGACATGAGCTGCGGGACGTTCGAGGCGCCGGTGTCGCTGTCGACGCTGACCCACCACTTCAGTGTGCTGCGGGAGGCCGGGCTGATCCGCCAGTACTACGTGGGGACGACGAAGATGAACACGCTGCGGACCGAGGAGATGGAGGCCCGCTTCCCCGGCCTGCTGTCGGCGGTCCTGGCCGCTTCCGCCGCGTAGACGGGTCCGGCGCCGAAACACCCGGGTCGCGGCGGGGCCGCGTCCTGTACGGGGACCGTGACGAGCGCGGACTTCAGGCCGCGGGCCCGTCCGCGTCGTGCGTGACGGTGACCACGATCTTGCCCAGATGGGTGTTGGACTCCATGTAGCGGTGGGCGTCGGCGATGTCGGCGAGGTCGAAGGTGCGGTCGACGAGAGGGACCAGCGAACCGCTCTTCAGGCCCGCGTTCACGAAGGCGACACCGCGGCGCAGCCGTTCGGGGTCGGTGGTGACCTCGTGGAGCGTGTAGGTGCTGGTGGTCAGGGCCGGGTAGGACCGGGCGTGCGGCAGCGGGGTGGGGCGGGGGTCGAGCGCACCGTAGACGATCAGGCTGCCGCCGGGGGCGATGGCCTCGGCCAGCGTTTCGACGCCGGGACCGGCGACCGGGTCGAAGGCCAGCCGGACCCCCTGGCCGCCGGTGATCTCCCTGACACGCGCGGGGAGGTCCTCGTCGTCGGTGACGACGACGTGATCGGCGCCGGCGTCCAGCAGTGCCTGCTTCTTGGCGGCGCCGCGGGTGGTGGCGATCGCGACGGCCCCCAGATGGTGGACCGTCTGGATCGCGGCGACACCCACGCTGCTGGAGGCGGCCGTGATCAGTACGTGGTCGCCGGGCCGCACCTGGCCCTTCTCGGCGAGGGCGCCGTAGGCGGTCAGGTAGGCCATCCACACGGCCGCCGCGGTGGTGGGGGCGAGGGATGCGGGCCGGGGGACGACGGCGGTGGCCGGGAGGATCACCCGGTCGCCGTAGGTGCCGTACTCGGTCAGCAGGAACGCGGGGATCACACCGACCGGGTCGCCGGCCTCGAAGCCGGTCACGCCCTCACCGGTCGCCTCGACGGTTCCTGCGGCCTCGTAGCCGAGCGTGGAGGGGAGGACGGGCTGGTAGAAGTAGGCACCCTCGCGGTACATGATCTCGGCCCGGTTCAGGCCGATCGCGTCCACGCGGACGCGCACCTCGCCGGGGCCCGGATCGCGGGTCTCCACGTCGCGCAGGGTCAGGACCTCCGCGCCGCCGAGCCGGTCGAACTGAACGATCTTCGCCATGGGGACCTCTCCTGAGAACGGGTGCCGGTGCCGGGACAGGAGTCCGGCGCCTTGAATCCGGTGCAGGCACGTAGGGGTGCGCCGCGGGATCGACGGAGCAGGCCGGCGACGCGGAACGGACGCCCGCAGTACGGCCACGGCGTCGGCCGCCCGGCCGTCCATGCGCCAACCAAAACACATCTTTCAATGACCGTCAAACTTCGACCGACGTCGTAATTAGGAGGGCGGCGGGCCGTCCGCGGCGCAAGGAAGGCTTTCGACCCCGGCTTTCGACCCCGCCGTGGTGCACGCGCACGTGGTGTCAGCGGGCGCGGCGGATGCGGATCGGGCCGCGGGCCTGTGCCGGATCGACGGGACGGCCGCCCTGGGTGATGTCCACCTCGCCGGCCGCGACCAGCCGCCGGGCAGCGCGGCGGGCCGGTTCCATGAGCGCGCGCCAGCCGTCGTCGTCCCCTTCGTACACCGCCCGCGCGGCGTCCGAGGGGCAGATCGTCGCACTCGGGCCGCGTCGCTCCAGGAGCTCCAGAATGGCTCGCTCCAGGCGCCGGTCCGTCTGCCTCTCGCCGTCCGTCACTCCACCAGTGTCGCAACGTTGACGGCAACAGGGAGTGGTGCGGTGACAGGCGTCGTCCCGCGCGCACCGTGACCGGCTGAGCGGCGCGCCTCACACACCGGGACCGCTCCCTCGTACCCGCTCCCCGGCCCGCGCCGTCCGGTCCGCCGCCCCGGCGTCCTCCCGTCCGCGCACCCAGAAGCACAGGACGACCGAGCACAGCGCGGCGAACGCGCACCAGGTCGAGACGAACTCCAGCCGCCACAGCGCCCAGCAGACGATCGCGCCCACCGCGACCAGCACCCCGAGCACTGTCAGCCCCCGGTCTCCGGACAGCAGCAGCGAGCCCACGGTGGCCAACAGGTAGCCTCCGATGAGGAGTTGGGCGTGAGGCAGGTCCAGCACATAGCCGAGGGTGTGGCCACGGACCTCGGCGGTCACGGGACGCACGGCCAGGGCGTGAGCGAGGGCCGTCGCCGTCACGGCTCCCGCCACGAGGGGCGTCAGCACCCGGCGCCGGGCACTTCGGGGCGCCGCGCACATCACACCCAGGGGCACCCACACCGCCAGCAGCGGAAGGGCGATGACCGCCCAGGCCACGGTGGCGGGTCCCGCGCCGCCTCCGGCGTGCCAGACCACCGACTCGACGATCTGGTGGGCCCCGAGCAGCACCGGCAGGGCGGCCATGGGCAGATCCCGGCGCCGCCGTGCACGCACGAGGCAGGCGGCTCCGAGCGCCGCGATCCCGGCGCCCGCCACGAGGTCCGCCTTCGCACTCCAGCACATCACGCCACCTCGGGGTCGGCCGTCGCCGGGGGCCTCCACGGTCGGCGCGACCCACGCTACGACGCCCGCGGCCGGCTCCCCGGTTGACACGGCGGCGGCAGCTCATCCGGCCCGTGGCCCGAACGCCGGCAAAGGACATGCCGGCCCGGAGCTGCTGCACTGGACGTATGGACCACGACCGGGCCGCCCCCGCAGACGGGTTCACGGTGCCCCCGCGGGAGCTGCTCACCTTCGGCCACAGCACCGCGGACCGGGCCTCGCTGGCGAAACTCCTCCGGGGAGCCGGCGTCACCGCCGTCGTCGACGTCAGGACCGCTCCGGGCAGCCGCCGGCACCCGGACGTGTCACGCCGGCGACTGGCCGAGTGGATGCCCGAGGAGCACCTGACCTACCGGTGGGAGCCGCGCCTGGGCGGCTTCCGCAAAACGCCGCCGCACTCACCCGACACGGTCTGGCGCAACGCGTCGTTCCGTGGCTACGCCGCCCATACCCGCAGCCCCGACTTCGTCGCGGCCATGGACGATCTCGTGCGCCGGGCGGCCGGGGAGCGCACCGCGGTGATGTGCGCCGAAGCGGTGTGGTGGCGGTGCCACCGGCGTCTGATCGCCGACTTCGCCGTCCTGGCCCGCGGCGTGCCCGTCCGCCATCTGATGCACGACGGCCGGCTCACCCCGCACAGTCCGACGCCGGGCGTGCGACTTCGCGAGGACGGCCTCCTGGTGTATGACGACGCAGGTCCGCCTCCCTGACGGGATCCACGGTGTCGGCGCCCCCAGGAGTCCGCGGCACCACCGGCGAGGACGCGATCCGCTCCCGCCGACGGCCGGGATTCGCGGCGCCCGGCCGGGCGCCGCAGAAGCCCCGGCGACGGGCCCGAACGCCCGAAATCACCCGATATGAGCCGAATGTTTTCCTCACCGTGGGTACTGACCAAGACACACAGACCGGGCGGCTTCAGCCCGACGTACGGACGAAGGGAACAGGTTAATGACCGCGCACACACCCTCCAGAGCCCCCACCCGCACGCGGGTACAACAGGCCGCGCTCCTCGTCGGCGCCGTCTTCCTGCTCGTGGGCATCCTCGGCTTCATCCCCGGTGTCACCACCCACTACGACACGATGGAGTTCGCCGCCCACCACTCCGGTGCCAAGCTCCTCGGCATCTTCCAGGTGTCCGTCCTGCACAACATCGTCCACCTGCTGTTCGGCGTCGCCGGCCTCGCCCTGGCCCGCACCCCCGGCACCGCCCGCACCTACCTCGTCGTCGGCGGCGCCATCTACCTGGTGCTGTGGCTGTACGGCCTGTTCATCGACCGTGCCAGTGACGCCAACTTCATCCCCGTCAACACGGCCGACAACTGGCTCCACTTCGTCCTCGGCATCGGCATGATCGCCCTCGGCTTCCTCCTCACCCGCGACACCGGCACCCGGCGAGCGACCCGGTAGCCCCGGGCAGCGGGGGCACCGCGGGCGCCCGAGCGTCGCGAGGCGGAGCCGGAGCCGGAGCGGGCGCCGGAGCCGGAGCCGGAGCCGGAGCGGGCGCTGGATCCGGAGCCCGGGCCGGCGACCCTAGCCCCGGCCGCGGATCATCGAGAGCAGCAGCCCGTGCGTCTCCGCGTCCGCAGCCACGACGAGCCCCCGGCCGGCCCGCCCGAGCGGGGCGCCGTCGACGCCGCTGATGACGCAGCCGGCGGCCCGGCACAGTGCGATGCCCGCCGCGAAGTGCACGCTTTCCGTGAGGTCACCGCCGTCGGTGACGTATGCGGCGCGCTTGCCGGCCGCCACCCATGCCAGGGCCAGCGTCGTGGAGACGACCCGCGGCCGGAACCCTTCGACGAAACCGGGGTGAGCGAGGAGGTCGACGGCTCGGAATCCGGGCGCGCCGGGAAAGGGCGGGTCCAGGTTCACGTCCACGAGCCGGGAGGCGGCCGTCGGCACCAGAGGCGTGTCGTCCCCGTCGCACCGGACCCGGGCGGTCGCACCGTCGGTGAAGAAGATCTCACCGCCGAACGGATCCGCCACCGCGGCCGGACCGTTGCGCAGCGCCACGTTGACGGCGACCAGCATGGAGCCGACCGCGTAGTTGAGCGTGCCGCACAGCGGGTCGACCAGCCACTGCCGTGCCGCGTCAGCCGTGCCCCGCCGTCCGCCCTCCTCGCCGTGCACGGCGTCGTCGGGCCGCGCGGCACGGAGAACGCCGAGGATCGCTTCCTCGGCCGCGACGTCGGCATCGGTGGCGAAGTCGCCGGCGCCCTTGTCGATGCGGGTGAGCCGCTTGCCGTACCTGGCGTGCACGGTCTCCGCGCCGGCCCGCGCCGCGGCTACCGCGACCTCGGTGTCGTCAAGGCTTGAGGTGATCACGGCGTGCAGCGTATCGGGCGTCGCATCCCCGTCGTACGCGTAGGTGTCCCACGGCGGTTCGGCCGCGGCCGGCCGAAAAAGCGGAACCGTGATGTGCGCGAGATGTTTGTCCGGCCGCGGACGGTGCAGACGGTGTGCTGACACAGTCTTTACACGATCAGACGGAGACACAGCATGGGCATCATCGCGTGGATCATCATCGGCCTGCTCGCCGGCGCCATCGCCAAGGCCCTGATGCCGGGCAAGGACCCGGGCGGCATCATCATCACCATGCTCATCGGCATCGCCGGCGCCCTGCTCGGCGGCTGGCTCGGCAAGGTCGTCTTCGGCGTCGACTCCATCGACGGGTTCTTCGAACTCTCCACCTGGATCGCCGCGATCCTCGGCTCCGTCATCCTGCTCGCCATCTACCGCCTCGTCACCGGCAAGCGCCACCGTCACGCGTAACACGCCAGGCGGCAACACCCCGACACACGCGGACGGCTCCCTCCCCTGCTCGCAGGGCGGGAGCCGTCCGCGTGTCGTGGGACGGACCGCCGGTCCCCGACACGTGAGCCACAGGCCGAGCCGGAGACACGCGCCAGATCGACGTGGGGCCGCCGCGTGAGTCCGCGTCGCTTCTTCATGTCACCGATCGAGTCAGCGAGCGTTCGGCCGGTCCGGAGATCCCGGGTCATGGACGAACCGAAGGATCTCCGGCAGGCGTCGGCCCGGTCACCGCGACAGGGGCGGCGGCGGGGTCATCACCCAGCGGATCGTCCCGACGATCGCACGGCCCGCCTGGCGCGCCACGACGCCTTCGACCAGCGGGATCCGCGGAAGCCGCAGCGGGCCGCGGGCCCACGGAGGGAGATCGGCCACCGCCGTAGCCGTCAGGACGGCGTAGGGCGGACGGGCCGCGAGGGGCAGCGGCGGGCGGAACAGGATGAAGCGGGCCGCCGACCGGGCCGCCTCCGTGGCACGCAGCTCGGGGCGGTAGGCGTCGAGAACCTCGGCGAGTTCCGCCCGGTTCCGGGGCGGGTCCACGACACCGAGCGCCTCGGCCACCCGCGCGGTGTCCGCGACGTACGCGTCGCAGGCGGCGGCGTCCAGCGGGTGCGCCCCGTAGCGCTGGTGGGCGTCGAGAAAACTGTCGGTCTCGGCGGCGTGCACCCAGCCGAGCAGATGCGGGTCGGCCGCGTGGTAGGGCTCGCCCCGGTCCGTCGTCCCGCGCACCCTGCGATGAATGGCGCGGACGTGGTCGACGGCCCGCTGCGCGTCCTCGGCGGTGCCGAAGGTGGTGACGGCGAGGAACGTACTGGTGCGCTGCAGGCGTCCCCACGGGTCGCCCTGGTATCCGGAGTGGGCGGCGACCGCGGCCATCGCCAGCGGGTGCATCGACTGCAGCAGCAGTGCGCGCACCCCTCCGACGAACATCGAGGCGTCCCCGTGGACGGTGCGGATCGGACGGTCCGGGCCGAACCACCGGGGTCCCGGGGTGTCGTGGATACGGGCCCGGTTCGCCGGACCTTCGGGGCCCGCGACCCGGCTGAACAGCTCGGCACCGAGCCGCTCACGCAAGCCGGAGACCGCGGATGCGTACGTGTCCATGGCACCAGTGTCCCGCAGGAACCGCCCGCGCCGGCAGTCGTGGGAGTAGGGCGTTGCATGTCCGCGGCACCGCGGACATCCGCCGGAGTACGACTCCCGATCGGGGGCACCAGAACGTGTGCCACCGACGGACTCCCCCCGGTCGCGTCGGTGGCTGTGCTCCCGCGCGGGGCCATGGGGCCGGGTCACCCCGGCGCCCGCGCGGTCGAGCGGAGGGGCACGGCCGCGTCCTGGGAGACTCAGGGCCGGCGCGGCGGCCCCTCCCCACCGCGGTCCCGCCCGGTCGGCGAGCGGTCCGGCGGCACGCCCGCCGGCCCGGTCGGAGGTCCGGCTCGGACCGTCGACGACAGTGAACGGACACAGGAGACGGCGAATGCGTGAAGCGACGGCGCTGGAACCCCAGCACGAGGACACGGTGGGCGGGGGCGACCCGGAGGCGCGCAAGCAGCGGCTGCGGCGAAGACTGGAGCGGCTGCTCGGCATCGCCGCCACCGAGGGCAACGAACTCGTCCCGCTGCGCAACGGCGACGAGATCTTTCCCGCCATGCTGCACGCGGTCCACGCCGCCGAGCACACCGTCGACATGATGACCTTCGTCTACTGGCGGGGGCAGATAGCGCGCGATTTCGCGGCGGCGCTGGCCGACCGGGCCCGCGCGGGTGTACGTGTCCGGCTGCTGCTCGACGGTTTCGGAGCGAAGAGGATCGAGGCGGACCTGCTGCGGACCATGAGTTCCGCGGGCGTGCAGATCGGCTGGTTCCGCAAGCCGCTGCTGCTCTCCCCCTTCAAACAGAACCACCGCTGCCACCGCAAGGCGCTGGTCATCGACGAGCACACGGCGTTCACCGGCGGCGTCGGCATCGCCGAGGAGTGGTGCGGCGACGCCCGGAATCCCTCCGAGTGGCGCGACACCCACGTGCAGGTACGCGGCCCGGCCGTCGACGGTATCGCCGCCGCCTTCGCCCAGAACTGGGCGGAGTGCCACGACGAGCTGTTCGACGAGCGCGACCGCTTCACCCGGCACGGTCAGCCGGGCGACTCGACCGTGCAGGTGGTGCGGGGCTCGGCCGGTTTCGGCTGGCAGGACATGCAGACCCTCATCCGGATCATGCTCACCTCCGCCCAGGAGCGCGTGCGCCTGTCCACCGCCTACTTCGCCCCGGACGCGTACTTCGCCGACCTGCTGGCCGCGACCGCGCGCCGCGGAGTGCGGGTCGAGATCCTGCTTCCGGGCCCCTACACCGACCAGCGCGCCTGTCGTCTCGCCGGTCAGCACCTGTACAGCCGCCTCCTGGACGCCGGCGTCCAGATCAGCCAGTACCAGCCGACCATGATCCACACGAAGATCATGACCGTGGACGGGGTCGCGGCCCTGATCGGTTCCACCAACTTCAACCGCCGCTCCATGGAGCACGACGAGGAGGTCATGCTCGCCGTGCTCGACGAGAAGTTCACCGCGGCGCTCGACCAGGACTTCGAGAAGGACCGGGAGCGGGCCGTGATCATCGACCCGGTCCGCTGGGAGCACCGCCCGTTGCTCCAGCGCCTCAAGGAGTGCGCCGTCCTGCCGATACGGCGCTTCCTGTAGCCGGGGCGGGCTGCGCGCCGGTGAGCCCGCGACGGGTGCTTCCGGCGGCGCGGCCGGTGTTCGGCGTCCGGGCGCATCGACGGTGCCGACGTGGCCGGGCGGTGGTGCGGCCGGGGTGGCGTCACTCGACGCCCGGGCCGGCTTCCTTCCTGAGGAAGTTGCTCACCTGACAGGCGAGGCTCTCCTCCACGGCGCCGGTCCGTATGCCGGTGCCGACCGGGTCCTCGGGCAGGCCCACGCCGCCCGACCAGAGGTAGCGGTCGGTCCACTCCTCGTCGACCTTCAGCTGGACCTGGATGTCCATCCGGGCCAGGTCGGTGTCCCTGCCTGCGGCGTACGCGACCGCCGTGGCCCGGCGCAGGGGGTAGACGTCGAAGCCCTCGATGAACTGTGAGTTCCGCCAGTCGAGGATCGCGCTCTCGCCGTCCGTGCCGAGCCGGACGTCGATCTGGCCGTCCTCCAGGTGGATGCCGAAGTGTTCGCTCGCGCGGTTCTCGACGGTGACCCGGAATCTGAAGTAGGTGAGTCCCTCAGCGGCGTCGTCGCGGCCGCGCGGGGGTTCCGCCTTCTCCAAGCCGTGGACGCGGACACGCAGGCCGGCGTGCTCGTCGCACTCCTGCCAGTCTCCGACCACATTCGGCTCGTACACAGTTCACCTCTCGACCTCCGAGAGGTGCTTTCTTATCCGTGCGCTCGACGACGTGTCAAATGCGTGGAACGTACCGTGGCCTGGGAATTCTCGCTGCTTGATCGTCGATCAAGCCGTGCGCAGCGGGAATCTTTCCCGGGGCGCGACGGCGACCACCGGGCGCGTGCTGCACATCACGCCCGGGAGTGTGAGAGCCGGCCGGCTCAGCCGTGGTGGCGCAGGGCGCGCATCTGCTCGTCCAGCGGGCCCAGCCCGACGTCACGGCGCCGCTCGTCGATGGTGTGCGGCTGCCGGATCGCGTACGGGCGCAGGGTCAGCGGATTGACCCTGGTTCCGTAGAACTGCGGTTCGCCGAGTTCGACGGCGCAGTGGTCCGCGATGTAGGCGTGCTGGGCCTCGGGGCAGCGCCCGTCGGCCGCCGCCTGGGCGATCAGGTCGCGGCACAGCAGCTGGAAGTCGAGGTCCGGTGTGTGCAGGAGGATCATGACGGCGGCCGTCGAGGCCGCCGCCCCGACCTGGTCGGCGGTGGGCCAGCCGTGCCGGGAGACGATCGTCCGGAGGGCGTCGGCGTTGGCCCGGCGGCATGCGACGAGGGCGCGGCGGTTCCCGGGGGCGAGGTCCGTCTGCGCCCGCCGCGTCAGCCGGGTGTCCTCCTCCGCCCTGCGGATCAGTTCCCCGGCCAGCAGGGTGGCGACCCCGGGAAGCATGCGGGTTCCCGCCGCTCCCCCGTCCAGGGGGGAGCCGTCGGCGGGACCGGTCCCCGGGTCCCGGGAGGGCGCCGCGTCACCGGCCGGGCACCCGTCCGCGGTGAGAGCGGTCCCGCCGTGGCGAACCCCGTCGCGCACCGGTCGCCCCGGCGCGTCCCCCGCAGAGTCGTTCGGGAGACGCATGGGCGCCGCGCCGGCCCGCTGACCGGGCAGGAACACCGGCACGCCGTCGGCGCGTCCGTCCGGCCGCGGCATCCGCCGGACGCCGTCGGCCTCTTCACCCGCCACCTGCTCCGAGCGCTTCACGGCGCCTCCTGGAGCGCCAGGGTGAACCACACCTGTTTGCCGGCCGTGCCGGGCGCGGGCGGGGCGACGCCCCAGTCGTCGGCCAGCGCTGCGACGATCGCCAGACCCCGGCCGGACTCCGCGCTCGCGTCCTGCGGGCGGGCCCGCGGGACGGCGGACGAGCTGTCGGCGACCGTCACGCACAGGTGCCGCCCGGAGGACTCGACCGTCACGGTGATCGTGTCGGCGGGGCCGGTGCTGCCGTGTCCGACGGCGTTGGCGAAGATCTCGTCTGCCGCGAGGACGGCGCTGTCGACGGTCTCGGCGGGGAGCGGCAGGGCGGTGAGGTGCGTGGTGATCACGCGCCGGACGCCCGCGGCCTGTGACGGGTGGGCGGGCACGACGGTGCGGAGCATGCGGTGCCCGGTCATCTGGTTCACGGCCTCACCGGGCCTGCGCCGGCCGAAGTGTGCGTGGACGTACGGCGCGTGGGCACCGGGTGCCGGTGAGGGCGACGGCCGGCGGCGGTGCGCTCCGGATGCCGTCATCGAGCCTCCTTCGCGTGCGGCGCGGCTGGGGGGACGGTCCGGCCGGGCGGCCTGCCGCGCAGCGGGTCGGCCGGACCGGTGGGAGGAGGCGGGGGCGAGGGGGCACGCCAGTCGCCCGGTCCGGCGGGGCAGCGGCTCGGCCGGGCGGGGCAGCGGCTCGGCCCCGCGGGGAGGAGACTCCGCCCGCCGAGGCAGTGGCTTGGCCCGTCGGGGCATCGGCTCCGCGCGCCGAGGCAATGGCGCGCCCCGTCGGGGAAGCAGCTCCGTCCGCCGAGGCGACGGCGTGGCCCGGCCTGGAGACGGCTCCGCCGGGCGAGGCGACGGCCTGGTCCGGCGAGGAAGCGTCTCCGCCCGCCGAGGCGACGGCTCGGCTGGGTGGGAGAACGGCTCTGCTCGGTACACGGCGGCGCGACGGCCGCAGTGCGTCGCATCGCTTGCCCGCGCCCAGGGGAATCGTTCCCGCGGGCACACCGGCTTCGCGGCGCGTACAGCCCGCCGGGGCAGAGCCGGGCTCGGGCGGACCGACGCCGTCGGCGGGCCGGTGGGGCACCCAATCGTACGACCCTGGCGCACCGGAAGATCGCTAGCGCCCCGGCGGGGACAGCCGGGGGCCCGGCACCCGCCGGCCCGGCACCGAACGGAACACCGGCCGGCCCGGCGGCCAAGGGCACCGCGGTCAACGGCCCCGCGTTCCCCGTCACGCCACCACCCCCGGGACGGGGTGGCACCGCCGCTCGCAGTCCCGCACGAGCCGCTCGCGCCGCCGCTCCGGACATCGGCGGAGGTCGCGCGGCGCACGGCACGGCCGCTCGCTGTGCCCGGTGCTCGATCGTCCATCCGTCACGGTGGCCACCCGGTCTCACGTCACGTCGTGTGCGGCTGCGCCCCGTACCTGGTCCTCCGTCAACGACGGTACGGACAGGCGCAGTTGCTCGTCGTCGCCCCTCTCCGGGCGACAGGTTCACCGATCACTATGGTGGCGGACGGACTCAGGTCGCAACCTGCGTTCTGATAATTTCAGAACGTTTCGCATCACCCTGTCTCTGTCGGCCGCCGCGTGCCACACTGCACGCTGTGACGGCCGTACCGGGAGGCAGGACGTGAGCGAGAACCGTTCCGGCGGCAGCGCGCCGACCGTCCTGCGGATCGTTCTCGGCAAGCGGCTTCGGCACCTGCGGGAACGGGCCGGAGTCTCGTTCGAGGACGCGGCGCGGGCCATCGAGGTCACCCCCCTGACGGTCCGCAGGATCGAGAAGGCCGAGGTCGGCCTCCGTATCCCGTACGTGAAGGAGTTGCTGCGCACCTACGGTGTCCCGGCGACCGAGGTGGACGACTTCCTCGCCATGGCCAGGGAAGCCAACCGGCCGGGCTGGTGGTACAAGTACCGCGACGTGCTGCCCGAGTGGTTCAGCGCCTACGTGAGCCTGGAGAGCGAAGCCAGCGTCATCCGCCTCTACGAACCGCACTACGTACCGGGCCTGTTGCAGACGCGCGAGTACGCCGCCGCCCTCCTGCACGTCGGCTTCCCCAACGAGTCGCCGGAGGAGATCGCCCGCCGGGTCGATCTGCGCGCCCGGCGCCAGGATCTGCTCGCCAAGCCGGACGCGCCCGCCGTCTGGGCCGTCCTGGAGGAGACGGTGCTGCGTCGGCCGGTCGGCGGGGCCGCGGTCATGCGGGCCCAGATCGACCGCATCGCCGAGGCCCTGGACATGCCGAAGGTCAGGATCCAGATCATGCGCTTCGGCGCGGGGGCACACCCCGGCGCCTTCGGCCCGTTCCACTACTTCCGCTTCGGCTTCTCGGAACTGCCCGACGTCGTCTACACCGAGAGCCTCGCGGGCGCCGTCTACGTCGACCAGCCCGCCGACGTCGTGACCTATCTCGAAGTGCTGGACCGGATGTCCGTGCAGGCGGAGCCGGTCGCTCGGACCAGGGACATCCTGGCTGAACTGCGTGAGGAGTTGTGACCATGGAATCCACGGGCCCCGTCCGCAGCGGCGTCACCGCCACCGAATTGGGAACCGAGGGCTGGCTGAAGCCCTGGAGCGGCACGAACGGCGGAAGCTGCGTCGAGGCCAAACTGCTGGCCGACGGCAGTGTGGCCCTCCGCCAGTCCACGGACCCGCAGGGGCCCGCGCTGGTCTACTCCCGGGCCGAGATGGTCTCGTTCCTGGCGGGCGTCAAGGCCGGCCAGGCCGACTTCCTGATCTCCTGACCCGCCGGCCGGAATTACGGAGCCGGCTCACGAACGTGCGGGCGCCGGCCGCCACCGCGCCCGCACCACCGGACAGCCCGCACGGCACTCCCGCCGTGCGGGCTGCCCCCGTGCGGGTCGTTCCCGTGCGGGTCGTCCCCCGCCGAGGAAAACCGGCCGTCACGGAGCGAGCCGTCCGCACGAGCCGCACCACCGCTCCATCTGAGCCGCACGTCAGAGGCACCCCCGGGCGCCGGACGCGCCGACCGTGCGACGTATTCGGCCACACCCTCCGCACCCGCCGCCCGGCTGCCCCCAACTCGCGCCGTCCAAACGGCAGTTGTCGATAGGTTGGTGACAGACCACGTGAGACGCACGGCAGGAGACTCCCATGGCAGACGGCCGGTCCCTCCCCGACCAGGAGGCGTTGTCCAAGATCGACACCACGGTCCCGCACTCGGCCCGCATCTGGAACTACTGGATGGGCGGGAAGGACAACTACGAGGTCGACCGGGCGGCGGGCGACGCCTACCGCGAGGTCGCCCCGAACATCGAGACCATGGCCCGCGCCTCCCGCGACTACCTGGTCCGCACCGTGACCTTCGTGGCCGGCGAGCTCGGCATCCGCCAGTTCCTGGACATCGGCACGGGCCTGCCCACGTACGACAACACGCACCAGGTCGCCCAGCGCGTGGTGCCGGAGTCCCGAGTCGTCTACGTCGACAACGACCCCCTGGTGCTCCGCCACGCCCAGGCGCTGCTGACCAGCACGCCCGAGGGCGTCACCGATTACATCGACGCGGATCTCCGCGAGCCCGAGAAGATCATCGAGGCGGCGGGCCGGATCCTGGACCTCGGCAAACCCGTGGCCCTCATGCTCATGGGCATCCTCGGCCACATCCAGGACTACGAGGAGGCCAGGTCGATCGTCCGTCGCCTCCAGGACGCCCTGCCGCCCGGCAGCTGCTTCGTGCACTACGACAGCACGGACACCGACGCCGCGCTCAAGGAGGCCCAGCAGGGCTACGACGACACCGGCGCCGTCCCCTACGTGCTGCGCAGCCCCGAGCAGGTCAGCGCGTTCTACGACGGCCTGGAGCTCGTCGAGCCCGGCGTGGTGTCCTGCCCGCTGTGGCGGCCCGCCCCGGGCACCTCGCCCGAGCCGACGGACGTCCACGGGGGTGTGGCCCGCAAACCGTGACCACCGGTGCCCGGAGGCCGGTGAACACAAGGATTCCGGCCCCCGGCGCGACGGAACGCGCGGAGTCCGCTCCAATGGAGGGTGACGGAAGACAACCGGTACGAGATGCGCCAATCCCGTCACAGGTCCGGGGCCCACTCCCCCGGAGCGGACTCTCCCGGGGCGGCGCGACGGAGGTCCGCGATGCCCACTGCTCTCCGGCTGCTGCACGCACTCTCCGCCGACCATCGTGAACGCCTCATGGGCGTGGCCCGCGAGGTCGCGTTCCCCGCGGACGGCAGGATCTTCGAGGCCGGGGGGATCGCGGACCGCTTCTGGGTGGTCCGGTCCGGCACGGTCTCCCTCTACCAGCAGGTCGTCGCGGACCGGCGGATCTCGGTCGCGGCGCTGGGACCGGGCGACCTGCTCGGCTGGTCCTGGCTGTTCCCACCGCACCGGTGGGACTTCGGCGCCGAGGCGTTCAGCCCCGTACGCGCCTACGAGTTCGAGGCGGACGCGGTGCTCGCGCTGTGCGCCGACGACCCGGCCCTGGAACTCTCGCTGACCCGCACGATCGGCGCCATCCTGGCCCACCGGCTGGAGACGACCCGGCAGGCCCTGATCGAGCACTACGCCCGCCACGGCGGCGTGGTGAGATGACGCCCGGGCCCACCGCGACAATCGTCCCGTGAACGACACCTCCCGGGCCCCGGGGTCCTTCGAAGTCCTCCCCGGCGCCACCGACTCCCCCGTGCTGCTGCACGTGCCCCACTCCGCGCGGGCGATACCGGCCGCGGTACGCGACGGCATCCTCCTCGACGACGCCGCGCTGGAACGGGAGCTGGACCACATCACCGACGCGCACACCGCCGAACTGGCCGCGCTCGTCGCACGATCCGCCCGGGTCACACCCTGGCGGCTCGTCAACCGGCTGTCCCGGCTGGTGGTCGATCCGGAGCGCTTCCCGGACGAGCGGGAGGAGATGCTGGCCGTCGGAATGGGCGCGGTCTACACGCGCACCACGGGACGCGCGCCGCTGCGCCCCGACGACATGGACCCGCAACCGCTGATCGACCGCTATTTCCACCCCTACGCACGGGCGATGACGGACGCGGTGGCCGACCGGCTGGCGGCCACCGGGCGCGCGGTGGTCATCGACGTCCACTCCTACCCGACGGCCCGGCTGCCCTACGAACTGCACGGCGACGGCCCGCGTCCGCCGGTCTGTCTCGGCACCGACTCCTTCCACACGCCCGCCGGGCTGCTGGCCGCCGCGCGGAAGGCCTGCGCGGGACTCGGCGGCACCGGAACCGACAGCCCCTTCTCCGGCACCTATGTGCCGCTGGAGTTCCACGGCAGGGAACCGCGTGTCAGCGCCCTCATGGTGGAGATCCGGCGGGACACCTACATGAGCGAGCCGGGCGGCCCCGCCGGTCCGGGGCTCGCCCGCCTCGCCGCGGCGCTGACGGACCTGGTCGACGCCGCGTCCCTCCCCTAACGGCTCCGCGGCCGCCCACCCTTCGGGCACCCGGTTGACGAAACCGGCGCGCGGATGCGGAGATGCTCCTGCGGCGAGACGTCGACCCTGAGGTGAGGGCAGCACATCGATGGCATTGCAGATCAGCGCCACCAACCCGGAGCATCCCGCGCTCCTGCTCGAACTGCCCTGGCAACTGCCGCTGGAGGAGTGGCCCGAGCATCTCCTGGTGCCGCTCCCGCGCGGTATCTCGCGGCACGTGGTGCGCTACGCGCGCGCCGGTACCGAGGTGGTGGCCGTCAAGGAACTCGCCGAGCGGCCCGCGCTGCGCGAGTACGAGCTGCTGCGCAGCCTCGACCGGCTCGGCATCCCCTCGGTGGATCCGCTCGCGGTGGTCACCGGCCGGGTCGGGACCGAGGGGCCGCTGGAGCCGGTGCTGATCACCCGCCACCTGGGCGGTTCGATGCCGTACCGGTCGATGTTCGAGACGACGATGCGTCCCGCCACGATGCACCGGCTGATGGACGCGCTCGCCGTGCTGCTGGTCCGGCTGCACCTGGCGGGGTTCGCCTGGGGCGACTGCTCGCTGTCCAACACGCTGTTCCGGCGCGACGCGGGCGCCTACGCCGCGTATCTGGTCGACGCGGAAACCGGGGAGCTGCACGCCACGCTCAGCGAGGGCCAGCGCGAGTACGACCTCGACCTGGCCCGGGTCAACATCAGCGGCGAGCTGCTGGACCTGGAGGCGGCGGGGGCGCTGCATCCCTCCGTGGACCCGATCGACTTCGGCAAGGAGATCTGCGCGCGCTACCAGGGCCTCTGGCAGGAACTGACCCGTACCTCCGTGTACCCGGCGGGCAAGCACCACTACATCGACCGCAGGATCCGGCGGCTGAACGACCTCGGTTTCGACGTCGCCGAGATGCAGATAGGCCACTCGCCGAACGGCGACACCGTCACCTTCGTCCCCAAGGTCGTCGACGCCGGTCACCATCAGCGGCAGTTGCTGCGGCTGACCGGTCTGGACGCCGAGGAGAACCAGGCGCGCCGGCTGCTCAACGACCTGGAGAGCTGGATGGCCACCCAGGAGGACTACGCGCCGGGCGATCCGCTCGCCGCCCGTCCCGAGGTCCTGGCCCACCGCTGGGTCCGCGAGGTGTTCCGCCCCACCGTGCGGGCCGTACCGCGGGAACTGCGGGGCACGATGGACGCGGCCGAGCTCTACCACGAGCTGCTGGAGCACCGCTGGTACCTGTCCGAGCACGCCCAGCACGACATCGGCCTGGACACGGCCGTGCAGGACTTCGTGGCGAAGGTGCTGCCCCGGGTGCGCGCGGAGCTGCCGCCCCCGGCCGAGGGGCCGGGGCGGCCCGCCTGACCCGCGCCGACCGGGCAGGCAGCGGCTCGGAAGCGAAGGTGACCGTTCATACATACGATTGAGCGAGTACAGCGACACGCTCGGGGTGGGAGACGTATGGCACAGGCGGCGGCTGGTTCCGCGAGGACCGTCATTCTGACCGTGGATGACGATCCCGGGGTGTCGCGGGCCGTGGCACGCGACCTGCGGCGCCGCTACGGCGAGGCCCACCGGATCGTGCGGGCGGAGTCCGGTGAGGCGGCCATGGAGGCGCTGCGCGAGCTGAAACTGCGCGGCGACCAGGTGGCGGTGATCCTGGCCGATTACCGGATGCCGCAGATGAACGGCATCGAGTTCCTGGAGCAGGCCCTCGACGTCTATCCCGGGGCGCGGCGGGTGCTGCTGACCGCGTACGCCGACACCAACGCGGCGATCGACGCGATCAACGTGATCGACCTGGACCACTATCTGCTCAAGCCGTGGGACCCGCCCGAGGAGAAGCTGTACCCGGTCCTGGACGAACTGCTGGAGGCATGGCGGGCCGCCGACCACCGGCCCGTACCGGTCTGCAAGGTGGTCGGGCACCGCTGGTCGGCACGCTCGTCGGGGGTCCGGGAGTTCCTGGCCCGCAACCAGGTGCCGTACCGCTGGTACTCGTCGGACACGGCGGAGGGACGGCGTCTGCTGTCCGCCGCCGGAGCGGACGCGGAGCGGCTACCGCTGGTGATCACACCGGACGGCACACCGCTGGTGGAGCCCGCGGACCCGGACCTCGCGGCGCACGTCGGGTTGGCCACGACACCGACGGCGGAGTTCTACGACCTGGTCGTCATCGGCGGCGGCCCGGCAGGCCTCGGCGCGGCGGTGTACGGGGCCTCGGAGGGGCTGCGGACCGTTCTGGTGGAGCGGTCGGCGACGGGCGGGCAGGCGGGACAGAGCTCGCGGATCGAGAACTACCTGGGCTTCCCGGACGGGGTGTCCGGGGCGCAGCTCACCGACCGCGCGCGCCGGCAGGCCGCCAAGTTCGGCGCCGAGATCCTCACCGCGCGGGAGGTGACGGGCCTGGAGGTCACCGGGGCGTCGCGGACCGTCCGGTTCTCGGACGGTTCGGCGATCGCCGCGCACAGCGTGATCCTGGCGACCGGTGTGTCGTACCGGCAGCTGGCTGCACCGGGGCTGGCCGCCCTGACCGGGTGCGGGGTGTTCTACGGCTCGGCGCTCACGGAGGCGGCGTCCTGCCAGGGCCACGACGTGTACATCGTCGGTGGCGCGAACTCGGCCGGGCAGGCCGCCATGCATCTGGCGCGGGGCGCGAAGTCGGTCACGATCCTGGTGCGTGGTTCGTCGCTGTCCGCGTCGATGTCGCACTATCTGATCCAGCAGATCGAGGAGGCGCCCAACATCGGCGTCCGCACAGGGACGGTCGTGGAGGCCGCGCACGGCTCGGACCATCTGGAGCAGCTGACCCTGCGGGACGTGGCGAGCGGGCAGACCGAACTCGTCGACGCGCAGTGGATGTTCGTGTTCATCGGCGCGGCGCCGCTGACCGACTGGCTGGACGGGACCGTGCTGCGGGACCCGCGCGGGTTCATCGTGGCCGGTCCGGACCTGACCGCGGACGGGCAGCCGCCGGCGGGCTGGGAGCTGGACCGGCCGCCGTACCACCTGGAGACCAACGTGCCCGGCGTGTTCGTGGCCGGTGACGCGCGGGCCGAGTCCGCGAAGCGGGTCGCGTCCGCGGTCGGAGAGGGAGCCATGGCCGTCATGCTCGTCCACCGTTATCTGGAGCAGTCGTGAGCGGGCACCCGGTGCCGTGCAGCGTCGCCGAGCTGAGCACGCTGTTCCTCTTCGAGAAGCTCGACGGCGACCAGCTCGACCGGCTGTGCCGGGAGGGCCGCGTGGAGCGGTTCGAGCCGGGCCCGGTCTACACCGAGGGTGAGCCGGCCACGTGCTTCTTCGTGCTTCTGGAGGGCACGGTGGTGCTGTCGCGCCGGGTCGGCGGCGACGACGTGGAGATCAGTCGCAGCTCCCTGCGGGGTGTGTACTCGGGCGCCATGCAGGCCTACCTGGGCGACCGGGTGCGCCCGGTCTACAACAGCTCGATGCGGGTCACCGAGCCCTCACGGTTCTTCGTGCTGCCCGCCGAGACGTTCGCCGCGATCATGCAGGACTGGTTCCCGATGGCGGTGCATCTGCTGGAGGGGCTGTTCTTCGGTTCGAGGAACACCCAGCAGGTGATCGGGCAGCGGGAGCGGCTGCTGGCGCTCGGCTCGCTGTCGGCGGGCCTGACCCACGAGCTGAACAACCCGGCCGCCGCGGCGGTGCGGGCCACCTCGTCGCTGCGGGAGCGGGTGGCCAAGATGCGGCACAAGCTCGGCATCATCGCCACGGGCCCCTTCTCGCGCGAAGCCCTGGCCGGCCTCATCGAACTCCAGGAGCGGACCGCGGAGCGGGTCGCCAAGGCGCCCGCGCTGAGCCCGCTGGAGGCGTCCGACCGGGAGGACGCCCTCGGCGACTGGTTCGACGACCACGGCATCACCGAGGGGTGGCGGCTCGCACCCACCTTCGTGCAGGCCGGCCTGGACGTCGACTGGCTCGACCAGGTCGCGGCGGCCGTCGACGCGGAGATCCTTCCCGGGGCCGTGGGCTGGCTCAACTACACCGTGGAGACCGAGCTCCTCATGAACGAGATCGAGGACTCCACCGCCCGCATCTCGCATCTCGTCGACGCGGCCAAGCAGTACTCCCAGCTCGACCGGGCCCCGTACCAGGTCTGCGACGTGCACGAACTGCTCGACAGCACTCTGCTGATGCTGTCCGGGAAGATCGGTTCCCGCATCACCGTGGTCAAGGACTACGACCGCACCCTCCCGAGGATCCCGGCCTACCCCGGCGAGCTCAACCAGGTCTGGACGAACCTCGTCGACAACGCGGTCTCGGCCATGAACGACACGGACGGCGACGGCACGCTGACCGTGCGGACGGCGCTCGAGCGGGACCGGCTCCTGGTGGAGTTCCGGGACACGGGCCCCGGGGTGCCCGTGGAGATCCGCGACCGCATCTTCGATCCGTTCTTCACCACGAAACCGGTGGGTGAGGGCACCGGCCTCGGCCTGGACATCTCCTGGCGCATCGTCGTCAACAAGCACCACGGTCATCTGGAGGTGCGGTCCGTGCCGGGCGACACCCGTTTCCAGGTCCGCCTCCCCCTGACCGCCGCGGAACCCGACACCCCCGAGGAGCCAGCATGACCCTGCCCGCCGGAATCGATCCCAGCGTCCCACCGAGCGGCACCGGATGCGGTGACTGCGACGCGGACGGCGGATGGTGGTTCCATCTGCGGCGCTGCGCGCAGTGCGGTCACATCGGCTGCTGCGACGACTCGCCCTCGAAGCACGCCTCCGCCCACGCGCGGGAGACCGGGCACCCCTTCATCCGCAGCTTCGAACCGGGCGAGAACTGGTTCTGGAACTTCGACAGCTCCGAGCTGTACGAGTCGGGCCCGGACCTGGTTCCGCCGCTGTGTCACCCCGCCGAGCAGCCGGTGCCGGGACCCGCGGGACGCGTCCCGGCGAACTGGGCGGACACCCTGCGCTGACGTGCGCGGGAGCCGGCCCCGCGCGGCCCGCTGCACGGTCCCGGCGGGCACGGGCACGGGCCCGGGCCCGTGCCCGTCCCGTGCCGCTCCGCTCAGCCTGTCGTGGGACCCCCGTCTCCCTCGCCCGCCAGTACCTCGCGCAGGGCCTGGGCGAACTGCTCGGGCTGCTCCATGAAGCCGCCGTGCCCGCCGGGGAATTCGGCCGGCGGCGTGCCGAGCAGTCCGGCCAGCGCGGTGGACGTGTGGTGGGTGAGCAGCGGTCCCGACGTGGCGCCGATTGCGACCACGACACGCCCCGGCCCGGACGTCAGCGCCGGGATGTCCGGCACGTACCGGGTGGTGCCGCGCAGTTCGTGGGCGAAGAAATGGGCGCTGTCGGCGAGATCCTGCGCCGAGGGCTCGTGGGACTCCGGCGACTCCGGGGCATCGGAGGACCTGGGGGACTCCGGGGCATCGGAGGACCCCGGGGACTCCTGGGCGTCAGAGGCCTCCGAGGGCGGGCCCGTGACGGCGCCGGGGGCTGTGGACACGGCCATGAACTTCGCCCACGCCGCTCCGACACCCTCCTTGTGGAAGGTCTCGATGATGTCCTCCGTCGCGGCGTGCCGCTCCGCCGCGTCGGGGAGCAGGCTCAGGAGGGGCGGCTCGTGCGCGACGAGCGTGCGCACCCGGCCGGGGTGCCGGGCGGCCAGGGCGAGCCCGGTCACCGCGCCGCCGCTGCTGCCGAACACGTCGGCGGACTCCGCTCCGAGGGCGTCGAGGAGGGCGGCGACGTCATCCGCCCGGAGTTCGGGGGTGGAGTCCTGCCCGGGGTCGTCGAGGCGGCTTCCCCCGATGCCGCGCGGGTCGTGGGTGACGACCGTGTGGTCGCCGGCCAGCGCGTCGGCCAGCGGCGCGAAGGCCGCGGCGGACATCGGCGCCCCCATCACCAGCAGCAGCGGGCCCGTTCCGCGGACCTCGTAGTGCAGGCGCACACCGGGGGCGGTGAGGGTGTGTGTGGTGGTCATGGGGTGTTCCTTCCGGCCGCGGGCGCCCCCGCGGTCGCGGTGACACAGGGAAGACTCCGGCAGGCGCGAGAACTCATCGCCGGCGCGGAGTCCGGTCGTCTCCGGGGCGGCCCGACCGGGGCGGGACCGTCGCGGTCCCGCCCCGGTCGGGCCACCGTCGCTCGCGCGGGTCTCAGCGCCCCTTCTTGAGCACGGCGCAGACGAAGTCCTCCTCGATGGCCCGCAACCGCTTCAGTTGCTCGGGGGCCAGGGTCTTGTTGATCTGGGTCGTGACGGAGAAGGTCAGCGAGCGGCGGCCGTCCGGTGTGGCGGCGGCGAGCTGCGTGTAGCCGGGGAAGTTGCCGGTGTGTCCCAGCACGGCACCGCACCGGGTCGCGTAGCGGAAGATTCCGAGTCCCGCGGTGTTGCGGCCCGGGCCCGCCGGTTCGGAGGCACCCTTCACCCACCGGCGCTGTTCGCGTACGACCTTCCCTCCGTACAGTTCGCCTCCCGCGTAGCCGCGGATGAAGCGGCTCAGGTCGGCGGGCGTGGAGACGATGCCGCCCGAGGCCCACACGCCGGAGGCGCTGAGGACCTCGCTGATGTCCTCCGGCTCTCCGGGCCCGCTCACGTCGTATCCGTGCAGGTAGGGCTCCGGCAGCCGGTAACCCTGCGGCAGGGTGGTGTCGCGCAGGCCGAGCGGCCGGTACACGAGTTCCGCCAGCAGGCGCTCGTAGGTCGTACCCGTGACCGCTTCGGCCATCAGGGCCACGGCGATGTTGTCGGAGTTGGAGTACCGGTACCGCGAGCCGGGCTTGAAGTTCAGCGGTTGGTCCACCACGTGGTCGAGCAGCCGGCGGGAGTCGAAGTGGCGCCGGGGGTCGGCGGTCACCGCGTCGCGGAACGAGGGGGCCTCCGTGTAGTCCGGCAGGCCGCTGGTGTGGTTCAGCAGCTGACGGAGCGTCACTGATCCCCAGGCGCGCGGCAGTCGGGGCAGGCGCTCGCGCAACGTGTCGTCCAGGGCTAGGTCGCCGCTGTTGACCAGGGTCAGTGCGACCGCCCCGCTGAACGCCTTGGCCACGCTGGCGATGCGCATGTGGTCGTGCGGCCGGGGCTCCCGGCCGGTCCGGACGTCGGCGACCCCGGCCCGCAGGACACGGCTCTTCCCGCCGTCGCGCAGCACGGCGATGACTCCTGGCGGCCCGCCCTCGCTCCGCACGAACGCGTCGATCTCGCTCTGCAGCGTGCGGTCGTCGGGTGCCGCGGGGAGCGCGCCGGCCTCCGCACTCGCGGTGGCGGGGGCCAGCGCAGCCAGGCACGCGGCGACGAGGGCGGCCTTCCGCAGAACCGGTGACACGACGACACCGCGGGAGGGCATGGGGCGCAGAGGCATCTGGGCTCCTGAGATGAGGGGACTGTCCCTCCAGCCTCATCGGCGTCCGCGGCCTCCCGCCCCTCGTGCTGCTGCATACGGCTCAGCACAGGGCCTCGAAGCGGTACGCGGCCGGTGCCGGGGCGGCGTACCGCCGAGCGGGATCCGCGGTTCCCGGGCGCGGGGGTGCGCGGCCCCTGCTGCCCGGGCGGCCGTTCCTCAGAGCACGGTCGTGCCGTACATCTCTCCGAGCGGGTCGGCCAGCAGCTCGACCCGGGCGCCGTCGGGGTCCCGGAAGTAGAGCGATGTGCCGCTCTCCTCCTGGTGGTCGACGCCGGCGGCGACCAGGCGCTCGCGCAGCCGCCGCCACGTGGTGGGGTCGACCGAGATGGCGAGGTGGTGCAGTCCGCCGAGCACTTCCGCGTACGGCCCGAGGTCGAGTCCGGGGAAGTCGAAGAAGGCCAGCAGGTTGCCGTTGCCCAGGTCGAAGAAGAAGTGCGTGGAGCCCTTGTAGTCGCGGTTCTCGATCATCTCCGTGAGCGGGAACCCCAGGATCTCCTGGTAGAAGCGGACGGTGCGCTCCACGTCCGAGGAGAGGAGCGCCACGTGGTGCACGCCCCGGGCGGAGCTCGCCGGACGGTCCACCGTCACCAGGTACGTCTCCCGGATCCGTGCGCGTTCCGCCTCGACCGCGGCCAGGTCCACAGGCTCCATGAGGGGGCTCCTCCGTCGTCCGTTACATATGGTTTGCAATTCAACCAAATTCTTCGACCCACTCTAGACCTCCGCCGTCCGGTCGGGGAGCATTTGTGCGGCGTGCCGCGAGGCGCGTCCGCGATCGTCTCGGAGTCGTACGAGCGAAGCGGGGGACGCTGAAAGTATGATCAACGAATGTCTGACATGACCGAGACCTCGCCCGGCTGGCTGACTTCCGACGAACTGGACCAGGCCCGCGCGCGCATGCCGATCCTGTACGTCGAAGCCGTACCCGTGCGCGTCGACGACAGCGGCGAAGTCACCAGCATCGGCCTGCTGCTGCGCATCGGCCCCGACGGGACGGTCAGCCGTACCCTCGTCTCCGGCCGGGTGCTGCACCACGAGCGGGTCAGGGACGCGCTCCTGCGCCACCTGGAGAAGGACCTGGGCCCGATGGCACTGCCCAGGGTTCCGGCGTCGCTGCAGCCCTTCACCGTCGCCGAGTACTTCCCGACGCACGGGATCACGCCGTACCACGACCCCCGGCAGCACGCGGTGTCGCTGGCCTACATCGTCCCGGTGACCGGTGACTGCCGTCCGCGGCAGGACGCGCTCGACCTGGTCTGGTTCAGCCCCCAGGAGGCGTCGTCGCCGATGGTCCTCAACGAGATGCCGGGCGGGCACGGAGTCCTGCTCAGGCAGGCCCTGGCGCACGTCGGCTGCCTCTCCTGACCCCTTCGCGGACGATGGCGGGACAACGGCACAACCCCCTTGCCGGGATGCGCCGTTACCGCGTGCGGCCGCGCCCTGATCAAGGGGGCACAATGGCGGCGACGGTCAGGGGCCGCCGTGGCGGCCGCATGCACCCCGAACGCCCGCGGGTGCGCAGGAAGGGAACGACATGAGCGAGACGCAGCGCCCGACAGGTGCCTCCGGAAGACTGAACACCTCGGTGGCGCACAACGCCCGGGTGTGGAACTTCTGGATCGGCGGCAAGGACCACTACGAGGTCGACCAGCGGGTCGGCGAGCAGGTCGCCTCGATGTTCCCGGTGATCCGCGAAGTGGCGCGTGCGGACCGCGAGTTCCTCGGCCGCGCCGTGGAGTTCCTCACCGCGGACCTCGGGATGCGGCAGTTCCTCGACATCGGCACCGGGCTGCCGACCCTGGACAACACCCACGACATCGCCCAGCGGATCGCGCCCGAGTCACGGATCGTGTACGTCGACAACGACCCCATCGTCCTCGTCCACGCCCGCTCCCTGCTGACCAGCACCCCCGAGGGCGTCACGGACTACATCGACGCCGACGTCCACGACCCGGACGCCATCGTCCGCGGCGCCGCGGCGACCCTGGACCTCGGCCGGCCCGTCGCCGTCATGATGCTGGGCATCCTCAACTTCGTCCTGGACACCGACACGGCTCGGGACATCGTGCGCCGGATCATGGCGGCCGTCCCGTCCGGCAGTTGTCTCGCCCTGACCCACCCGACCACCGACGCCGACCTCGGCGGTGAGGGCAACGTCGAGGCGATGAAGTTCTGGAACGAGAACGCCACCCCGCCGATCACCGCCCGCAGCCGCGAGGAGATCGCCTCCTTCGTCGACGGACTGGACCTCGTCACCCCGGGTCTCGTGTCGTGTTCGCAGTGGCGCGCCGGCTCCGGCACGGCCCCGGCACTGCCGCAGTTCGGCGCGGTCGCCGTCAAGCCCTGACCCGGGAAAGGTACTTGGCGCCCTGCGGGTGGATTCCCGTAGCGGCGAAGGGGCGTCCGGCCTCGGTGGGAGGCCGGACGTATGCTCACCGTGGGCGGTGCTTCCGCGTTCGGCTCACGTCCTCACGTCCGGCGGCGGCCGGTAAGCGCCCGCCCGTACCGGCCGCCGCACGGCGCGACGCCGGGCCCGTCGGCGAGCAGCGGTGGGCGGGCGGCGCGGACGCGGGTCAGCGAGCGGCAGGCGCGGCGCCGGGAGCCGGCGTCGCCTTGTCCCGGGACGGTGCGCGCAGCGAGCCGAGCGGGCCGCCGTGCAGGGGTGCCGTGTGCCAGCGCGCCGTGAACGTACGCGTGGCGAGCGCGCAGGTGACGCTCAGCCGGTGCGGCGTCTCCAGGAACAGCACGTCCACGCCCAGGGTGTCCGGGTCGCGCCATCCCCCGCTCACCGCGGTGGGGACCGGTCCCGTACCGAGGGCCCATCCCGCGTCGCCGAGCCGCAGGACGAGACCCGGGCCGCCCTCGTCGAGGCGGAGGGTCCAGCCGTCCGCGTCCCCGTCGACCACGACGCTCGTCAGTCTCCTGGGCCGGGCGGTTCCGTCCTCGTCCGGCGCCGGTGTGAAGCGTGCCCCGGACCAGGATTCCGCCCGCCCCGGCGGCTCGGCCCGTCCCGGGACCGGCGGCAGGGCCAGCCCGGCGAGCCGCTCACGGAGGCGCTCGTCGTCCCCGCCGGGAAGCGGCGAGGGACCGAACGCGGGCAGCAGGTGCCGCCAGACCAGGTTGAGCAGGTCCTGCATCCGCTCGGTCGCCGCGGTCGTCGCGACGACCGCGTCGTACTCGGGCAGGACAAGGCAGAACTGGCCGTACGCGCCGTCGCCGCGGTAGCCGTGCCGGGCCATCCAGAACTGGAACCCGTAGCCCTGCTGCCAGTCCGACTCCGCGCCTTCCGCGGTTCCGTCCGAGGTGGAGATGTGGGCGCGGGTCGCCTCGGCGACCCACGCCGCCGGGAGCAGCCGTCGCCCCTCCCAGACCCCGTCCTGGAGATACAGCTGGCCCAGGCGGGCGATCGCGTCGGTCGTGGCGTGCAGTCCGCTGAAGCCGAGGTCGCGGCCGGGCGGCCGCTGGAGCCAGGCCACCTCGCCGATGCCGAGGGGGTCGAACAGACGGGGGCGCAGATAGTCCGTCAGCGTCTGGCCGGTCACGCGCTGGACGATCGCGGCGAGGGTGTAGGTGGCCGGCTGGTTGTACGCGAAGACGGTGCCGGGGTCACGGTCCGGCGGGGTGAGCAGAAAGCCGCGTACGGGCTCCGCGCGATCGCGCCGGAAGGCCTCGTCATGGGTCTCGGCGAGGTGTCCGCTGGCCATGGACGCGACATGCCGGACCAGCATGGCGCGACTGCGCGGGTCGGTGATGTCGGCCTCGAATTCGGGGAAGTACGAGATCACCGGGTCGTCGAGGTCCAACAGCCCTTCGGCGGCGGCGAGTCCGGCGGCCGTGGCCGTGAAGCTCTTGCTCAGGGAGTAGAGGAGGTGGGGGCGTTCGGGAGCGTAGGGCGCCCACCAGCCGGAGGCCACGAGACGACCGTGGCGCAGGATCATCAGGCTGTGCGGCTCGATGTCGGGCGCGGCGTCGAGGGCGTCGAGGAACGCGTGGATGCCGGAAGCGTCGACGCCCTGGGCGGCGGGACTGCTGACGGACAGCGGGCGGGCGCTCATGCGGGCGGCCTCCGGAGGCGGCTCAGGGGCGATGGGAAGCGGTGGCGGACCTGGTCGGCGGGACAGCGGCTGCGTGCACGCGCCATCTTTCCGCCACGCGTCCCCGGTGTCCACGGGCCGCCGCAAGCCCCTCCCCTCCTGCTTCCGCTTCCGCTTCCGCTTCTGCTTGCGGGCGCGGTCGTGCAGTGGCGCCTCGAGGACGGGAACCGGGAATCCGCAGGCCGGGCGGGGGCACGGATCCGTACGGGGGACGGTCCCTGTTTCCGGATCACCGGATCGGGGACCCGTCTTCCATGGTGCAAATCGGATACACGATGATGACGGAGCAAGCCGGCCCCGGTGACCTCGTCGACCACGTGGTGCGGGCCGAGCAGGTCGGGTTCGACTTCTCGGTGACCTCGGACCACTACTTCCCGTGGCTGGAGTCGCAGGGCCATGCGCCGTACGCCTGGAGCGTGCTCGGTGCCGCCGCCCAGGCCACCTCGCGGATCCCCCTCATGACGTACGTGACGTGTCCGACCTTCCGCTACCACCCCGCCGTGGTGGCGCAGAAGGCGGCGACGATGCAGCTGCTGTCCGAGGGCCGGTTCCGGCTGGGGCTCGGTTCGGGCGAGAACCTCAACGAGCACGTGGTGGGCGGCGGCTGGCCGTCGGTCGACGTGCGGCACGAGATGTTCGAGGAGGCGCTCGGCATCATCCGCGACCTGTTCGAGGGCGGCCATGTCACCCGTCGCGGGACGCACTTCGACGTCGAGTCGGCCAAGCTCTGGGACCTCCCGGACCAGGCGCCGCCGATCGGGGTCGCCGTCTCCGGGGAGCGTTCGTGCCGGCTGGCGGGCCGGTTCGCCGACCTCGTCATCGCCACGGAACCCAAGGCGGAGCTGCTCGACGGTTTCGACCGGCACGGCGGAGCGGGCAAGCCGCGGGTGGGACAGCTCCCGGTCTGCTACGACCCCGACCGGGACGCGGCCGTGCGGCGGGCGCACGACCAGTTCCGCTGGTTCGCCGGCGGCTGGAAGGTCAACTCCGAGCTGCCGCACCCCAAGTCGTTCGCCGGGGCGACCCAGTTCGTGACGCCCGACGACGTCGCCGAGTCGATTCCGTGCGGGAACGACCCGGAGGCCTTCGTCGAGGCCGTACGCCCCTACGCGGAGGCCGGCTTCACCGAGGTCGCGCTCGTGCAGATCGGCGGCGAGTCCCAGCACGCCTATCTGGACTGGTCGGAGAAGACACTGCTGCCGGCGCTGCGTGACGCCTTCGCCTGACCGCGGGCAGGCCACCCATGCGTACGGGACCCGGCGTGGCCGTCGGCGCGAGCACGACCGCGCCGACGGCCGCCCGCCCCGCAACTGACCCGCGGCGCGGGCCGGCTGCGGCGCCTGCTGCGCTCCCCGGCCGCGGGCACCGCCTCCGCCGAGTCCTGCATCGGTATCGCTCCTTGGCGTCACCCACTGGCCAACGCATCCCGGCCGTCGTCCGTACCGGTGCTCGAAGTGGGCGGGACGGGAGAAAATCCGGCCCCCAAATCGCGCACACGTTGAACACCCGCGGTCGCGCCCGCCGTACAACCGGGAAAGGCGAGAGACCGGTGCGCAGCGAAGGATGATCATGACCGAGGGGCAGACCGCCACACAGGAGTTGATCGCCGGACGGTACTGGCCGCAGGAGGTCGTGCACCGGGAGGAGGGCCGGACCGGCTGGCACGGTCAGGACGTCGGTCTCCACCGGCCGGTCACCCTGATGGAGTCACGGCCCGCCCCGGGAACGGACGCCCGCCGTACCGCCGCCCGGATCCTGCGCGAGTCCGAGACCATGGAACTGGCCTGCCCCGGCCGGGTGGCCGCCGTCTTCGACGTCGTCGAGGAGAACGGCGCGCTGTGGACGGTCATGGACCGGATCGAGGGTGCTCCCCTCAACGACCTCGCGCGGCACGGTCCGGTCAGCTGTGTGCGGACGGCCCGGACGGGCCTGGCGATCCTCGACGTCCTCGCCGCGGCCCACCGCGAGGGCATCACGCACGGCGACCTCAGCCCCGGGCAGGTGTTCGTCCGCGCCGACGGCGGGGTGCTGGTCACCGGCTTCGGCGTGCTGGGAGCCGCGTCGTCCCGGCGCGTCACAGCCCCGTCGTACGCCTCCCCCGAGCAGGCCCGCGGCGAGGGCTCCGCTCCCGCGGCGGACCTGTGGGCTCTCGGGGCGATCCTCTACACGATGGTGGAGGGGCGGCCGCCCGTCCGGGACCGGGGGCCGGTCGACGCGACACTGCGGGCGGTCGACCTGCTGCCCATCCGGTCCCCGCTGAGCGCCGGACCGCTCGGCCCCGCCATCCAGGGGCTGCTCCGCAGAGACCCCCAGGAGCGCCTGCCGGAGCCGGTCGTCCGCGCCGCGTTCACCCGCATCCTGCGTGAGGACCCCGGGGAACCGAAACAGGCGGCCCCCCTGCCCTGCCTGCGCGACGCGTACGCCGCCGCCCGGCGGACGGGCCGGGTGTGGAGCAGACGGAGCGTCGGCCGGCCGGCGCTGCTGGGGGTGGTGGCGCTCGTCGTGGCCGGGGTCTCGCTCGCGGCTCTCGCCCTGACCGGCGGCGGCTCCGACGGCGGTTCCTCCGCGGCGCGCCCCGCGCCGTTCCCGCCGACGGCCGGCGGGCCCGCCGACGGGAACCCGCCCGCTTCGCGGCCGCCCGCGTCCCGGTCACCGTCTCCGTCATCCCCGTCCGCGTCCCCCTCCGCGTCCGCGTCGCCTTCGCCCTCCGCTTCGTCCGGCGGCGACGAACCGCCTGCCGGTTTCCAGCGCTACGAGGCGCGCGAAGGGTTCTCGATCGCCCTGCCCACCGGCTGGAAGGCCGTCGCCCGTACCGGCTCCTCCGAGGTGTCCTACCGTGTCACGTTCGGTGCGCCCGGCGACCCGCGCACGCTGGCGATCACGTACAGCGAGCGGCTCGGGCCGGATCCGGTCGACGTCTGGCGCGCACTGGAGCCGTCATTGAAGCGGGCGTCCGTCCGCTACGAACGGGTGGGCGAGATCCGTGCCGTCGACTACCGCGGCTACGACGCGGCGGATCTGGAGTGGCTCTCCGACTCCGAGGGCGTGCGTGAGCGCACCCTCGGGCGCGGCTTCGTCATCGGGTCCGGGCGGGGCTTCTCCTTCCGCTGGACGACCCCGGCCGCCGACTGGGACGACACCGCGAACCGGCGTGCGCTGGAGGTCTTCCTGAGCTCCTTCCGCGCTTCCGGTACCTGAGGTGCGCGCCGGCCGCCGGGGCATTCCCGTCCGGAGGGTTGGCCCCCGCCGGCCGGCGCTCAGCGGCGCAGCCGCGCGTGGAGCCGTGCCGCCTGCCGGGTGAGGTGGTCGCGCTCGGGGACACTGGCCGCCGAACGGGCCGCCTCGGCGTAGAGCCGTGCCGCGGTCACGGGGTCGCCGTCCCGTTCGTGCAGGTATGCCGCGACGGCGGTGTGGCGGGGCAGGGCGGAGTCGACCTCCGCCAGGGCGGCCAGGCCGGCCCGCGGGCCGTCGGCCTCGCCGACCGCGACGGCCCGGTTGAGGCGTGCCACCGGGCTGTCGGTGAGGCGCACCAGTTCGTCGTACCACTCGACGATCTGCACCCAGTCGGTCTCCTCGGCCGTCCGCGCGTCGGCATGCAGCGCCGCGATGGCCGCCTGGGCCTGGAACTCGCCCAGGCGGTCGCGGGCGAGGGCCGCCTGGAGGATGCCGACCCCCTCGGTGATCATGCGGGTGTCCCACAGGCGGCGGTCCTGCTCGGCGAGAGGCACGAGCCTGCCGTCGTGGCCGGTCCGCGCCGGACGCCGCGCGTGGTGCAGCAGCATGAGCGCGAGCAGTCCGGCCGCCTCCTCGTGGCGGGTGCCGGCCGCGACCTGGCGACTGAGCCTGATCGCCTCGGCCGCGAGGTCGACGTCGCCGGAGTAGCCCTCGTTGAACACCAGGTAGAGCACGCGCAGCACCGTGCCGACGTCACCGGGACGGCTGAACCGGACGCCCGAGACGGTCCGCTTGGCCCTGCTGATCCGCTGGGCCATGGTCGCCTCCGGCACGAGGTAGGCCCGCGCGATCTGCCGCGTGGTCAGACCGCCGACCGCGCGGAGCGTGAGCGCGACCGCCGAGGCCGGGGACAGGGACGGATGCGCGCACAGGAAGTACAGCCGGAGCGTGTCGTCCACCGCCTCGCCCGGGCCCGGCGCCGGCTCGCTCTCCACGCGTACCTCCCGGTGCCGGCGGGAGGTGTCGGCGCGGGCGGCGTCGAGGAACTTGCGCCAGGCCACCGTGACCAGCCAGCCCCCGGGGTCCCGCGGCGGGTCGTCGGGCCACCCCCGCACGGCCTCGACCAGGGCTTCCTGCACGGCGTCCTCGGCCGCCGCGAAGTCGGCCCCGCGACGGACGAGAACACCGATCACCGCGGGGACGAGCTCCCGGAGCAGCGACTCGTTCACTCGGTGGCCCTGCAGTGCTCGGCGTAGAAGGGACGCACCTCGAGCCACTCGTGGATCGGCTTCCCGCCGGCGCCGGGAGCGGCGGACAGTTCGCCGGCCAGCTGGATCGCGCGCTCGTAGGTCTCGACGTCGATCACCATCCAGCCGGCGATCAGGTCCTTGGTCTCCGCGAACGGGCCGTCGGTGACCGGGGGCCGTCCCTCCCCGTCGTAGCGGACGAACGTGCCCTCCGGGGAGAGCGCCTGGCTGTCGACGAACTCGCCGGTGCCTTCGAGGCGGGCGGCGAAGTCACGCATGTACTGCACGTGGGCCGACACCTCCGCCGGCTCCCACTGGTCCATCGGCACGTCGTTGACCGGTGCCGGCGCGCCCCGGTAGTGCTTGAGCAGCAGGTACTTGGCCATCATGTTCTCCTCGGTGCGGTGCGGCCCCTGGTGGCCGCGTTCACTCAGGGGACGAAGCCGGGCTCGGGTTCTCGACATCCCACCGCACATTTTTCTCACGGATCCTGAGAAAGGCCCCGGGAGAGGCCGGAGGACGGCCCCGGGTCACTCCACCTGGAGTGACCTCCGGCGCCGCTCAGGCCGGCCGGGTGTCCCGGCCCGGTCTTCGGTGGGCCAGCCACCGGGCGACCGCCTCGGCGATGGGCTGCCCGGTCTCCAGTTCGACGAAGCCGAACTGTCCGCCCTGGTTGCACTCCAGGAACCACCAGAGCCCCTCGGCGTCCTCGGCGAAGTCGAAGGCGGCGTAGGCGAGTCCGGTGAACGCCAGGTACTCCTGGACCGACCGGGCGACGCGGTCGGGCACGGCCGCGGTCTCCCAGGTGTGGCCGGTGTCGCCGTAGCGCCCGTCGATCTGTCCGGGGGCGGCGGTCTTCCGGGCGGCGAAAAGGCGGGTTCCGACGCAGGTCAGCCGGATGTCGGCCCGCTTGGGCACGTACCGCTGGAGCAGCGCGGGGCCGGCGGCGACGCCGGTGAAGTCCGCGTCGGGTCCGACGAGCGTGGTCGGCAGGGACACGGTGGGGTCGCCGGGCGGCGGGCCCGAGGCCGACTTCACGACCACCTGCCGGTACTCCGCCACGAACTGCTGCGCCACCCGGGGGGCGGTGGTGACGACCGTCGGCGGCACGGCGAAGCCGCTGAGGTGCGCGACCCGCAGCTGCCAGGGCTTGTGCCGGGCCTGCTCGGCGCTGCTCGGGTGGTTCATCCAGCGGGTGACGGCCGAGTACAGCATGCCGAACAGGGCCTGCCGGGTCTCGGCGGTGAGCCACGGCGAGGCGTGCGCCGCGTGGGCGGCCGGTTCGCCCGGCCGCCGTACCCAGACGGAGCGCAGGCCCGTCATGCTGAGCACATGCCCGTTCACGGAGAGGTGGCCCTCGAAGTCGCCGTGGGCGTAGTCGGCGGACAGGACGGCCTTGTCGGGGACGTCGGCGGGGTCGAGCCGCACCACCGGGACACCGCGCGCGTTCAGTTCGGCCACCACCATGTCGGCGGTGACGTCCTGCTCGGCGGTGAGGACCAGAACGGTCATCCGCGGCGGTCCGTCAGTCGTCGAAGTGCGTCTGGGAACCGGCCGTGGAGGTCGTGGTGCCCGCGGCCAGGAGGAGCGCCCGGTCACTCACCGCCGGGCGGCCGTCCGGCAGCACGTTCAGCTGGAGCGACGCGTCGAAATGGTACGGAGGCAGAGCGGCCGCCGGTTGCCCTGTGGTCAGGGCGTAGTCGAGCGTGAACGGTCGCACGAAGAACCTCCCGCGGTCTGACGATGCCTCTACGCACACCGGTACGTGTCTCCCCTGTAAGGAATTCATCACTTTCCGACACATGGGCGTGAAGGCCGTCACATCGCGGATCCGGGATGCGTGCGACGCGGCGTCCTTCGCACCGTCAACGCCGCGGCGGACGGGGAGAGTTCCCGTCCGGGAGGTGCGGCTCCATGAGAACACGAAGAGTGTCCGCACGGAGCCGCCGCAGTCACCGTGGCGGCCGGCCGGTCCCACGGCAGTCGCGTCGGCCGCTACCAGCGGCCCTCCACCTGCTCCTTGATCCTGCGGGTGTAGAGGTCCTCGATCGCGTCGAGGGTCTCGGCGGGCAGCTCCGGCATCCTCGCGGCGGCCGCGTTGGCGCGGGCCTGCTCGGGCGAGCGGGCGCCCGGGATCACCGTGGTCACGCCGGGCTGCTGCACGATCCAGCGCAGCGCCAGCTGGGCCGGGGTGAAGCCCTCCGGGGCGAGCGCGGAGAACTCGGCCGCCGCCTCCACCCCGGTGGCGAAGTCGACGCCCGAGAAGGTCTCGCCCTGGTCGAACGCCTCACCGTGCCGGTTGAACGTCCGGTGGTCGTTCGCACCGAAGACGGTGTCCTTCGTGTACTTGCCCGACAGCAGCCCGGAGGCCAGCGGGACCCGGGCGATGATGCCGACGCCCGCCTCGGCCGCCGCCGGGAGGACCTCCCGGAGCGGCTTCATGCGGAAGGGGTTGAGGATGATCTGGACGCTCGCCACGTTCGGGCGGGCGATGGCCGTCAGCGCCTCGTCGCACGTCTCGACGCTCACCCCGTACGCGGCGATCCGCTCCTCCGCGACCAGGGTGTCGAGGGCGTCGAACACCTCGTCGGAGGAGTAGACGGGGGTCGGGGGGCAGTGCAGCTGCACCAGGTCGATGCGGTCGACGCCGAGGTTGCGGCGGGACCGGTCGTTCCAGGCACGGAAGTTGTCGAGGACGTAGTTCTCCGGGATCTGGTCGACACGGCGGCCCATCTTGGTCGCGACCAGCACATGCAGATCCGGCCGGCCGCGCAGGAACGTGGCGATCGTCTGCTCGCTGCGCCCGTCGCCGTACACGTCGGCCGTGTCGAAGAACGTCACCCCCGACTCCGCCGCCGCCTCCAGCACGGCAAGGGCGTCCTGGTCGTTCACGTCGCCCCAGTCCGCGCCCAGCTGCCACGTGCCGAGGCCGATGACCGATGCATGCTGTCCTGACCTGCCGAATTCGCGCTCGTTCATGGCGTCAGTCTGACACCTTCCCGTCCGCGCGCGGGCCTGCCTCTCCCGATGCGCCCGGCGGCGCGCGTGTCACGGGGTACGCGTGCCTCAGGTCGTACCGGCCCGCTGGATGCTGTCGCCGCTGTTGCCGATCGCGACGTACGTGGCGATGCGCCGGAAGTCGTTGATCACGCCGAACATGCTCTTGCCGGACGGCAGGAGCGCCCGCAGATCAGGGGCTTGCGCCAACCGCTCCTGGAACAGGTCCTTGTAGGCGTTGTAGACCCGCGCCGTGTAGCCGGGCTCCTTCGCCGCGTTCGTCCGGTGGTCGTTGGTGAGGGCGATGGAGGCGAGGTCCATGAGGTAGCAGTCGATCAGGTCGGTCACGTCCTGGGCCCTGGCCCCCTCTTCCCCTGCCCGCGCGTCCTCCGCCAGCACCTTGGCCATGTCCAGGACGATGTCGCGGTAGATCCCGTGCCGGATGGTGTGCGGGAAGGCCGCCATCACGTGGTCCTCCTGACCGGCACCGTCACTGTTCATGAAGCGCGGCGTCGCCAGGGTCTCCAGCCCCGGAACCAGGAGGGGCATACCCCGGTACAGGTCCTCCTCCTCGGGAATCCTCGTGTTGCGGGAGGCGAGCGGATGCAGACCGATCTCATGGGCCAGCATCCCCATGATGTAACCGATGTCGTACTTCTCGAAGTAGTAGCTCGCGAGGTTGATCTGGACGCCCTCGTCGCCCAGGTCCGTCACGTCGGCCGGGGTCTCCGTCGTCCGCACGTGCAGGGTGATACGGCAGGGACGGTTGCCGATGTACTCCCGGATCGTGTCGTGCTTCCGCAGCACATCGATGATGCGGACCGCCTTGTCCCGGTACCGCTCGTTCGCGTGCGCCAGGTTGGTGAACTCGAAGTTGCCCGACTTGAACGGGACGAGGCCCGGCTCCGGTGCGGCGAGCGTGGTGTCCGGGTCCTGCTGCATACGCGCGGGCACACCGGTGGGTGCGGGGGCGTCGGCGCTGTCGGCCTGACGGGGCAGGGAGACCGGGTCCACCCAGACGGACTCGCGCAGGGCGGGTTCGGCGGCGGTGCGGGCCGTGTCCCAGGTCTGCTCAGTGTCCTGCGCGCCGTCCTGTTCGCTTCGCCGAGGTCGCGGGGCGACGTCACCGATCAGGGCGCCCAGCAGGGCCAGGTGACGGCCCCGCAGTCCGGCCGCCCGCAGTGACCGGTGCTCAGGGCCCGCGTTCAGGTCACCGAGAAGACTGCCCGGGATGTGCGGACGGTGCGGGGAGTCGGCGTCCCGGTACTCGTCCCGCAACCCGAGCTGATGCGTCAGCTCATGCACCAGCTGCACCGCGTCGGCGTCCGCCCACCACGTGTTCTGATCCATCACCCGGTCCCGGTCCGCCAGCTCCACGGTCAGGTGCGGGGCATGTGACGGTTCAACCAGTTCGACGGTGACGTGCAGCAGATCACCGTTGGGAAGGCGATGGCCGGGAACGTTGAGGAACTCACTCACGCCCGCACTGAGCTCGCCGAACACGCGTGGAATCCGCTCCGCCGCGCCGCGCATCGCGATACGGACGGTGAGGTCGGTGACCGGTTCACCGGCGTGGGTGAACCGCCGCACGTCGAAGCCGGAGCGCACCACGAACCGGGGGCGGCTGTCGCGCGGGCCGGCCAACCGGGTGACGGCGGGCGGGCCTTGCCGGACGCTCCCCCCGGTCCCCGGAGCGTTGCCGGGCTCTTGCGGCAGCCTGGGGCGGGCCTCGCCCGTCGGCGCGGGCGGCTGGATGCTGTCGCCGCGGTTGTTGGTCGCGATGCCGGCGGCCAGGGTGGCGAAGTCCCGCACCACGCCGAACATCCCCTTGTCGGCGGGCAGCAGGGCACGGGCCGGGCTGTTCTCGGCCATGTGCGCGGCGAACAGCGCCTTGTAGGCGTTGTAGACCTTGGCGGTGTTGCCGGGCTCCTTGGCCGCGTTCACCCGGTAGTCGCTGGTGATCGCGATGGAAGCGAGATCCATCAGATAGCAGTCGATCAGGTCCGTGACGTCCTGGGGCTTGGCTCCCGGCACCCGGGCCTGCGCGAACTCGGCCAGCATCTCCGCCATCCTCAGCACGATGTCCCGGTAGATCCGGTGTCTCGTACTGCTGGGGAACGCGGCCATGATGTGGTCGGCCTGACCCGCACCCTCGGTGTTCATTGTGCGCGGCGTCCTGAGATCGTCCAGCCCCGGCACGGGCAGCGGAATACCCCGGAACATCTCCTCCTCGTCGGGAATCTCACGATTCCGGGAGGCGAGCGGGTGCAGACCGATCTCATGGGCCAGCATCCCCATGATGTAGCCGATGTCGTACTTCTCGAAGTAGTAGCTCGCGAGGTTGATCTGGACGCCGTCGTCGCCCAGGTCCCGCACGTCGGCCGGGGTCTCCGTCGTCCGCACGTGCAGCGTGATCCGGACGGTCCGGTCGCCGACGTAATCCTTGATCGTCGGATGGTCCCTGAGCACCTCGATGATCCGGACGGCCTTGTCCCGGTACCTCTCGTTCGAACGCTTCAGGTTGGTGAACTCGAAGTTCTCCATCACGAAGGGCCCGGAGCCGGCGTCAGCGGCAGGTGCCGTGTTCGCCTCCTGCGGCATGTGCGCCGGGACTTCGGCGGACGTGGTGTCGTCGGTGCCGTCCGCCGGTCGCGGCAGGGAGACCGGATCCACCCAGACCGACGTCCGGAGGACCGGCTCGGTGCCGGTACGCGCCGCGTCCCAGGTCTGCTCGCCGTCCTGCGCGCCGGGCTCGGGCGGCGGAGTCAGGTCCCCGACCAGCGCACCCAACAGGGCCAGATGCCTGCCGCGAAGACCCGCGGCCCCGAGGGAGGAGTCCTCGGGTTCGGCGTTCAGGTCACCGAGGAGACTGCCCGGGATGTGCGGACGGTGCGGGGAGTCGGCGTCCCGGTACTCGTCCCGCAACCCGAGCTGATGCGTCAGCTCGTGCGCCAGCTGCGCCGGGTCGGCGTCCGCCCACCACGTGTTCTGGTCCATCGTCCGGTCCCGGCCCGTCACGTCCACGGTCAGATGGGGGTCGTCGGCGGGATCGACGTGCTCGACGGTCACGTGCAGGAGGTCCCCGTTGGGCAGCCGGTGGCCCGGCACGTTCAGGAACTCGTCCACACCTGAGGTGAGTTGGCGGAAGACATGCGAGGCCTGCCGGTCCGTGCCGCGGAGCGCGACGCGGACGGTGAGGTCGGTGACCGGATCGCCGTCGTAGGTGAACCGGCGGGCGTCGAAGCCCGACCGCACCACGAAACGCGGCCGGCTGTCCCGCGGTCCTCCTCGCCCCGAAGTGCCGGATGGTGAGGTCTGGGGCCCGGTGTCGGCTGTCCCCGGCGGGAGTTGCGGACGGGCTTCACCGGTGCCCCCGCCGGTCTGCGTCAGGACGGGGGTCTGGATGCTGTCGCCCTGGTTGTTGAACGCGACGCTGCTGCCCAGGCCCAGGAAATTGCCGGTGACGCTGTACCAGCTCTTGTCGGCCGGCAGCAGGGCCCGTACGGGACTGTCCTGCGCCAGCTGCGCGGCGAACTGCCCCTTGTAGGCGTTGTAGACCTTCGCCGTGTAACGCGGCTCCCACGCCGCGTCCTTGCGCTTGTCGTTGGTCAGCGCGATCGTGGCCAGGTCCATCAGGTAGCAGTCGATCAGGTTCGTGACATCCTGCGCCCTCGCACCCTCCTCACCCGCCCGCGCGTCCTCCGCCAGGTCATGGGCCATGCCGAGCACGATGTCCCGGTAGATCCGGTGCCGCGTACTACTGGGGTAGGCGGCCATGATGTGATCGGCCTGGCCCGCACCCTCGGTGTTCATGAAACGCGGCGTCTTCAGATCCGTCAGCCCCGGAACCGTCAGCGGCATCCCCGCGAACATCTCCTCCTCGTCGAGAATGCCCGCATCCCGTGAGGCGAGCGGGTGCAGACCGATCTCATGGGCCAGCATCCCCATGATGTAACCGATGTCGTACTTCTCGAAGTAGTAGCTCGCGAGGTTGATCTGGACGCCGTCGTCGCCGAGATCCGTCACGTCGGCCGGGGTCTCCGTCGTCCGCACGTGCAGGGTGATACGGCAGGGGCGGTTGCCGATGTACTTCCGGATCTTGTCGTGCTTCCGCAGCACATCGATGATGCGGACCGCCTTGTCCCGGTACCTCTCGTCCGTGTGCTTCAGGTTGGTGAACTCGAAGTTGCCCGACTTGAACGGGACGAGGACCGGCTCCGGTGCGGCGAGGGTGGTGTCCGGGTCCTGCTGCATACGCGCGGGCACACCGGTGTTCGCCACGCTGTCGGTGTGGCCCTGGGGCAGTCTGGGGCGTGCCTCGCCGGTGCCGGTTGCGGTCTGGACGGGAGGGACGGGACGCTGGATGCTGTCGCCGCGGTTGTTGGTCCCGATACTGGTGGCGAGGGCGGCGAAGTCTCCGAGGACACCGAACCGCCCCTTGTCGGCGGGCAGCAGGGGGCGGACGGGGCTGTCCTGGGCGATGCGCTCGGCCAGCTGGGCCTTGTAGGCGTTGTACACCCGTGCCGTGTAGTTGGGTTCCCTGAGCGCTTGCGCCCGGTGGTCGTTGGTGACCGCGATGGAGGCGAGGTCCATCAGGTAGGTGTCGATCAGGTCGGTGACGTCCTTGGCCCTGGCGCCCTGCACCCCGACCCGCGCGCGCCGCGCCAGCACCTCGGCCATCTCCAGGACGATGTCGCGGTAGATCCCGTGCCGGATGGTGTGCGGGAAGGCCGCCATCACGTGGTCCTCCTGACCGGCACCGTCACTGTTCATGAAGCGCGGCGTCGCCAGGGTCTCCAGCCCCGGAACCAGGAGGGGCATGCCCCGGTACAGGTCCTCCTCCTCGGGAATCCTCGTGTTGCGGGAGGCGAGCGGATGCAGACCGATCTCATGGGCCAGCATCCCCATGATGTAACCGATGTCGTACTTCTCGAAGTAGTAGCTCGCGAGGTTGATCTGGACGCCCTCGTCGCCCAGGTCGCGTACGTCGGCCGGGGTCTCGGTCGTGCGCAGGTGCAGGGTGATCCGGACGGTGCGGTCGCCGACGTAGTCCTTGATCGTGCTGTGCTCGTCCAGCAGCTCGATGATCCGGACGGCCTTGTCCAGGTACCTGTCCGTCTGATTCAGGTTGGTGAACTCGAAGTTCCCCAACTTGAACGGTTCGAGGGCCGGTTCGGGTGCGGTGAGCGGCGCGTTCGGGTCCTGCGGCATGTGAGCCGGCACCTCGGTGCCCGCCGTGCCGTCGGCAGGCCGGGGCAGGGAGACCGGGTCGACCCAGACGGACTCACGGGGCTGAGCGGCGGCGGCGCTCCGGGCGGCTGCCCAGCTCTGGTCGGCCTGACCGGCCCGGTTTGCGTCATCGGCCCGGTCGGCGTCATCGGCCTGGTCGCCCTGGTCGCCGTTCCGCTGGGGTGCCGGGGTCACGTCGCCGATGAGCGCGCCGAGCAGGGCCAGGTGCCGGTCGCGTAGGCCGACGGCGGTTTGGGACGGGTCTTCGGGAGCCTCGTCGATGTCGCCCAGCAGGCTGCCGAGGACGTGGGGGCGGTGCGGGGAGTCGGCGTCCCGGTACTCGTCCCGCAGGCCGAGCTGGTGCGTGAGCTCGTGCACCAGCTGCACCGGGGCGGCGTCGGCCCACCAGGTGGTCTGTTCCATCGCCCGATCCCGGCCCGCCAGGTCCACGGTCAGGTGGGGGCCGTCGGCGGGCCCGACGTGCTCGACGGTCACGTGCAGCCGCTCGCCGTTGGGCAGCCGGTACCCCGGGTCGTTCAGGAACTCCTCGACACCCGCGCGGAGTTGCTCGAACACATGGGTGGCCTGGTCGCTCGTACCACGCAGCGCGATGCGGACGGTGAGGTCGGTGACCGGCTCGCCCCGGTACGAGAAACGCCGGGCGTCGAAGCCGGACCGCACCACGAACCGGGGACGGCTGTCGCGCGGGCCGCGCGCCGGCGAGGTGGCGGCCGGCGCGGTCCGCGGCGTGGTGCCGGCGGCGGCCCCGGGAAGCCGGGGGCGTGCCTCACCGGTGGTGGCGGGGGCCTGGCCGGGAGCGACGGGCCGCTGGATGCTGTCGCCGCGGTTGTTGGTCGCGATGCTGGTGGCGAGCTGGGTGAAGGACCGTGCGACACCGAACAGGCTCTTGTTCGACGGCAGGAGGGCCCTGAGTGCGGTGTTGTCCGCCAACTGCGCGTCGAGCATCTCCTTGTAGGCGTTGTAGACCCTCGCCGTATAGTTGGGCTCCTTGACCGCGTTCAACCGGAAGTCGTTGGTGACCGCGATGGACGCGAGGTCCATCAGGTAGGTGTCGAAGAGATCGGTGACGTCCTGGGACTTGGCTCCCGGCACGCCGACCCGCGCGCGCCGCGCCAGCACCTTGGCCATGTCGATGACGATGTCTCGGTAGATGCCGTGCCGGATGGTGCGGGGGTAGGCGGCCATGACGTGGTCGGCCTGGCCCGCCCCTTCGGTGTTCATGGTGCGCGGCGTCTTCAGATCGGTCAGTCCCGGTACGGTCAGCGGCATACCTCGGTACGCCTCCTCCTGCTCGGGAATGTCCGTGTTGCGGGAGGCGAGCGGATGCAGACCGATCTCGTGGGCCAGCATCCCCATGATGTAGCCGATGTCGTACTTCTCGAAGTAGTAGCTCGCGAGGTTGATCTGGACGCCTTCCTCGCCCAGGTCGCGTACGTCGGCCGGGGTCTCCGTCGTGCGCAGGTGCAGGGTGATCCGGACGGTGCGGTCGCCGACGTAGTCCTTGATCGTGCTGTGCTCGTCCAGCAGCTCGATGATCCGGACGGCCTTGTCCAGGTACCTGTCCGTCTGATTCAGGTTGGTGAACTCGAAGTTCCCCAACTTGAAGGGCCTGAGGGCCGGTTCGGGTGCGGTGGGCGCCGTGCCCGGGTCCGGGGAGACGTCCGGGCCCGCGTCGGTGCCGGACAGTGTGCTCAGCTCGTACGCCTCCTCCTCCAGGAGGCCCGGGAGGACACTGTCCGTCGGTGACGGGGGCAGCGGAAGCGCGGCCGCGTCCTTGAGGACCGCGTCCTGCACGGCGGGGTCCGGCGCGTTCGTCACGGGTGTCTTCGGCGCGGGTGCCGGGGTCAGCAGGGTCAGGGGGACGAAGTCGCCGCCCCGGCGGCGGAGACGGATGTGCGGACCGCTGTCGCCGGACGGCCCGGGGTAGGTGTGGGCGGTTCCGTTCTCCTCGATCAGGGTGACGGTGGTGCCGGTGGCGGCGGCGGCCCACTCGGCCACCGCGCGGTCGGCCCCGGGGCCCCACGGCGCCCCGGCGAGGTGCCTGCGCAGCTGCCCGTCGACGGCGTCCTGGCTCGGCGCGGGCGCGCCGGGACGGACCCGGAGGGGCGGGGGCGTGAAGAGCGCGTCGCGTTCCGCACGGTCGCCGGGCAGGCCGTTCAGGCGCATCAGTTGCACGGGCGTCGCCCCGGCGCGCAGGCGAAGCCGTGCCGCCTCCCGACGGTCGAGCCCGGGCTGCTCCGCCGCCTGGCGCAAGGTCGTGGCGAGCGCGCTGAAGAAGCCGTTTCCGCGGCCCGCGGGCGTGCCCTGCCGGTAGGTGGCGCCATCGGGTGCGGTGAGGACGCCGTCACGGTCGAGGCGGTAGCGCGGACCGCTGTGGTCGGCGGGCGGCAGCCAGGGCGCGGTGGTGTGACTGCGGTGTGCGGGCGGCTGCTCCGGGGCCGGGCGCGTGGTGTCGGCAGCCGGGGTTCCGGAAGTGGCGGAGGTCCCGGAGGCGGCGTTGTGCGTACCGGGTCCGGTCGCGCTCGCCGGGGCGGGCAGCGCGGTGGCGACCGGAGGCGGTGTGCCGGGCGGCAGCGCGGCGTGGAAGAAGCCTCCGGTTACGAAGAGGACCGGATCGCCTGCCGGGTCGACGGCCGCGGGATCGGCGCCGTGCGGGAGGAACAGCTGATCGCGGCCCTCACCGGTCACGACGGTGAGCGGGGTGCCGAGGACCCGGGCGGCGAGGGCGGGCAGCAGGTCGGCTCCACCGTGGTCGCCCGCGCGGCGCTCGGGCGGGGCCGGTTCACCCTCCGGGCGCGCCGTGCCGCCGTCCTGCGGCGGTTCGCTCGCGAAGGGGCGGGACAGGGCCGCGGTGGCGAGCGCCACCCGCTGTGCGGGGTTCGGCCAGAAGGTCTGCGGGAGCCGGCCAAGGGCGTCGAACTCGGCCTGCTGCGCGGGAGTGAACTCCACTCCGGCAGCGTCGAGTTCGTCCTGGGTGAAGGTGTCCTCGGCGTCCAGGGCGAGAGCGTCCAGCAGGTCCTGGTTGCCGTCCTCGCCCAGTGCCCAGGCCAGGCGGCCACGGGCGGTGTCGATGGCCTCGGCGGTGACCGCCGGGTCTCCGGGGGTGCCTGCGAACCGGTCGGCGAGGTCGTTGCCGAGCAGGTGGGGAAGGCGGCCCCGGGCCTTTGCGGCGGCGAGCAGCGCGTGGAAGAACGAGGCGCCGTCGTGCGGCATGTCGTGCAGCTCGCGCACCGTGGCGCCGTCCGGCGAGGTGAGGGTGCGCGGGGCGGAATCGGTCTCCTCGGAGAGGACGTACGGGGCGGGTGCCTCGGAGCGCCACTGTGGCGCGGTGTACTCCTGCGGCCGGTCCGGCACCGTGACCGCGGCCGAACCCTGGTGGTGGGCGGTGAGGCGGGAGGCTGCCAGGTGCAGCCGGTGGTGGTCCAGGGCGGCGGCGTCGGTGTGCTGCTCCCAGCGGTGGACCTCATGGCGGGCCGCCTGCCAGGCGACGACGGCCGGGGACCAGAGCAGGTCCTGCGGCAGGTCGGCCGGCGAAGCGGAGTTGTCGTCGCCGAGCGCGTCCTGCTCCTCCGGGCTCAGGTCGAGCCACGTCTCCCGGGCCCGCGCCCGGGCGTCGTAGTAGTTCTTCTCGGCCGTGGCGAGGTCGGCGGCCGCCTTGGCCTGGCTGTCCCAGGCGGCGACGACCTCGTCGGGGAACGTGGTGTCATCCAGGAGGCCGTAGTCGCGGGCGATGTCCTCGCGCAGCCAGACCAGCGCGGTCGTCTCGGCCTCGGCGGCGCGTGGTCCTCGCCTGGCCTTGCCGAGGGCGTGCAACGGGCGGCTGTCGGTGATGCGGTGGTCCACCTCGGCCACGGACAGCCAGCTCACCGGCAGGGCGAAGAGCAGGCTCCGGTCGGTGACGACCTTGAGGTGGGTGCCGAGGGTGGTGTCCGCGGTGCCCTTGAGGGCCGTGCCGTCGTTGGTGCCGCCGATCGGGACCGTGGCGCCCGGGTTGGTCATGCCCGCGTTGGTGTTGCCCGCCATCGGAGCGGTACCCACCGCGCCCTCGACGTTGTCGGTGATGCCCGCTTCCAGCGCGTCGGAGGTCTTCGCCCGTTGCATGGCCTCCATGCGCGGCTTGTTCTCCACGGCGAGCAGACGGGCGCCGCGGCGGTGCATCTTCGCGTAGAGGCGGGAGTCCGCGGTGTGGTACTGGCCGAGGAGCCGCGCGGAGGTCTGTGCCGGCAGCGGTGAGCCGTTCGCGCCGAGTGCCTCCCGGAAGCCGGCGGTCAGACCGCCCTGCGCGGTGGCCTCCTGCTGGGCCTGGGCGGGGGCGGTACCGAGGCCGGTGAGCGGGGTCTGGCGGGCCATGCGCACACGTGAGCCGAGGACCTCGCCGGTGTGCCGTGCGCCGAGGTCGCCGTCGCCCACGCCGTCGGCGCGCGCGGTGGCCAGGGTCAGTGCGTCCTGCACGTTGGCGGCGCCGCGGATGTCCACGGCGAGGATGCCGGAACCGATCCGGTCGTCGAAGGGCAGGATGTCCGGGTCGGGGCCGCCGGTGCCGTCCCCGGCGGAGGTGCGCCAGGCGGCGATGTTCTCCGGGCGGGCCTCGGCGGCGGTGAGCATCTTCACCGCGCGTTCGGGCTCCGGGACGTCCTGCTCGGTGAGCGCGCCGTCCGCGCCGTCGCCGTCCGGCGTGAGCAGGTTCGCCGGGAGGATCTCGTGAAGGCTGCCGACCGGCGTGCTGACGCGGGGGGCGAGCGGATCGCCGGTCGCGTCCGTCATCGTGACGGTCAGGACGTAGCCGGTGACGATCTCGGCGTGCGCCTGGGTGGTGGCGATGTTCGGCATGGCGGTGGTGCCGGCGGTCTGGGTCCGGGTGCTGGAGCGCTGCTTGGCCGCGGTGCCCTGGAGGGAGGGGTTGGCGACGAGGATGCCGCTCTCCGCCGCGCGCTGGCCGGCGCTCAGCGTCACGTCCGCGCCGCGGTCCTGGGAGGTGCCGTCGGCGTCGTCGCGGGCGATGGTGCGGTAGTCCTCAAGCTCGTAGCCGGTACGCAGCCTGTCCACGGTGGTGGTGACCGGGGTCAGCCGGAACCTGACCTGGCCGGGGCTGCCGCCGACCGGCAGGTGATGCGGACTGGACCAGGCGCGGTAGCGGACCGGCAGGTTCATCCCGTCGGTCGTCAGCTCGTGGAGGTGACCGCGGAGGAAGTCCGGGGAGAGCCTTTGGAGGACCTGCTCCCGGTCATGCGAGGGCACTCCGATCCTCTCCAGCTGTCCCCTCAGCTGCTGCACCGCGGGGCCGGCGTCGAGCTGCCCGCTGGGGTGGGTCGGAAAGCGGCGGTTGCGGAGATAGGGGGGCACACGGTAGCCGCGGCCGAGGTTGCGCGGGGTGGTGGTGCCCAGGCCGTCCGGGGCGAGCCCGGCCTCGATGACGTCCTGCATCGGCAGGTGGAACATCACCGCGTCGCGGATGCGCTGGAGGGCGGCGGCGGCCCGGCGCGGGGCGAGGCTGTCGCCGAGGCGCCCGGAGAGCCGTCCGGCCACGGAGCTGATCCGGGTCCCGGCGCGAGTGCCCACCGCGCCCATCGCGGCCGTCCAGCGGTCCCGTACCGCGACGGTCTCGGCGGCGTCGGCGACCACCAGGTACATGCGCCCGGCGAAGGTGAGGGTGGTGTTGCGTCCCCGGGTGAGGGTCTGCGAAACCCCGCGGCCCCGGCCCCAGGCGTACTGCAGGGCGGTCGAGTAGGTGCCGACCACCGCCGCCTGGCCCGGGGCCTGTTGCAGCGGCATGTCGGCGCCCTGGAGGCCGACGGTGGTGCGGGAGACGGTGCTCGTGCTGCCGGTGACGCGGTGCTCGTTGCCGATGGTGGCCTCGAGGCTGGCGGGCTTCGGGTCGCTCTTCACGCGGAAGTTGCTGAGTTCGCCGCGGACCGCTGCCTTGAGGTAGTGGGTACGGAACGGTCCGGCGCCGTTGAGTCCGGTGACGCGGGAGCCGAACGGTCCCAGGTACTGGCCGAGTTGTCCTGCCACGCTGAGGTTGGCCATCGCCCGGCGCAGCGCGGTGCGCACCGGGGCGCCGGGGGCGCTGACGTGCCACGAGGTGCCCGAGGCGCGGTCGGCGGTGTCCTGCATGAGCCGCTGGCGCTGCGGGCCGCCCTCGGCGCTGAGCACCACGTGCGGAACGCTCAGCAGCTTCCTGGTGAGCTGCCGGCCGGGTGAGTCCGTCGTGGGAAGCGGGCGGGTGCCGTCGAGGAGCTGGTCGGCCTCGGTGACGGAGAGCTGCTGTGGCGCGGGCGTGGTCGCCGCCGCCGGGACCGGCCCGGCGGGTGGCGGGTCGGCGGGGGCGTAGCGGTCGGAGCCGTGGGCGGACGGCACGGCCAGCTCTACCCGGCCCACGGTCTCGCTGCCGCGGCTGAACAGCGGCCGTTCCTCGATGCTGCTGACGAAGACACCCGCGCCGAGCAGGCCGACCGAGGCGAGCCGGGCCCAGCCGCGCGGGCGGCGGTGGCCCTCGAAGGTGGCGCTCAGCTCCACCCGGTAGCTGTAGAGGTCGGCGCCGGTCTGGAACGTCAGCTGGTCGTGGGCGACCGCGACGGTGTTCCTGGTGGCCTTCTGGTCGGTCCTGGCGTGCCGGACCCCCACGGTCACGTTGCCCGCCTGACGGGGCAGCCCGACGTCGGGCACCTTGTCGTGGTCGCGTGGTGCGACGCCCACCTCGACGCCTGCGGAGAGGGTGAGGGACGCCTGCTGTCCCTGACCCGAGACCTCGGTGCCGATCACCGCGTTCCGCAGCGAGCGCTCGCTCATGGTCGTCTCGAACTGCCGGTCGGTGAGGCGTGCCCGGAGGATGGGCGTGTGGTGGCCGCGGCGCACCTTGCCGTCCTCGGTGAGGGTGACCGGCACCCCGGTGGTGGTCAGGTCGTCCAGGCTCTGCGCCAGGCTGGGCCGGTTCAGCGCCTCGCGCACCTGGCGGTCGTTGTGCAGTGCGGTCCGCATCCGTCCGTCGCCGTACCAGAACTTGGCCAGCCGCGGGTGCCGCAGCATGAACGGCGGGACGAACAGCGACGGGTAGGAGCGGTGCAGGGTGTCCAGGACGGCGTCCGCGAAGGCCTGCATGGGGTCCTGGGGGGCGGGCGGCTGCGGCTGTACCTGGGGCTGGGGCTGGAGCTGTACTTGCGTCTGCGGCTGCGCCTGGCCCTGCGCTTGGGTCTGCGGCTGCGGCTGGGACTGCCGACGGACGGGGCGGAAGCCTTCGGCCCGGACCTGACCGCTCAGGTGGACCGGATCCTCACGGGTGAGGTACCACGGCACCGGCGGCTCGGCGTCCGGGTGGGGGCCCGCCTGGCCGGGGGTGCGGCTGTCCCAGCCCGCGAGGCGGCGGGCGTCCTGGGTGGAGATCCAGTCCAGGCTGACCACCCGGACCGGTCGGGCGGCCGACGGCGGTTCGCCGGGCTTGCGCACCATCAGGGTGCGCTCCACGCGATACAGAGCGATCGGGTGGTTGCGGACGCGGCCGGTGGTCTTCCGGGCCGCGTCCACGCCGAGGTAGTGACCGCGCCCGGCACTGAGGTCCGCGCGCACCAGCGGACCGCCCTGAAGGCGCACATCGGTCTCGGGTCCGACGAGGGTGTAGTTCGGCCCGGCGGTGACCTGGATGCCCAGGCGGGTGTCACGGACGTGGCCGCGCTCGTTCTGGTACGTGGTCTGGGTGAGGTCGCGCAGCTCCGCCTTGACCGACTCGGTGACCAGGGTGGCCCGGTGCGGCACCGACCGCTGCACGATCAGGTGGCCCAGCGGGTGCTGTCCGCCGCCCCGCGTCAGTTCGGGCCCGGTGACCGGCCCGGCGAACCGGCCGAACAGTGCGAGCAGCCGCCCGGGACGGACGTACGAGACCAGCGTGCGGTGTGCCGAACTCCCGGGGCGGGCGCCGGAGATGGCGAGTGCCATGTCCTCGGGCGGGTCCACCAGGTGCAGCCCGGCGGTGTCGGTGATCCGCGGCTCGACCCCGTCCGGGAAGGTGAGCGTCTTCGGTGCCCGCCGCGGTCCCCGGTAGGGCACGGTGACGTCGTCGGGCAGCCGCCAGCTCAGCCCGTCGCGCATCGCGAACTCCGCGGTGTGCACTCGGGTGCGCCGCCAAGGGGGCGCCACCGGCGACGGGCCGGGGGGACCGGACGGGGCGCCGCTCCGACCGGTCCCGTCGTCCGTACGGGCGTTCTCGGGTGCTTCGGTGACGCGGTCCACCCGCACCCGGTAGTACACGTCGTCCAGGTGCAGGTGGGAGCCCTCGTGGGCCCGCCACTCGGACTGGTTGTACGCCTGCGTGCCCTGGGCGTAGTCGGTCCTGCGGGTCCAGCCCAGCGAGACACCGATCTTCAGCAGCCAGTTGAGCGGCGGGCCCATGCTCAGCCCGCCGGCGATCCGGCGTCCGAAGCCGACGCTGCGCCCGCCGCCCGTACCGGCCTGGCCGCGTCGCATGGTGTCCAGCCGGACGGTGCCGCCGTTCACGTCCGAGAACCGCTCCCAGCGGTGGTACGGGATGGCCTCGACCGTCATTTCGTGCCCGACCCCGGACCTCTCGCGGCCCACGAAGCGCGCCCCGCGCGGAGCGGTGAACGCGCTGGGCTGCTCGGTCAGCAGGCGCAGCAGCTCCGCTTTGTCGAACTGGGCGCGCAGTCTCTTCGGCAGCTTGCCGAAAATCTCCTCGGCCACCTGCTCGGGCGAGCGCAGGGTGGTCATGCCGGGGCCGGTGAAGAGACCCGTGGGTCGACTGCGCGGGGTGCCGTCCGTCCGGCCGCCGGGGGTCCCGTCACCCGGGTCGGCGTCCGGATCGATCAGGATGGTGGGCAGCCGGCTGCCGTCCTCGAAGGTGACGGTCTTCGGCACCGGGCCCGGCGGCCGGGCGTCCCGGCCGGTGAGCAGCCTTGCCGGGCGGTGCCGCTCGAGCTGGGTCTCCAGCGGCACGGGGTCGCCGCGGTCGGGCGCCTCGGTGGCGGGACCGTCGAGGTCGGTGATCCCACCCATGCCGCGCAGCCACTCCCCGAAGGGGTCGGCACCGTCCGGGTCCTGGGCGGTCGGGTCCTGCGTGGCCGGGTCCTCGGCGGTCGCCGGGTCGGTGGTGGTGGCCGGGTCGGCAGCGGTCACCAGGTCGGGGTCCGGGCCGGTCGCCGGGTCGGGTACGGCGGTGAGCGGCGCCGAGGCCGGGACCAGCGCGTCGTAGTGGTCGGTGCCGTTGTAGGACAGGTGCAGGGTGCCGCCCCGGCCGCCCGGGTTGAGGGTGTTGACGAAGGTGTTCCCCGGGGACTGCGGGTCGGGCTGGACGAGTCGCAGGTCGAGGTCGAGGGTGTGCGCCAGCGCCTCCGGGAGGAGGTCGGCGAACGGGGAGGACCAGAGCGCGGGCAGTTCGGCCGCCGCGGCGACGAGCCCTCTGGCGCCGTGCCGCCGGGCGGCGGCGGGGGTGGGCGCCACCGCGGCGAGCTGCGGATAGTCGCTCTCCCGGAGGATCCGCTGCCACTGGCCGGTGTCGGCGCCGGTGACGACGTCCTGCGCGACGCGGTTCCAGAGCTGTGTGATCCGGTCCCGCTCGTCCGCGTCCCGCACCCCGGTGACGGCACGCATCCGCAGGTCGTCCACCACGGAGAAGACCGGGTCCGGGATCGCCAGGGCCACGCTGTCGCCCAGCTCGGACCCGGTGATGCGGTCGCGCAGCAGCTCGCGCAGCCCGGCGACGTTCCGTGCGGCCCACGCCGGTGGGACCGGCCGGCCGCGCGCGCTGTCGAGCAGTGAGCGGAAGAGGCAGTTGCCGCCGCCCGGGGTCTCCAGCCGCCGGAAGGCCAGGCCGTCCGCGTGGACGGTGTCCGCCGTGCCGGGCGTGTCCTTGCTGAGGAGGACGGTGTCCTCGGCGAGGCTCTCAGGACGGCTCGGCGTGGGCGCCAGGTCGGGTCGGCGGCGGGCGAGTTCGGCGGTGTCCTCGGAGCTCAGCCCCAGCTCGGACAGCGGCAGCGGGGTGCTGGAGAGCGACCAGGTGATCTGCGCGGAGGGCGCGTAGGTGAGACCGCGCACGTCCTGCGGTGAGACCAGGGTGGTCGGCGGGAGCACGGGCGGCGGCGGGGGCAGCAGGGCGTCGAGCGTGGTGCCGGGCCCCGCGGTGCTCCGCAACTCCCCCGCGGCGCGCAGGAACTCGGTGTACTGCCCGACCGTGGGCTCGTCGGCGGGATCGCCGGTGGCGGTGCCCGTCGCGCGGCCCCGGTCGACGACCATCCGGCGCAGCAGGTCCACGGTCATCCGGCCGTCGCCGTAACGGGCCGCGGTGTCCGGGCTGAGCCAGCGCAGGCCGTCCACGAAGGCGAGACCGGCGAGCAACTCCCGGTTCTCCGGGCGCTGTTCGGCGTCGGTGCCGAGAGCGTCACGCAGTGTCCGGATCTGCTGGAGGGTACGGGCGCGGGTGAAGGCGTCGGCCGGTTCCGGGCCCGCGTGCAGGCCGGCGTCGCGCGCCAGCCCGTCCAGTTCGGAACCGGTGGGCTCCGGGGTGAACAGCTTCCACCTTCCGGGCCCGTCCGGACCCTCGGTGAGCACCGCCCGGACGTTGCCGTCGCTGTCCCGGGCCGTGCCCACCTCGGTGGTCGGCGCGTACAGGTGCCGCCGGGTCCGGTTCGCCACGTGCTGCGCCACCGGCAGTCCCGCCACCTCCGGCTGCCGCCCGGTCTCACAGGAGAAGAGCACCAGCGGCCGGTCCTCGTCGCCGTCCCGCGCCCAGGAGTTGACCACGTCGCCGAACTGCACACCGCTGAGCTTCACGGTGGGACGCGCCGCGTCCTCGGTGCCGAGAGTGACGGTACGGGAGGTGCCGTGGTTCACGAAGTAGTCGGCACCCCGTCCGGTGCCCGCGCCGGGCAGCGCGGCCGGCGGGCCGGTGAACACCGTACGGCGGGCCGGCGGGTCCGTCGCGGTTGCCGGAGCGGGGCCGACGGACGTGGTGCGCACGCCGCGGAAGGTGTCCTGGCCGAGCAGCGCGCGCCGCCCCGCACCGTGCGCCGTATCGTCCTCCGCCGGGCTCTGCGAGATGGTCAACGTCTGGACGGCGCGGCCCGGCCGGGGCTTGACGGTCGCGTCCGGCATCAGCCGCCGCAGCTGGGCGACGGGCACCGTGTGGCCGTCCAGGGTGGTGACGGCCGGCTCGGCCGCGGGCCGTGCGGGGCCGTTCCCGGCGCCGGCGGTCCCGTCGCCGTTCGCGGGCCGCACGACGATCCGTCCGGTGGGCGGGAGCACCGCGGGAGGTGTCGGCGGGGCGGGCGCCGCCGGGGAGTCGTCCGGATCGATGGGCGGCGGCGGAGGCGTTCCGCCGCTGCCGGGCCCTCGGCCGGCGCCCGGGCCGGGTCCGCCGTCCGCGTCACCGTTGCCCGACTCCAGGTGCAGGTCGGTGGCCGTCTCGGTCCAGGGGCGGGACAGGGTGGCGAGCTTGGACGTGACCGGCGCGCCCGTGTCCGTGGGGTTCGGTCCGGCTCCCATGCCGTCGAGAGCGGTTTTCACGTCCGAGACCAGCTTGGGGCGCGTGACCGGATCGAGGAGCGGGTCGCTGTCGGTCGTCACGCCGCTCTGCGTAACGGGACCGGAGGTCGCGGAGGGCGCTTGGCCGAGGGCGTCGGCGAGCGGCAGCAACACGTCCGCGCCGGGGAACGCGGCGTCCGGGGTGCCGGACGTGCCGTCCGGCGTTCCGGCGACCGGGGGGCCGGTGAGCGGACGGACCCGGACCGGGGCTCCCGGGCCCTCACGGGTCAGCTCCGCGGCGGCGCGTACGGGACGCCCCGCGCCGTCAGACGGGACCGCGGGTCCGAGTACGACGGCACGGTCGACCCCTGCCCCGTCGAGCAGTTCGGCGGCTTCCGGTGCCCCCTCCCCCGGCGGCGGCACCTGCGAGACCACGATGGTCAACGGCTGCGGCTGGGCGGACGAGAGGTTCGGGGTGGTCGGCGACGGGGCGGCCTTGATGTCACTCGGGCCGCCGGTGCCGCGTACGTCGCCGGTGCCGCGTACGTCGCCGATGCCGTACACGTCGCTGGCGCCGCGTACGTCGCTGGCGCCGCGTACGTCGCCGATGTCGCGTACGTCGCCTTCGTCGGCGTACGAGCCGGTGGTGCTCACCCTTGTGGGAGCCCCGTCGACGTCGGGGGCGGCCGGGGCGGGGCCGCTCCCGGCGAGGCCCGAAGTGCCGTCGCCGCCCGCCGGGTCGACGCCCTGCGCAGAGAGGGTGTCCGAGGGAGTGACGGTCACCGGCGACCGCGGGACCTGGGAGCCGTCGTCCGCTGCGGTCGGCGGACCGCCGTCGACCGGTGTCCGCGAGGTGTCGTCGGTCGTGGTCCGCGAGGCGTCCGCCGGGGCCGTGGCGTCCGGGTTGCGGGCGCCCTGGGCCTGCGGACCCGCGGATGTCTGATTGCCGCCGGCGGGGAGGCCGCTCGGCCGGGCGCCGGTGCCCGCTCCGGAGCCCGTGACCGACCCCGGCGCGGTCCCCGTCGTCGGTGCGGCGGAGTTGGAGGTGCCGGGACCGCCGACCGGTTGCCCGGGCGCCGGATTCATGCGGTCGCCGTTCGTACGGACGTCCTCTGCCACCTCGTCCGGCGAGGTCTGGACGTCGTTCTCCGGCGAGAGCGAGGTCTGGACGCGGCTCGGATCGGCGCCGCTGCCGACCTGGACATCGGCGTCGTGGTCCCCCACCTGGTCGCCGTCGGCGGCGTTCCCGCCGGGACTTGGAGCGGGAGCGCCCGTGGAGCCACTGCCGAACGCGCCTGCGGTGACCGGGGAGTCCACCGTGACCGGCGTGCCGAAGGCGTCGAGGGCGCGGCGGACCTCGTGGGTGTCGATCCGGGCGGCGGGGCTGTTCCCGGCCGGTACCACGCGGACCTCGGGCACCTGTGACAGGTTGCCGTGCAGGCTGTCGCGGACGCCGATCTCGGCGCTGCCGGGCGGCTGGGAGCCGCGCAGTGCGGCGAGGTCCCGCAGGGCCTGTTCACGGACCTCTGGCGTGCCGCTGTGGATCTGCTGCCACAGCTCGTTCTCGGCGGCGGTCACCGGCAGCGGCCCCGGCGAGTAGGCCGGCGGGTCCACGCTGGTGTACGGGGGCGGTTCCGCGGCGGAGTAGGGCGGAGGCGAACCGCTCCCGGTGAAGTCCCGCGGGCCGGTGGTCTGTTGGGGGACGGGCGAGGGCGAGGGCCGCCCGGAACCGCCGCCGTCCGCGGAGCCCACGGAACCCGAGGACGCCACGGAGCCCACGGAACCCGAGGAACCCTCGGAACCCGAGGACGCCACGGAGCCCACGGAACCCGAGGAACCCTCGGAACCAGAGGTGTCCGTGTCCGAGGGGCCGTCGGTGCGGTCGGAGCCGCCACGGGAACGCGTGGAGTCCGAGTCGCGCGTGTCGGAGTCGGTGCCGCCGCCGGAGACGGTGGGCGGCGGGTTGCGCAACTTGTCGATGGCGTGGCGCAGTTCGGCACCGCTGTTCAGGGCGGTGTCGCTGAGCGTGGCCTCGACCTGGCTGCTGAGGCCCGCGCCGACGAAGGTGGACCAGCTGGTGGACCAGTCTCCGTCGAAGGCACCCTTGATGAGGATCTCCGCGAGCGCCTCGCCGGAGCCGGCGGCGAGGAAGTCCGCCGTGCCCTTGAGCCCGTAGTGCCCGGCCAGCGCGCCCGGCCGGTCGGCGTTGTTGCGCAGGATCTGGTTGTTCCGCCACAGGTTGGTGTTGTTCCGGAAGGACAGCGGGTTGTTCCGGAAGGTGACCGGCGTGTTGTTCGTGCCGTTGGGGCCGTTCCCGTGCGGGGTGGGCTCGGGGCGGTCCTTCGGGGTGTTGTCGTGGGGGTTCGGGGTGGGGTCGGGGTTCGGCTTGGGGTTCGGGCCGTTGTTCTTGATGTCGAGGTTGGGGGGGTTCTTGAGGTTGGGGTTGTTCTTGAAGTTGAGGTCGGGGCCGTTCTTGAGGAAGTTGTTGTCGTAGCTCTTGACGATGTTTTTGGCGAAGTCGTCGAAGATGCTGGTGAGGAAACCGGCGGCGGCGCCGAACGCGGCCGACTTGAGGATGTCGTTCCAGTCGAAGCCGTCGGGGCGGCGGCCGTTCGGGGCGAAGTTCATCATCGCCAGCCGCACGGCGAAGGTGGTGAACGCCTCCGCGAACGCCTCGGTCAGCGAGGGCGCGAGGTGCAGCCGCTGGAGCAGGTGGCTGAGGGTGGTGAGGATCATGAACCGGCTGCGCATCTTGGCCAACATGATCTGGCTGGCGGAGGCGCCGCCGGTGAAGAAGGACATCGCCAGGTAGATGGCGATCTCGATGAGCAGCCGGATGACCTCGGCGATGACCTGCCACTTGGACTCCATGATGTCCATGGAGGTCTTGCGCCGGCCCTCGGCGATCTTGTCGAGTTGCTCGGCGAAGTCGCGCAGGTAGTTCTTGCCGCCGTCGTCGATGAGCATGCCCATCGCCTTGGCGTACGACTTGGAGAGGTCGTCGGGCATGACCTCGGCGATGTCGTGGATGGACTTCTCGATCAGCGACGACATCCTGTCGAGCTTGCGGCCCAGGCCGGAGTAGGGCCGGCGGCTCTCGTAGGCGAGGTCCTCGTCGGCGTCGATGAGCCGTTCCCCGGTGAGGATGAAGAGCATCGCGTTGACCTCGGGCGAGGCCATCATGCTCATCGGGACTCACCCCGCACGTCGTTCGGGCAGGGCGGAGCGGCCGCTCCCGGCACGGTGCGGGAGCGGCCTGCGGCGGTCCGGTCAGCGGCGGCCATGCCCGCCCGGGCCGCCGTTGCCGTCCAGCCCGTGGGTGTCGAGCTCCCGGTTGTTCTGCTCGATGTTTTCGATGTTGCCGTCACGCGTGGTCTTCATCAGCCTGACCTGGCTGACCGTGGCGTCGGTGATGCCCACCAGTGCGTCACGGATGGACATCATGGTGTCCTTGGTGGTCTGCCGCTCCTTCTGCTCCTGCGGCTTGGCCTTCTCGGCGAACTCGCCCTCCGTGCCGGGCCACCTGACGGTGGGCGCCAGCTCGTCGAGGAACTCCTCGCTCATGCTCCTGGCCAGGGTGCCGATCTCCTCCAGCTGCCCCGCCAGGGCCTCGATGCGCTGCGGGTCCGCGTAGTACCGCTGTCCCATCGTCAGTCCTCCCCGTCCTCGCCGAGCGCGTCCCGCCAGGCGGGGGTTGCGCGGCCGCCGCGTGCCGCGTCCTCGTCGTCCTCGTCCAGGACCTCGGGGCCGAAGATCCGCTCCCAGTCCAGCTCGAAGCCCTTCAGTTCCGGCACGTTGGTGCTGGGTTCGGTGAACGGCGCCATCGCCTTCATCACGTGCCGGTTCATCTTCAGACGCGCCGCGTTCGCCGCCTCCAGGACGCTGGCGGCCAGTTCCTGGGGGGACATGTCGCGGTACTTGTTCTCCAGGAACTCGATCCCGGTCAGCTCACCCTGCGGGCCGGCGGTGGCGCGGACCGCGCGGTCCGACGAGAGGACCGCGAACGACGCCTGCCGCAGCTCGCGCTCGGTGCGCGCGACCGCCTCCTGGGCAGCCTGGAGCTCGGCCATCGCCTTCTCCAGGCGCTTCTCCAGCGGTTCCGTCACGCCCGTTCCGCCCTTCTCCTTCGGTCTGTGCGCATGCCCGGTGGTCCGGTCCGTACGGTGGGAAGTCCGGTCCGTACGTCCCGACGAGCGGTCCGCGCGTCGGATCCTGCTTCCGGGTCCGGCAACTCCCCTGCTGATCTTGCCTGGTGGGGGTCCCGCGGCGAAAGCCGGGACCGGGTGGGATTCGTCTCCCCGCAGTGGTCGTGGCGGGCTCGCACGGTGCTCACCGCCCGATGACGGCCGGGGTGCCGCCCTCCTCGGTGCCCCACACGTCCTCGTCCTCCTCCAGGTAGTCGGCGGAACTGGTGGACCTGCGCCCCGGTTCCGTCTCCTCCTCGGGGGTGTCGCCGCCGCCGGTGGTGTTCACCCGTGACGGGGCGAGGAAGGTGTCGCTGTCCTCCTGGCGGTTCCACGGACTGCGCCGGCGGCGGTTGCGGCGCTCGCTCTCCTCGGCCGCGTCGACCAGGACGGCGCGCACCCGCTCGCCGTTGCCCTTGTCGCCGCCCGCGCCCATGCCGCCCATGCCGCCGCCCATCGGCATACCGGGGCTGCCGGGCGTTCCGGGGGCGCCGGGGGCGGCGGCCGCCGCGGAGGCGGCGCCGAGCGGGGCGGCCGTGCTGCCCGAGAGGGGGGTGGATCCGGAGGTGCCGGAGACGTCCGCGGAGAGCGGGTCCACTCCGGAGAGGCCGCCACCGGATGCCCCACCGCCCCCGCCGCCGCCGCCGAGGTTCAGTTCGGAGAGTGGCACGTCGCGGGACGTGGTGCCGCCACCGCCGCTCGCGTCGAGGCCGCCCAGACCGTCCAGACCGTCCGGGATGCCGGAACCGTTCTTGTCCTGGGACGAGTTGAGGTCGTGCAGGTTCACGGTCTCGGTGTTGCCCTGCGGGTCGGTGACCGTGGCGATGCCGGTGTCCGGGTCGATGACCTGCTTGCTGCCGTCCGGGAAGGCGTTGGTCAGCTGACCGTTGTCCAGGAAGGTGGTGGAGCCGTCCGGGTTGGTCACCCTCGCACCGTGGGTGAGGTCGGTGGTCGTGGTGGTGCCGTCCGCGTCCGTGGTGGTGAGCATCCCGTTGTCCGGGTCGAACGTGGCCTTGCTGCCGTCCGCGAACGTCGTGGTGAAGTCCCCGCTGTCGTCCAGCTCGGTGTGACCGCCGGTCGGGGTTTCGAGGCCGGACCGGCCGCTGTTGATGTCCCCCAGGTCGCCGATCGTCTCGGTGGTCACGCCGGAGTTGATGTCGCCGAGGTCGCCGAGCCCGTTCAGATCGTCGAGGCCGTTGAGATTGTTCTGGCTGTTGAGGCCGCCCGGGCTGCCCAGGTTCTCCGTGGTGGTGCTGCCGTCCGGATCGGTGGTGGCCGCCTGGCCCGTCGACGGGTCGACGGTCTGCGTGGTGCCGTCCGGGAACGTCGTGGTCAGCTTGCCGTCGCCGCCGAGGGACGTCACGGAACCGTCCGGGTTCGTCACCTTCAGGCCGTCACCCAGGTCCTGCGTGGTCACGGTGCCGTCGGGCGACGTGGTGGTCAGCACCCCGCTGTCCGGGTCGAAGGAGGTGCTGCTGCCGTCCGGGAAGTCGGTGGTCAGGTCACCGGCGTTGGTCAGCTGGGTGCTGGTGCCGGTCGGGCCGTCGAGCACACCGTCGCCGTTGAGGCTGCCGTTGAGGTCGGTGAGGCTGCCCAGGTCGGTCGTGGTGGTGCTGCCGTCCGGGTTGGTGGTGACGGCCTGACCGGTCGCGGGGTCGACGGTCTGCGTGGTGCCGTCCGGGAACGTCGTGGTCAGCTTTCCGTCGTCACCGAGGGACGTCACCGAACCGTCCGGGTTCGTCACCTTCAGGCCGTCACCCAGGTCCTGCGTGGTCACGGTGCCGTCGGGCGACGTGGTGGTGAGCACCCCGCTGTCCGGGTCGAAGGAGGTGCTGCTGCCGTCCGGGAAGCCGGTGGTGAGCTTGCCTCCGTCGGCCTGGGTGTTCCCGCCGGTCGGGGTCTTGAGGGAGCCGCCCCCGGCGTTCAGCCCGCCGAGGTTGCCAAGGCTCTGGGTGACCGGGCCCAGATCGGTTTCGGACCCCTGGCCGGTTCCGTCGATGTCGCCGATGCCGCCCGTGCTCTCGGTGACCGGGTTGTTCTGGTTCAGCAGGTCGTCGAGGCCGTCGAGGCTCTGCTCGGTGACCGCGTTCGGATCGTTGAGGCCGCCGAGGCTCTCCTGCATGGCCCTGGTCTGTTCCTTGGCCTCGCGTTCGGCCTCGTCCTGCTCGCGCTTCTGCTCCTCGCGCAGTTCGTCCTGGTACTTCTTGTCTTCCTCGCGTTGCTGGTTCTGCTCGTTGCGCAGGTCGTCCTGGAGGTGCTTGGCCTCGTCCTGCTCCTTCTTCTGTTCCTCGCGCAGTTCGTCCTGGTACTTCTTGTCCTCGTCCCGCTGCTGGTTCTGCTCGTTGCGCAGGTCGTCCTGGAGGCGCTTGGCCTCGTCCTGCTCCTTCTTCTGTTCCTCGCGGAGCTCGTCCTGGTACTTCTTGTCCTCGTCCCGCTGCCGGTTCTGCTCCTCCCGCAGTTCGTCCTGGTACTTCTTGTCCTCCTCGCGCTGCCGGTTCTGCTCGTTGCGCAGTTCGTCCTGGTACTTCTTGTCCTCCTCGCGCTGGCGCTGCTGCTCCGCGCGCAGGTCGTCCTGGTACTTCTTGTTCTCCGCGTTCTGCTTCTTGATCTCGTCCTGTTCCTCCTTGCGCTTCTTCTTCTCGTACTCCTCGGAGGCCGTGCCGGTCGACTTCGGCTTGGGCACGTTGTCCGAGAAGTCCTCGCCGAGTTCGAGGAAGTGGTTGTTCAGGGCGGACTGCACCTGCGCGGCGGGCTTGCCCAGGTACTCGTCGACGCCCTGAGTCCAGATCTTGACCGCCTTGTCGCCGACCTTCGCCCAGTTGGCGATGTCGGTCAGGTCGCCGTACTCGGGGTGCACCTGGGAGAAGCCGTCCCGCGGGCTGTGCTTGACGCTCGTGGAGTAGCGGGTGGTCGTCGACGTGATGTCCGTCTTGGCGACGTTGTTCGCGTCGACCCACTGGGCGAGGTCGTCCAGGACGTACCGCAGCACCTGGTGCGGGTCGTAGTAGGAGGACTTGGCCCAGGCGAGCCATGCGTCCAGCAGCTTGGTGGCGGAGTCCTGGAGGTACGTGCGGCCCAGTGACAGAGCGCGGGAGTACACGGTGTTGCCGGTGCCGGTCTGGTCGCCGGTGCCGGCCGAGGAGTCGAAGGTCTCGATGTAACTGTCGTAGTTCTCGCGGATCTTCTTCAGCAGGCTGCGGAAGACCTCCGCCGCCTCGCCCTTCCAGCTCGCGTCGTCCCGGCCGAACCGGTCCTCCCAGTCCTTCAGCACCACGGCGTGGTCACGGAAGAACTTCGCGGCGAAGTCGAAGGAGTCCCCGGTGGTGTTGAAGGAGTTCAGGTCCACCGCGTCGGCACTGGGCACCCCCAGGTTGCTGAACCGGGCGTCCTGGCTGCTGCCGCCCAGCAGGGCGAGGAGCGCCGCCCGCGGCCCGTTCATGTACCGGGCGAGCGGGACGGTGGACATCTTGTCCTTGTTGTAGTCCGTGAACTCGTTGCCCTCACGGACCTGGGCGTCGTGGACGTTGTCGGATCCGGGGCCGGCGAAGATGACCTCCTCGCCGGCCTTCACGCGGCCCTCGAAGACGATCCGGGCCTGCATGATCGACCGTCTCTTGCCGCTGTCGAAGAACCAGATGTCGTAGTCCTCGCCCTTGTTCCTCAGGAAGCCGGAGTCCTTGACCAGCAGGCCGAGGCTGCGCTCCTTGATGTCCATCCGGAAGAGCTTGCCGCCGTGGTCGGAGCGGAGCGTGTCGAAGACGGTGTTGCGGTCCGGCACGGGATAACCCGTGATGTGGGTGACCAGGGTGGCCCAGGTGTCGCTCGACGGGTTGCCGGCGTTGTCGAACTTGTCAAGATTGGCGACGGAGTTGGGATCGTACCGATCGGCCACCGGGCGCCCTTTCTGGTCGGTTGTCGTCCGTGCCGGCACGCCACGTCCTCGTACGGACGTGCAGGCGGGTCTCACTCACGGGGCGCACCGGCCGGCCGTGTCCGCCGTCGGCGCGCGAGGGGTCAGTCTTCGTCTTCCGCGGTGCCGGCGGTGAGGGTGTCGACCTCTTCGAAGGTCTGCAGCAGCGTCTGCGCGTCGATCGCCCCGAGGTTCTTGTCCTTGGTCTTGTTGGCCTCCTCGATGGTGTCCGTGAGCGCTTCCTTCAGCTCCTTGAAGAGGTCCATCTGGTCGCCGAGCAGCTTGTCGATGGCCTCGGCCGCGGTGCGGACGCCCTCGATCAGCTTCGGTCCCGAGACCAGGGGGTCGGTGACCATCTTGCCGATGCGCAGGAGCTGCTTGTCCTGGGCGAGGTTGTCCGGGGTGGTGTGTCCGTCGACGAGTTGGCCGAGCGGGCGGATGGTGGCGCCGTCGCCGTCCTCACGGTGCTTCTTCGCGGCGGTGTAGACCGGCTGTACCTCGTTGTCGCGGAAGTTCTCCATCTGCTTGAGGTCGAAATGCTTGACGTCGGCCTTTTCACCGGCCATGGGACGATCTCCTGCTGCTAGGCGCCGGACGGACGGGGGTACGGGACGGCCCGGTGGGCGGGGCCGCGGGCGCTGCGACCCGGGTGGGACGGGGGCGTTGCGGGTCCGGGCCGGACAGGGGCGTCGCGACCCGGGTGGGACGGGGGCGTTGCGGGGTCCGGGGTCGCGTCGCGGGTGCGGGGCGGCGTTGCCGCGACCACCCGCACGGGACCGTTGCCTCGACCGCCCGCATGGCGCCGCCATGCGGGCGGTTCGGCGTTCTCGATCGCACGCACGCGACTCCGGGCGCCGCCCCGCCCTCAGGACGGAGGGGAAGCTCCGGACAGGCCCTGGGGCCCGGGGCTCAACGGGCCCGTACGTTGCCCCAGTTGTCGGCGCTCCTGCGCTCGTCACGGGAGTGGTTGTCGTGGATGGTCCGGATCAGCTCGCCGTTGTCACCGAGGAGCCGCGCCATGTTCTTGGTGGCGTTGTCCCACTCAGCCTGGACCACGCGGTACTGCTCCTGGTCCGCACCCTCCCAGGTGCTGACGAGCGGCTTCAGCTCGTCCTCCAGGTTGTTGAGGGTGTTGATGATGACCTGGGTCTGCTCCATCAGTTCCTCGATGGCCTGCTGGACCTTGGGATACTGCACGTCAATGATGCCGTCAGCCATGACGTCTCCTCTCGAAGGCCGGGCGCGGGGCCCGGGACGCTCACGAAGTCCGGCCGCACCGAAGGGCGCCGGTACCGCGGGTGGTTCAGCTCAGTGCTTCGAAGACGCCCTGGCTGGTCTTGCTGTTGAGAACCTCGGTCAGGTCCTGGTTCTCCTTCGCCAGGCGGTTGGCGGAGGTCACGTTCTCCTGGAGCGCGTCGATCATCGTGCTGATCTGGATGACGACCTTCTGCGCCTCGGCGTTCCAGCTGCGGAAGAGCTTCAGCAGGGCCTGGCCCTCGTCGCCGCCGACGCCGGAACGCGCGGCGATCTCAGCGACGTTGTTCTGCGTTTTCTCGACCTGGTCCCGGGCGGTCTCCAGGGAGGAGACGCCCCCCAAGCCCTTGGCATAGTCCGCTTTCCTTGCGGCGCTGTCCGCCATGTCACGCTCCCTTCGTTCAGGCGCGTCTCGTCGCACCGTTGCGAGTTGAGGCTAAAGAGAAAACAGGGTTTCGCGCAACGCGTGCAGGAAGGATGTGAGCAACAGCCGGTCCGGCAGAATTCGCTTGCATGGCAACGGAGTTGTGTCGACGTTGCAGCGGGATGAACAGGTGGGCGCCGACGATGGCGGCAGCCGGACGAGAACCGTCACCGCACGGTGCGCCAAGCGGGCAGAAAGCGGGCACACCAAGAGACCGAACGGTCATGGAGAATGACCGCGCCCGGCAATGTGCGCGCACCCGCGGCATTACACGGGTGCGCGCCGTTCAAATCCTTGAGCTTTTTCTGAGGTTTCTCCCGGGTAACGAGTACCGTGCCGCAGGGCGGCACTGGCCAATTCGCGTCACGGACACCGAGTTCGGCCGATCTCCTACTCCACCCGGCCTTTCCGTTTTCCTTTCCTGAGCCCGTACGCGTTCCTTGCCGGAATCACCGTGCGGTGTCAGCTCTGTGGAGCGGTGCCCGCCGTGACCGCTTCGCTCCCCCTGTCGGACTTGTCCGCCGCACCGCTCTTTCCGGCCCTCTCCGACCGGCCCGCCGCACCGCAGTCCGGAGCCGTGACCCTGGGGTCCGTGGCACCGGAGGCGGCGGTCGCGTCGAGGTCCGCGCCGGTGGGGAAGGCCGCCAGCAGCGGTGCCGGGACGGAGCCGATGTCCGAGGCCTCGTACCCGAGCGCCGCCAGCGACTCCTTGGCGGACACGCGGTACTTCACGCCGTTCTCCGCCACCAGGTAGGTGGTGGCGGCGTGCGCGGCGCCACTCGCGTGCAGCGCCCGGACCAGGGCGCCGTGCCCGGGCCGTACGACCGTGGCGTCCGTCGGGACACAGGCGGGCTCGAGCGGCTGCGAGGTGCCCTGCGACACCGCGACGGGCGCGAGTTGAGCCAGCGGCACCAGCACCGACCTGATCCGTACGCCGGCGTTGTCGCCGTCCACCTGCGCGCAGAGGGCCGTGCCGCGCTCCGCGGACTGCGGCAGGGGCGGTGCGTCCGGCAGCTCCGCGGACGCGGCGGCGTCGGAGTCCTTCCCCCGGTGTTCGCGCAGCGCGTCCGCGCCGACCGTACGCACCTCGGGCGACTGCCCCTGGTAGGCGTCCTGCTGGGTGGCCGGGTCGCCCAGTACCAGGGCGGCACCGAGCCGGGTCAGCGGCACCAGGCCGTCCTTGCGCAGCAGGTGGTAGGTGCTGCCGCCGCCGGGGACACTGACCTTGAACAACTGGCCGATCCTGCTGGCCTCTCCACCGAGCGTGGGGCCCTCCTCGCCGCGCCCCGGCACCGCGGGCGGCTTCAGCGCGGGGCCGGGTGCCAGCGCGTCGAGGAAGGCCGCCGAGACCGGCATCGGCTTCTGCGAGCCGTAGCCGAGGGCGTTGCGGGCGTCGGAGTCGCGGTCCAGCGGCAGTCGGCTGCCGCGCCACACCAGGTACTCGGTGCCGTCCGGGCCGCGCACCAGCACAGCGCGGTCGCGGCCGATGCCACGGGAGTCCAGGGACATCCCGGCGGCCACGGTGGTCGCTCCCGGCTTGTCCACCCCGCCGGTCGTCACGGCTCCGGAGGTGCTGGGCAGCGCCCCGTCCGGTCCGGTGACACACATGTGCCAGGCACCGTCGTCGAGTTGGCCGGGCCCGGGCACCACGTCCGGGGCGCCGGGGATGCCGACCGGGGCGCCCACCGGGACACCCTGCAGCGAGGGGGTGCGGACGTCGGCGGTCGCCAGGTCGGAGCCGCCGATCAGCTTCGCCGAGGCGTAGTTGCGCACCGGGTGCAGCACACCGTCGGTGCCCGTCCACAGGTACCGGGCACCGGTGTCACGGTTGACCACCAGGTGCTCGCCGTCACGCCAGCCGTCGTTCCCGCCGGGTCGCAGCAGGCCGTAGACGGTGGCGCCGGCGCCGATCAGGACGGTGACCAGCACGCCGAAGACCACACCACGGGTGGTGCGTCCGAGCGGGCTCTCCGGGGCGTCCGGGTCGGCCATCAGCAGGCTCGAGCTGAGCCTGCCCATCATGAACGTGTGGGCGTGTACCTGGTCTCTCTTGGACTGCACGGCCTCTCCTCAACTCCTTGTCGTGCCGCGGCGTACGAGGGTGCGCTCAGCCGAACAGGCCGCGCAGCCAGCCGAAGAGCCCGGCCGCCCAGAGGCTGAACGGCAGCAGCGCCACCGCGAGGCCGGTGTGCGCCAGTTCCGCCGCACGGCCCCAGTACGGCAGCATCCGGCGGCCGGGCACCGTCCAGGCGGCGATCACGAGCGCGGCGGCGGCGGCGAGCAGCACCGCGAAGACCACCGCGCGTACGTCGCCGTGGTCGTCGACAGCCCAGGCGCGGGCGAGCAGCAGCAGTCCCCAGACGCCGGGGACGGCCAGGGTCAGCCGCTGTCCGATGTGCACCAGGCCGCGGCTGTGCAGGAGCAGCAGCAGGCTCAGCCCGGCGGAGGTCAGCACCTCGGGCAGGTTCGGGTCGTGGGTCAGGACGACCAGGGCGGCCGCGGCGACGATGCCGGTGGCGGCGAAGAGCGCGGTGACCCACCGTCCGGCCAGTTCGGTGCGTTGGGCCACCTCGTCGCCCGCGTAGGGCTCGATGCCCTCCTGGAGCTGGGCGGCCGAGGACGGCAGGGCGGGCAGCCGCATCCCGGCCAGTTTGAAGGCGAAGGGTGCCACCGCTCCGGCGGCGAGGGCGACCACCGTCGCCACGAGAGCCGCCGAGGCCGCCACGTCCAGGCCGGAGTAGCCCATCAGGGCGCCGACGACCGCGGTCGACACCGAGACGACCGCGGTGGCGAAGAGGGCGGGCGCGCCGACGGCCGTGGCGGCGAGCGCGAGGACCGCACCGCCCGCACCCGCCGCGCCCGCGGCGAGCAGCCGTGCCCCCGCGACCTGGGCCGCGTCCGGGCCGGTCAGGTCGCCGCCGGGCAGCAGCCAGCCGGCGAGTGCCAGGCAGGGCGCGACCAGCAGGGCGAGCGCGGTCGCGGAGAGACGGTCGCCGACCGCGCGGCTGGCCGAGCCGGCGCCCGCGAGGAGCAGCAGGCCGGTCACGGCCGCGAAGGCGACCTGGAGGCGGCCGGAGCCGGTCGCCCCGGGCCAGAGCACCAGGGCGAGGGCGGCCACCACGGTCGCCACCGCGGTGCCGACCAGGAGTCCGCGGGCCGCTCCGGGATGCCAGGTGTGCAGCTTGCGGCCCGCGGTGTCGGCTATCCCGTCCACCAGGTCGTCGAGGCGGGCCTCGGGCAGCGCCTCGGTGTGCGGGCGCAGGTAGAGCACGGCGCCGTCGGCGAGCCCGGCGCGGGTGAGGGTGGTCTCCTCGTCGAGCGGGGCGTCGCCGAGCTGCTGGAGCACCCAGCCCGCGTGGTCGAGACCGGCCTCCTCGGCTTCCTCGCCGACATAACGGAGCAGCGTGGGCAGGAGGTCGGCGACCGGCACGTCGGCGGGCACGGCCAGATCGACGGAGACGCTCGGCGCACGTACGGTCAGGCGGCACAGTTCGGCCACAGCGCTGTCGGTCATCAGCTGAACTCTCGTCTTCCGTGGGGGCTTTGACAGGAAGGCTTCCCCGGCAGGGGGGACCTGCGAAGAGTACGGAAGGCCGGCGCGACCGCGAACGGGGGGTACAGAGCGGGAGAGTTGTGTCCGCGCCGCCGGCGACCGCCTGTCCCACGTGGACAGGTCGCGTTCCGTGAATGCAGACTACTGCCTACGCCCGCCGGATCGTGCTGCGGACCGGACTCATTGTCCGGTATGGAGTTGTCCTTCACGGGAGTTGACCGTCCCCGCTATCCGCTCGAAACATTCACCCCGGCGTTCGCCGCCCGACGCGGAACCCGGAGAATCAGCTCGGTACGGTCTTTCCCGCTGCCGGGTGCGCCGGTATTCGGTGCGGGCCGGAAAGCCACTGAAACCGGAGGTTTCGTTCCTTGAGTGTGGTGCTGTTTCGCCGGCCGGCCCGCAGACGCGGACCGGAGATGCCCGAGGGTCAATTGACCCTGCAGGAGCCACCGGTCCTCGCCGAGACGGTGCCTGACACCTCGGCGATATGGACCTATCTGCCGATGGCGCTGATGTCGGTGTCGATGATGCTGATGTTCCTGCGCCCCGGCGGCGGGAACGGCGTCTTCATGTATCTGGCGATGGGCGTCATGGCGCTCTCCGCCGGTGCGATGCTGCTGGGGCAGCTGATGCGCCGCTCCAGCGAGCGAAAGCAGCGGCTTAAGGGCGAGCGCCGCGACTACCTCCGCTACCTGGCGCAGATGCGCAAGCGGGTCAGGTCCACCATCGTGGAGCAGCAGCGGGCGCTCGCCTGGCGCCACCCGGACCCGGCCTCGCTCCGCTCCCTGGCCCGCACCTCGCGGCTGTGGGAGCGCCGCCCCGGCGACGAGGACTTCGGCGAGGCCCGCCTCGCGGTGGGTGAACAGCAGCTCGCGCTCACCCTGCAGCCGGTCTCCACCCGCCCGGTGGAGGATCTCGAACCGCTCTGCGCGCATGCCCTGCGCCGCTTCATCCGCGCCTACTCCACCGTCCCGGAACAGCCGCTCGGCCTCTACCTGCGTTCCTCGGCCCGGATCCTGCTGCGCCCCGAGGAGACGCCCGGTCAGGCGTCCGCCGGGCCGGGCGTCCGGCCGAACGGGGACGGCGGCGGGGCCGGGACCGGGGGCGGCGCCCCGGCCGAGGACCCGGCCGACGCCGTACGTGCCCTGGTGCGCGCCGCGCTCGCCCAGCTCGCGGTGTTCCACGCGCCGGAGGAGCTGTGGCTCGCGGTCTGCGTCAGCGACGAGCGACGGCCCGACTGGGAGTGGGTCAAGTGGCTGCCGCACGCGCTGCATCCGCAGGAGGAGGACGGGGCGGGCCAGGTCCGACGGATCACCGCCGACCTGACCGAGCTGGACGACCTGCTCGGCGCCGAGTTCGCCGAGCGCCCCGGCTTCGACCCGGACGCCCGCCCCGGCCGTGACGAGCCCTACACCGTCGTCGTCCTGGACGGCGTCACCGTCCCCGAGGGTCATCGCTGGGAGGGGCACGGCTACCGCAACGCCGTGGTCCTCGACGTCTCCGGGGCGCTCCGCTGGCGGCCCGGACGCAACACCCTGCGGCTGACCGTCGGCCCCGACCGGGTGAACCTGGTCCGCACCGACCGCAGCCGCAAGGAGCGTTCGGTGGCGCTCGGCCGTCCGGACCGGCTCGGCCCGCTCGGCGCCGAGTCGCTGGCCCGGCTGCTCACGGCCCGCCGGATCAGCCTGGGCACCGACATCGCGCAGCCGCTGGACGCCGACGTCGAGCTGACCACCCTGCTGGGCATCCCCGACCTGCACCGGCACGACCCGGCCACGCTCTTCGCGCGGCACACCGGCTCCGCGCGGCTGCGGGTCCCGGTCGCGGTCGGCGTGGACGGCCGTCCGGTGGAACTCGACATCAAGGAGTCCGCGCAGGGGGGCATGGGGCCGCACGGCATGCTCATCGGCGCCACCGGCTCCGGAAAGAGCGAGCTGCTGCGCACGCTCGTGCTCGGTCTCGCGCTGACCAACTCCTCCGAGACCCTGAACTTCGTCCTGGTCGACTTCAAGGGCGGGGCCACCTTCCTGGGCCTCGAGGAACTCCCGCACACCTCCGCCGTCATCACCAACCTCGCCGACGAGGTCGCGCTGGTGGAGCGCATGCAGGACGCCCTGCACGGCGAACTCATGCGCCGCCAGGAGCTGTTGCGCGCGGCCGGCAACTACACCTCCGCCCTCGAGTACGAGCGGGCCCGCGCCGCGGGAGCCGACCTCACGCCGCTGCCCAGCCTGTTCGTGGTGGTCGACGAGTTCAGCGAACTGCTGTCCACGCACCGGGAGTTCATGGACCTGTTCGTGATGATCGGCCGCCTCGGCCGCTCCCTCGGGGTGCACCTGCTGCTCGCCTCGCAGCGCCTGGACGAGGGCCGGATGCACCAGTTGGAGAGTCACCTCTCGTACCGGATCGGCCTGCGCACCTTCTCCGCCATGGAGAGCCGGGGCGTGCTCGGTGTGCCAGACGCCTACGAGCTTCCGGCGCAGCCGGGCAGCGGCTACCTGAAGTCCGGTGTCGAGGCGCTGACCCGGTTCCGTGCCGCCTACTCGTCCGGCACCTACCGTCGTCGTACCGGTGCGGTAGTACAGGCCCGGGTGGCCAGCCAGGTGGTGCCGTGGACCAGCGGCTGGGTCGTGCCGCGCACCCTGGAGGCCGCACCCGATCCGGAGCCGGCGAGCGAGGAGAGCGAGGAGGACGAGGAGACCCTGCTCGCCGTGGCCCTCGACCGGCTGCGCGACTCGGGCCCCGCCGCCCACCAGGTGTGGCTGCCGCCGCTGGACGAGCCGTCCCCGCTGGACGCCCTGCTGCCCGGCATCGCCCCCGACCCCGAGCGGGGTCTCAGCGCCACCGGCTGGTCCGGGACCGGCAGGCTGCGGGTGCCGGTCGGACTGGTGGACAAGCCCTTCGAGCAGCGCCGCGACCCGCTGGTCGTGGACCTCTCCGGGGCCGGTGGCCATATCGCCGTCGCGGGCGGTTCGCAGAGCGGCAAGTCCACGCTCACCCGCACCCTGATCGGCGCCCTCGCCCTCACCCACACGCCCGCCGAGATCCAGTTCTACTGCCTCGACTTCGGCGGCGGCGGTCTCTCGCAGCTCGCCGCGCTGCCGCACGTCGGCGGCGTCGCGGCGCGGCTCAACCCGGAGCGGGTGCACCGCGCGGTCGCCGAGGTGATGACGCTGCTCGCCCGGCGCGAGCAGTTCTTCGTCGACCACACCATCGACTCCATGCAGTCCTACCGCCGCCGGCGGGCCGCCGGGGAGTTCCCCGACGAGCCGTTCGGCGACGTGTTCATGGTGGTCGACGGCTGGTCCACGGTCCGGCAGGACTACGACGACCTGATCCCGAAGTTCAACGAACTCGCCGCCCGGGGCCTCAACTACGGCATCCACCTGCTCATCACCACCACCCGCTGGGTGGAGCTGTCCGCCCAGGTCCGCGACCAGTCCGCGACCCGCCTCGAACTGCGGATGGGTGACCCGATGGACTCCGAGATCGACACCCGCAAGGCCCGTTCGGTGCCGCGCAGCGGCGGTCGCGGCATCACCGCCGACAGCAAGATGCACTTCCTGGCCGGCCTGCCCCGGCTGGACGGCAGCGGTTCCCTGGAGGACCTCGGCGACGGCGTCGCCCACCTGGTCTCCGAGGTCGCCCGGCACTGGCCCGGCGCACCCGCGCCCCAGGTCCGGATGCTGCCGCACCGGCTGCCGGCCGGCGAACTCCCGGCGCCCGAGTCCACCGAGGGCGGCGGCATGCGTCTGGCGCTCGGCATCGACCAGGACGCCCTGGAACCGGTCTGGCACGACTTCAGCCGTACTCCGCACCTGATCGTGGTCGGCGACACCGAGAGCGGCAAGACCAACCTGCTGCGCCATGTCACCGCGGGCATCACCTCCCGCTACTCCCCCGCCGAGGCGAAGATCATCGTGGTGGACTACCGCCGCACCCTGGTGGACACCGTCCCCGAGGAGTACCGCATCGGGCACGTGATCTCGCTGGACAACCTGAAGGAGACCATCGAGGGCGCGGCCCGGGCCATGAAGACCCGCGTCCCCGGCGCCGACATCGCGCCCAGCCGCATGCGCAAGTGCGACTGGTGGACCGGTCCGCGTCTGTTCATCCTGATCGACGACTACGACATGGTCTCCGGCAGCTCGTTCCAGAGCCCCATGGAGCCGCTGTTCGAGTACCTGACGCTCGGCTTCGAGATGGGTCTGCACCTGGTCGTCGCCCGCAGTGCCATGGGGGCCGGCCGCGGCCTCAGCGACGGACTGATCCGGCGCCTGGACGAGGCCAACAATCCGGCCGTCCTGCTCTCCTGCCCGCCCACGGAGGGCCGTCTCTTCGGCAACGCGAAGCCCAGGAACCTCCCGCCCGGCCGGGCCCTGCACATAGCCCGCCGCCGCGCGAAGCTGATGCAGACCGCCCTGGTGGCGGATTCCCCGGGCCAGGACGGCTGAGGGGACACGAAGCGCGGGAAGCGGGGGCCACCTGAGGTGGCCCCCGCTTCCGGTTGCGCGTGCCCCGCAGGGTGCGCCGGGAAGGGCGGGACCGGCCCCCGCCGGTCCGCGGTCGGCGGACCGCTCAGCCGTGCGAGCCCGTGGGCGGGCGTCAGGGACGTGTCCACGCCTCTCGGACCGTGCTCAGCGGTCCTCCCCCGGTGCGCCCGCTCCCGCTCCCGCCGGGCGCCAGCCCCGGGCTCGGGCCCGGGGCAGGACGAAGGCGCCCCAGAGGACGGCGAGGACGCCGCCGGTGCCGAGGAGGACGAAGAGCGTCGCGCGGCCGGTGGCACGCTCGGCGGAGGAGGTGTCGCGGACGGTCACGGGTACCGCGGCGGACTCCGCGCCGGAAGACCTGCCCGGGTCACCGAGGACCGTGGTGACGGCCGCGTAGGGGTCGAGCTGCGGGATGTCTGCGGGGTAGGCGGTCGCGGTCAGGCGGCGCGCGACCGCGGCGGGCGGGTCGTCGGGCCGGACGGCACGGACCGCGGCAGCGGCCCCGGCGACGTAGGCGGCGGCGACCGAGGAGCCGGCGCCGAGGTAGTGGCCGTCACCGCGCGGGCCGCCGGACACCACCCCGGCGCCGGGCGCGGCCAGGTCGATCCCGCCGGTGGCGAGCGCGTTGTCCGGGCGGCCACCGCCGGGAAGCATGTCGGCGACCGACAGGACGCCGGGTTCACCGGCCGGCCAGTAGGTGCGGGCCGGGATCTCGTCGGTGCCGCTCCGCGGCGGGTCCGGGGTGGCCGCGGCCACCACCAGCGCGCCCGCGTCACGGGCCTCGGCGACGGCCCGGGTCAATTCCGCGTCACGGCGCGGCAGGGCCACCGCGACCGCGATCACGTCGGCCCCCGCCTCGGTCGCGTCGCGCACCGCCGCCGTGACCAGGCCGGTGCTCGCCCGACCGCGCGTATCGGTACCGCGCAGGGCGAGGATCTTCGCGCCCGGGGCGACTCCGGTCAGCGGCGCGCTGCCCTCGCCGGCTCCGGCGATCAGTCCGGCCAGGAAGGTGCCGTGCCCGACGCAGTCCACTCCGGCCGCGCCCTCGGCGGTGACCCGGCCGTCCAGTCCCGCGGCGCCCGGCACGACACCGGTGTCGATCAGGGCCACGGTCACGCCCGCGCCGGTGCTGTACCCGTGCAGCCGGTCCAGGTCGAGGCGCTGGCGCGACCAGTCCTGCTTCCTGGCCTTCTCGCGGGAGGCGGGCGTGCAGTTCACCGCGTCGGAGTCCGCGGCGAGCGCGGAGGGCATGCCGGGCAGTTCCTGGCCCTTCTTCCCCTCGGCCGCGGGCAGCCGGGTGGGAGGCGCCGCCTGCGCCGGAACGGCCGCGGGCAGCAGCAGCGCGGCGGCCAGGCCGGTGCAGGGCAGCAGGCGCGCGATCCCGCGGGCGGACGCTCTCATCGGGGGGCCGCCTTCGGTGCCGCGGACACGACGTCCTCCGGCAGCAGGACGCGCAGGTCGTCGAGGGTGGGTGCGGCCAGTGAACTGAGCCGCCCCGCCTGACGGGTGACCATCGACTCGACCACCTGGCGGGCCAGCCGGGCGTTGCCGAAGGAACGGTCCCGGGGCAGCGAGTCGAAGTACTCCTTGAGCAGCGGGCCGGTGCCCGGTCCGCACTCGTACCCCATGCCCGCTGCCTGCGCGCGCACGATGGTGACGAGTTCCTCGGAGGAGTAGTCGGCGAAACCGATCCGGCGCGGGAAGCGGGAGGACAGGCCCGGGTTGGAGGCGAGGAACCGCTCCATCTCCTCGGTGTAGCCGGCGACGATGACGACCACCTCGTCGCGGTGGTCCTCCATCAGCTTCAGCAGGGTGTCCACGGCCTCCTGCCCGAAGTCGGCACCGCCGCCGCGGGGGGTGAGGGTGTACGCCTCGTCGATGAACAGCACGCCGCCACGGGCCCGTTCGAAGACCTCGCGGGTGAGCTGGGCGGTGTGGCCGATGTACCGGCCGACCAGGTCGGCGCGGGCCGCCTCGACCAGTTGCCCCCGGTCGAGGATGCCGAGCTGGGTCAGGATCTCCCCGTACAGACGCGCGACGGTGGTCTTGCCGGTACCGGGCGGCCCGGTGAAGACCAGGTGGTTGCTGAGCGAGGGCACCGGCAGGCCGGCGGCGGCACGGTGGCGGGCGGTGGTGATGAGGTTGACCAGGTCCGCGACCTCGCGTTTCACCTCGGCCAGGCCGATCATGTCGCCGAGGCGGGTCAGCGGATCGTCGGCCGGGGCGGCGGTCTCGGTGGCCTGCGCGGCGGCGGTGGCGGAGACGTCCTCCGGCAGCAGCAGCCGCAGGTCGTGCTCACCGACCTGCGGCAGCGACGCGAGCCGGACCGCCTGCCTGTCCACCATCTCCTCGAACACCCCGCGCGCGGCACGGCCGTTGCCGAAGCCGCTGTCCCGCGGCATCGCCTCGAAGTGCGCGGCGAGCGCGGCCGCGGTGCCCTCGCCCAGCTCGTACTGGTGCTGGGCGCACATGTTCTCCATGATCGCGACCAGCTCGGGCACCGAGTAGTTCTCGAACTCGACGGTCCGCGAGAAACGGGAGGCCAGGCCCGGGTTGGAGCCGAGGAACGAGTCCATCTCACGGGAGTAGCCGGCCGCGACCACCACCACGTCGTCGCGGTGGTCCTCCATCAGCTTCAGCAGGGTGTCCACGGCCTCGCGGCCGAAGTCGGCGCCGCCGTTGCCGCTGTCCGAGGCGAGGGTGTACGCCTCGTCGATGAACAGCACACCGCCCAGGGCCCGTTGGAAGGTCTCGGTGGTCTTGATGGCGGTGCCGCCGACGACCTGCGCGACCAGGTCGGCGCGCGAGACCTCCACCAGGTGCCCGCTGCGCAGCGAACCGAGTTCGGCGAGGATCGCTCCGTAGAGGCGGGCCACGGTGGTCTTGCCGGTGCCGGGCGGCCCGGCGAAGATCAGGTGCCGGCTCATCGGCGGGGCCGACATGCCGAGTTGCTCACGGCGCTGGGCGAGCTGGGTCAGGTTGACCAGCGTGCGCACCTGCTGCTTGACGTTCTCCAGGCCGATCAGCGCGTTCAGGGCGCCGAGCGGGCCGTCCGCGCGGTCCGGCGGAGGCGCGTCCGCGGCGCCGGAGCCGGCCGGGTCGGTGTTCTCCGCGCTGCCGGAGCCCCAGGCGTCGCGCTTGCCGTTGCCGGTGCTGTTCAGGCCGTCCACCGCGAGCCGTTCGCCGGGCGCGGTCTGCACCAGGCCACCGCCCTCGTTCTCGCGGGCGAGGCAGTTCACCAGGGAGACCGGCGCGGTGGACTCCACCCGGAAGCCGTCCTGGGCGCCGCCGGAGACCTCGCAGCCGCTGAGCGAGGCGAGCGCGCCCTCACGGAGCAGGAAACCGTGTCCCTTGGGGGCGTGCACGGTCGTGCGGTTGGCGGTCAGTTCGCCGCCCGCTGCGACGACCACACCCTCCTCGCCGGACATCTCGACGCGGAAGTCGCGCACGGTGACGTTGCCGCCGTCCTCCACGACCAGACCGTTGGTGGCCGTGTCGGAGACTCCACCGCCGGCCAGGTAGAGGGTGCTGCCGGAGGCCACGCGTACACCCGCACCCTTCGGCCGTACGACCTCGCAGTCCTCGACCCGCCCGCGGGCGTCCTTGGCGGCCGAGATGCCGTCACCGGAGGGCTCCACCAGCCGGGCCCGGCGCAGCAGCGGGTTGGCGCCGCCGCGCACCGCGACGGCGGGTGAGCCGCCGATGACTTCGAGGCGGTCCAGCTCCGCCGCCGAGTCCTCCTCCAGGAGCAGCCCCGTCTGCTCGCAGTCGCGGACCGTCAGGCCGGTCAGGGCCGGGGAGGCGGCCCCGGCGACCCGCAGCGCCGCGCCCTGCGCGCCGTCCACCCAGCAGTCCTCGAAGGTGCCGCGCGCCCGGTCGGTGACCAGCACGCCGTGCCCGCGGGTGCGCGAGACGCGGCAGCGGCGCAGCACCGGGTCGGTCCCCTTGGCCAGGGTGATCCCGTTCCCGGACGCCCCGGTGACGCGGACGTCCTCCAGCGTCGTACGGCCCGCGCTGCTCAGGTGCACGCCGGTGCTGGTGTCGTGCACGACGGTGCGGACCACCGAGAGGGAGGAGTTCGCCTCCAGGGCGATGGAGGGCTTGTCGGTGGAGGAGATGTCGCAGTCCTCGACCGTGCCGCGGGACTCGTCGTTGGCGAGCAGGCCGTTGCCGCGGGCGTCGCGCACCGTGCAGCCGCGGATGCGCGCCTCGCCCTGTTCCGCGAGGACCAGGCCGCTGGTGCCCAGGTGCTCGAAGGTGCAGGACTCGACGGTGGTGGGCGTGGTGGAGGTGACCACGATGCCCGCGCCCTGTGCGTTGCTGACCCGGCACTCCCGCAGCGCGAGCGAGCCCGTCCCGCCGGCCAGCATCGCCGTCCACGCGGCGCCGATGATCTCGCAGCCGTCGAGCGCGGCCTGCCCGCGCCGCACGTCCACGGCCGGCAGCTCGGCGTCGCCGCCGCGCAGTGTCAGCTCGGAGAGCATCACGGCGTCGGCGCGCAGCGCGATCACGCTGCCCGAGCGCGGGCGGATCTCCACCGTTCCCCGCCCTTCGGCGGCGGTGAGAGTGACCCTGGTGTTGATCACCAGGTTCTCCGCGTACGTCCCGGGCCGGACACTGATGAGTGCGCCGGTCCGGGCAGCCGCGAGAGCCTCACCGATTGTCCGGTAGCGGTCCCGGTCCCCCGGACCGACCGACAGTACCTGGCGCGACACGCACCAACCTCCTTGCCACGGGGGCGTCTTCAGTGAACGTCCCCTGCTTCGGGGGCGCGTGTCGGCGAGCCGACGGTGCCATCATGCCCCGCCCGCGGGGCGGGCGGGCATCGGGAGTCCTGCTCCCGCCCTGCGGGCGTCCTGTCAGACGCTCCACTTCTGGTTGTCGGTCCCCGCGCAGCTCCACAGCTGCAGCCGGGCCCCGCTGCCCCGGTCGTTGTCCTTGATGTCGACGCACTTGCCCACCACGGTGTTGACCAGGTCGTGGCTGGCGTTGAGTGCGAACTTCTGGGCGGCGTTGTCGCTGCACCAGGCGATCTGGATGGGTGTGCCGTCGCTGTAGTTCGCGCCGGCCACGTCCAGGCAGAGGCCGCCCTTGGTACGGAGGGTGCCGTCGGACGCGAACTGCCATTTCTGCGCGGCGCCGCCGTTGCAGTCCCACACGATCAGCTGCTTGCCGTCCGAGAAGTCACTGTCCGGTACGTCGATGCAGCGGCCCGAGAGATGACTGCGCAGGGAGACGGGAGAGCCCAGGGTGACACCCGAACCGGCCTTCGCTGCTTGGTCGTTCCCGCTGCCGGCCTTCTTCCCGCCGTCCTGCTTCTTCGGCTGCTCCTTCTCGCCGGCGTCCTTCGGCCCGTCGTCGTTGCCGGTCTTCTCGGTGGCGGACGCGGTAGCCTCCTTCACCGGCTTCCCCTGCTTTCCGTCGGCGTCCTTGGCGGCGCCCTCCGCGGAACTGGTGCTGGGTGCGGCCGCCGCGAACTCGCCGGGCGTCTCCTGGGCGTTGCCACCGAGTACGGTTCCCGCCGACGCGGGCCCCTTGGGGTCCTTGTCGTCGTCGTCCCCGCCGAGCATCAGCAACGGCACCGACACGAGCAGTGCGCCCACGACCGCGGCTCCGGCCAGCACCGCCCTGCCCGGCCGTCCCACCGGCCCGGCCTCCTGCGGAGGCCGGTCGATCGCGGTCTCGGTCATGGTCCGTACGAGCGCGGGGAGCCGGCTCTTGGCCGCCGCGGCGGCACCGGGGTCGGCGTCGGCCTCGGGTTCCGCGGTCCCGCCCCGGGCGGTCGTCCCCTCGGCCGCACCGGCCGATGATCCGTGGTCGGTCTCAACTTCGGCGTCGGTGTCGGCCGTTGGGGCCGCGGACTCGGGCGCGGGCTCGGGCTCGGCCCCGGGCTCGGACTCGGTTGCCTTCGCGGCGGCCGTACCGGTTGCGGCTCCGGCCTTCGCCTCGGCGGGTCCGGAGTCGGGCTCGGCCGTGGACGCGGCGGACGCGGTCGGGGCCGTCCCCTCACCCTCCGGACCGGTCGAGGCCCGCGGGGAGGCGGGGGGTTGCTGGGCCGGACGTGTCACGTGGTCCTCCCTGTGATGTGGGGCCCGGGTTCAGGGGAGTTGCCGTCGGAGGGCGCGGCCGCGGGGCCGGCGGGGTCCGCAGCGGGGCCGGTGAGGTCCGCGGAGCCGGAGGAACCGTCGGCGCCGGTGAGGCCACCGCCGCCTTCCACCTCCCCGCCGTCCGCCGCGGGCGTCTCCTCGGCGCCGGGCACGCGTACGGGATCGAGAAGGCTGTCCGCCGGTACGAGCAAAGGGGCCGCGGCCCCGGCGTTGGCGAGCAGTCGGGTCCCGGAACCCCGCAGCGAACGGGCCAGGTCCCGGGCGGGAAGCGTGCCATGCCGAAGTGCCGGGGACATGAACTCGTGTGCCGGGGAGGTGAACAACAGCACCACCGGCACCCCGTCCTGACCGGCGGCCGTGAGCGGCCCGCCGTCCGCGCCGCGCACCACGGTGACGTCCGCCGCCGCCAGTTCCGCGACCGCCTCGTCCACCGAGCCGTAGCCGGTGGCGGCGCGCTGGGCCGCCGCGTCCACCGGGTCGGTGGGTTCCGGCCAGCCGAGCACGCGGGCCGAAGGCCGGTAGGCGGGGTTGGCGCGGTAGTCCCCCACGCCCCCGCTCCCGTCCGACTGCCACTCCCCCAGCACGGCCCACTCCGGTGGCGTCCCCGCGTCCGTCCACTCGGGGTCGACGACACCGATCCAGTGCCCCGGCGCCTCACGGGCGGCGGCCCGCACGGCCTCGGGTATCTCGGGCGGCTCGACGCTCTCGCCGGTTTCGGGGGCCTCGGCCGCGGGTGGCTCGGGGGCGACGGCCGGGCCGGGGCCCTCGGGCGCCACGGACAGGGCGTCATGCCCGCCCTCTTGCCGTTCTCCGGGCCGCATCTTCACCTGAACTCTTCGGTCCGTACGGATTTCTGGGTGCCGCACCGGATGCGCGCACGCCGACTCTGATCAGATCGGGGAGCCAACAGGATGCCACACGCGCCCCCTCCGCGGGCGCGGAGGGCGGGCCCGTATGGGGCCGCTGACGTGCCCGCTTCCTGCCCGTTCGAAGAACTTTTGGGGAGCAGTGAGGCGTGGGTGGACAAAGCGGCGGGGCCCTCGGGGCGGCCCGGTGCTGCCGCCGCCGGGGTGACGGGCTAAGTTGGGTAGGCCATCGGGCCCGTCGAACGTACACGTGCCTTCCGCCCGGACGTCCAACCCAGTGCCGTTCGGGCGTACTTCGCGCAGCTCGGCGGGCATCGGACCGGTCTGCGGCCGTCACCGCGGAGGGTCGTGCGGCCTCACGGACCGGAACTGACCGAACTGGCCTACTTGGCACGGCTCGTGACCAACGCCCGCGGGGCCGAGGGGTGTTCGTCGCTCCGGCCGCCGCGCGGGCCCGTGCCCACCACCGACAGCTCCGCCACCGAGGAGGAGTACCGCATGTCCCCCCAGCCCCAGACCCCCGGCGCGAACGCGGAGGCGGCCGCCGCCCGCTCGGAGGAGGCCGGGTCCCCACCCCCTTCCCCGGCACCGGACGAGCAGGTCCAGAGCGCGACCGCGCTTCCCGAAGCGGGGGCCGGAACCGCTCCGGAGACCGCGGAGACCACGGCCGCACCGACGGCCCCGCCGGCCGCCGCAGGGTCCGCCGAGGAACCCGAGGAGGGCGCCGCCGCGGCGGTGGCCGTCGCGGCGGCGCCGCCGGACGTCAAGTCCGGCACCGGCGCCGACACCGGCCGTCCCCGGGGGCCGATCCTGGCGGGCGCCGCGATCGCCGGCGCCGTCCTGGTCGCCATACCTCTGCTGCTGGCCGGGAGCGCGAACGACGAGCGCCCCGACTCGGCCAAGGGGCTGGCCGCGGGCTCCGACACCGTCCTGAACGCCAGCTCCGCCCCCGCCGTGCTCGACGACTACGTGGCCAAGAAACCCAGTTCGTCACCGAGCAGGAAGAAGCCGAAGAAGAGCACAGCTCCGAAGGTGGTCGCCGCCCCGCCCGCCGCGCCCTCGCCGTCGGTCAGGCCCAGCAAGTCGCCCGAGAAGAAGCCGAAGGCCGAGACGAAGCCCAAGGCGGACCCGAAGCCCGACTGGGGCACCAGGACCGTCTACGCGACCAGCGTCCTGCAGACCGGACAGTCCTGGTCCACCAACCGCATCCGCATGATCATGCAGACCGACGGCAACCTCGTCGTCTACAACGAGGACAACAAGGCCATCTGGGCGTCCATGACCTTCGGGGCCAACCACCGGGCGATCTTCCAGGAGGACGGCAACCTCGTCATCCACAACGGCGACGACCGCCCCATCTGGGCGTCCCGCACACACGGCCACGCCAACGCCCAGCTGGTGCTGCGGGCGGACGGCAAGGTGGTCGTCCTGCACAACGGCGGAGTCATCTGGTCGACCTGACGCTCCCCGATCCGGCTCCCCCGGCCGGGGTTCTGCCCGACCACACCCCGGGGGGACGGCCCCGGACACCGATCGGCCGGCCCCCGACGTGCGGGAGCCGGCCGTCTGCCGCTGTTCTCGGGCCCGGACCTCAGACCCTACGCCAGCGGGCCATCATGAAGGAGAAGACGCCGAACAGGACCAGGCCCACGGCGACGAGGGCCAGCAGCCAGGGCCCCACGGGGGTCCCGGCGAACGACCTCAGGGTGTCGTCCAGACCCTTGGCCTCGTCGGGCTCGTAGGCCACCGCCGCCCGCACGGCGAACACGCCGGCGACCGCGAAGACCGCACCGCGGGTGGCGCCGCCGCCCACGCCCGAGACGTCGACCACCCGGCGCGTCGTACGCGACATCTCGCCGAGCTTCATGTGCTTGTGGTACTTGCGCATCACGGCCCGGACGGCGATCCACACGCCCGCGCACACGATGCCGACCCCAGCCGCGCCGACGATCCACTGCCCCGCCGGAATCTCCAGGACCCGGGCGGTCGCGTCCTTGGACTGCTTGTCGCTGGACTGCTTTCCGCCCGTACCGGCGGCGAAGGACAGCACCGAGTAGGCGACGAAGGCGTAGAAGACGCAGCGAGCCGCCGACATCAGCCGCTTCCGCCAGGACCGGCCGTTCTCACCGACCGCGCCGAACACCGCCTCGGACAGCCGCCACAGCGCCATGCCGACGAGCCCGGCCCCGAGGATCCACAGCAGCGCCGCACCGAAGGGCTGCGCCGCTATCTCCTCCAGCGCGCCGGTACGGTCGGCCTGGCGGTGCCCCTCGCCGAAGGCGATCTGCAGCGCCAGCACACCGACCAGCAGATAGATCACACCCCGGGCGGCCAGCCCGGCCTTGGCGGCGGTCTCCGTCGGAGACCCGGTCGCCGCTCTGCGGACGCGGAAACGCCCTCCCCTCACGGCCGCGTCCGTGTTCATATGGCCGTGGACCGATCCGCCGACTTGTTCTCGAGCCGCAACTGGATCTCCACTTCCTGGTCACCGGCTTCCTCGCCGAGCTGGTGCACGGTGAACGCCTCGGCGAGCGCCTCACGCAGGTGCTTCACCGCGAGAGGACCACCCTGCACGTCCGCCGTCACGGGCGCCGAGAGCTCGGTCGGCGGTACGGGGGAATCTCCGGACGTGCCGGAGGTGTCGAAGGTCCCGGTCCACATCGTCGGCCGGTTCCCCTCGGTCTCATGGGGCCTGTCCTCGGCACAGCGGTCCGAGGAGAAGCGGCTGCACAGTGCGGCGAACAGACTCCCGGCGTCCGCCGCGGAGCAGTCGCTGAGCACCACCTGGACCTGCGATGCGGCCAGCGGACTCGTACTCATTCGAAAACCCTCTCCCTATCGCCTGCGCGCAGACGCGTTCGTGCTGTCACGGGTACCCCGAGGGTGGCGGTGAAACAGGTTCGCGGCCACCGGTGTGTGGCCGTACCCGCCCAGGTCAGCACGGACGGTGAGCTATGTTGAGTCCTTGTGGGACGTGAAGGAGGCGACTCGGTGCCATCGCCGCAGCAGGCACGCGCGCAGGCATCTGCGATCACCTCGGGAAGAACGGCACCCGAGACCGGCGCGTCGCCGACCTCGCAGCTCAGGGAGCTGTTCGACGGCCCCCGGCTCTCCCCCGGACAGCGGCGCATCGCCCAGTACCTGATCGAGCACATCACCGAGGCGGCGTTCCTGTCGATCACCGATCTCGCCGAGCGCGTGGGGGTCAGCCAGCCGTCGGTGACCCGGTTCGCCGCCGCGGTCGGCTTCAGCGGTTACCCCGCGCTGCGGGAACGGCTCCAGGCCATCGCGCTGGCCACCCTCGGCAGCGCGCCCGGCACGCCCGCGGAGCACCGGAGCAACGAACTGCAGGCGGCGGTGGACGCCGAGATCGAGAACCTGGAGAACCTGCGGCGCGACTTCGCCGACCCGGACAAGGTGATCGACGTCGGCCGGGCGCTGTCCCGCTCGACGCCGCTGACCGTGCTGGGCCTGCGGATCTCGGTGTCCCTGGCCGAGTACTTCGCCTACGCCGCACGGCGGATCCACCCGGACGTGCGCCTGGTGACCCGGGGCGGCAGCGTCGCGTACGACGCCCTGCTCCAGTCGCGTGAGGCGGGCGGCACCTGGGTGCTCGCCTTCGCCATGCCCCGCCACGCGCACGAGACGCTCACCGCGATGCGGGTGGCACGCCGGGCGGGGCTGCGGGTCGCGCTGGTCACCGACCTGCCGCTCGGACCGCTGGCCGACGAGGCCGACGTCACCTTCGCCACCGGGACCGGCTCCCGCCTCGTCTTCGACACGTATGCCGCGCCCCTGGTGATGTCCGCGGCGCTGCTCCAGGCGATGACCGACGCCGACCCGGAGCGGACCCAGGGACGCCTGGAGGGGTACGAGCAGATCGCCGAGCAGCACCAGTTCTTCCTGAAGGACTGAAGGACCGGCGGGGCGCGGGGGCCGGGACCGGAGGATCTGTGGCCGCGGCGGCCGTCGGCGTGAGGGACCGCGGCACGGTGCGTCACGACATCTTCACGGGACTATTCGCCCCATACGGTGCATGAATTTTTTCATGTTCTTGCGTATCTCGCGGTATATATAAATACTTCTGACGGACGCGGTCCCAGAGGCCTCCGGGGCCGCGTCCGACGAATGCCCGGGGCCGTCCGCTCCTACCCAACGGGTCCCGGGTGCTCGGAACGGGACTCGCTCGCGAGTGCCGTGGCGGCGGCCCCGGTCAATCCCCTAGGTCGGGGCCGCCCCAGAACCCGCACTGAGCCGCCGATGTCCCCCGGAAGCGATGAACATGGCCCTGACTTACTCGCCGATCAGTACGGACTGGCCGTGCCAGGTCAAGAACCCCGGAAGCTACGACTGGGAGAGGTCGGCCGCCAAGTGGCTGCGCGACCTGGTGCCGGCCCGCTACGCCAGCTACCCGGCGCTGATGCGCCACCCCGTGCTGCTCGCCCGTCACGCGCAGATCCAGGTGCAGCACGAGATCCGGGTCGCGCGGACCGCCCTGCAGACCGCCCGGGCCGAGCTCCCCGCCCTCGGCATCCCGGAGTCCGTCATCGAGCACACCATCAAGATGTACGCCGCCGAGGTCGGCCAGCTCCACCACATCGCCCGCAGCATCAGGGCCGTCAGTCAGGCCCTCGCGGGCGGTGGGGCCGCCCGTCCGCACTGACGGGCCCGGGGCGCGGGGCGGTGGGCTCAGCCGGCTCTTCCGGCTGTGGCTCCGCCCTCACCCGACGCCTGATCGCGACCAGGGCGGGTACGCGAGCCGTGGTGAGGTCCCGGCGGCGGTGCGGCCGTGCCGGGCCCGGACGGGATGTGTGCCGGACCGGTCAGCACGACGGCATTGCTGTCGCCGATGTCGCCGTCTGCCGCCTCGACGCACTCGACCACGACTAGGACGCGGACATGGACTTCACGACACGGAACCTGCTCGTCGTCGGCGCGATCCTCGCGGCGGTGGTCCTGGCGGTGGCGGTCGCGCTGCTGGTCCGGCTGGTGCGGGCCCGCCGCGACCTGCGCCGCGCCGGTCTCCCGGCCGGGCCCCGCTGGGTCTTCTGGGGCGCCGTCGCCTATCTCGTACTCCCCGCCGACCTGCTGCCCGACCCCGTCTACCTGGACGACATCGGCGTCCTGCTGCTCGCCCTGAGGTCGATGCGCGCGGCCGTGCCGACGGGGGATCCCGGGGACACCGGCGGAGTCCTGTCCGAGAAGCGGTTCTCCGGCTGACGTCCGGTCAGGACGGGTCGGCGGGACCGAGCGAGCGCAGCCACCGCGCGGCTTCGCCCGGAGTGCCGAAGCGCACCACGCGCAGCGGCGCGAACCGGGGGTCGAGGGCGCGCCGGTGGATCTCCGCACGTCTGGTCCCGTGCTGGGACCAGGCCCACCAGGCCGGATGGTCGGTCCGGAACCAGCCCGCCAGGGTCTCCCTGTTGCCCCCGAAGATGCGCTCGCGCGACAGCGTCCTGCGCAGCGAACGGCGCAGGACACGGGGCATGATCACGCGTCGCCGGTAGTCCAGCCACAGCACCGTGTCCGCGCGCTCCCACAGCAGGTCGCGGACCTCAGGAGCGCCGAACGAGTCGAAGATCCAGGTCCCGGACGCGGCGATCCGGCCGACGTCCTCGCTGAACGTCGCGCTCACCGCCCAGCCGGGCCCGCCGAAGTACAGCGCGTCCATCTCGTGGCAGGGCACGTCCAGCCGCGCCGCCACGGCACGCGCCAGGGTGGACTTGCCGGCCCCGCTGATGCCGGCCACGAGAATGCGCTGCATGCCGGGAGCATACGGCCGGCCCGCTCACCCCCCGCCGACGCGTCCCAGCAGTCCGCTGTTCGGGCGCCGGTGCGGCGGCTGTTCCGGTGCCGGACGCTGCGGGGTCTTTGGTATGTCCCGTTGCTGGGGCTTGTCCGCGTCGACCGTCAGCGGCTCGCCGTAGTGGTGGATCGTCAGCGGCTCGCCGCTGAGCACGGTGTAGGTGGCGCTGTTCGGCCTGACCTCCACGCGCAGGCGGCGGCCCAGCATCTCCAGATGGAAGGCGAGGCGGCTGATCCGCTCGGGCAGCCGCGGCGCGAACTGGATCGCGTCCCCGTGGTGGCGCAGCCCGCCGAAGCCGGCGACGAGCGCCATCCAGGCACCGGCGAGGGAGGCGATGTGCAGGCCGTCGCGGGTGTTGTGCTCCAGGTCTTCCAGGTCCATCAGCGCCGCTTCCATCAGATAGTCGTAGGCGAGGTGCGGATGACCTGCCTCGACGGCGATGACGGCCTGGCAGCAGGCCGACAGCGAGGAGTCGCGGACGGTGAGGGGTTCGTAGTAGGCGAAGTTGCGTGCTTTGTGCTCGTCGTCGAAGAAGGGGCTGCACTTGTACATCGCCAGCACCAGGTCGGCCTGCTTGACGACCTGCTTGCGGTAGATGTCGAAGTACGGGAAGTTCAGCATCAGCGGGTACTGCTCGGGGCCGGTGGCCGCGAAGTCCCAGCGCTGATAGCGCGTGAACCCGGCGTTCTGCTCGTGGACGCCGAGTTCGTGGTTGTACGGGATGTGCATGGCCTCGGCGGCGTCCCGCCAGGCGGCGCTCTCCTCGTCGTCGACGCCGAGAGCCGAGGCCTGCCGGGGATGGCGCTCGACGACCTCGGCCGCGGCCAGCAGGTTCGTCCGGGCCATCAGGTTCGTGTACGTGTTGTCGTCCGCGACCGCGCTGTACTCGTCGGGCCCGGTCACCCCGTCGATGTGGAACTTCCCCTGGTGGTCGTGGTGTCCCAGGGACCTCCACAACCGGGCGGTCTCCACCAGCAGTTCGACTCCGGTGTCGCGTTCGAAGTGCTTGTCACCGGTGACGGCGACGTAGCGCACCACGGCGTCGGCGATGTCGGCGTTCACGTGGAACGCGGCGGTGCCGGCCGGCCAGTACGCCGACCCTTCCGACCCCGCGATGGTCCGCCAGGGGAAGGCCGCCCCCTTGAGGCCCAGCTGCGCGGCGCGCTCACGGGCGGCGGGCAGGGTGTTCTGGCGCCAGCGCAGCGCCTCCGCCACGGCACGCGGCGAGGTGTACATGAGCAGGGGCAGCACGAAGGTCTCGGTGTCCCAGAAGGCGTGCCCGTCGTAACCGGAGCCGGTGAGCCCCTTCGCGGGAATCGCCCGCTGCTCGGCACGGGCGCCGGCCTGCAGGACATGGAAGAGGGCGAAGCGGACGGCCTGCTGGATCTCCTCGTCCCCGTCGACCTCCACGTCGGCCCGCGCCCAGAAGTCGTCCAGGTAGCCGCGCTGTTCGTCGACCAGCCCCTGCCAGCCCGAACGGGTGGCGGCGGCCAGCGCCGCGTCCACCTGGTCGCTCACGGCGGGCAGCGACCGCGCGCTGGACCAGCCGTACGAGACGAACTTCTCGACCCTGAGCGTCTGTCCGGGGGCCAGGACGGAGGTGACGGTCAGGCGGGCGACGTCGTCGTTCGCCTCGCTGTCCGTGGTCGTCGGTTCGGGTCCCTGCACCGTGTGGTCGGCGGCGGCACCGACGCGCAGGCCGCTGCGCCGCGTGCGGTGCACGAGCCGCAGCCGGCAGTCCTTCGCGAAGTGCTCCTCCGGCTCCAGCGGCGAGTCCAGGGCGATTGCGGCCCGCGGATCGCCGCTGTGGCCCGGCAGTTGCTCGTTCGCGACGAGCTCCGACTGGACGACGATGCGGCTCTCGCTGTCGACGGCCTCGACCTCGTAGGCGACCGCGGCGATCGACCGCTGGGTGAAGGAGACCAGCCGGGTGGAACGGACGCGGACCGTCGATCCGGCAGGCGACGTCCACTCGCAGGTCCGGGTGAGCAGGCCGGTGCGCAGGTCCAGGGTCCGCTCGTGCGAGCGCAGCTTCCCGTACCGCAGGTCGAACGGCTCGTCGTCGACGAGCAGCCGGATGATCTTGCCGTTGGTGACGTTGATGACGGTCTGCCCGGACTCCGGGTAGCCGTAGCCCGCCTCGGCGTAGGGCAGCGGGTGGCTCTCGTAGACGCCGTTGAGGTAGGAACCGGGCAGGCCGTGCGGTTCGCCCTCGTCGAGGTTTCCGCGCCAGCCGACGTGGCCGTTGGAGAGCGCGAACACCGATTCACTCTGCGGCAGTACGTCGAGGTGCAGGATGTGTTCGCGCACCGTCCACGGCGCGACGGCGTACGACGTGTGGGTGATCAACGCTGCTCCCTCAGTTCGGCCAGATCCTGTACGACGATGTCGGCGCCGTGCTCCCGCAGCGCGTCCGCCTGGCCGACCCGGTCCACACCGACGACGAAACCGAAGTGGCCCGAGCGTCCCGCGTCCATGCCGGCCAGCGCGTCCTCGAAGACGGCGGCGGCCGACGCGTCGACGCCGAGGTCGCGAGCGGCGGCCAGGAAGGTGTCCGGACGCGGCTTGCCGGGCAGTTTCCGCTCGGCGGCGACGACACCGTCGATGCGGACGTCGAAGAGGGACTCCGCGCCGATCGACCGCAGGACGTCCTGGCAGTTGGCGCTGGAGGAGACGACGGCGGTGAGCAGCCCCTCGGCGCGGAGCGCCTGGACGTAGCGCAGTGTGCTGTCGTACGCCTCGACACCGTCGGTGCGGATCAGGTCGAGCAGCAGCTCGTTCTTGCGGTTGCCGAGACCGTGCACCGTCTCCTTGTCCGGCGCGTCGTCGGTGCCGCCCTCGGGCAGTTCGACGCCGCGTGAGGCGAGGAAGGCGCGGACGCCGTCGGCACGGGGCAGCCCGTCCACGTACTGGCCGTAGTCGTCGTCCGAGAAGGGGCGGAAGCCGTCGCCGTCGCGCCGGCGCAGGAAGTCGTCGAACGTCCGCTTCCACGCGGCGGCGTGCACGACGGCCGTCTTGGTGATGACCCCGTCGAGATCGAAGAGGCAGGCCTGGATGTTCTTCGGAAGACCGAACTGCGTCATGGTGACAACCTTCCCCGGTCGGTGCCCTTCCAGCGGGTGTCGGGCACCACATGGCTATCGCTTGCGTCAGCCGCGCGACGCCGGGTACGGAGGTGCTGTTCGGCTGCGGGCATCGTCGGTTCATACTCCTTCCACGAGCTCGACAGAGCGTCTGCCCGAGATGGGGGCCGTCATCCCCACCAGTCCTCGCACCGCCCGGCCGACCTTGAAGGGGAATCACGTCCATGACCTTCGACGACCTCGTGAAGCGGGCGGCAGCGCTCGTGCGTCCCGGCCACCGCGCCCTGCTCGGCATCGCGGGCGGTCCGGGTGCGGGCAAGACGACGCTCGCCGAGCACCTGGTCGAGGCGCTCAACGGGAGGGGGGCGCCGTGCGCGGCGCACGTCCCCATGGACGGTTTCCACCTCGCGGACGCCGAACTGGACCGGCTCGGCCGCCGGGACCGCAAGGGCGCTCCCGACACGTTCGACGCGGCCGGCTACGCGGCACTGCTGCGCCGGCTGCGCGACGACGAGGACGACGTCGTGTACGCGCCGGGCTTCGAACGCACCCTGGAGCAGCCCCTGGCGGGCGCGATCCCGGTCCCCCGCGTGGCCCGTCTGATCGTCACGGAGGGCAACTACCTGCTCGTGCCGGACGGCGACTGGGCCCGCGTCCGGCCGCGGCTCGACGAGGTCTGGTTCTGCGAACTCGACGAGGCGGAGCGCGTACGCCGGCTGGTCGCCCGCCACGAACGCTTCGGCAAGGACCACGAGGCGGCGGTCGCCTGGGTCCGCGGCACGGACCAGCGCAACGCCGACCTCGTCGCGACCACCCGCGACCGCGCGGATCTGGTGGTACCGGCGGACCTCACGGCGGGTGGTTGATCCCGGGCCCCCGGCGACGGGCGGCACGGCACGGGACGCACGGTCGGGACGCACGGTCGGGACGCACGGTCGGGGCGGAGAGCCGTGCGGACGGGCTCGGTTCTCATGCCGAGCCATCCGCGTTATTGACGCGTACACGATCGGCTTCTAGGTTCTCAGCGCTCGATCCGAACCACGTTCGGCCCGTCGGGCACGCGTCACCGGTCCTCCCGCACCGTCCGTCCGGCGCCACGGCTCCGGCGGCGCCCGCTCCCCCACTCGAGGAGACACCTTCGTGCGCAGACTTCTCTCCTGCCTGGCGGCGGCAGCCGCCGTCCTCGGCGGGCTCACCGCCGTCGCCCCGCCCGCCGCGGCCGCCGACTCGGGCACCTTCGACGTGCTCACCTACAACATCGCGGGACTGCCCGACGGCATCTCCAGCGCGCCGACCCCCCGCGGGGCGGCCACCACGACGATCGGCGGACGCCTCGGCCCGTACGACATCGTCCATGTGCAGGAGGACTTCAACCACCACGCCCGCCTGTACGCCGCCGACTCCCACCCGTACCGCACCGCGACCAGCGGGGGCGCCGGCATCGGCAGCGGGCTGAACACGCTGGCCGGACTCCCGGACGACACCGACGAGTTCGAGCGGGTGCGCTGGAACTCCTGTCAGCTCGACTCGGGTGACTGCCTCACCCCCAAGGGCTTCACCTTCATGCGCGAGCGCCTGGCCGAGGGCGTCTACGTGGACCTCTACAACGTGCACACCAACGCCGGTACCAGCGCGGGCGATCTGGCCTCCCGCGCGGACAACCTCAGCCAGCTGACGGCGTTCATCAGGAGCCACTCCGCAGGCAACGCCGTCGTCGTCATGGGCGACACCAACACCCGTTACACACGCTCGGGCGACACGATCGCCGAGTTCGCGTCGGCCAACGGGCTCACCGACACCTGGGTGCGGCTCGTACGCGGCGGCACCCCGCCCGCCAAGGGCAGTGACGCCCTGGTCTGCGACGAGAAGGCGGCCACCGACACCTGCGAGGTGGTCGACAAGATTCTCTACCGGGGCAGTCGGCTCGTCTCGCTCGACGCCACGTCCCACCACAACGAACGCGCCCGCTTCCTGACCGGCGACGGACTCAGGCTCTCCGACCACGACCCCGTCTCCGCCGGTTTCTCCTGGTCCCGCAACGCGGCCTACCGGCTCAGCGACCAGTTCGGCGGACCGCACGGCGACCACTTCACGGACATCGACCGCGTACCGCCCGGGGCGCGGGTCACCACCGTCTCCCTGCGCAGCGGCACACGCGTCGACCGGATGGGGCTGACGCTGGACGACGGCACGGTACTCGCCCACGGAGGCACCGGCGGAACGGCCTCCTCCCTGACGCTCGGCGCCGACGAGTACCTGACCTCGGCCCAACTGTGCCGGGGAAGCAAGGACGGCCGCACCCGCATCTTCTACGCGAAGTTCACGACCAACCTCGGCCGCGTTCTCGCGGGCGGGACGACGACGCCCGACTGCGTGACCCGCACCGCCCCCGACGGACATCACATCGCCGGACTCCACGGCCGCAGCGGTGACGGGGTCGACAAGGTCGGCTTCGTCTACACCAGCCACTGACCCCGGGCGACTTCCGCATCGGCAGGGTCAAATCCGGACGCCGTTCACGCCGGTCCGGGACGCGCCAGGCGGCCGGCGGACCTGCGGGAGGGCAGGTCCGCCGGCCGCCTGGAGCCGGGGGTCCGGATCAGCGGTACGTGATCGCCGGATCAGCTGTACGTGATGTCGGACGCCGTGTACTTGCAGTACGTGCCGTCCGGACCGCTGCCGGTCTCGGTGGGCTCCGCTCCGGTGTTGTTGCCCGTGTACCGGATGCACGGCTTGATCTTCTTGCTGCTGTCGCCGTGGATGCGGATCTTCGTCAGTGTCGCCGTGTCACCGTAGTTGGTGTTGATGCCGACGACGGACTTGCCGGGCGCCGTCACGTCGACGTCGTTCACGACGATCGTGCGCTTGTACTGCGTCGAGCAGTTGCCGCACGAGCGGACCAGCTTGCCGAAGTTCGAGACCTGGAAGCCTGTCACCGTCAGCTTGCCGGCCCCGTTGAACTGGAACACCTTGTCAGAGGCCGACTTGGCGCCGCCGCCGCTCACCAGGTAGGTCGCCGAGGACGACTTGCCCTTGAAGGTGGCCGCGTCCTCACCGACATCCTCCCACCACACGTTCTGCAGCGTGCAGGTGCCGGCGCAGTGGATTCCATCGGCCGCCGGGGCGCCGATGACGACGTTCTTGAGGACCGCGCCGTCCGCGAGGTTGAACAGCGGGTCCTGGCCCTCGTCCTGACCGCCGTCGCCGAGGTCACCGCTGCCGTAGAACCGCTTGAGGCCGCCGTCGTACGTGCCCGAGATCGACTTCGTCGCCGTGACCGCCACGCTGCTCGTCGGCGTCGGCCAGGCCGCCGCCGCGTCGGCGGTGCCCGCCAGACCGCTCACCAGGAAGGTGCCGGCGGTGAGGCCGAGGGCGGCGAGGGTGCTGGTCAGGGCGCGACGCCGGTGGGGGCGGCGACGCGATTGCGGGTTTGCTGATGAGGTCATGTCCCGATTCCTTCTGTGCGTGGGGGTGTCAGAGCTTTCCGGCTCCCGCGCCGGCCGTCACCGAGGCGACGACGGACGAGGCGGGTTCGGGGGTGTAGCCGTAGGGCGGGCTGGTGAAGGAGCCCGTGCGGGAGATCTCGGTGGCGGCTCCGCCGAGATCGTTGCCGCGGAGGTTGGCGTAGCCGTCGACGTCGCTGCTGCGGCTGGTGGTGACCGCGATCTTCGTCGAGCGGAAGACGTTGTTCTCCACGAGCATCTGCGCGCCCATACGGGAGTGCACCGCGGTGTCGGCGCCCTCGACGTAGTTGTCGTAGAAGTGCCCGGTGCCGAAGCGCAGACTGGGGATCCGCGAGTAGACGTTGCTGAAGTGGTTGTGGTGGTACGTCACCTTCAAGTGCCCGGTGTCCTCAGAGGCGTTGCTGTCGCTGTGGCCGACGAGCGAGCCCTTGTAGTGGTTCTTGAAGGTGTTCCAGGAGACCGTGACGTTGTCGGAGGCGTGGGTGATGTCGAGCAGGCCGTCGTAGTAGTCCTTGTCGTGATCACGGTCCGCCGAGAACGAGTTGTGGTCGATCCACACCCTCGTCGACTTCTGGACGGTGACGCCGTCGGAGGGCGCGAGCGGCTTGCTGATGTTCAGGTTGCGTACGACGACGTTGGTCTCCTCCTTGACGCGCAGGCCGCCGCCGGTGAAGCCGGACGACGAACCGACGCCCAGGACCGTGGTGTTGGAGCCGACGTCCACCTGCCCGGACAGCGGGATGAGGCCGCTGACCTTCACCACCTTGGCCGCGTCGCCGGCGACGGCGGACTTGAAGGCGGAGAGCGTCGTGACGGTCACCGGGGTGGCGCTGCCGCCGCCCGTGGTGCCGGCTCCGAAACCGATCGGCGAAGTCTCCGCGGCGCTCGCGGTCTGCGGGAGGACGAGCGCGGCGGTGAGGGCCAGGGCTGCTGCGGCGCCCGTCGCGAGGGCCGGTCTGCGGGAGCGGGTGCGCAGGGGGTGAGTACGCATGCGGGTGTGTCCCTTCGGGTGTGATCCGGGGGTCATGTGCATGAACGACGTACGCCGTGTTGGACTGGGTGCGCATGCGAGCGCTTTCCGCAGGAGTCGTGAAGCTTTCCGGGAGGTGCACTTCCCCAGGTCGCACGGCCTTCGCGCACCGACATGCCGTACGTGCGGTGACGCCTGCGGGTCACGCTGCTGAACGGGAAGGTATGGGGAAAGCGCTTTCTAGTCAACGAGTCGCGCAGAATGCATCCGGCCAACTCTGAAGCTGCCGTTCCGCCTTGCCGACCAATGGCGGCGGTGCGTGCCGCGCGCCCGTGCGGGGGCGCGGCGCCGGGGTCCCCGCACACACCGCGGGCCCTCGGGGGGGGCGCCGAGCCACACGACCTCCGTACCGACCGCGTGCCCTGGGAAGGCCGCCGAGCCACATGACCTCTGCGCCAACCGCGTGCCCTTGCGAGGCCGCCGGCCACACGACCTCCGTACCGACCGCGACCCTCCTGGGGCGCGGGGGGAGGGCTTCGCGGTGCGGGGCCTGGCGGCGTCGTTCACTTCGCGGTCGGTGTGGTCCGCGCCTCCAGTTCGTGGCGCGTGTCGTCGCCGTACACACCCGTCTCGTCACCCCGTATGCCGTACCACTGCTGGAAGCGGGCGACGGCGGCCCTCAGGGCGGCGTCGTAGCTGCCGTCGGTGGGGCCGTCCTCGTACACGTCCGGGATGCGCAGCAGCCGTTCCTGCAGTTCGGCCACCTCCGGACCGCTGTCCCCCTCGCGGAGGGTGCCGGCGCCGTCCGGATCGGCGTCGTCGCGCTGCGCGCCGGCGGCGGACGTCGCGGACGGAGCGGCGGGCGCGGTGGGGCGGGCGGCGCGCGCTTCGTCGTCACCGGGCAGCAGCACGGCGACGGCGAAGCCGAGCACGGCCGCCGCGACCAGCGCCACGCCCATGGCGGCACGGCGCAGGACCGGCCTCTCGCCGAGCCCTCGTACGCGCCGGCGCCCCGCGGCCCTCGCGGCGGCGCGCCGCCCGGCCGCCCGCCCGCCGGGCGTTCCAGCCGTGCATGCCTCCGCCCCTCGGCCAACCGCTGCCGGCCTTCCGCCGATGCCGCCGTTCCGCCTCCCTGGCGTCGGCCCGGTTCCTGCCGTCGGCTTCCCCTGCGCTGGTGCTGCCGACGCCTCGTCATCCGCGGTCGCGATCCCGGTGGACGCGCCCTCGACAGAGGGGATTCCCGAAGGCGCTCCTCCCGTGGCCGTGCCTCCGGTAGCCGCGCCTGCCGTGGCCGCGCTTCCTCCGGAGGCGAGCTCAGGCCCTTCGGGTACGGGCGGCAGTTCCTGCGTGTCCTCCTCCGCGAACGGCGGCGCCCCGGGCGGGTCGACGAAGGAGAACTCGTGGCCGGGCTCGCGCACGGCCCCCGGCGTGGACCCGGGGTCCGGCGCGGACGGACGGGGCGGCCCGGAAGCCCCGCCACCGTCGGCCCCGTACGGGGACCCGGAAGCCACGTCCGGGTCACGCGCGTACGGCTCCCCGGAAACCTCGCCCGAGTCAGACACGTACAACTGCCCGGAAACCTCGCCCGAGCCGGCCACACACGACTGGCCTGAAGCCTCGCCGGGGCCAGGCACATACGGCTGGCCCGACGTGCGCTCCTGGTCCGAGGTGTCCCGTGGGCCGCGGATGGCCGCCGCCCCGCCGGCCTCCCTCTCCCGCACCTGCCTCAGGAGATCGGCCAGCGAATCGGGCGCGCGCCCGCGCTCGACGTGCGTGGGCTCGATCTCCGGGCGCTCCGGCCGCGGGCCGGGTTCGGGCCGTGTCGGCACGCTGCTCTCCTTCCGCGGGCGGGGGTCGTCGGCATCCCTGTGCAGAGATACGTGGACACCGAGCCGCAGGTTCAGCCGACGCTCCCCCTCATCCCGGCCAGTTGATCCATGCCGACCGCCGGCCGGCCGTTGACTCGCACCACCGCGTGCGAGACATTTTTGAACGCGTTCAACTCAATGCGCTACGGTGTCCGACAAGAGAGAGGGAGCCCGATGAAGATAGTGATACCCGGGGGAACCGGACAGGTGGGCACCATCCTCGACCGGGCGCTGACGGCGGCGGGTCATGACGTCCTGATCCTGACCAGGTGGCCCGTGCGCGAACGCGAGATCCACTGGGACGGCGAGACACCGGGCCCCTGGGCCGAGGCGGTCGACGGCAGCGACGTCGTCATCAACCTGGCCGGACGCAGCGTCAGTTGCCGCTACACCGCGGACAACCTGCGGGCCATGATGGACTCGCGGGTGAACTCCACCCGGGTCGTGGGCGAGGCGATCCACGCCGCCGCGCGGCCGCCCCGGGTGTGGCTGCAGATGAGCACCGCCACCATCTACGCACATCGCCACGACGCACCGAACGACGAGGCGACCGGCGTGCTCGGCGGCGCCGAACCCGGCGTACCGGGGTACTGGGCCTACAGCGTCGAGATAGCCCGCGCCTGGGAGCGGGCGCAGGAAGAGGCCGCGACACCGCACACCCGCAAGGTCGCCCTGCGCTCCGCGATGGTCATGAGCCCCGACCGGGGCGGGGTCTTCGACATCCTGTCGCGACTGGCACGGCTCGGACTCGGCGGCCCGGTCGCGGGGGGAAGGCAGTACGTGTCCTGGATCCACGAGCGGGACTTCGTGCGTGCCGTCGAGTTCCTGATCGACCGGGACGACATCGCGGGACCGGTGAACCTCGCCGCCCCCGTTCCCCTTCCGCAGGGCGCGTTCATGCGGGAGCTGCGCGCGGCCTGGGGCGTCCCGGTCGGCCTGCCGGCGACGACGTGGATGGCCGGGCTCGGCGCCTTCGCGCTGCGCTCGGACACCGAACTCCTCCTGAAGAGCCGCCGCGTCGTCCCCGGCCGCCTGTCGGCGGCGGGCTTCTCCTTCGACCACGGGCAGTGGCCGGACGCCGGGCGCGACCTGGTGCGCCGGTGGCGCGAGGAACGCCGTCACCGGCGGGCGGCACCGCCTCACGGGGCGGGTGACCGGCCGCGCTCCGTGGGGTGAGTGCCTGCCCTCCGGCCGCGGTGCGGTGAGGCGCGACACGGCCGGCTTCTCGCAGTACCCGTACGGCTCCGACCCCGACGACCCCTCATCCCTCTACTGTCGCGGGCCAACCTCGAATTCATCCACCGCGTGGCCGGGATCGCCATCGTCCGCGACCTGTGGTGGACCCGCGTCGCCGCTCCCAGCCGAGGCCTGTCCGAGGCCTCGGCTGGGAGCGGTGAGGCCTGTCCGAGGCCGACTCGCGCGAGCCGGACGGACGTCCGCCGGCAGGACGACCATGACGGATCGTCATACGGCAGAGTGACGCGACGTACCGGTCGCAGCCCTCCGTGAGCGACTGCGGCCGGCACGTCACGTCACGTCACGTCAGGACGTCACGTCAGCCAGGCCCTATACGCAGCCGATCGAGCCCGCGGGCAGGTTGTTGCCCGTGGAGGTGGCGGTGAAGCCGAAGGTGACACTGCCGTCGGCGGCGATGACGCGGTTGTGGTCGACGTTCTTGACCGTGACCGTGCCGTCCGTGCCGGTGGACAGCGATCCGTTCCACAGGCTGCTGATCTTGGTCCCCGTGCCCGGCTTCCACGCCACGGCCCAGCCGTTGCGCGGCTCCGTGCCGTGGTTCATCACCTCGACGGACGCCTGGAAGCCGCCGCTCCAGGAGTTCACGACGGTGTACTGGGCCATGCACGATCCGGTGTGCGGATCCGAGGGAGTCGGGGTCGGGGTCGGAGTGGGCGTCGGTGTGGGTGTCGGCGTCGGCGTGCCGCCCGGGTTCCTGATGCCGGTCACCTCTCCGTTGCCGCCGTCGAAGACGATGTCGGAGCAGGAGAAGAAGTTCTCCTGACTGTCGGACCGCACCCACTGGATGAAGATCAGGGCGTTGCCCGAACGGCCGGAGGGCAGAGCCAGGTCCCAGGAGTAGTGGCCGCCGTCGGCACCCGGTGACCCCTGCTGGGGCGGATTGGTGACGGTCTGGATCAGGTCCAGGTCGCCCCAGCCCAGCTGCGACGTGGGCGACCAGCCGGCCTTGGACAGGTAGACCCGGAACGAGCCCGGGTGCGCCGCCCAGTTGCTGTACTGCACCTGCATGGTCTTCCCCGACGTCAGATGCGTCCTGGGCCAGTCGGCGCGGGCCGCGTTGTAGCCGGAGAAGTCGTACGGCGACCGGTCGCCGGCACTGCACAGGGTGCCGTCCGGCACATAACCGGCGCCCCGGCCGCCCGCCTGGGAGTCGAGCACGGCGAACCAGTTGTACAGCGGTGTGGTACCGCTCTTGTTCACGGCGTCCCGGCAGGCGGGATTCGTCGGGTCCAGTGCCCCGTTGCCCGTACGGGCGTCCAGGTAGCAGAGGTAGGTGCGCGAGCCGGGAAGCATCGCCACCCCGTGCGCCTGGGCGGAGCCCTGCCCCAGCAGGGTCATGCCGAGCGCCGCGAGCAGGGTGGCGAAGGCGGCTGCCATCGACAGAATGGTGCTGCGTCGAGCCATGCTTTTCTCCTTTCGGTCGTACTCCGACGTACTCGGTCGTACTCGGTCGGGTGTGCGGGGTGGTGCGTCCCCCTGACGACGGGTGCCGTCGGGGCCGCACACGCGGGTAGGGAAACGGCTACCGCCCAGGAGCCGGGGCGTTGGAAGCCCCGCCCGTCCGGCGAGGGTGCCGGCCGGACGGGCGGGGAGTCGGGCACGCACCGCCTTCCGGGCCGGCGAGCGGTGCGCGGCGGATCCGACACCGGACGTCACGCGGTGGTGCCGGCGGAACCGTTAGTCCTGAAATCGATGGGAGCGCTCCCATCCGTGATTCGAGAGGGACTGTAGAAGTCACCCATGTCCCTGACAAGAGGGTGGACGGGACGGCCTGGACACAATTTCGAAGCCGCTGGTCCGAGGGGTGTTTCCTCGGACGGGCTCGGGGGCCGTTCTTTCCGGGAGCGCTCCCGGACAGCGCCTCGCGCCCCCGAAGTCGCCGGTTCCGCCGCTCCGGAGCACGGCACCGGATGCCGGCGACGGCGTCCCGCCGGTGCCGGGGTCCTCCGGTGCCGTGCGCTCAGGCGGAGTCGCGCAGTACGAGTTCCGTCCGGAGGATGACATGCCGCCAGGCCACGGCCGGCTCCTTCATCTCCTCCTCGAGCAGCCCCACCATGGCCCGGCCGATCTCTTCCACCGGCTGACGGACCGTGGTCAGCTTGGGGTCCGTGTGCTGGGCCAGCAGGAAGTCGTCGAAGCCGACCACTCCGACGTCGTCGGGAACCCGGCGGCCCGCCGCGCGCAGGGCGGTCAGCGCACCGGCGGCGGTGGTGTCCGAGGCGGCGAACACGCCGTCGATCCCGGGGTGCCGCTCGATGAGGCCGGTCATCGCCCGGCGTCCGCTCTCCTCGGTGAAGTCGCCCTCCACGACGAGGGACGGCACGTCCTCGGCTCCCGCGCGCCGCAGCGCCTCCCGGTAGCCGCGCAGCCGGCACTGGGCGACGTACATGTCGAGGGGACCGGTGATGGTGGCGATGGTCCTGCGTCCGCTGTCCAGCAGATGCGAGACCGCGTCGCGAGCACCGCCGACGTTGTCCGCGTCGACGTACGTCACGCACTCGTCGCCCGTGCGCCGCCCCAGCAGGACGGTGGGCAGACCGGCCTGCGCGAGCATGTCCGGCAGCGGGTCCTGGGCGCGGACGGACATCATCAGGACCCCGTCCACCCGGCCGCCGCGCGCGTACTCCACGAAGCGCTGCCGTTCGGTCTCGGAACGGATCAGCGTCAGGAGCAGTTGCACCCCGCTGTCGGTCAGGGCGTCGCCGACCGAGCGGACGATCTCGCTGAAGAAGGGCTCGCCGAACAGCCGCCAGTCCTTCTCCGTCATCACCAGCGCCACGGCGTCGGCGCGACGGCCGGCCAGCGAGCGGGCGGCCAGGTTGGGCACGTAGCCCAGTTCGTCGATGGCGCGGCGCACCGCGTCCCGGGTCGAAGCGCGCACGCCCACCGCGTTGTTGATGACGCGGGAGACGGTGCCGCGCCCCACACCGGCGCGGGCGGCCACCTCCTCCAGCGTCGGGACACCGGGACGCTGCCTGCCCATACCCCACCCCCATCTCCCACCCGAGATCACCCGATACTACGACCCGCCCGGTGCGCGGGGGCCGGGACCGGTCATCGACGTGGCCGTCCGGCTGATCCGCTGTCAGTGCGTGTTCCTGAGCCGCGGCTCTCAGTAGCCCGGGGTCCTACGCCGGCTTCGACCACCGTCCGGATGCGATGTTCTGCTCGCCGCGGTGCAAGTCGAGGCAATCATGCAGATGCGGCGCTGGTGGGCCGGCATGCCTCCTGCATTGAATCCCCACGCGCCACCCTCTCCAGCGACCGTTACCCACTCAACTTCGCCGCCTTGTCAAACGCCCCTGGCAGAACAAGAGGCTCTTTGACTCTCACCACCACCGACACCAAGCCTGGATGGAGATCGCACGTTGATTCCTCATGCCTCGTCAAAGGTCTCGAGCAGACGCTCGTACGCCAGCTTCGGCCGCAGGGCCGCGTCCCACGGCAGGGAATCGGCCGTGCGCGGAGGATAGATCCTGGTGTCGGCGGTGGAACCGTACCGGTCGGTGAATCCCCATGTGGAGAACGATGTGCAGTTCGGCTCCTCCAGGCAGACCCGCAGCTTGCCCGCCATCTCATCAGCCTGGGTCTGCCGCCCGTCCTCCTCGTCCTCATCTATGGGGACGTCCATCTCCGACACCCGCGCCTGAACCCCGAGCTCCGCCAGATCCCGCACATGGCTGCGGAAGGTCTCCGGGTCGATGCGGTCGCCGGGTGCGTACTCATGGTTCTGGAACCCCACGCCGTCGATCGGTACGCCGCGTTCCTTGAGCCGCTTGACCAGATCGTAAAGGGCGTCCCACCGCTCGCCTTCCTCCTCGACCCCGTACTCGTTGAGGAACAGCCGTGCCTTCGGATCGGCCCGGTGGGCGGCCCTGAACGCCTCGTCGATGTACTCCTCGCCCATGGCCTCGAACCACGGGCTCTGCTCGGAGCGCAGACCGAGATCCCCGTTGGTGTAGCTCTTCTCGTCGTCGGACATGGGCTCGTTGACCACATCCCATTCCGCGACTTTTCCCTTGAAGTGCCCGGCGACCATGGCGATGTGCCGGAGCATGGTCCGGCGCACCTCCTCGGGGTCGTCGTTCTCCCGCATCCAGTTGGGCAGAGCCTCGTGCCAGACGAGGGTGTGCGCGTGCACCTTCATGTCGTTCGCGCGGGCGAAGCGTACGAGTAGGTCCGCGTCGCGGAAGTCGTAGACGCCCCGGCGTGGGTGGAGGAACTGTGGCTTGAACGCGTTCTCCGGAGTGAGCACGGAGAACTGGCTCCCCGCGAGCGCCCGGTAGCGTGAGTCGGTGAGCAGCGGGTTCTCGGCCAGGGCGGCGCCGACGTCGAACGGCCGCCCCACGTCTGCGGCCCGCGCACGCAGCGAGTCCTCGGACTGCTCCTGACGCAGCCGCGGTGCCTTGATCACGCGGAGCGAGTCACCGCTCTCCGCCCGCGCGATCAGCTGCGTCAGACGCCAACCCTCGCGGCGCTCGTCTTCGCCCGCGTCCGCCTCCAGACCGAACCAGACAGTGCCCTCGGCGAACACCCCCGGGTCCTGCACGGTTCCCAGCCGCCGCCCGTCGGCTTTCACGCGGAAGGTGTCACCGATGCTCGACACGGCGAGCGTCACCGTGCCGGAGCAGCCGCAGTCGAAATCCTTGGTGGTGGCCGGCTCATCGCCTTCGCCGTCCCATATCTGTACCTTCACTCGACCGTCGGCGGTCACGCCGACGCGGAGTGAGGGCCGCTCCTGCCGCCACTCGTCGTAGATGACCGGTACCCGTCCGTACAGCCGCAGCCATGAGTCGCCGTCATCGTCACCCACACCGGACATGCGCGCGGTGACGGTGAAGTCGCCACCGGACCTGAGGTGCGGGCCGGCCAGGTTCAGCGGGGGGTTGGGCTGCCCGCCGGAGGAGTCCTGCTCCACGATGTGCCGATCCAACGCGCTGACCCGCAGGATGCCGTTCCGCGCGGTGGTGCCCGGCATCTGCGTCCAGTCGTGGTTCCGCAGCAGGTCTTCGTCGTTTCCGCCGCCCGCGCCTTCGCCCTGCCCCGTACACCCGGCCGCCACCGCCATGACGAGCACCACGGCGGTCAGTCGCTGCCACGTCCCCCCACCAAGGACCACGGTCCCTCCCACTTTCTCGTTCGAGACGAGATCAACGTCTCGAAGCCGGCCCACAGTTCATCACGCATGAGGTACGGCGGCCTTGTGGGGCGCAAGTCGAGGGGCTCCGGTGCCGTACGGCACCGGAGCCCCTGGTTCTACAACACCATCTGCCGGCCTATGTCAGCGCCGGCCTTCTGTTTCCGCACGGTCGCCGGGGGGACGTGGGCGAGTGCGGGGATCGCTGATGCTTAACCGTGTGACCACCTTCCGTTCCGGGGCCTGCGGTACCCGGGATGACTACGCGCTCACCCGGGCGATCCTGATGGTGTCGACCTCCTTCGTGCTTGTCCTGCTCGATCGACCTGCATGTTCGGTTCCTGCGTACGACTGGCGGCTCCTGTGAGCCGCCAGGCCCGGCAGCCAGCGACAGGACCCCGGCTTTCTCCGGCCCTGTCACTCCGCTGCCGTGCCTTGGCACTGCGGGTACTGCACAGACGGCAGTTCGTCTCTGCCGCCTCAACGACCTCTTGGCTACGAGGAAGACATTAGCCTCAGGCGAAGCCGAATGTCTACTCCCGCCACGACAGATTTCCTGTGACATGCGAAAGCGGACTCCTGAGGCGTCCGAGTCCGGAAAAGCTGCCGGCTGTCCCTCTCGCGGGCGCGGCCCCGGGACTCGGCGGAGTGATCCTCGAAGCGCCCGGCTCCGTGACGTGTCCGACACCACCGCGGCGGGCAGCGGCGCCCGGTGGCGCGCCGGCTCGTGGCGCGGTGGGATCAATCATGTGCGAGGCGGCGGACCGGGGGCAGAGGAACCCGAGGAAGCCAGACAGTCGGCAGCCGGTGAAGGGATGAACATCGTGTCACGACCGAGGATCTTGGTAGTGGGAGCGGGCTTCGCGGGAGTGGAGTGCGTCCGGCGGCTGGAACGCAAGCTCACACCGAACGAGGCGGAACTCGCGCTGGTGACACCGTTCTCCTACCAGCTGTATCTGCCACTGCTGCCGCAGGTCGCCTCCGGCGTGCTGACCCCCCAGTCGGTCGCGGTGTCGCTGCGCCGGAGCCGCAAGTACCGCACGCGCGTCATCCCCGGCGGGGCCATCGGCGTGGACCTGAAGGCCAAGGTGTGCGTCGTCCGCAAGATCTCGGGCGAGATCGTCAACGAGCGGTACGACCACATCGTGCTGGCACCGGGCAGCATCACCCGCACCTTCGACATCCCGGGCCTCACCGAGCATGCCCGGGGGATGAAGACGCTCGCCGAGGCCGTGTACATCCGTGACCACGTCATCTCGCAGCTCGACATCGCCGACGCCAGCGAGGACGAGGCGGAGCGGGCGGCGCGGCTGCAGTTCGTGGTGGTCGGCGGGGGCTACGCCGGCACGGAGACCGCCGCGTGCCTGCAGCGCCTGACGCACAACGCCGTCAAGCGCTACCCGAGGCTGGACCCGAAGCTGATCAAGTGGCACCTGATCGACATCGCCCCGAAGCTCATGCCCGAGCTGGGCGACAAGCTGGGGCGCAGCGCCCTGCACATCCTCCGCAAGCGGGGCATCGACGTCTCCCTGGGGGTGTCCATCGCGAAGGCCGGCCCCGACGAGGTCACCTTCACCGACGGCCGGGTGATCCCCACGCACACCCTGATCTGGACCGCGGGTGTCGCGGCGAGCCCGCTGATCGCCACCCTGGGGGCCGAGACGGTCAAGGGCCGGCTGGCGGTCACCTCGGAAATGTGCCTGCCCGGGCACGACGGCGTCTTCGCGCTCGGTGACTCCGCCGCCGTGCCGGACGAGGCCAAGGACACCGCGGGCGCCATCTGCCCGCCGACCGCGCAGCACGCGCTGCGGCAGGGCAGGCACGTCGCCGACAACGTCATCGCGTCGCTGCGTGGGCAGCGGATGACGCCGTACGTGCACAAGGACCTGGGGCTCGTCGTCGACCTCGGCGGCATGGACGCCGTGTCCAAGCCGCTCGGTGTCGAGCTGCGCGGACTGCCCGCCCTGATCGCCGCCCGCGGCTACCACTGGTCGGCGCTGCGCACCAACGTGGCGAAGGTCAGGGTGGCGACGAACTGGGCGCTGAACTCGGTGGCGGGCGACGACTTCGTCCGTACGGGGTTCCTGACCCGTACGCCGGCGACCCTGCGGGACTTCGAGTACACGAACGCCTATCTGACGCCCGAGCAGCTCCGGGAACGCGTCGGGGGCCAGTGACGGGCGGGGCACTTCCCGCCGCTGGGAAGTGCCCTCTCCCGGGGGGCGCGCTGTTCGACACGGGTGGCCACAGGGTGCGCGGCCGGCGGGTGTACGACGACCCGGCCGTCACCCGAACCGGTCAGGATCGGAGCAGCGCACGTCGGCCGGGCGCGAAGTCGCGGGGCGGCGGACCGTTCACCGACCCGGACGGATTCGGGTGGGAGACTGCGCAGGCCGCGTCGACGGTCCGACATACGGTGCCGGCCCTGCCTCACCCCGGGAAGCGTCCCGTGTGGCGCAACTGCCAGCGTCTTTCCGCGTAGGCCAGGTCGTCGCGCCACAGGCGGCCCGCGGCGGCGCGCATCAGCGGGCGGAGCAGGGGCGCCGCGCCGCGGGCGACGGCGAAGCCGCGGCGGTCCGACGCGGCCACGACGGCTTCGGTCACCGCGGTGCGCGGGCGGCCGAGTGCGTCCGGGGCCAGCGGGGTCGCGTGCGTCTCGACCACCGAGCCCTGTCCCTCCCCGTCGGTGATGTGCATGACCACCGTGCGGGGTTCCGGTGCCGTGAACACCGCCCGTACCGGCACGACGAGCCGGCCGGCGAGCTTGAAGGAGACGTCCACGGCGAACCCGTCGGCACGGTCGCCGTCGCCGTCGCCGGACCCGGGGTCGGCGGGGCCGCGGACGACGGTCAGGTCCACGAAGGAGTACGGGTGGAACCAGGCCCCGTGCCATGGGTCGAGGCGGTTGGCCACCACGTCCTCCGGCTCGCACCCGCCGACCGCGCCGTACACGGCCTCCAGCGCACCCGACAGCGGCGGTCGCACCGGTACCACCGGTGCGGGCAGCGGCTCCTCCTTGCCGACGCCGTCGAGGCGCACCCACACCAGCACCCCGTCGTCGTGCGCGGGCAGGGGCTCCCAGCCGGCCGCGGGACCGCCGTCCAGGGCGAGGCCGTGCCAGTGGCAGACGAGAGTGCCGCAGCGGACGGGGCTGCGGGCGAGCGGTGCGCCCAGGTGCGGGCACACTCCCGGCCCGGCCACGAGCCGCCCGCCCGCGTCCCGCCATACGACGACCTCCTGCCCGGCGACGGAGCGGGCCAGCGGGCGGGTCGGAGCGAGGTCCCGGGTGGCGCCGACGACGTACCAGTTGCCCGACGGGCGGGCGAGGGCCCGCTTCAGGGCGTCGGCGATGACGCCCGGCCGCGCCTCGCGCCAGGTGGGCCGCTGCTTCTCCCAGGCGACGGGACGGCGGCGCAGCCGCAGCGGCAGCCGGCGCGGGGCGGCTCGGCGGGGGCTGTTCACGCCGCCTCCTTGCGCCGGGAGGGCCACGCGCGGCCTTCGCGGGCGGCGGGGCGGACGGACCCCGGTGCCGTGCGGTCCGCGCCGCGGGCTCTGGTCCGCGCGCCCACCACGCGCACCAGACCGTCCAGCGCGACCGCGGTCCGCCGGCGCCTGGGCACCACCGCGCGGCGGTGCAGCACGGCGTACCCCTCGTCGGCGACGGTGTCGAGAATGGCTCCGTAGAGGACGAACGCGGTGCGGATGCAGGGCCGTGACACCGGGTCGAGCATGGCCAGGCCGGGGGCGGCCGCGCGGTAGACACCGCGGGTCAGGTCCTCGGCGGCGCGCAGGGCGGCCGTGATCCGGGGGTCGCGGCGGCCCGTGTCCCGGCTCCAGCGCAGCAGGTCCCGGTCGACGCCGTGGGCGCCCAGCAGGTCCGCGGGCAGGTACACGCGCCCCCGGTCGAGGTCCTCCCCCACGTCGCGGAGGAAGTTGGTGAGCTGGAAGGCCACGCCGAGCGCCGCCGCGTGCGGGGCGGCCTCCTCGCGCGGTGCCACCGTGCCGAGCACCGGCAGCATCTGGAGCCCGATGACGGCGGCCGAACCGTGCATGTAGCCGTACAGGTCCGCGTAGGTCGCGTAGTCCGTGACGTGCAGGTCGCTGCGCATCGAGGCCATGAAGTCGGTGAAGTGGCGGTGGTCGATGCGGTAGCGGGCGGCGGTGTCGGCGAGGGCCGCGACCACCGGCTCGTCCACCGGGCCGTCCCGGCGCAGGCCGCGGCTCAGGCGGGTCTCCAGCCGGGCGAGCGCCGCGGTGCGGTCGTGGACGGTGCGGCGCTCGTCCAGGGCGTCGACGATGTCGTCGGCCCAGCGGGCGAATCCGTACAGCGCGTGCACGGCCGGCCGCCGCGCCACGGGCAGGAGCCGGGTGGCGAGGAAGTAGGTCCGTCCGTGCCGCGCGTTGAGCGTGCGGCAGTTGGCGTAGGCGGCGCGCAGGTCCGGTTCGTGGATGCCGGCGGCATCGAGTTCGCGGTCGGTCATGGGCGGACGCCTTCGACGGTCGTACGGCGGACGGGTGGGCGGGGGCCCCGGCGGGCGCGGGGGCCCGTGATGCGGGCCGCGGCGAGCTTGCCGGAGATGAGGACGGTCGGTACGCCGACGCCCGGGGTGGTCCCGCAGCCCGCGAGCACCGCGTTCTCGGTGCCGGCGACGAGGTTCCGCGGGCGGAAGGGGCCGGTCTGCGCGAACGTGTGCGCCGCCGAGAAGGGCGTACCGGCGGCGTGCCCCTGGCCGTGCCAGTCGGCCGGGGTGACCAGGCACTGCTCCTCGATCGACGCGGCGATCCCGGTGAGTCCGCGGTGCTCCAGCACGTCCAGGAGGCTGTCGCGGTAGCGGGGCGCGAGGTCGCCCCAGGCGGCGACGCCGGGTCCGATGTCGGTGTTGGGGCAGGGCGCCAGGATGTAGTGCAGGTGGCGGCCCTCGGGGGCGAGTGACGGATCGGTGGCGGTGGGACGGGTGATCAGCAGGGACGGGTCGGTCATCAGACTTCCGGTCCTGGTCAGTTCGTCGAACGTGCCCTTCCAGGCCCGGCCGAAGGACAGTGTGTGGTGCCCGAGGCCCGGCCAGGTCCGGTCGGTGCCCGCGTGCAGGACGACGGCGGAGGGCGCGTGCCGCAGGCGCAGCGGCCGGCGGGGGTGGCGGCCCAGCAGGCCGTAGGTGACGGGCAGGTCGGGGGTGAGCACGACGGCGTCGCACGGGATGCGGCCCCGGGAGGTGAGGACCGCGGTGACACGCGCGCCGGAGCGTTCGAGGGCCGTCACGTCGTGCTCGTAGCGCAGTTCGGCACCCGCGTCCGCGGCGGCGTCGGCCATGGCCTGCGGCAGGGCGTGCATGCCGCCGCGCGGGAAGTACACCCCGGCGACGGTGTCCATGTACGCGATGACGGCGTACGCGGCGAGGGCCCGCTCCGGGGGCACTCCGGCGTACAGGGCCTGGAAGGAGAAGACGCGGCGCAGGCGTTCGTCGCCGAGGAAGTGTCCGATACGGGCGTCCAGTCTGCCGAACCCGCCGAGTGCGGCGAGTCGGCCGAGGTCCGGTGTGAGCAGCTGCAGCGGCGAGTCGAAGTTCGCGTCGATGAAGCGGCGCAGCTGCACGGCGTAGAGCCGCTCCAGCCAGTGGCGCAGCCGTCGGTAGCCGGCGGCCTCGCCGGCCCCGGCGAAGCGTTCGATCTCGGCCTCCATGGCGTCCGCCCCGGTGTGGACGTCGAGTTCGCAGCCGTCGGCGAAGCGCGCCCGGTAGGCGGGGTGGAGGGGGATCAGGTCGACCCGGTCGCGGAGGCTGTCGCCGACGGCGGCGAACGCCTCGTCGGCGATGTCCGGCATGGTGAGCACGGTGGGGCCGGTGTCCATCCGGTACCCGGCGCGGTCGATGCGGCCGGCCCGTCCGCCCGGCAGGGTGCCGCGCTCGACGACGGTCACCCGGCGGCCCGCTCCCAGCAGGTGGAGTGCCGCCGAAAGCCCGGCCAGGCCCGCGCCGACCACCACCACGTGGTCGGTGCGGCCGGGGATCGTCCTCGTCATCGTGTTCCTCCCGCGGCTCCGGCGCCGGTGAGACATGCGGTCGGGTCCTGCTCGGCGGTGCCCTGCGGTTCCGCCGCCGGGTCCGGGGCCGGTGTCACCCCGGCCGCCGCGCACAGGAGGGCATGCAGGCGGGCCCTGGCAAAGGGCAGGAGCGTGGCCGTGGCGAGGTGCTGGGCGCTGCGGGCCGCGAGCCGCTCGATCCTCCGCTCGACGGCGGTCCGCGCGCCGGTGGCCTCCAGGACGTGCCGCACCTCGGCGAGTTGGGCCGGGGTCAGGTCACCGGCGCCGACGCACCGGTCGAGAACCTCGATGCCCGCCGTGTCCCGGGTCTGGGCGGCGCGCGCCCGCGCCACCGCGACCAGATAGGTGCGCTTGCCCTCGCGGATGTCGTCGCCGGACGGCTTGCCCGTGCCGCGCGGGTCGCCGAACACGCCCAGCAGGTCGTCCCGGAGCTGGAAGGCGACTCCGGCGCAGCGCCCCGCAGCGCACAGGGCGTCGGTCGTGCCGGGGTCCGCTCCGGCCAGCGCGGCGCCCAGAGCCAGTGGCCGCTCCACCGAGTAGCGGGCGCTCTTGAGGCAGGCGGCGCGGATGGCCCGCGCCGGAGAGCCGGAGACGCTCGCCTGGTCGAGCACGTCCAGGTACTGGCCCGCCACCATCTCGGTACGCATGGCCCGCCAGATGTGCTGGACGGCGGGCGGCGTCCCCGGGTCGGCGCCCAGGTCCGCGACGACGTCGTCCGCCCAGGCGAGGGCCAGGTCGCCGGCGAGGATCGCCCCGGCCTCGCCCAGCGACCGGGCCCGCCGGCCGCCCAGCCGGGCGTACTGCGCGCGGAGGTCGACGTGCAGGGCCGGCCCGCCCCGGCGCAGTACGGACGCGTCCATGACGTCGTCGTGGACGAGCGCACAGGTCTGGATGAGTTCGAGCGCCGCGCCGATCCGCAGAGCGTGTTCGCCCCGGACGGCATTCCGTCCGCCGCCGCAGCCGCGCAGCGCCCACCACAGGAACTGCGGACGCATCCGCTTGCCGCCCTGGCGGGTGAACCGGGCGACCCGCTCGGCCACGTCGGCTCCGAAGTCGGCGTCCAGCGCGGACGCCTGGGTGACGCGTTCGCGCAGGACCGTGTCCAGCACGCGTCCGACGGCGGCGGGCACGTCCGCGTCCACCGCCTCCGGGTGCGGGTGTGAGCCGCCGTGCGGGCCCGAAGAGGCGCTCGCCTCCAGGGTGTTGTGCGGGGTCAGGGGTGCCGGGCCGATCGCGGGGTGCTCCCCGGCCCTCGTACGACGCATCCCGGTTCCTCTCGTCGTTGCGGACGCGGGTTTGCCGGAGCTGATTCGGCCGGGGCGGGGGTGGCGGATGCGAAGGCGTCCTTTTTTCCCGTCCGCCGGGGTGGTTGGGGGGTGCCGAAGCCGATCCGGACGGTGCGGCCGCGAGCGGTGAAGCTACTGCGGGCTCCGACAGGGAGCGCGGCGACACACGAGCAGCACCCGAATCGGACGCTGTTCGGGTGAGCGGCCAGGCCCACCTGGCGGTGCGTGGTACGCCGCCGGCGCGGCGGGGTCACGACGCCCGGCCGACGGTACGTCGTGACCCACCAGGGCGGCGGGGCGCGGCGCCCAACCGGGTGAACGGTCGGCACTCGGCCGACAGGACGTCACCACGCCCGGCCCGGAGGGTGTCACAGCGCCCGCCCGACGGTACGTCGTACCCCGTCGGGACGGGGCAGGGTCACGACGCCCGGCCGACGCGACGTCACCACGCCCGGCCGGGACGGTCACGGCAGTCGCCGTACCTGTGCCGGCGCGCTCCGGTGCGCTCACCCTCGCGGGGCGGCGCTGCGCCGACCGGCCTACCCCGCCCGCGGGTTCGGTGCGGCGCGCATCCGCGGGAGGGGTGCACGCGGAATGCTTCGTCGGGCGCATCTCCGTGCCCGCCGTCTTCCCGCCGTACCCGAGGAGTGGAACCCTGTGCTCGACGCGGACGTCGCCATCATCGGCGCGGGAGCCGCGGGCCTGTCCCTGGCGCACCGGCTCTCGTCCGGTGCCGCGGGCCGCCGCACCCCCTCCGTCGTCCTGCTCACGGCGCCGCCCGGGCCGCTGCGCCCGCCCCGCCGGACCTGGTGCTTCTGGGAGGCGGGGCCCGGTGTCTACGACCGCGCGCTGACGGCTTCCTGGCAGCGCCTCAGGGTCCGGGGCAAGGAGGGCTCCTCGACCGAGAGCCGCATCGCTCCCCTGCGCTACAAGATGCTGTGCTCGGACGACTTCGAGGAACTCGTCCACCACGACCTCGCCGGCCGGGCCTCGGTCCGCGTGACCGAAGCCGTCGTCGACAGTGTCGAGGGCCTGTCCGGCGGAGGTGCTCAGGTCCGCGGGTCCACCGCGGCGGGCGCGTCGGTGGACGTGCGTGCGCGCTGGGTGTTCGACTCGCGCCCGCTGGAGGCGCTTCCCGCGGCCCGCACCACCCTGCTGCAGCACTTCCACGGCTGGTTCGTGCGCACCGACCGCCCCGCCTTCGACCGGGACGTCGTGGACCTGATGGACTTCCGGACCCCGCAGCCCGCCCGGGGTCTCTCGTTCGGCTACGTGCTGCCCACGGGGCGCCGCACCGCGCTGGTCGAGTACACCGAGTTCTCGGCCGCGCCGCTGACCGCGCACCAGTACGACGCCGCCCTGCGCCACTACACGGGCGACGTCCTCGGTCTGGGCGCGTTCGAGGTCACCGCTCGGGAGACGGGCGCGATTCCCATGACGGACGCCGTGTTCGCCCGGCAGACCGGTGAGGCGATCTTCAGGATCGGCACGGCCGGTGGGGCCACCCGGCCGTCGACCGGATACACCTTCGCGGCGGTGCAGCGTCAGACGCGCGCCGTCGCGGCGGCGTTCCGGGCCGGGCGCCGCCCGGCGCCTCCGCCGGCGCATTCGGTCCGCTCCCGTGCCATGGACGCCGTGCTGCTGCGCGCGCTGGCCACCGGACGGATCGACGGCGCGGACTTCTTCTCCGATTTGTTCGAACGCGTCCCCGCGGAGCGTCTGCTGCGCTTCCTCGACGGACGCACGCGGCTGCGCGAGGACCTCTCCGTCGGCCTGCACACCCCCGTCCTGCCGATGCTGCGTACGGCGGCCGAACTGCCCTGGCTGCCCCGGCGTCCGTCAGCGGAGATCTGACGCCGCCGAAGCGCCCGCCCCCTTCCGGAAAACGGCAAAACGAGGAGACTGCATGCCCCTGCTGTGCGACGCGGAGCTGGCCACGGCGTTCGACCGCGCCTCCCGCACCTACGACCGCCTGGTCGCCTTCAACCCCGGGTACCACGCCCATCTGCGGCGCTCCGTGCGCCGCCTGGCCCTGCCGGACGGCGGGGCCGGGCGGCGCGTGCTGGACCTCGGCTGCGGTACGGGGGCGTCCACCGCGGCGCTCGCCGCCGTGCTGCCCGAGGCGGACATCGTCGCGGTGGACGCGTCGGCGGGCATGCTGGAGCGGGCTGCGGCCAAGAGCTGGCCGGCGCGGGTGACGTTCCGGCACTCCTCGGCGGAGCGCCTGGCCGTGGAAGGGGTCGAGGGACCGTTCGACGCGGTCCTGGCGGCGTACCTGTTCCGCAACGTCGCCGATCCCGACCGGATCCTCGCGGCCGTGCGCGACCTGCTCGTCCCGGGCGGCAGACTCGCCGTGCACGAGTACACGCTCAGCGGTCTGCCCGCCCACCGCGCGGTGTGGAACGCGGTGTGCCGGGGCATCGTCCTGCCGGCCGGCACGGCCGCCGGGGACGGTCGCCTCTACCGCCATCTGTGGCGCAGTGTCGTCGAGTTCGACACGGCGCCTGCCTTCGGCGAGCGGGTGCGGCGCGCGGGCTTCGGGCAGGTGCGGGTGCTGCCGGTCCCGGGCTGGCAGACCGGCATCGTGCACACGGTGCTCGGCAGGCGCGAGGACGGCCCGCACGGCGGTGCCGCGTGAACCGGCGTACGGGCGGCGCGCCGCGGCGGGGCCGGGACCGGCGCGCCCGGGTGCTCCTCCCGCGTCCTGGCCGTCCGCGGGTGACGGGGGAAGCGCCCTCCACTGCCGTGGTCGGCGGCGGTGTCGCGGGGCTCGCCGCCGCGACCGCTCTCGCCGAGCGGGGGGTGCGGGTGACGCTCTACGAACGGGACCGGGTGCTCGGCGGCCGGGTCTCCGGCCGGCCCGTCACGCTCGCCGACGGGAGCCCGGCGACGATGAGCCGGGGCTTCCACGCGTTCTTCCGCCAGTACTACAACCTGCGGGGCCTGCTGCGCCGGGCCGATCCGGACCTCGGCATGCTCACCGCCCTGCCCGACTATCCGCTGCGGCACAGCAGCGGCCTGCACGACAGTTTCCGCCACGTGCCGCGCACGCCGCCCTGGAGCGCCCTGGGCTTCGCCGCCCTCAGTCCCACGTTCGGAGCGCGCGATCTGCTGCGGATGAACCCGTCGGCAGCCCTTCCGCTGCTGGACGTGCGTGTCCCGGACGTCTACGACCGGTTGGACGGCACCAGCGCCCACGACTTCCTCGCCTCGATCCGCTTTCCCGCGGCGGCCCACCATCTGGCCTTCGAGGTGTTCTCCCGCAGCTTCTTCGCCGATCCGCGGACGCTGTCCGCCGCGGAGATGGTGCTGATGTTCCACATCTACTTCCTGGGCTCCTCCGAGGGCCTGCTGTTCGACGTCCCCGGCGAACCCTTCCCGGCCGCGCTGTGGGAACCCCTGGCCCGCCGTCTCGACGCCCTCGGCGCACAGGTGCGCACCGCCACCCCCGTCGAACGCGTGGAGCCCGTTTCCCGGGGCGGCTACCGCGTCGTGCACTCCGGGGGTGAGCGGCACCACGACACGGTCGTACTCGCCCTGGACACGGAAGGGCTGCGTACGGTCGTGGGCCGTTCCCCGGAGCTGGGGGACGCCGGCTGGCGCGCCCGGGTCGCGGGTCTGCGCACCGCTCCCCCGTTCCTCGTGTCGCGGCTGTGGCTGGACCGCCCGGTCGCCCCGCGCCGCCCCGGCTTCCTGGGGACGAGTGGATTCGGCTCCCTGGACAACGTCAGCGTGCTCTCCGGCTGGGAGGGCGAGGCCGCCCGCTGGGCCGCCCGCACCGGCGGCTCCGTGGTCGAACTGCACGCCTACGCGCTGCCCGAGGACTGCGTACGGGACGTGGAGGAGAAGCGGCTCGTCGACCAGCTGCACCGGGTGTATCCGGAGACGCGGGCGGCCGGCGTCGTCGACGTGCGGCACGAGTGGCGCGCGGACTGCCCGCTCTTCCCGGTGGGCGGGTACGCCGACCGGCCCACCGTACGGACGCCGGACCCGGGTCTGACGGTGGCGGGCGACCTGGTCCGTACGGACCTGCCCGTGGCGCTCATGGAGCGCGCGGCGACCTCCGGGTTCCTCGCCGCGAACGCCCTGCTGGAAGGCTGGGGCGTACGCGGCCAGACCCTGTGGACCGTGCCCGACCGCGGACGCTCCGCCGTGCTGCGGGCACTGGCCGGCCTGGGGCGCGGCTGAGACGGCCGGTCGGCGGGCGCGTGGCCCCTGTGACACGTGGTGCAGGGGTTGCCCGGCCGCCCGTGCTGTGCCGTAATCGAAGCATCCGCGGGGCGGATCCTCGCGGTGTCGGAGCCGCGCCGGAAGGAGCGGCTGAAATGCACGAGTACGCATCCGGGTCGGGCGACGGGGCCACCGCGACGCCGGGAGGCCTGCTCGACCTGCTGCAGGTGGCGGCCGTGGTCCTGGACGGCGACGGACGGGTCGTGCTGTGGAGCCCCGAGGCCGAGCAGCTGCTCGGATACCTGGCGCGGGAGGCCCTCAACCGCAGGGCCGACGAGCTGCTGGTGTCCCCGGACAACCGGCAGCGGGCCCGGGACCTGTTCGCCCATGTGCGGTCCGGTGCCGGGTGGGCGGGCGTGTTCCCGCTTCAGCACCGGGACGGCACGGAGGTCCCGGTGGAGTTCCGCACCATGCGGCTGCGCGACCGCCGGGGGAACACGCACCTGCTGGGCCTCGCGGCGGACGCCACCACCGTACGGGGCGTCGAGCGGGATCTGGCCCTGTCGCACAGTCTGGTGCGGCAGACGCCGCTCGGCATCGCCGTGTTCGACACGGATCTGCGGTGGGTGAGCGTCAACCCCGCCCTGGAGCGGATGAACGGCATGCCCGGGGAAGCGGTCCTCGGACACCGCATCGGGGAGGTCCTGCCGGATCTCGACGTCGAGACGATCGAGTCGCGGATGCGGCATGTGCTGATCACGGGCAGGCCCCTGCTGGACCAGATGACCGTCGGCCGGACACCGGGGCACCCGGATCCCCGGGCGTTCTCCGAGTCGTACCACCGCATCGAGGACACGCACGGCCGCGTCCTCGGGCTGGCGATGGCCATCATCGACGTGACCGAGCGGCAGAACGCGGCGACGGAGGTCTCCGAGGCACGCGAACGGCTCTCGGTCATCGCGGACGCGGGCGCCCGCATCGGCACCACACTGGATCTTCAGCAGACCGCCCGTGAGCTGGCGGACGTGGCGGTGCCGCAGCTGGCCGACCTGGCGGCCGTCGACGTGCTGGAGACGGTGGTCACGCACGGCACCACCTCGGCGGTCACCGGCGACTCGCACGCCGAGTTCAGGGCGCTCGCGGTCGCGGCCGGCTACCTCACCGACGCGATCCACGCGGCGGACCCGGTGGGCGAGCTGGCCACGTACAGCTCGTCGAGGATCATCACGCAGTGCGTCCGCGAGGCCCGGCCGGTGCTGGTGGAGCGGGTGGACGCGGCGATGATGCGGCGGATCGCCAGGGACGCGCACGCCGCCCAGGCCCTGCACACGGCAGGCGTCCACTCCTATCTCGCCGTCCCGCTGGTGGCCCGGGGAGAGGTCCTCGGCACGCTCAGCCTCTACCGCTCGGTCAACACACGCGCCTTCGACGAGCAGGACCGCATCCTCGCCTCCGAGCTCGCCGCGCGGGCGGCCATCTGCGTCGACAACGCCCGCCTCTACGGGAGGGAACGCGCGGCCGCGCTGACCCTTCAGCGGAGTCTGCTGCCGCCCGCGCCCGCGGAGCACGCGGGCCTGGACATCGCCGCGCGGTATCTCCCGGCACTGAGCGAGGTGGGCGGCGACTGGTACGACGTGTTCTCGCTCGGGCCCGGCCGGACCGGGCTGATCGTGGGCGACGTGATGGGCAAGGGTGTGCAGTCGGCCGCGGTGATGGGGCAGTTGAGCACGGCCACCCGCGCACTCGCCCGGCTCGACCTGCCGCCCGCCGAGCTGCTGCGCCATCTCGACGACATCACGGGGTCGCTCGGCGACACGATCGCCACGTGCGTCTACGCGGTGTGCGACCTGGGCCGGGGAAGCTGCGAACTCTCCAGCGCCGGCCACCTGCCGCCCGTCCTCATCCGGCCCGACGGCGGCGCCGGGCTCCTGGAGATCCCCGGCGGGGTACCCCTGGGCGTGGGCGGTGTGGACTTCGGCACCATGGAGGTCGCCATGGCCCCGGGCTCCCTGCTCGCCCTGTACACCGACGGGCTGGTCGAGAACCGCTACGACCCCATCGACACGGGTCTGAACACGCTGACGCGACTGCTTCAGGGGCCGCAGCGCCCGCTGGAGACGACCAGCGACCAGCTGCTCGCCGCCCTGCGCCCCGAACCCGACGACGACGTGGCTCTGCTGCTGGTCCGCAGGCGGGCCTGACCGGGCACCCGCCGGACCCGCCGAGGCCCCGCGCCCGCTCAGGAGCCCGGGGTGATCCGGATCCCGAGCGTGCCGTCGCGGCCGCGGCGCAGCCGGCTGCCGAGCAGGGTGAGGCGGCCGGTCAGGCCGTACTTGCGGGCGATGAGCCGGCGGATGCGGTCGGTCCCTGCCTCGTCGAGGATCTCCGCCGTGGCGGGGAGCTGGGCGCCGGTCGGGTGGCCGCGCAGGTCACAGGGGCCGGCGAGGACGTCGGGGCGGTTGCGGATGCGTTTGACCTTGCCGGTGTCCGCGGCCGTCCAGATGCCGAGGGCGTCGCCGTCGCGGACCACCCAGACCGGTGTCGAGACTCCCGTGCCGTTCTTGCGGTAGCTGGTGACAAGCAGGTACTTGCCTGCGGCGAGCGCGTCCAGCGGGGAATCGTCCATACCTGAATTCTAGGTCGTGTCCGGCCCGTCCACTCGGGCCGGACCCGCCCCCGCGCTTCCCGCGCCGGCCCGCGGCGCCGCCGCCTCAGGACAACTGGCCGTCGTAGTCCGGCAGTTTGAAGGTCCGCTCGGCGTGGCCGCCCACGAGGTCGGAGGTGTTGTTCCCGACGTTCGCGATGATCGTGTATCCCTGCGACTCGATCGCCGCGCGCCTGCCGGTCTTGTAGGCGCTGACCTCGTCGAAGAGGTCGGGCAGGCTGCGCACGTGCAGTCCGTCGACGGGGTAGCCGACAGCCTTGAGGTTCCACTTCGTCTCGCTCGCGATGATGCCCGGACGCGCGGTCACGAAGAACACGGCGGCGCCCTGCGCGTGGGCGTAACGGGCCAGCGCCAGGGAGGCCTTGAGCGCCGGGGTGGGCAGCTCGTACCACGGATGGAAGTCCGTCTCCAGCGCGGTGTTGTCGATGTCGAAGACGACCGCGAGCTTCTGCCCGCCGGGGTGCGAGGTGCGCTGCTGCACATAGGGCTGTGCCTGGTCGATGACGGCCTGGACGTCACGCTGCCAGGTGGCGTAGTCGATGTCGGCCGCCTGCGCCGGCGCCGCGCTCACGGCTGCCGCGCGCGGGGCCGCCGCGGCGGCCCCCGTCGCGCCGGCGGTTCCGCCGAGGCCCAGCGCCACGACCACCGCGATGGCACCCGTCCGACGCCCCGTACCGCGTGCTCCCATGTCCGTCCCCTTCGTCGACCCGGAGCGGCGAGGATAGACGTTCCGCGCCGCGTCAGCCATGGTCACGACAAGAAATGGAGCGCAGGCGACGCGAAAGTTACCTCTGGGTAGAGAGTTCTCCCGCCGCTGCGGCCATCCGGCGCACCGCCTCCGTGATCAGCTCCGTCGAGGCCGCCGGTGCTGGGACTGGGACGGGATCGCGGTGGAGCGCACGGCCGTCGTGCCCGACGCGATGCTCGGGACCGGGGCTCACCGGCGTAGGGGCCCGCACGCCGGTCGGCCGCTGCGGCACAGGCACCCGGGGGCGCCCGTGACGGCCGGCTGCCCGGTGCCGGCGGCCCGCTGGACGTGGGCGGCAACTCGGCAGTCTAGATTGCCTGTTGACCGAGTGACTCCAGTGACCCCAGAAACCCAGGAGCCGACCGTGCCCGAGAACCAGGCAGCCGCGGAACACCCCTCCGAGCCGGTGCGCAGCCGCATCGTCACCACACAGCCGCACACCGCGCGGATCTGGAACTACTGGCTCGGCGGAAAGGACAACTACGAGGTCGACCGCGCCGCCGGCGACCAGATCCGTCAACTGCACCCCGGCATAGGCGACTACGCCCAGGCCGACCGCCTGTTCCTGGGGCGGGCGGTACGGCATCTGGTCGCCGACCGCGGGATCAGGCAGTTCCTCGACATCGGCACGGGGCTGCCGACGGCGGACAACACCCACGAGGTCGCCCAGCGCCTCGCCCCCGACGCGCGGATCGTGTACGTCGACAACGACCCGCTCGTCCTCGCCCATGCCCGCGCGCTCCTGACGAGCACCCCGGAAGGCAGCACGGACTACCTCGACGAGGACCTGCGCAATGTCGACGCGATCCTCGAACACGCCGCCAGAACACTGGACCTGAGCCGGCCGGTCGGACTGATGCTGCTCGGCGTCGTCATCTTCGTGAACGACGACGAGGAGGCGTACGGCATCGTGCGCCGCCTCCTGGACGCGCTCGCCCCCGGCAGCCACCTCGTCCTCTCGCACACCGTCACGAGTCCCGCGATGCCCGACGTGGACGCGGCCGTGGCCTTCTGGAACGAGCACGGCACCCCGAAGCTGACCCAGCGCACCCCGGAGGCGGTCGTCCGCTTCTTCGACGGGCTGGAACTCCTCGAACCGGGCGTGGTCTCCTGCTCGCGCTGGCGTCCGGAGACCGCCTTCGGCGAGGAGCCGGAGGAGGTGGCCATGTTCGGCGGGGTGGGGCGCAAGCTCTGACGGCGGCCGGTGCCGGGACACCTAAGGGCTGTCCCGCAATTCCCGGCGGGCGCACGGCGACAGCTACGGCACCTCGCCGCGTTGTCGGATCGCCCGAATACGCCCGGTATGAGGACGCCCCTCCGCCTTGCGATGCACCGCATCTGACGCCGCGCGCTGATCCACCGGGAATTGCGGGACAGCCCTTAGGCGCCGCGAGGTGAACACCGCGGCGCGTACGCACGTATGGAAGGGGGGCGTTCGACCGGCGCCCGGGCGGTGGTGACGCCGCGCAGCTCGGCTTCGGGAGCCATGGATGAGGCACGCACGACGACGGATCGTCCGACGGGGAGCGCGCTTCGCCGCCGTCGGCGGACTGCTCTGCGGTGGGCTGATGGTCACGCACGCCGTGGCGAGCGAGCCGTCCGGCACCTCGCGTGCGCAGGGGAGTTCCGCGGCGTCGGCCGCCGACACGGGGTCCGGGCTGGTCGCGCGCCTCGGCACGGACCGCGCCGCGGGCAGTTGGATCGGCTCCGACGGCCGCCCGGTCGTGGGCGTCACGGACGCGGGGGCGGCGGCCGAGGTGCGCAAGGCCGGCGCCCGGCCCAGAATCGTCGATCACAGCCTGCGGGACCTCAAGTCCGTGACGGAGAGCCTGGCTTCGGCCCCCCGGGTGCCCGGCACCGCCTGGGCCGTGGACTACGCGCACAACGAGGTGGTGGTCCGGGGCGACAGCACCGTCTCCGCCTCCGACTGGTCCCGTATGACGAAGCTGGCCGACGGCAGCGGGGACCGGGTCCGCATGGAGCGGACCCGGGGTGCGTTCACCACCCGGCTCAACGGCGCGCAGCCGATCCTTTCGAGCGGCGGACGCTGTTCGGCGGGGTTCAACGTGACCGACGGGCGCGGTGACTTCATCCTGACGGCCGGGCACTGCGGTCCGGCCGGCTCCGTCTGGTTCTCCGACACCAACGGCACCCGGCAGGTGGGGCGGACGGTGTCACGGTCGTTCCCCGGGGGTGACTTCTCGCTCGTGCAGTACGCGGCCGGCCAGACCGGCACGGACAGCAACGTCGTCGCCATCGGCGGGGACCGCGGGGTGCGGATCACGGCGGCCGCCGATCCGGCGGTCGGCCAGCGGGTCTTCCGCAGCGGCAGCACCAGCGGGCTGCGCGACGGCGAGGTGACCGCGCTCAACGCGACGGTCAACTACCCGGAGGGCACGGTCACCGGTCTCATCGAGACCACGGTGTGCGCCGAACCGGGCGACAGCGGCGGCCCGTTGTTCTCGGAAGGTGTCGCCCTGGGCGTGACGTCCGGCGGCAACGGCGACTGCGAAGCGGGCGGTACGACGTTCTTCCAGCCGGTGACCAAGGCGCTCACCGCGCTCGGTGTGCGCCTCGCCGGACAGCAGGGTGCGCCGGCGGCCGGCGGTCAGGCCGCACCGGCGCCCTCGGCCACGCAGGGTGCCGCCGTCGCGCCGGGTGCCGCGGCGCCGGGCTCGGTCGAGCCGGTGGGCACACCCGGCACCGCGGAGACGCTTGTGTCGCGGCTCACGGACCCCAGGAACATCGGGCCCGGCCTGCTGGTCATCGCGGGCAGCATCGTCGCCCTGGTCGCCACCCGGTACATCCGGACGGAACAGGACCGCAGCCGCTACCGCCGCCACTACGCGCAGAGTTGGGGATGATCTCCGCCGGGCGGCCGGGCCGGAGCACCGGCGGGCGCGGCCGCCCTGCGACGGCGGAGAGTGGGAAATCGGTCGGTGTGAGGCGCGCTCACGCAACCTGCGTGGTGCGCGGGGAGGCCGCTGCCCACTCGAGGACGAGCCGCTGGTACTCCCGCCGCTCGTCCATGGTCAGCGTCCCGCCCGTCCGGAACCAAAGAGCCCGGATCTCCTCGTTGACCTCGGCCGCGGAGCGCGCCGAAGCGGATTCAGGAGTGGTGGACATGATGTGAAGCATACGGCGCCCAGGGTGAAGGCGATGTGAGTAAAGACGCAATCAGGGGCATCCCGGACCGTGAAGCTGATCACTCCTGCCGGAACTGTCCCGTTCGCGAACGGGCGAACGGGCGCGTGCCCGCCGCCCGCGCGACGGCCGGTCAGGTGCCGGGCTTGCGGCCGTACACGAACACGTCGTCGCCGTTCTTCAGCAGCGACCAGTACTTCTTCGCGGTGGTGGTGGTCATGTTGACGCAGCCGTGCGAGCCCGGCGGGTTCCACATGCTGACGCCGACGGAGTGGAAGGCCTGACCGCCGTCGAAGAACTGGCTGTAGGGCATCGGGACGTTGTAGATGCTCGAGACGTGGTCGATGTCACGCCAGTAGACCTTCTTCAGGCCGGTGCGGGTCTCGTACCCGTCGCGCCCCGTCCGCACCGGGACCGGGCCGTAGACGAGCGTGCTGCCGTCCTGGATCCAGCTCAGCTGGAGCGTCAGGTTCACGCAGGCGATGCGGCCCTTGTTGACGGGACACGCGCCGTTCCTGTTGGGGTTGCTCCCGACGGCCTTCTGCTTGTTCATGAGATCCATCACACCCCAGGTGACGGACCCCGCGTAGCCGATGTTCGGGCTGATGCCGTGCTTGGTCTGGAACGCCTGGGTCGCCTTGCAGTCGGCGCTGGACTGCCTGCCGTCGACCGGGCGGCCGAGGAACTTCTCGACCTGCTTCTGATACGGGCCGGTCTGTGTGGTGCAGCTCGCGGCGTGCGCCGGCGAGGTGCCGAGCGCGAGCGAGAGCGGCGCGATCAGTCCGGTGATCCCGAGCGCGACGGCGCCCCGTCTGCGGATGTCCCCCATGGCAGGCCCTTCCCCTTCATTCGGTCTTGCGATCTCTGACACCTAGACCGACCGTCGGGGGAATCGGTTGTAGGTCCCCGCACGCTGCGACGGAACGGTGACATTACGCCTCGCCCCGGGCTCGGCATGCGAAGGGGCCACTTTTCCCCGACTGGCCCCTGAATTCGGTGCAGTGGACTGCCTACCCTGCGGGCATGCACCTCACTCTCGCCGAGGATCTGGCCCGGTTCCCCGCCCTCCTTCAGTCCGCGCGCGATCTCGCCGTCCGGGAGGTGAGCGGCCTCGCGGACCGGCCGGTCGCCCGGCCCGGGCGGGCGCCGGACGCCGAGCGGCTCCCGGCCGGGGGCGTCGGGGCCGAAGGTGCGCTGGCTCGATTCGCCGAGCGGTGGGCACCCGGGTTCTCCGGCTCCGCCGGCCCCCGCTATCTCGGCTTCGTCACCGGGGGCGCGACTCCGGCGGCCCTGGCCGGGGACTGGCTGACCGGCGCGTACGACCAGAACGTGTCCGGCGCGGGAGACTCGTCCGCGACCGCCCTGGAGCGCGAGACGCTGGGCTGGCTGCGCGAGCTGTTCGGCCTGGGCGACGAGCACGCCGGGGCCTTCGTGACCGGTGCGACCGTCTCCAACACGGTCGGTCTCGCCGTCGCCCGGGAATGGCTCGGTGAGCGCCTCGGGGTCTGCGTCTCGCGGGAGGGCACCGCGGCGCTGGGGCCCGTCGACGTACTGTCCGGCAGCCCCCACTCGAGCATCGCCAAGGCCATGTCCGTGCTCGGCATCGGCCGGGACCGGCTGCGCCGCGTTCCCGTGCTCGCCGGGAACCGCGAGGCAGTCGACGTCGGGCGGCTGGCCGAGGCGCTCGACGCTCTCGGCGGGCGGCCGGCCGTGGTGGTGGCCAACGCCGGGACCGTGAACACGGTCGACTTCGACGACCTGCGGGCGATCGCCGCACTCAAGGAGCGCCACGACTTCTGGCTCCACGTCGACGCCGCCTTCGGGGGTTTCGCCGCCCTCTCCCCCGCGCACGCCCACCTCACCGACGGTCTCGACGCGGCCGACTCGGTCTGTGTGGACCTGCACAAGTGGCTGAACGTGCCCTACGACGCGGCCGTCCAGTTCACCCGGCGCCAGGACCTCCAGGTCCGGGTCTTCCACAACGCCTCGCCCTACCTGGGACTCCCCACCGAGGACCCCGACTTCCTGCATCTGACGCCGGAGAACTCACGGCGGCTGCGCGCCCTGCCGTCCTGGTTCTCCCTGCTGGCGTACGGGCGTGAGGGGCACCGCGAGATCGTGGAGCGCAACATCGGGCTCGCCCGGCGGCTCGGCGAGCGCATCGCGGCCACCCCGGGCCTGCGCCTCCTGGCGCCCGTGCGTCTCAACGTCGTCTGCTTCACCCCGGCGGGCGACGCGACACGGGAACGGGTGCACGCCCTCGCCGCGGCCGTCGCCGCGTCCGGCGAGGCCTTCCTGACCCCGACGGTGTACGACGGGACGCATGCCCTGCGGGCCGCGTTCAGCAACTGGCGTACGTCGGAGGCGGACACGGACCTGGTGCACGACGCGCTGGTGCGGGCCCTGGCCACCCTGGAGCCGTGAGCGGTGCCCGCCCCGCTCCCGTGACACGGGCGGCCGGCTCATTCACCGTGCTGCCGGACCGCCTGCCGCCAGCCGGTGTTGACCGCCGTGAGGCCGCCGTCCACACACAGTGCCGTGCCGGTGATCCAGGCGGCGTCCCGCGAGGCGAGGAAGGCCACGGCGGCGGCGATGTCCTCCGGCTCCCCCACCCGGCCCAGCGGGTACAGCTCCCCCGCCGCGGCGAGGTCGGCGTCCCGGCCCGCCCAGGCCGTGGTGCGGACCGTGCCCGGCACCACCAGGTTCACCCGCACTCCCCGCGGGGCCGCGTGCCCGGCGAGGGTGCGGGTCAGGGAGACGAGGCCCGCCTTGGCCGCGCTGTAGGCATGGTTGCCGAAGTCCTGCGAGCCGTTGACGGAGCCGATGCCGACGACGGCGCCGCGGCCGGAGGCCACCAGGTGGGGCAGCGCGGCACGGCAGCAGCGGTAGGCGCCGGTCAGCGTGAGGTCGAGATCGCGTGCCCAGACCTCGTCGGGCTCGTCCTCGAAGAGCGGCTGGTCCGGGGTGCACCCGTACGCGTTGTTGACCAGCACGTCCAGCGAGCCGAACGCCTCCACCGCGTACGCCACCGCCCCCTCCACGGAGGCCCGTTCGGCCACGTCGCACAGGAACGCCTCGGCCCGGCCGCCCGCCGCCCGGATCGCCCCGGCGGTCCGCTCCGCCTCGGCCGTGTCGATGTCGGTGACGAGGACCGCGGCGCCCTCCTCGGCCAGCCGACGGGCTGTCGCGGCACCGATCCCGCGGGCCGCGCCGGTGATGAGAACTCCGTACCCCTCGAAACGTCTCGTCGCAGTCATACGGGCGACCGTAGTGCTCCGGCGATCACCCCGACAGCCGCGTGCGGGGGTTCGAGCGCCGCGCTCAGCGGTAGCCGGTCGGGTCCGCGGGCCGGCCCGGGTCCTGAACCTCGACCATGTAGCGCCAGGCGTCGGGGCGGCTGCCGTCGAGGTCGGTGAAGCCGTAGGTCCCGGCGAGCCCGCCGCTGGAGAGCGACTCTCCGTTCCAGCGGGCCCGTCCGGGGTCCGCGGCCAGCGCGGCCACCGCACGGCCGACGTAGCGGGGCGTCTCTGAGATGCCGAAGTGCGGGACACGCTCCAGGGCGTCGCGCCAGTTGTCCTCGCTCACCCCGAAATGCTCCAGCATCATCTCGGAGCGCAGCCAGCCGGGTGTGAGGGCGACGGCGGTGGCGCCACGCGGCCCGATCTCGTGGCCGAGAGCGAACGCCATGCGCAGGACGGACGACTTGGCGAGGTCGTAGAAGAAGGAGACGCGGTAGTTGGCGCGGTTGTACTCGGCGGTGCCGTCGGTCATCTCGACGACGAGGCCGCCGGGGTGACGCAGCAGCAGAGGCAGGGCGTGGTGGCTGGTGATCGCGTGGGTCTCGACCCCGAGCCGCAGCAGCCGCAGACCGTTGTCGAGGTCGTGCTCCCAGACGGGGGTGTCCCACTCGAAGAGCAGTTCGCCGCCCCAGACGTCGTTGACGAGTACGTCCAGGCGGCCCCGCTCGTCCGCGATCCGGTCCACGAGCGCGCGGACCTCGGACGGCACCAGGTGATCGGTGGGTACGGCGATGCCGTGCCCGCCCGCCGCGGTCACCAGGTCCGCGGTGTCCTCCAGGGTCTCCGGCCGGTCGTACTCCGAGCGCCGGGCGCGCGTACTGCGCCCGGTGACGTAGACGACGGCTCCGGCCGCGCCCAGCTCGACGGCGATTCCGCGGCCCGCGCCCCGGGTCGCCCCCGCGACCAGCGCGACCTTGCCGTCCAGCACTCCTGCCATGTCCCGACCTCCCGTGTTCCGTGACACCACCTTGACCGACGCGGCGCGTCGGCCGGTGTCACTCCGAGGGTGTCGTGAAAGGCGGACACCCTCTGTCGCCATTTCTCGGCGACCTGCGGCGGGCTCGGGACCCGACCGCGCGGGTTCCGCCTGCCCGCACCGGGTGGCGGGTCCCGGGGCGGGCATCCCCCGTGTGCGGGCCCCGGCCGTACGGGGCCCGCACGGCCGGGGCGCCGGGCTCTCAGTGGCCGCGCGCGATCCACTCCTCCAGGTGCGGGGCCTCCGCGCCGACGGTGGTCGACTCCCCGTGCCCCGTCCGCACCACGGTGTCCGCCGGGAGGCCCAGCAGACGCTCGCGGATCGACTCGACGATCGTCGGGAAGTGCGAGTAGGAGCGGCCGGTGGCTCCCGGTCCGCCCTGGAAGAGGGTGTCGCCGGTGAAGACGCTGCCCAGACCCGGGGCGTACAGGCAGACCGCGCCCGGGGCGTGGCCCGGTGTGTGCAGGACGGTCAGGTCGGTGCCTGCCACCTCGATGACCTGGCCGTCGGCCAGCCAGGCGTCGGGGAGGCGGCCGGGGTGGGTCTGCTTCCACAGGGGCAGGTCGTCGGGGTGCAGCCAGATCGTGGCGCCGGTCCGCTCGGCGAGGGCGGGCGCGGCGTCGATGTGGTCGTTGTGCGCGTGGGTGCACACGATGGCCCGCAGCGTGCGGTCGCCCAGGGCTACGGCGATGGCGTCGGCGTCGTGGGCGGCGTCGATGACGATCGCCTCGTGGTCGTCGCCGACGATCCAGACGTTGTTGTCGACGTCCCAGGTGCCGCCGTCGAGCGAGAACGTGCCGGAGGTGACGAGTTGGTCGATGCGTGTGTGCGTCATCAGAACACCACCACCGAGCGCAGGACGTCGCCCTGGTGCATCCGCTCGAAGGCCTGCTCCACCTCGTCGAGCGCGATCGTCTCCGACACGAACGCGCCGAGGTCCAGCCGGCCCTGGAGGTGCAGGTCGATCAGCATCGGGAAGTCCCGGGACGGGAGGCAGTCGCCGTACCAGGACGACTTGAGGGATCCGCCGCGTCCGAAGACGTCCAGCAGGGGCAGTTCGAGTTTCATCTCGGGTGTGGGCACGCCGACGAGGACGACCGTGCCGGCCAGGTCGCGGGCGTAGAAGGCCTGCCGGTACGTCTCCGGGCGGCCGACGGCCTCGATGACGACGTCGGCGCCGAAGCCGCCGGTCAGTTCGCGGATGGCCTCGACGGGATCGCTCTCACGGGAGTTGACCGTGTGCGTGGCGCCCAGTTCCCGGGCGGTGGTCAGCTTGCGGTCGTCGATGTCGACGGCGATGATCCGCGCCGCCCCGGCCAGCCGGGATCCGGCGATCGCGGCGTCGCCGACGCCGCCGCAGCCGATGACGGCGACCGAGTCCCCGCGTCCGACGCCGCCGGTGTTGATCGCGGCCCCGATGCCCGCCATCACGCCGCAGCCGAGCAGCCCGGCCACGGCGGGCGACACCGCCGGGTCGACCTTGGTGCACTGTCCGGCGGCGACCAGGGTCTTCTCGGCGAACGCGCCGATGCCGAGGGCCGGTGACAGCTCCGTGCCGTCCGTGAGGGTCATCCGCTGCCGGGCGTTGTGCGTGTCGAAGCAGTACTGCGGGCGGCCGCGCCGGCACGCGCGGCACTGTCCGCACACGGCACGCCAGTTGAGGATCACGAAGTCGCCGGGCGCGACGTCCGTGACGTCCGGGCCGACGGACTCGACGACGCCGGCGGCCTCGTGGCCGAGCAGGAAGGGGAAGTCGTCGTTGATGCCGCCCTGCTTGTAGTGCAGGTCGGTGTGGCAGACCCCGCAGGCCTGGATCCGCACCACGGCCTCGCCGGGCCCCGGATCGGGCACGACGACGGTCTCGACGCGCACCGGCTGATCCTTCCCCGGTGCGATCACGCCACGTACTTCCTGCGCCATGTGAGCAACCTTTCCTCGGTCGGCTTTCCGTCGACCGACCCTACGGGGTGACCGGCCGGTAGCAGGCCAGGCGGCCCGGGGTCCCCCGCCGCCGGTGCGGCCACCGGGCGACGTAGCCTGAGTGCCCCGCCCCGACTCCCCCGAGGAGCGCCGTGAGCAGCGCCGAGTCCGAAGCCGCCCCGCCCGCCTGGCGCCTGCTCCTCGGCTACGTACGGCCGCACCGGTGGGCCCTGTTGGGGGGCGCGCTGCTCGCGCTGGGCACCGGGGCCACCGGTCTGGTGCTGCCCCTGGTCGCCAGGGGGCTCATCGACGACCTGGAGCACGACCGCTCCATCACCGGTGCCCTGCTGGGCATGTCGGTGCTGGTGGTCGCCAACGCGGCGGTGGGCGGGCTGGGTTCGTACGTCCTGCGGCGCACCGCCGAGTCCGTGGTGCTCGGCGCGCGGCGCACGCTCTCGTCGTATCTGCTGCGGCTGCGCGTCCCGGCGGTGGACCGCAGCGAGCCGGGCGACCTGATGGCCCGAGTCACCTCCGACACGACGCTGTTGCGGGAGGTCACCACGGACTCGCTGGTCGGTCTCGGCACCGGCGGACTGACCCTCGTCGCGACGGTCGTCATGATGGGGTTCGTCGACCCGGTGCTGCTCGCCGTCACCCTCGCGGTGATCCTCGGCGCGGGCACCGTGCTCGGTGTCATCGTGCCGCGCATCAACCGGGCGAGCCGCCGGGCACAGGACGCGGTCGGCGTCATGGGTGCCGCGCTGGAGCGGATCCTCGGCGCGCTGCGCACGGTGAAGGCGTCCGGCGCCGAGGACCGCGAGGAGCGGACCGTCCACGCGGCGGCGCAGGAGTCGTGGCGGCAGAGCGTCAGCGCGGCCAAGTGGTCGGCCGCCGCGGGCAACACGGCCGGTCTGGCGATGCAGATCGCGTTCATCACGGTGCTCGCGGTGGGTGGCGCCCGGGTCGCGACCGGTGCCGTCGATGTCGGCACGCTGGTCGCCTTCCTCCTGTACGTCTTCTATCTGATGTCGCCGATCCAGCAGGTCGTCGGCGCCGTCACGCAGTACCAGAGCGGGTCCGCGGCCCTCGCCAGGATCCAGGAGGCCTTGAGCCTGCCGGCCGAACCGGCGGCCCGGCCCGCGCCGTTGCCCTCCCCCGGCGCGGAACCGGCCGCGCTCGCCTTCGAGGACGTCCGCTTCCGGTACGCCGACGATCTGCCGTACGTCCACCACGGGGTGACGTTCGCCGTCCCGGCCCGGGGCATGACCGCGTTCGTCGGCCCCTCCGGTGCGGGCAAGACCACCGTGTTCTCCCTCATCGAGCGGTTCTACGACCCCGAGGCGGGCGTCATCAGCGTCGACGGCCGTCCGCTTCAGGAGTGGGAGCTGCCCCGGCTGCGCGCGGCCATCGGCTATGTGGAGCAGGACGCCCCGGTGCTCTCGGGGTCGATGCGCGACAACCTGCTCCTCGGCAATCCGGACGCGGACGAGGCCGAGCTGGACCGGGTCGTGAAGACCACCCGTCTGGAGGGCCTGATCGAGCGGCTGCCCCTGGGACTCGACACGCTCGTCGGCCACCGGGGCACCAGGCTGTCCGGGGGCGAACGCCAGCGCGTGGCGATCGCCCGCGCCCTGTTGCGGCGGCCCCGTCTGCTGCTCCTCGACGAGGCCACCTCACAGCTGGACGCCGTGAACGAGGCGGCGCTGCGCGACACGGTCGCCGACGTCTCCCGTACGACGACGGTCCTCGTGGTCGCGCACCGGCTGTCCACCGTGACGATGGCGGACCGGATCGTCGTGATGGACGCGGGCCGGGTCCGCGCGGTGGGTACCCACCGTGAACTCGTCGCCGGGGACCCCCTCTACGCCGAGCTGGCCGCCACGCAGTTCCTCGCGACCGCGGGCTGACCGCCGCTCACCGGGTCACCCACGGCCGTCCTCGCGCCGGGCGCCGCCGCCCGACGGCCGGGCGCCCGTCGGTGACGGGACGTCAGAACGGGTAGCGCGCCTGCTGCGTGGCGAGGGTAACCCAGCGTGTGCTGGAGAAGGCCTCGATGCCCCAGCGCCCGCCGAAGCGGCCGTAGCCGGACGCCTTGACGCCGCCGAAGGGCGCGTGCGGCTCGTCGGCGACGGACTGGTCGTTGATGTGCACGATGCCGGTACGGACCCGGCGCGCGACGGCGAGCCCGTGGGTGGCGTTCTCCGTGATGACGCCGCAGGTCAGTCCGTTGTCGGTGTCGTTGGCCGCGGCGACGGCGCTGTCGTCGTCGGTGAAGGTCTCGATGACGCAGACCGGGCCGAACGCCTCCGCGTAGTACAGCTCGGCTTCCTTCGGCACGTCGGTGAGCACGGTCGCCCGGTGCACCGCACCCTCCGGTTCGCCGGCTCCGGTGAGGACGGTGGCACCTTTGGATACGGCGTCCTCGACGAGCGCGGCGACGCGCCGGGCGGCGGAGGCGCTGACGAGCGGGCCGAGGACGGTGTGCGGGTGCCCGGGGTCGCCGGCCTTCAGCGAGGCGACCTTCGCGGTGAACTTCCGGGTGAACTCCTCGGCCACGGACTCGTGGACGAGGACACGGTCGCCCGACATGCAGATCTGGCCGGAGTTCATGAACACGCCGAAGGTGACGGCGTCGACGGCGTAGTCCACGTCGGCGTCGTCCAGGACGAGCACCGCGTTCTTGCCGCCCAACTCCAGTACGGCCGGTTTGAGATGGGTCGCGGCATGCGTACCGATGATGCGGCCCACGTCCGTGGACCCGGTGAAGTTGACGGCGCGGACACGGGGGTCGGCGATCAGCGTCTCGGCGATCTCGGCCGCGTCCTCGCGCGCGTTGGTGATCACGTTCAGGACCCCGGCGGGGAGCCCCGCCTCCCGCAGCACGTCGGCGACCAGCAGGGCACAGGCGATCGGCGCGTCCTCACTGGCCTTCACGACGACGGTGTTGCCCGCGGCCAGCGGCGCCGCGACGGCCCGTACGCCGAGGATGACGGGCGCGTTCCACGGGGCGAAGGCGGCGACGACGCCCAGCGGCTCGCGTACCGCGAGTCCCAGCACGCCCTCTTCCTGGGCGCTGAGCACCTCGCCGCGCGGGGCGGTGATCGCGGCGGCGGCCTCGCGCAAGATGTTGGCGGCGAGCGCCGCGTTGAAGTGCGCCCAGGGACGGGTGGCGCCCGCCTCCCGTGCCATCAGCTCCGCCACCTCGTCGCCCTTGGCGTCGAGGAGGTCGGCCGCCCTGAGGAAGATCGCCCGGCGGGCGAAGGGGGCGAGCGCCGCCCACGAGCCGAACGCCGCGTCGGCCGCGTCCACGGCCCGGGTGACGTCGCGCGGCCCCGCCGCGGCGACCGTCGCGTACACCTCGCCGGTGTAGGGGTCGACGTCCTCGGCGGTGCGGCCCGAGGCGGCGGGAACGTCCTTGCCGCCGATCAGCAGTTCACGGGTGATGGCCATGGCGCGGATTCCTTCGGTAGCACTACGGCGGTACACATCCAGGATGCCCGGAGTCCCGCCGGGCGGAGCGGTGCGGGCGGACACCTCGGTTCGCCCAGTGGGTTTTCGTTCATTCGACTGCCCGGGGCTGCGACCCCGCCTGGACGGAGTCAAGGGCCCCCGCCGGGGCGGGGGCCCTTGAAAGTGGTGCGTCCGGATCCGGTGGCCGTCCGGCGCGTCCGGTGCTGGGCCGTGTCCGACCTAGCCGACGGGGAGCAGCCCGAAGACGGGGGCGACGAGGTCGGTGGCCTGGTGCAGCTGGTTGAGGTCGTGCAGTCGGTTGAGCCCCGCGAGCTGGCTGGAGACGTGCGGGAGCTGTTCCCGGTGCTGCGCCGGGACATTGCTCTGGGCGATCGCGTCGAGCTGGGCGACCGGGCTGATCGGCGCCACGCCCAGGGTGTCGGCACCGAGTGCGCTCGCGGCGGGAGCGGCGAGGCCCGTGGCACTGACGGCAAGACCAACGGCGGCAACGATGCGTCGTGTTGAGATCATGCCTTCAGCAACGGCCGCGGGGCCCGGCCGGACACGGCCGCGCCGGGCTCCTCACCCGAGAGGCGCACAGGACGGGCCGCGCTTGCCTCCCGCGTCGCAGGGGAGGACGCTCGAAGGAGAGGCCCTCGCGGCCCGCTCCCTGCCGGGCCGCGCCCTCGCGAGGAGGTCATCATGGGCACCGCAGCAGGCCCCGCGTTCGACACCGAAGCCCTGCGCCGGGGCATCGAAGGACACAGTGCGGCGACGCTCCTGTCGCTCTACGCGGACGACGCCGAGGTACGCGTCGTCGACCGCAACACGCAGCCCAGCCACCCGATGGTCGTGCACGGACGGGCCAGGATCGGCGAGATGCTGGACGACGTGTACAGCCGGGACATGACCCACAAGCTGGAGCAGTGCGTCATCGACGGCGACCACGTCGCCTTCATCGAGTCCTGCGAGTACCCGGACGGCGTGAAGGTGCTGTCCCAGTCCATGGTCGCGCTGCGGGACGGCAAGATCGTCGATCACACCCTGCTGCAGGCATGGGACGAGTAACCAGGCAGTGGCCCTCCGTCCGGTTCACGTCCCGGGTGAGCTGGACCTTCTCGGCGAGGGCGACTTTGGGCGGGTCGCGTCCTGCTGCCGCCCGCCGGCCGGTCCCGGTCCCGGCGACCGGCCGGCGGGCGTCGCTCCGTCTGCTGCGGTCGGTGCTGCGCACGGTGTCCCGCCGCCCGCGCCCTCCGGTCCCGCCTGCCCCTCGCAGGCGCCTGCCGCCGCGGTGAGCGGGTTCGTGGTACCCCCTGGTCAGCGCATCCACGCGCTGTACGACATCACGTCACCCGCCTCGACGCCGTACTCGGGGGCGCCCTTCGTCACGGTGTCCTCCAGCCCGAGGACGGCACCGGTCGCCGGATCGAGGATCAGCATCCGGCGCGTGGAACGCGCCGGGTCGTCGTACACGTACGCCTGTCCTTCGCGCCCCAGCCGGTCGGTGACCGCGCCGGCCGGGCGTAGCCCCGGAGCGTCGGCCAGGAGACGCACGAGCGCGGCCGACTCGCGACCGCCCGGTGTCCAGTGGTCCAGCAGCACGGCGGTGGCGTCGAGCAGGCGGGGCGTGTTCAGCGCCTCGACGGGGTCGATCTCCTCCAGATAGGCGCGCAGCCGGCGGGCGTCGTGCGGCGGGCGGGCCTCGGGAGGGGCGTCGCTCCAGCTCGGCGGGTAGGTCCGCCGGCTGAGCACATGTCCGTCCTCGACGGTGCGCGGCGTGTCGTCGCCGCCCGTGATGACGGGTCTGCCGGGACGGCGCGGGTCGGTCGCCACCACGAGTTCGGTGTGGCTGCCGTCCGCCTTCCAGCGGACGACGCGTTCCTCGGGCAGGGTGAGCGGCGGCCGGGAGCCGGGCCCGCTCGTCATGGCAAGGCTCCAGGTCTGGACATGCGTGCCCCGGCGCAGTCGTGGCGCGTCGACCGCCGACGCCGCCCGGTCGGCGACGCGGTCCAGGGGTACGGCGGCGGAACCCGTTCGCACGACGAGGGGGCGGGGCGCGGCGACGGCGGGAGGCGCCGTCGTCCCGGACAGCAGCAGGGTGAGTGCGAGGGCCGCCACGACGACGGTCGCGGCGATGCCCCAGGCCCAGCCGCGCGCGGGCGATGCGCCTCGGGCCGCACGTGCGCCCAGCAGCAGGTTGGTCAGCCGGCGTTCGGCATGGTGGTCCAGCGGCCGGTCCCGGAACCGGGGATCGCCGGACGGCACCGGGTTGGCGCGGCGCAGCAGGTCTAGTTCGTCAGCCATGGCCGTGCTCCTTCGTGCTGACGTGGCGGCGTGCCGGTGCTGCGAGCGTCTCGGCCGCCGACGGGCCGCCGGGGCCGCACATGCGGTCGATCTCGACTCTCAGGCGGCGGCGGGCGCGGTGCAGCCGCATCGCCGCCGCCCTGCTGCCGCAGCCGAGCACGACAGCGACCTCGTCGACACCGAGCTCCTCCCAGGCCGTGAGGCGCAGCACCTCCTGGTCGGCGGGGGTGAGGCGGGCGAGCGCGTCGTGCACCCAGTCGCCGGGGCTCTCGGCGTCAGGGCTGTCCACGATCTGCCGGCCGTGCGCGGTCTCGTGATGGCCGAGCCGGTCGACGAGCCGTCGCCGGCGGCCGTAGCCCCGTACGGCGTTGGCGAGGCAGTTGCGGGCGACCCCGTAGAGCCAGGGCAGCGGGGCCCGCGGCAGTTCGGAACGCCGGCGCCAGGCGACGGTGAACACCTCCGCCACCACTTCCTCCACCTCGCTCGTCCGGCCGTCCAGTCGCCGCGCGACGTAGCGGCTGACCGCCCAGTAGTGCTCGCGATAGGCAGCGGCGAAGGTCTCGTCGTCGCTCATGCTCCGTAGGTGTCCGGCAGGTCCGTGATCGTCACACCCGTCGGTGTGACGCTCGTCGCTCGGCCCCAGTGTGACGGCGGCGCGGGGTGCGGACACAGGCGGGGCATGGAGAGCAACACTGTGCCGGCGACGCGCACCGCGCCGCCCGCCCCCGTATCCGCGCGCCGCCCCGGAAGAACGGTGGTCAGGTGGCTGGCCACCACGGACCACAAGACGATCGGCTCGCTGTACCTGATCACGTCGTTCGCGTTCTTCTGCATCGGTGGCGTCATGGCGCTGCTGATGCGTGCC
>NZ_JBIAJE010000006.1:0-595039 GCF_042871785.1 Streptomyces sp. NPDC005551 | reverse complement strand
GGTACGCCCCATGGACCCCATGGCAGCGCACCATAACTGACGTGTCGTCAGATGACGATGCCCGCGACGTCCGTGGCCCCGGACACCACGTCGCGGGGGGGGGGGGGGGGGGGGGGGGGGGGGGCGCCCGGCCCCCCCCCCCCCCCCCCCCCCCCCGCCGCGGGGCTCACGCCTCGTCGTCGTTGACCCAGCTCATGAGCTTGCGGAGCTCCTTGCCGGTGGTCTCCAGGAGGTGGTTCTCGTCCTGGGTCTTGTACTCGTTGTACTTCTTCAGGCCGCCGTGGTACTCGTCCATCCACTGCTGGGCGAACGTGCCGTCCTGGATCTCCGTGAGGACCTTCTTCATCTCCGCCTTGGTGGCGTCGGTGATGATCCGCGGGCCGGTGATGTAGTCGCCCCACTCGGCGGTCTCGGAGACCGACCAGCGCATCTTCTCCAGGCCGCCCTCGTACATCAGGTCGACGATGAGCTTCAGCTCGTGGAGGCACTCGAAGTACGCGATCTCCGGCTGGTAGCCGGCCTCGGTCAGCGTCTCGAAGCCCGCCTTGACCAGCGCGGCCGTACCACCGCAGAGAACGGCCTGCTCACCGAACAGGTCGGTCTCGGTCTCCTCGGTGAACGTCGTCTTGATGACGCCGGCGCGGGTGCCGCCGATGCCCTTGGCGTACGAGAGCGCCAGCGCGAACGCGTCGCCGGTGGCGTCCTGCTCGACGGCCGCGATGCAGGGAACGCCGCGGCCCTCCTCGTACTGACGGCGCACCAGGTGGCCCGGGCCCTTCGGGGCGACCATGCACACGTCGATGCCGGCCGGGGGCTTGATGAAGCCGAAGCGGACGTTCAGGCCGTGGCCGAAGAACAGCGCGTCGCCGTCGTTCAGGTTGTCCTTGATGGACTCCTCGTAGACCTGGGCCTGGATCGGGTCCGGGACCAGGATCATGATGACGTCGGCCTCGGCCGCCGCCTCCGACGGCGTCACCACGCGCAGGCCCTGCTCCTCGGCCTTGGCCTTGGACTTGGAGCCCTCGTGCAGACCGACGCGGACGTCGACACCCGAGTCACGGAGCGACAGCGCGTGGGCGTGGCCCTGGCTGCCGTAACCGATGACCGCGACCTTGCGGCCCTGGATGATGGACAGGTCGGCATCGTCGTCGTAGAACAGCTCGGCCACTGGGGATCTCCTTGGTGTGCTGGTGTTGCGTCCCACCGTACGGCGGGCGAGGGAGGGGAAGTCTTCGGGTCTCGGAATACGGGCGGTCGGCGACTGCGAGCCGTCCGTTTCCGGTCGTACCGGAGCCGGGGACGGGCCGTCCCCGGCGCCGGCGGTCAGGCGGACCGGTCGAGGGCGCGCAGCGACCGGTCGGTGATCGAGCGGGCGCCGCGGCCGATGGCGATCGTGCCTGACTGGACGAGCTCCTTGATACCGAACGGCTCCAGCATCCTGAGCATGGCCTCCAGCTTGTCGCTGCCGCCGGTGGCCTCGATGGTGACGGCCTCCGGGGAGACGTCGACGGTCTTGGCGCGGAACAGCTGGACGATCTCGGTGATCTGGGAGCGCGTCTCGTTGTCGGCGCGCACCTTCACCAGAACGAGTTCCCGCTGAACGGCGGAACCCGGCTCCAGTTCGACGATCTTCAGGACGTTGACGAGTTTGTTGAGCTGCTTGGTCACCTGCTCCAGCGGCAGGTCGGCGACGCTCACCACGATCGTGATGCGGGAGATGTCGGGGTGCTCGGTGACACCGACCGCGAGCGAGTCGATGTTGAAGCCGCGACGCGAGAACAGGGCGGTGATCCGGGCGAGGACGCCCGGCTTGTTCTCGACCAGGACGGAGAGCGTGTGCTTGGACATGGGTCTCGTTCCTTTTCCTACGGCCCTCAGTCGTCTTCGTTGTCGCCGAAGTCGGGGCGGACGTCCCGGGCGGCCATGATCTCGTCGTTCGAGGTGCCGGCGGCGACCATCGGCCACACCATCGCGTCCTCGTGGACGATGAAGTCCACGACGACCGGGCGGTCGTTGACCGAGTTCGCCTCCTCGATGACCTTGTCGAGGTCGGCCGGGGACTCGCAGCGGATGGCGTAGCAGCCCATGGCCTCCGACAGTTTCACGAAGTCGGGGACGCGGGTGCCCGCACTGGGCTCCTTGCCGCTCGCCCCGGGGCCGGAGTGCAGCACGGTGTTGGAGTACCGCTGGTTGTAGAAGAGGGTCTGCCACTGGCGGACCATCCCGAGGGCACCGTTGTTGATGATGGCGACCTTGATCGGGATGTTGTTCAGGGCGCAGGTGGTGAGTTCCTGGTTGGTCATCTGGAAGCAGCCGTCGCCGTCGATCGCCCAGACCGTCCGGTCCGGGACGCCGGCCTTGGCGCCCATCGCGGCCGGGACCGCGTAGCCCATCGTCCCGGCGCCGCCGGAGTTCAGCCAGGTCGCGGGCCGCTCGTACCGGATGTAGTGCGCGGCCCACATCTGGTGCTGGCCGACGCCCGCCGCGAAGACCGTGCCCTCGGGCGCGAGTTGGCCGATGCGCTCGATCACCTGCTGCGGCGACAGCGAGCCGTTGTCGGGCTGCTCGTAGCCCAGCGGGTACGTCTCGCGCCAGCGGTCGAGGTCCTTCCACCAGGCGGTGTAGTCGCCCTGGTGGCCGTCGCTGTGCTCCTTCTGGACGGCCTGGACCAGGTCGGCGATGACCTCGCGGGCGTCACCGACGATCGGCACGTCGGCGGCGCGGTTCTTGCCGATCTCGGCCGGGTCGACGTCGGCGTGGACGATCTTGGCGAACGGGGCGAAGCTGTCCAGCTTGCCGGTGACGCGGTCGTCGAAGCGGGCTCCGAGGGCGACGATCAGGTCGGCCTTCTGCAGCGCGGTGACGGCGGTGACCGCACCGTGCATGCCCGGCATTCCCACGTGCAGCGGGTGGCTGTCGGGGAATGCGCCGAGCGCCATCAGGGTGGTGGTGACGGGCGCTCCGGTGAGTTCGGCGAGGACCTTCAGTTCTGCGGTGGCCCGGGCCTTCAGGACGCCGCCGCCGACGTACAGGACCGGCCGCTTCGCGGCGGTGATCAGCTTGGCGGCCTCGCGGATCTGCTTGGCGTGCGGCTTGGTCACCGGGCGGTAGCCGGGCAGGTCCTGGGTGGGCGGCCAGCTGAAGGTGGTCTGTGCCTGGAGGGCGTCCTTGGCGATGTCGACGAGGACGGGACCGGGGCGGCCGGTGGAGGCGATGTGGAAGGCCTCCGCGATCGTCCGCGGGATGTCCTCGGCCTTGGTCACCAGGAAGTTGTGCTTGGTGATCGGCATCGTGATGCCGACGATGTCGGCCTCCTGGAAGGCGTCCGTGCCGATCGCCTTGGAGGCGACCTGGCCGGTGATGGCGACCATCGGCACGGAGTCCATGTGGGCGTCGGCGATCGGCGTGACCAGGTTGGTGGCGCCCGGTCCCGACGTCGCCATGCAGACGCCGACCCTGCCGGTGGCCTGCGCGTAGCCGGTGGCCGCGTGACCCGCACCCTGCTCGTGACGGACGAGCACGTGCCGAACGCGCGTCGAGTCCATCAGGGGGTCGTAGGCCGGAAGGATCGCACCGCCGGGAATGCCGAATACCGTGTCGGCCCCGACCTCCTCCAGAGAACGGATGAGGGACTGCGCACCCGTGACGCGCTCGGGGGCGGACTGATGTCCTCCGGAACGGGGCCGCGGCTGCGGATGGTGGGCCCCGGTGGCCTGGTCGGTCATCGGCATTCTCTTCTCGATGCTGAGGGTTTTTGCGAGGTTTGTGCGGTGTACGACAGGTGCCTGTGCAACAAAAAACCCCTCGTGCCGTGAGGCAAGCGAGGGGAGCGCGCCGGGTGCGGTCGCTGGGTGTTTCCGGATCGTCCTCCGGTGTGCCCCAGCTTCAGCCGACGCGCTTTCCAAGTACGAGAATTCGGGTGCGCATGGCATTGACCCTCCCTCCGGCACGCACCGGCTGTCAAGTGGGTGGGACGGGAGTCTCATTATGTGAACGCAGCACGGTGCCGCCCGCGAAGCCGACGGGGAGGCCGCCGCCGAACATCCCGGCGCCCTTGCCGGCGAACGCGGGCTCCACCGGGCCGTGCGGCACCGGACAGTGGCCGCGGGACAGCGCGCGCCGCAGCCGGTACTCGTCGAGGGGCCCGGAGAAGGCCATCCCCTGTCCGTGCGTGCAGCCCATCGCGCGCAGGGCGACGACCTGCTCTGGGAGATCCACCCCGTCGGCCACGGACTGCAGCCCGAGGTCGGTGGCGATGCGCAGCAGCCCGCTGGTGATCTTGTGCAGCCGGGCGGACTCGACGACCCCCTCGATCAGGCCGCGGTCGAGTTTCAGTACGTCGACGGGGAGCCGCCGCAGGGCGGTGATGGCCGCGTAGCCGCTGCCGAAGCCGTCCAGGGCGATCCGGACGCCCATGCGCCGCAGGGCGTTCAGGCGGCGCTCCAGCTCGTCCAGGGAGACCCGGGGGTCCATGTCGGACAGCTCGACGACCAGGCCGCCCGAGGCGAGGCCGTGCCGGGTGAGCAGCGCCTCGACGGAGCCGAGCGGCATCGAGCGGTCCAGCAGCCTGCGGGCGCTCATCCGGACGGCGACGGGCACGGGCAGGCCGTGGGCCGCGCGCTCGGCGGCGTGCTGGACGGCCTGCTCCAGCACCCAGCGGCCGAGCTCGGAGGTGCGGTCGCTGTCCTCGGCCACGCGCAGGAACTCGGCCGGGGTGAAGAAGACGCCCTGGGAAGAGCGCCAGCGCGCCTGGGCGGCGACCGACGAGATCCGGCCGGTCTCCAGGGAGACCACCGGCTGGTGGAGCAGCGCGAACTCGCCGTCGTGCAGGGCGGCCCGCAGCCGTGTCGCCAGTTCCGCCTTGCGGACGACGTCCTGCTGCATCTGGGGTGCGTACAGCTCGACGCGGCCCTTGCCCGCGCCCTTGGCCCGGTACATGGCGAGGTCCGCGTTGCGCAGCAGCTCGCCCGCGCCGAGGCCCGGTTCCGCGAAGGCGACTCCGATGGAGGCGGCGACCCGGACATCGTTGCCGTCGATGGCGTACGGCTGGGACAGGGTGATCCTGAGCCGGTCGGCGAGTTCCATGATGTGACGCTCGCGCGCGGTGCGGTCGCGGGTGCCGTCGCCGACGATGAGGGCCGCGAACTCGTCGCCGCCGAGGCGGGCGGCCGTGTCGCCCTGCCGTACGGAGTCCTGGAGCCTGCAGGCGGCCTGGACGAGGAGCTCGTCGCCCGCCTGGTGCCCGATGGTGTCGTTCACCGCCTTGAAGCCGTCGAGGTCGATGAAGAGGACGGCGGTGCCGCGGTCGGAGGAGCGGCGGCCGGACAGCGCCTGCTGCACACGCCGGGTGAACAGGGCGCGGTTGGGCAGGTCGGTGAGCGGGTCGTGCTCGGCGTTGTGCTGCAACTGCGCCTGGAGCCGGACCCTTTCGGTCACGTCACGGCTGTTGAAGATGAGGCCGCCGTGGTGGCGGTTGACGGTGGACTCCACGTTGAGCCAGCCGCCGTCACCCGACTTGAAGCGGCACTCGATGCGGGCGGTGGGTTCCTCGCTGTGGCCGGCGGCCAGGAAACGGCGCACCTCGTGCAGCACGGACCCGAGGTCCTCGGGGTGGATCAGGGCGGCCAGCTCGGAGCCGACGAGCTCCTCGGCGGGCCGGCCGTAGACCCCGGCGGCGGCCGGACTCACGTACCGAAGGATGCCGTTGGGCGCGGCGATCATGATGACGTCGCTGGAGCCCTGGACCAGGGAGCGGAAGTGGTTCTCCTTCTGGGCCAGTTCCTGGGTGAGCGTGATGTTGTCGAGAAGCATGATGCCCTGGCGCACGACGAGGGCGAGGACGACCGTGCCGCCGGTGATCAGCACGACACGGTCGACGCTGTGGCCGTTCAGCACGTTGTAGAGAATGCCCAGGGTGCAGACCGCGGCGGCCAGATAGGGCGTGAGCGCGGCCAGCGAACCGGTGATGGGCCGGGTGGCCGGAAACCGTCCCCGGTCGCCGCCGGGCACGGAGCCCGGGAGCGGAGTGTGTCCCGGTACGGATCCCGGCGGTGGCGGAGCGTGTCCTGGCGGGGATCCCGGCGGTGGCGAAGCGTGGCCGGGCGCGGGGAGAGGGCCCTGTCGCGGTCCGCGGACGGGACCGCCGGGACGCTGCCCGGGGACGTGCTCGTGGACCACGCGCGTGTACCCCTCGGCGTCCGGGTGCCCGGGGCCCCCGCCGGCCCAGGGGGCGTAGGCGAGCAGCAGGGAACCGGCGAACCAGCCCGCGTCCAGGAGCTGTCCCGAGCGGTAGCCGTTGTGCAGCAGGGGCGAGGTGAACAGGGCGTCGCACATCACCGTCAGGGCGAGCGCGCCGATGGCGGTGTTCACCGCGGACCGGTTCACCGCCGACCGCCGGAAGTGCAGCGCGAGAACCATGCTGACCAGGGCGATGTCCAGGAGCGGGTAGGCGAGGGAGAGCGCGGTGTGCGGGACGCTCGGCCCGCCCGTCTTGGCCGCCTGCGCGAGCGCCAGACTCCACGACAGGGTGAGCAGCGAGCCGCCGATCAGCCACGCGTCCAGGGCCAGGCAGACCCAGCCGGCCTTGGTCACCGGCCTCTTGGCCAGCACGAGGAGACCCACGATGGCCGGCGGCGCGAAGCACAGGAAGAACAGGTCCGCGTAACTCGGGCTGGGCACGGCGATCCCGAGCACGACCTCGTACCACCCCCAGACCAGGTTGCCCAGCGCGGCCATCACGGAGGACAGCGAGAACAGCAGCCAGGCCGGCCGGAAGCGGATGCGCCGCCTGCGGGCGTACAGGAAGCAGGAGACCGCGGCGGTCCCCGCGGCGGCGCTCAGCCCGAAGTCGCCCATGACGAGAGCGGCATGGGGGGAACCCCAGCCGAACGCGGAACCGACGGCGTACGCGGCGCACACCAGGGCCAGGGCGAGCTGCGCCCGCAGGCTCGTCCCCCCGCCCGGCGCGGGACCGCGGGTGAGCAGCGCCCCGAGGAGCCGCGGCGTGCGCAGCGGCCCGTCGAAGGCGGCGGGCGGCGGGGAACTCACCGCGCCCACCCGGCCCGTGCCGCTCCCGGGTCCCGGCGGTCCCGGTGCGCGGGATGTGTGTGCCTCCTGCGGCCGCTGGGCCTGCGGTGCTGGTGGTGAGCGCCGTGGCCGGGTCCGCGTCTGCGCGTCATCGCGAGCCGGGGTCGCCGTCGGCGGCCCCGCCGCGTCGGATCGGTGGTCCATAGGCCGTGCATCGCCCGTCGCCCCCCTCGCAGTCCTGAACGCTCGTCCCCGGCGCCGAACGGTCCGCGGCGCAGCCCCTGTCGGGACGATACACCAGTCTCGTCACTCAGGGACATAGTTCCTCTACGCTCTGTAACTACCAGCGGGAACGCCGGTACGCACCGCGTCCGGAGGACTCCGGAGGGTGCCCGAAGCGGACGGGGAGTGAACGGTACGCGGTTCAAGCGCCCGTCGTGCGGACGACGTTCGCCAGCGGCTCCCCGCGCGCGAAGCGGTTCAGCTGTGCGACCAGGAGCCGCTTGGCGCGCGGCAGGAACGCGGACGTGGGCCCGCCGACGTGCGGGCTGACGAGCACACCCGGCGCGTGCCACAACGGATGGCCCGGCGGCAGCGGTTCGGGGTCCGTCACGTCGAGGGCCGCGGTGATCCGCCCGGTCTCCAGTTCGGCGAGCAGGGCCTTGGTGTCCACGACGGGCCCGCGGGCGACGTTCACGAGGAGGGCGCCGTCCTTCATGCGGGCGAGGAAGTCCGCGCCGGCCAGGCCACGGGTGCTGTCGTCGAGCGGGGTGGACAGGATGACGACGTCGGCGTCGGGCAGCAGGGCGGGCAGGTCGGTGAGCGGGTGCACCGGGCCGCGCTCCGTGGTGCGGGCTGAGCGCGCGACGCGCACGACCCGCGCGAGTTCGAAGGGCGCGAGCCGGTCCTCGATCGCGGCGCCGATCGACCCGTAGCCCACGATGAGGACGGACTTGTCGGCCAGCGCCGGACGGAAGCCGGACCGCCACTCCTCCCTGTCCTGTCCCCGGACGAAGTCGGGGATGCCGCGCAGCGAGGCGAGGACGAGCGTCAGGGCGAGTTCGCCGGTGCTGGCCTCGTGCACTCCGCGCGCGTTGCACAGCCGCACGCCCGGGCGCAGGTGTGCGAGGCCCGGTTCGACGTGGTCGATGCCCGCGGACAGGGTCTGGACGGCCCGCACGGACGTCATCCGGGGCAGCGGGCGCACGGAGACCTCCGCGCCCTTCATGTACGGCACCACGTAGAAGGCGCATGCGGCGGGGTCTGCGGGAAATTCCTGGTCGCCGTTCCAGAAGCGGTAGTCGAAGCCCGCGGGGAGGCCCTCGATCTCGTCCGCGCCGAACGGAAGCCACACATCGGAAGTCATGGTCAGGAGGCTATGCGAAGGCCGCGCCCGCCCATTGGTTAGTTTGGGGTGCCAGGAGAGGGAGGGTTCGGCCACGTGGAGCGCAGGACGATCGGTGCGGCGACGCTCGATGTGGGGGCCGTGGGCCTGGGGTGCATGCCGATGAGCTGGGCGTACAGCGGCTCGCGGCAGCGGGGTGAGGAGTCGCTGCGGACCGTGCACCGGGCTCTCGACGTGGGCTCGTCGCTGCTGGACACCGCCGACATGTACGGCCCGTTCACCAACGAGCTGCTGGTGGGGCGGGTGTTGAGGGAGCGGCGCGCCGAGGCGTTCGTCTCGACCAAGGTCGGGCTGCTGGTGGGCGAGCAGCACATCGTGGCCAACGGCCGCCCCCGCTACGTGAAACGGGCCTGCGACGCCTCGCTGCGCCGGCTGCAGACGGACGTGATCGATCTCTACCAGCTGCACCGCGCGGACCCGGAGATACCGGTCGAGGAGACCTGGGGCGCGATGGCGGAGCTGGTGGCGGCGGGGAAGGTGCGCGCGCTGGGGCTGTGTGCGGTGGGCGCGCGCTCCCGCCGCCGGGCGGGTGCCCGGCTGCACGACGGGACGATCCGGCAGCTGGAGCGGGTGCAGCAGGTGTTCCCGGTGAGCGCCGTGCAGGCCGAGCTGTCGGTGTGGTCGCCGGAGGCGCTGGACGCGCTGCTGCCGTGGTGCGCGGCACGCGGGGTGGGTTTCCTCGCCGCGATGCCGCTCGGCAACGGGTTCCTGACCGGGACGCTGACACCCGGCGAGGGCTTCGAACGGGACGACCTGCGCGCCAGGCACCCCCGCTTCACGGCCGAGATGATGGCCGCCAACCAGCCGATCGTCGTCGGACTGCGCCGGATCGCCGAACGGTACGGCGCCGGGGTGACCCCGGCGCAGGTGGCCCTGGCCTGGGTCCTGGCCCAGGGCCCGCACGTGGTGCCGGTGCCCGGCGCCAAGCGGGAGCGGTGGGTGACGGAGAACGCGCGCGCGGGGGAACTGCGGCTGACGGCGGAGGATCTGGCCCGGGTGGCGCGCCTGCCGCCGGCCCAGGGATCCTGGGACTGACCGAAGTTCCCGGCACCGGCCGCGCTTGATCGGGAACCTGTGGGCCGCGAGCGGTGTATGAACAGGAGGACCGCCGCGTCGAAGGGACCTTGATCGTGCAACGTCGAGCTGTGACGGCCGTGTTGGCCATGTCCGCGCTCCTACTGACGGCAGGCTGTTCCTCCGGTGACGGAGGAGGGCCGGACGTCACCGCCGGCGCGTCACCGGGCAGGACGAGCCCGGGGACCTCGTCCTCCGCGAAGCCCCCGGAGGACACCCCGCCCGCGAAGGGCTCGGTCGAGGTGGTGCGCACGGTCACCGAGGGTCTGAAGACCCCCTGGGGCCTGGCCCCGCTGCCGGGCGGCGACCTGCTCGTCTCCTCCCGCGACGAGGGCACGATCACCCGCGTCGACGCGAAGACGGGCAGGAAGACGGAGCTGGGCCGGGTGCCGGGAGTGGCCGCGGAGGGCGAGGGCGGCCTCCTGGGCCTCGCCCTGTCCCCCGAGTACGCCTCGGACCACATGGTCTACGCGTACTTCACCACCGCGTCGGACAACCGCATCGTCCGCATGCTGTACGAGGACGAAAAGCCGGCGGGCGAGCAGCTGGGCGCCCCGGACACGGTCTTCAGAGGCATCCCCAAGGGGTTCATCCACAACGGCGGGCGGATCGCGTTCGGCCCGGACAGGATGCTGTACGCGGGCACGGGCGAGACCGGCGACAAGGGCCTGGCCCAGGACAGGAAGTCACCGGCCGGCAAGATCCTCAGGATGACGCCGGAGGGCGAGCCGGCCCCGGGCAACCCCTTCGACGGCTCCGTCGTCTACTCGTACGGCCATCGCAACGTCCAGGGCCTCGCCTGGGACGACAAGCAGCGTCTGTGGGCGTCCGAGTTCGGCCAGGACACCTGGGACGAGCTGAACCACATCGGTCCCGGTGACAACGACGGCTGGCCCGACGCCGAGGGCCGCAGCGACGACGGCAGCTTCAAGAACCCGGTCGCCCAGTGGCACACGGACGAGGCCTCCCCCAGCGGCATCGCCCTGGCGGAGGGCTCGGTCTGGATGGCGGGCCTGCGCGGCCGGTGCCTGTGGCGGATCCCCCTGGCGGGCACCAGCGCCTCGGCGAAGCCGCAGGCGTTCCTCAAGGGCGAGTACGGCCGGCTGCGCACGGTGGTCTCCGCGGGCAGCGACAGGCTGTGGCTGGTGACGAGCGAGACGGACGGCCGCGGGTCCCCCGGCGCCGGGGACGACAGGATCCTGGAGCTGGAGGTGAAGTAGGCGAAGGCGTCAGCCGGCGCCGGGCCGCTCGTGCGCCGGGTCGGCGCCCGCGACCCCGTCGTCTTCCGTGGCGGCCGGGACCGCGTCCGCAGGGGAAGCCGGGACCGCCGCTTCCGAGGAGGTTCCTTCCGCGGTCGCGTCCCGCTCCGGTGTCTGCCGCGCGCGGACGACCACCTTGCCCGAGGACAGGTCTATGGGCCCACGCCCCGGGTCGCCGTCGTTCAGGTCGACACGGGTCAGCTCCAGCCGCTTGCGTTCGTCGTCGGTGTGCTTGCGGCCCGGTGCGAACAGCTCCTCGAACATGTTGAACACGGCGCCTCCCTCGGCCCGGATCCCTACAGCGTAGGCCCCTGTCCCACCGCGTGGGTGGCCGGTGGCTCCGGGGGGAAGAGCCGCAGCCGGTGCGCCAGCGCCGCCGCCTCGCCGCGGCCGGAGACACCGAGCTTGGCGAGGATGTTGGAGACGTGGACGCTGGCCGTCTTGGGCGAGATGAACAGCCGCTCGGCTATCTGGCGGTTGCTGCGGCCCGCGGCCACCAGACGCAGCACGTCGCGCTCGCGGCTGGTCAGGCCGAGTGCTTCCACCGGGTCGGCGGCGGCCCGCGCGGTCCCGGCGGGGGCGTGGGCGAGGGGGATACGGGCACGCCGGGCGAGCACGGCGACGGAGTCGGCGAGGGGACGGGCGCCGAGATGGACGGCGGCCTCCCGGGCCAGCCGCAACAGCTCCCTGGCGCGGGCCCGTTCGTCGTCGCCCGCGCCGGAGGCGAGCAGCGCCTCGGCGAGCCGGTGCCGGACGCGGGCCAGGTCGTAGGGGCGCGCCAGGGGTTCGACGGCGGTGACGACTTCGGACCAGGCGTGCGGGTCCGACGCCCCTTCGGCGCGGCGCAGTTCCGCGCGCACCCACCGCTCGTACGCCTGCCAGATGGGTGCCCCGGTGGCGAGGGAGCGGGCGGCCCCGCGGATGCGGTCGAGGACCTCCGTGCGGCCCGGTGCCGCCTCGGGCAGGTCGCGGGCGTCGGCCTCGGCGGTGGTGCCGGCCAGCAGCAGCGGCCAGCCGTAGCGCTGGGTGCCGGGCGGGAAACCGGCGTCCAGGGCCTCGTGCAGCGCGGTGCGGGCGTCCAGGAGACGGCCCTCGCAGGCGGCGACGCCGATGGTGATGCGCAGCAGCGGCAGGGAGTTCTGGGGCATCGGGTCGTGGGTGCCGTAGAAGCCGCGGGCGGCGGCCAGGTGGCGGGCGGCCCCGGCCATGTCGCCCCGGGCGAGGGCGATGTGGGCGAGCCGGGTGGATCCGCCGCCGCGGGGCTTGGCGCTCTGGCCGGTGGTGTGCGCGTTCGTCGCGGCCTCGGTCGCCTCGTCCCAGCGGCCGAGCGAGTAGAGCGACTCGGAGAGGTTGGTCCACACCCAGGCCTCGGAGTCCAGCAGGCCCATCCGCCGGGTGAGTTGTATCCCCTCGCGGAGGATGGCGACCGACTCCTCGGAGCGGCCGACGCCCTCCAGGACGGACGGCAGGTTCACATGGCTGCGGCCCACGACATGGGTGACGCCGCGCTCCACGACCCGGTCCCTGACCTCGTACATCTCGGCGAGCCCGGCCTCGACGTCACCGGCGTCGACCATCAGGCCGCCGAGGGTGAGCCGGGCGTTCAGCTCGATGTCGTCGGCGCCGACCATGCGCGCGTACTCGACGGCGCGCTGGGCGTCGGAGAGCGCGTCGGGTCCCGGTTCGTGCAGCATGGACCAGCCGGCGACCATGGCGAGGACCTCGGCGTGCACCTCCGAGGGCGGCAGGCCCCGTACCAGCTCCTGCGCGGTGGCGAGTTCCTTCCAGCCGTCGCCGCGGGCCTGGCCCTGGACGAGACGGGAGCGCTGGACCCAGAACCAGGCCGCGCGCAACGGGTCCTGCTCGTCCTCGAGGAGGCGCAGCGCCCGCTTGGTGATCTTCATGGCGCGCTCGCGCTCCCCGCACAGGCGCCCCGCGACGGCGGCCTCGGCCATCAGGTCGAGATAGCGCAGGGGCGTGGTGGCCGGGGCGCAGCCGCAGGGCGGGTACACCTCGGCGTAGTCGACGGGACGCAGTCCGGCCCGTACGGCCTCGGGGGCGACGTCCCACAGCTCCATCGCCCGCTCCAGCAGCCGCAGTTGCTCCGAGGGGGCGTGCCGGCGGCGGGCCTCGACCGAGGCGTGGAGGACGGCCGGCAGGGCCTTGGCGGCGTCATGGGCGTGGTACCAGTAGCTCGCCAGCCGGGTGGCGCGTTCGTCGGCCGGTACGAGTTCCGGGCGGGCCTCCAGGGCTTCGGCGTACCGGCGGTTGAGGCGCGAGCGCTCGCCCGGCAGCAGGTCGTCGCTGACGGCCTCGCGGACCAGGGAGTGACGGAAGCGGTAGCCGTCGCCGCCGGGCGCGGGCAGCAGGATGTTGGCGCCGACGGCCGCGCGCAGCGCCTCGATCAGGTCGTCCTCGGCGAGCCGGGCCACGGCGGCGAGGAGCGGGTGCTCGACGGTGGAGCCGCCCTCGGCGACGATCCGGGCGACCCGCTGGGCGTCCTCGGGGAGCCCTTCGACACGGACGAGCAGCAGGTCGCGGAGCGAGTCGGTGAGACCGGCGCAGCAGTCCTCGGGGGAGGCGACGGCGAGTTCCTCGACGAAGAAGGCGTTCCCGTCGGAGCGTTCGAAGATCTGGTCGACCTGGGCGGGGTCGGGCTCGTGGGCGAGGATCCCGGCGATCTGGCGGCCGACCTCGGCGCGGCTGAAACGGCCCAGTTCGATCCGGCGGACCGTGCGGAGCCGGTCGAGCTCGGCGAGCAGGGGACGCAGGGGGTGACGCCGGTGGATGTCGTCGGCGCGGTAGGTGGCGACGACGACGAGGCGGCCGCTGCGCAGGGTGCGGAAGAGGTAGGCGAGGAGGTGCCGGGTGGAGGCGTCGGCCCAGTGCAGGTCCTCCAGGGCGAGGACCACCGTGCGGTCGGCGGCGACGCGCTCCAGGAGGCGGGCGGTGAGCTCGAAGAGGCGGGCCATGCCGTTCTCGTCGTGTCCCCGTCCGCGGGTGGCCTCGCCGAGTTCCGGCAGGAGCCGGGCCAGTTCCTCCTCCTGTCCGGCGGCCGCGGCGGCGAGTTCGCCGGGAAGCTCGCGGCGCAGGGCGCGCAGCGCGCCGGAGAAGGGGGCGAAGGGCAGTCCGTCGGCGCCGATCTCGACGCAGCCGCCGACTGCGACGACGGCTCCCTCGGCGCCGGCCGCGGTGGCGAACTCCTCGAGGAGGCGGGTCTTGCCGACACCGGCCTCGCCGCCGAGCAGCAACGCCTGGGGCTCGCCCGCGGCGGCGCGGGCGAGCGCATCGTGCAGCGCGTCCAGTTCGTCGGCTCGACCGATGAACACCGGGCTGACAGACCTGGTTTCCACAGCGCCGAGCATCGCACAGGGGTCCGACGGAGCGGCACCGGTTATCGGGGGCGTGCCCGCCGGACGCCGCTCGCGGACGGTGTCCGGCACGCCGACGGGAACGGCCGTCGTCCCGGCAGCCGGGCCGGCTGCCGGGACGACGGTGTTCTCCCCGGGAGGGCGGCCGACCCCCGTACGGCCGCCCTCTCCCGCCCGGACGCTCACGCGGCCCGGGCGAACCGGTGCCCGCGGGGACGGTCCGTATGGGACCGCCCTCCGGCGTCGTGGCGGGCCGACTCCTGCGCGGCGGCGCGGCGGGCGGCGCGGCGGCCGCGGAGGGCCTCCCGCACCAGGCGGTGGTTCTCGGCCCGGCGGATCAGGTCGGCGGAACGGGTCTGGTGGATCTCGTACTCGTACATCTCGTGTCCCCTGGTGAAGAGTCGGTCTCGGCGTCGCTCTGTGCGATGACTCAACCTTCGTCTCCCAGGGGGGTCCGGCACATCGGGAGAGTTCCGCATCTTGAACGCGCGAGGGGCCTTAGACCGGCCGTGAACGGCTCACGGCGGGTCTAAGGCCCCTCAGGTGATGCGGGCTTCGCGGTGTCTCAGCCGGCGGAGGGCAGTCCGAGCAGCAGGTCGGAGTACTTGGCGACGGCGAGCAGCAGCCCGAGGACGCCGAGCGCGACGCCCGCCCAGGCGACCGACTTGATCCAGGGGGCCTGGGGCCTGCCGGGGGCGCCGAAGGCGGGGCGGGCCAGCACCACGGCGCCGACGATCAGGGCCGCCAGCGCGAAGAGGCCGCCGACCAGCGCGGTGGCCTGCCAGGCATCTCCGTAGACCTCCTGGACCTGCTTGGCGACGCTCGCGGACGAGGAGGTCTGCAGCTGGCCGACGAGGGTCTCGCGCGCGGCGGCCACGGTGGCGACCCAGCTGCCGGTGAGCGAGACGACCCCGAGTCCGGCGGAGACGACGGCGGCGGCGCCCTGGCCCACGCCGGACGCGGGCCCGGCGGCTCCGGGGGTCTCGGCGGCCTCCCGGTCCTCGGCCTGCGCCTCGGTCCTCTCCCCGTCCTGCTCCTCGGCCACCGTCGCCGGCGCGGCGGTCTTGGTGACGTCCACGGTCTTCTCGTCGCTCTGCGCCTCGGTGCCGGTCTCGGTCCCGGCGTCGTCGGCTGTCTTGGTTCCCATGCGGGGCACGGTACGGACGGAGTCTGAGAGGTTTCTTAATGTTGTCTGTGTCCGTACATAACGATCGGCGCACGAGGCGACGCGGCCGACCCGGCCGACCCCAGGCGGCGCCACCGGGCGTCCGTCGTCACCTGGCACGCGCCGCCGGGCGTCCGTCCTCACCCGGCGGCATCCGCCGCGTCCCGCCGCCGCTCGGCCGTCCGTGCGTCGGTCGGCGTGCGGCTGCCCGGGACGGCCGCACGGGAGACGTGGGCGGCGCGGCACTCGGGCGGTTCGATGCTGATGCGCGGCAGCCGTCTGTCGAGCCAGCCCGGCAGCCACCAGTTGGCGCCGCCCAGGAGGTGCATCAGGGCGGGGACGAGCAGGGTGCGCAGCACGAAGGCGTCGAGGGCGACGGCCGCGGCGAGGGCGATGCCGAACATCGCGATGACGCGGTCGCCGCTGAGCACGAAGGCGAGGAAGACCGAGATCATGATGACGGCCGCCGAGTTGATGACGCGGCTGGTCTCGGCGAGGCCGACCCGGACGGCCCGCCGGTTGTCGCCCGTCTCCAGCCACTCCTCGTACATCCGGCTGACCAGGAAGACCTGGTAGTCCATGGAGAGCCCGAAGAGGACCGAGACCATGATCACGGGCAGGAAGGGCTCGATCGGCCCGGCCCTGCCGAGGCCGAGCAGTTCGCTGCCCCAGCCCCACTGGAAGATCGCCACCACCACGCCGAAGGCCGCGGCCACGGCGGCGATGTTCATGACGGCGGCCTTCAGGGGGATGCCGAGGGACCGGAAGGCGACCAGGAGCAGCAGGCAGCCGAGTCCGATCACGACGCCCACGAACAGCGGGAGTTTGCCGACGATGACGTCCGCGAAGTCGTCGTAGCTCGCCGTCACCCCGCCGACGTGCAGATCGAGCGAGGTGCCCGCCCCGGCGCGCGGCAGCACCTCGCCCCGCAGCCGGTCGACGAGCTCGCTGGTCCGCCGGGACTGCGGCGCCGACTCCGGGACGACGGTGAGGTACGCGGTGTCGCCCGCGGAGTTGTACGTCACCGGTGTCACCGCCGCGACGCCCTCGGTGGACCGGAGGGTGGCGTCGAGGTTGTCGAGCGCAAGCCGGTCCGCGCCGCCGCCGACGGGCGTGACGAGGGTCAGCGGGCCGTTCAGGCCGGGCCCGAAGCCTTCGCCGATGAGGTCGTAGGCCTGCCGGGTGGTCGACGACGTGGGGCCGTTGCCCTGGTCGGACGTGCCCAGGTGCAGGGAGAACGCGGGCAGGGCGAGCAGCGCCATGACGACGACGGCGAGGCCGCCGAGCAGCTTCGGCCGGCGCTCCACGAAGGCGGACCAGCGGGCGGCCAGTCCGGTCGGGATCTCCGGCTCGGGCCCGTGCTCGGACAGCCGTCGCCGCTCGCGCCGGTTCAGGGCGCGCGGGCCGATGAAGGACAGGAGGGCCGGCAGCAGGGTCACCGAGGCGGCGACGGTGAGGACCACGGTCAGGGAGGCGGCGACGGCCACTCCGTTGAGGAAACCGAGCCGCAGGATGAGCATGCCGAGCAGGGCGATGCAGACGGTGGCGCCCGCGAAGACGACCGCCCGGCCGGTGGTGGCCACGGCGTTCTGCGCGGCCTCGGCCACCGGGAGTCCGCGTCTGAGGCCCCGCCGGTGCCGGGTCACGATGAACAGCGCGTAGTCGATGCCCACCCCGAGCCCGACCAGCATGCCCAGCATGGGGGCGAAGTCGGCGACGGTCATGGCGTGCCCGAGGAGGACGATCGCGGCGTACGCGGTGCCGACGCCGACGAGCGCGGTGGCGATGGGCAGCATGGAGGCGGCGAACGAACCGAAGGCGAGGAAGAGGACCACGGCGGCGACGAGCACGCCGACGACCTCGGCGAGATGCCCGCCCGCCGACTCGGTGGCCGCGACGGCGGTGCCGCCCAGTTCCACCTGGAGCCCGTCGGTCGCTGCGGCTCTGGCGGTGTCCACGACGGCCTGCGCCTCGGCCTTGCCGACGGTCTCGGCCCGGCCGTCGAAGGTGACCGCCGCGTACGCCGTACGTCCGTCGGCGCTGATCTGCCCGCTGTGCCGTCCCTCGTACGGGCTGACGACCGAGGCGACGCCGGGCAGGTCCGCGATCCGGTCCAGGGCGCGGGTCATCGTCTGCTCGACGTCGGCGGAGCGCACGGTGCCCGGGGTCGTGCGCCACACCACGGTGTCGCTGTCGCCGCCGACGCCCGGGAAGCCGTCCCGCAGGAGCTGGAACGCGCGGCCGGACTCGGTGCCGGGGACCTCGTAGTCGTTCGAGTACGCAGAGCCCGTGACGGCGGCGGCCGCGGTCGTGCCGCCGAGGGCGAGAAGCCACAGCAGGACGGCGACGAGGCGGTGCCGGACACACCAGCGCGCAAGGGCTGCCACGGACGTGCTCCCTGAATGATGTACAAGTCTTTGATCGGGAACAGCCGACGATGTAACTGAACAGCCCGCAAAGAACGTATGAGCAATGTTCAGACACTCTTACAGCCGGAAAAGATCCTTTGCCCGTTTCGTGGGCTTACTCACAGCGGCACGCGACACCTGACCGGCCAGGTCGGCGGGTTAGGTCGCTCACCGTGACGGCCGTGGACGCACCGAGGGGGACGCACCGGGATCGGCGCGTCCCCCTCGGGTGTACGGAGTTGCGGAGCTCAGCCCTCGCCGACGCCCAGCTTCTCCAGGATCAGCTCCTTGACGCGGGCCGCGTCGGCCTGGCCCCGGGTGGCCTTCATGACCGCGCCGACGAGCGCGCCCGCGGCCTGGACCTTGCCGCCGCGGATCTTGTCGGCGATGCCCGGGTTGCCGGCGATGGCCTCCTCGACGGCCGCCGTCAGCGCGCCCTCGTCGGAGACGACCTTCAGACCGCGCTTGTCGACGACCTCGTCCGGGGTGCCCTCGCCGGCCAGGACGCCCTCGATGACCTGGCGGGCGAGCTTGTCGTTGAGGTCGCCGGCGGCGACCAGCTGTGCCACCCGGGCGACCTGCGCCGGGGTGATCGGGAGGTCCTCCAGGGCCCGGCCCGACTCGTTGGCGCTGCGGGCCAGTTCGCCCATCCACCACTTGCGGGCGGAGGCGGCGTCGGCACCGGCCTCGATCGTGGCGACGATCGGGTCGATCGCGCCCGCGTTGAGGATCGACTGCATGTCGTGGGCGTTCACGCCCCACTCCTCGCGCAGCCGGTTGCGGCGGGCCAGCGGCTGCTCGGGCAGCCCCGCGCGCAGTTCCTCGACCCACTCGCGGGACGGGGCGACGGGGACGAGGTCGGGCTCCGGGAAGTACCGGTAGTCCTCGGCCTCCTCCTTCACCCGGCCCGAGGTCGTGGACCCCGTGTCCTCGTGGAAGTGGCGGGTCTCCTGGATGATCGTGCCGCCGGAGGAGAGGACAGCGGCGTGGCGCTGGATCTCGTACCGGGCCGCACGCTCCACGGAGCGCAGCGAGTTGACGTTCTTCGTCTCGCTGCGCGTGCCGAACTTCTCCCGGCCGTGCGGGCGCAGCGACAGGTTCACGTCGCAACGCATCTGGCCCATCTCCATGCGGGCCTCGGAGACGCCGAGCGCCTTGATGAGCTCGCGCAGCTCGGCGACGTACGCCTTGGCGACCTCGGGAGCACGCTCGCCCGCGCCCTCGATCGGCTTGGTGACGATCTCGATGAGCGGGATGCCGGCGCGGTTGTAGTCCAGGAGCGAGTGCGAGGCGCCGTGGATGCGGCCGGTGGCACCGCCCACGTGCGTGGACTTGCCGGTGTCCTCCTCCATGTGGGCGCGCTCGATCTCCACGCGGAAGACCTCGCCGTCCTCCAGCTGGACGTCCAGATAGCCGTTGAAGGCGATCGGCTCGTCGTACTGGGAGGTCTGGAAGTTCTTCGGCATGTCCGGATAGAAGTAGTTCTTCCGGGCGAAGCGGCACCACTCGGCGATCTCGCAGTGCAGCGCGAGACCGATCTTGATGGCGGACTCGACACCGATCGCGTTCACCACGGGCAGCGCGCCGGGCATGCCGAGGCAGATCGGGCAGGTCTGCGCGTTGGGCTCGGCGCCCAGCGTGGTGGAACAGCCGCAGAACATCTTCGTCTTGGTGCCGAGTTCGACATGGACTTCGAGGCCCATGACGGGGTCGTACGACGCCAGCGCGTCCTCGTACGACACCAGGTCGGTCGTGGTGGTCACGGTGAAAACTTCCCTCTCAGCCCAGCAGGACGTCGTCGTCGCCCAGGCGCTTGAGCTCCCGGTAGAGGATGGCGACGCCGGTGACGATTGCGGCGGCGGACACGGCGGCGTCGATCAGGCGCAGCGTGTCGTTGTCGGTGCGGGCCAGCTTGGCCTGCTTGGCGACGCTGAGCGCGCCGAAAGCGGTCGTGGCCATGGACAGGTAGAGGCCGGACTTGGACTTCTTGAAGCCTTGGGCCTTCGACAGGGTCTTGCTCACAGCGACGGAGCCTCCTCGATCAGCGGGTGCCCCCACCTTTCCACGAAGGCGGCCTCGACGGCGGCGCCGACCTTGTACAGCCTGTCGTCCTTCATCGCGGGGGCGATGATCTGCAGGCCGACCGGGAGGTTGTCCTCCGGCGCGAGACCGCAGGGCAGGGACATGGCCGCGTTGCCCGCCAGGTTGGTCGGGATGGTGCACAGGTCCGCGAGGTACATCGCCATCGGGTCGTCGGCGCGCTCGCCGATCGGGAAGGCGGTGGTGGGTGTGGTCGGCGAGACGATCACGTCGACCTGCTCGAAGGCCTTCTCGAAGTCGCGCGTGATGAGCGTGCGGACCTTCTGGGCGCTGCCGTAGTAGGCGTCGTAGTAGCCGCTGGACAGCGCGTACGTGCCGAGCATGATCCGGCGCTTGACCTCGTCGCCGAAGCCCGCCTCACGGGTGACGGCCGTGACGTCCTCGGCCGAGCGGGTGCCGTCGTCGCCGACGCGCAGGCCGTAGCGCAGGCCGTCGAAGCGCGCGAGGTTCGAGGAGCACTCGGAGGGCGCGATCAGGTAGTACGCCGACAGGGCGAGGTCGAAGGACGGGCAGTCCAGCTCGACGATCTCCGCGCCGAGCTCCTTCAGGAGGGCGACCGACTCGTTGAAGCGCTGGACGACACCGGCCTGGTAGCCCTCGCCGGAGAACTGCTTGACGACACCGACACGCATGCCGGCGACGCTGCCGTTGCGGGCGGCCTCGACGACCGGCGGGACCGGCGCGTCGATGGAGGTGGAGTCGAGCGGGTCGTGCCCGGCGATGACCTCGTGCAGCAGGGCCGCGTCCAGGACCGTACGGGCGCAGGGACCGCCCTGGTCGAGGGAGCTGGAGAAGGCGACCATGCCGTAGCGCGAGACGCCGCCGTACGTCGGCTTGACGCCGACGGTGCCGGTGACGGCCGCGGGCTGGCGGATCGAGCCGCCGGTGTCCGTGCCGATGGCCAGCGGCGCCTGGAAGGAGGCGAGCGCGGCGGAGGAGCCGCCGCCGGAGCCGCCGGGGATCCTGGTCAGGTCCCAGGGGTTGCCGGTCGGGCCGTACGCGCTGTTCTCCGTCGACGACCCCATGGCGAACTCGTCCATGTTGGTCTTGCCGAGGATGACGACGTCGGCGTCCTTCAGCCGCTTGGTGACGGTCGCGTCGTACGGCGGGATCCAGCCCTCGAGCATCTTGGAGCCGACCGTGGTCGGGACACCCTCGGTGGTGAAGATGTCCTTGAGCGCGAGGGGAACGCCGGCGAGGGGGCCGAGCCGCTCGCCCCGCTCCCGCTTGGCGTCGACGGCGCGGGCCTGGGCCAGCGCGCCCTCGCGGTCGACGTGCAGGAAGGCGTGGACCTTCTCGTCGACCGCGCCGATGCGGGCGAGGTGGGCCTCGGTGACCTCGACGGCGGTGAGCTCGCCGGCGGCGATCCTGCCGGCGATCTCCGCGGCGGTCAGCCTGATGATGTTGACGTTGGTGTCCGTCATGGTGATTAGTCCTCCCCCAGGATCTGCGGCACCTTGAAACGCCGCTGCTCCTGGGCCGGGGCGCCGGAGAGCGCCTGCTCGGGGGTGAGCGACGGACGGACCTCGTCCGCGCGCATGACGTTCGTCAGCGGCAGCGGGTGAGAGGTCGGCGGTACGTCTTGGTCGGCGACCTCGCTGACGCGGGCGACCGCGCCGATGATGTCGTCGAGCTGGCCTGCGAAGTGGTCGAGCTCTTCGCCCTTCAGCTCCAGACGCGCCAGCCGTGCGAGGTGGGCGACCTCCTCGCGCGTGATGCCAGGCATGCAGCGATCCTCTGGGGTGAGTGAGTGTGGTGGGGCCCCAATCCTATGGCGCCGGTACGGATGCCCGCGCACGGGTTTCCCGGGGACCCCGGAAGCTCCCCCCACGAACGAACGAACGAACGCCGACGGCGGGCAGGCCCCACGGGAGAGTCCAGCCTGCCGGCAGTCGGTCACAGGCGGCGCGCGCGGCGAGGCCACCCACGAACGAACGAACGCCGACGGCGGGCAGGCCCCACGGGAGAGTCCAGCCTGCCGGCAGTCGGTCACGGGCGGCGCGCGCGGCGAGGCCACCCACGAACGAACGAACGCCGACGGCGGGGAAGCCCCACGGGAGAGCTGGGCCTGTCGGGAGACGGTTACGGGCGGTGCGTGGGCGGGGAACGATCCGGCCGGAGGCCGGCACGAGGCGCACCCGCGGAAAAGGCAGACCTACTCCGCCGCGGGCAACGCGGCGCGGGGCCGCTGCCACCCCCGGGCCCCCCGCGCGAGCAACCACGCCGTGGCCTCCTCGGGAGGCATCGCCGCAGCGACCAGCCACCCCTGGACGGCATCGCAGCCGAGGTCCCGCAACCGCTCCCACGTCTCGTCGTCCTCGACCCCCTCGGCGACGACGAGCAGCCCGAGCGAATGCGCGAGGTCCACCGTGCAGCGCACGATCGCCGCGTCCTCGGCGTCGACGGCCAGCCGCGCGACGAACGACCGGTCGATCTTCAGTTCGCTGACGGGCAGCCGCCGCAGGTGCACCAGCGAGGAGTAGCCGGTGCCGAAGTCGTCGAGCGACATCTTCACGCCGTGCCCGGTGAGCGCGGCCAGCGTGTCGGCGGCACGCTGCGGGTCCTCCAGCAGCACGTGTTCCGTGATCTCCAGCTGGAGAGCCCCGGCGGGCACCCCGTGCCGGGCGAGCCGGGCGGCGACCGAGCCGGCGAACCCGGGCGTGTGGACGTCGCGCGGCGACACGTTCACCGCGACCGGCACGTACAGTCCCTGCGCCCGCCAGCGCGCGACCTGCGCGAGGGCCGTCTCCAGCACGTACTCCGTGAGGTGCGGCATCAGCCCGGACGACTCGGCGATGGCGATGAACTCGTCCGGCGGCACCTTCCCCCGCTCGGGATGCACCCATCGGACCAGGGCCTCGAGCCCGGCCACCTGTCCGTCGAAGCGGACCTTGGGCTGGTAGTGCAGTTCGACGTCACCGGCGTCCAGGGCCCGGCGCAGGTCGCCGAGCAGGCCCAGCCGGTCCGGGGTGTTCGAGTCCCGCTTGGACTCGTACACCTCGACGCCGGTGCGGTCCCGCTTGGCCTGGTACATCGCGACGTCCGCGCGGCGCAGCAGCCCCTCCGCGTCGAGCGCGTGGTCGGGGAAGACGGCGAGGCCGGCGCTGGCCTCCAGGACGAGGGTGAGCCCGTCGAGGTCGAGCGGCGAACCGAGGGCGGCGACGAGCCCGCGGGCGACCCGCGTCGCGGACGTCGTGGAGTCCGCGACCGGCAGTAACACGGCGAACTCGTCCCCGCCGAGACGTGCGGCCTCCGCGCCGCGCGGCAGGGCGAGCCGCAGCCGGTCGGCGATCTGCAGCAGCAGCCGGTCCCCGGCGAGATGCCCCAGCGTGTCGTTGACCGAGCGGAAACGGTCCAGGTCGATCAGCATCAGGGCGGCACGGGCCCCGATCCGCTCGGCGTCGTCCAGCGCGGTCCAGGTCCGTTCGAGGAGCCACTGCCGGTTGGGCAGCCCGGTCAGCGGGTCCCGCAGCTGCTCCTCCGCCCGGGCGCGGGCGATCCACAGGGTGGAGTCGAGCGCGATCAGCGGGATCGAGAACAGCGGCAGCAGCAGCGGGCGTGCTTGTGCGACCACGCATATGAGGGGTGCGATGCCCAGCAGGGCGACCGCGACGAGACCCTGCCGGGCCAGGGCGGTGCGCGCGACGGTGGGCAGCCCGCCGGTGCGCGGCGCGTGCAGGTACCAGAGCAGCGCGCGGGTGACGGCGAGATAGCCGCCGGCGACGAGGACCACCTCGGGTGCCGCGTAGAGGGTCCAGGTCTGCGGGTCCCAGGGCGTCTCGACGGACGGGACCCGGCCGAACGCGGCCAGGACCAGGGCGCCGGCCCCGATGCCGAGGATGTCGACGGCGCCGTGCAGGACGCCCTGCCGCCAGCGGTTGCGGCGGGCGATGCCGACGAGCACGACGACGGTGAGGCTGACCATGCCGGCGGGCACCCAGCCGTACAGCAGCAGGACGGCGAGGGTGAGGGCGGCGCCGGAACCCGTGCCGCCCCACCAGCGGGAGCGGCCGAGAGCGACGAGGTGGCCGACGATGACACCGGTCAGCACCGCCAGTGACCAGCCTGCGGTGCCGGACGGGAAGAGGGCGTGCTGCCCGCTGAACGCGCGGTAGAAGCCGGCGCCGAGGACGAGGGCCGCCACTGCGACGGCCCCGGCCGGCAGGGGCGGCCAGGACGGGTGCCGCTCGGTCTCCTGGCCGGGCAGGCCGGTGCCGCGCGCGGTGCTGTGCCCGTAGGAACTCGGGGAGTCCCCGACGGTGAGCTGGGCGACGCCGCGGGCGTCCGTGCTCGCACCCGCCGACGGCCGCCCCGTCCGGAGTCCGGCCAGCCAGGCGCCGGACATCCGGCGCAGGCGCAGCCGGGAGCCCGGGGCGGCGCTCTCGGTCGGTTCCATTCCCGTCCCTCTCACAGCCGGCGGTGCCCACGCCACGCGGTCCGGTGGGGGCGAACCCAGCGGTACCGCGTAGGAAAACCCTTTCCCCGCTCCTGAGGAGCGCGGGGACGCGCCGGCCGCAACCGGGCACGGCAGGCGCGCATCCCAACAGTAGGCCGCGGAAGGCTTCCACGGGCAGCGGTCGTCGACGGTTGCCCGAATGCCACCTGGCCACCCGTATGCATCTGATATGCGCCGAACGGGTGGCCTTCAACCGCTACTCCTCGGTCGGAAGTGCGAGTTCAGCGGCGGCTTCCGGCCCTTGTCCGAGCAGGACCGCGAAGCCTTCCTCGTTCAGAACCGGAACCTTCAGCTGCATCGCCTTGTCGTATTTCGATCCCGGATTGTCGCCCACCACGACGAAGGACGTCTTCTTCGAGACGGAACCGGTCACTTTCGCGCCCCGGCTCTGTAGTGCCTCCTTCGCGCCGTCCCGCGTGTGGTGTTCGAGGGTGCCGGTGACGACGACCACCAGACCCTGCAGGGGGCGCGGCCCCTCCTCCTCGCCGGAGCCCTCCTCCTCCATGCGCACTCCGGCGGCCCGCCACTTGCGGAGGATCTCCTGGTGCCAGTCGACCGCGAACCACTGCTTCAGCGAGGCCGCGATGATCCCGCCCACGCCGTCGGTGCCGGCCAGCTCCGCCTCCGTGGCCTGTTCGATGCGGTCGATCGAGCGGAACTCGCGGGCCAGGGCCTCGGCCGCGACCGGTCCGACATGACGGATCGACAGGCCGGTGAGCACGCGGGCGAGCGGGCGCTGCTTGGCCGCCGCGATGTTCTCCAGCATGGCGAGGGCGTTCTTCTTCGGCTCGCCCAGCTGGTTGGCGAAGACGGTGACGACCTTCTCCTCGCCCGTCTTCGGGTCGCGCTTCGGCAGACCGCTGTCCTGGTCGAGGACGTACGCCTTGATGGGCAGCAGCTGCTCGATGGTGAGGTCGAAGAGGTCGCCCTCGTCCACGAGGGGCGGCTCGGCGGGCTCCAGCGGCTTGGTGAGGGCCGCGGCGGCGACGTAGCCGAAGTTCTCGATGTCGAAGCTCTTGCGTCCGGCCAGGTAGAAGAGGCGCTCGCGCAACTGGGCGGGGCAGGTGCGGCCGTTCGGGCAGCGCAGGTCGATGTCGCCCTCCTTGGCGGGCGCCAGCGGGGTGCCGCACTCGGGGCACTCGGCCGGCATCACGAACTCCCGCTCGCTGCCGTCACGCAGGTCGACGACCGGCCCGAGGATCTCCGGGATCACGTCACCCGCCTTGCGCAGCACCACCGTGTCCCCGATGAGGACTCCCTTGGCCTTCACCACGTCCTGGTTGTGCAGGGTCGCGAACTCGACCTCGGAACCGGCCACGGTCACGGGCTCGACCTGCGCGTACGGCGTGACGCGTCCCGTGCGGCCGACGCCGACCCGGATGTTGACGAGCTTGGTGTTGACCTCTTCGGGCGCGTACTTCCAGGCGATGGCCCAGCGGGGGGCGCGCGAGGTGGAGCCGAGCCGCCCCTGGAGCGGGATCTCGTCGAGCTTGACGACCACGCCGTCGATCTCGTGCCGCACGGAGTGACGGTTCTCGCCGAAGTACGCGATGAACTCCCGTACGCTGTCGAGGTCGTCGACCACCCTGTTGTGCTGGGCGGTGGGCAGGCCCCAGGTCTTCAGCAGCTCGTACGCCTCCGACAGACGGGTCATCCCGTCGAAGCCCTCGAGGGCGCCGATGCCGTGCACCACCATGTGGAGCGGCAGGGTCGCGGTGACCCTGGGGTCCTTCTGGCGCAGCGAACCCGAGGCGGAGTTGCGGGGGTTGGCGTACGGCTTCTCGCCCGCGGCCAGCCGGCGCTCGTTGAGGTCCTGGAAGGCCTCCATCGGGAAGTAGACCTCGCCACGGATCTCCACGAGCCGTGGGACGCGGTCGCCCTTCAGCCGGTGCGGGATCTCCGAGATCGTCATCACGTTGGGTGTGATGTCCTCGCCGGTCCGGCCGGTGCCCCGGGTGGCCGCGCGGGTGAGCCGGCCGTCCTCATAGGTGAGGTTCACCGCGAGGCCGTCGACCTTGAGTTCGCACAGCAGGTGGTAGTCGGGCGTACCGACGTCCTTGGCCACCCGCTCGGCCCAGGCCGCGAGCCCCGCGTCGTCGAAGACGTTGTCGAGGGAGAGCATGCGTTCGCGGTGCTCCACCTCGGCCAGTTCGGTCTCGTACTCGACGGCGACCTTCTGGGTCGGGGAGTCCGGGGTCCGCAGCTCCGGATACTCCTCCTCCAGCGCCTCCAGGGACCGCAGCAGCTCGTCGAACTCCGCGTCGCTGACGACGGGAGCGTCCTTCACGTAGTACCGGAAGCGGTGCTCCTCGATCTGCTCGGCGAGCTGCGCGTGCTTCTCCCGTGCCTCGGTGGGCAGGGCTTGCGCGGTCGAGGCGGTCTGTGCGTCCTGGTCGCCGGCCACCGTGTCGTCCTCCCGTTACTCAGGGTTGTCCGCGAGGGATCTCGCCGCCCGGGCGCAGTGGGCGAGCGCCGCGCGCGCGTACTCGGGGGAAGCTCCCGCGAGCCCGCACGACGGAGTGATCGTGACCGTCTCCGTGAGAAGCCCCGGATTCAGTCCCAGCCTGCGCCACAGCGTCCTGACACCCATGACGCTACCGGCAGGGTCCGACAATGGAGCGTCCGTGCCCGGCACGACACCGGCGAAGAGCCGGGTGCCGCCTTCCACCGCTTCCCCGATCGCGTCGTCGTCACGCTCGGTGAGGAGCGAGAGGTCGAAGGAGATCGCCGCGGCGCCCGCCCGCCGCAGGAGCGCGAACGGCACGTCGGGTGCGCACGTGTGGACGACGACCGGGCCCCCGTCGTGCACGCCGATGACGTCACGCAGGGTGGACTCGATGACCTGGCGGTCGACGGCGCGGTGCGTGCGGTACCCGCTGGCGCTCCTGACCCGGCCGCGCAGGACGGCGATGAGGGAGGGCTCGTCGAGCTGGAGGACGACGTCGGCGCCCGGTACGCGCCGCCGGACCTCGGCGAGGTGTGTCCGCAGCCCCTCGGCGAGCGATCCGGCGAGGTCCCGGCAGGCTCCCGGGTCGGAGAGCGCCACCTCGCCGTTGCGCAGTTCCAGCGCGGCGGCCAGGGTCCAGGGCCCGACCGCCTGCACCTTCAGCGGCCCCGTGTAGCCCTGGGTGAACTCCTCGAACGCGTCCAGGTCCTCGCCGAGCCAGGACCTCGCCCGCCTGGTGTCCCGTCCGGGCCGGTCGCCGATGCGCCAGCCGCTGGGCTCCACGCGCGCGTACAGCTCCACGAGCATCCCGGCGGTCCGTCCGATCATGTCGGCGCCGGGGCCCCGCGCGGGCAGTTCGGGCAGGAACGGGAAGTCCTCGAACGACCCGACGACGGTCTTGGCGGCCTCCCGGGAGTCGCCGCCCGGCATGGATCCGACACCGGTCGCCGGCCCGGACCTGAACACGCTGTTTTCGCTCACCCCGGCAGCCTACGGAATCCCTCTGCCGAGGTCAGCGGCCCGGTCGTACCGTCAGGTCGTTGACCTCGGCGTCGCGCGGAAGGTCGAGGGCCATGACGATCGCCGTGGCGACCGACTCCGGGTCGATCCAGCGGGCGGCCTCGTACTCCTTGCCCTCCTGCCGGTGCACCTTGGCCTGCATGGGGCTGGCCGTGCGGCCGGGGTAGACCGAGGTGACGCGGACGCCGTTCGCGTGCTCCTCGTGCCGCAGGGAGTCGGCCAGCGCCTTCAGACCGTGCTTGGAGGCCGCGTACGCGGACCAGTCGGCGTGCGCGCTCAGTCCGGCACCGGAGTTGACGAACACCACGTGCCCCTGGGCGAGCCGCAGCTGGGGCAGGAAGTGGCGGGTCAGCTCGGCGGGGGCGATCAGGTTGACGTTGAGCTGGTGGCGCCAGGACTTGGGGGTCAACTCGCCGACGGGGCCGAGGTCGACCACTCCGGCGATGTGCAGGAGCGAGTCGATCCGGTCGGGGAGCGACTGGTGCGAGAAGGCCCAGGAGAGCTTGTCCGGGTCCGCGAGGTCGCCGACCAGGGTGCGCGACCCCGGGTACTCCCCCGCGAGTTCCTTCGCCCGGCCGGCGTCGCGCGCGTGCAGCACGAGTTCGTCCCCGCGCGCGTGGAGGCGGCGCGCGACGGCCGCGCCGATGCCGGAGCCCGCCCCGGTGATCAGATGTGTAGGCATGTCCGCCATGCTCGCATCACCGCGTGCCGAGGCTCTCCTCGAGGTAGGCGAGCGCGCCCACCGGCTCCTCGGCGAAGAAGACCAGGTCGGTGAGGGGCCGGGGCAGGAAGCCCTCGTCCTCCATGCGCCGGAACTGCTCCTTGAGGCCGTCGTAGAAGCCCGCGGTGTTGAGCAGCACCACCGGCATCTCCGTCATGCCGTGCTTCTTCATCTCCAGGATCTCGGTCGCCTCGTCGAGCGTCCCCGTGCCGCCGACCATGATCACGACGGCGTCCGCCTTCTTCAGGAGCAGCGCCTTGCGTTCGGCGAGGTCACGCGCGACGACCATCTCGTCGGCGCCCTCGCGTGCCTTCGCCGACAGGAAGCCGACGGAGACGCCCAGCAGCCGCCCTCCCGCCTCCTGCACGCCGTCGGCGACCACCTTCATCAGGCCGACGTCGGAGCCGCCCCACACCAGGGTGTGGCCGCCCTTGCCGAGCAGTTCCGCGAACTCGCGCGCGGGGCGGGTGTAGCGGTCGTCGAGGTCGGCGGCGGAGAGGAAGACGCAGATGTTCATGGGTCCACCGTACGAGGGGGAAGAACTCCGGTCCCGCGGGTGCTGTCCAGATATGGCTGAAGGACACACGATCACGATCGAGCAAGGCACGGAACGCGTACGCGTCGTGCACGGCGGCCGGGTCCTGGCGGAGAGCGAACGGCCGCTGCTGCTGCGCGAGACCGGCTGTCCCGTGCGCTACTACCTCCCCCCGGAGGACGTCCGCCTCGACCTGCTGACGCCCTCGCGGAATCACACGCACTGCCCGTTCAAGGGGACGGCGTCGTACTGGTCGCTGCCGGACGCGCCCGATCTGGTGTGGGCGTACCCCGATCCGAAACCGGAGGTGGCGCGGATCAAGGACCACCTCTGCTTCTACGAGGTGGAGGCCGGCTGAGCCGGGAGGGAACGTGACCGGCCGCCCGCGGGTCGGTCCGCGGGCGGCCGGCGATCATGGGAGGGGCGGCCGTCAGACGGCGGCCCTCGTCGCGCGCGTGGTGGTGGCGATCGTCGCCGAGCCGACTACGCGTGTGCCGTCGTACAGGACGATGGCCTGGCCGGGCGCGACGCCCCGGACGGGCTCCGTGAAGCTGACCTCCAGCGTCCCGTCGACCAGTTCGGCCGCCACCTCGGTCTCCCCGCCGTGCGCGCGGAGCTGGGCGGTGTACGTGCCGGGGCCGGCCGGCGCGGCGCCGCACCAGCGGGGCTTTATGGCCGTCAGGGCGGTGACGTCCAGGGCGTCCGCGGGGCCGACCGTCACCGTGTTGTCCACCGGCGAGATGTCCAGGACGTAGCGGGGCTTGCCGTCGGGGGCCGGGGTGCCGATGCGCAGGCCCTTGCGCTGGCCGATGGTGAAGCCGTACGCGCCCTCGTGCGTGCCGAGCCTGGCGCCTGACTCGTCGACGATGTCGCCCTCCGCCCTGCCGAGGCGGGCGGCCAGGAAGCCCTGGGTGTCGCCGTCGGCGATGAAGCAGATGTCGTGCGAGTCCGGCTTCTTGGCCACCGCCAGGCCCCGGCGCTCGGCCTCGGCGCGGATCTCGTCCTTCGTCGTGACGGTGTCGCCGAGCGGGAAGAGCGCGTGCGCCAGCTGGCGGTCGTCGAGCACACCGAGGACGTACGACTGGTCCTTGGCCATGTCGGAGGCGCGGTGCAGCTCGCGGGTGCCGTCCTCGCGGACGATCACCTGGGCGTAGTGGCCGGTGCAGACGGCGTCGAAGCCGAGGGCGAGGGCCTTGTCGAGGAGCGCCGCGAACTTGATCTTCTCGTTGCAGCGCAGGCAGGGGTTCGGGGTGCGCCCGGCCTCGTACTCGGCGACGAAGTCCTCGACGACGTCCTCGCGGAAGCGGTCGGCGAGGTCCCACACGTAGAACGGGATGCCGATGACGTCCGCGGCGCGGCGGGCGTCGCGGGAGTCCTCGATGGTGCAGCAGCCGCGCGCGCCCGTCCGGAAGGACTGGGGGTTCGCCGAGAGGGCGAGGTGCACTCCGGTGACGTCGTGCCCGGCCTCGGCGGCGCGGGCGGCGGCGACGGCGGAGTCCACGCCGCCGGACATGGCGGCGAGTACGCGGAGGGGGCGGGTGCGCGGGGTCTCAGTCATAGCCCCTCCAGGGTACGGGGCGCCGGGAACCGGAGCTCCCGCATATCCGTTGGGCATCGCATGGGGGAGACGAAGGGCGCGCCCGGCGGGGGCCGCGCGGACGGAGACCGGCGCCTCGGGCGCCGGGCGCTGCTCGTCGGCGGCACGGCGGCCGCGGTGGGCAGCCTCGCGCTGGCCCGCGACGAGCTGGCGCATCTGTGGTGGCGGCTGCCCGGAGTGGAGAAGCCGCGCGAAGCGGGCGCGGTCGACTTCGCGGGCGCCCGCTGGGTGGCGGCGTCACCGGCGAACTGGCGGCGCGCCGACCGGCCCGACGACTACGGCATCGACCGGGTGGTCGTGCATGTCACGCAGGGCAGTTTCCGGGACGCGGTGAAGGTCTTCCAGGATCCGGGGCACGGCGCGGCCGCGCACTACGTGGTGCGCGGGGACGGGCATGTCACGCAGATGATCCGCGAACTGGACGTGGCCTTCCACGCGGGCAACCGCGACTACAACGAACGCAGCGTCGGCATCGAGCACGAGGGATTCGTCGACCGCGCGGCGTCCTTCACGGACGCGATGTACGCCGCCTCGGCGCGGCTGGCGGCCGGGATCTGCGAGCGGTACGGGATACCCGTGGACCGGGAGCACCTCGTCGGGCACGTCGAGGTCCCGGGCACGGATCACACGGACCCGGGGCCGCACTGGGACTGGGACCGGTACCTGCGGCTGGTGCGGCGCGCGCGGCCGACGACGGCCTGACGCGCGGCCCTCGCTGCGGGCCGGGGTCTAGCTGAGTCCCGCCGTACGGGCGCGTTCCACCGCCGGGCCGATCGCGCGGGCCACGGCTTGGACGTCCGCCTCCGTCGAGGTGTGGCCGAGGGAGAAGCGCAGGGTGCCGCGGGCCAGGTCGGGATCGGTGCCGGTGGCCAGCAGGACGTGGCTGGGCTGGGCGACGCCCGCGGTGCACGCCGAACCGGTGGAGCACTCGATGCCCTGGGCGTCGAGCAGGAGCAGCAGGGAGTCGCCCTCGCAGCCCGGGAAGGTGAAGTGCGCGTTGGCCGGCAGCCGGCCGGCGGCCGCGGGGTCGCCGCCGAGCAGGGCGTCCGGCACGGCCTTGCGGACGGCGTCCACGAGGTCGTCGCGCAGGGCCCTGATCTCCCGCGCGAACCACTCGCGCCGCTCGGCGGCCAGCCGCCCGGCGACGGCGAAGGAGGCGATCGCGGGCACGTCGAGGGTCCCGGAGCGCACGTGCCGTTCCTGGCCGCCGCCGTGCAGGACGGGTACGGGGGTGTACTCACGGCCCAGCAGCAGCGCGCCGATGCCGTAGGGCCCGCCGATCTTGTGGCCCGACACCGTCATCGCGGCAAGCCCGGAGGCGCCGAAGTCGACGGGGACCTGACCGAAGGCCTGGACGGCGTCCGCGTGCAGCGGGACGTCGAACTCGGCGGCGACGTCGGCCAGTTCACGGACCGGCATGACCGTGCCGATCTCGTTGTTGGCCCACATGACGGTGGCGAGCGCGACGTCGTCGGGATTGCGGGCGACGGCCTCGCGCAGCGCGTCGGGGTGGACGCGGCCGTACGCGTCGACCGGGAGGTACTCCACGGTGGCGCCCTCGTGCTCGCCGAGCCAGTGGACGGCGTCGAGGACGGCGTGGTGCTCGACCGGGCTCGCGAGGACGCGGGTGCGGGCGGGGTCGGCGTCGCGGCGGGCCCAGTACAGGCCCTTGACGGCGAGGTTGTCGGCCTCGGTGCCGCCGGCGGTGAGGACCACCTCGCTGGGGCGTGCGCCTAGGGCGTCCGCCAGGGTCTCGCGGGATTCCTCGACCGTCCGCCGGGCGCGGCGGCCGGCGGCGTGCAGGGAGGAGGCGTTGCCCGTGATGCCGAGCTGGGCGGTCAGGGCCTCTGCCGCCTCGGGAAGCATCGGGGTGGTCGCGGCGTGGTCGAGGTAAGCCATGGTGGGCCCGATTCTACGGGCCCGCCGTCCGGCGCCTCGGCCCGGCGGTGTGCGGCCCTCCCCGGTGGGTGCTCAGAAGCTCCAGGACACCGTGTTGTCGGCGTGCATGAACGCCAGCAGGACGATCAGGTCGGCGGCGCCGAGTCCCAGGCCGAGCAGGGCGCGGCCCTTGCGGGCGGTGCCGCGCCACAGGGCGACGGAGGCGAGGATGATCGCGATCGGGCCGAGGAAGAGGTTCAGGACCAGCAGGCCGACGAGGCCGAGGATGAACGAGGCGACGGCCATGCCGTCGGTGTCCCGGGCTCCGGTGCGGTGGGTGGGTCCGGCGGTGAGTTCCATGAGGTGGGTCAGCTCCCAGCGGTCGGTGGGCGGGGACGGGGCGCGGCCGGTCGTAAGGGCGCGCCCCTCAGTGGGCGGAGGCGGACGTGCCGCGCCGGCGGGAGTGCCGCTCGCGGGCCGCGAAGACGGCGAGCCAGAGGGCGATGACGGCGGCGGCGACGAGGGTCACGGTCAGCGGGGCGTGGGCCACGGTGCCCATGACGACGCCGAACAGCAGCAGAGCGGCGACGAGGATCAGCATGACGTTCCTCTCGTTGAGCGGGGCAACACCGCGGATGTTTCGCGGACTTGGCGGTCCAGTGAACAGTTGTTGTTACAGTTGTTCACTGACTTATGAGTCTAGCGCGTCCGGCGGCTTTCCAATTCCAGAGAACAGTTGTTAACTGCATGGCATGAGTCACACCCTCGGCATCCGGCAGGCGCAGAAGCAGAAGACCCGGCAGGCGCTCCTGGACGCGGCGCTCGGCCTGCTGGAGGAGCAGAGCCTGAGCAGCCTCGGACTGCGCGAGGTCACGCGCGCGGTGGGCGTCGCCCCGACCGCGTTCTACCGGCACTTCCGCTCGACCGCGGATCTCGGGGTGGCACTGGTCGAGGAGGCGCTGGGCAGCCTGCACCCGATGATCGGGCACACGGTGTCCGCGGCCGACGACAGCGACGAACGCATAGCGCGCGCGGTCGGCCTGATCGCCCGTCACGTGGAGACGTTCCCGGCGCACGTCCGCTTCATCGCGCGGGAGCGGCACGGCGGCGTGCAGCCCGTGCGCGAGGCCATCAGCAGTCAACTGGCCCGCTTCTCGGAGGAAGTGCGGACAGAGCTGGCCAAACACGCCGAGTCCGCGGGGTGGAGCGACGACGACCTGCTGATGCTCGCGGCGCTGTACGTGGACCAGATGCTGATGACGGCCTCGCTCTTCCTGGAGGCGCTGGAGGCGTCCGAGGAGGAGCGGGACCGGGTGGCGCGCGTCGCGAGCCGTCAGATGCGGCTGATCAGCATCGGCCGCCGGCACTGGCTGGGCTGACCGCCACGGGCGGCGCACCCCGGCACGCCGCCCGCTGCTCGCCGCCACCGCCGGTCCCGCGTCCGGTCCCGCGTCCGGGCCGGGCACGGCTACGGCTACGGCTACGGCTACGGCTACGGCTACGGCTACGGGAGGGTCAGCCCTGTCCCGCCTGGCCGTTCCGCCCCTGCTGCCCGCCGCCGCCCGGGCCCCCGCAGCCGCCGCCGGGGCCGCCGCTCGGGGCACCGGACGGCACGCCCGACGGGGCACCGGAGGGGGCCTTGCCGGTGGGGGTGCCGGTGGGCGCCCCGGACGAGGCACCCGAGGGCGCCCTGCCGGTCGGCGCCCCGGACGGTCCCCCGCCCGGCATGCCGGAAGGCCGACCGCAGCTCTGCTGACCGGAGTCGTCCTTCGTGGAGGACGACGAGTCGTCCGAGCCGCAGGCCGCCGGCAGGGGCGACAGCACGAGCAGGGTGACGGCGGGGACGAGGCGCAGGCGCTTCATGTGGAGCAACTCCCGGAAGACGAGGGGTTTCTGCGAGGCGTATGCAAGCAACCGCCCATGGGCCCGGGATGGGTTCGCGCTGTGCCGGGCCTGCGGTTCGGGCAAAGCCGGTCCCAACAAGCCCGGTCGGCCCGCCCCTTCACGACCCCGTCCCGCCCTCCGTCCGGTACAGCTCCGTGACGGCGGCCGCCGCGCCCGCCAGCTCCGCACGTACCTCGGGCGGTGACAGCACCTCGACCCGGTCGGCGAAGGCGAGCAGGGAACGGGCCTCCTGGACGACGCCGTACGACAGCCCGGCGGTCACCCACTCGCTCTCGCCGTCGTCCTCGGGCAGCTCCCTGAGGGCCGCCGCGTTGAGCCGCAGGAACATGTCGAGGCGGGACCGCAGCACCCGGACCGTGACGTCGACGCCGCCCGGCCGCTCCTCCACCTGGCGGCGCACCACGTCCCAGGCGTCGGCGAGTTCCACGCCGGGCCGGCGCCTGACCGGATCGGCCAGGAGCGTGGCCGAGCGCACCCGGTCCGCGCGGAACAGCTGCGGCTCTCCGCGCCGGTCGGCGACGAGGTACCAGACGCCCGCCTTGGACACGAGCCCGTAGGGATCGACGGTGTACCGGCTCGGCTCGGTCCGCCCGCTGTGCCGGTAGCGCAGCCGCAGCCGGCGGTCGGCGAACACCGCGTCCTGCAGCACGTCCAGGTCGACGGCCGGCTGCGGTCCGCCCTTCCAGCGGGTCGCGTCCACCAGCACGCGCCGGCTGGTGGCCTCGGCGGCCGGCCGGTGCGGGGCGGGCAGCGCGGCCATCACCTTGCGCAGGGCCGAGCCGAGCGCGGCGTCCAGCCCGAGCGCCGCGTGCGCTCCCTGGGCGGCCAGGATGAACAGCGCGCGGGACTCGTCGGCCGTCAGCCCGGTGACGTCCGTACGGAATCCGGCGAGCAGTTCGATGCCCCCGTGCCGGCCCCGCTCGGCGTACACCGGGACGCCGGAGGCCGACAGCGCCTCGATGTCCCGGTAGATCGTGCGTACCGACACCTCCAGCCGGCCGGCGAGTTCGCGCGCGGGGACCCGGCCGCGGGTCTGCAGCAGCAGAAGGATGGAGAGCAGGCGCTCGGACTTCACCGGCCCAGGATTCCGCGCCGGTCCGGTCCACCGCAAATGCTGACGGAAACTGTCAGGTTGGGCGAGGAGAGTCGGCGCATCGGCTCCCGGAGCCGGTACTTCGGGCCCGGTGATGTCCGGACGATCCCGGCGGCAGCCGCGGCACGCCGAACGGCGCCCGCGGAGCCCGGCGGGACCAGACCGGCCCGATGTCATCCGAACGCGACACGACGAGAGGTGCGCCATGAACGACGCGGCCGACCCCCGCCCCCTGTACGCCCGCGCCGCGGAGCAGATCGCCGCGCTGATCGGGACGGTCGGCGCGGACCGGCTGACCGGACCGACGCCGTGCGCCGAGTACGACGTGCGGCGGCTGCTGTCGCACATGGTCGGCGGCACCCGCCGGATCGCCCTGATCGGTGAGGGCGGCGACGGACTCGCGCTGAGCCCGACGGCGGGCCTGGGCCGAGGACGCCCGTCTGGACGCCGTGGTGCGGGTGCCCTGGGGCGAGGCCCCGGGGCGTGCCGCCCTGTCGGGTTACGTGATGGAGGCCGTCACCCACGCCTGGGATCTCTCGGAGTCCCTCGGCCGTCCGCTCGAACTCGACCCGGGACTTGCCGAGTTCGCCCTCGCCGTGGCCCGCCGGGTGCTGTCCGAGGGGCAGCGTGCGGACCGCGAGCACTTCGGGCCGGCCGTACCGGTCCCCGAAGAAGCCGATGCTTACGGGCAGTTGGCGGCCTGGCTGGGCCGCCGTCCCCTGGTCACCGCGTGAACGTGCTCAGCCGAGCCTGACGCGTGCGAGCTGACGGGACTGCGCGACCAGCCGGTCCGCGCTGTCCCACACCTCGGCGTCCTCCTCCAGGTAACCGCCGGCGAGGTTGCGGGTGGTGATGGAGACCCGCAGGGGCCCCGGCGCCGGAAGGCACCGCACGTGCGCCGTCAGCTCGACCGTCGGCACCCATCCGGACAGGCCCAGCTCGAAGGCGGTCGGCGGCAGCGCGTCGACCGCGAGGAGCAGCGAGAAGGGGTCGGCGTCGCGGCCGTCGGCGAGACCGAACCAGGCCCGCATCTCGCCCTTGCCGGACGGCGATCCGAGGGCCCAGCCCAGCGTCGAGGGGTCGAGCTTGAGCATCAGGCGGTCGGTGATGGCGGAGCTGCCGGGCACGGGCGCGGGACCGTCCTCGGGCCCGAAGCACTGCTCCATGGGCGGGATGGCGGGCGGTCGCGCCGTCGTGCGGACGTCCTCGGGCAGCGCGCCCAGGTCCCCGTACGAGGCGAGCACGCGGATCCGCTCGACCTCGCGCCCCTCGTCGTCGCGCTGGAAGAGGGAGGCCTGGCCGGTCGACAGGGTGCGGCCGGTCCGTACGACGTCCGTGCGGACGACCGCCGGGCCCGGCTGGGACGCGGTCAGGTAGTGCGCGGAGATCGTGAACGGGTGGGGGTGCGGCAGGGCGTCCCCGAGCGCGCGGCCGAGGACTGCCAGCAGATAACCGCCGTTGACGGCGTTGATGATCGTCCACCCGGCGGACAGGTCGACGTCGTAGACGCCGGGTTCGCGCAGGGTCACCGCGGTGTCGCGGTCGAACTCGCTGTCGCCGACCGTGGCTCGCGTGGCCTGTACGGAAGCTGCATCTGACATACCCGAACCGTACAACAGGTGATTACTAAGCAGTAGCTTTTTTCTTGAGATCCCCTGGAACGCGCACTCAGTCGTCCGTCTCCTGCACGGTCGAGCGCCGGTTCCAGGCGCGCGGCGCCCGCCAGTGGAACCGCATCGCGAGCAGCCGCAGCACGAACGCGGTCACCACGGCCAGCCCGCTGGTGAACGGCGACAGCGCGTCGTAGCGGATGCACAGGGCCACCATCGTGGCGCCCACGATGGCCGGCACCGCGTACAGGTCGCGGTCCCAGCGGAGCAGCGAGGGCACCTCGTTGGCCAGGACGTCGCGCAGCACGCCGCCGCCGACTGCCGTGGCCAGCCCCAGCGCCGCGGACGGCGTGAGACCGAGGCCGTAGGTGTACGCCTTCGTCGTGCCGGCGACGCAGAAGAGGCCGAGTCCGGCCGCGTCGAAGACGTTCACCCCGGCCTGGATCCGCTCCACCTGCGGATGGAGGAAGAAGACGAGCAGGGCGGCGAGCAGCGGGGTGATGAAGTACCCCAGGTCCGTGAAGGCGGCCGGTGGCACGGCCCCGATGATCAGGTCGCGGAACAGGCCGCCGCCCAGCGCGGTGACCTCGGCGAGTACGGCTATGCCGAAGACGTCGAAGTTCTTGCGGACGGCCAGCAGGGCGCCGGAGATGGCGAAGACGAAGATGCCGACCAGGTCGAGCGTGTGCTGGACGGAGGGGCTGAACAGTTGCTGAAGCACCCGACATTCTTACGCACGGAGAAAGGGGCGGGAGAGCGCGCCCGCGCTCTCCCGCCCCTGCGCACGCGCGGGACTACTCCTTGACGGGAGCGTCCTTGCCGTCGTCCGCGCCCGTGGCGGCCGCGGGCTTCGCACCGTCCGGCTTCGTGCTCGCGGGCTTCGCCGTTCCCGGCTCCGTGGCGTCCGGCTCGGCGGCGGGCACCGTGGCGGCGGGCTCCGGCTCCGTGCCGGGCACCGTCACGGCGGGCTTCGCCGTTCCCGGCTCAGCGACGTCCGGCTCTACCGCGGGCACCGTGGGGGCGGCCTCCGACTCCGTGGCGGGCACCGTGACCGCCGGCTCCGGCTTCACGGCAGCGTCCGGCTCCACCGCGGGCGGCGTGGCGGCGGGCGTCACGGCCGGCTCCGCGGTCGCGGGCTCCACCGTCTCCGCGTCCGACGCCGTGACCGCGGGCTCCGCGTCCGCCGCGGCCTTCGCCGTCACGGGCTCCGCCGTGGCGGACGGCGCCTCGGAGGCCACCGGGCCCTCGGCCACCGGGTCGCCGGCGGCCGGGGTGGCCTCGGACGGCTTCGCGGCCTCGCCGGTCGCCGACGCGGAGTCGGCGCCCTTGAGGGAGGCCTGCACCGCGACCGACGACGTCTCCGCCAGCACCGCGTCCGGCACCAGCTCGACCGCCTCCCGCGCCACCGACAGCAGCACCGTGTCCTGCGGCGCCTGGTCCTCGGCGTTCTCCGGGTGGTGGCAGGCGACCTGCTGGCCGACCTTGAGCTCCAGGAGCGGCGGCTCGGTCGTCTTGCAGATCTCCGTCGCCTTCCAGCACCGCGTGTGGAAGCGGCAGCCGCTCGGCGGCGAGATCGGCGAGGGCACGTCGCCCTTGAGCAGGATGCGCTCGCTCTTGGCGTTGCGCCGCGCCGGGTCGGGGATCGGCACGGCCGACATCAGCGCCTTGGTGTACGGGTGCATCGGCGCCTTGTAGAGCGACTCGCGGTCCGCCAGCTCGACGATCTTGCCGAGGTACATCACCGCGATCCGGTCCGAGACGTGCCGCACCACCGAGAGGTCGTGCGCGATGATCACGTACGTCAGGCCCAGCTCCTGCTGGAGGTCGTCCAGGAGGTTGACGACCTGCGCCTGGATCGACACGTCGAGCGCCGAGACCGGCTCGTCCGCCACGACCAGCTTCGGGTTGAGCGCGAGCGCGCGGGCGATGCCGATGCGCTGGCGCTGGCCGCCGGAGAACTCGTGCGGATAGCGGTTGTAGTGCTCGGGGTTGAGACCCACGACCGACAGCAGCCGCTGGACTTCCTTCTTGATGCCGCCCTCGGGCGTGACGCCCTGGAGCTTGAAGGGAGCGCCGACGATCGTGCCGATGGTGTGGCGCGGGTTCAGCGACGAGTACGGGTCCTGGAAGATCATCTGGACGTCACGGCGCATCGGGCGCATGCCGGCCACACCCAGGTGCGTGATGTCCTTGCCCTGGAACTCGACCTTGCCCGCGGTCGGTTCGAGCAGCCGCGTGATCAGCCGGCCCATCGTCGACTTGCCGCAGCCCGACTCGCCCACCACGCCCAGGGTCTCCCCCGCGCGCACCTCGAAGTCGATGCCGTCGACGGCCCGCACCGCACCGACCTGGCGCTGCAGAAGGCCCTTCCGGATGGGGAAGTGCTTCTTGAGGCCGGTCACCTTGAGCAGGGTCTCGCCGGGCGCGGCACCCTTCGTGAGGGTCGCGCCGCCGCTCTGTGCAGGGATGCTCACTGCCTTGTCCTCTGCGTTCTCACTCACAGCTTGGGCGCAATCTCTTCGGTCCAGATCCGCTCCCGCTGCTCCTGCGTCATGTGGCAGGCGGCCCAGTGCCTGCTGCCCACCTCGGACAGCTCGGGGCGGACCGTGCGGGTGACGTTGTCCTTGGGGACGTCCGCGTACGGGCAGCGCGGGTTGAAGGCGCAGCCGGACGGGATGTTGATGAGCGAGGGCGGGGAGCCCTTGACCGGGATGAGGCGCTCCGTCTGTTCGCGGTCCAGCCGCGGCATCGAGCCGAGCAGCCCCCAGGTGTAGGGGTGCCGGGGCTCGTAGAACACCTTCTCCGCCGGACCGCGCTCGACGCAGCGGCCGCCGTACATCACCAGGAGGTCGTCGGACAGCTCGGCGACGACGCCCAGGTCGTGGGTGATCACGATGACCGCGGAGCCGAACTCCTTCTGCAGATCCCGGATGAGGTCGAGGATCTGCGCCTGGACGGTGACGTCCAGAGCGGTCGTCGGCTCGTCCGCGATGAGCAGTTCGGGGTTGTTGACCAGCGACATCGCGATCATCGCGCGCTGGCGCATACCGCCGGAGAACTCGTGCGGGTAGCTGTCGACGCGCTTGTCCGGCTGCGGGATGCCGACGCGGTCGAGCATCTCGACGGCGCGGCGCTTCGCGGTCTTCTTGTCGACGTCGTGGTGGATGCGGTACGCCTCCACGATCTGCTGGCCGATCGTGTAGTACGGGTGCAGCGCCGACAGCGGGTCCTGGAAGATCATCGCCATCTCGCGGCCACGCAGCTTGCGCACGTAGTCCGGGTCGGCCGACAGCAGTTCCGTGCCGTTCAGCCAGATCTCGCCGGAGATCTGGGCCTTGCGCTTGCCGTACTGGCCGGCGGTGTGCAGGCCCATGATGCCGAGCGAGGTCACCGACTTGCCGGAGCCGGACTCACCCACGATGCCGAGGGTCTTGCCCTTCTCCAGCGTGAAGCTGAGTCCGTCGACGGACTTGACCAGGCCGTCGTCGGTCGGGAAGTGGACCTTCAGGTCGCGGACTTCGAGGAAGGCGGACGGTGCGGGCGAGTTCGTGACGGGCTCGCCGACCGCTGCTCCGCTCTTGCTGAGTTCGGTCATGCGAGCCTCACTCGGGGGTCGATCACGGCGTACAGGATGTCCACGACGAGGTTGGCGACGATCACCGCGAGAGAGGTGATCAGGGTGACCCCGAGGATGACGGGCAGGTCCTTGTCGCTGATCGCCTTCAGCACCGCCTGCCCGAGGCCGGGGAGGCTGAACGTGGTCTCGGTGAGGATCGCGCCGCCGATGAGGGCGCCGAGGTCCATGCCGAGCATGGTCAGGATGGGCGTCATCGTGGAGCGCATGGCGTGCTTGCCGATGACGGTCGGCTCGGCCAGCCCCTTGGCACGGGCGGTGCGGATGTAGTCCTCGCCCATGACCTCGAGCATCGTGGCCCGGGTGATCCGGGCGTACATCGCCGCGTAGAGGAAGGCCAGCGTGATCCAGGGCAGGAGCATGCCGCCGAACCAGCCGCCGAAGCCGTCCGCGATCGGGACGTACTGGGCGTCGAGCCAGCCGAGCCCGTAGCTGAAGATCGCCAGGGACAGCAGACCGGTGAAGTAGATGGGGAGCGAGACGCCGGCGAGGGCGACGATCATCGCGCCGCGGTCCCAGAAGGAGCCGCGCTTGAGCGCGGAGAGCACACCCGCCGCGACACCGAAGATCAGCCACAGAACGGCGGCACCGAGCGCGAGAGCCAGGGTCACTGGGAAGCGGTCGGTGATCTGCGGCCAGATGGCCTGCTCGCTGCGGAAGGAGTAGCCGAAGCACGGCGCGGCACAGTTCGTGACGTCACCGCCGGACGCGTACGTGCGTCCCGCGAAGATGCCCTTGAAGAACTCCCACACCTGGACGAAGATCGGGTCGCCCAGACCGAGCTTCTCCCGGACGCCTTCGATGGCCGCGGGGTCGGCCTGCTTGCCCACGAACATCGTGGCCGGGTCGACGCCCGCCCACCGTGGGACGAGGAAGAAGATGCCGAAGACCACCAGAATGATGACCACCAGCATCACTGCGGCGGCGAAGAGCCGCCTGATGAGGTAAGCGAGCACTGCTCTCGGCCCGACGGCGGGGCCGTGGGCCACCGGAGGTCTTCCGGTGGCCCACGGTTCACGCCGCTCCGGCCTTCACCTGCCTTTCGTGCCTTATGGCGGGTGCGCCGGTCGGGATTACTTCACGCCGAGGTTGACGAAGTCGAACTGACCGCTGTAGTTGTCCGTCGTGTAGACGTTGGTCAGCCGGTTCGAGCGCCAGTTGATGAACTTCTCGAAGACGAAGGGCAGGTAGTAACCGCCCTCCATGACCTTGTGGTTGATCTCCGTGGCCAGCTCGGTCTTCTTGCCCTCGTCGAGCTCGTTCACGTAGTCGTCGAAGAGACCGTTGATGGTCTTGTCGTCGATCATCGCGAAGTTGTTGTTGCCGCTCTCCAGGATGTACTTGCCGGACCACAGCGGGAGACCGAAGCCCTGGACGGTCGGGAAGTCCGGACCCCAGCCCATGATGATGATGCCGAAGCCCTTCTTCTTCACGTTGGAGGGGCTTCCGATGATGCCGGTGGTCTGCGCGCCGTCGAACTGCTCGATGTCGACGGTGATGCCGATCTTCTTCAGCGACGCCTGGAGGGACTCGGCGGTCGCGACCTCGACGGGCTTGTTGTTGCGGACCGCGATCGTGGTCTTGAAGCCGTTCGGCTTGCCGCAGGCCTTGAGCTCTTCCTTGGCCTTGGTGATGTCCGCGGCGCCGTCGTTCTTGGTGGCGCCGTACGGGTCGTACTTCTGGCCCTCGGAGCCCGGGACGGACGGCGGGAGCATGTTGGTGCCGATGTCACCGCCGGCGACCGGGCCACCGCGCGCGGTCTGCAGCGACTTGTGGTCGGCGCCGTAGATCACGGCCTTGCGGCAGTGCTCGTTGTCGAACGGCTTGACCGTCTGCGGGAAGACCGCGTAGCGGATGTAGCCGGAGACCGGGTTGTCCAGGTTGCCCTTGTGCTGCTTCAGGGCGGTGGTGCGGCCCTGCGGCGACAGTCCGGTCTGGGCGAGGTCCAGGTCGTAGTCGCCGGCGATCAGGCGCTGGTCCAGGTCGTTGGCGTTGGTGAAGAACTTGATCGAGATCTTGTCCGGCAGCGCCTTGCGGACCGGGTCCGAGGACTGCTTCCACTCGGTGTTGCGGACCAGCGTCAGGTTCTTGTTCGGGGTGTAGCCCTGGAACTTGTAGGGGCCCGACGAGAACGGGTGCAGGCCGTACTTGGACTTGGTGTCCTTGTCCTGGCGCACCGGCGCGGCCGAGGCCAGCGCGAGCATGTCCTCGAAGTCCGAGTTCGCCTTCGGCAGCTTGAAGATGATCGTCTTGGCGTCGGGCGTCTCGATCGCCTTCAGGCCGAGCTTGTCCTTGGACTTGTCCTTGTAGGGGCCCTTGTACGCGCCCTTCGGGTCCAGGACGTCCTTCAGGTAGACCGGACCGCCGGACAGCACGTCCTGCGCCCACTGGCGCTCGATGCCGTACTTGATGTCCTGGGCGGTGACGGGCTTGCCGTCCTCCCAGGTCGCACCGTCGCGGAGGGTGTACGTGTAGGTCTTGCCGCCGTCCGTGACCTTGGCGAGACCCGTGGCGAGGTCCGGGGTGAGCTCGGCACCCGCGGCGCCGGGCTCGGCCTTGCCCGTGACGAGCGTGCGGCTGTAGTAGCGCATGAAGTTCCACGCCATGCCGTAGTAGCCACGCGTGGTGTCCCACGAGTCGGCGTCCTGGGCGCTGGCGAACTTCAGCTCGCCGCCCTTCTTCGACGAGGCGTTGGCGACCTTGTTGTTACCGGCGTTGAAGCCGGCCGCGCCGCCGCTCTTGCCGTCGCCCTTGCTGTCGTCGCCGCCGCCGCACGCGGCCGTGCTCAGCAGTGCTGCGACCACGGCAGCTGCGGCCACGGCCTGCTTGCGCCGCCCTGAAGTGCGTTGGGTAGTCACGATCTCGGATCCTCCGAAATGATGTAGGCGGCCTGTGAATGAGTCACAGGCCCCGGGGGTACGGCTGTTCAGCGGGAAGCCTTCGGGTCCAGCGCGTCACGCACGCCGTCGCCGAAGAGATTGAAGGCGAGCACGGTGATGAAGATCGCCACACCGGGGATCACCATGTACATGGGATCCGAGTCGTAGTAGTCGATCGCCGAGGAGAGCATCTGTCCCCACGAGGCGGTCGGCGGCTTGACGCCGACGCCCAGGAAGCTGAGCGCCGCCTCGGTGAGGATGTTGGTCGGGATCATCATCGTCGTGTACACGATGATGGGCGCGATGAGGTTGGGCAGCAGCTCCTTGAACAGGATGTAGAACCGCCCGGCGCCCAGGCTCCGCGCCGCCTCCACGTACTCGCGCTCGCGCAGCGAGAGCGTCTGGCCGCGCACGACACGTCCGACGTAGGGCCAGCCGAAGAAGCCGATCACCAGGATCATGACGAACAGGCGCACGCCGGTACCCGTCAGGCCCAGCATCTCGTTCGGCATGACCGAGACGAGGGCGATGATGAACAGCAGCTGCGGGAAGGCCAGGAGACCGTCCATCACGCGGCTGATGGCCGCGTCCACCCAGCCTCCGAAGAAGCCCGCCAGGATGCCGAGGACGGTCCCGAGGACCACGGCGACCAGGGCGGACAGGAAGCCGACGAGGAGCGAGATGCGGGCTCCGTAGATGATGCGGGCGAAGATGTCGCGGCCGCTCACCGGTTCGACGCCGAAGAGGTGGTCGCCGCTGATGCCGCCCAGCGAGCCGGTCGGCGTGGAGAACAGCGGGTCGATCAGGTCCTCGTGGTGGGACTCGGGATCCTGGCCGATCAGGTTGGCGATCACGGGGGCGAGGATCGCGACCGCGATGAGCAGAAGGACGACGACACCGCCCGTGAGTGCGAGCTTGTCCCGCTTGAGGCGCTCCCAGGCGATCCGGCCGAGGGAGCGTCCTTGAACCGCCTTCGGATCGGCGCTGACCACCGCCGCTTCCTCGGCCGCGCTCGGGGCCGCTTCAGCGGTCGGCTCGTGCAATGGTGCCGTCATCTGGCAGGGACCCCTCTCAACCGGCGGTAGCCGGCCCACACGTGCCGCTGTAGCGGCATGATCAGTCCGTCGTACAAAGGGGCGAACACCCCTGGACCGGGAGTCTTTAACGCCTCGGCGATCTGTTGCCAGACTTGACGGCGAATGGATGCCTAAACGTGATGCGGGCTGGGGGGTTCCGTTATCCGGACGGCGGGTAACGGGGGCCGGACACGGGGCAATCGGGCCGCAAGGGTCCACGGGAGCCGTAATCCCAACACCTCGTCCGCAACACGGACATCACGCCCTTTCACCTTCGGGCACGCTGGTCAGCGCCCGGCGGCACGTCGAAGGGACGCGGCCGGGCGCCGTTCTCGCGACGGCTCTTCGGGGTCAGTACGGCCGCGGCTGCGGGTAGCCGTACCCGCCGGCCGCCGGCGCCTGGGCGGGCGCCGCGTGCGCCTCACGGTCGTAGAAGGGCCGCGCCTTGGCGCGCAGCCACATCGCCACCGGGTCGTACTCGTCGGACATGGCGACGGTCGACACGGGCAGCCCGTCGGGGACCGCGCCGATCGACTGCTGCATCATCGCCCGCACCGAGTCGACGGCGGACGGGGAGGTGTCGTAGACGTCGAGACCGATGGCCAGGTAGGGCGCGCCGAGGGCGGGCTGCACCCAGGCGCGGCGCAGCGAGCGCACGGCGGAGGTGCGGTGCGCGTTCTGCGTGAGGAGGGCGTAGAACTGCGGGATCTCGATGCCCGGTTCGGACAGCCGCAGCGGTCCCGTCGGCTGGCGCTCGAGACCGGTGGCGATGCGCCGCAGGTCCAGCCAGGGGATGCCGACGCCGCCGCCGGGTGCGTGCGGGTTCAGCCAGAGACCGAAGTGGTCGGGGTAGAGGGTGCGGGCCACGTCGAGGCCGTCGACGACCTCGTACGAGCGGTTCCAGCCGCTGGCGGACAGCTCCCGGGCCGAGGTCACGCAGGGGGCGTAGCCGTAGCCGCCCACCTCCATGTTCCCGTACTGGGCGTCCGGCGAGCCTGCCTGGCCGTGCCAGAGCAGCATCCAGATCTGGCCGTTCGACGGGTTCGCGAGCGCGCGGAGGAGCGCCTCGTAGGCGTCGTAACGCCCGGGCGTCACCTGGCGCAGCATGTGCTCGACCTGCCCGGCCGCGGCCGTGCCCGACGCGCTCACCCTCCACCGCCCCTTCGCGAACAGATCATCATGAACTCCCCCATCGCCCCCGGGGCGTTCGCACGGCATCCCGTCCGGGAGCGCGTCATCACCTCGACCGAGCCATGAAACCAGCTTAAGCGGCGTTTCTGACAGGAACTTGACGCACGGCTCCGCCGGTCCGCGTGGCGCCGGGTGCCCGGCCCGGCGCGGGTCCCGCCCGCTCAGTACTCCCGCCGGTAGAAGGGCCGCACCCGGGCGCGCATCCAGTCGCCCACCGGGTCCTGGGCGACATCGAGGAGGAGCAGGTTCACCGGCCGGTCCACCGGGACCCGGCCGAGCGCCCGGCCGAGCGCGTCCAGCGGGTACGTCCTTGCCGGGCCCTCCCATTCGGACAGTTCGACACCGACGAACATGACCGGGTCGCCGCCCTCGATGCTGGCCAGGCAGCGGCGGGCGGTCAGCACCACGCCGGTGGCGGCGAACTCGGCCGAGGCCGCGGACAGGAAGTCGACCGGGTCGTCCTGCCAGTCGGGTTCGAACAGCCGGACCCGGCCGCCGCTCGCGGGTCCGTCCAGCGGGGTCCGCCCGGTGCGGCACAGTTCGGCGACGGCGGGCGGCGGGAGCGGCACGCCGACCACGCCGTCCGGGTTGACCGCGAGACCGACCTGCGGGGGCAGTCCGCGCGCGAACTCGACGGCCGGCGCGATCGTGTACGCCATGTGGGCGCCGACGACCTGGCGGAACTGCTCCTCCGAGCTGAAGACCGGGACGTACGCCTGCCCCTCGATCTCCAGCATGGGCAGGTCGAGCGGGCCGCTGTGCGGGCCGCCGCCGTTCGGCAGCGGGATCCACAGGAAGCTGCGGCCGAGGACCTCGACGATCCGGGCACCGGCCGACGGCACTCCGAGGGACGCGGAGAGGACCTCCTCCAGTTCGTTGCCTGGCCATCCGCCGTGCGGATGGGGGTGCGGGTACGCCTGTGCCGGGAAGTCCATCTGTCTACCGCCTGCTGTGAACCGCTGTTCCGGCTGGAACCCTAACCGGTGGGCGCGTACGCGGGTCAGTCGCCGAAGTCGATCCGGCGCAGCACGTCCGCCGCCGCCCGGTCGATCAGGACCGCCGAGCCGCAGCCCTTCGGCAGGTCCCCCTTCTCGACGGACCGCAGCAGCAGCCCGGCCGCCCGGCGGTGGCGGAGGAACGCGTAGCGCGAGACGCCGCGGCCGCGCTCGCGCTGGCCGTCCAGGGCGGTGTCCGGCGTCACGTCGAGGAGCAGCAGGTGCAGCGTGCCGCCCCGGCGGCGTGCCTCGCGGGCGAGCCAGCGGCGCACCCAGACCTGGGTGCCGCAGTCGTGCACGACGACGCCGGCGCCCGAGCGCAGTGTGCGGTGCAGCCCGGTGTAGTGCGTGAGCCGGACGACGGGGCGGTAGAGCGCGTACGGCAGGAAGCGGGACAGCCGGGTGTCCCAGCGGTCGCGGGTGTCCTGGGAGTCGACGCGCGCGCCGCGCACGGCCCGGCGCATCAGCGTGGACTTGCCGCTGCCGGGCAGACCGGTCACCACGACGACGTCGGACGCGCCGAAGGACAGGCCGTGCGGGCTGTGTCCCGCGCGCTCGCGCAGATCGCGGACGACGGGTCCCGGCGCGGGTCCGCACGCCTCCCGGGCCGGGACACCGGGTTGTTCGGGCACCGCGAGTCCCGAACCCGTCGCGTACGCCGTGGTCCTGTTCACCCTGATCGTCCTCCCCCTCGGATCCGGAGTCCCATCCCATTCGAGTGTAAAGAGAAGGTAATGCGGGACGCCTCTGGTTTCCGTCCTCGTCCTGCCACAGACCCGTCACAGGTCCTGTGCCGCCTGCCGGACAGGGCGCCCCTGCCGGGTTTCACGGATGCGTGCAATGATGTGCCCGCCAACTGCATACCGGCCGCTTGAATCCGCGCGGGAGAGTCCCGGGGCATCGGTCCCCGGGCGCCGAAGGAGCAAGTCCCTCCCTTGAATCTCTCAGGCCCCGTTACCGCGCGGGCGAGGCACATCTGAAAAGCGGGCCGCTCACCAGTGGCTCCACCCAAGGTGCAAGTCACGACCACCGGTTCGCCGGGTCGTGATGAACCTCTCAGGTTCCGATGACAGATGGGGAGGAACGACCTCGCCGTCATGCCTTGGGAGCCCCACCGATGAGCAGTAACGCCCCCCGTCACACCGCGCTCGACGCCCTGCACCGCTCGCTCGGCGCGACGATGACCGACTTCGCCGGCTGGGACATGCCCCTGCGCTACGGCTCCGAGCGCGACGAGCACCTCGCCGTGCGCACCCGGGCCGGTCTCTTCGACCTCTCCCACATGGGCGAGATCACGGTCACCGGACCGCAGGCCGCCGCCTTCCTGAACTTCGCCCTCGTCGGCAACATCGCCTCGGTCGGGGTCGGCCGCGCCCGGTACACCATGATCGTCCGCGCGGACGGCGGCATCCTCGACGACCTGATCGTGTACCGGCTCGGGGAGCAGGAGTACATGGTGGTCGCGAACGCCTCCAACGCCCAGGTGGTGCTGGACGCGCTGACGGAGCGGGCCGCCGGTTTCGACGCCGAGGTGCGCGACGACCGTGACGCGTACGCGCTGATCGCGGTCCAGGGCCCGGAGTCCCCCGGCATCCTCAAGTCCCTCACCGACGCCGACCTCGACGGCCTCAAGTACTACGCGGGTCTGCCCGGCACGGTCGCGGGCGTCCCGGCGCTGATCGCGCGCACCGGCTACACCGGCGAGGACGGCTTCGAGCTGTTCGTGGCGCCGGCCGACGCCGAGAAGCTGTGGCAGGCGCTGACCGAGGCGGGCGCTCCGGCCGGGCTCGTCCCCTGCGGGCTGTCCTGCCGCGACACGCTCCGCCTGGAGGCGGGCATGCCGCTGTACGGGCACGAGCTGACGACGTCGCTCACCCCCTTCGACGCGGGCCTCGGACGGGTCGTGAAGTTCGAGAAGGAGGGCGACTTCGTGGGCCGGGAGGCCCTGTCCGCGGCCGCCGCCCGCGCGCAGGACGACCCGCCGCGCGTGCTCGTCGGGCTCGTCGCCGAGGGCCGCCGCGTGCCGCGCGCCGGCTACTCCGTCGTCGCCGGCGGTGAGGTGATCGGCGAGGTCACCTCCGGCGCGCCCTCCCCGACGCTCGGCAAGCCGGTCGCCATGGCGTACGTCGACGCCACGCACGCCGCTCCCGGCACGGCCGGTGTGGGTGTGGACATCCGGGGCAGCCACGAACCGTACGAGGTCGTGGCGCTGCCGTTCTACAAGCGCCAGAAGTGACACTGGTCCCCGCGCGCCGCACGTGACACCGGCCCGGACGCCGGACGCGACACCGGCCCGGGTACCGGACACGACACCGGCCACGTGCCGGAAGTGACACCGGCCCGGGTACCGGCCGGACACCTGCCCCCGGGCGCCGGAAGCGGCGCCGGGCGCGTCCGTCCGGCTCAGCTACGTCCCCGCTTCATCAGCACTCCCCCGCGTACAGGAGAATTCAGGCCATGAGCAACCCCCAGCAGCTGCGTTACAGCAAGGAACACGAGTGGCTGTCGGCCGCCGAGGACGGCGTCTCGACGGTCGGCATCACGGAGCACGCGGCCAACGCGCTCGGCGATGTCGTGTTCGTCCAGCTCCCGGAGGTCGGTGACACCGTGACCGCCGGCGAGACCTGCGGCGAGCTGGAGTCGACCAAGTCGGTCAGCGACCTGTACGCCCCGGTCACCGGCGAGATCGTCGAGGCCAACCAGGACGTCGTGGACGACCCGTCCCTGGTGAACTCGGCTCCCTTCGAGGGTGGCTGGCTGTTCAAGGTGCGCGTCGCGGACGAGCCGGCCGACCTGCTCTCCGCGGACGAGTACACCGAATTCACCGCAGGCTAAGGACTCCCGACTGATGTCGCTTCTGAACACGCCCCTTCATGAACTCGACCCGGACGTCGCCGCCGCGGTCGACGCCGAGCTGGACCGCCAGCAGTCCACCCTGGAGATGATCGCCTCGGAGAACTTCGCTCCGGTCGCGGTCATGGAGGCCCAGGGCTCGGTCCTCACCAACAAGTACGCCGAGGGCTACCCGGGCCGCCGCTACTACGGCGGCTGCGAGCACGTCGACGTGGTCGAGCAGATCGCCATCGACCGTGTGAAGGCGCTCTTCGGCGCCGAGCACGCCAACGTCCAGCCGCACTCGGGCGCCCAGGCCAACGCGGCCGCCATGTTCGCGCTGCTCAAGCCGGGCGACACGATCATGGGCCTGAACCTCGCGCACGGCGGGCACCTGACCCACGGCATGAAGATCAACTTCTCCGGCAAGCTCTACAACGTGGTCGCGTACCACGTCGACGACGCCACCGGTCGGGTCGACATGGCCGAGGTCGAGAAGCTGGCCAAGGAGTCCCGGCCGAAGCTGATCGTGGCCGGCTGGTCCGCGTACCCGCGTCAGCTCGACTTCGCCGCGTTCCGCCGGATCGCGGACGAGGTCGGCGCCTACCTGATGGTCGACATGGCGCACTTCGCCGGCCTGGTGGCGGCGGGGCTGCACCCGAACCCGGTGCCGCACGCGCACGTGGTCACCACCACCACGCACAAGACGCTGGGCGGCCCGCGCGGTGGCGTGATCCTGTCCACCGCCGAGCTGGCGAAGAAGATCAACTCTGCTGTCTTCCCCGGTCAGCAGGGCGGTCCGCTGGAGCACGTGATCGCCGCCAAGGCGGTCTCCTTCAAGGTCGCCGCCACGGACGACTTCAAGGAGCGCCAGCAGCGCACCCTGGACGGCGCCCGGATCCTGGCCGAGCGGCTGGTCCGGGACGACGTCAAGGCCGTCGGCGTCGACGTCCTCTCCGGCGGCACGGACGTCCACCTGGTCCTCGTCGACCTGCGCAACAGCGAGCTGGACGGGCAGCAGGCCGAGGACCGGCTCCACGAGGTCGGCATCACGGTCAACCGCAACGCCGTCCCGAACGACCCGCGCCCGCCCATGGTCACCTCCGGCCTGCGCATCGGCACGCCCGCCCTCGCCACCCGCGGCTTCCGGGCCGAGGACTTCGCCGAGGTCGCGGACATCATCGCCGAGGCGCTCAAGCCGTCGTACGAGGCGGACTCGCTCAAGGCCCGGGTGTCCGCTCTGGCCGCCAAGCACCCGCTGTACCCCGGCCTGAAGTAGTTCGTACGCTTTTTTGCCGTACGGGTCTTTTCGTGACACCGTCTTCATTCGTACGAACGTCCGGGGCACCGCGCACACTGGAAACGGAGCGCGGTGCCCCGCCGCATGCACCGCCCCGCACGACCGGCTGACAACGGCGTCCGCCGAAACCCCTAGGAGTCCTCCGTGGCCATCTCGGTCTTCGACCTGTTCTCGATCGGCATCGGCCCGTCCAGTTCCCACACGGTCGGCCCGATGCGCGCGGCCCGCATGTTCGCCCACCGGCTGCGCAACGAGGAGCTGCTGACCCCGACGGCCTCGATACGCGCCGAGCTGTACGGCTCCCTCGGCGCGACCGGTCACGGCCACGGCACTCTTAAGGCGGTGCTGCTCGGCCTCGAGGGCGCCTCCCCGCGGACGGTGGACGTGGAGGGCGCCGACGAGCGCGTCGAGGCGATCCGCACCGGCGGCCGTCTCGTGCTGCTCGGCGAGCACGAGATCGCCTTCTCCTTCGACGACGACCTGGTCCTGCACCGCCGCAAGGCCCTGCCGTACCACGCGAACGGCATGACGCTGTGGGCGTACGACGCCGAAGGCAAAGAGCTGCTGTCGAAGACCTACTACTCCGTCGGCGGCGGTTTCGTGGTCGACGAGGACGCGGTGGGCGAGGACCGCATCAAGCTGGACGACACGGTTCTCAAGTACCCCTTCCGCACGGGCGACGAGCTGCTGCGCCTGACGAAGGAGACCGGTCTGTCGATCTCCGCGCTGATGCTGGAGAACGAGCGGGCCTGGCGCACGGAGGAGGAGATCCGCGAGGGGCTCCTGGAGATCTGGCGGGTGATGCAGGCGTGCGTGTCGCGCGGCATGTCCCGCGAGGGCATCCTGCCCGGCGGCCTGAAGGTCCGCCGCAGGGCGGCGGTCTCGGCCCGGCAGCTGCGCGCCGAGGGCGACGCGCCCGCGTACGCCATGGAGTGGATCACCCTCTACGCGATGGCCGTGAACGAGGAGAACGCGGCCGGGGGCCGGGTCGTCACCGCGCCCACCAACGGCGCCGCCGGCATCATCCCGGCCGTCCTGCACTACTACGTCAACTTCGTGCCGGGCGCCGACGAGGAGGGAGTCGTGCGCTTCCTGCTCGCGGCCGGCGCCATCGGCATGCTGTTCAAGGAGAACGCCTCCATCTCCGGCGCCGAGGTCGGCTGCCAGGGCGAGGTCGGCTCCGCCTGCTCCATGGCCGCCGGCGCGTTCGCGGAAGTCCTCGGCGGCAGCCCCGAACAGGTCGAGAACGCCGCCGAGATCGGCATGGAGCACAACCTGGGCCTGACCTGCGACCCCGTCGGCGGCCTGGTCCAGATCCCGTGCATCGAGCGCAACGGCATGGCCGCGGTCAAGGCCGTGACCGCGGCGAAGATGGCCATGCGCGGCGACGGCTCCCACAAGGTCTCCCTCGACAAGGTCATCAAGACCATGAAGGAGACGGGCGCGGACATGTCCGTCAAGTACAAGGAGACGGCCCGCGGCGGGCTCGCGGTGAACATCATCGAGTGCTGAGCCCCCGCCGGTGCGTATAGGGGTGGGCCCACGGAAGTAAGGGAAAAAACAAGGGGAGTCGGCGCTTGTTCCGCCGCTCCCCCTGCTCCCCCTTCCTCCCCCCACGCACCAGGAGTCGCCATGCTGCGCGGCATCGACGTGAGCGCCTATCAGTCGTCCTCCTACTCCACCGACGGTCTGTCCTTCGTCTTCGTGAAGGCCACGGAAGGCCGTTCGTACGTCAATCCGAGGCTGAACGCCCAGGCGAAGCGGGCCCGGGACGCCGGCTGCGTCGTCGGGTTCTATCACTTCCTGTGGCCGGGCAACCTCACCGCGCAGGCCGAGTACTTCCTCGACCGGGCTCCGGAACGGGCGGGCGACATCCTCGCCGTCGACTGGGAGACCACGGGCGAGGGGACCCACGCGAGCAACGCCGAGAAGGACCGCTTCCTGCGCATCCTGAAGGAACTGCGTCCCGGTCACCGCGTCGTCCTCTACTGCAACCGCAATTTCTGGCTCGACGTGGACACCACCTCGTACGCGGGCGACGGTCTGTGGATCGCCGACTACGTGACGGCGGGAAAGCCGCGGATCCGGGCCGACTGGACGTTCCACCAGTACACCGACCACCCCCTGGACAAGGACGTGGCGGACTTCACCAGCGCGGCCGACCTGCGGGAATGGGCCAGCCCGTAGGCTTCCCGGCATGGGTGGGACAGTGACCGCGGTCAGCAGCAACGGGACGTATTCCTTCACCAAGCCGAACCGGGAGAGCATCACGCTGCTCGACGGGCTCGGGGTCGAGGGGGACGTGCACGCGGGCGTGACCGTCAAGCACCGGTTCCGGATGCGGAAGGACCCCTCGCAGCCCAATCTGCGACAGGTGCACCTCATCCACGAGGAACTGTTCGAGGAGCTCCGCGCGGCGGGTTTCGCCGTCGCACCCGGGCAGCTCGGGGAGAACGTCACCACCCGCGGGATCGATCTGCTGGGCCTGCCGACCGGGGCGCTGCTGCGGCTCGGGGACGAGGCCGTGGTCGAGATCACCGGGCTGCGCAATCCGTGCGCGCAGATCGACGGCTTCCAGAAGGGCCTGCTCAAGCAGGTCGCCGGGCGGGGCGAGGACGGTGCGGCCGTCGTCAGGTCCGGCGTCATGAGCGTCGTACGGGCCGGGGGCGTGGTGCGGCCCGGGGACCCGGTAGCAATCGAGCTGCCGGACGGGCCGCACCGGCCGTTGCGGATCGTCTGAACGGGCGCGGGCGCGGTCAGCCGCGGTGGTCCGCCGGGCGTTCCGCCGGCGCATCCGCGAGCGCCTTCGTCACCTCGTCGACGCCCGCACGCAGGCCGTAGACCGGGGTGCCCGGCTGCTGGCGCCAGGAGTCGTCCAGGCCGCCGGCGTCGACGCTGTCGAAGCCGAGTTCGTCGACGAGGGTACGGACGACCCGCTTGGCGGCCTCGTCGTCCCCGGCCACCGGGAGGGCGATGCGGTCGGGGTCGCCCGCCGGGCGGCCGCGGTCCAGGATGTCCTGCGCGTAGGTGCCGTTGAAGGCCTTGACGACGGTGTGGCCGAGCTGCTGGGCGGTCCAGCGGCTCTCGGTCAGGCCCTCGTCCTCGATCGCGGCGATCCGGCCGTCGCGCTGCTGCGGGTAGTAGTTGCCGGTGTCGATCACGGCGACGCCCTCGGCCGCGCCGTCGAGGACTCCGGACGGCAGGTCGGGCACCGCCTTGAGGGGGATGGTGACGACGACGACTTCGGCGCCGCGCGCCGCCTCCTCGACCGGTACGGGCGTCGCCCCGGTCTCCTCGGCGAGGGCGGTGAGGGTGTGCGGACCGCGGGAGTTCGCGACGGAGACCTCGTGTCCGAGGGCGGTGAGCCGACGCGTGAGGTTGCCGCCGATGTTGCCCGCTCCGATGATGCCGATCTTCATGGCTCGCCCTTCCGGGGGTCGGATGTGTGCTGACGCGCAGCAGTAACCCCCGGACGCGGGGCAGCTATTCCGAGGGACGGGCGGACGGGTGACGGGAACAACCGGAAGGGGCGCCCCCGCGGTCGCGGCGGGCGCCCCTTCTCCGGCCGGCTCACTTGTTCAGGTGGGCCCAGAACTCGTCGAACGAGAGGAGCTTGTCTCCGTCGATGTCACGGGAGGCGATCACGGCCTCCGCGACCGACTCGGTGACGTTCCAGTCCCCGCCCTGGGCGAGAGCGGTTTTGAACTCGGCGGCCGTGATGAACCCGTCGCCGTCCGCGTCGATCCGCTCGAACGCCTTGCGTGCTTCCTCGATGTCCGCCACCGGATCCGCCCCTTCTTGGTGCTTCATGCGGGCCCATCGGCCCAACTGACGGAGGTCAGGTTAACGGTCCGCCCGCGGACGCGGCGCGGCGCCCACCCGGGCCGGTGCCGGGGCGCGCCGGGCCGTGCCCGATCATGAGTGCGGGCCGGCCGTCGTGGCGGCCGGGGACCCGGTACGAGCGGAAGGGGTGGCGGCATGGCCGGCACACTGCGGGACATCCTGGACGCGGCGGCCCGCGGGGTCTTCCCGCCGGCCGACGGCCGCACCACCGTCGTACCGCAGCACTCCGCCCGCGACGCGGGCGTCCTCGCCTTCACCGCACACTCCGTCGTGTTCACCGACGAGGACCCGGCGTGGGTGCACGAGACCCTGCGCGCCCTGGACTGCGATCCGCTGGCGGCGACCATGAACCCGCGGTTCCTCGCCGCCTTCATGGACCGCACCGGGCGCTCCACGGACACGGTCGATCTGCTGACCGTGGCCGCGCCGCTGCCCGGGGAGCCGCCGCTCGCGCTGACGGAGATCGACGACCCCGGTCACCCCCGGGTGGTCCGGGCGCGCAAGCGACGGGACGACGTGCGGGTCTGGGCGGCGGGCGGGGCCGTACTCGTGCTGGGGCGCGGGGTCGCGGGGCGGCTGGAGGCCGCGGTCGAGGTGCCGGAGTCCGTACGGCACCAGGGGCTGGGGCGGGCCCTCGCGGCGGCGGCGCGGCAGCTGAGCGCGGGCGAGCCGGTGTGGGCCCAGCAGGCGGCCGGGAACGCCCGTAGTGTGCGGGCGTTCCAGGCGGCCGGTTACCGTCCGGTCGGGGCGGAGGCTCTCTTCGCCGGCCGGTGAAGCGCGCCTCCGGCCCGACCGGGCGGGCTCAGTGCCAGGGTTCGTAGTGCGGGTTGCTCTCGCAGTCGCTCATGATCTCGGTCCTGGTCTTCTTGTCGACCGGGCAGACGCCGATGACGTACTGCCGCGCGATGCCGCCGGGAAACGCGACCTCGGCCTGGTCGGCCCATCGGTGGGTGTCACCGATGGTCTTGTTGACGTCGATGCCGCCGGGGGCGTCGATGTAGTAGTTGTAGGCGCTCTTCCACGTCTTGTAGAGGTCGTGGTCGTAGCTCGTCGAGACGTACGGCGAGGGCTGGTTGACCAGGACGTACTGCTCGATGTCGTACTGTCCGCCGACGGTGTCCTTCGGGTGGAAGCCCTGCTCGAAGACCGTCGCGGGGCCGCGGCCGTCACTGCGGTAGAGGGTGCCGCAGGTCGTGCGCCACACCGGCTCGGGAGTGATGCGCCCGACGTCGACGCGGCGGTCGGCCGCGGCGGTGACCGGGTCGAAGAACTGCGGGCAGGAGGGCGCGGCGGCCTTGGCGGGCGGGGCGGCCGGGGCGGCCGGGGAAGACGTCGCGGCGGACGTGGCGAGGACGGCCGACAGGGACAGGACGACGGCGGCGGCCCGTCGCCGCAGGCGAGTTGTGATCATGCGGAGCACGATCTCGGCTCAGCGGCGACGGGTCCGGGACCGTCACTCGTACGGAGGCGTGTCACTGCGCCCGGTCGACGGGGCCGCCCGTCGCACCGGGGCCGCCCGTCAGCGGAAGATGCCGGTGTGCCCCAGCGAGTAGCGGCCGGGCTGCGGGTACACCGCGAGGCCGTGCGGGCCGCTGCCGACCTTGATGCGGGCGAGCTGGACGCCGGTGCGGGTGTCGATGGCGTACACCTCGGAGTCGTAGCGGCCGGACAGCCACAGCACCTTGCCGTCGGCGGAGACGCCGCCCATGTCGGGGCTGCCGCCGTCGGGCAGGTGCCACTTCTTGGTCAGCTTGTCCTGGGCGAAGTCGAAGACGGAGACGGTGCCCTCGCCGCGGTTGGAGATGTACATCTCGCGCGAGTCGCGGCTGACGTAGAGGCCGTGGCAGCCCTTGCCGGTGGGCAGCAGGGTCGGTTCGGTGAACTTGTCGCCGTCCAGGACCCACATGCCGTGGGCCATCATGTCGGCGATGTAGAACTTCTTGCCGTCCGGGGAGATCTTGACGTCCTGCGGCATGGCGCCCTCGAACGGCAGTTTCCGCTGGGCGACGACCTTCATCTTCTCGGTGTCGACCTTGAGCAGCTCGCCGCTGAACTCGCAGGAGACGATGAAGTAGCGGCCGTCGGAGGAGAAGTCGGCGTGGTTGACGCCGTAGCAGCTGACCGGTTCGGTCCTGACGCGCTTCATGGTGTGCGCGTCCCGGAAGACCAGCTCGCGGTCGAGCGAGGCCATCACGATCGCGTACTTGCCGTGGGGCGTGAAGTAGAGGTTGTACGGGTCGTGCACGTCGACGGTCCGGCCCGCCCTGCCGGTCTTCGGGTCGATGGGCGTGAGGGTGTTGCCCTTGTCGTTGTTGACCCACAGCGTCTTCATGTCCCAGGACGGGACGACGTGCTGCGGCTGGGAGCCGACCGGGATCGTCTCGATGACCTCGTACGTGGCCGGGTCGATGACCGACACCGTGTTGGAGTTGGTGTTGGGGACGTAGACCCGGGAGGGGAAGTCCTTGACCACCGGGGAGAGCTTGTTCGGGCGGTCGGCGGCGTAGACGTCCGCCGGGTCCAGCACGGGCGGCATGCCGGGCAGCCCCCGGCTCTGCGGGGGCTGAGCGGGTTTGACGGGCGCCTTGGTGCCCAGGGCCTCGTCGGCGTGGTCCTTCGCCCCGCTCGCGCAGCCGGCGAGGGCGGTGAGTACGGCGCCCGCGATCAGGGCGCGCCTGGTGAGGTTCCGGTTGCGGTGCATCAGCTCAGCAGCTCCGTGGTGGTCACCGCGCGCAGTTGGCGGCGGGCGAGTTCTTCCAGGACGGCGGGGAGCGCGGCGACCGTGTCCGCGTACCCGAAGTGCAGGCTCACCACGGATCCGGCGCGGACCTCGCCGAGGACCTTGCGGGTCACGGTGGCGGCGCCCGGCGAGGTGAAGTCCAGTGAGTCGACGTCGTACGAGAGGACGTGCGGGTAGCCCGCGCGGCGGGCCAGCCGCTCCACCAGCGGTGAGGCGCGCGGGGTGCGCGAGGGCCGGAACCAGGTGCCGGCGGACCCGGTGAGCCGACGCAGCCGGTCCGCGCAGCCGCGGATCTCGGCGTACGCGTCCGGCTCGGACATCGCGTTGATGTCGAGGTGGCGCAGGGTGTGGTTGCCGAGGTCGTGACCGCCGTCGAGGATGCGGCGGGCCATCTCCGGGTGCGCGTCCAGCCAGCTGCCGACGGCGAGCACGGTGACGCGGGCGCCGCGCCGCTCCGCCTCGCCCAGCAGGGAGCGGGCGATCGCGGGGTCCCCCTGTCCGTGGAAGGTGAGGGCGACCCGGGGCCGGGTGCGGGGGCCGTGCCCGATCTGCACGGGCTGTCCCGGGAAGCGGCGGGCCGCGGGCGCCGGGTGGGGCGAGGCGGGCGGGTGCGGGGTGCCCGGGGCGCGGGCCGGGTCTGCGGCGGCCCCCCTCGGGGAGCACGCGGCGGCGAGGGCCCCGGCTGCGGCGAGCCCGGCACCCGCACGCAGCGCCGAGCGGCGGTCTGTCGTGGTCATCTGCCCCATTTAAGGGGGATTGCGCCGGAAATGAGCCGATTGACGACGGGAACGACGAACGCGGGTCGCGAGAAACCGTCCCCTCCGGCACCCGAGAAGCGGGCCCGGGGGCGGAGCCTCGCGGCGGGGGCCGGGGACGGAACCCCCATGGCGGGCCCGGGGACGGAACCTCGCGGCGGGGGCCGGAGGCGGAGCCCCACGGCGGGGGCCGGAAGCGGAGCCCCATGGCGGGGGCCCATGGCGCAGCCCCATGGCGGGTCCGGGGGCGCAGCCTCGCAGCGCGTCCCTGGGGCAGACCCCGGGGTGGCGCGGGGGCCCGGGGTGACCCGGGGAGGTCCGAGGGGGCGGGCCCCCGGGGCGGGCGCTGAGGGCGTGGGCCGGGGAGAGGGGGCGCGGCCGCCGGGTCGGGGGGACGTCAGCGGTCGGCGACCCGCATCTCGAACCACGTCGTCTTGCCGCGCGGCAGCAGGTCGACGCCCCAGCGGTCGGAGAGCTTGTCGACGAGGAAGAGCCCCCGGCCGCTCAGGTCCGTCTCCTGGACCGGCAGCAGGCAGGGCAGCCCCCGGGAGGGGTCGCGCACCTCGACGCGGATCCAGCCGCGCCGGCGCCGCATCCGGAGGCCGAAGACCCGGGCGCCGGTGTGCCGCACGGCGTTGCCGACGAGTTCGGAGACGAGTAACACCGCGTCCTCGGTCATCTTCGGCGAGAGCCCCCAGTGGCGCAGCACCACCACCTGGACGAGCCGTCGGGCGGTGGCCGCGGACTCCGGACGCGACGGCAGGGGCACCTCGCCCTCCGTGGGATTGCCGAACAACTCCAGCGCCTTCAGCGCCCGTTCGTCCTCCATCGCCGGCGACCAGCGCGCCGCGGTCGCGTGCCGCCGCGGCTGCTCGACACCCTCCAGCCCCGCCATGGCACCATCATGGCCGCCCGCCGGGCCCTCCGGGGCGGTTCCGAGGGAATACGCCCCCCGGAATCGCTCGTTCCGCAGTGGCCGTCCGGCATATGCCACAGGCAATTCAAGAGTGGTGACAGCACGTCCGACCTGCGACGCGGTCCCCCTCGCAGGCAGGTGCGGCAGGGCCTCGTTCAGTCGTCCTTAAGGTTGTCTTAAGGCGGACATAAACCAGCCCTACGGGGGACGCGGGGCGGGAGGCCGCGTCAACCGCGAGGCGGACGCGGCGTCAAGTGTGGTGCGATCAGAGGAACTTCGCCTTGCCGGGACCCTCGTCCACGAAGCTGCGCATGCCCCGCTCGCGGTCCTCCGTCGCGAACAGCCCGGCGAACCAGTTCCGCTCGATGGCCAGTCCGGTCTCCAGGTCGGTCTCCAGGCCGGCGTCGACCGACTCCTTGGCGGCCCGCAGCGCGAGGGCGGGGCCCTGCGCCAGCTTCGCCGCCCACGCGTGCGCCTGGGCGTACACCTCGTCCGCGGGGACGACCCGGTCGACGAGCCCGAGGGTCAGGGCCTCGTCCGCCTTGACCATGCGGCCCGTGAAGATGAGGTCCTTGGCCCTGGAGGGGCCGATCAGCCGGGCGAGGCGCTGGGTGCCGCCGGCTCCGGGGATCAGGCCGAGCAGGATCTCCGGCTGGCCGAGCTTCGCGTTGTCCGCGGCGATGCGGTAGTCGGCGCAGAGCGCCAACTCGCAGCCGCCGCCCAGCGCGTAGCCGGTGACCGCGGCGACGACCGGCTTGGGGATGCGGGTGACAGCGGTGAAGGAGTCCTGCAGGCCCCGGGACCGCACGATCATCGCCGCGTGGTCCATGGCCTGCATCTCCTTGATGTCCGCGCCGGCCGCGAACACCTTCTCGCCGCCGTACAGCACCACCGCGCGCACGTCGGTGCGGCGCGTGGCCTCCTCGGCGAGTTCCTTGAGGCGGTCCTGGGTGGCGATGTCCAGCGCGTTCATCGGCGGACGGTCGAGGCGGATGGTGCCGACGCCTTCGGCGACTTCGAGATGCACAGTCATGGGAGCAGGTTAGTGGGCGTTAACGACAACGGGCCCGGTGTGCTCGGTCACAGCGGCACACCGGGCCCGGAGGCGTTTCGGGGACTCAGGCGGTCCACTTCTCCCAGGACATGTTCCAGCCGTTGAGCCCGTTGTCCGGGGCCACGGTCCTGTCGTGGGAGTTCTTCACGACGACCACGTCACCGACCATCGAGTGGTCGAAGAACCACGCGGCGGGCACGCTCCGGTCGCCGCCGCCGCGCACGTCGCGCAGACCGACGCAGCCGTGGCTGGCGTTGTAGTTGCCGAAGGCGTCGCCGCCCCAGTAGTTGCCGTGGATGAACGTGCCCGAGTTGGTCAGGCGCATCGCGTCCGGCACGTCCTTGATGTCGTACTCGCCGCCGTAGCCGACGGTCTCGCCGTTCATCCGGGTCACCCGCAGGCGCTCGCTGATGACCATCTGGCCGTTCCAGGTCTCGTAGCCGGGCTTGCCGGTGGTGACCGGGATGGTCTTGAGGGTTTTGCCGTCGCGCCTGACGGTCATCTTCTTCGTCTTGACGTCGACGGTGGAGACCTGGCTGCGGCCGATCGTGAACTTCACGGTCCTGGCCTGCTTGCCGTAGACCCCGGGCCGGCCCTCGACGCCGTCGAGGTTGAACTCGACGGTGACCTTCGTGCCGGCCTTCCAGTACTCCTCGGGACGGAAGTCGAGGCGGTCGTTGCCGAACCAGTGCCCCTGGACGTCGACGGCGGGCTCCGTCTTGACCGTGATCGCCTTCTCGACGTCCTCCGGGTGCGTGATGCCCCGCGTGAAGTGGACCGAGAAGGGCATGCCGACGCCCACCTCGGCGCCGTCCTCGGGCGTGTAGCTGCCGACGAAGGTGTTCTTCGGGGTCAGCGTGGTGAACGCGGACTCCTCGGCGGACTCACGGCCGTCGGCGTCCTCGGCCACCGCGTGGACCTTGTACTTGGTGGCCGCGGCCAGATGCGTGGAGGGCGTCCAGGTGGCGCCGCCGTCGGTCACCTTGCCCTCGACCTCGTTGCCCTCGCCGTCCTGGACCTTCACCTCGGTCAGCCTGCCCTTGGCCGCGGTCACCTTGAGTGCGCCGCTGGTCCGCACGCCGTCGGCGCCGTCCTTGGGCGCGACCGTCACGACGGCCGCCGACGCGCCGGTGTCCGCCGTGCCCGGCTCGCCCTTGCTCTTCCCTGACCCGGAGTCCGTGTCCCCGCCCCCGCCGCACGCGGTCACCGCGCACAACAGGGCACCCAGCAGCAGTGCCAGGGCCCTCTTGTTCCGCGGTGTCCGCGCGCCAACCGACGCCCCCGATATCGGTCGCCCGTTCACAGTCGATCTCCCCTCGCACGGCCTGATCAGGCCCGCACCCCGGCGCGTCCCACGCGCGTATCGCGCTAATTAATCACACCGCCAGGAGGGATGGATCCCCGTGATTGTCACCGTTCAGTCCCAAGTTCAACTGTCCGGAGGCGAGTCGGGGGCCGCTCGGTACGTGCCCCTATGTCGGGCTACTTCACCGCCGTGCCCGCTTTCCACCGCTTCCAGCCCATGTTCCATCCGCCGAGGCCGTTGTCGGGGGCGACCTCCTTGTCCTTGCTGTGGACGACCTCGACGACGTCACCGATGAGACTGCGGTCGAAGAACCAGCCCGCGGGAGTCCGTGAACTGCCGCCCTTGACGTCCCGCAGGCCTACGCAGCCGTGGCTGACGTTGGTGTTGCCGAAGGAGTCCGGCGCCCAGTAGTTGCCGTGCAGGAAGGTGCCGGAGGCGGTGAGGCGCATCGCGTGGGGGACGTCGGGGATGTCGTACTCGCCGCCGAAGCCGACCGTGCGGCTGTTCATCCGGGTCACCTCGAGCATCTCCGTGACGACCATTTTGCCGTTGTACGTCGTCGTCTTCGGCGCTCCCGCGGTGATCGGCACGGTGGCGAGGAGGTCACCGTCGCGGCGTACCTCCATGGTGTGCTCGGCGGCGTCGACGAGGCTCACCTGGCTGCGTCCGACGGTGAAGGTGAACGTCTTGTACTGCAGCCCGTAGACACCCGGCGCCCCTTCCACGTCCCGCAGCCGCAGCGCCACCGTCACCCGGGTCCCCGGCTTCCAGTACCTCTGCGGCCGGAAGTCGAGCCGGTCCCGGCCGAACCAGTGCGGGCGGATGTCCACCGCGGGCACGGCGCTCACCCGGATCGCCCGCTCGACGGCGGCCCGGTGCTCGATCTCCCGGTTGAACTCCAGGGAGACGATCATCCCGGTGCCGACCGTGGAGCGGTTCTCCGGCGTCACGTACCCGATGAACCGCTCGTCCGGTACCGCCGTCCGGAACGTCGTGTGCCGGGCGGAGCGGCGTCCGTGGCCGTCCAGCGCCACCACGTCCACGGTGTACGTGGCGGCGAGGGCCAGCCTCCGGTCCGCGGGGCGCCAGGACAGGCCGTCGTCCGCGATGCGGCCGGGTACCTCGTACTCCTGTGCGTCCTGGGACTTGACGACCTTCACCGACTCCAGACGCCCGCTCGGCACCCGTACCCTCAGCTCCTCCCCCGGCCGCACCCCCTTGCGGCCGTCGTCCGGCGAGATCCGGATCACGTCCTCGGGTGAACGGGGTTTGCCGAGCACCTCGTCCATCCCGTTCGAGGTGCAGCCGGTGGCGGCGGCCAGCAGGGCCGCCCAGGTCAGTACGGCGGCCAGCACGGCCCCGGCGCGTCGCGCGCGTGTCTGTACGTGCATCACGACGACCCAACGACCATGCCCCTCCGGGGGAAACGTGAGTGCGACCCGAGCTGTGGGCAGAACAGGGGGGAGGACGACGCGACGGGGAACCGCGGCCGGGACGCCACGGGCCCCTTTTCTTGTCGCTCCCCATCGAGCCGCAGGAGGCTGACCGGTGTCGAGCGCACCCGAGCAGGAGGCAGTCCAGGAAGGACATGCCGCGGGCGGCGGGCTGCCCACGCAGTCCGCCCCTCCGAGGAACGGCACACCGCGCTCGGCGCCCGTCGTGCCCGTGTGGCCGGGTACCCCGACACCGCTCGGGGCACGCTTCAGGGTCGGCCCCGACGGCGTGCCGGGCACCAACTTCGCGCTGTGGGCGGGCGGCGCGGAGGCCGTGGACCTGTGCCTCTTCGACGAGCCGGGCGGCGGGGCGGCCGAGACCCGCGTCAAGCTCACCGAACTGACGCACGAGATCTGGCACGGCTTCGTCCCCGGCGTGTTCCCCGGCCGCCGGTACGGCTACCGGGTGCACGGCCGCTGGGACCCGTGGACCGGCGCCCGCTGGAACCCGGCGAAACTGCTCCTCGACCCGTACGCGCGCGCCGTGGACGGCGACTTCAGCCTGCCGCCCGAGGTGTACGGGCACGTCCGCGACTGGCCCCAGCAGCATGTCGCGGACACGGTGCGCGACGACCGCGACTCGGCCCCGTACGTCCCCAAGGGGGTCGTCGTGCACGACGACGACGACTGGGCGGACGACCACCGTCCCAAGACGCCGTGGTCGGACTCGGTGATCTACGAGCTGCACGTACGGGGCTTCACCCGGCTGCACCCCGACATCCCGGAGGACCTGCGCGGCACGTACGCGGGCCTGGCGCACCCGGCGGCGATCGCACACCTGACGGCGCTCGGGGTGACGGCGGTGGAGCTGCTGCCCGTGCACCAGTTCGCGCACGAGGACCATCTGCTGCGCCGGGGTCTGCGCAACCACTGGGGCTACAACTCCATCGGCTACTTCGCCCCGCACGCGGCCTACTCCGCGACCGGGACCAGGGGCGAGCAGGTCGGCGAGTTCAAGCGGATGGTGCGGGCGCTGCACGCGGCCGGCATCGAGGTCATCCTCGACGTGGTCTACAACCACACGGCGGAGGCGGGTGAGCTCGGCCCGATGCTGTCGCTGCGCGGCATCGACAACCGGGGCTACTACCGGCTCCAGTCCGACGCCCGGCGGTACGCGGACTACACGGGCTGCGGCAACACCCTGCACGTGGTGCAGCCGCACGTCCTGCGGCTGATCACCGACTCGCTCCGCTACTGGGTGACGGAGATGGGGGTGGACGGCTTCCGCTTCGACCTGGCGGCGGCTCTGGCCCGCTCCATGCACGACGTCGACATGCTGTCCCCGTTCCTCGCCGTCATCGCGCAGGACCCGGTGCTGCGGCGGGTGAAGCTGATCGCGGAGCCGTGGGACGTCGGCTCGGGGGGATATCAGGTGGGTTCCTTCCCGCCGCTGTGGACGGAGTGGAACGACCGGTACCGCAACGCGGTGCGGGACTTCTGGCGCGGGGCCCTGCCGGACGTGCGGGACCTGGGGTACCGGCTTTCGGGTTCGAGCGACCTGTACGCGTGGGGCGGCCGGCGCCCGTACGCGTCCGTGAACTTCGTGACGGCCCACGACGGTTTCACCCTCCGGGACCTGGTCTCGTACGAGCGCAAGCACAACGAGGCCAACGGGGAGGGCAACCGGGACGGCACCGACGACAACCGCGCCTGGAACTGCGGCGTCGAGGGCGAGACGGACGAGGAGCGCGTCCTGGCCCTGCGGCGCCGCCAGCTGCGCAACCTCCTGACGACGCTGCTGCTGTCCACCGGAGTGCCGATGCTGGTCGCGGGCGACGAGTTCGGGCGGACGCAGCGGGGCAACAACAACGCGTACTGCCAGGACAACGAGATCAGCTGGGTCGACTGGTCACAGCTGGCGGACCCCGGGTGGCGGGCTCTGTTCGACCTGACGTCCCGGCTGATCGCCCTGCGGCACGCGCATCCGGTGCTGCGGACGCGGGCCTTCTTCTCCGGGCGGGCCCACTCCGCCGACGGGCTGCGGGATCTGGCCTGGTTCACCGCACGCGGCACCGAGATGACGGAGCGGGACTGGTACGCGCCGGCGGCGACGCTCGGGATGTACCTGTCCGGGCGGGACATACCCGGGCGGGACGCCCGGGGAGCGCCCGTCGTCGACGACAGCTTCCTGGCGGTGCTGCACGCCGGGGACCGGCCGGCGGCCTTCGTCCTGCCGGGGCCGCCGTGGGCCGCGGAGTACGAGGTCGTCGTGGACACCTCCCGGGAGGAGCAGCAGGAGGCACCGGGAGTGGTGCACCCGGCCGGGACGACCGTCACGGTGCCGGCCCGTACGGTGCTGCTGCTGCGCGTCGCGGGGTGAGCGGCGGGGCGGGGCGCCGGAGGGTCTCCGTCCGGGACCGCGGGACCGTCCCGGGTCCGGCCAAAACTCGGTGGGCGGTGTCAGTGGCGATCCGTAGGCTCGCCCCTGATGGCCACGACAGATGCGACGACCGAGGATCACCATGACCCCGTCTCGGGGCCCGGGCGGGCCGGCGCCCGGGACGGCGGTGACACGAGCGACCACCCGGGCCGCGGCGGCGGCTCCACCGTGCGCAGTCTGCTGCGCCTGTGGCCGTACGTCCGGCCCGTGCGGGCGCGGCTGTTCGGCGCGGCGGGCGTCGCGGTCGTCGCCTCCTGCACGGGGCTGGTGTTTCCGCTCGTCCTGAAGTGGCTCGTGGACGGGCCGGTCGCCGACCGGGATCCGCGCGGGGTGTGGCTCGGGGCGCTGTACCTGCTGCTGCTCGGGTTCGCGGAGGCGCTGCTGTTCGGGTTGCGCCGCTGGATGGTGGCGCGGCCGCTGGCGGGCGTCGAGGCGGCGATGCGGGCGGATCTCTACCGGCATCTCCAGCGGCTTCCGGTCGCCTTCCACGACCGCTGGGCCTCGGGGCAGCTGCTGTCCCGCGGCACCACGGATCTGATGCTGGTGCGCATGTTCCTGGCGTTCCCGCTGACCTTCCTGCTGGTCAACGGCGTGACCATCCTCGCCGGCATGACCATCATGCTGCTCCAGCAGTGGAGTCTCGGGCTGGTGCTGCTGGGCCCGGTCCTGCCGGTGGTGGTGGTCTGCTGGTTCTTCGAGCGGCGGTACTCGGAGGTGGCCCGGCGGGCCCAGGACCAGGTGGGCGACCTGACGACGGTCGTCGAGGAGAGCGTCCTCGGCATCCGCATCATCAAGGGCTTCGGGCGCCATCGCAGCCAGGCCCGCGCGTTCCGGGAGCTGTCGCAGACCCTGCGCGGCACGGAACTGGCCAAGGCCCGGCTGCTGGCCGCGATCTGGGCCGTCATCGTCACCCTGCCCGAACTCGCCATCGGCGCCGCCCTGGTGCTCGGCACGGTCCAGGTCGCCGACGGGGAGCTCTCCGCCGGCACGCTGGTCGCCTTCCTGTCGACGGCTCTCGCCCTGCGCTGGCCCGTCGACTCGATCGGCTTCCTGCTGGCGATGAGCCAGGAGGCGGCGACGGCGACCCAGCGGTACTTCGAGGTGATGGACTCCCCGCCGGAGTCGGCCGACCCGGTCCCCGGGGACGCGGGTGCCGCTCCCGGCGCGGGCGCCGACGCGGGTGCCGCTCCCGGCGCAGGTGCCGACGCCGGTGCCGCTCCCGGCGCAGGTGCCGACGCCGGTGTCGCTCCCGGCGCAGGTGCCGACGCCGGTGTCGCTCCCGGCGCGGGTGCCGTCCGAGCCGGGGCCGCCGTCGGCGCGCGTGCCGCCGGCGGACTGCGGTTCCACGGCGTGCGGTTCCGCTACCCGGACGCCCCGGCGGACGCGGCCCCCGTCCTCGACCGCGTCGACCTGCACATCCGCCCGGGCGAGACGATGGCCCTCGTCGGCGCGACCGGGTCGGGCAAGACCACCCTCACGGCTCTCATCCCCCGGCTGCACGAGGTGACGTCGGGCCGCATCACGCTGGACGGCGAGGACATCACGCGGATGCCGCGGGCGACGCTGCGCGAACTCGTCGCCGTTGCCTTCGAGGAGCCCACCCTCTTCTCGGCCGGCGTCGGCGAGAACGTCCTGATGGGCGCCGGGGACAGCGCGGGCGGGGTGGAGCTGGACCGCGCCCTGGCCGTCGCGCAGGCCGACTTCGTCCACGCCCTCCCGCAGGGCACCGGCACCCAGGTCGGCGAGCAGGGCCTGAGTCTGTCCGGTGGCCAGCGCCAGCGGCTCGCCCTGGCGCGTGCGGTCGTCGGCAACCCCCGCTTCCTCGTCCTGGACGACCCGCTGTCGGCGCTGGACGTCCACACGGAGGCCGCGGTCGAGGCGGCCCTGCGCCGCGTGCTGGCCCGCACGACGGCGCTGGTCGTCGCGCACCGCCCGTCCACGGTGCTGCTCGCCGACCGGGTGGCCCTGCTCTCCGGCGGCCGGATCGCCGCCGTCGGCACCCACCACGAACTGCTGCGCTCGAACGCCGAGTACGCCTGGCTGATGTCGGGCGCCGAGAACACCGACGCCGCTGCCGGGGCGGCACACGGCACCCACGCCTCAGCCGTGGCCGGCCACGGCGGCGCCCGCACCGAGGAGGACCACCGATGACGGCGCCCACGACCACCGCGCCGGACAAGGACCCGGACCGGGAGCCGGCCGGGGAGCAGAGGCCACCGGGCCGGGAACCCGCCGGGCCCGGCGATCCCTTCGACCGCGACGTCCTGCCCACTCCCCCGGGCGCGACCGCCGCGCTGCTGCGCTCGCTCCTCGCCCCGCTGAAGGCCCGGGTCGTCGTGGCGACGGTCCTGCTGCTGGTCCAGCAGGCGGCGGTGCAGCTGGGTCCGCTGCTCGTCGCGTACGCCATCGACCGTGCCGTACCGGCGCTCCGGCGCGACGACCACGGACCGCTGATCGCCGTGGCGGTCGCGTACCTGCTGTGCTCGGTCGTCTCCGGTGCGCTGCAGTACGCGTTCATCTCGGCGTCCGCCCGGGTCAACCAGGATGTGCTGCTGGACCTGCGCGGCCGCATCTTCCGGCACGCGCAGGCCCTCAGCATCGACTTCCACGAGCGCTACACGTCGGGCCGGCTGATCTCCCGCTCCACGACGGACGTGGAGTCCCTGCGGGAGCTGCTCAGCGAGGGCCTGCAGGAACTCGTGATGGTCGTCCTGTCCTTCGTCTACATCTCGGCGATGCTGCTCTGGCTCGACCTCGGTCTCGGCGCGCTGGCCGTGGCCTCCTTCATGCCGCTGTACCTCCTGGTACGGCTCTATCAGCGCCGCGCGGGCCGGGTGTACCGCGTGCGGTCGACCGCGATCGCCGCCGTCATCGTGAAGTTCGCGGAGACGATGAACGGAATCCGGCCAGTGCGTGCCTTCCGGCGCGAGGCGGCCAACGACGCGGAGTTCCGCGTCCTGAACGAGCGCCACGAGCGGACGAACGGCGACGCCCTGCTGGAGATGGCCCGCTATGTCACCGGCTCGCGCCTGATCGCCAACACGGCGGTCGCGGGGATGGTGCTGTGGGGCGCGTACCGGGTGGCGTCCGGCTCCCTGGAGCTCGGCGTGCTGGCCGCGGCGGTGCTCTACCTGCGTCGCCTGTACGACCCCATCGACCGGCTCGGCATGTTCCTCAACTCCTACCAGTCGGCCGCGGCCTCGCTGGAGAAGATCGCGGGTCTGCTCGCCCAGACGCCCGCCGTGCCGGAGCCCTCGACGCCCCGGTACCTGCCGGAGTCCGCGTCGGAGCACCCGGGCCGCGAGGTCGTCTTCGAGGGCGTCCGCTTCGCCTACCGCACCGGCGGCGAGGTGCTGCCCCGTTTCGACCTCACGCTGCCGGCCGGGCAGACGGTGGCCGTGGTCGGTTCCACCGGCGCCGGCAAGTCCACCCTGGCCAAGCTGCTGGCCCGCTTCTACGACCCGACCGAGGGGCGGGTCCTGCTGGACGGCGTCGACCTGCGCGACCTGCCGAACGCCGAACTGCGGCGCGGGGTGGTGATGGTGACCCAGGAGGCGTTCCTGTTCTCCGGCACGGTCGCCGAGAACATCGCCATCGGCCGCCCGGACGCTCCCCGTGAGGAGATCGAGCGGGCCGCGAAGGCGATCGGCGCGCACGACTTCATCAGCGCGCTGCCCGACGGCTACGACACGGACGTACGCAAGCGGGGCGGTCGCATCTCGGCCGGCCAGCGCCAACTGGTGGCGTTCGCGCGGGCGCTGCTCGCCGACCCGGCCGTACTGATCCTGGACGAGGCGACCAGCTCGCTGGACATCCCCGGCGAACGGGCGGTGCAGCGTGCGATGTCGACCGTCCTGCACGGCCGCACGGCCGTCGTCATCGCGCACCGCCTCTCCACGGTGGAGATCGCCGACCGGGTCCTGGTGATGGAGCACGGCCGGGTCGTCGAGGACGGCACACCGGGTCAGCTCATCGTGGACACCGGCAGGTTCGCCGACCTCCACCGGGCATGGCAGGACAGTCTGGCCTGACCGAACAGCCAGTTCGTATACCGAACATGACCACCCGGACAACGAACGGTTTCCAGCCAACTTCTTGATGCGCCCCTGACAGACAGGGCATTCTGCTGCCACTCTTCCCACGGCCGCTCCACAGCAACCTCACAGCAACCCGGCTGTGCGGCGGCGCAACCTCCTTGCACCTGGTTCCGCGTACCGCCCTGTTCTGCCCGGACGGGTCATCCATCGTCCGGTCTCCCCTGGCCGTGCGACCCGCGGCCATGCAGAAGGAGTCAGTGTTGAGAAGCAGCACCTCCCACAGACGCACCTCCCACACCGCGCGCCGCAGGGCCACCGCCGCCGCACTCGTCGGCGTCACCGCCCTGCTCACGGCGGCCGTCCAGTCGGGCGCCGCGAGCGCCGCCCCCGAGAAGGCACCGGCCGGGAAGATCAACCCCGGTTCCGTCGCCGTGCAGCTCACGCCCTCGCAGCGCGCCGAGCTGATTCGCGACGCCAACGCCGCCAAGGCGGACACCGCCGAGGACCTGGGCCTCGGGGCGAAGGAGAAGCTCGTCGCCCGTGACGTCGTCAAGGACAAGGACGGCACGCTCCACACCCGCTACGAGCGCACCTACGACGGGCTCCCGGTACTCGGCGGCGACCTCGTGGTCGACACGGCCAAGTCCGGGAAGACCGAGGGAGTCGTCAGGGCGACGAAGGCCACGATCAAGGTCGCCACGCTCACCCCGGCCGTCACCGCCTCCAGGGCCGAGAAGCAGGCCGTGAAGGCCGCGCAGAGCGCGGGCTCCGAGAGGACCGAGGCCGACCGGGCGCCCCGCAAGGTGATCTGGGCGGCGAACGGCAAGCCGGCTCTGGCGTACGAGACGGTCGTCGGCGGCATCCAGGAGGACGGGACGCCGAACGAGCTGCACGTCATCACCGACGCGGCCACCGGCAAGAAGCTGTACGAGTACCAGGGCATCCACAACGGCACCGGCAACACCCAGTACAGCGGTACGGTGCCGCTGACCACCACGCTCTCGGGCTCCACGTACACGCTGAACGACGGCGCCCGCGGCAACCACAAGACGTACAACCTGAACCGCGGCACGTCCGGCACCGGCACGCTGTTCTCGCAGACCACCGACGTCTGGGGCAACGGCACCACGTCGAACGCCGCCACCGCGGGTGCCGACGCGCACTACGGCGCCGCCGTCACGTGGGACTTCTACAAGAACTCCTTCAACCGCAGCGGCATCAAGAACAACGGCGTCGGCGCCTACTCCCGCGTCCACTACGGCAACGCGTACGTCAACGCGTTCTGGGACGACAGCTGCTTCTGCATGACCTACGGCGACGGCTCGGGCAACGCCAAGCCCCTGACCTCCATCGACGTGGCCGCCCACGAGATGAGCCACGGCGTCACCTCCAACACCGCGGGACTCAACTACTCGGGCGAGTCCGGCGGCCTGAACGAGGCGACCTCCGACATCTTCGGCACCGGCGTCGAGTTCTACGCGAACAACTCCTCCGACGTGGGCGACTACCTCATCGGCGAGAAGATCGACATCAACGGCAACGGCACGCCGCTGCGCTACCAGGACAAGCCGAGCAGGGACGGCGCGTCCAAGGACAACTGGTACTCGGGGATCGGCTCGGTCGACGTGCACTACTCGTCGGGCCCCGCGAACCACTTCTTCTACCTGCTGTCCGAGGGCAGCGGCGCCAAGGTGATCAACGGCGTCAGCTACAACTCGCCGACCGCCGACGGCCTCCCGGTCACCGGGATCGGCCGGGAGAAGGCGCTGCAGATCTGGTACCGGGCGCTCACCACCAAGTTCACCTCGACCACGAACTACGCGGCGGCCCGCACCGGCACGCTCGCGGCGACGGGTGAGCTGTACGGCACCACGGGCGCCGAGTACAAGGCGGTGCAGGACGCGTGGGCGGCCGTGGCCGTCGGTGCGCGGTCCGGTGGCGGTGGCGGTGGCGGTACGTCGTTCGAGAACACGGCCGACGTATCGATTCCGGACAACGGCGCGGCCGTGACGTCCTCGGTCACCGTCTCCGGGCGGGCGGGCAACGCCCCGTCGAACCTGGCGGTCGCCGTGGACATCGTGCACACCTGGCGCGGTGACCTCGTCGTCGACCTGGTGGCCCCGGACGGCACCGCGTACCGCCTGAAGAACTTCAGCTCCTCCGACTCGGCGGACAACGTGAACACCACGTACACGGTCGACGCGTCCTCCGAAGTCGCCAACGGGGTCTGGAAGTTGAAGGTCCAGGACCAGGCGGCGCAGGACACCGGCTACATCAACAGCTGGAAGCTCACCTTCCCGTAGACCGCCCCGCGGTCACGCACGGAACACGGCGCCGTCCCGGTGGTTCGACACCCCCGGGGCGGCGCCCTCTTTTACCCTGCCCTGACCCGGGCTTGGTTGCCTCTTGAACATGATCGATTCCGCATTGCGTACAGCGATATTCACTCAACGGACGCTTTCCGGCCAAGCTTTGCCTGCCCTCATGACATGTACGCGCCCCAGGTGACACGCTTCCACCGCACGGCACTCCCGCACCGCACCTTCCCCTCCGCACGGCTACCCCAGACCGTGCGGTCGGCCCCCACACAAGGAGCTTGCGTGACCCCCCTCTACGCGCGTCACAAGCGGACCACTCTCGCCATCGCGACCGCCGTCGCGGCCGGAGCCCTCCTCACCACCGGTATGACCACCGGTGCGTCCGCCCAGACGCCCGCCTCATCCACCGGCGCGTCCGACCCGGCCGCCGCCCCGGTCCAGCTGTCCCCGGCGGCCCGTACGACCCTGATCAGGGACGCCCAGGCCGACGTCACCGGGACGGCCGACGAGATAGGTCTCGGCGCCAAGGAGAAGCTCGTCGTCAGAGACGTCGTCAAGGACGCGGACGGCACGCTCCACACCCGCTACGAGCGCACCTACGAAGGACTCCCGGTCCTCGGCGGCGACCTCGTCGTCCACGAGACGAAGGCCGGCAAGACCCAGGGCGTCACCAAGGCGACCAGGGCGGCCATCAAGGTGGCCTCCCTGAAGCCCGCCGTGACCGCACTGAAGGCCGAGAAGCAGGCCGTGAAGGCCGCGCAGAGCGCGGGCTCCGAGAAGACCGAGGCCGACCGCGCGCCCCGCAAGGTGATCTGGGCGGCGAACGGCAAGCCGGTCCTCGCCTACGAGACGGTCGTCGGCGGCCTCCAGGACGACGGCACCCCGAACGAGCTGCACGTCGTCACCGACGCGGCCACCGGCAAGAAGCTCTACGAGTACCAGGGCATCGAGACCGGCACCGGCAAGAGCCTGTACGCCGGCACCGTCCCGCTCACCACCACCAAGTCGGGCACGACGTACCAGCTGTACGACACCACCCGCGGCGGCCACAAGACGTACAACCTCAAGCACGGCACGTCCGGCACCGGCACGCTCTTCACCGACGCCGACGACGTCTGGGGCACGGGCGCCGCCTCCAGCTCCACCGCCGACCAGACCGCCGCCGTCGACGCCGCCTACGGCGCCCAGGTGACCTGGGACTTCTACAAGAACACCTTCAACCGCAGCGGCATCAAGAACAACGGCGTCGCCGCGTACTCCCGCGTCCACTACGGCAACGCGTACGTCAACGCGTTCTGGGACGACAGCTGCTTCTGCATGACCTACGGCGACGGCTCGGGCAACACCCACCCGCTGACGTCCCTGGACGTGGCCGGCCACGAGATGAGCCACGGCGTCACCTCCAACACCGCGGGCCTGAACTACTCGGGCGAGTCCGGCGGCCTGAACGAGGCGACCTCCGACATCTTCGGCACCGGCGTCGAGTTCTACGCGGCCAACTCCGCCGACGTGGGCGACTACCTCATCGGCGAAGAGATCAACATCAACGGCGACGGCACGCCGCTGCGCTACATGGACAAGCCCAGCAAGGACGGCGGCTCCGCCGACAACTGGTCCTCCACGGTCGGCAGCAAGGACGTCCACTACTCGTCCGGCGTCGCCAACCACTTCTTCTACCTGCTGTCCGAGGGCAGCGGCGCGAAGACGATCAACGGGGTGTCCTACAACTCCCCGACGTACAACGGCTCCACGGTCACCGGCATCGGCCGCGCCAAGGCCCTGCAGATCTGGTACAAGGCGCTGACGACCTACATGACGTCGACGACCAAGTACGCGGGCGCCCGCACCGCCACCCTGTCGGCGGCCTCGGCCCTGTACGGGTCCACCAGCACGGAGTACGCGGCCGTGAAGGCCGCCTGGACCGCGGTGAACGTCAACTAGTCCGCTGGTCCGCGTCCGACCCCACGGGGTGGCCCCCGGAGAGAAGGTTTCTCCGGGGGCCGCCCTACGCTGTCCCCCATGCCCTTCACCTACGAGGACGTGGGCGCGACCCGCGAGGACCGTTGCCCACCGGGCTTCCACCGACTGCATGTCCGAAACCGGATCGGCGAGGGCGAGGACGTCTTCCGCAGGGCGTGCCAGGCGCTGCTGACCTGGGAACTGCACCGTGCGGTCGGCGTCGCCATCACCACCGACGCACCGACGGCGGCGCCCGGCGTCGACGTCACCGTCGGCCTCGGCCCGATCAGGGCCCCCTGCCGTGTCGTCTGGACGACCCAGGAACCCCGCCGGGCCGGCTGGGCCTACGGCACCCTGCCCGGTCACCCGGAGTGCGGCGAGGAGGCCTTCGTGGTGGACCGCACCGGCGACGGCACCGTCTGGCTGACGGTGACCGCCTTCAGCCGCCCCGCCAAGTGGTACGCCCGGGCGGGCGGCCCGGCGACCCGCGGCCTCCAGCACGCCTACGCACAGCGCTGCGGGGTCGTCCTGCGCCGGCTGTGCGCGGGGCTGGAGGACTAGGGCCCGTCGTTCGGATCAGGCCGGCGTCGCGGGGTCGGGCCTGTCCGGCGGGGTGCCGTGGCCGGGGCTGCCCCTGCGAGGCCGGTCCGTGCCCCGCCGGTGCCGGCGGGGCACGGTCCCGGTCACCGCAGCAGGACGCCCGCCCCCTCGCCGGTCTCCTCCGACGGGACTGCCACCAGGCCCATTTCCGCGCCCGACGCCAGCAGACGGTGCGCCGGCAGGATGCGCACCGTGTAGCCGAACGGCCCGGTGCGGTCCAGGGACAGCGGGCCCTCGTAGACCCAGCGGCCGTCCATGTCCGGGCCGCCCGCCGGTTTGAGGGGGACCGCCGCCGCGTCCGCGATGCGGTCCTGCGCGTCCACCCGCCCGGCTACCGCCTGCACCTCCACGTCGTCGGGGGCGAGGTCGGCGAGGTCGACGCGGACCCGCAGGCTGAGCGTCGTGTTGAGTTCGGCGGTGGTGGTCTCGGCCGAGGCCTCCACATGGTCCACCGCGACCCGCGGCCAGGCCGCCCGTACCCGGGACTTCCAGCCCGCCAGTTCCCGCGCGGCCTCCGGCGTCGCCGCGCGGTGGGCGCGGGCCGCCGGGGTGTACAGGCGCTCCACGTACTCGCGGACCATGCGGCCCGCCAGCACCTTGGGGCCCAGGTGGGTCAGGGTCTGGCGGACCATCTCGATCCAGCGGTCGGGCAGGTTGCCCTCGCCCCGGTCGTAGAAGCGCGGTGCCACCCGCTGTTCGAGAAGGTCGTAGAGCGCGGAGGCCTCCAGTTCGTCGCGGCGGTCGTCGTCCGTCGCCGTGCCGTCCGCCGTCGGGATCGCCCAGCCGAAGTCCGGCTGGAACCACTCGTCCCACCAGCCGTCCAGCACCGACAGGTTGAGGCAGCCGTTCAGCGCGGCCTTCATGCCGCTCGTGCCGCAGGCCTCCAGCGGGCGCAGCGGGTTGTTCAGCCAGATGTCGCAGCCCGGGTAGAGCTTCTGCGCCATCCCCATGCCGTAGTCGGGCAGGAACACGATGCGGTGGCGCACCCGCGGATCGTCGGCGAAGCGCACCAGCTCCTGGATCAGCCGCTTGCCGCCGTCGTCCGCCGGGTGCGCCTTGCCCGCGACGACGATCTGGATCGGGCGCTCGGGATGCAGGAGCAGGTCCAGGAGCCGGTCCCGGTCCCGCAGCATCAGCGTCAGACGCTTGTAGGAGGGGACGCGGCGGGCGAAGCCGATCGTCAGGACGTCGGGGTCGAGCACGCCGTCGATCCAGCCGAGTTCGGCCGTGGCCGCGCCGCGCTGCCGCCAGGAGGCGTACAGGCGCTCCCGCACCTCCGTGACGAGTTGCTCGCGCAGGACGCGGCGCAGGTCCCAGATCTCCTGGTCGGCGATGTCGGCGACCGAGTCCCAGCGGTCCGAGGCGCCGACCGTGAGCGCTTCCTCGGTGCGCTGCGCGCCGATCTGGCGGGCGCCGAGCCTCAGGACCTCGGGGGCCACCCAGGTCGGTGCGTGCACCCCGTTGGTCACCGAGGTGATCGGGACCTCCTCCGGGTCGAAGCCGGGCCACAAGCCGGAGAACATCTCCCGGCTGACCTGACCGTGCAGCAGGGACACGCCGTTGGCACGCTGGCCGAGCCGCAGTCCCATCACGGCCATGTTGAAGAGGTTCGCCTCGCCGCCCGGGTAGGTCTCCATGCCGAGGGCGAGGATCCGCTGCACGTCGATGCGCGGCAGCTCGGCGTCGGGGCCGAAGTGGCGGGCCACCAGCTCCCGGTCGAAGCGGTCTATGCCGGCCGGGACGGGGGTGTGGGTGGTGAACACGGTGCCCGCGCGGACGGCTTCGAGGCCGGAGTCGAAATCGAGCCCGGTGTCGCACAGTTCGGCGATGCGCTCCAGGCCGAGGAAGCCGGCGTGGCCCTCGTTCGTGTGGAAGACCTCGGGCTCGGCGTGGCCGGTGAGCCGGCAGTACGTCCGTACCGCGCGCACCCCTCCTATGCCGAGCAGCATCTCCTGCAGCAGGCGGTGCTCGCTGCCGCCGCCGTAGAGGCGGTCGGTCACGGCCCGTTCGCCGAGGTCGTTCTCCTCGACGTCCGAGTCCAGCATGAGCAGCGGGACACGGCCGACCTGGGCCAGCCAGACGCGGGCCCGCAGCCGCCGGCCCCCGGGGAGGGCGAGGGACACCTGTGCCGGGGTGCCGTCGCTCTCGCGCAGCAGCACCAGCGGCAGCTCGTTGGGGTCCAGGACGGGGTAGTGCTCCTGCTGCCAGCCGTCCCGCGACAGGGACTGGCGGAAGTAGCCGTGCCGGTACAGCAGCCCCACCCCGATGAGCGGCACGCCGAGGTCGCTCGCGGCCTTCAGGTGGTCGCCGGCGAGGATGCCGAGACCGCCGGAGTACTGGGGCAGGGCGGCCGTGATGCCGAACTCGGGCGAGAAATAGGCCACGGCTGCGGGCAGTTCGGCCGACTGCGCCTGGTACCAGCGGTCGCCGGTCGCATAGGCGCGCAGGTCGTCGGCGACCGCGGCCAGTCTGCTCAGAAAGGGGCGGTCCTCGGCGAGCTCGGCGAGGCGCGCGGCCGACACGCACCCCAGCAGCCGCACGGGGTCGTTGCCCGACGCGGCCCATTGCGCGGGGTCCACGGACCGGAAGAGGTCACGGGTCTCCGCATGCCATGACCAGCGCAGGTTGCGCGCCAGGTCGAGGAGCGGGTGAAGGGCTTCGGGGAGTACGGGTCGGACGGTGAACCTGCGGATTGCCTTCACGAATTCCACCTTCACGGGGGACGTACGCGGCAGAGGGACGCACGTCGCTGTGCGCCCTTCGTCACCCACGACGGTAACGGCGCGGGCGCCCTCGCAACTACGGCGCACGGCGGGACACGCGCCGGACCCCCGCACCCACCGGCCGACTTCGGCGTGAATTCGCCGCAACCGTCGCGCGCGGCCGACTTGCGCCCTTGGGCCGGATCCGCCCGCCTGTGCACCCTTGTGGCACCGGGCACCCCACGAGAGGCTGTGCCCTGTGACGCACCGGACGGAAGCGCCCCCGACGTGGCGACGGGAGCCATCTCGTCACGCTCGACGGGGGCATCCCGGCGTCGTCGGCGGCCGGCCGGGACGTCGCCGAGACGTGCGGGGCGAAAATCAGCCACACATATCGCACTGCTCTCAATGGGTAGGCGGTACGGGCCGCCGACGCGTTGGGGGCCGGTCCACCGGACGGACCGCTCAGGACGAGCCGTTCGCAGGGGGCGCACGGAAGCACGCCCGGGACCGGGCGCACCGGGGTCCGGCCGGCCCCGACCCGGTGCGGACAAGGTCTGACTTTTGTGCAGACATGGGCGCGAGGAGTTAACAACGCGCCGGATTGCACACCCGAATAGGGTGGGAAGGCTCCTCCGGGTAGGTCCGGAGGAGCCACCTCCCCCACACTCTCATCCGCCCACCCACGTTGACGCGGACAGGAGCGGTCATGCCCGCCAAGCACCACACGTCGCCATCCCCGAAGCCCAGCACCGTCGCACGCTCCATGAGCAGGGTCGATTCCGGTCCCCCCACGGCGGAGACACCCTCCGCGGACCGCGCTGCCGGTGTGGGGCGCATCCCCGTCCTGGACGTCCGGCCACGGGTCCTGGAAGGACGGCGCCCCGCGAAGGCGGTGGTGCGCGAGCCGTTCGAGATATCGGCCACGGTCTTCCGTGAGGGCCACGACGCGGTCGCCGCGAATGTCGTCCTCACCAGTGCGGAGGGCCGCGAGGGCCCCTGGACCCCGATGCGCGAACTGGCCCCCGGCTCCGACCGCTGGGGCGCCACCGTCTCCGTCCCGGCCGAGGGCCGCTGGACCTACGCCGTCGAGGCATGGAGCGATCCGGTGGCCACCTGGCGCCACCACGCGGGGATCAAGATCCCCGCGGGAATGGACACCGAGCTGGTCCTGGAGGAGGGGGCCCGCCTGTACGAACGGGCGGCCGCCGGCGTGCCGAAGAAGGCGGGCCGACGGGCCGTCCTCGCCGCGGCGGACGCGCTGCGGGACGGCGGGCGGCCCGCCGCGGCCCGGCTCGCCGCCGCTCTCACCCCCGAGGTGGACGAGGTGCTCGCCCGCCACCCGCTGCGGGAACTCGTCACGTCCTCCGAACCGCTGCCCCTCGTCGTGGAGCGCGAACGGGCGCTGTACGGCGCCTGGTACGAGTTCTTCCCGCGCTCCGAGGGCGCCGTGGTCCGTGCGGGCCGGCCGCCGGTGAGCGGGACCTTCCGCACCGCGGCGGAGCGGCTGCCCGCGATCGCGGAGATGGGCTTCGACGTCGTCTACCTCCCGCCGGTCCACCCCATCGGCAGCACCTTCCGCAAGGGCCCGGACAACACGCTCTCGGCGGGCCCGTACGACGTCGGGGTGCCCTGGGCGATCGGCTCGCCGGAGGGCGGCCACGACGCGGTGCACCCGGACCTGGGCACCATCGACGACTTCGACGCCTTCGTACGGCGGGCCGCGGCCCTCGGCCTGGAAGTGGCCCTGGACTTCGCGCTCCAGTGCTCTCCCGATCACCCGTGGGTGGAGAAGCACCCGGAGTGGTTCCACCACCGCCCGGACGGCACGATCGCGTACGCGGAGAACCCGCCGAAGAAGTACCAGGACATCTACCCCATCGCCTTCGACGAGGACATGCCGGGGCTGATCGAGGAGACCCTGCGCGTCCTGCGGCACTGGATGGCGCACGGTGTGCGGATCTTCCGGGTGGACAACCCGCACACGAAGCCGGTGGTGTTCTGGGAGCGGGTCATCGCGGACGTCAACCGCACCGACCCTGACGTGATCTTCCTGGCCGAGGCGTTCACCCGGCCCGCGATGATGCACACGCTCGGAGCGATCGGCTTCCAGCAGTCGTACACGTACTTCACCTGGCGCAACACCAAGGAGGAGCTGACCGACTACCTGACCGAGCTGTCGGGCGAGGCCGCCGCGTACATGCGGCCCAACTTCTTCGTGAACACCCCGGACATCCTGCACGAGTTCCTCCAGCGGGGCGGGCGTCCGGCCTTCGAGCTGCGGGCGGTGCTCGCGGCGACGCTCTCCCCGACGTGGGGCGTGTACAGCGGGTTCGAGCTGTGCGAGAACGTGCCCGTGCGCGAGGGCAGCGAGGAGTACCTGCACTCCGAGAAGTACGAACTGCGACCGCGGGACTGGGCGGCGGCGGAACGCGAGGGCCGCAGCATCGCGCCCCTGCTGGGCGCGCTGAACGCGATCAGGCGCCGCAGTCCGGCACTACGGCAACTGCGCGACCTGCACTTCCACTCCACGGACAAGGAGGCCGTGATCGCCTACTCGAAACGCAGTGGTTCGAACACGGTTCTGGTGGTGGCGAACCTGGACCCGCACCACACCCAGGAGGCCACGGTCTCGTTGGACATGCCGCAACTCGGCCTGGACTGGCACGAGTCCGTGCCGGTGCGCGACGAGCTCACCGGTGAGACCTACCACTGGGGCAGGGCCAACTATGTGCGTCTGGAGCCGGGCCGTCGGCCGGCGCACGTCTTCACCGTCCTGCGACCGTCCTCACCGCAGATCGGAGGGTCACCCGCCATATGATCGTCAACGAGCCCGTCCCGGACACCTTCGAGGACACCCCCGCCAAGGACCGCGACCCGGAATGGTTCAAACGAGCCGTCTTCTACGAAGTCCTGGTCCGCTCCTTCCAGGACAGCAACGGCGACGGCGTCGGCGACCTCAAGGGCCTGACCGCCAAACTCGACTACCTGCAATGGCTCGGCGTCGACTGCCTGTGGCTGCCCCCCTTCTTCAAGTCCCCGCTGCGCGACGGCGGCTACGACGTCTCCGACTACACCGCAGTCCTGCCCGAGTTCGGCGACCTCGCCGACTTCGTCGAGTTCGTCGACGCCGCCCACCAGCGCGGCATGCGCGTCATCATCGACTTCGTCATGAACCACACCAGCGACCAGCACCCGTGGTTCCAGGAGTCCCGCGCCAACCCCGAGGGACCCTACGGCGACTACTACGTCTGGGCCGACGACGACAAGCAGTACCAGGACGCCCGCATCATCTTCGTCGACACCGAAGCCTCCAACTGGACCTTCGACCCCGTCCGCAAGCAGTACTTCTGGCACCGCTTCTTCTCCCACCAGCCCGACCTCAACTACGAGAACCCGGCCGTGCAGGAGGAGATCATCTCCGCGCTGCGGTTCTGGCTGGACCTGGGGATCGACGGCTTCCGGCTGGACGCGGTGCCGTACCTGTACCAGGTCGAGGGCACGAACTGCGAAAACCTTCCGGCAACGCACGAGTTCCTCAAGCGGGTCCGCAAGGAGATCGACGCCCAGTACCCGGACACGGTGCTGCTGGCGGAGGCCAACCAGTGGCCCGAGGACGTCGTCGACTACTTCGGGGACTACACGGCCGGCGGCGACGAGTGCCACATGGCGTTCCACTTCCCCGTCATGCCGCGCATCTTCATGGCGGTCCGGCGTGAGTCGCGCTATCCGGTCTCGGAGATCCTGGCCAAGACCCCGGCGATCCCGGCGAACTGCCAGTGGGGCATCTTCCTGCGCAACCACGACGAGCTGACCCTGGAGATGGTCACCGACGAGGAGCGCGACTACATGTACGCGGAGTACGCCAAGGACCCGCGGATGCGCGCCAACATCGGCATCCGGCGCCGGCTCGCCCCGCTGCTGGACAACGACCGCAACCAGATCGAACTGTTCACCGCGCTGCTGCTGTCACTGCCCGGTTCGCCGATCCTCTACTACGGCGACGAGATCGGCATGGGCGACAACATCTGGCTCGGCGACCGCGACGCCGTCCGCACGCCGATGCAGTGGACACCGGACCGCAACGCGGGATTCTCCTCCTGCGACCCGGGCCGGCTGTTCCTGCCGACCATCATGGACCCGGTCTACGGCTACCAGGTCGCCAACGTCGAGGCCTCCATGAGCAGCCCCTCCAGCCTGCTCCACTGGACCCGGCGGATGATCGAGATCCGCAAGCAGAACCTGGCGTTCGGCCTCGGCTCGTACACCGAACTGCCCTCCACCAACCCCGCCGTCATCGCGTTCCTGCGGGAGTACAAGGACGACCTCGTCCTGTGCGTCCACAACTTCTCCCGTTTCGCCCAGCCGACCGAGCTGGACCTGAGCGCGTTCAGCGGCCGGCATCCGGTGGAGCTGATCGGCGGCGTGCGCTTCCCGGCCATCGGCGAGCTGCCGTACCTGCTGACACTGGCCGGACACGGCTTCTACTGGTTCCGGCTCCGCAAGGACGCCGCGTAGAAGCCGGACAGATGCCGCGCAGAACCCGGTCGGGCCGGTTTCCACCGGCCCGACCGGGGCACGCAGTAGTAACACCCCGACCCCCCGGGGAAAGGACGCGCCGCCATGTCGGAAGCCGCAATACGCCCAGTCACGGCCCCGGTCGCACGCCCTGATCTGCTCGCGTCGCTCGACCCACTGCTGCGGGAGTGGCTGCCGCGGCAGCGTTGGTTCGCGGGCAAGGGGCGACCGGTGACCGGTTTCACCCTGGTGGCAGCCACCGAGCTGCTGCCGCCCACTGCCACGACCGGCCTTTTCCATCTCCTCGTACGCGCACACCAGCCCCTCACCCCGGCGGCCGGCGCCCCCTCGCATCCCGGGGACTGCTACCAGCTGCTGATAGGCGTGCGTGAGGCGCTGCCCCCACGGCTGGCGCCCGCGCTGATCGGTCGTCCGGAGCAGGGTCCGCTGGCCGGACGGACGGCGTACGAGGCCCTCTACGACCCACGCTGCGCCGACGTACTGCTCGAGGCGCTGCGGACCCGGGCCCGCGTCGGGGACCTGCGGTTCGAGCGCGACCGGCGCCAGAAGATCCCGGAGGACCTGGTGCCGCGGGTGGTGACCGCGGAGCAGTCCAACTCCTCGGTCGTCTATGGAGATACGTTCATCCTGAAGCTGCTGCGCCGGATCGTGCCCGGGGTCAACCCCGATCTGGAGTTGCCGCTGATGCTGGCCCGCGAAGGCTGCCCGCGGGTGCCCGCGCCCACCGCGTGGATGCTCGCGGACCTGGCCGACGAGACGTACGTCCTCGGCGTCATGCAGCCCTTCGTGCAGGGCGCGGCCGACGGCTGGGAGCTGGCCCTGCGTGAGCTGGCCGAGGGCGAGGACTTCACCGGCGAGGCCCGGGCACTCGGGCGGGCCACGGCCGAGGTGCACACGGCCCTGGCCCGCGCGCTCCCCACCCTCACCGTCGGCCTCCCCCAGCTGGAACTGATCGTCGACGGCATGACCGAGCGCCTGGAGGCCGCCGCGCAGGCGGTGCCCGCGCTGCGGCCGTACGCCCCCGGGCTGCGCTCGGCCTTCCAGGCCCTGTCCGACCTGGCCGCCGAGGGCCACACGTGGACGGCCCAGCGCATCCACGGCGACCTGCATCTCGGCCAGTGCCTGCGGTCCGCTTCCGGTGAGTGGTCGCTGATCGACTTCGAGGGCGAACCGTCGAAGCCGCTCGCGGAACGCCGGATGCCGCAGCCGGCCGTGCGGGACGTGGCGGGGATGCTGCGGTCCTTCGACTACGCGGCCCACTCCGCCGGAGCCCGGGTGCCCGGCTGGGCCGACGCGTGCCGGGCCGCGTACTGCAGCGGGTACGCGGAGGTCACCGGGCGCGATCCGCGCACCGAACCGGTCCTGCTGCGCGCCTACGAGACGGACAAGGCGATCTACGAAGTCCTGTACGAGGCCCGGCACCGGCCCGACTGGCTGCCGGTGCCGATGGCCGCGGTGCGCCGGCTCGCCGCGGACGACGGCTCGCCGTGACCCGCGCCCCGACCCGCCCCAGCTCATCCCTGCCGAGGAGGCTCTGCCCGTGACCCCCCGTCCCCCGTTCGAGGACAGTCCGAAGAAGACCGGCGCGAGCGCGAGGAAGTCGGCCGCCGCCGAGAAGGCGGCCGACGGTACGAAGACGGCCGCCGCGAGGAAGGCGGCCGGGAAGAAGGCGACGGCGGCCGCGAAGCGGTCCGCCGAGGAGAAGGCGGCGGTCAAGAAGGCCGCCGAAGGCGCGCCGGCGGCGAAGGACGCGGCGGGAAGGAAGGCCGCCGCGAAGCGGTCCGCGGTGGTGAAGAGCGCGGTGACCAAGGGCAGCACCGCGAAGGCGACGGCCCGGAGGACCGCTGGGAAGAAGGCCGCGGACAAGAAGGCCCCCGCCCGGAAGCGGGCCGGTGTCTCGGCCGCCGAACGGCGGTCCGGACCGGTGGTCACCGGGGTCACCGGGCCCCGGACGCCGGAACCGGCACAGGCCCCGGAGCCCGCGCCGGCTGCCGCCCCGGCCCCCGTCCCGCCGCCGGCCACCCCACGGGAGGGGCTCGTCCCGCAGGAGTCGGCGCCCCAGCAGGAGCAGTCGGCCCGACAGAAGCCCACCGCCCCGCAGGAGCAGGCCGCCCCCGAGGAGCCGCCCGCCCCGCAGGAGCAGGCCGCCCCCGAGGAGCCGCCCGCCCCGCAGGAGTCGGCCGCCCCGCAGGGACAAACCACCCCACAGGATCAAGCCGTTCCGTCAGAGCCCACCGCCCCGCAGGAGCAGTCGGCCCGGCAGGAGCAGGCCGCCCACGAGGAGCCGCCCGCCTCGCGAGAGTCGGCCGCCCCGCAGGGACAAACCACCCCGCAGGATCAAGCCGCTCCGCCAGAGTCCACCGCCCCGCAGGAGCCGCCCGCCCCGCAGGAGTCGGCCGCCCCGCAGGAGCCGCCCGCCCCGCAGGAGCCGCCCGCCCCGCAGGAGTCGGCCGCCTCGCGGGAGTCGGCCGCCCCGCAGGGGCTGGCCGCCCCGCAGGAGCAAGCCGTCTTCGCCGGGGTCGCGCCGGGAGACCGGGAGCGGCTGCTGAGCGGTGCGCACCACGATCCGCACGGGGTGCTCGGCGCACACCCCGTGCCCGGTGGCGTGGCCTTCCGCGCGCTGCGCCCGTACGCCCTCGCCGTGTCCGTCGTCACCGGCGAGCTGCGGGCGGACCTGGCGGACGACGGCGACGGCTTCTTCTCGGGAGTGCTGCCACTGGTCGAGGTCCCGCGGGACTACCGGCTGGTGGTGACGTACGAGGGGGCGGTGCAGGAGACCGAGGACGCGTACCGCTTCCTGCCCGCGATCGGCGAGTTGGACCTGCACCTGCTGGGCGAGGGCCGGCACGAGCAGCTCTGGAAGGCACTCGGCGCGGAGCCGATGGTGCACCAGGGCGTGACCGGCACCCGGTTCACGGTGTGGGCGCCGAACGCGCGCGGTGTGCGCGTGGCCGGCACCTTCAACTACTGGGACCCCACCGCGTTCCCGATGCGCTCGCTCGGCTCGTCCGGCGTGTGGGAGCTGTTCGTGCCCGCGATCGGCGAGGGCGAGCTGTACAAGTTCGAGATCACCCGGGCCGACGGTTCGAAGACCCTGCGGGCCGACCCGATGGCCCGGCGCACCGAGGTGCCGCCCAAGACCTCCTCGGTCGTCACGGCCTCCCACCACGAGTGGCAGGACGAGGCGTGGATGGCCCAGCGCGCACAGCGGCCCGCGCACGAGGCACCCCTTTCCATCTACGAGATCCATCTCGCGTCCTGGCGACCGGGCCTGACGTATCGTCAGCTGGCCGAGCAGCTGCCCGCCTACGTCGCCGACCTGGGCTTCACCCACGTCGAGCTGATGCCGGTGGCCGAGCACCCCTTCGGCGGCTCCTGGGGCTACCAGGTCACCGGTTTCTACGCCCCGACGGCCCGGCTCGGCACTCCCGACGACTTCAAGTACCTGGTCGACGCCCTGCACCGGGCGGGCATCGGCGTGCTGATGGACTGGGTGCCCGCGCACTTCCCGCGCGACGACTGGGCGCTGGCCGAGTTCGACGGACGCCCGCTGTACGAGCACGCGGACCCCCTGCGGGCGGCCCACCCCGACTGGGGAACGCTGGAGTTCGACTACGGGCGCCGCGAGGTACGCAACTTCCTGGTCGCCAACGCCGTGTACTGGTGCGAGGAGTTCCACATCGACGGCCTGCGCGTGGACGCCGTCGCCTCCATGCTCTACCTCGACTACTCCCGCGAGCCCGGCCAGTGGACACCGAACGAGCACGGCGGCCGGGAGAACCTGGACGCGGTCGCCTTCCTCCAGGAGATGAACGCCACCGTGTACCGGCGCAACCCGGGCGTCGTCACCATCGCGGAGGAGTCGACGGCCTGGGACGGCGTGACCCGGGCCACCCACCTCACCGGGCCCGGTGGCCTCGGCGGCCTGGGCTTCGGGCTGAAGTGGAACATGGGCTGGATGCACGACTCGCTCGACTACGTGCAGCACGAGCCGGTCCATCGCAAGTACCACCACCACGAGATGACCTTCTCGATGGTGTACGCGTACAGCGAGAACTACGTGCTGCCCATCTCCCACGACGAAGTCGTCCACGGCAAGCGGTCACTGGTGTCGAAGATGCCCGGCGACTGGTGGCAGCAGCGGGCCACCGACCGCGCGTACCTCGGCTTCATGTGGGCCCACCCCGGTAAGCAGCTCCTGTTCATGGGGCAGGAGTTCGCGCAGGGTGCCGAGTGGTCGGAGGCCCACGGGCCCGACTGGTGGCTGCTCGACCCCGCCTACGGCGCGGAGGCCGACCACCGCGGTGTCCGCGACCTCGTCCGCGATCTCAACACCGTCTACCGGGCCGAGCCCGCCCTGTGGGAGCGGGACACCGATCCCTCCGGGTTCGCCTGGATCGCCGGGGACGCGGCCGAGGACAACGTGTTCGCGTTCCTGCGCCATGCCGCCGACGGCACGCCGCTGCTCGCCGTGTCCCACTTCGCGCCGGTGGTGCGGCACGACTTCCGGATCGGAGTCCCGGACGACGTGCCCGCCTGGCACGAGGTCCTCAACACCGACCTCGCCCGCTACGGCGGCAGCGACGTCACGAATCCCGGCCCGGTGAAGCCGGAGCCGCGGGCAGCGCACGGGCGCCCGGCCAGCATCCGGCTGAGCCTGCCGCCCCTGTCGACGGTCTGGCTCCGTCCGGCGTGACCCGGCGACGCCGGTGGGGCTGAGGGGATTCAGCCCCACCGGCGTTCGCGGGGCGGGTCCGGGGCCAGCGCTCGCGAGTCGCGACGGCTACGACGTCAGCCGGTCGCCAGGGGGGCCGGGAGGTCGCCCGTGTGCAGCACGCCGAGTGTCTGCGTGGCGCGGGTCAGGGCGACGTACAGGTCGCTCGTCCCGTACCGGCCGGGCTCGACCACCAGGACGGAGTCGAACTCGAGCCCCTTGGCCTGCCGGGGGTCGAGCAGCACGACGGTGCGGGTCAGATCCGGCTCCGCGCCCGCCGTCACCCCGTCGAGCCGCGCGGCCAGCGCCCGGTGCAGGTCGCGGGGCGCGATCACCGCGAGGCGCCCCTCGTCGGGGGTGAGTTCGGCGACGGCCTCGGCGACGGCGCCGGGCAGGTCGCCGGTGGCGCGCACCCAGGGCCGTACCCCCGTGGACCGCACCGAACTCGGCGGCTCGAAGTCCGGGTCCGCGGCCCGCAGCACGGCTGCCGCGAGGTCCATGATCTCGGACGGGGTGCGGTAGTTGACGGCGAGGCGGGTGTGCTCCCAGCGGTCCCCGACGTACGGGGAGAGGATGTCCGACCAGGAGCCGACGCCGCCCGCCTCGGAGGTCTGCGCGGGGTCGCCGACCAGCGTCATCGAGCGGGTCGGGCTGCGCCGCATCAGCAGCCGCCAGGCCATCGGCGACAGCTCCTGCGCCTCGTCGACGATGATGTGCCCGAACGCCCAGGTGCGGTCCGCGGCGGCCCGCTCGGCGGCGCTGCGGTGGTCGTCCTCCTCGTGCCGCTCGGCGAACCGCTCCGCGTCGATGATGTTGTGCGCGGACAGGACCTCGGAGTCCTCCTCGTCCTTGTCCTCGAACTCGTACGTCCGCGAGGCGTACGAGACGTCTAGCACCCCCTGGGCGTAGGCGACCTGGGCGTTGCGCTCCCGCTCGGCGAGGGCGCGCGCCACCCGGCCGTCCTCGCCGAGGAGTTCCGCCGCCTCGTCCAGGAGCGGGACGTCCGCGGTGGTCCACGCCCGGGTGACCGGCCGGCGGATCGCCGCCGCGTCCTCGTCCGTGACGTATCCCTCCGGGGCCGCCAGGAAGTCCGCCACCAGCCCCCGCGGGGTCAGCCGAGGCCACAGCTGGTCGACGGCGGACCAGACTTCGGGGTTCTCGGCGAGTTCGTCGCGGATCTGCGTGATGTCGCTCGCGTCGAGCAGGTTCGAACCGTCGAAGGGGTCGGTGCCGATGCGCTCGGCGAGCATGTCCGTGAGGGTGTTGAGGATGTGCCCCTCGAAGTGCTCGCGGGCCACGTTGTGCGGCAGCTTCGCCTCGCGGGTGCGCTCGCGGGCCACCTGCACGAGGCCCTCGTCGAGCATCAGTATGTCCCGGTCGTGCTCGATGGCGATGACCGGGTCGGGCAGCGCCTGCCGGTCGCGTACGACCGCGGCGAGGACGTCGGCCATCTCCGCGCGGCCCTTCACGGCGGCCGCCTCGGGGGTGTCGGCGGCGGTCGCCTTCACCCCGGGGAACAGCTCGCCGACGGTCGCGAGCAGTACGCCCGTCTCGCCGAGCGAGGGCAGCACCTCGCCGATGTAGCCGAGAAAGGCCGGGTTCGGGCCGACGATCAGGACGGCCCGCTTGGCGAGCAGTTCCCGGTGTTCGTAGAGGAGATAGGCGGCCCGGTGCAGCGCGACGGCCGTCTTCCCGGTGCCGGGGCCGCCCTCGACGACCATGACACCCCGGTGCGGGGCGCGGATGATGCGGTCCTGCTCGGCCTGGATGGTCTGCACGATGTCACTCATCCGGCCGGTGCGGGCCGAGTTGAGGGCGGCGAGCAGGACGGCGTCGCCCGCCGGGTCCTCGTGGCCGGTGCGTTCCCGGTCGCCGAGGTCGAGGAGTTCGTCGTGCAGCGCGGTGACCCGGCGGCCGTCGGTGGTGATGTGCCGGCGGCGGCGCAGGTCCATCGGGGTGTGGCCGGTGGCGAGGTAGAAGGGGCGGGCGACGGGGGCCCGCCAGTCGACCAGGATCGGGGTGAGGTCGGCGTCGTCGGCGCGGATGCCGATGCGTCCGATGTGGTGACTGACCCCGCTGGTGAGGTCGATGCGGCCGAAGCAGAGCGAGCCGTCCACGGCGTTCAGGGCGGCGAGCAGCCCGGAGCGCTCGGCGACGAGGACATCCCGTTCGAGCCGGGCCTGCATCGGTGTGCTGCCCTGGCCGAGCGCGTCGGTGACGGACTCCTCGGTGGCGCCGCGCAGGGTGTCCACGCGCGTGTACAGGCCGTCGATGAATTCCTGCTCGTGCCGCAATTCATCGTCTGGAAATTCGGTGTTTGACAATTCCGCTCCCGGCCGGATATACTGTGCTCGTTGCCCTGATTCGCGATCCGCATTACCGAAGTCGCGAATCATCGAATATACGCAAAGAAATCCCCCGAGCGCAATTGCTCGAGGGATTTTTTCCGTTCTCGGGACGTGCCTGGGACCGTTCCCGGGGCACCACTTCGGGCAGTCCCCTGCGCGCGCCCGGGTCAGAGCACGTCGGACAGTTCCTCGCGCAGCCGCCTCTTGGCCCGGGCGCCGACCATGGACCGCACCGGCTCACCGGCCCGGAAGACCATGAAGGTGGGCATCGAGAGCACCCCGTAGGCGAGAGCGGTCCGCGGGTTGGTGTCCACGTCGAGCTGGACGACCTTGAGGCGCCCGTCCTCCTCCGCGGCCAGGGCGCTCAGCACCGGCCCCATCTGCCGGCACGGCGGGCACCAGTCGGCGGTGAACTCCACCAGCACGGGCAGCTCCGCCCCGATCACCTCCGCCTCGAAGTCCGCGTCCGTCACTTCGGCCACTCCTGCCGCCTTGATCACTGCGTCCGTCCTCCCAGTTCGCACACGGGTTCCGGGCCGCCCGGAACCTCCGCGTCGGCGGCCAGCTCGTCGCGCGCCCGCTCGGCCTTCGCCAGCTGGACGCCCACGTGTTCGCGCACCGCCTGCAACTCACCGATCAGCGCGTCGAGTTCGCCGAGCTTGCGGCGGTACACCGCGAGCGAGGCCGGGCAGGAGTCACCCTCGGGATGTCCGGCCCGCAGACACTCCACGAAGGGCCGGGTCTCCTCCAGGTCGAACCCGAAGTCCTGCAAGGTCCTGATCTGCCGCAGCAGCCGCAGGTCGTCCTCGTCGTAGGTCCGGTATCCGTTCTCGCCCCGCCGCGCGGGCAGCAGCCCGCGTGTCTCGTAGTAGCGCAGGGTCCGCGTGGTCGTCCCGGCCCGCGCCGCCAGCTCGCCGATTCGCATGACCCCGACGGTACGGCTTGACGCCGACGTCAAGGCAAGCGGTTCAACAGGGCCGGAGCGGGAGCAGCGGTCTGCGTTCCACTGGGCGGTCTCCGGGTCGGAGCGGTCGGACCAGGCGCGCAGCCCTGGTCCGGGGCACACGAAAGGCCCGGGGCCCGGGGAGCCCCCCGGGCCCCGGACCTCCGGGCCCGCCCTCGGTGAGGTCAGCGCGTCCCGCTAGGCCCGCCGGACGGGCCGGCCACGGACGCGGACTCCACCTCGGAGGACGCGGCTTCGGCCTCGACCACGACTTCGGCGTCGGAGCTGGAGTCGGATTCGGAGTCGGCGGCCGTGCCCTTCGTGGAACCGGCCTTCGTGGAACCGGCCTTCGGGGTCCCGCTCTCCGGGGTCCCGGTTTCCGGGTCGGCCGTGCGTGCCCTGCGCGGCAGCAGGAACGCCACCAGGACCGTGCCGACGCCGAGGACCACCGCACCGACGAGGCTGGTGTGCGCGACCGCGTCCGAGAAGGACGAGCCGACCGCGTCCGCCATGTGGCGGGCGCCCTCGGCGAGCTGGTCGGCCTGGGCCTTCAACTGGGAGGCCTGCTCGGCGTTCTGCGCCTGGGCGGCCTGCTCGCCGGCCTGCCGGGCCTTCTCGCCGATGCCCTGGGCGACCGCGTAGCCCGCGCCCACCGAGTCCTGCGCCGTGGACAGGGCACCCGCGGGAAGTCCGCTGCCGGCGGTCGCGTCGGACAGCTGCGAGGAGTACGAACTCGCCAGCACGGAACCGAGGATGGCGATGCCCAGCGAGCCGCCGAGCTCCAGCGAGGTGTCGTTCACCGCGCCGCCGACGCCCAGTTCCGACTCGGGGAACGCGCCCATGATGGCGTCCGTGCAGGGCGACAGGGCGAGTCCGATGGCGAGGCCCAGGATGACCAGGGGCAGGACGAAGTCACCGTACGACGACGTGGCGTCGATCCGGGTGAGCAGCGCGAGCGCTGCCGTGCCGGCGACCATGCCCGCGGTGACCGTGATCTTCATGCCGACGCGCGGGGTGAGGTAGCCGGTGAGGGCCGAGCCGACGAAGACGGCCCCGGCGAGCGGCAGCATGCGCACCCCGGTGTCCAGGGCGTCGTAGCCGAGGACGAACTGGAGGTGCTGGGTGAGGAAGTAGAAGGCGCCGAAGACGGCCAGGAAGAAGAGCGCGACCGCGAGGTTGGAACCGGCGAATCCGCGGTGTGCGAAGCGGCGTACGTCGACGACCGGGTGCGGGTGGCGCAGCTCCCACAGGACGAAGGCGGCCAGTCCGAGACCGGCGACGACCGCGGCGGTGACGGCCTTGACGCCCCAGCCGAAGTGCGGCCCCTCGATGATCATGTAGACGAGGGCGCCGATCCACAGCACGGACAGCAGGCCGCCGACGTAGTCGATGCGGTCGTGGTGGGCGGCCGCGGACGGCGGCACGAGGACGAGGGCGCCGACGATGGCCAGGGCGGCGACGGGCACGTTGATCAGGAAGGTGGAGGACCAGCCGTGGCGCTCCAGGAGAGCGCCCGCGACCAGCGGCCCGGCCGCGATGGCCAGTCCGGCGGTGGCGGTCCACAGGGTGATCGCCTTGGCCCGCTCGGCACGCGGGAAGGTCGCGGCGAGGAGGGAGAGCGTGGCCGGCATGATCAGCGCGGCGCCCACGCCCATCACGGCGCGGGCCGCGATGACGCCCGTGGAGCTGTCGACGAGCGAGCCGGCGACCGCGCCGCCGCCGAAGACGACGAGCCCGAGGACCAGTGCGCCCCGGCGGCTGTACTTGTCGCCGATCGCGCCGAGCAGCAGCATCAGCGCGGCGTACGGGACGGTGTAGCCGTCGATGACCCACTGCAGGTCGGCGCTGGACAGGCCCAGGTCCTGGGTCATGTCCGGGGCCGCGACCGTGAGGGCGGTGTTCGCCATCACGATGATCAGCAGGCTCAGGCAGAGCACCAGCAGGGCCCACCAGCGCCGGGCGTAGGGCCGGTCCATCCTCTCGACCGGTTCGTTCATGACGAGACGCATGGGTTCGCTTCGCCCTTCCTCTGTCGGCTCGCACGGTGCCGGACGATCGGTCCGCACCGCAGGTGGTCTGTGCGACGGCCGTCTCACCCGGCCACTTGCACAGCGACGTGCAATTGCACGACACTGTGCAACGTACGTCATTGCACACAGCTGTGCAAATGGAGGAGATGGAAGCCCTGCGGACGCAGCGCGTGCCGCCAGGGTCTGCCCGGACGTTCCCGCCTGCCCCGCGAGCCCGCACGGCGGGCGACGACGGCAGTGGCCGGACGGGCACCGGGAAAGGACGTGCAGAATGTCAGCCATGACCACGGGTAACGCCAGCCGCGCCGATGCGAACCGCCGCAGGATCCTCGATGTCGCGCTCGCCGAGCTGCTGCGCGACCCCGACGCCTCCATGGACCAGATCGCGCGTGCCGCGGGGGTCGTCCGGCGCACGGTGTACGGGCACTTCCCGAGCCGCGAGGCACTGATCGGCACGCTGTTCGAGGGCGCGGCGCAGGCGGTGGAGGCGGCGCACGCCGCGGGCCGCGAGGGCGTCGAGGACCCCGCGGAGTCGCTGGTGCGCTCGACGCTGGCGGTCTGGGAGATCGCCGACCGCTACCGGCTGCTGGTCGCGCTCGCCCAGCGCAGCGTCACGGTCCAGGGCATACGTGACCGCCTCACGCCCGTCCGGGAGTCCTGCGCACAACTGCTCCGGCGCGGTCTCGAGGCGGGCGTGTTCACGTCCCCGCTGCCGCCGGACGCGCTGGCCTACGTGCACGAGCAGATGCTGTTCGCCCTGATGGAAGCGGTGAACGACGGCCTGCTGGCAGCGGAGGAGGCGGGCCGCTCCGCCGCGGTCACGATGCTGACCGCGGCGGGCGTACCCGCCTCGCGTGCCACCGCCCTGGTGGCGGATGTCGAGCGCCTGAGCGCCTGAGCGCCTGAACGGCGGCTGACCGACATCCGTGCACCGAGCGGCCGGGCCTACGGGGGGCGACCCGGCCGCTCGGCGTCCTGCCGGGCCCCGCGTGGGCGCCTCACGGCGCCCCGGGGCCCGGTTTCGCCGGGCCCCATCAGGGCGGGGCCCGGCGAAGCGTTATGCCTTGACCAGCTGCTTCTCGCCGCCCTGCTCCGGGAGGCCGGCCGCCGGGGTGTCCTCGTCGTGGTCCAGCAGCGTCTCCTCGTCGAAGGGCAGCTGTCCCGCGAGCACCTGGTCCACGCGGCCCCGGTCGATCTCCTTGGTCCAGGTGCCGATCAGCACGGTGGCGACCGCGTTGCCAGCGAAGTTCGTGAGGGCGCGGGCCTCGCTCATGAAGCGGTCGATGCCGACGATCAGGCCGACGCCGTCGACCAGTGCGGGCTTGTGCGACTGGAGACCGCCGGCCAGCGTGGCGAGGCCGGCCCCGCTGACGCCCGCCGCACCCTTCGAGGCGACCAGCAGGAAGAGCAGGAGCGGGATCTGCTCCCCGACCGACATCGGCTTGCCGAGCGCGTCGGCGATGTAGAGCGACGCCATCGTCATGTAGATCATGGTGCCGTCGAGGTTGAAGGAGTAGCCGGTCGGGACGGTGATGCCGACCACCGGCTTGCTCACGCCCAGGTGCTCCATCTTCGCGATGAGCCGCGGCAGCGCGGACTCGGAGGACGAGGTGGACAGGATCAGCAGGAACTCGCGGCCCAGGTACTTGAAGAGCGTGAGGATGTTGAGTCCCGCGACGATCCGCAGCAGCGCGCCGAGCACGATGAAGACGAAGAGGAAGCAGGTGACGTAGAAGCCCAGCATCAGCACGGCGAGGCTCTTGAGGGCGTCCAGTCCGGCGGAACCGGTGACCGCGGCGATCGCGCCGAAGGCGCCGAGGGGCGCGGCCCACATCACCATGGCGAGGATGCGGAAGACGAGCCGCTGGATGTGCTCGATGCCGCGGAGCACCGGCCGGCCGGCCGGGCCCATGGCCTGCAGCGCGAACCCGGCGAGCAGGGCGACGAGGAGGGTCTGCAGGACCTGGCCCTCGGTGAACGCGGAAACCATCGTGGTAGGGATGATGGAGAGGACGAACTCGACCGGCGGCAGCGCTTCCGCGGACACCTGTCCCTGGCCGGCCTCCTTCACCGACTGGGTCACCGCGAGACCCGTGCCCGGCTCCAGGATGTTGCCGACCACCAGGCCGATGGCGAGGGCGACCAGCGACATGACCAGGAAGTAGCCGAGCGCGATACCGCCGACGGCGCCGACCTTGGCGGCCTTGCGCACCGAGCCGATGCCCAGCACGATCGTGCAGAAGATGATCGGCGAGATCATCATCTTGATCAGGTTCACGAAGCCGGTGCCGATGGGCTTCAGCTCCACCGCGAAGTCGGGGGCGAGCAGGCCCACGGCGATGCCGAGGATCACCGCCGCGATCACGGCGATGTACAGATAGTGCGTGCGGTCCCGCTTGGCGGCGGGTGCGGCAGGTGCCGTTGCGGGTGTGCTGGTCACGGCTGCCCTCCTTGACGACGTCGTCGGCATCATCCGGCGTGCGGCTCACGTCCGGGCGGAACCGGGAGCGGGGGGCTCCCGGACGGGTGCCCGGGAGCGGGGGAGCTCCCGGGCAGGCGCCGGAAGTGGGGACTCCCGGACGGTGCCAGGAGCGCAGGGCTCCCGAGCGGGTGTCCGGGAGCGGGGGGCTCCCGGACAGGCGCCGGAAACGGGGGGCTCCCGGACAGGTGCCCGGGAGCGGGGACTCCCGAGCGGGTGCCGGAAGTGGGGGCTTCCGGACAGGTGCCCGGGAGCGGGGACTCCCGGACAGGCGCCGGGAATTCCGTCCCGGGCGGGCCGGGAAACCGCCCCGGCGCGGCCGGGGAAGTGGCTCCCGGATGCGGTGACTATCTCCCGGCCTGTGAGGGCGGTCACCCTTCCGTTCATTTAGTTCACGCTTACCGGGCGAGGCAGACTGACGGCATGCGCCTCCCCCGCGTCCCGACCCCCCGCAGCCTGGCCGGCCAGCTGTTCGCCATGCAGGCCGTGCTGATCGCGGTCCTGGTCGCCGGATACGCGCTCTTCACGTACATCAGCGACCGCAGCCAGGCCGAGGAGGCCGCGGGCCGCCAGGCCATGGCGGTCGCCCGCTCGGTTGCGGACACCCCGTCGGTCCGCTCGGCCATCCGCACCCCGGACCCGACCCGGACCCTCCAGCCGTACGCGACCCGGGTGCAGCGGCACACCGGCGTCGACTTCGTGACGATCATGGATCCGCGGGGCATCCGCTGGACCCACCCGGACCGGAAGCTGATAGGCAAGCACTTCCTCGGCCACACGGCCCGCGCCCTGGCGGGCGAGTCGTTCACGGAGACGTACACCGGCACCCTCGGCCCGTCCGTTCGCGCGGTCACGCCAGTCACCGACGGAGGCCGCGTCGTCGGCCTGGTCAGCGCCGGCATCAAGGTCGAGGCGATCACGGCCCGGGTCCAGGACCAGGTCACGGCGCTGCTCGGGACCGCGGCCGGGGCCCTCGCCCTCGGCGCCGTCGGCACGTACGTGATCAACGCCCGGCTGCGCCGCCACACCCACGGCATGAACGCCGCCGAGCTCAGCCGCATGCACGACTACCACCAGGCCGCCCTGCACGCCGTACGCGAGGGCCTGCTGATGCTGGACGGGCAGTACCGGGTGGCGCTGATCAACGACGGGGGCCGGGAACTGCTGGGGGTCGGCGGCGAGGTCGTCGGCCAGTCGGTCGCCCGCCTCGGCCTGCCGTCGCCGCTGACCGGCGCCCTGCTGTCCTCCGAGCCCCGGATGGACGAGGTGCACCTGACCGCCACCCGGGTGCTGGTGCTGAACACCTCGCCGGTGTCGGGCGGCGAGCGCCGGGGCACCGTGGTGACCCTGCGCGACGTCACCGAACTGCAGTCCCTGATGGGCGAGCTGGACTCCGAGCGCGGATTCACCCAGGCGCTGCGCTCCCAGGCGCACGAGGCGGCGAACCGGCTCCACACGGTGGTCTCCCTGATCGAGCTGGGGCGCGCCGGGGAGGCCGTCGGCTTCGCCACGGCGGAGCTGGAACTGGCGCAAGCGCTGACCGACCGGGTGGTGGCGGCGGTCAGCGAGCCGGTGCTGGCAGCGCTGCTCCTGGGCAAGGCGGCGCAGGCCAACGAGCGGGGCGTCGAGCTGGTGGTGTCCGAGGAGAGCGGCCTCGACGACGGACTGCTGCCGCCCTCGCTCCCGGCCCGGGACCTCGTGACGATCCTGGGGAACCTGATCGACAACGCCGTGGACGCGGCCCAGGGGACGGTGGGCGCCAGGGTGACCGTGACGGCCCGCACGGACGAGGACGGCCTGGTCCTGCGGGTCGCCGACACGGGGGAGGGAGTGGCTCCCGCGCACGCGGAGGCCGTCTTCCAGCGGGGCTGGTCGACGAAACCGGCGGGGCCCGGCGGGCGGGGGCTGGGGCTCGCCCTCGTACGCCAGGCGGTGAGCCGTCACGGGGGTGCGCTCAGCGTGACGGAGGCGGCCGGAGGCGGGGCGGAGTTCGAAGTGCGGATGCCGTTGCCCACGGTGGCCTCCACCCCGAACCCCGCGGACCCCTCCACACCGGACCCCCCGAACCCCGCGGACCCTTCCACACCGGACCCCACGAACCCGACCGGGAACGGGCCCGCCGTCCCACCCATGCCGGACCCCGCCAACCCGCCCACGCCGGACTCCGCGGCCCCGCCCGCCCCGGACCCCACGAACCCGGTCGCCCCGGATCCACCGAACCGGGCCGCCCCGGACCCCGCCGACCCGCCCACAGAGGGGCACGCCACCCCCGTCCGCCCCGGTGACCGCGTGCCCGGGGCCGCCGGCACCGCCCTGCCTGGAGGCGACGCATGACCGAGCCGATCCGTGTACTCGTCGTGGAGGACGACCCGGTCGCCGCCGACGCGCACGTCATGTACGTCGGCCGCGTGCCCGGTTTCACGGCGGTCGGCAAGGCCCACACCGGCGCGGAGGCACGGCGCGCGCTGGACCGTACGCCGGTGGACCTGCTGCTGCTCGACCTGCACCTGCCGGACGGGCACGGGCTGCAGCTCGCCCGCTCCCTGCGGGCCGCCGGCTATCACGCGGACGTGATAGCCGTGACGTCCGCGCGGGATCTGGCCGTGGTGCGGGAGGGGGTCTCCCTCGGGGTGGTCCAGTACGTGCTGAAGCCGTTCACCTTCGGGACCCTGCGGGACCGGCTCGTGCGGTACGCGGAGTTCCGCGCGGCGGCGGGCGAGGCCAGCGGGCAGGACGAGGTGGACCGGGCGCTGGCGGCCCTGCGCGCGCCGGGTCCCGCGGCGCTGCCGAAGGGACTCAGCGCACCCACGCTGGAGCGGGTGACGCTCACGCTGCGGGATTCCGGCGAGGGCCTGACCGCGGCGGGTGCCGCCGAGGCGGTGGGCATCTCCCGGATCACGGCACGCCGTTACCTTGAGCATCTGGTCGACGCGGGCTGGGCGGTGCGCCGTCCGCTCTACGGGCAGGTCGGACGACCGGAGCTGGTGTACCGGTGGGTGGAGGACCGGCCGAAGTAGCGACGTACGGACGCGTGACGACCGCGCCCGCCCCATGCACGGACGCGACGAGCCGCCCGCCTCCCCTCGCGCGGGCCTGATCGTCCCCCTCCCCGCGCCGTCGCCAACCATCGTGCTGTGCAAGGTCATTGACCTGACTAGACCATTCCTCTTACGTTCACGGGGCAGACAGACTCGGCCGACGAAGGCCCGTAGGAGGTCGTGCCCGTGCGCCCCACCGCCGCCCGCCCCCGCAGCACCGCCCCGCCGCTCCTCGCGGCCCTGCTCACGCTCCCCGCCGCCCTGGCCCTGACCGCCTGCGGCGGCGGGTCCGGCAGCGATCCGGACACGGTGAAGGTGTCCTTCAAGCAGTCCACGGACAACTCGGTCAAGGTGATGGACACCTATCTGGCGGACATCAAGAGGCAGTTCGAGAAGGCGAACCCGGGCAAGAAGGTCGAGCTCGTCCCGATCAAGGCGCCGGACTCCGAGTACTACACGAAGCTCCAGCAGATGCTGCGGTCGCCGAAGACCGCTCCCGACCTGGTCTACGAGGACACCTTCCTCATCAACTCCGACATCACCAGCGGGTACTTGAAGCCGCTCGACGGCTACCTCGCCAAGTGGGACGACTGGGACCGGTTCGTCGGCACGGCCAAGGCGGCGGCGAAGGCGCAGGACGGAAAGACGTACGGCGTCCCGGACGGCACGGACACCCGAGGGCTCTGGTTCGACAAGGGGATCTTCGCGAAGGCGGGACTGCCCGCCGACTGGCGGCCGAAGACGTGGGAGGACGTCCTCACCGCCGCGCGCACGATCAGGAAGAAGGTGCCGGGCGTCACCCCGCTCAACGTCTACACGGGCAAGCCCGCGGGCGAGGCCGCCACCATGCAGGGCTTCGAGATGCTGCTGTACGGGACGGGCGACGGGACGTCGGACCCCCTGTACGACGAGGCGTCCAAGAAGTGGATCACCGGGAGCCGGGGGTTCAGGGACGCCCTCACCTTCGTGGAGACGGTCTACCGGGAGAAGCTCGGCCCGGACGTCTCCGACGCCCTCGACCCGAACTTCGCCACCAGGGTCCGCGGCGAACTCCTCCCGAAGGGGAAGCTCGGCATCGACCTGGACGGCAGCTGGCTGCCGCAGGACTGGGGCAGGGGCGCCGGGCACGAGTGGCCCGAGTGGTCGCGCAAGCTCGGCCTCGCCCCGATGCCGACGCAGGCCGGCCAGGCTCCCGGCAGGGTGAGCATGTCGGGCGGCTGGACGTGGTCGATCCCGGCGAAGGCGGCCAACCCCGACCTGGCGTTCGAGTTCATCGAGACGATGCAGACCAAGGCGAACGCCCAGAAGTGGTACGTCGCCAACTCCGGGATCGCGGTGCGCGAGGACGTCGCCTCCGACCCCGCGTACGTGAAGGCGCAGCCCGGCATCGAGTTCTTCACGGACCTGGTCGCGAGCACGCACTACCGGCCCGCCTACCCGGCGTACCCGAAGGTCTCCACCGCGATCCAGGAGGCCATGGAGCGGGTGACGACGGGCGACAGCTCGGTCGAGGAGGCGGCGAGCGGCTACGACGAGGAACTGAAGTCCGCCACCGACGGACAAGTGACGTCGAAGTGAGCGTCGGCACCCGGGCGGACCGGCACCCGGGTCCGGGCGGGCGAGGCACGCCGGTGCCGGTCCCGCCGGCCGGCCCGGGGGCCGCGCTCCCGCGGCGGGGCGGCCCGGGCCGCTCCCTGGTGCGGGTGCTCCCCCTCGGCCCCGCCGTTGTCCTCCTGCTCCTGTTCCTCGCCGGACCGATCGGTTACTGCGGCTACATCGCCTTCACCGATCTCCAGCTCACCGGCCAGGCGCACTCGTCCTTCACCGGCTTCGACAACTTCCGTACCGCGTTCCGGGACGAGGCGTTCCTGAACGCGGTTTGGCTCACCCTCGTCTTCACGGTGCTCTCCTCGCTCGTCGGCCAGAACACCCTGGGCCTGGCCCTCGCCGCGCTGATGCGGCGCGCGTCGAAGCCGGTGCGCACGCTGGTCGGCGGCATCGTCATCACGGCGTGGGTGCTGCCGGAGGTGGTGGCGGGTTTCCTGCTCTACGCCTTCTTCCGCCGCGAGGGCACGCTGAACGCGCTCCTGGACTGGCTCCGCCTGCCGTCCCAGAACTGGCTGTTCACGCTGCCGATCCTCGCGGTGTCCTTCGCGAACGTGTGGCGGGGCACGGCGTTCTCCATGCTGGTGTACTCGGCGGCGCTGAACGAGATCCCGAAGGAGATCACGGAGGCCGCGGAGGTGGACGGCGCGGGCGGCTGGCGCCGCATGTGGCACATCACGCTCCCGCTGATCCGCCGCTCCATCGGCACGAACCTGATGCTGAACACGCTGCAGACGCTGTCGGTGTTCGGGCTGATCTGGGTCATGACGCGGGGCGGCCCCGGCGGCCGGAGCCAGACGCTCCCCCTGTTCATGTACGAACAGGCCTTCCAGAAGAGCATGATCGGCTACGGAACGGCGGTGGCCCTGCTGCTCCTGGTGGTCGGTTCCCTCTTCTCACTGGTGTACCTGCGCCTGCTGCGGACGGAGGTCTGAGATGGCGTCACCGGCCGGGGTCGTCAAGCGGGGCGCCGGGTCCCGTCGCGGGGGCCGGCGACTGGCGGCGGACGCCGGCCTGCTCGCCGTGGCGGCCGCGTTCGCGCTGCCGCTGGCCTGGGTGGTCCTGTCCTCGCTGGACGCGCACGCGGACCTGCGGGTGAAGGCGCCGGACGGGGTCACCCTCGCCAACTTCGACGCGGTCCTGACGCGGGACATCATCTTCACCCCCCTGCTCAACAGTCTGATCCTGTGCGGCGGCGGCACGCTGCTGACGGTGGTGTGCGCGGCACTGGCCGCCTATCCGCTGTCGCGGTTCCCCTCCCGCCTCAACCGCCCGCTCCTGCTGACCGTCCTGTTCGCGACGAGCCTGCCGATCACGGCGATCATGGTCCCGGTCTACGCGCTGTTCGTCCGGGTGAACCTCATCGACACGGCGCAGGGCACGATCTTCTTCTTCGCCGCCTCCCAACTCCCCTTCGCCATCTGGCTGATGAAGAACTTCATGGACGGCGTGCCGAAGGAGCTCGAGGAGGCGGCCTGGACGGACGGGGCGTCGTCCTTCCAGTCGCTGCTGAGGATCGTGCTCCCGCTGATGGGGCCGGGCGTCGCGGTGGTGACGGTCTTCTCGTTCGTGATGATGTGGGGGAACTTCTTCGTCCCCTTCATGCTGCTGCTCACCCCGGACCAGATGCCCGCCTCCGTGAGCATCAACGAGTTCTTCGGGAACCGCGGAATGGTGGTGTACGGGCAGCTGGCGGCGTTCTCCGTGATCTACTCGACGCCCGTGCTGCTGCTGTACGTGCTGGTCGCGCGACGGCTGGGCGCCGGGTTCGCGCTGGGCGGAGCCGTGAAGGGGTGAGCCTTTCCCGCCCCGGGCCACCGGCGCGCGGCCACCCGTGTCCGCCTCCACGACCACCCGAAGACACCCGGAGACACCCGGAGACACCCGGCGATCTCCGGCCACGGCGCCCCGGCGGCCGAAACCGTATGTTCCTACAATGCGTGTTTGTGGCCGAACAGACCGTAGTCATCGCAGCCACACGCCCATAGCTTGTGCCCGTGCACCAGCCGCCGGCCCCCCAGCCCACCCCGCCCTTCAACGCCCTCGCCGCCCGCCGTCTGCGCGCCGGGCTCGGCATGGGACCCGAACACGTCGCGTACGGACTGCGCGCCTCGTACGGGCTGCCCTATGTCACGCCCGATCTCGTCGTCGCCTGGGAGCGGGGCATCGCCGCGCCGAGCAGTCCCGAACTCACCGCGCTCGCCGCCGTGCTGTGGTGTTCACCGGGTGAACTCATCGGCAGACCGCGGACCTTGCGCGAGCACCGCGTCGCGCGCGGCCTCGCCCCCGAGGACGTCGCCCGCACCGTGGGCCTGGAACTCCTCGCGTACCAGCGGATGGAGGAGACCGACGAGTGGCGGGGCAACGAGCGGCAGTCCACCGCGCTCGCCGAGCTGCTCGACCTCTCGCTGCCCGACTTCGTCACGGTGACCGGACGCGACGGGAAGCTCGGGGAGCTGCTGCGCGGCGCGGTGACGACGCGCTGGCAGGCGTACGTGCGCCCGGTGGGCAAGACGGTGCCCCTGGACCGGCGGCTGCTGGAGGACGCCCTCCGGGAGCTGCACACGGAGTACCAGGGGCAGATGGCGGCCACGCTGAGCTGGGCCGGCGGCTCGGCGGCGGGCGACTCCAGCGACGCCGGCCGGGACTTCATGGACCGGATCGTCGACCACTTCTGGTCGACGGTCCAGCGCAGCACCTACTGAGGACGGGAAACACGCGACCGTGCTTCCCGGGCCTCCGCGAAGGTCTAGAAGACCGACTCCGCCTCGTCGATCCGGTCCTTGGGGACGGTCTTCAGCTCGACGACCGCCTCCGCGAGCGGCACCATCTCGACCTCCGTGCCGCGCAGCGCGGTCATGCGGCCGAAGTCGCCGCGGTGCGCGGCCTCGACCGCGTGCCAGCCGAAGCGGGTGGCCAGCACCCGGTCGTACGCGGTCGGCGTGCCGCCGCGCTGGATGTGGCCGAGGATGACCGGCTTGGCCTCCTTGCCGAGCCGGCGCTCCAGCTCGTACGCGAGAGCCGTGCCGATGCCCTGGAAGCGCTCGTGGCCGAACTGGTCGATCGCGCCGTGCCCGTAGTCCATGGTGCCCTCGGCGGGGTGGGCGCCCTCGGCGACGCAGATGACGGCGAACTTCTTGCCGCGCGCGAAGCGCTCCTCGACCATCGCGACGAGGTCGGACGGGTCGAAGGGCCGCTCGGGCAGGCAGATGCCGTGGGCACCGGCGGCCATGCCGGACTCCAGGGCGATCCAGCCGGCGTGCCGGCCCATGACCTCGACGACCATGACGCGCTGGTGCGACTCGGCGGTGGTCTTGAGGCGGTCCATCGCCTCGGTGGCGACGCCGACCGCGGTGTCGAAGCCGAAGGTGCGGTCCGTCGAGGAGATGTCGTTGTCGATCGTCTTCGGCACGCCGACGACCGGCAGGCCCGCGTCCGACAGCATCCGGGCAGCGGTCAGGGTGCCCTCGCCGCCGATCGGGATGAGCACGTCGATGCCGAACTCGCGGGCCATGTCCTGCGCGTTCTCGCAGGCCTCGCGGAGCCGGTCGCGCTGGAGCCGGGACGAGCCGAGGATGGTGCCGCCGCGGGCGAGGATGCCGCTGACCGCGTTGAGGTCGAGGGTGCGGTAGCGGCCGTCGAGCAGGCCGGCGTAGCCGTCCTCGAAGCCGATGACCTCGTCCCCGAAATTGGTGACCGCTCGGTGCACGACCGACCGGATCACTGCGTTCAGCCCCGGGCAGTCGCCGCCTGCGGTGAGAACTCCGATGCGCATCGTGCTGTGTCTCCTGCTCGCTGTTGGTACGTGTGAGCCAGACCGATTGTTTCACGCTCCACGGGCGGCCGCCGCTCCCGTCCGCCGGGCACGCACCGCCCCCGCGCCCCGCCGCGCGACCCCCGCGGAACCCTTGTCCCGCCTCACCAGGACGTTCGGCCTGGCGGGCGCCCTAGCCAGCCGCGGAGGTATTGTCAAGAGGGTTCTGCTCACCATAGCGGGTATTTTTTCCCGAGCCACGAGAAGCACCAAGCCGGCCCAGTGATGAAACGGAGAGCACGCGTGACGCGCAGCGTGTACGTGACCGGGATCGACCGCGGCGACGGCCGCCAGGTCGTCGAGCTGGGAGTCATGGAACTCCTGACCCGCCAGGTGGACCGGGTGGGGGTGTTCCGTCCGCTCGTCCACGACGGTCCGGACCGGCTCTTCGAGCTGCTGCGCGCCCGCTACCGGCTCACGCAGGACCCGGCGACGGTGTACGGCATGGACTACTACGAGGCGTCCGCGCTCCAGGCCGAGCAGGGCACCGACGAACTGGTGTCGACGCTGGTGGACCGCTTCCACCTGGTCGCGCGCGACTACGACGTGGTCCTCGTCCTCGGCACCGACTTCGCGGACACCCAGTTCCCCGACGAGCTGGCGGTCAACGCCCGGCTGGCCAACGAGTTCGGCGCCTCCGTGATACCGGTCGTGGGCGGCCGCGGGCAGCCGGCCGAGTCGGTGCTCGCCGAGACCCGCAACGCCTACCGGGCCTACGACGGGCTCGGCTGCGACGTCCTCGCGATGGTCACCAACCGGGTCGCCCCCGCCGACCGCGCGAAGATTCACGAGCGTCTCGGCGACCGGCTGCCCGTGCCCTGTTACGTGCTCCCGGACGAGCCCGCGCTGTCCGCCCCCACGGTCTCCCAGATCACCCAGGCCCTCGGCGGCAAGGTGCTGCTCGGCGACGAGTCGGGGCTGGCGCGCGACGCGCTCGACTTCGTCTTCGGCGGCGCGATGCTGCCGAACTTCCTGAACGCGCTGACGCCCGGCTGCCTGGTGGTGACCCCCGGCGACCGCGCCGACCTGGTGGTGGGCTCGCTCGCCGCACACAGCGCCGGCACGCCCCCGATCGCGGGTGTCCTGCTCACCCTGAACGAACGGCCCAGCGACGAGATCCTCACGCTGGCCGCGCGCCTCGCCCCCGGCACCCCGGTGGTCTCCGTACCCGGCAACAGCTTTCCCACCGCCACCGAACTCTTCGGCCTGGAGGGCAAGCTGAACGCCGCGACCCCGCGCAAGGCGGAGACGGCGCTCGGCCTCTTCGAGCGGCACGTGGACACGAGCGAGCTGCTGAAGCGGGTGTCGGCGCCGAGCAGCACCCGCCTCACCCCGATGATGTTCGAGCACAAGCTCCTGGAGCAGGCCCGCTCCGACCTGCGCCGCGTCGTACTGCCCGAGGGCACCGAGGCCCGCGTCCTGCACGCCGCCGAGGTGCTGCTGCGGCGGGGCGTGTGCGACCTGACGCTGCTCGGCCCGGTCGACCAGATCCGCAAGAAGGCCGCCGACCTCGGTATCGACCTCGGCGGCGTGCAGCTCGTCGACCCGCAGACCTCCGAGCTGCGGGACCGTTTCGCCGAGAAGTACGCCGGCCTGCGCGCCCACAAGGGCGTGACCGTGGAGCTGGCGTACGACGTCGTCGCGGACGTCAACTACTTCGGCACGCTGATGGTCGAGGAGGGGCTGGCCGACGGCATGGTGTCGGGGTCCGTGCACTCCACGGCGGCCACCATCCGCCCGGCCTTCGAGATCATCAAGACCAGGCCGGACGCGAAGATCGTCTCCTCCGTCTTCTTCATGTGCCTCGCCGACAAGGTCCTGGTCTACGGCGACTGCGCGGTGAACCCCGACCCGAACGCGCAGCAGCTCGCCGACATCGCCGTCCAGTCGGCCGCGACCGCCCGGCAGTTCGGCGTCGAGCCCCGGATCGCGATGCTGTCGTACTCGACCGGCACCTCCGGCTCGGGCGCGGACGTCGACAAGGTGCGCGAGGCCACCGAACTGGTCCGCACGCGCCGCCCCGATCTGAGCGTGGAGGGCCCGATCCAGTACGACGCGGCCGTGGAGCCGTCCGTCGCGGCCACCAAGCTGCCGGAGTCGGAGGTCGCCGGGCAGGCGTCCGTGCTGATCTTCCCGGACCTCAACACCGGCAACAACACCTACAAGGCCGTGCAGCGTTCGGCCGGCGCGATCGCCGTCGGCCCGGTGCTGCAGGGTCTGCGCAAGCCGGTCAACGACCTGTCCCGCGGCGCCCTCGTCCAGGACATCGTGAACACCGTCGCCATCACCGCGATCCAGTCCCAGACCCCGAGCGAGAAGGCCACCGCCCAGTGAGCGCCACCCGTGTCCTCGTCCTCAACTCCGGTTCCTCGTCGCTGAAGTACCAGCTGCTGGACATGCGCGACAGGACCCGGCTCGCCATGGGCCTGGTCGAGCGCATCGGCGAGCGCACCGGCCGGCTGAAGCACACCCCGCTCACCGGCGACGGCACCTCCCGGGAGACGACCGGTCCGATGGCCGACCACGAGGCCGCCCTGAAGGCCGTCGCGCAGGAGCTGGCGAGCGACGGACTCGGCCTGGACTCCCCCGAGCTGGCGGCGATCGGCCACCGCGTGGTGCACGGCGGCAAGCTCTTCACCCGCCCCACCCTGATCGACGACTCCGTGCTCGCGGAGATCCGGCGGCTGATCCCGGTCGCCCCGCTGCACAACCCGGCGAACCTGACCGGCATCCTCACCGCCCGGGCGCTGCGCCCGGACCTGCCGCAGGTCGCCGTCTTCGACACCGCGTTCCACACGACGATGCCGGAGGAGGCGGCGCGCTACGCGATCGACGTGCGGACCGCCGACGAGCACCGCATCCGCCGGTACGGCTTCCACGGCACCTCGCACGCCTTCGTGTCGCGCGCCACGGCGCGGCTCCTCGGCAAGGACCCGTCCGAGGTGAACGTCATCGTGCTGCACCTGGGCAACGGGGCGTCGGCGTCCGCGGTGCGGCAGGGCCGGTGCGTGGACACCTCCATGGGGCTGACGCCCTTGGAGGGGCTCGTCATGGGTACGCGCTCCGGTGACCTGGATCCGGCCGTCATCTTCCATTTGGTGCGTGTTGGCGGGATGTCCACGGACGAGATCGACACTCTGCTCAACAAGAAGAGCGGTCTGGTCGGCCTGTGCGGCGACAACGACATGCGGGAGATCCGCCGCCGGGTCGACGAGGGCGACGAGCAGGCGCGGCTCGCCTTCGACATCTACATCCACCGCCTGAAGAAGTACATCGGTGCCTACTACGCGGTGCTCGGCCGGGTGGACGCGGTCGCCTTCACGGCCGGCGTCGGAGAGAACGCGGCGCCGGTGCGCGAGGCCGCGGTCGCGGGCCTCGAGGGGCTGGGCCTGGCGGTCGACGGGGAGCTGAACGCCGTACGGTCCGACGAGCCGCGGCTCATCTCCCCCGGGGACGCGCGGGTCGCGGTGGCCGTCGTACCGACCGACGAGGAACTGGAGATCGCCACGCAGACGTACGCACTCGTGGACGGGTCCGCCGACCGGTCCGAGGGCCTCACCTGAGCGGCCTCCCGCCCCTTTGTATCTTCCGCCAGACGGAATATTCCGTAGCGAAACAAACCGATAGGATCGCCCTATGCGCCGTTCGAAAATCGTCTGTACCCTCGGCCCCGCGGTCGACTCCCACGAGCAGCTCGTCGCGCTGATCAAGGCCGGCATGAACGTTGCCCGTTTCAACTTCAGCCACGGCTCGCACTCCGAGCACCAGGGCCGCTACGAGCGGGTCCGGGCCGCCGCCGCCGAGACGGGCCGCGCCATCGGCGTGCTCGCCGACCTCCAGGGCCCGAAGATCCGCCTGGAGACCTTCGCCGAGGGCCCCGTCGAGCTGGTGCGCGGTGACGAGTTCACCATCACCACCGAGGACGTCCCCGGTGACAAGACGCTCTGCGGCACGACCTACAAGGGTCTGCCCGGCGACGTCTCCAAGGGCGACCAGATCCTGATCAACGACGGCAACGTCGAGCTGCGGGTGGTCGAGGTCGACGGCGCCCGGGTCAAGACGGTCGTCATCGAGGGCGGTGTCATCTCCGACCACAAGGGCATCAACCTGCCCGGCACGGCGGTGAACGTGCCCGCGCTGTCCGAGAAGGACATCGACGACCTGCGCTTCGCCCTGCGGATGGGCTGCGACCTGGTCGCGCTCTCCTTCGTGCGGGACGCCCACGACGTGAACGACGTCCACAAGATCATGGACGAGGAGGGCCGCCGGGTCCCCGTCATCGCCAAGGTGGAGAAGCCGCAGGCGGTGGAGAACATGGAGGCCGTCGTGGCCGCCTTCGACGGTGTCATGGTCGCCCGCGGCGACCTGGCCGTCGAGTACCCGCTGGAGAAGGTCCCGATGGTGCAGAAGCGCCTGGTGGAGCTGTGCCGGCGCAACGCCAAGCCGGTGATCGTCGCGACCCAGATGATGGAGTCGATGATCACCAACTCCCGCCCGACGCGCGCCGAGGCCTCCGACGTCGCCAACGCGATCCTGGACGGCGCGGACGCGGTCATGCTGTCGGCCGAGTCCAGCGTCGGCGCGTATCCCCTCGAGACCGTGAAGACGATGTCGAAGATCGTCATCGCGGCCGAGCAGGAGCTGCTCTCCAAGGGCCTCCAGCCGCTCGTCCCCGGCAAGAAGCCGCGCACGCAGGGCGGTTCGGTGGCGCGCGCCGCCGCCGAGATCGCCGACTTCCTCGGCGGCAAGGGCCTGGTGGCCTTCACCGAGTCCGGAGACACGGCCCGCCGGCTCTCCCGCTACCGCGCCGCGCAGCCCATCCTGGCGTTCACCACGGACGAGGGCACCCGCAACCAGCTGACGCTGAGCTGGGGCGTCGAGTCCCACGTCGTGCCGTTCGTGAACAGCACCGACGAGATGGTCGACCTCGTCGACTCCGAGCTGCGCAAGCTCAACGTCTTCGACGAGGGTGACGTCGTCGTGATGACCGCGGGTTCGCCCCCCGGCGTCCCGGGCACCACGAACATGGTCCGGGTGCACCACCTGGGCGGCACCGGCCGCGGCTGATCCGGTCCCCGTACGCCGCCGAGGGCGCCCCCGTCACGGGGGCGCCCTCGGCGTCTGTGCGAGGCCGCGGGGCGGGCTCGGGGGCCCGTGCGCACGGCGAAGACCGCGACCCGGCCCTCGCATCGGCGAGGAACCGGGTCGCGGCCTGTGTGCGGCTCCCGAGCGGGTCCTGGGCCGGCCTTCCGGGCCGGCGGGTGCGGCGGTCAGCCGGTGGTGTACTGGTGCAGCCCCGGCACGGTCAGGTCTCCGCCGAACTGACCGGCCTGCACGACCTTCACCTTGGTGAAGTAGATCAGCGGGATGTTCAGCGGCGGCGGGTTGTCCGGGTCGAAGGTGACCGGGATCAGACCGAGCAGGTTGCCGGAGATGCTCTCCGTGTACATGACGGTCTTGCCGTTGCGGATGGTGGACGTCGAGCCCTTGGCCGCCTGGACGTGGTACGTCCTGCCGGTCTGCTTGTCGTCGACCGTCTGGTGCAGGTCGCCGATGTCGGTGCCGTCGGAGATCACGTACTTGAGGACCTTCTTGACGGTGCCGTTGGCGGTGCGCACCTTCACGATGCCCTGGTAGTCGGCGCCCTTGAGCAGCAGCGAGCTGGCGTTCAGGTACCACGGGTCGTCGGGCAGGGACACGGTCTTCTCGACCCCGCCCTCCTCGTCGGTGGCCGTCGGGCAGCCCTCGGCGTCCGCGCTCTCGCTCGCGGAGGGGCTCGGGGAGGCGGTGGCCTCGCCGGTGGCCTCGTCGGTGGCCTCCGCCGCCTTCTCCGTGGTGTCCTCGGCCGTCTTCGTCGCCGTGTCGGTGGTGTCCTTCACGGTGTCCTCGGCCGTCCCGGTGGCCTTGTCGGCCGTGTCCTCGACGGGGTCGGACGCCTCCTTGCCGGGGGCGGCCGTGGCGGAGGCGGACGGCGTGGGGGTGGCGCTCGGCTTCTCGTCGGGCGTGAGGACGTCCTTGATGGCGTCGCCGATGCCCAGCGGGTCCAGCGGGTTCTTGCTGCTGCTCTCGGACGGTGCCGGAGTCGGCTTCGGCGTGTCGTCGCCGCCGCTCTGGGACGTCCTGCTCGGGGACGGCGTCGGCGTGGAGTCGGCCTTGTCGTCGGAACCTGAATCCGGCGAAGAGGTCTTGTCCGGGGCCGCCGTGGCCGAGGGAGCGGGCTCCGTCGCGTCGGCGCTCGCCGAGGCGGAAGCGGATGCGGACGGCGACGGGCTGGCCGACGGCTTCTCGGACCCGTCCAGCGCCTCGACGCACTTCTGGTACTCGTCCGCCGTCAGGCTCTTGGAAGACGGGTGGTCCTCGGCCTGCGCGAGCGTCGGCGTCAGTCCCATTCCCATCAGGACGGCCGTCGGCATGGCCGCCAGGGCTATCGCCTTGCCGGCCGGCATGTGGAGCCTGGTGAGCAACGGCTTCCTGGGCGCCGCGTGGCGCGGCCCGGTTCTCACAGGGGACTCGTCCACGGCCGTCCCGTGGGTCAGCTCGTCAGCCGGCACTGTGCCTCCCGTTCGCCCCGTTGACCGGGTTCGTTCCTGACAGATCGTTCGGCTCGTTCGGCTGGACGGGCTTGCTCAGTCCGGGCACGGGCCCGGTGGCCACGCTGTCGGGGGCCTCGCTCGTGCGGGCCGCTTCGGCCGGCTTCCCGACCCGCGCTCCGGGCGCCCAGGAGACCGCCATCGCCCCGCCGATCAGGGCGAGCAGGAAACCGATCAGGAACCCGCCGAGGTTCGACACCGGGATGGACACCAGGGCCAGGAGGATCGCCGCGACACCCGCGAAGGTGCGCACGTGCTTCTGGAACCAGAGGCTGAGCCCCAGCACCACGAGCAGCACGCCGATGATCAGGGACCCCGCGCCCGCTGTGGTGGCCATGGCCAGGGTCAGATGGCCGATCTGCAGATTCGCGTACGGGAAGTAGGCGATGGGCAGCCCGCTGAGCAGGACGAACAGGCCGGCCCAGAACGGCCGCTCACCCCGCCAGGCACGGAATCGCAGCCTCTGCTGGGTGGACTGGCCGGGCGCGGCAGGAGTCTCGGCGCTCATGGAAAACAGCTCCCTGGAACGGCTTTGCTGTGAGAAGTACGCGTACTGCGGAAGGGACGGGGCGGACGGGGCAGCCGGCGGCTCCCCCGTCCGCCCCAGGGAGTGCCTAGTAGCACTCCTTGACGCCCTTGGACAGCGACATCTTCAGGCCGCTGAGCTTGAACGTTCCGGCGGTGGTCGCCCACGCCGTCTGCTTCACGCCGGTCAGCGTGGCCGAGTCGGCCTGCTGCGCGAAACCGTAGGGGTTCGCCTGGTCGCCCTTGGCGATGCCCGGACCCTTGTTGGCGTCCTTGGCGGCAACACCGATGTCGATGTTGCGGAACGTCGCGTCGGCCTGCAGGTCCTCGACGTCGATGTACAGGTTCTCGGCCTGGACCGCGGTGTCGCCACCGCCGGCCTTCAGCATGAGGCTCACGGAACCGAAGATGGGCACGTCCGGGGTGACAACGGACTGGCACATGTTCGTGATCGACGCGGACTTGAACGCCGAGACGGCGACGGGGTGAGCCGTCTTCTTGCCGTCCAGCGTGTAACCCGAGTCAATGGCTCCGTACTGCGAGAAGCCCGTACCGTCGAGCCGGTCCGCCGTCACCTTGAACGACTGACCGGAGACGCTGAACGACGCGGCGAGAGCGCCCTGCGCGAGGGCGACACCTATCGCCGCCGTCGCGGCCACACTGGGCACCATCACGACGGCGAACCGCTTCCATCTGGTTCCGCCACGCACCTGGGACTCCATATTTCCTCCTTCTCGGACGTACATCTCCTGGCCCTGACTGCCCCATGACGGCGGCTCAGCCGGGCAGGGATGGGAGAAGTGCTACGTCCTCGGGAAGGAGAGCGCCCGATCTCGGCAGCGCGAACCGCGCCCGAATCACCGGCGATCACCCCCGAGCGACAACCACTGGTCGCGCCTGACGCACATCACGCACAACCTGCTGGACAGGCTCCGCCGAAGCAGAGACCCCCCTGTCCAAGAACCGGCACCACTGCTGCCGGCCCTACTCGGTGGGGACCCAGAGAACCCGGTTGCCCGATTGGCTGTCGGGGGTACGGAAATGGACCGAGCGTCGCCGATCGTGGTGCATTCTCGCCGTCGGCACAAGGGGGTTCGTTACTCGCTAGTAACGGGCGGATAACCGAACAACGACCCGCCGGTCTCGGACGGCGACGCAGGGTGGCCCGGAGCGCGTGGGCAAAGTACTTGATTCACGGACGGAATCCGACAGATCAACGCCCGTGACTTACTCCAAGTAACAGCGGCCGCGATTACCAAGTTTTGGTAAAACGCGGCCGCACGGTCACTTCGGGAGCGAACTTTTCACCCGGGCATCACACGTCCGAGCGTTTAGGGACTGGTCAGAAGAGGGCCCGCGCCAGTGCCCTGCGCGCCGTGGCCACCCGGGGGTCGTCGGCACCGACGACCTCGAACAGTTCGAGCAGCCGGAGCCGCGCCGCGTCCCGGTCGTCGCCGGCCGTACGCCGTACGGCCTCGATCAACCGCCCGAACGCGTCCTCCACATGACCGCCCACCAGATCCAGGTCCGCGGCGGCGATCTGCGCCGGCACGTCACCCGGCTTCTCGGCCGCGTCCCTGCGCACCTGCTGCGGGTCCGCGTCCTGCACCCGCTGGAGCAGCTCGGCCTGCGCGAGCCCCAGCTTGGCCTCGCTGTTGGCCGGATCGTCGCTCAGCACGTTCTTGTACGCCTGCACGGCTCCGGCCAGATCACCCGCGTCAAGCGCCCGTACGGCGGCTTCGAGCAGCGCGTCGTAGGGGCCGGCCGGGACCTGCGGCGCCGCCGGGGCGGCGGCCGGCCCGGCCTCCGCGTCGACGGTCAGGCCGGTGAGCCCGAAGCGCTCCTCCGCCACCTGGACGAGCTGGTCCAGCGTGCCGCGGATCTGTGTCTCGCTCGCGGCCCCCTGGAAGAGCGGGAGCGCCTGGCCGGCGACCACCGCGAAGACGGCCGGGATCCCCTGGATCCCGAACTGCTGCATCAGCATCTGGTTGGCGTCGACGTCGATCTTGGCCAGCACGAAGCGGCCGGCGTACTCGAGAGCCAGCCGCTCCAGGACCGGGCTCAGCTGCTTGCACGGCTCGCACCACTCGGCCCAGAAGTCGATGACGACCGGTACCTCGGTGGAGCGCTGCAGGACATCGCGCTCGAAACCCGCCTCGTCTACGTCGATGACGAGGCTGGCGGGGGATACGGCCCCGCCGCCGCCCTGCCTGGCCGCTTCGGCGCGCGCCTGCTCCGCCTTCGCCTTGGCCTCCTGGGCCGCCTTCACCGCGGCGAGGTCGACGACTCCGCTCATGGACATGTTCCGTGGCTGCATGAGTACATCCTCCCCCTTCCGCGCGCACGAGTGAAAAGCGTGCCCGAAGCCAGACCCGCGGCATGGTCAAAGCCCGGCCTGTTTGCGTACTGTTCGGCGCCGGGTCCCCACCTGGCGCCTGTGGTTGTCGCTCGCGCGGCACGGCCGCGCACAGCTTTCGCTACGGGTCGTAGCGTAACTCCCCGGAGGCACCGCTGTCCGCCCCGCCCCGGTGATCTCCCTCACGACTTCACACAACAGCCGGATATCGTCCCCTGCATGCCCGGATATGGTCGCTGACATGCACCGTCGCACTCCGGCCTCCCGCACGGGGCGCCCCCGCAGCGCCACCGCGGACGCCGCGATCCTGGACGCGACCCGCGCGGTCCTGGTCGAACTGGGCTGGTCCAAACTCACGTTGGGGGACGTCGCGACCCGTGCCGGGGTGGCCAAGACGACGCTCTACCGCCGCTGGGCGGGCAAGAACGAACTCGTCGTCGACGCCGTGGCCGTCCTCTTCGACGAACTGGAACTTCCCGACCGCGGCAGCCTCGCCGCCGACATCGAGGGCGTCGTCCTTCAGTTCGCGGCGATCCTCGGCCGCCCCGAGACGAAGACGGCCCTGATGGCCGTCGTCGCGGAGTCCACCCGCGACGAACCGCTGCGCGAGCGCATCCGCACGTCGATCGTCGACCGCCAGAAGCGCCTCGTCGTGGAGGGCCGCTCCCGTGCCCAGGAACGCGGCGAACTGCCCCCCGAGGAGGACCCGGAGTCGGCCGCCCGCACGGCGGACCTGATCTTCGACGTGGTCGCGGGAGCGGTGGTGCACCGCACCCTGGTCAGCGCGGAGCCCGCGGACGAGGAGTGGGTCCGCAGCTTCACCCGCGTACTCCTCCTCGGCCTGACGGGCGCGGCGGCCCCGGACTGAACCGGAGGTACGCCGGCCCTTCGGACGCCCGAGGACGAGCACGTCGGCGGGGCCGGGTCCCGGGGGCGGCACCCCCGGGACCCGGCCCCGCCGCACACGGGAGGGCGGCTCAGAACCCCGCCGGTTCCGTGTACACCCCCCACTCCTCACGGAGCACCCCGCAGATCTCCCCGAGCGTCGCCTCGGCCCGGACCGCGTCCAGCATGGGCCCGATCATGTTCGACCCGCTCCGCGCCGCCGCGAGCATCGCGTCCAGCGCCCCCCGGACGGCCGCGTCGTCGCGTGCGTCCTTGCGGGCGGCCAGCGCCCGCACCTGCTCCCGTTCGACCTCGTGGCTGACCCGCAGGATCTCCAGGTCGCCGGTCACGGAACCGTGGTGCACGTTGACGCCCACCACCCGCTTGTCCCCCTTCTCCAGGGACTGCTGGTACTGGAAGGCGGACTCGGCGATCTCGCCGGTAAACCATCCGTCCTCGATGCCCCGCAGGATGCCCGAGGTGATCGGGCCGATCGGGTGCCGCCCGTCGGGGTGCGCCCGCAGGCCCCGCTCCCTGATCTGCTCGAAGATCTTCTCGGCCTCGGCCTCGATCCGGTCGGTGAGCTGCTCGACGTACCAGGAACCGCCCAGCGGGTCGGCGACGTTGGCGACGCCGGTCTCCTCCATCAGCACCTGCTGCGTGCGCAGCGCGATCTCCGCCGCCTGCTCCGAGGGCAGGGCGAGGGTCTCGTCCAGCGCGTTGGTGTGCAGCGAGTTGGTGCCGCCGAGGACCGCGGCCAGCGCCTCCACGGCGGTGCGCACCACGTTGTTGTACGGCTGCTGCGCGGTCAGCGAGACACCGGCCGTCTGCGTGTGGAAGCGCAGCCACTGCGCCTTCTCGGACGCGGCGCCGTACACGTCCCGCATCCAGCGGGCCCAGATGCGCCGCGCCGCGCGGAACTTGGCGATCTCCTCGAAGAAGTCGACGTGCGCGTCGAAGAAGAAGGACAGGCCGGGCGCGAACACGTCCACGTCCAGCCCGCGGCTCAGCCCGAGCTCGACGTAACCGAATCCGTCCGCGAGCGTGTACGCCAGCTCCTGCGCGGCCGTGGAACCGGCCTCCCGGATGTGGTAACCGGAGACGGACAGCGGCTTGTACGCGGGGATCCTCGCCGCGCAGTGCTCCATCAGGTCGCCGATGAGCCGCAGGTGCGGTTCGGGCTGGAAGAGCCACTCCTTCTGCGCGATGTACTCCTTGAAGATGTCCGTCTGGAGGGTGCCGTTCAGCACGGACGGATCCACGCCCTGGCGCTCGGCGGCGACCAGGTACATGCAGAAGACCGGGACGGCCGGCCCGCTGATCGTCATCGACGTCGTGACGTCACCGAGCGGGATGTCCTGGAACAGGACCTCCATGTCGGCCGCCGAGTCGATGGCCACGCCGCAGTGCCCGACCTCGCCCAGCGAGCGCGTGTCGTCGGAGTCGCGCCCCATCAGTGTCGGCATGTCGAAGGCGACGGACAGTCCACCGCCGCCGTTGGCCAGGATCTTCTTGTACCGCTCGTTCGTCTGCTCGGCGTTCCCGAACCCGGCGAACTGCCGGATGGTCCACGTCCGCCCCCGGTAGCCGGTCGCGTGGAGCCCGCGGGTGAACGGGTACTCCCCGGGCCAGCCGATCCGGTCGAAGCCCGCGTAGATGTCGCCGGGCCGCGGCCCGTACACCGGCTCCACGGGATCGCCGGAGAGCGTGGTGAAATCGGCCTCGCGCTTGCGCGAAGCGTCGTACCGGGCCTGCCAGCGTCGGCGGCCCTCCTCGATGGCGTCAGCGTCCATACCTTCGAATTTACTAGGACGTCCTAGTAAATGTCGATGGCTCACCGCCGTACACGCCCGTACGGCGGTGGCGCGCTGTCCGGCCGGGCCCCGGTCCCGGAACCGCGGTCAGGCCTTGGCGACGGCGGGCGAGTCGTCCGCGACCAGGGGCTCGAGCTCCCGGCTGACCTTGCGCTCCACGAAGAACGCGGCCGTCGGGATCGTGCCCGCGACGAGCACCCACAGCTGCTTGCCGACCGGCCACTTCGCCTTGGAGCCCAGGTCGAAGGCGAAGACGAGATAGAGGACGTAGAGCCAGCCGTGCGCGATACCGACCACCTTGGTGAAGTCCTCGGCGCCGTCGATGTGCAGCAGGTACTTGGCGATCACGCCGAGGGTCAGCAGGACCAGCAGCACACCGGTGACGTAGGCCATGACGCGGTAGCGGGTCAGCACGCTCTTTTTCATGCCTACGAGCGTAACCGCCGGTTTCGTACGGTCTTCGCGCGCCCCCGCGGCCGGACGGCGGCCCCTACTCCTCGTCGAAGTCCTGCGCCGCGAGGCGCAGCGGGCGGAGCATCGCGAAGATCTCCGCGCACTCCTCGGCGTCGTACACCCCGAGGCCGAAGTCCATCGCCATCAGGTCGCGGGTGGCGGCGTCGACCACCTCACGGCCCTTGTCCGTGATGGACGCGAGGGTGCCGCGCCCGTCGTTCGGGTTGGGGCGCTTGGCCACCAGGCCCGACCTGACCAGCCGGTCCACGGTGTTCGTGACGGACGTCGGGTGCACCATCAGCCGCTCGCCGATCTTCGACATGGGCAGCTCGCCCTCCTTGGAGAAGGTGAGCAGCACCAGCGCCTCGTACCGCGCGAAGGTCAGCCCGTACGGCTTGACGACCGCGTCGACCTCGGCGAGCAGGATCTGGTGTGCCCGCATGATCGAGGTGATCGCCGCCATGGACGGCACGGCACCCCAGCGCCGCTTCCACAGTTCGTCGGCGCGGGCGATGGGATCGAAGGCGAGAGCGAGGGGCTTCGGCACGGCAAAGACCCTACCGGCCGGTCATATCGTGGTCAGCCCCGTCTCGCCTTTCGGTCCCCGGCCCCACGTCACCCGCGTCCTCGCCGCCCCCGAGAGCCTCTCTGCCCTCCGTGCGCCGGGCCTCGGCGGCCAGCAGGGCGCAGCGCAGGATGCCCAGCGCCCCGGCGCCGTCGACCGTGGCGGCCGTCCCGGCGAACTTGGCGGCGACGCCCGCCAGCGCCATCCCGACGCCCTGGACGGTCATCACCAGCGGCAGGACCAGGGGCCGGGCGAGGCCGGGGTGCAGGGCATAGCCGAGGCAGGGCAGCGGGGAGAGGCAGACGAGCGCAGGGGCGGCACCCGGCACAGCAGGAGCAGCACCCGTACCCGCCGGTCGGCGAGGACCTGCCGGGCGCCGCGCAGGGAGTCCTTGCACCGGGTGCCCGGCGCACGAGGGCAACCGGGCCCGCCCGGGGCCCCGAGTCGCGCGGACTACGCGGACAGGTGGCGTTCGATCGTCTCGACCTTGGACGTCAGCCCGTCCGTCACCGACGGGCGGATGTCGGCCTTCAGGACGAGGGACACCCGGGGCGCCCGGCGCTCGACCGCGGCCACCGCGCGCCTGACGACGTCCATGACCTCGTCCCACTCCCCCTCGACGGAGGTGAACATGGCGTCGGTGCGGTGCGGCAGGCCCGACTCGCGGACCACGCGGACCGCGTCGGCGACGTACTCGCCCACGTCCTCGCCGACGCCCAGCGGCGTCACGGAGAAGGCGACGATCATGACGCCTTCACGACTCCCTCGCGGCGCGCACGGGACGCGATGACCGCGTCCTCGGCCTCGCGCCGCAGCTTGCGCTCGGCGAAGAACCCGCCGGTGGGCAGGACGGAGAGCACGAAGTAGAGCGCGGCGGTCCCCAGCGGCCACTTGGTCCGGTTCCAGGCGTCGGCCCAGAAGATCACGTACAGGATGAAGAGGACACCGTGGACCGCGCCCATGACGGGCACCGCGTTGAAGTCCGTCGTGCGCTTGAGCACCGAGCAGACGAGCAGCAGCAGGAAGGACACGGCCTCGGGGGCCGAGACCAGGCGGAGACGGCGGAGGGCGGTGGCGGTCTTCAGGTCCACGGGTCACCTTCGGGGGAGATTCGCGTCGGCGGGCAGGAGCGCTTTGTGAACGCACGCACAAGCGTCGGTTCATTGTGGCATCCGGGCCCGGATGCCCCGGTCCTGGGGTGACGGCCGCCCCGGTCCGTGGGTGACGGCCGCCCCTTAGGGGTGCGATCAGGGACGTTCTCCACCCGTGGGCCCTGTCGGCGGCCCCGCCGGGCGGCTACCTTCGCACCGTGGCGATGTTCCGACTCCAAGGCAGCAAGGTGCTGGCCGTAGACATGACCGGCGACGCCGTTAAGGCGAAGAACGGCTCGATGGTCGCGTACGACGGGCAGATGGCCTTCAAGAAGCTGAGTGGCGGCGGCGAGGGGATCCGGGGAATGGTGACCCGCCGCCTCACCGGCGAACAGATGATCATGATGGAGGTGAAGGGTCAGGGGACCTGCTGGTTCGCCGACCGGGCTTCCGAGATCAACCTCGTGAACCTCCAGGGGGACAAGCTGTACGTCGAGTCGAGCAACCTGCTCGCGACGGACGCCGGACTGCGGACGGGCACGTCCTTCACCGGTGTCCGCGGCGCCTCGCAGGGCAACGGCCTGTTCACGACGACGGTCGAGGGCCACGGCCAGGCGGCGATCATGTCCGACGGCCCGGCGGTGGTGCTGCGGGTCAGCTCCCAGTACCCGCTCACCGTCGACCCGGGCGCGTACATCGCGCACCAGGGCGATGTGCGGCAGTCCTTCCAGTCCGGTGTGACGTTCCGCACGTTCATGGGCGAGGGCGGCGGCGAGGCCTTCCAGATCCGCTTCGAGGGCGACGGCCTGGTCTACGTACAGCCCAGTGAGCGCAACACGATCGCGGGGGATGTCTGAGATGCCCTTCCGTGAGATCAACTCGAAGATGATCGAGGCGACCGTCCTCCCCGGCCGGCGGCTGTTCAGTCAGCGCGGCGCGATGCTCGCGTACAAGGGGGAGGTCTCCTTCACCCCGAACATGCAGGGCGGCCAGGGCGGTGTGATGTCGATGATCGGCCGCCGCCTGGCGAACGAGGCCACCCCCCTGATGACCGTCGAGGGCTCCGGCACGGTGCTCTTCGGGCACGGCGGCCATCACATCGAGGTCATCACCCTCACGGGTGACACCCTGTTCGTGGAGGCGGACCGGTTGCTCGCCTTCGACGGGACGCTGGAGCAGGGCACGATGTTCATGGGCTCGCAGGGCGGGGTCATGGGCATGGTGCGCGGCCAGGTGACGGGCCAGGGCCTGTTCACCACGACCCTGAAGGGCCACGGCTCGGTCGCGGTCATGGCGCACGGGGGCGTGATCCAGGTCCCGATCACCCCGCAGCGCCCGGTCCACGTCGACCCCCAGGCGTACGTGGCGCACCACGGCGACGTGCGCAACAAGCTGTCCACGGCGCTCGGCTGGCGCGACATGGTGGGCCGCGGCTCGGGCGAGGCGTTCCAGCTGGAGCTGAGCGGCAGTGGTGCGGTGTACGTCCAGGCCTCGGAGGAGAAGCTGTGAGCGCGTACGGAGCCTCGGGCCCGGTGGTCTTCGATCCGGCGACCCTGCCGGTCGACGACAACGTGAACAAGTACACCTTCTGCGTGGAGCTCAAGGGGAGCCAGTGGTTCCTGCAGAAGGGCAAGATGATCGCGTACTACGGATCGATGGAATTCAACGGCATCGGGCACGGCCGGCTGGACCGTCTGGTGCGTACGTCGTTCCATTCGCCACTGCACGCGAGCGACTGGGTGGTGGCCGAGGGTTCGGGCAAGATGCTGCTCGCCGACCGGGCCTTCGACGTGAATTCGTACGACTTGGACGAGGGCAACCTGACCATTCGCTCGGGCAACCTCCTCGCTTTTCAGCCAACTCTCGCGCTGAAGCAGTCCATCGTCCCGGGCTTCCTGACGCTGATCGGAACGGGCAAGTTCGTGGCCGCCTCGAACGGCCCCGTGGTGTTCATGGAACCGCCGATCCGGGTGGACCCGCAGGCCCTCGTCGGATGGGCCGACTGCCCCTCCCCCTGCCACCACTACGACCACGGTTACCTGACAGGTGTCATGGGCGGTCTACGTGCGATGACGGGCATCGGCGGGGCTTCCGGGGAAGAGCACCAGTTCGAGTTCGTCGGGGCGGGTACGGTCCTGCTCCAGTCGTCCGAGGCCCTGATGGCGGAGCAGGCCACCGGAGCGGTTCCGCAGCAGGCCGGGGTACCGGGCGGCGGCGGGGTGCCGGGCCAGCACGGAGGGCAAGCCGGCGCACCGCGTCTTCCCGGACAGCTGGGGGACCTCCAGCGTCGCTTCGGGCTGTGAGCGGTAGTCTGCGGAGTGTGACGTCGAACGCGTGCGCGTAGTCACACCGCCCTCACTAGTTCGCCTTTCAACCTTTTAGGTAGACTTCATTTATGGAGACCGAGACGGCCACGCGCTGGCTGACCGATGCGGAGCAGTGCGCCTGGCGCACCCACCTGGAGGTCAACATGCTGTTGACATACCAGCTCGAAAAGGACCTCCAGCCGTTCGGACTGACGATGAACGACTACGAGATCCTGGTGAATCTCTCCGAGTCGGAGGACGTACGGATGCGGATGAGCGACCTCGCGTCCGCCACCCTCCAGTCCAAGAGTCGCCTCTCTCACCAGATCACCCGCATGGAGAACGCGAACCTGGTTCGTCGTGAGAACTGCGAATCCGACCGAAGAGGACTGTACGCGGTCCTCACCGACCACGGCCTGGAGACGATGCGGAAGGTCGCCCCGCACCATGTGGCGTCCGTGCGCAGGCACTTCATCGACCTGCTCTCCCCGGAGGCCCTGCACAGCCTCCACAAGTCGCTGACCCCGATCGCGGAGCAGCTGCGGGGCCAGCGGGGCCGTCCCTGACCGTCACCCGGTCCCGGCGCCCCGTGCCGACCGGCCCACGGGCAGCCTGAGTTCGAAGAGCGCCCCACCTCCGGGCGCCGCGCGGACGGTGAGCGTGCCGCCGTGCCGCAGCGCGACGTCGCGGGCGATGGCGAGGCCGAGACCGGCCCCGCCGTCGTCCCGGCTGCGGGCGTCGTCGAGCCGGACGAACCGCTCGAAGATCCGCTCCCGCTCCTCCTCCGGCACGCCCGCCCCGTCGTCCTCGACCCCGAGCACGGCCCAGCCGCCCTCCCGGCGCAGGGTGACGGCGACCCGGTCGCGCGCATGGCGTCGCGCGTTGTCCAGCAGGTTGGCCAGCACCCGCGCCAGCTGCCCCCGGGAGCCGGTCACCTCGACCGCCTCGGCGTCCGCGGTGACGCCGGTCCGCTCGGCGGTCTCCTCCCGGACCAGCGCCCCGAGGTCGAACCGGGCCCGCCCCGGCCCCTCCCCCGCGTCGAGCCGCGCCAGCAGCAGCAGATCGGCCGCCAGCCGCTGCAGCCGTACGGTGTCCTCGACGGCTCCTTCGACATCCAGCAGTCCGGGGTGGGCCGCGCCCACCTCCAGCTGGGTGCGCAGCGAGGCGATCGGGCTGCGCAGCTCGTGCGAGGCGTCGGCGACGAACCGGCGCTGCCGCTCCACGGAGGTCTCCAGGGCGGCCAGTGTCTCGTTGGTCGTCCGGGCGAGCCGGGCCACCTCGTCGTGTGTGGCGGGCACGGGCACCCGCCGTGCCAGGTCCTCGGAGGCCGTGATGGCGGCCATCTCCCTGCGGATGCCCTCCACGGGCCGCAGCGCCCGGCGGGTGACCAGCCAGGTCACCCCGGCCACCACGCCCAGCAGCAGCGGGAAGCCGATGAGCATCACGGTCAGCGCGGTGCCCACGGCGCTCTGCTCGGTGGACAGCGGCCGGCCGGCGTACACGGTGAGATCGCCCTTGTCCCGGACGCTCACCTCCACGGCCGCGAAGCGGTAGTCCGCCGTGTCCCCGTCGATCGTGGCGGACCCGTCGCTGTGGCTCACCTCGTCGCCGATCTCGCCGGGTTCGAGCGGGTCGTCGCCGTGGCGGCCGCCCCCGTGGTCGTCGTCCTCGCCGGCCGCCGGGGGCTCGGGCCGCACCGCGCCGACTCCCGTGCCGCTGATCCGCTCCAGGTGCTCGCTCGCCGCGACGAGCCGTCCGGACTCGTCCACCACCTGTACCGGCTGGTCGTCGTCCAGCGACAACTCGTCGTAGGGGGTGCCGGCGGACAGGTCGGCGGCCACCTCCCGCGCGGCCCGCTCCGCCTGGGTGCCGGCCTGCACGATCAGGTTGGACCGCAGCGACAGCAGTACGGCGGTCCCGGCGGCGACCAGCGCGATCGCCACGACGAGGGTCGCGCCGAGGGTGGCCTTGGCCCGTACCGAGCCGAACAGGCGCCTCATCGCGCGTCCAGCCGGTACCCGGCGCCGCGCACGGTTCGGATGAGGTCGGGCCCCAGCTTGCGGCGCAGCGTGCTCACGTACACCTCGACGATGTTCGGGTCACCGTCGTACGCGAAGTCCCAGACGTGCTCCATGATGCCGGCCTTGGACACGACCTCCCCGGCCCGTACGACGAGCTGTTCCAGGACCGCGAACTCCTTGGTGGTGAGGGCGACTTCGTCCTCGCCGAGGAAGACGCGCCGGGCCGCCGTGTCGACCTTCAGGTCGCCGACGACCCGCACGGGCGAGGCCCCGGCCGTGCCGCGCCGGCGCAGCAGCGCCTTCACGCGCGCCACCAGCACCACGTACGAGAACGGTTTGGTCAGGTAGTCGTCGGCGCCGGTGTCGAGCCCCTCCGCCTCGTCGTACTCGCCGTCCTTGGCGGTGAGCATCAGGATCGGCACGTCGTGGCCGGCGGCGCGGAGGGCGGCGCAGACCCGGTACCCGTTCATGCCGGGCAGCATGATGTCGAGGATCACCAGGTCGTACGTCCCCTCACCCGCCCGGTGGAGTCCCGTCGGCCCGTCGTGGACGACGTCCACGGCGAAGCCCTCCGCGGTCAGTCCCCCGGCGAGCGACAGAGCCAGCCGCTTCTCGTCCTCCACGATCAACAGGCGCATACGACCAGCGTCCCAAACCGAAGCTGAAGAGCCCTTCAGGCGCCTTCAGGACGGCTTCAGCGGCCGTCGGGCAGGTTGGTTCCCGTCGCAACACGGCATCGCCGTTGAAACCGGGAGGACATCTCATGAAGCGCAACATCGTCATCGCCGCCGTCACCGCCGCGGCCCTGATCGGAGGCGGCTCCGCGACGGCTCTCGCGGTCGCGGGTGACGACGACGGGCCGGCGCGGCAGCCGAGCGCGCGGGGTGCGGACGACGCCCGGGACGACTCCCGCGACGACGACGCCGCGGAGGAGAAGTCCGAGGCCGCGCGGGCCGAGAAGGCCGAGGTGAGCGCGGCCGGGGCCGTCGACGCCGCGCTGGGTCACACGCCGGGTACCGCGGTCTCCGTGGACCTCGACGACGACGCCGGGAAGGCGGTCTGGGAGGTCGACGTCCTGACCCGGGGCGGCAATTGGCGCAGCGTCGGGATCGACCCCGTCACCGGCGGGGTTCTCGGCTCGCACGCCGGCGACGAGGACGACACCGCCGAGATCCGGGCCGCCCTGAAGGGCACCTCCACCTCCGCGGCCGAGGCGGCCCGCGCCGCCGCCGCGAAGGGGACGGTGACCTCCCTCGACCTCGAGGACGAGGACGGCGGGAGCGGTTTCTGGGACGCGGAGACCCGGTCCCCGGACGGCGTCGAGCACGACTGGCGCGTGGACCCGCGCACGGCGCGGGTGAGCCCGGCCGCCACGTCGGACGACGACTGACCCCGGGGCACCGCCCGGGCAACTCACGTTGTCCACCAGGCATCAGGCATCAGGCAACCGGCATCAGGCGCCTGGCGCCTGGCGCCTGGCGCCGTGGCCGAGATCGATGAGGGACGGCGGACCCCGCGCCTACGGGGTGCGCCCGCGCCTGCCCTCGCGCGCGGCTGCCCGCGCCGCGTTCGGCACGACCCGCATCCGCCCTCCCGCAGGAGGTCCCGACCCGCCGCCACGGGGGGGGTGGAGGCGCGCCCGGTCTCAGCCGGACGTCAGCCCCGCCACCAACTCGTCCGCCGCCCGGTAGGGATCCAGCTCCCCCGCCACGATCCGCTCCGCCAGCGCGCTCAGCCGCCGGTCCCCGTGCAGGTCACCGATCCGCTCCCGCAGCGCCGTGACCGCGATCGTCTCGACCTCGCGAGCGGCCCGCGACAGCCGCCGCTCGCCCAGCACCCCCCGCTCCTCCATCCACGCGCGGTGCTTCTCCAGGGCCTCGACGACCTCGTCGATCCCCTCCCCCCGCGCCGCCACCGTCTTGACGATCGGCGGCCGCCAGTCCCCCGGCCCGCGGGACTCCCCGAGTCCGAGCATGTGGTTCAGCTCGCGGGCCGTGGCGTCGGCGCCGTCCCGGTCGGCCTTGTTCACGACGTAGACGTCACCGATCTCCAGGATCCCGGCCTTCGCCGCCTGGATCCCGTCGCCCATCCCGGGGGCGAGCAGCACCACCGAGGTGTCGGCCTGCGAGGCGATCTCCACCTCGGACTGCCCGACACCGACGGTCTCGACGAGGATGACGTCGCAGCCCGCCGCGTCCAGGACGCGGATCGCCTGGGGGGCCGCCCAGGCGAGGCCGCCCAGGTGCCCGCGGGTGGCCATCGAGCGGATGTAGACCCCGGGATCCGACGCGTGCTCGGACATCCGTACCCGGTCCCCGAGCAGCGCGCCCCCGGAGAACGGCGACGACGGGTCGACGGCGAGCACCCCGACCCGCCGACCGAGCCGCCGGTAGGCGGTCACCAGCGCCGACGTGGAGGTCGACTTGCCGACACCCGGCGACCCGGTCAGCCCCACCACGTACGCGTTCCCGGCGAGCGGGGCCAGCGCCGCCATGACCTCACGGAGCTGCTCGGACGCCCCCTCCACCAGGGAGATCAGCCGGGCCACGGCCCGCGGCCGTCCTTCCCTGGCCTGGGCCACCAGTGAGGAGACGTCCTGCATCACAGCTCCGTTCAGTCGAGTCGGTCGGTAGTGGAGGAACCGCGGAGGAACCCCGCGGAGCCGTCAGGCCCTGGGCACCCGCACGATCAGCGCGTCACCCTGCCCGCCGCCGCCGCACAGCGCGGCCGCGCCCACGCCACCGCCGCGCCGCCTGAGCTCCAGCGCGAGGTGCAGGACGAGCCGGGCGCCGGACATTCCGATCGGGTGACCCAGCGCGATGGCACCGCCGTTGACGTTCACCTTCTCCGAGGAGACGCCGAGGTCCTTCATCGACTGCACGGCCACCGCGGCGAACGCCTCGTTGATCTCGATCAGATCAAGATCCGCGACGTCCAGGCCCTCCTTCTTCAGCGCGTGCCGGATGGCGTTGGACGGCTGCGACTGCAACGAGTTGTCCGGCCCGGCCACGTTGCCGTGCGCGCCGATCTCGGCGATCCACTCCAGGCCCAGCTCCTGCGCCTTGGCCTTGCTCATCACGACCACGGCCGCCGCGCCGTCCGAGATCTGCGAGGAGGTACCGGCCGTGATCGTGCCGTCCTTGGTGAATGCGGGGCGCAGCTTGCCGAGCGAGTCGGCGGTGGTCTCGCCGCGGATGCCCTCGTCCTGGCTGAAGACGACGGGCTCGCCCTTGCGCTGCGGGATCTCGACCGGCGTGATCTCCGCCTCGAAGATGCCGTTCTTCTGGGCGGCGGCGGCCCGCTGGTGGGACAGCGCCGCGATCTCGTCCTGCTCGGGACGGTCGATGCCGAGACGGGTGTTGTGCTTCTCCGTCGACTCGCCCATGGCGATGTTCTCGAAGGCGTCCGTCAGCCCGTCGTACGCCATGGCGTCGAGCATCTGGATCGCACCGTACTTGTAGCCCTCGCGGGACTTCGGGAGCAGGTGCGGGGCGTTCGTCATGGACTCCTGGCCGCCGGCGACCACCACGTCGAATTCGCCGGCGCGAATGAGCTGGTCGGCGAGCGCGATGGCGTCGAGGCCCGACAGACACACCTTGTTGATGGTGAGCGCGGGCACGCTCATCGGGATGCCGGCCTTGACCGCGGCCTGCCGTGCCGGGATCTGCCCCGCCCCGGCCTGCAGGACCTGGCCCATGATGACGTACTGCACCTGGTCGCCGCCGATACCCGCACGGTCGAGGGCGGCCTTGATCGCGAATCCTCCGAGGTCGGCTCCGGAGAAGGACTTCAGCGAGCCGAGCAACCGTCCCATCGGGGTGCGGGCACCCGCGACGATCACGGAGGTCGTGCTGTTCGTTCCAGACATGAGGTGCGATCCCCTTCCAGCTTGCACAGCTGAGGAGTGAACGAGTGGGAGGTCTGGGGGGACTCCCCACAGATGAGGGTGTACTTGAATGTACTGAGCGGTACGCCACCCGTCATCCGGCGGCGAGTGTGATCGCGCGCACGTTGCGTAACCACCCGAGGAGCGCTGCACTGACTCCATGCTGACGCGAATCGACCACATCGGGATCGCCTGTTTCGACCTGGACAGGACCGTCGAGTTCTACCGTGCGACGTACGGCTTCGAGGTCTTCCACTCCGAGGTCAACGAGGAGCAGGGCGTGCGAGAGGCCATGCTCAAGATCAACGAGACGTCCGACGGCGGCGCCTCCTACCTCCAGCTGCTGGAACCCACCCGCGAGGACTCCGCGGTCGGCAAGTGGCTGGCCAAGAACGGCGAGGGGGTGCACCACATCGCCTTCGGCACGGCGGACGTCGACGCCGACGCGGCGGACATCAGGGAGAAGGGCGTACGCGTCCTCTACGACGAGCCCCGGCGCGGCTCGATGGACTCCCGGATCACCTTCCTGCACCCCAAGGATTGTCATGGCGTGCTGACAGAACTGGTCACTTCGGCGGCTGTTGAGTCACCTGAGCACTGACCTCCGTATATCTGGGCCGGTAGGGTTGGGGGCGGCCGCCGCCACATCGGGGCGGCCCGGGGCCTGCCGTTGGGTCGGCCCCGGGGTTCTGTCTGCGACAGGACCGAGGGCCGGGGTCCAGGTTTCGGGGGGCGAGCGTCGGGGCAGCAGCCCGTGCTCCGCCGTTGATCTGACACCATTCCCCGGGGGCCCCGTTCGGCGGACGGACGGTGCTCGTTCGGAAAGACTTGCGACCAGGGGACGGATGGGACCGCGCAGTGCGGGGCTACGAACGCCAGGAGCGAGAGCCGGCGGCTGACGTCGACCACCTCTCTCGGTTCGAGGCCGAGATGGAACGGCTGAAGACCGAGCGGGAGAAGGCCGTCCAGCACGCCGAGGACCTCGGCTATCAGGTCGAGGTGCTGCGCGCCAAGCTGCACGAGGCGCGCCGCACTCTGGCGTCCCGTCCTGCCTACGACGGAGCCGACCTCGGCTATCAGGCCGAACAGCTGCTCCGCAACGCCCAGATCCAGGCCGACCAGCTGCGCGCGGACGCCGAGCGGGAGCTGAGCCAGGCCCGCGCGCAGACGCAGCGCATCCTCCAGGAGCACGCCGAACAGGCCGCCCGGCTCCAGGCGGAGTTGCACCAGGAGGCCGTCACCCGCCGCCAGCAGCTCGACCAGGAGCTGGCGGAGCGCCGGCAGACCGTCGAGTCCCATGTCAACGAGAACGTGGCCTGGGCCGAGCAGCTGCGGGCCCGCACCGAGCAGCAGGCCCGCCGGCTCCTGGAGGAGTCGCGTGCCGAGGCCGACCAGGCGCTGGCCGCGGCCCGCGCGGAGGCCGAGCGGATCGCCGCCGAGGCCCGCCAGCGGCTCACCACCGACGCCGAGACGGCCCGCGCGGAGGCCGAGCAGCTGCTGCGCCGGGCCCGCACGGACGCCGAGCGCCTGCTGAACGCCGCGTCCACGCAGGCCCAGGAGGCCACCCAGCACGCCGAGCAGCTCCGCAGTTCCACCGCGACGGAGTCCGACGCCGCGCGGCGCCAGGCCACCGAGCTGAGCCGGACCGCCGAGCAGCGCATGGCGGAGGCCGAGAAGGCGCTGCGCGAGGCGCGCGCCGAGGCCGACAAGCTGGTCGCCGAGGCGAAGGAGGCCGCCGCCAAGGCCCTGTCCAGCGCGGAGTCGGCGAACGAGCAGCGCACGCGGACGGCGAAGGAGCAGGTCGCCCGGCTGGTCAGTGAGGCCACCAAGGAGGCCGAGACCACCAAGGCGGACGCCGAGCAGCTCGTCGCGGACGCCCGGGCGGCGGCCGAGAAGATCGTCGCGGAGGCCGAGGAGAACGCCCGCACCCTCACCGCCGAGGAGACCGCCTCGCAGCTCGCCCAGGCGGCGCGCACGGCCGAGGAGGTCCTCGACAAGGCGTCGGAGGACGCCAAGAAGACCACCAGGGCGGCGACCGAGGAGGCCGAGCGGATCCGCTCCGAGGCGGAGGCCGAGGCGGACCGGCTGCGGGCCCAGGCGCACGACATCGCCGAGGAGCTCAAGGGCGCGGCGAAGGACGACACCAAGGAGTACCGGGCCAAGACGGTCGAGCTGCAGGAGGAGGCGCGCCGGCTGCGCGGCGAGGCCGAGCAGCTGCGGGCCGACGCGGTCTCCGAGGGCGAGCGGATCCGCGGCGAGGCCCGGCGTGAGGCCGTCCAGCAGATCGAGGAGGCGGCCAAGACCGCCGAGGAGCTGCTGGCGAAGGCGAAGGCGGACGCGGACGAGCTGCGGACGACCGCCACCGCGGACAGCGAGCGGGTGCGCACCGAGGCCATCGAGCGCGCGACGACGCTGCGCCGGCAGGCCGAGGAGACGCTGGAGCGCACGCGCGCCGAGGCGGAGCGGCATCGCGCGGAGGCCGTCGAGCACTCCGAGGGCATCAAGGCGGACGCCGAGCGGGCGGCGCTGGAGCTGCGCGAGGAGACCGAGCGGGCGCTCACGGCCCGGCGGGCCGAGGCCGCGGAGGAACTGAACCGGCTGCGCACGGAGGCCGAGGAGCGTCTCACCGCCGCCGAGCAGGCGCTGACCGACGCCCGTGCGGAGGCCGAGCGGATCCGCCGCGAAGCCGCCGACGAGGCGGAGCGGCTGCGCACGGAGGCCGCCGAGCGGATCCGTACGCTGCAGGGACAGGCCGAGGCGGAGGCGGAGCGACTGCGCACGGAGGCGGCGGCGGACGCGTCCGCGTCGCGGGCCGAGGGCGAGAACATCGCCGTACGGCTGCGTTCGGAGGCGGCGGCGGAGGCCGAGCGGCTGAAGTCGGAGGCCCAGGACACCGCCGACCGGGTGCGGGCGGAGGCGCAGGCCGCGGCGGAGCGGCTGGCGGCCGAGGGCGCGGAGACGCTGGCCGCCGCGCAGGAGGAGGCCGCCCGGCGCCGTCGCGAGGCCGAGGAGCTGCTCGGTGCGGCGCGTCAGGAGGCCGACCAGGAGCGCGAGCGGGCCCGCGAGCAGAGCGAGGAGCTGCTGGCGTCGGCGCGTACCCGGGTGGACGAGGCGCAGGCGGAGGCCGTACGGCTGGTCGAGGAGGCCGACCGGCGTGCGACGGAGATGGTCGCGAGCGCCGAGCAGACCGCTCAGCAGGTGCGCGACGCCGTGGCCGGGCTGCACGAGCAGGCGCAGGAGGAGATCACCGGGCTGCGTTCGGCCGCCGAGCACGCGGCGGACCGTACGCGGACCGAGGCACAGGCGGAGGCGGACCGGGTCCGCGCCGACGCGTACGCCGAGCGGGAACGCGCCGCCGAGGACGCGGCGCGGGTGCGGCGGGAGGCGTCCGAGGAGTCGGAGGCCGCCAAGTCCCTCGCGGAGCGTACGGTCGCGGACGCGATCGCCGAGTCCGAGCGGATGCGTTCGGATGCCGCGGAGCACGCCCAGCGGGCCCGTACGGAGGCGTCCGACACCATCGCGAACGCCGATCAGGACGCGTCGCGCACCCGCGCGGAGGCCAGGGAGGACGCGAACCGGATCCGTTCCGACGCGGCCACCCAGGCGGACACCCTCATCAACGAGGCGCGGTCCGAGGCGGAGCGGCTGGCGAACGAGACGGCCGCGGAGGCCGAGCGGGTCCGTGCGGAGTCCGTCTCGAAGGCCGAGAAGCTCATCTCGGACGCGACGGGCGACGCGGAACGGCTGCGCGCCGAGGCGGCGGAGACGGTCGGTTCCGCGCAGCAGCACGCGGAGCGGATCCGTACGGAGGCGGAGCGGGCCGGGGCCGAGGCGGCCGCGGAGGCCGAGCGGGTCACGACGGCCGCGCGCGAGAAGGCCGAGCAGATGCTGGACGAGGCCCGCCAGGAGGCCAACAAGCGGCGGTCCGAGGCGGCCGAGCAGGTCGACACGCTCATCTCGGAGACGGCAGCCGAGGCGGACAAGCTGCTCTCGGAGGCGCAGCAGGCGGCGCAGAAGACCACGGCGGACGCCGAGGGGCAGGCCGACACGATGGTGGGCGCGGCCCGCAACGAGGCCGAGCGTCTGGTGTCCGGGGCGACCGTGGAGGGCAACACGCTGGTGGAGCGGGCCCGTGCGGACGCCGACGAGCTGCTGGTCGGCGCGCGCCGGGACGCCACGGCGATAAGGGAGCGGGCGGAGGAGCTGCGGGACCGGATCACCTCGGAGATCGAGGAGCTGCACGACCGGGCCCGCCGGGAGTCCGCGGAGGCGATGAAGACGGCGGGCGAGCGCTGCGACGCGCTGGTGAAGGCCGCCGAGGAGCAGCTCGCGGAGGCCGAGGCGAAGGCGAAGAACCTGGTCGCGGAGGCCAACTCCGAGGCGAGCAAGGTGCGGATCGCCGCCGTCAAGAAGGCCGAGGGACTCCTCAAGGAGGCCGAGCAGAAGAAGTCCTCGCTCGTCGCCGAGGCCACGAAGATCAAGGCCGATGCCGAGCAGGAGGCGCGGCGCATGGTCGAGGAGGGCAGGCGCGATCTCGATGTGCTGGTGCGCCGGCGGGAGGACATCAATGTCGAGATCTCCCGTGTCCAGGACGTCCTGGAGGCGTTGGAGTCTTTCGAGGCTCCGGCTGCCGGCAAGGACGGTGGGGTCAAGGCGGGGGCTGCCGTCGGCGGGCCCCGTTCGGGTGGCAAGACGTCAGAGAGCTAGCGGACAGGGCTTGTTCCGTGCTTGGCCAGGACCTTCGGCACAGCCGCTGGCAAGCCCTGCGACGGGCAGCCACCCAAAAGGAGTGTCATTCTCCAGATCAAACACGTATCCGCTCGATGACACACCGCTTTGGCCCCTAGGATTCCCTCTATCACCTCACCGGTCTCATTCGACAGGAACCCCATGAGCGACACTTCCCCCTACGGCTTCGAGCTTGTGCGGCGTGGATACGACCGCGCTCAGGTGGACGAACGCATCTCGAAGCTCGTCTCCGACCGTGACAGCGCTCTGGCCCGTATCACTGCTCTCGAGAAGCGCATCGAGGAACTTCACCTCGAGACGCAGAATGCCCAGGCCCAGGTCAGCGACGCGGAGCCCTCGTACGCGGGTCTCGGCGCGCGCGTCGAGAAGATCCTCCGCCTCGCCGAGGAGGAGGCGAAGGACCTGCGCGAGGAGGCCCGCCGCGCGTCCGAGCAGCACCGTGAGCTCGCCGAGTCGGCGGCCCAGCAGGTGCGCAACGATGCAGAATCGTTCGCCGTGGACCGCAAGGCCAAGGCGGAGGACGAGGGCGTCCGGATCGTCGAGAAGGCCAAGAGCGAGGCCTCCCAGCTGCGTTCCGACGCGCAGAAGGACGCGCAGTCGAAGCGCGAGGAGGCGGACGCCCTCTTCGAGGAGACCCGCGCGAAGGCCGCGCAGGCGGCCGCGGACTTCGAGACCAACCTGGCGAAGCGCCGCGAGCAGTCGGAGCGCGACCTCGCGTCCCGTCAGGCCAAGGCCGAGAAGCGTCTCGCGGAGATCGAGCACCGCGCGGAGCAGCTGCGCCTGGAGGCCGAGAAGCTGCGTACGGACGCCGAGCGCCGGGCCCGTCAGACGGTGGAGACCGCGCAGCGCCAGGCCGAGGACATCGTGGCCGACGCGAACGCCAAGGCGGACCGGATCCGTTCGGAGTCCGAGCGCGAGCTGGCGGCGCTCACCAACCGCCGCGACTCCATCAACGCGCAGCTCACGAACGTCCGCGAGATGCTCGCGACGCTCACGGGTGCCGCGGTGGCCGCGACCGGCACTCCCGCAGAGGACGAGCCGGTCTCGCGTGGGGTTCCCGCGCAGCAGTCCCGCTAGCCGGTAGCGAGGAACAGCGACAGCACGGGCCCGCGCCTCCCCGGAGGAGCGGGCCTTCGTCGTGCGGCCCTTTTTCCTGCGGTGGCAGGCCCCCGGGGGCCGTTCTAACGTGGCCGCATGATCGAGCTCGAGGGGCTGACCAAGCGGTACGGCGAGAAGGTGGCGGTCGACGGTCTCACGTTCGCCGTCCGGCCCGGCATCGTCACCGGTTTCCTCGGCCCCAACGGCGCGGGGAAGTCGACCACGATGCGGATGATGCTCGGGCTCGACCGTCCCACCTCGGGCGACGTACGGATCGACGGCAGGCACTACGACCGGCTGAAGGATCCGCTGACGTACATCGGCGCCCTGCTGGACGCCAAGGCCATGCACGGCGGCCGGACCGCGTTCAACCACCTGCTGTGCCTGGCCCAGAGCAACGGCATTCCGAGGGCGCGGGTGCACGAGGTCCTCGACACGGTGGGGCTCACCTCGGTCGCCCGGAAGAAGGCGAAGGGGTTCTCGCTCGGCATGGGCCAGCGGCTGGGGATCGCGGGCGCGCTGCTGGGCGATCCGCGGATCCTGATGTTCGACGAGCCGGTGAACGGCCTGGACCCCGAGGGCATCCACTGGATCCGCACGCTGATGAAGTCCCTTGCCGCGCAGGGCCGTACGGTCTTCGTCTCGTCCCACCTGATGAGCGAGATGGCGCTCACCGCCGACCACCTCGTCGTCATCGGCCAGGGCCGGCTGCTGGCGGACACGTCGATGGCGGACTTCATCGCGCAGAACTCGCGGTCGTACGTCCGTCTGCGCTCGCCCCAGCACGAGCGGCTGCTGGACGTGCTGCACCGGGCGGGCATCGCGGCCCTTCAGGTGGGCGACGGCACGCTGGAAGTGGACGGCGTGCGCTCGGAGGAGATCGGTGAGCTGGCCGCGCGGCACCAGCTCGTGCTGCACGAGCTGAGCCCCCAACGGGCTTCGCTGGAGGAGGCGTTCATGCAGCTGACCGCGGAGTCGGTGGAGTACCACGCGCACACCGGGCCGCCGCCCGCCGGGACCGGGGCGGCAGCGCCGGCTCCGGCTGCCGGGCAGCGGCGGTGGGGCAACGACCGGCAGGGGGACCGGTCATGACGGCGACGCGGGTCGTCAGGTCCGAGTGGACGAAGATCCGCTCCGTGGCGTCCACGGTCTGGACGCTCGGCCTCGCCGCGGTGGTCACGGTGGCGCTCGGCATCCTGATCTCGCTGCTGTCGAAGAACGAGTTCGACAACATGAGCGAGCGGGACCGGCTGTCCTTCGACCCGACGTTCATCAGCTTCGCCGGGATGAGCCTCGGTCAGCTGGCGATGATCGTGTTCGGCGTACTGGTCGTCTCGAACGAGTACAGCACCGGCATGATCCGCACCTCCCTCGCCGCGGTGCCGCAGCGCGGCACGTTCCTCTTCAGCAAGATCGCCGTGGCGACCGCGCTCGCGCTGCTGGTCGGGCTGCTCACCAGCTTCGTCGCCTTCTTCCTCGGCCAGGCGGCGCTCGGCCCGCACCGGGCGGCGATCGGCGACCCGGGCGTGCTGCGCGCGGTGATCGGCGGCGGGCTCTACATGACGCTCATCGCCGTGTTCTCGATGGGGGTCGCGACGATGCTCCGCAGCCCGATGCTCTCCCTCGGCATCCTGATGCCGTTCTTCTTCCTGATCTCCGCGATCCTCGGCAACGTCTCCGCGACCAAGAAGGTCGGCCGCTTCCTCCCCGACCAGGCGGGCAGCAGGATCATGCGGGTGGTGAACCCGCTGGACGACGACACCCCGTACGGCCCGTGGGGCGGCCTCGGCATCATGGTGCTGTGGGTGGTCGCGGCGCTGGTCGGCGGGTATCTGCTGCTCCGCAGGCGGGACGCCTAGGTGTTCCGGAGCAGGTGGCGCCCGTGAACTCGCGGTGCGACCGGGAGTGGACGGCCTGCTTCCGGATCCCTCCCCACCAGGCAGGACGCGTACCTGACAAAGAAGACCACGCCCCGCTGACCGATCACGCTCGTGACCTGCGTGGTTTTACTTTCTCTTGAGTGGAACCGTCAGCGCCCGGATATCCTCCTAAGCCTTACGGGGGCGTGTGCCCCGTCGTCCTGAACCTTTCGATGGGTGCGGAGCATGATCGAGGCAGTCGGCCTGACGAAGCGCTACGGCGCCAAGACGGCCGTGTACAACCTTTCCTTCCAGGTGCGGCCGGGTGCCGTCACCGGCTTCCTCGGGCCCAACGGCTCGGGCAAGTCGACGACGATGCGCATGATCCTCGGCCTGGACAACCCCACCTCGGGGCAGGTGACGATCGGCGGCTACCCGTACCGCAAACTGCCGAACGCCCCCCGCCAGGTCGGCGCCCTCCTCGACGCCAAGGCCGTGCACGGCGGCCGGCACGCCCGCAACCACCTGCTCTGCCTCGCGCAGCTGTCCGGCATCCCGGCCCGCCGCGTCGACGAGGTCCTCGGCGTGGTCGGCCTCCAGGACGTGGCCAGGAAGCGGTCCAAGGGGTTCTCCCTCGGCATGGGCCAGCGGCTCGGAATCGCCGCCGCGCTCCTCGGCGACCCCCAGGTGCTGCTCTTCGACGAGCCGGTCAACGGCCTCGACCCCGAGGGCATCCTCTGGGTGCGCAACCTGATGAAGTCCCTCGCCTCGGAGGGCCGTACGGTCTTCGTCTCGTCCCACCTGATGAGCGAGATGGCACTCACCGCCGACCACCTCATCGTGATCGGGCGCGGCCAGCTCCTCGCCGACTCCAGCATCCGCGACTTCATCTCGCACAACTCGGCCGACTTCGCCCGGGTCCGCACCCCGGACACCGAGCCCCAGCTGCGCGAGAAGCTGACCGCCGCGCTCACCGAGGCCGGCGGCCAGGTGCTGCCCGAACAGGACGGCGCGCTGCGCGTCATGGGGCTGCCGCTGCCCCGCATCAGCGACCTCGCGCACTCCGCCGACGTACGCCTGTGGGAGCTGTCGCCGCACCAGGCCTCACTGGAGGAGGCGTACATGCGGATGACGCAGGGCGCCGTCGACTACCGCTCGACCATCGATCAGAAGGCGGGGCTCCAGCAGGAGCTGCCGCCGGGTGCCGTGCCCCCCGGCGCCGTGCCGCAGATGCCGGTGCCGGGCCAGGGCCAGCCGGGCTGGTACGCCCCGCCGCCGCCCCAGCACGGCGGACAGCCGTTCGCGATGCCGCAGGGAGCGCCTCCCGCGGGCCCGTACGGCGCCCCCGCGGCCCCCGGCGCGGGCCCGGCCGGTCAGCCGAACCCGTACGCCCAGGCCGCGCCCCAGGCCCCCGGGCAGCCTTCCGCACAGCCCTCCGCGGCGCCCGCCGCGCCCTCTGCCGCTCCCGACCTGAACAAGCGCGACAGCGAGGACCCCCGATGAGCACGCCCCAGCCCCCGATGCCGCAGCAGACTGCGCCCGCCCCCAACTGGCAGGCGGGGCCGGGCGGTTCGTACACCTCGCCGATCCCGGTCACCCGCACCCACCTCGGACACGCGCTCACCTCCGAGTGGACGAAGATCAAGTCGGTGCGCTCCACGATGTGGACGCTCGGCGTGTTCCTGCTCCTGGTCGTCGGCATCGGCTTCCTGGTCGCCGCCCAGACGGAGGACACGGACTACACCGACGTCCCGTACACGATCCCGGCCTTCTTCGGCCTGATCCTCGGCCAGATCTGCCTGATCACGCTGGGCGTCCTGGTCGTCTCCTCCGAGTACGGCACGGGCATGATCCGTACGACCTTCACGGCCTCGCCGCAGCGCCACCGGGTGCTCACCGCCAAGCTGCTGATCTTCTTCGCGGTCGCGTTCGCCGTCTCGGCCTTCGCCATCGGGCTGGTCGGCCTGATCACGTCGGGTCTGCACGGCGGTTCGTCGGACAACGAGTGGGGCGGCACGGTCCTCAAGGGCGCGCTGTACGTCTCGCTGCTCGGGGTGCTGGCGCTCGCCGTCGGTTCGATGCTGCGGCACTCGGCCGGTGCGATCACCACGATGCTGGGTGTCGTGCTGGTGCCCGCGATCATGCCCGCGTTCCTGATGATGTCCGAGAGCATGCGCTCCATCGGCGAGAAGATGATGGACTACAACGCGCCCAACGCCCTCGCCAAGATCTTCGAGCTGGACAGCGAGACCGGCGGCGGCAACGCCCAGCTCGGCCTGCTCGTCGGGGTGACCCTCGCGGCGATCGCCGGCGCCTTCGTCCTGCTGGAACGACGCGACGTCTGAGCCGTCCGGCGCCCGCCCGGCCCGGCGCAGGGGTACGGAGCCTCAGAACCGCGGCGCGTTACGGGACCGCTGCACCCGCGAGGTGCGGCGGTCCCTCGCGTTCCAGCAGGCCTTGTGCCAGTGGCGCCGCTCGTCCACCCCGGAGTGCTCGGGCCAGGCCACCACGTGCGGGACGCCGGAGGGAATCATCTGGTCGCAGCCCGGGCAGCGGTAGAACTTGCCCTGGGCGCCGGCACCCGCCACGTGGCGTACGCTCCATTCCTCACCCCGCCAGCTCTCCGTGGACTGCCAGCCGCCGTAGCGGCCGGACCGCTCGTCCTCGTTCGCGGACCCGCTCGAACCGGACGAGCCGGCGCCCTTCGGACGGTTGCGACGCGGGGACACGGGACACCTCACGGAGCTGGACAGGGAGCAGGAGCCGCGTCCAGCCTACGCGGCTGCCGCCCGGGGCAGGCGTACTTCACCTCCCCCTGCGCCCCCGCTGACCGGCCCATTCTCCGGACAATCCGCAAATCCCCCCGGCAAGCCGTGTCTTCGGCACGTGTCAGGGGGTTATGCCGGTGGGGAAGCTCCGCGTCGGTGCCAAGGAGGCAGGAGTGCGATGCGCGTAGGAAGTTTTGTACTGGCGGCCCAGTTCCCGGGTCAGGGTCCGGGAGAGGCGCTGCACCGCGCGGTGCGATCGGCCGAGGTCGCCGAGGAGGCGGGACTCGACTCGGTATGGCTGGCCGAGCACCACTTCGTGCCGTACGGGACGTGCCCCTCGGCCGTCACCCTCGCCGCGCTGCTGCTCGGCCGGACCCGGCGGATCCGGGTCGGCACGGCGGTGAGCGTGCTGCCCACCGTGCATCCGGTGGCCCTCGGCGAGCAGGCCGCGCTGCTGCACGTGACGTCCGGCGGCCGCTTCTCGCTGGGGGTGGGCCGCGGCGGTCCCTGGGTGGACCTGGAGGTCTTCGGCCCGGGCCTCGACGCGTACGAGAAGGGGTTCCCGGAATCACTCGATCTGCTGGTGCGCTGGCTGCGTGAACCGTCCGTCGCCGGCACCGGGGAGCGCTTCAGCTTCCGCGAGGTCCCCGTCGTACCGAGGCCCTCGGAGAACCTGAGCGGCGCGGCGGGCCCCGAGGTCGTCGTCGCCTGCACCTCCCCGGCGAGTGTCCGGCTCGCCGCGGAGCGCGGACTGCCGATGCTTCTGGGGATGCACGTCGGTGACGAGGAGAAGGCCGAAATGGTCGCGTTGTGGCGGCGGCAGGCACGCGCCGCGGGGCGTCCGGCCGACGAGATCGTCGCCGCCGGCCATGTCTCGGCGGGCGTCTGCCAGATCGCCGACCGCCGCGGGGACGCGGCGGAGACCCTGCTGAAGTCGATGCCGGGCTGGCTGAAGCAGGGGCTCGAAGCCCATGTGACGGTCGACGGGCGCGCCCGCAGCATGCGTGACCCGTGGGAGTACACCGAACTGCTCTGCGGGCTGCACCCGGTGGGGACGCCGAGGCTGTGCGCCGACCGGCTCGCGGCGACGTCGGAGCGCACCGGCATCTCGCGCTTCGCCCTGCTGGTCGAGGGCTCGGGAGACCTGGCGACGACCGAGGAGAACGTACGACGGCTGGGCGCCGAGGTGCTTCCCCACCTCGGCTGAGCGGACCACCCGGTCGTGCGGGGAGCTTGCCGCCCCGGTACAGATGCACCTCCCGCGTACGGAGCGGCAAGCAGTGCGGCCGGCCGCGTCAGCAGTCCCGGAACTCCGGTGACTGGTTCAGCAGCTGGCTGCGGACCGACGTGAAGCGTGCCAGCGTGTCGTCCACCGTGGCGTCCAACGGGAACACCGCGACCCGGTGGCAGTTCTGGAAGGCCAGCCGCACTCCGAAGTGCCGCTGGAGCGCGCCGCGTATCGCGTCACTCGCGAGCGCACGCAGCAGCTGGCCACGTGCCTGCTCGTCCGGCGGCGGCGTCTGGTTGTCGGCGAAGTTGCCTCCGTCCACCTTGAGCTGGGCCACCAGGGAGCTGATCATCTCCCACGCGTAGGGCAGGGAGGTCCGGACGCAGTCGACGAAGTCAGCTTCGTCGACCTCGCCTCGCTCGGCCTTTTCGAGTAGGGCCGGTGAGACGTCGAGCGACATGGGTTCTCCTCTCGCACCCCCGGGAAGCGGGGGTTGACGGACAGGGCGGAAGACCGCGACATCAGACACGCTGCGTACACGCATCGCGACCTCCCGTTTATACGGTAGGCAACGGAGGATGGCGGCACCAGGAGAATGCCCACACAGCGAACAACCCGTAGGCACACAATCGGCCAGTACTGAACACGGGAGTTCCAGGGCAAACAGGCGTGTTCGAAACGTCTCGCGGTGCGCCCGGGGGCAGCGGGACGCGGGCGAATCGCGTGCGACGGTGCCGGTCGAGTAGCGTTGCCGACCATGCGTCTCGTCATCGCCCGGTGTTCCGTCGACTATGCGGGCCGGCTCACCGCCCATCTCCCGTCCGCCCCCCGCCTCATCCTCGTGAAGGCGGACGGCAGCGTCTCCATCCACGCGGACGACCGGGCCTACAAGCCCCTCAACTGGATGTCGCCGCCCTGCACGCTGAAGGAGGGTTCCGGCGACGAGGAAGGCGTGTGGACCGTCATCAACAAGGCGGGCGAGAAGCTCATCATCACGATGGAGGAAGTCCTCCACGACTCCTCGCACGAACTGGGCGTGGATCCCGGCCTGATCAAGGACGGCGTGGAAGCGCACCTCCAGGAGCTGCTGGCGGACCGCATCGAGACGCTCGGCGAGGGGTACACGCTCATCCGCCGTGAGTACATGACGGCCATCGGCCCCGTCGACATCCTCTGCCGCGACGCCGAGGGCCGGACGGTCGCCATCGAGATCAAGCGGCGCGGTGAGATCGACGGCGTGGAGCAACTCACGCGCTATCTGGAGCTGTTGAACCGCGACCCGCATCTCGCGCCGGTGCGCGGCATCTTCGCCGCACAGGAGATCAAGCCGCAGGCCCGCGTCCTCGCCACGGACCGCGGCATCGGCTGCACGGTGCTGGACTACAACGCGCTGCGCGGCATCGAGGACGACAAGCTGCGGCTGTTCTGAGCCCGGGCGCGACGCGGGGGGCCGGATCCGTTTCCCGGATCCGGCCCCCCGCGTCGTATCGTCCGGCTCACATCACCGGGGCACCGCTCGTCCCCGCGGGCGGGTCGGCCGGGCCGCTCGCGGAACTGGTCGTCGCCGGGCCACTGGCGGAGTTCGAGGTGGCCGGCGCGGAGGGCGTTCCGCTCGGCGACGGGGATGTCGAGGGCGACGGCGACTGGCTCGTCGACGGCTTGCTCGTCGAAGGCTTCGGCGACGTCGACGGTTTCGGCGACGACGGCTTGGACGTGGGCGACTTCGACGCCGACTTCGAGGGACTCGGCCCCTTCGTCCCGCTCGGGCGGTCCGACGGCGTCCCGTCCGCGGTGGGCGTCGGGTCGTCCGACGTCCCGTAGGTGCCGTCCGGCCCCGGATCCGTCGGCTTGCTGGACACCCCCGCATCCCCGGCGCCCGTGTCGCCCTCGTCGGCGCCGAGGCTGTCGTCGTCGGAGTCCTGTCCGGCCGAGGGGCTGACGCCGACCCTGTCGGACGGGTCCCCGTTGTTGTCGGAGGTCATGCCGAGCGTGACCACCGTGCCCAGCACCGCGGCCAGGAGCGCCCCCGAGCCCGCGGCGACCAGGTTGCGGCGCGTACCGCTCACCAGGCCCTTGATGCCGCCGGGCCGCCGTACGGGGACGGCGGGTACCGCGGTCGTCCGCCGGGCGACGAGCGTCGCGGGCTCGGGCGGCACGGGCAGGGCGAACGCGGCCGGTACGCCGCCGGGAGGCGTCAGCGGCTCCGCACTGCGCGCGTCGGGCGTCTCCACGCCGGCCGCGACGCGCCCGACGGGCGGTACGGCCCCGGAGCGGTCGGCGACCAGCGCGAGGGCGCGGCGGCCGGCGACGGTGCCGCGCTTGTCGGCGAGGGCGCCGCGCAGCCCGATGGAGGCCTCCAGTTCGGCGCGGGCCCGGTCCAGCTGGCCGGCGCAGAGGGCGAGGATGCCCAGCTCGTGGTGGAAGTAGGCCTGGTCCGGGACCTCGCCGGCGAGCCGGGAGGCCTCGGCGCCGGCGCGCAGCGCCCGTTCCCAGGCGCTCCAGTGCAGACCGGCGGCGAAGGCGGGCGCGGCGGTGCGGGCCAGCTGGACGCAGGCGCTCTCCTCGTCGTCGAGCGGGGCCGTGGTGAGCGGCACCAGGAGGGTCAGCGCCGCGAGGACGGCGTCCGCCTCCGCGCAGACCCGCTCGGGGGTGACGGAGGGGTGTCCGGTCCACCAGGTGTAGTGCCGGGCGGCGGTGAGCGCGTGGTCCTCGATGTCGTCGGCGTACCCGGAGGCCTCCAGCTGGGCCTGTACGCCGGCCGCGAGCCGGTAGCGGGAGCCGACCGGGGTGACCAGCGCGCAGTTGGCGAGTTCGGCGAGGGCCGCGTCGGCGTGGGTGTCGCCCACGAGGGCCGGCAGATGCGCCTGGTGGGGCACCTCGCCGCCGAGCGCGACCGCGAACCGCAGGGTGGCGCGGGCCGACTCGCTGAGCCGGGAGGCGAGCAGCGCGGCGGGGGCGGCGCCCTCGGCGAGCGAGGGCAGGGGGACGGCGGGGGTGTCGTCGGCGTCGTCCGGCGCGTCGGGGTGTGCGCCCTCGCCGTATCCGAAGCCGTCGGCCGGCTCGGGGTGGGCGTGCAGCCGGTCGCGCTGCCGCAGCAGGGCGCCGGCCTGCACGAAGCGCAGCGGGAGGCCTTCGGACTCGAACCAGAGGTCGCCCGCCCAGTTCGACTCGTCCTCGGTCAGTTCCCGGCCTACGGCGCGCTCCAGGAGCTCGATGCCGCCACTGCGGTCGAGACCGCCGAGGAACACCTCTTCGAGGAGGGAGTCGCCGGACGGCGCGGGGACGTCGGGTGTGGTGCCGATCACGAAGGCGCACTCGGGGGTGGCGTCGAGCAGTTCGTCGAGGGCGCTGCCGCCGAACTCCAGGTCGTCGAGGACGACGACCGCGCCGATCTCACGGACGAGCCCGAGCAGCTCCTCCCGTTCGGGGCGGTGCCGGGGCGCGTCGTAGACGGCGGCGAACAGGTCGTGCAGCAGGTCACCGGCCGTGCGCCGGTAGCCGCTGAGGCGTACGACGCCGTCGGGCGCGAGGTCCGCGCAGTCGTCGGCGACGGCGTCCAGGAGGGTGGTGCGGCCCGATCCGGCGGGGCCGGTGAGGCGTACGGAGCGGCCGCGGGCCAGCAGCCGGACGAGGCGCTCGCGCTCGTCCTGGCGCTCCAGGAGGGGGAGCCGGGCCTGTGCGGGTCCCGGCGGCACGGGCGGGTGGGCCGAGCGGGCCTGTTCGGCTCGGTCGGCGGCGGTGGTCTTGGCCGGCCGGCCGGGCCGCTGCCCCGGCGGGCAGTTCTCTATCTCGCTGCCGTCGACGGGGTTGACGGTGAGCAGGAAGTCGCCCGAGAAGAGCTGGACGGTGCGGGCGATTGCCGGCGTGGGCTGGCCGAAGTCGGAGGCGAGTGCTTCGCGCGGCGGACGCTGCCGAGGCGTCCGGCCGTCGTCGTCATGACCGTACTCCGCGGGTTCCCGGTGATTCGGGTCCATGATGTCCTGCCCCCCAAAAGCGTCGGGTGCCGAGCCCCTCCCGGCCTTGCTGCACACCGCGCTGTCGCTTCTGGTCCGGTGCCCGCTCCAGGGGTTCAGACTGCGGGCAGGCGAACCCTAAACCTTCGCTCAGTATCCGGGAACAGGCGGGGTACCGCGTCGCCCGAGACGTCACAGCTTCGTGAGGATTGCGCGCGAGGTACGTTTCGTGCGGCGGGTCAGACCCGGGGCAGCGACTCGACCCCGAGGCCGCCCTCGATCGCCAGGATCCGGTGCAGCCGGGTGGCCACCAGCAGCCGCTGCATCTGCGTCGGTACGCGGCGCAGGACGAGCCGTCGGCCGCACCGCCCGGCCCGTCGGTGGGCCCCCATGATGACGCCGAGTCCGGTGGCGTCCCAGGAGTCCAGCTCGGACAGGTCCAGCACCAGGTCGCCGACTCCGTCGTCGACGGCCGAGTGCAGGACCGTACGGGCGTCCGCCGCGCTGCGGACGTCGAGGCGGCCCCCGACGACCAGCTCGGCGTGGTCGCCCCTGATGTACATATGCGCTCCCCGAGAGTGCGTGTCGTACTCCGCGTCTGTCTGTCTGCGTGTGACTGTGTGCACCGTCTGACTGCCCTGGGGCCGCAGAGGTTGCCGTCTGTGAGCGAACCGATACCGAATTCACCCGTGGGGGTGACGGCCGGGAGGACCGTACGGATTCGGTGCCCAAAGTCAGTGCTTGTAGAAGCCCTGCCCGCTCTTGCGCCCGATGTCACCGGCGTCAACCATCCGGCGCATCAGCTCCGGCGGTGCGAACTTCTCGTCCTGGGACTCCGTGTAGATGTTGCCGGTCGCGTGCAGCAGGATGTCGACGCCCGTCAGGTCGGCCGTGGCCAGGGGGCCCATGGCGTGCCCGAAGCCCAGCTTGCAGGCGAGGTCGATGTCCTCGGCGGAGGCCACGCCCGACTCGTACAGCTTGGCCGCCTCGACGACGAGCGCCGAGATGAGACGGGTGGTGACGAAGCCGGCGACGTCGCGGTTGACGACGATGCAGGTCTTGCCGACGGACTCGGCGAACTCCCGCGTCGCGGCGAGGGTTTCGTCGCTCGTCTTGTAGCCGCGCACCAGTTCGCACAGCTGCATCATCGGGACCGGTGAGAAGAAGTGCGCACCGACCACGCGCTCCGGGCGCTCCGTCACGGCCGCGATCTTGGTGATCGGGATGGCGGAGGTGTTGGAGGCGAGGACGGTGTCGTCGCGGACGAGCTTGTCGAGCGCACGGAAGATCTCGTGCTTGACCTCGAGCTTCTCGAACACGGCCTCGACGACGATGTCGGCGTCGGCGGCCGCGTCGAGGTCGGTGCTGGTGGTGATGCGCCCGAGCGCGGCCTCGGCGTCCTCGGCGGACAGCCTGCCCTTGCTCACGAACTTGTCGTAGGACGCCTTGATGCCGTCGGTGCCGCGGGTCAGGGCTTCGTCGGTGACGTCACGCAGAACGACGTCCCAGCCCGCTTGCGCGGAGACCTGGGCGATACCGGATCCCATGAGACCGGCTCCGATGACGGCGAGCTTCCGTGCCACTCCGACTCCCCTTAACACGCTGTTTATGTAGCCTCTCCGGCGGACCCTAGCGCTCGTGAGGGCCGCTGTGACCGGTAAGTAATGCGCGTCACGTCTCATCTGACGGACATCACACCGGCCCGGGTCATCGCGGCGCCCGGACGGCGTAGTTGAGGACCCGGTCGCTCAGCAGGTCCTCCATCTCGTCGAGGAGCACCAGCGTTTCGCGGGACACTTCGCCCGGATTGCGCCCCTGGACCATCTCGCGTCCGATGGAGCCCATGACCGTGTGGTGGATCCAGTTGAGCTGACCGGCCATCAGGGCCGGGACGGGGTCGCCCGCGGCGGCGGCCGTCTCCTCGCGCAGGGTCGCCTCCAGGTTGTCCTGCACCTGCTGCTGGATGCTCCACAGGCGGGAGCGCAGGGGCGGCGCCTCGTCGATCACCTTCATGAAGCGGGCGTAGCCCTCCATCAGGCCGACCCGGGGCGAGACCGCCTCGACCTCCTCGCGCAGCTCCCGCAGGACGGCCGCGGCGGCCGACTCCCCGACGGCCCGGCCGCGCACCCAGCGCGAGAGGCGGTCGACGACGCCCTTGCTGCGGTCGAGGAAGAGGTCCTCCTTGGTCGCGAAGTAGTTGTAGACGGTGTTCACGGAGACGTCGGCGGCCTCCGCGACGTCCGCGATCGTGACTGCCAGGAAGCCGCGCTCCAGGAACAGTCCGGTGGCGATGTCCGAGATCCGCTGCCTGGTCTCGCGCTTCTTGCGCTCCCTGAGTCCCTCAGCCATCCCCGCATCGTAACGCCGACTGGACTCCCTGCATTTTTGGGGACATTGCAAAATTGTAGGCACTCTGTTTTTCTGGGGACATGGCAATCATCAGTACCGCCGGACTCGCCCGTACCTTCCGGACGAAGCACGGCCCCGTGGAGGCCGTGCGCGGCATCGACCTGACCGTCCGCGCGGGCGAGATCCTCGGCTTCCTCGGCCCGAACGGCGCCGGCAAGACGACCACCCTGCGCATGCTGACCACCCTGCTGAGGCCCACCGGCGGCGCGGCCACCGTCGCCGGCCACGACCTGGTCGCCGACCCGGCCGCAGTGCGGCGGGCCTGCGGCTACGTGGCCCAGTCCGGCGGGGTCGACCCGCAGATCAGCGTGCGGGAGGAGCTGGTCACCCAGGGCCGTCTGTACCGGCTGCCGAAGGCGCGCGCGGTGGCCCGAGCCGAGGAGCTCGCCGAGGACCTCGGTCTCACCGGACTGCTCGACCGCAGGGCGGGCGCGCTCTCCGGCGGGCAGCGGCGCCGCCTGGACATCGCCATGGCGCTCACCCACCGCCCGAAGCTGCTCTTCCTGGACGAGCCGACGACGGGCCTCGACCCCGGCAGCCGGGCCGACCTGTGGAACCTGATCCGCCGCCTGCGCGACGAGCACGGCACGACCGTGTTCCTGACCACCCACTACCTCGACGAGGCCGACGCCCTGTCCGACCGGCTGGTGATCGTGGACGAGGGCGTCGTCGTGGCCGAGGGCACCCCGGGCGCCCTGAAGCTGCGCCACGGAGGCGCGCCGGACGCGACCCTCCAGGACGCGTTCCTCGCCATCACCGGCCGCGTCCCGGCACCGTCCGACGCCGCCCCCGCCGCCCTGTAGGAGTCACCCGAAGATGCTGCTCCACGACACGGCCCTCATCTACGGCCGCTACCTCCGCCAGTCCCTGCGCTCCCGGTTCGCCCTGCTCTTCGGCGTGCTGACGCCGCTGCTCTATCTCCTCTTCTTCGGCCCGCTGCTGACGAACCTCCCGCTCGGCGGGCAGGGCAGCTCCTGGCAGATGCTGGTCCCCGGCCTGCTCATGCAACTCGGCCTGTTCGGAGCCCTGTTCGCGGGTTTCACGATCATCATCGAGAGCGGTCAGGGCGTGGTCGAGCGGATGCGGGTGACCCCGGTCAGCCGCCTCGCCCTGCTCCTCGGCCGGGTCCTGCGCGAAGCCACGGTCTTCGTCTTGCAGGCGGTGCTGCTGGTGCTGGCCGCGCTGGCGATGGGCCTGCGCGCACCGCTCGCCGGCATCCTGATCGGCTTCGCGTTCGTGGGCCTGCTCACGGTGTCACTGGCCTCGCTGTCGTACGCGGTGGCGCTGCGGGTGCGCACCCCGCAGCAGTTCGGCCCGCTGATCAACGCCGTGTCCATGCCGTCGATGCTGTTGTCCGGCCTGATGCTCCCGATGAGCCTCGCCCCGGGCTGGCTGGACGCCCTCTCGCACTTCATGCCGTTCCGCTACCTGGTGGACGCGGTGCGGGACGCGTACGTCGGCTCGTACACGACGGCGCACATGCTGTACGGCGTCCTGGTGGCCCTCGGCCTCACCGTGCTCGCCGTGACGGTGGGCACACGCGGCTTCCGCGGGGCCGAAGCATAACTACGCTGGCCGCATGGTCAATCTGACGCGCATCTACACCAGGACCGGCGACCGGGGCACCACCGCCCTCGGCGACATGAGCCGGGTCGCCAAGACCGATCTGCGGATCTCCGCCTACGCGGACGCCAACGAGGCGAACGCGGCCCTCGGCACGGCGATCGCGCTCGGCGGGCTCGACGAGGAGACCGTCAAGGTCCTCACCCGCGTCCAGAACGACCTGTTCGACGTGGGCGCGGACCTGTCGACGCCGGTCGTCGAGAACCCCGAATTCCCGCCGCTGCGCGTCGAGCAGTTCTACATCGACCGCCTGGAGGCCGACTGCGACCGTTTCAACGAACAGCTGGAGAAGCTCCGCTCGTTCATCCTGCCCGGCGGCACGCCCGGCGCGGCGCTGCTGCACCAGGCGTGCACGGTCGTCCGCCGGGCCGAGCGGTCCACCTGGGCCGCCATGGAGGTGCACGGCGAGGTGATGAACCCGCTGACGGCGACCTACCTCAACCGGCTATCGGACCTGCTGTTCATCCTCGCCCGCACGGCCAACAAGGGGGTCGGGGACGTGCTGTGGGTCCCGGGCGGGGAGCGCTGACGCCGGGCGCCGCTTCGGCCAGACCAGGTAGGTGAGCGCGGTCAGGCCGTGGATCCCGGCCACCCGCAGCGCCACTGCCTGGTAGGAACGCAGGGACTCGGTGCCGCCGCCCTCGCCGACGTAGGTGATGGCACCCTGGAGGAGGGCGCAGGCGACGGCCGCCGCCAGCAGCGTACGGAGCCAGAGCCCGCCCTCGTGCCGGGCCCGGGCCAGGCCGTAGCGGGGCGGCGGCACGGGGGGCGGCCCGCCGGCGAGGCGGTGGGCCGCGTGACCGTCGAGCCACCGCACCGTGCAGTGCCCGTAGGCGACGGTGAACCCGATGTAGAGGGCGGCCAGGCCGTGCTCCCAGCCCGGTTCGGCGCCCCGCTTCAGGTCGAGGGCCGTCGCCGCGAACAGGACGAGTTCCAGCAGCGGCTCGCCCAGCAGCAGGGCCAGGCCGGTACGGCGCAGCCCCAGCAGGTAGCGGGCCGTCAGACCGGCCGCCAGCAGCACCCAGAAGCCCACTTCACAGGCGATGATCAGTCCGATGATCACGATCGCTCCTCTCGCTCACCTTCTCAAGGCTCCCCTCCGCGGCCGGGCGGTGCGTCGTCGGCCGTGACGAGGCGCGACTGCATCCTTCGATGTAGCCGGGGACCGTCCGCGGGAAGCACGCGCCCCGCCCGCCCGCCGTGTTGGATGGAGCCATGGCCGCCCCGCTCCCCCGCCCGCACCGCTTCGACGTGTACATCGCGGCCGCCGGCCTGCTCAGCGGGGTACTCGTATGGGCGTTCGGCCTGTACTCGAACCCCGGCCGGCTGTTCGCCGAACCGTGGGTGCTGGTCCCGCTCGCCGCGATGGCGGCCCTGGAGCTGCTGCGCCGGAGCAGGCCGCAGGCCGCCGTCGTGGCCGGCACGCTGGCGCTGGTCGCGGACCAGTTCACGCGGGGCAGCATCGTGACGGTCCTGATGTACACCGACCTCATGTACGCGGCCGCCCTGTACGGCAGCCCGGCCGCCGCCCGCCGTCTCCCCGTCACCACCGGGCTGGTCACCGTCGGGATGACGGTCGGGTTCCTCGCCTGGTGGCGAACGCCCGACGCACTGCTGATCGGCTTCGCGACCGGCATCGTGGCGTTCGCCCCGGCCGTCACCGGCGTGGTGGTCCGCAACCACCGGGACGCCGCCGACTCCGCCCGGCTGCGGGCCGAGCAGACCGCGCTGCTAGCCGAGATGGACCGGGTTCAGGCGGTCACGGCCGAGCGGGCCCGGATGGCACGCGAACTGCACGACATGATCGCCAACCATCTGTCCGCGATCGCCATCCACTCCACGGCCGCGCTCTCCCTCGACGACCCGCGCACCACCCGGGACGCCCTCACCGTCATCCGCGAGAACAGCGTCGACGGCCTCGCCGAGATGCGCCGGCTCATCGGCATCCTGCGGCACGACAGCGACGACCGGGAGCCGGCCGCGGCACCGACGCTGGAGGGGGTCGGCGCGCTCGTCGAGGCCGCCCGCACCAACGGTCTCGACGTCGTCCTGGAGGCCGCGCACGAGGACGGGCTCCCCGCGCCGCTGGAACTCGCCGCCTACCGCATCGTCCAGGAGTCCCTGACCAACGCCCTCAAGCACGCCGCCGCCGGCCCGGTCACCGTCACCCTCGCCCAGCGGGACGGGCTGCTCACCGTGCGGGTGACCAGCCCGTACGGCGACCGGGACGGACCGCGGGCACCCGGTTCCGGGGCCGGCCTGACCGGTATGCGGGAGCGGGTCGCCCTGCTCCACGGCACCTTCGACGCGGGCCCCGAGGAGCCGCCGGGCTCCCCCGGCGGCACGCTCTGGACCGTGCGTGCCACGCTGCCCCTGAGCCATGGAGGAACCGGATGATCCGCGTGCTCGTCGCCGAGGACCAGGCCGCCGTACGGGCCGGACTCGTGCTCATCCTGCGCAGCGCGCCCGACATCGAGGTCGTCGGCGAGACCGCGGACGGCGAGCGGGCGGTGTCGCTCGCCCGTGAACTGCGGCCGGACCTGGTCCTGATGGACATCCAGATGCCCCTGCTCGACGGGGTCGCGGCCACCCGCCGGGTCGTCGCCGAGGAACTCGCCGACGTGCTCGTGCTGACCACCTTCGACCTCGACGAGTACGTCTTCGGGGCGCTGCGCGCGGGTGCCGCCGGCTTCCTGCTGAAGAACACGGACGCCCGCGATCTGCTGGCGGCCGTGCGGACGGTGGCGCGCGGCGAGGGACTGATCGCCCCGGCCGTGACCCGGCGTCTGATCGCCGAGTTCGGCGCCCGGCCCGTGCGGGAGCCCTCGGCCGATCCGGCCGTCCTCGAAGTCCTCACCCGCCGGGAACGGGAGGTGCTGTCCTGTCTCGGCCGGGGACTGTCCAACGCGGAGATCGCCGTGCGCCTCGACATGGCCGAGGCCACGGTGAAGACGCACGTCAGCCGCCTGCTCGGGAAGCTGGGACTGCGCAGCCGGGTCCAAGCGGCCGTGCTCGCACAACAGTTGGGCGTCTGATTCACCCCCACCTCACTGGTCCAGACCTATTGACCGATGGTCCAGACCTTTCTATTCTCGCCGCACTGCGCTGGAACATGCCCACGCCATCCCCGCCACCGGTGAGCAGCCCCCGGAGGCGACCAGAAGAAGAGGAGAGGCATCATGCGCTTCCGGCAGAGAGCCAGAAACAGAGCGATCGCGGGTCTCACCACCCTGCTGCTCCCGTTCGCCGCGATGGTCGGGCTCGCGAGCCCCGCCTCGGCGGCCACCTCCGTCACCGCCACGTACGCCAAGACCCAGGACTGGGGCTCGGGCTTCGAGGGCAAGTGGACCGTCAAGAACACCGGCACCACAAGCATCAGTTCGTGGACGGTGGAGTGGGACTTCCCCTCCGGCACCTCCGTCACCTCGGCCTGGGACGCCGACGTCACCAACTCCGGCACCCACTGGACCGCCAAGAACAAGTCCTGGAGCGGCACGCTCGCCGCCGGCGCCTCCGTCTCCTTCGGCTTCAACGGCTCCGGCACCGGCTCGCCCTCCAACTGCAAGATCAACGGCGGCAGTTGTGACGGCACCAGCGTCCCCGGCGACGCGGCCCCCTCGGCGCCCGGCACCCCGACCGCGTCCGGCGTCACCGACACCTCGGTGAAGCTCTCCTGGAGCGCGGCCACCGACGACAAGGGCGTCAAGAACTACGACGTCCTTCGCGACGGCGCCAAGGTCGCCACGGTGACCACCACGTCGTACTCGGACACCGGCCTCACCGCCGGCACCGACTACTCCTACACGGTCCAGGCCCGCGACACCGCCGACCAGACCGGTCCGGTGAGCGGCGCGGTCAAGGTCCACACCACCGGCGGCGGCACCACGGACCCGGGCACCGGCGGCAAGGTCAAGCTCGGCTACTTCACCGAGTGGGGCGTCTACGGGCGCAACTACCACGTGAAGAACCTGGTCACCTCCGGCTCCGCCGCGAAGATCACGCACATCAACTACGCCTTCGGCAACGTGCAGGGCGGCAAGTGCACGATCGGTGACGCCTACGCCGACTACGACAAGGCGTACACCGCCGACCAGTCGGTCAGCGGCGTCGCGGACACCTGGGACCAGCCGCTGCGCGGCAACTTCAACCAGCTGCGCCAGCTGAAGGCCAAGTACCCGAACATCAAGGTCCTGTGGTCCTTCGGCGGCTGGACCTGGTCCGGCGGCTTCACCGACGCCGCGAAGAACCCGGCCGCCTTCGCCCAGTCCTGCTACGACCTGGTCGAGGACCCGCGCTGGGCCGACGTCTTCGACGGCATCGACATCGACTGGGAGTACCCGAACGCCTGCGGTCTGACCTGTGACACCAGCGGCCCGGCAGCGATCAAGAACCTCACCTCCGCGCTGCGGGCGAAGTTCGGGTCCAAGAACCTGGTCACCGCCGCGATCACCGCGGACGGCAGCGACGGCGGCAAGATCGACGCGGCCGACTACGGCGGCGCGGCCACCTCGCTCGACTGGTACAACGTGATGACGTACGACTACTTCGGCGCCTGGGACAAGACGGGCCCGACCGCCCCGCACTCCCCGCTGACCTCCTACTCGGGCATCCCGAAGGAGGGCTTCACCTCGGCCGCGGCGATCGCCAAGCTCAAGGCCAAGGGCGTCCCGGCGAGCAAGCTCCTGCTCGGCATCGGCTTCTACGGCCGAGGCTGGACCGGCGTCACGCAGTCCGCGCCCGGCGGCACCGCGACCGGCCCGGCGGCCGGCACCTACGAGCAGGGCATCGAGGACTACAAGGTACTCAAGACGGCCTGCCCGGCCACCGGCACCGTCGCCGGCACGGCGTACGCGCACTGCGGCACCAACTGGTGGAGCTACGACACCCCGGCGACCATCGGCTCGAAGATGACCTGGGCCAAGAGCCAGGGCCTCGGCGGAGCGTTCTTCTGGGAGTTCAGCGGTGACACCGGCAACGGAGAGCTGGTGAGCGCGATCAACAGCGGCCTGCAGTAGCCGGCACGCCGCGAGGCACCGGCACTGAGCACCAGGCCCTCAGCACCAAGCACTAAGCACTAAGCACCAAGCACCAAGCACTAAGCGACATTGACGCGCTGACCGGGCGGGGCTGCTTCCAGCCACGCGAGAAATCCGGTCAGCGCGTCTTCGCTCATCGCCAGCTCCAGCCGCGTACCCCGGTGCAGACAGGTGAGGATGATCGCGTCGGACAGGAGCGCCAGCTCCTCCTCGCCCTCGGGGGCGCGGCGGCCGGCCACCTCGATCGCCGAGCGCTCCAGGGTGCGGCGCGGCCGGGGGGCGTAGGAGAAGACGCGGTACCACTCGATGCGGTCGCCGTTGTAGCGGGCGACCCCGTAGCTCCAGCCCTTGCCGTTGGTGTCGCTCTTCTCGGGGACGTCCCAGCGCAGGCTGCAGTCGAACGTTCCGCCGGAACGCTGGATCAGCCGGCGGCGGAGGCCGAAGACGAACAGCCCCACCACCACGAGGGCCACTACCAACCCGCACACAGTCAGAGCGAGGACCATCGACACCGACCTCCTCGTCTCCTAGGTAAAGCAGGTAATGGAACGGAAAAAAGCACCCGCATCGCCTCAGCCGCGACCCGGTCTGGATTGCTCCAGTCCCGGCCGCGGCTGAGTCACGTCATTACGTGCGTGCTGGGGTCAGCGAGCCGACACCGCACGCAGTCGGACATCCGCGCGACGCTCCGCGGACGCGTCCGCGTCCGACTTCGCGCGCTCGAGCGCCCGCTCCGCACGCTGGACATCGATCTCGTCCGACAGCTCGGCGATCTCGGCCAGCAGGGAGAGCTTGTTGTCCGCGAACGACAGGAAACCGCCGTGCACGGCGGCGACGACGGTCGCACCGTCGTTCGTACGGATGGTCACCGGGCCCGACTCCAGCACACCGAGCAGCGGCTGGTGACCGGGCATGACGCCGATGTCGCCGGACGTGGTACGCGCGACGACCAGGGTGGCCTCGCCGGACCAGACACTGCGGTCCGCGGCGACGAGCTCGACGTGCAGCTCAGCAGCCAAGGTGGGCTCCTCGGGTCACCACCCGGCGTTGCTGCCGGGTGTTGGGTCAAAGTCTAGTGGGCGTACGAGAGGGGGCGGGACGCGCCCGCCCCCTCTCGCCGTGAATGCGGGGCCGGCGTCAGGAGACGCCGAGCTCCTTGGCGTTGGCCTTGAGGTCCTCGATGCCACCGCACATGAAGAACGCCTGCTCCGGGAAGTGGTCGTACTCGCCGTCGATGATCGAGTTGAAGGCCGCGATCGACTCGTCCAGCGGGACGTCCGACCCGTCGACGCCGGTGAACTGCTTGGCGACGTGGGTGTTCTGGGACAGGAAGCGCTCCACGCGACGGGCGCGGTGGACGACGAGCTTGTCCTCTTCGCCCAGCTCGTCGATACCGAGGATCGCGATGATGTCCTGGAGGTCCTTGTACTTCTGGAGGACCGTCTTGACGCGCATCGCGGCCTCGTAGTGGTCCTGCGCGATGTAGCGCGGGTCCAGGATCCGGGACGTGGAGTCCAGCGGGTCCACGGCCGGGTAGATGCCCTTCTCGGAGATCGGACGGGACAGAACCGTCGTCGCGTCGAGGTGGGCGAAGGTGGTCGCCGGAGCCGGGTCGGTCAGGTCGTCCGCGGGGACGTAGATCGCCTGCATCGAGGTGATCGAGTGACCACGCGTCGAGGTGATGCGCTCCTGGAGGAGGCCCATCTCGTCGGCCAGGTTCGGCTGGTAGCCCACCGCGGAGGGCATGCGGCCGAGCAGGGTCGAGACCTCGGAACCGGCCTGCGTGAAGCGGAAGATGTTGTCGATGAAGAACAGCACGTCCTGCTTCTGCACATCGCGGAAGTACTCCGCCATGGTCAGACCGGCCAGGGCCACGCGCAGACGGGTGCCCGGGGGCTCGTCCATCTGGCCGAAGACCAGCGCGGTCTTGTCGATGACGCCCGACTCGGACATCTCCTCGATGAGGTCGTTGCCCTCACGGGTGCGCTCGCCGACACCGGCGAACACGGAGACACCGTCGTGGTTGTTGGCGACGCGGTAGATCATCTCCTGGATGAGCACCGTCTTGCCGACGCCGGCACCACCGAACAGACCGATCTTTCCACCCTTGACGTACGGGGTGAGAAGGTCGATGACCTTGACGCCGGTCTCGAACATCTCGGTCTTCGACTCGAGCTCGTCGAAGTTCGGCGCCTTGCGGTGGATGGACCAGCGCTCGCCGTCGTAGGTCTCGTCGACGTTCAGCACCTCACCGAGGGTGTTGAACACCTTGCCCTTGGTGAAGTCGCCGACCGGGACGGTGATGCCCGTACCGGTGTTGGTCACCGGGGCCTGGCGGACCAGACCGTCGGTGGGCTGCATCGAGATCGTGCGGACCAGGCCGTCACCCAGGTGCTGGGCGACCTCGAGGGTCAGCGTCTTGAGCGCGCCCTCCAGAGCCGGGTCGGCCACCTCGACGTGCAGAGCGTTGTAGATCTCCGGCATCGCGTCGACGGGGAACTCCACGTCGACGACCGGGCCGATGACCCGGGCGACGCGGCCCGTGGCAACGGCCGTCTCAACAGTGGTCGTCATTACTTGTCACTCCCCGCGGTCGCGTCGGCGAGGGCTGCGGAGCCACCGACGATCTCGCTGATTTCCTGGGTGATTTCGGCCTGGCGGGCCGCGTTGGCAAGTCGGGAGAGCGTGGTGATCAGGTCTCCCGCGTTGTCGGTGGCCGACTTCATCGCGCGGCGCGTGGCGGCGTGCTTGGAGGCAGCCGACTGGAGCAGCGCGTTGTAGATACGGCTTTCGACGTACCGCGGCAGCAGGGCGTCGAGGACGTCCTCAGCCGACGGCTCGAAGTCGTACAGCGGAAGGATCTCGCCCTTGGTGGACGTCTCCTCCGCGACCTCTTCGAGGCGGAGCGGAAGCAGCCGGCTGTCGATCGCCGACTGCGTCATCATCGAGACGAACTCGGTGTAGACGATGTGGATCTCGTCCACGCCGCCCTCGGCCGTCTCCGTCTCGATGGCCTCGATCAGCGGACCCGCGACCTTCTTCGCGTCCGCGTACGTGGGCTCGTCGGTGAAGCCCGACCACGACTCCGCGACCTTGCGCTCGCGGAAGTTGTAGTGGGCCAGACCGCGGCGGCCGACGATGAACGTGTCGACCTCCTTGCCCTCCGCCTCGAGACGCGCGGTCAGCTGCTCCGCCGCCTTGATGGCGTTGGAGTTGAAGGCGCCGGCCAGTCCGCGGTCGCTCGTGAGGAGCAGCACCGCGGAACGGGTCGCCGTCTCCGCCTCCGTGGTCAGCGGGTGCTTGGTGTTCGACCCGGTCCCCACCGCCGTGACCGCGCGGGTGAGCTCGGTCGCGTACGGCGCGGAGGCCGCCACCTTGCGCTGCGCCTTGACGACACGCGAGGCGGCGATCATCTCCATCGCCTTGGTGATCTTCTTGGTCGCGGTGACGGATCGGATGCGACGCTTGTAGACCCGGAGCTGGGCTCCCATGAGTCAGGTCCCTTCCTTACGTCACTTGGCGGCGGCCGGAGCGTCCTCGCCGAGAAGCTTCCCGTCCGAGGTCTCGAACTGCTTCTTGAACTCCGTGATGGCGTCCGCCACGGCGGTCAGCGTGTCGTCCGACATCTTCCCGCCCTCCTTGATGGAGGTCATGAGGCCCTGCTCCTTGCGGTGCAGGTACTCCAGGAGCTCCTTCTCGAAGCGGCGGATGTCGTTGACCGGGACGTCGTCCATCTTGCCGGTGGTACCGGCCCACACGGAGACGACCTGGTCCTCGGTCGACATCGGCTGGTACTGAGCCTGCTTGAGCAGCTCGACCATCCGCTGGCCGCGCTCCAGCTGCGCCTTCGACGCGGCGTCCAGGTCGGAACCGAAGGCGGCGAACGCCTCCAGCTCACGGAACTGGGCGAGGTCCACGCGCAGTCGGCCGGAGACCTGCTTCATCGCCTTGTGCTGCGCGGAACCACCGACTCGGGAGACGGAGATACCGACGTTCAGCGCGGGGCGCTGACCGGCGTTGAACAGGTCCGACTCCAGGAAGCACTGGCCGTCGGTGATGGAGATGACGTTGGTCGGGATGAACGCCGAGACGTCGTTGGCCTTCGTCTCGACGATCGGCAGACCGGTCATCGAGCCCGCGCCCATGTCGTCGGAGAGCTTCGCGCAGCGCTCCAGCAGACGGGAGTGCAGGTAGAAGACGTCACCCGGGTAGGCCTCGCGCCCCGGCGGGCGGCGGAGCAGCAGGGACACGGCGCGGTAGGCGTCGGCCTGCTTCGAGAGGTCGTCGAAGATGATGAGGACGTGCTTGCCCTCGTACATCCACTGCTGGCCGATGGCCGAGCCGGTGTACGGCGCCAGGTACTTGAAGCCGGCCGGGTCGGACGCCGGGGCGGCGACGATGGTCGTGTACTCCAGCGCGCCGGCGTCCTCGAGGGCGCCACGCACGGAGGCGATGGTCGAGCCCTTCTGGCCGATGGCGACGTAGACGCAGCGGACCTGCTTCTTCGGGTCACCGGTGCGCCAGTTGTCGCGCTGGTTGATGATCGTGTCGACGGCCAGGGCGGTCTTGCCGGTCTGGCGGTCACCGATGATCAGCTGACGCTGACCACGGCCGATCGGGGTCATCGCGTCGACGGCCTTGTAGCCCGTCTCCATCGGCTCGTGCACCGACTTGCGGGCCATGACGCCCGGGGCCTGCAGCTCGAGGGCGCGGCGACCGCTGGTCTCGATCTCGCCGAGGCCGTCGATCGGGTTGCCGAGCGGGTCGACCACGCGGCCGAGGTAACCCTCGCCCACGGCGACCGACAGGACCTCGCCGGTACGGGTGACCGGCTGACCCTCCTCGATGCCGCTGAACTCGCCGAGGACGACGCAGCCGATCTCGCGCTCCTCGAGGTTGAGGGCGAGACCGAGGGTGCCGTCCTCGAACTTCAGCAGTTCGTTGGCCATGGCCGAGGGGAGGCCCTCGACCTTCGCGATGCCGTCGCCGGCAAGGGTGACCGTACCGACCTCCTCGCGCGAGGCCGCGTCCGGCTTGTACGACTGGACAAAGTTCTCCAGCGCGTCCCGGATCTCCTCCGGCCGGATCGTGAGCTCCGCCATCTGGGTTCCCTGCTCTCCTTGTTGGGCCCGAAGTTTCAACTTGGGGGTCTGGGGGCGACCCCCAGGAATCCTCTGCAACGGCCCAACCAGGGCCGTAAGTACTGCGATCTTGCTTGTGAAGTTGCTGCTAGCTCGCCATGCGGCGGGCGGCCTCTTCGAGCCGGTCCGCGATGGAGCCGTTGATGACCTCGTCACCGACCTGCACCCGGATCCCGCCGAGGACGTCGGGGTCCACGTCGAGGTTGAGGTGCATCCGGCGCCCGTAGAGCTTGGCCAGAGCTTCGCCGAGGCGTCGCTTCTGTCCGTCGCTCAGCGGAACCGCCGAGGTGACGACGGCGACCATGCGGTCCCGGCGCGCGGCGGCGAGCTTGGACAGGGACTCCAGTCCCGCCTCCAGGCTACGTCCACGCGGCACGGTCACGAGACGCGTCACCAGTCGCTCGGTCACCGCGTTGGCCCGGCCGCCGAGCAGGCTGCCCAGCAGCTCGCCCTTGGCCGCCTTGCCGGCGGCGCGGTTGGTCAGCGCGGCGCGCAGCTCGGTGCTCGAGGCGACGATCCGGCCGAAGCGGAACAGCTCGTCCTCGACGTCGTCCAGCAGACCGGCCCGCTGCGCCACGGTGAGCTCGGCGGTGTTCGCCAGCTCCTCCAGCGCGTCCACCAGGTCACGCGGCTGTGACCAGCGGGAACGCACCAGACCTGACACCAGGTCGGCGGTCGTGCCGCCCACCTGGCCGCCGAGCAGGCGCTGGGCCAGCACGGCCTTCGCCTCACCGGGCTGCGCCGGGTCGGTCAGGACCCGACGCAGCGACACCTCGCGGTGGAGCAGCGCGGTGACGGCGGCCAGCTCGTCGGCGAGCTGCGCCGCGTCCACGGACGTGGAGTCCGTCAGCGCGTCGAGACGCTCACGTGCGGCTGCCAGGGCATCGCGGCTCGCTCCGTTCATCGCGCGGCCTCGGCCTTCTCCTCGAGCTCGTCGAGGAAACGGTCGATCGTGCGGCTCTGCCGGGCGTGGTCCTCGAGGGACTCGCCGACGAGCTTGCCGGCCAGGTCGGTGGCGAGCTTGCCCACGTCCTGGCGCAGCGCCTGCGAAGCGGCCTTGCGGTCCGCCGCGATCTGGGAGTGACCGGCGGCGATGATTTCCTCACGCTGCCGCTGGCCTTCCGCGCGCATCTCGGCGATGAGCGTGGCGCCCTGCTCCTGCGCCTCCTGGCGCAGACGCGCGGCCTCGTGCCGAGCCTCGGCGAGCTGAGCCTTGTACTGCTCCAGCACGCTCTGGGCCTCGACCTTCATGGCGTCGGCCTCTTCGATACCGCCTTCGATCGCCGCGCGGCGCTCTTCCAGAACCTTGTTGATGTTCGGGAGGAGCTTCTTCCAGAAGAAGAAGAACACGATGGCGAAGGCGATGGCGCCGACGAGCAGCTCGGGGCCGGGCGGGATGAGGGGATTCTGCTTCTCCTCAGCCGCCAGCTGAACCAGGTTGGCGATCACATCAGTGCCTTTCGTCGATACGTGTCGGTAAGTAGGTCTTACTGACCGAACACGAACGGCATGACGATGCCGATGAGGGCGAGCGCCTCACAGAACGCGAAGCCGAGGATCTGGTTGGCGCGGATCAGACCGGCCGCCTCGGGCTGGCGGGCCAGGGCCTGGGTGCCGTTGCCGAAGATGATGCCGATGCCGATGCCGGGGCCGATCGCAGCGAGACCGTAGCCGATGGAACCGAGGGAGCCGGTGACGCCAGCGGCGAGTTCGATGGTCGCGGACATGCCGTTACTTCCTTGTCTGTTACGAACCGGTGGGGGTTGGCCACCGGACGACTGGGGGTTTGCGGGTGAGCGGATCAGTGGTGCTCGGCGAGAGCGCCCTGCACGTAGGAGCAGGCCAGCAGCACGAACACGTACGCCTGAACGGCCTGGACGAAGAGCTCGAACAGGACCATCACGATCGTCATCACGAAGGAGACGGCCGCGCCGGGGATCATGTAGCTGTTCAGCAGGTACCAGCTGGCGACGGTGAACATCACGAGCAGCAGGTGGCCGGCGAACATGTTGGCGAACAGTCGGACCGCGTGGGTGAAGGGCCGGACGAGGACGTTCGAGAAGAACTCGATGACCACGACGAGCGGCAGTACCGCGCCGAGCGACTTGTCGTAACCGGTGAGGTTCTTGAACCCGCCGACGAAGCCGTGCTTCTTGAACGTCAGCGACAGCCACACCACGTACACGATCGCCGCGAGGACGGCGGGGAACGCGATGATCGACGACACCGGGAACTGTGCCACCGGGATCACGGACCAGACGTTCATGATCCAGATGAAGAAGAAGAGCGAGACCATCAGCGGGACGTACTTCTCGCCCTCCCGCTTCCCGAGGGTCTCGTAGACGATGCCTCGGCGGACGAAGTCGTAGCCGGCCTCGCCGACCATCTGCAGCTTGCCCGGCACCAGCTTGGCCTTGCCGAAGGCGGCCCAGAAGAAGCCGACGACAAGGACGGTGGTGATGAGCGAGAGCAGCATCACCTTGTTGAAGTCGAACCCTCCGACCGTGGCGATCGGCTCGAAGAGGAACGAGTGCAGGCCCGGAGCCGGAAAGCCACACCCGTTGTCGGACATGATCCGACAGCTCCAGTCAAAGGCGAGCTGGGTCTGGTCAGCACTCACCACGGGCTCCTTCGGCGTGACGCATGGGTACGGCAACCTCGTTGTGTCGGCGCGGCATACAGCCGCGGGTCGGCACCGGACTGGTGTGACGGATGTGGGGGCGGCTGGGGGGCATCGAGCCTCGCGATTGAGCGGGCTTCACTTCAGATGCCCACGCCCGCGATGCCGCAGTTGGCACCGGACGATAGCAGTAGATCTCCCCTGCCTTTATCCCGGCCCTACCCCTCACGACGAGGACCCTGACTTCTCGGGCCGCTCGCTCTTCTCGGGTTCCGGGTCGACATAGAAGATCTTGGACTTCATGTGCGCACGAGCCTGGGCAGCCATCCACACGACGGTCGCCACGACCAGCGAGAGCGCGAACGCCTTCGGGTTGAAGAGAGAGGTGTTCTTGAAGATGGCCACGAAGATCATGAGCAGCAGGAGCTGCGCGACGTAGAGCATCAGGCCCATGGCCTGGAACAGCTGCGGAAGCTTTTTCGCCGTCCACTGCAGGGCGTACAGACCGAGGCCCATGAAGAGCATGGCCAACAGCACGCCGACCGCCGCGCCGACCGCCCCCTTACCGCCTGCGACCGCGCCACTGACGGCGACGGCGACCACGCCGGCGGCCGCTGTGGGCGCAGCGATCAGCAGTAGATTCCGGGCGTCATTGGACGGCATGGCGGCAACTCCGCTTGCTAAGGGGGGCGTGTCGTCATGGACGAGCGTAGTCCCGGGTCGAGTGAGGACCTCACGCCAAGAGACCGTCGCATCACGGCCCTTCGGCTCTATCCCGGGTTCTCGTGAACCGTATCACAAACTATTTGATGAGGTCTTTACCTGGTTGGTGTGCTCGCTGTCACACATGAGAGTTACTCCGCGCGTCTGTGCGGCGCCGGAGACAACTTGTCTGGTAATGGACCGCTTTGCGCGCAGCGCTCTCGCGGGATTCCTCCCTCGCGTCAGTGGGAGGACCCCGCCCCGCGGCGGTCCAGCCGGTGCTCCCGGACCCCAACTGCCGTGGCCCCGTTGACTCCTGAGACGCCTGTGACGACCGGGGCGCGGGGCTCCTCCTCGCCCGGCGCGTACGCGGCCGACGGGGCGCCGTCGGCGTCCGGGACGGCGACGGCGCCCCGTCGGCGGTAGCGCGGCGGCACGAAGCGCTCCGCCCAGCGCGGGATGCGCGGCGTGAACCGCGGCAGCAGGAGCAGCACCAGCCCGACCGCGCTGAACAGCATGACGCCGAGCACGATCCACATGGATGCCGAGTTGACGGAATAGGCGAGAGCGCCGAAGGCGATCACCGCCGACCAGAAGTACATGATCAGGACGGCCCGGCTGTGCGAGTGCCCGACCTCCAGCAGCCGGTGGTGCAGGTGCCCGCGGTCGGCGGCGAAGGGCGACTGGCCGCGCCAGGTGCGCCGCACGATGGCCAGCACGAGGTCGGCGGCCGGTACCGCGATGATCGTCAGTGGCAGCAGCAGCGGGATGTACACGGGCACCGTCTGGTGGACGGTGTTGCGCTCCGACCCGGAGAACAGGTTCATCGCGTCGGGGTCGATCTGCCCGGTGATGGAGATCGCTCCGGCGGCCAGCACCAGCCCGATGAGCATCGAGCCCGAGTCGCCCATGAAGATCCGCGCGGGATGCATGTTGTGCGGCAGGAAGCCGAGGCACATGCCCATCAGGATCGCCGCGAAGAGGGTCGCCGGGGCGGCGGCCTCGATGCCGTAGCTGTACCAGATGCGGTACGCGTACAGGAAGAACGCGGCGGAGGCGATGCACACCATGCCGGCGGCGAGTCCGTCGAGGCCGTCCACGAAGTTGACGGCGTTGATGGTGATGACGACGAGCGCGACGGTCAGCAGGGTGCCCTGCCACTGGGTCAGCGCGACGAGGCCGACACCCGGGATCGGCAGCCACAGGATCGTCAGACCCTGTATGACCATGACGCCCGCGGCGATCATCTGGCCGCCCAGCTTGATCAGGGCGTCGATCTCGAACTTGTCGTCCAGGACGCCGATCAGCCAGATCAGCGCCGCCCCGGACAGCAGCGCCCGCGGTTCGTTCGAGCTGGCGAAGACCCCGTTGAGGTTCTCCAGGTGGTCCGCGACCAGCAGTCCCGCGCACAGTCCGAAGAACATCGCGATCCCGCCGAGCCGCGGAGTGGGTTCCCGGTGCACGTCGCGCGCCCGGATCTCCGGCATGGCTCCGGCCACGATCGCGAATTTCCGTACCGGCCCTGTCAGCAGATACGTCACCGCGGCCGTGATGCAGAGCGTCAGCAGGTATTCACGCACGGGCTTCCCCACAGGTCTCGCTGGCCATCACAGCCCCACACCCTAGCTTCGCGCGCATATGAGTGAGGACTTCCGGGTAGCGACGATGGTTGCACGAGTGGCTGTGCACCCTGCGCCGCCCGCCCTTCGCTAGCCGGGATAGGGCGGAAATCTTCCGGTCAGCTCCCGTACTTCTTCACGTGCGGCCCGGCTCGCGGTCTCGTCCCTCAGCACCCGCGCGAACAGTACGGCGATCCGCGCCATCTCCGCCTCGCCCATGCCCTGCGTGGTGGTCGCCGCCGTGCCGATCCGCAGTCCGCGCGCGTCCCCGTGCGGCAGCGCGCAGGTGTCGAGGACCAGGCCCGCGGCGGCGAGCCGACCCCGCGCGGTGCGTCCCTCGACGCCGAGCGGCGCCGGGTCCGCGATCACCAGATGGGTGTCGGTGCCGCCGGTCGTCACGGCGAGCCCCTGCGCCGCCAGCGCCGCGGCCAGCACGCGCGCGTTGGCGACCACCTGATGGGCGTACGCGGTGAAGGCCGGTGTCGCCGCCTCGCCGAACGCGACGGCCTTGGCGGCGATGGTGTGCATCTGCGCACCGCCCTGCGTGAACGGGAAGACCGCCCGGTCCACGCGCTCGGCCAGTTCGCTCCCGCACAGCAGCATCCCGCCGCGCGGACCGCGCAGCACCTTGTGGGTGGTGGCGCACACGACGTCGGCGTACGGCACAGGACTGGGCGCCGCCCGCCCGGCGACGAGACCCATGGGGTGCGCGGCGTCGGCGATCAGATACGCGCCCACCTCGTCGGCGATCTCCCGGAAGGCGGCGTAGTCGACGTGCCGCGGATAGGAGATGGACCCGCACACGATCGCCTTCGGACGGTGCGTACGGGCCAGGGCGCGCACCTGCTCGTAGTCGATGAGGCCGCTCTCGGCGTCCACGCCGTAGCCGACGAAGTCGAACCAGCGGCCGGAGAAGTTCGCGGGTGAGCCGTGGGTGAGGTGGCCGCCGAAGGGCAGGCCCATCGCCAGCACGGTGTCGCCGGGGCGCAGCAGCGCGGCGTACGCGGCGAGCACCGCGGAGGAACCGGAGTGGGACTGCACGTTGGCGTGCTCGGCGCCGAACAGGGCCTTGGCGCGTTCGACGGCGACGCGCTCGGCGACGTCGACGATCTCGCAGCCGCCGTGGTGCCGGGCGCCCGGGTAGCCCTCGGCGTACTTGTTGGCGAGCGGCGACCCGAGGGCGGCCAGCACGGCCGGGGAGGTGAAGTTCTCGGCGGCGATGAGCTGCAGGGTGGTCGACTGCCGGTCCAGCTCCCCGAGCAGGATGTCGGCGAGCTCCGGGTCCTGCCGGCGCAGGACGTCCGCTTCGAGCGTGGGTGTGACCGGCATGGTGGACTCCGGACCTCGGCGGGGCGTGGCTTGTGTCCAATGTAGAACCGGGACCGGTGGCACGCCCGGTGTCAGGTCCGCGCGGGCACGCCCGTCAGCGCCGTGACGACCGGGTCCAGCGCCTCGTTGATCTCGTCGCCGATCGAACGGAAGAACGGCAGGGGGGCGCCGTACGGGTCGTAGACCTCGTCCGCCTCCGCGGTCGGGGCGAGGAGCCACCCGCGCAGCGCCGCGGCGGCCCGCACGAGGGCGCGGGCGCGGGTGACCGCGCCGTCGTCGAGGGGCGGCAGCGTCGCCGGGTCTATGGCGCGCACCAGCCGGGTGAACTCCTTGAGCGTGAAGGTGCGCAGGCCCGCCGAGTGGCCCATGGAGATGACCTGGGCGCGGTGGTCGCGGGTGGCCGTCAGCACCAGGTCGGCCCGGATGACGTGCTCGTCGAGGAGTTCCCGGCCGACGAAGCCGGAGGCGTCCGCGCCGAAGTCCGCGAGGACGGCCTCGGCGTTGGCCTCCATGGGCGCGCCCTCGTGGCCCCAGGTGCCCGCGCTCTCCACGATCAGACCGCCCCACAGGGGGTCGCCGAGGCGGTCCGCGAGGGCATGGCGGGTCAGCCGCTCGGTGATCGGTGAGCGGCACACGTTGCCGGTGCTGACGTGGAGGATGCGGAAGGACCCCTGGGGGGACCCGTTGGCCCCCGTGATCCCCGTGCCTATGCCACGCATGGGGGTGCCCCCTGGTCGAGCGGAGTCGGGAGCTTGGGGGAGTCAGGGGCTGTCAATTCGCCACCTCGAGGTCGGGTACGACCTTGCGCAGCTCTCCGGCGGACAGTGCCCCCTCGCGCAGCAGCACGGGCACCTTGCCGGTCACGTCGACGATGGAGGAGGGGACGATGCCCGGGGTCGGGCCGCCGTCCAGGTAGACCGAGACGGAGTCGCCGAGCATCTCCTGCGCGGCGTCGCAGTCCTCGGGCGAGGGGTGGCCCGTGAGGTTCGCGGAGGAGACGGCCATCGGGCCGACCTCGGTGAGCAGCTCGATGGCGACCGGGTGCAGCGGCATGCGCACGGCGACGGTGCCGCGGGTGTCCCCGAGGTCCCACTGGAGGGACGGCTGGTGCCGCGCGACGAGCGTGAGGGCGCCCGGCCAGAACGCGTCGACGAGCTCCCAGGCCATCTCGGAGAAGTCCGTGACGAGGCCGTGCAGCGTGTTCGGGGAGCCGATGAGGACGGGGGTGGGCATGTCGCGGCCCCGGCCCTTGGCGGCCAGGAGGTCGGCGACGGCCTCGGAGCTGAACGCGTCGGCACCGACGCCGTACACGGTGTCGGTCGGCAGCACCACGAGCTCGCCACGGCGGACCGCGGACGCGGCCTCGCGCAGCCCGGTCGCGCGGTCGGTCGCGTCGTTGGTGTCGTATCGCCGTGCCATCTAGCGGGCCTCCTCGTACACGTACTGCTGGTTTGGAGAGACGGTGGGCGCGCTCACGGCATCGCCCTGCGGGCGGTCGCGAACCGCGGCCGGTTGTTGAGGTCCGGGTGGTCGGCCGCGTCGGCCCAGCCCCGCTCCTCGGTGAAGATCCACGGCACCTGTCCGCCCTGGGTGTCGGCGTGCTCGACGACGACGACCCCGCCGGGCCGCAGCAGCCGGTGCGCGGTGCGTTCGATGCCGCGGATGAGGTCGAGTCCGTCCTCGCCGGAGAACAGGGCGAGTTCGGGATCGTAGTCGCGGGCCTCCGGAGCGACGTACTCCCATTCCGTGAGGGGGATGTACGGCGGGTTGGAGATGACCAGGTCGACCTGGCCGTCGAGGTCGGGGAAGGCTTCCAGGGCGTCTCCCTGGCGCAGGTCGACCCTGGACCCCTCGACGTTCTTGCGCGTCCATCTGAGGGCGTCCTCGGACAGCTCCACGGCGTGCACGCGCGAGCGCGGGACCTCCTGGGCGAGGGCGAGCGCGATGGCGCCGGAGCCGGTGCACAGGTCGACGATGAGCGGTTCCACCACGTCCATGGCCCGTACGGCGTCTATGGCCCAGCCTACGACCGACTCGGTCTCGGGCCGGGGCACGAAGACGCCGGGGCCGACCTGGAGCTCCAGGTAGCGGAAGTAGGCGTGCCCCGTGATGTGCTGGAGCGGCTCGCGCGCCTCGCGGCGCGCGATCATCTCCCAGTACCGGGCGTCGAAGTCGATGTCCTTGACGGTGTGCAGCTCGCCCCGCTTCACGCCGTGCACGAAGGCGGCGAGCTCCTCCGCGTCGTTGCGCGGCGAGGGCACGCCGGCGTCGGCCAGCCGCTGGGTGGCCTGGGCCACTTCCGCGAGCAGCACGCTGCGGGGGTTCGGGGGTCGCCCCCCAAAATGTTGCTGCACGCTGGTCCTCCGGGGCTGAGCTGTTGTCGTACGGTCTGGCTGGTACGTGTCCTTACGCGGCGGCGAGCTTGGCCGCCGAGTCCGCGTCGACGCACGCCTGGATCACGGCGTCGAGGTCACCGTCGAGCACCTGGTCCAAGTTGTACGCCTTGAAGCCGACGCGGTGGTCCGAGATGCGATTCTCCGGGTAGTTGTACGTACGGATCTTCTCGGAGCGGTCGACGGTGCGGACCTGGCTGCGGCGGGCGTCCGCGGCCTCCTTCTCCGCTTCCTCCTGGGCCGCCGCGAGGAGCCTGGAGCGCAGGATACGCATCGCCTGCTCCTTGTTCTGCAGCTGGCTCTTCTCGTTCTGGCAGGAGGCGACGACTCCGGTGGGAAGGTGCGTGATGCGCACCGCGGAGTCGGTGGTGTTGACGGACTGGCCGCCGGGGCCGGAGGAGCGGTAGACGTCGATCCGCAGGTCGTTCGCGTGGATCTCGACGTCGACCTCCTCGGCCTCGGGCGTGACGAGCACGCCGGCGGCGGAGGTGTGGATGCGGCCCTGCGACTCGGTGGAGGGCACGCGCTGCACGCGGTGCACGCCGCCCTCGTACTTCATGCGGGCCCAGACGCCCTGGCCGGGCTCGGTCGCGCCGTTGCCGCCCTTGGTCTTCACGGCGACCTGGACGTCCTTGTAGCCGCCGAGCTCGGACTCGGTGGCGTCGATGATCTCGGTCTTCCAGCCGACGCGCTCGGCGTAGCGCAGGTACATGCGCAGCAGGTCGCCGGCGAACAGGGCCGACTCGTCGCCGCCCGCGCCCGCCTTGATCTCGAGGATGACGTCCTTGTCGTCGCTGGGGTCGCGCGGGACCAGCAGCAGGCGGAGCTTCTCGGTGAGCTCCTCGCGCTGCTTCTCCAGCTCCTTGACCTCGGCGGCGAAGTCGGGGTCGTCGAGGGCGAACTCCTTCGCCGTCCCGATGTCGTCCCCGGTCTGCTTCCAGGAGCGGTAGGTCGCGACGATCGGGGTCAGCTCGGCGTAGCGCTTGTTGAGCTTGCGCGCGTTGGCCTGGTCGGCGTGGACCGACGGGTCAGCGAGCTTCTTCTCCAGATCGGCGTGCTCGCCGATGAGTTCCTCGACCGCCTCGAACATCTCCGGCTCCAATGGACTGTCCCCGGCTCCGGTACGGGCGTGGGGACGTTGGTACTACGACGAATGGGGGCTGCACCGCAAAGCGCCGGTCCCGGCGTCCCCTGCTCGGGGACATCGGAGACCGGCGCTGTGGGCTCGCTACTTCTTGGCAGCGGCAGCCTTGCCGAAGCGGGCCTCGAAGCGGGCCACACGGCCACCGGTGTCGAGGATCTTCTGCTTGCCCGTGTAGAACGGGTGGCACTCGGAGCAGACCTCGGCACGGACGGTGCCGCTGGAGATCGTGCTGCGGGTGGTGAACGACGCGCCACAGGTGCAGCTGACCTGCGTCTCGACGTACTCGGGGTGGATGTCGCGCTTCAAGGGTGTCTCCTAGTTTCGGGAGGGCGCCGGGTCGCCGCCGCGGGATGCGGGTGCGTGAACCGGGGCCGACGTACCAGTCTGCCAGGACTGGGCGCATCCCCCAAAACCGGGGTGGGGGACGATCTATTCCCGGGGCTTCCCCGTCCGGCCCCGGGGACTGCCCCGACCGGTCAGCCGGAGCTGACCACGCCCTTGGCTTCACCGGTCGCCGTGCCCTCGGTGGCCGACCGTGGGATCGCGCGGTCGTCCTTCAGCGCCGTCCAGACCTGCTCGGCCTTGGTCTTCTCGACCAGGACGCGGTTGGCGTTCGCGCTGTCGTAGCGGACCGGCATCGTCACCATGGTCATCTTCGAGGCGCTGATGCCCTTCAGGCCGCCGGCGAAGGAGGCGAGGGCCTTGACGGAGGCCAGCTCCGAGTCGGTGGTGACGGTCTTCGTGGCGGTGTCGGCGACGTCGTACAGCTTCTTCGGGCTGGTCAGCACGCCGAGGTCCCTGACCTGGTCGACCAGCGCCCTGATGAACGCCTGCTGGAGCTGGATGCGGCCGAGGTCGGAGCCGTCGCCGACGCCGTGCCGGGTGCGGACCAGGCCGAGCGCCTGCTCCCCGTCGAGGGTGTGGCTGCCGGCCTTCAGCTCCAGGTGGCTGTCCGGGTCGGAGATGTCCTTGGTGGTGGTGATGTCCACCCCGCCCAGGTCGTCGACGAGCTTCTGGAAGCCGCTGAAGTCGACCTCGACGTAGTGGTCCATGCGGATCCCGCTCAGCGACTCGACGGTCTTGACCGCGCAGGCGGCGCCGCCGGTGGAGTACGCGGAGTTGAACATGACGTCCCGCGCGGCGTCGTGCCCCACGCCCTCGGCGTCGGTGCAGGACGGCCGGTCGATGAGGGTGTCCCGCGGTATCGACACGACACTGGCTCTCTTGTGGCCCTTGTAGACGTGCACGACCATCGCCGTGTCCGAGCGGGCCGTGCCGTCGTCGGTGCCGCCGCCCAGCTTCTTGTTGGTGCCCGAGCGGGTGTCGGAGCCGAGGACGAGGATGTCCTGCGAGCCGTTGTCGACGTCCAGGGGGCGGTCGCCGCCGAGGGCCTGGTTGATGTCGACGCTCTTGATGTTGCCGTTGAGCTTGACGTACAGGTACCCGACGCCGGTGCCGCCGAGGACGAGGATGCCCGCCGCGGTCCAGGCTGCGACGAGCACGCCCCTGCTTCGCTTGCCGCCGGTGTCGCGGCGGCGGCCCGGGGCGCGGTGGCGGGGGCCGTTCGGCTCGCGTTCCGGAGGTGTGCCGGGTACCGGCGTGCTCTCGGCAGACATGTGCTCCTCAGTCCTCGTGCGCTCGGTTACCCCCTGCTTTCAGGGCTGGGCCCGGTCTGTCGTGACTCGTACCGGTCCATGGTGACTCCGTACGGTCAGACGGGGAAACCCGGGAAAGGGTTGCACAACGCACTGTGCCCACCGCGTGGAGCGGTGGGCACGGTGCGTGACCGGTGAGCCGCGGCGGATCCGCTCACCTGCGCTTTCAGGCGAAGATGTCGTACTTCTGGTAACCGGTGCCGACCGTGATCCTTGTGGCGAAGATCTCGGACGTGGCCTTGCCGGTGCCCTTGTACAGGTAGAGCGTGCCGCCGGGGGTGCGGGCCAGGAAGTCGGCCTTGCCGTCGCCGGTCACGTCACCCGGGGCGTCGAAGGCGTTGTAGCCGCTCCAGGTGCGCACCTTGACGCGGGCGGAGAACGCTCCGGAGCCCGCCTTGCCGGTGCCCTTGTAGAGGTAGACGTACGAGCCGCTCTTGCTGCGCGTGATCAGGTCGGCCTTGCCGTCGCCGGTGAAGTCGCCGTGTCCGCGCACCGAGTTGTACTGGTTCCAGCCCGAGCTCACCTGGACGCGGGCCGAGAAGGAGCCGTTGCCCTTGCCCGGGTAGATCCACAGGTAGCCGGCGGAGTCGACGGAGAGCAGGTCGGGCAGGGCGTCCCCGGTGACGTCGCCGGGGGCGACGGTGCGGGTGCGGGTCTTCCAGTTGTCGAAGATCTGCTGGGTCGCCCAGGAGGCGCTGGCGGGCACGTAGTGCTGCCAGAACACGTCGCCGTCCGCGCTGCGCCGGATCACCATGTCCTGGTAACCGTCACGGTCGAGGTCGGTCTGCAGGATGACGTTGACGCCGCTCCAGCTCCCCCAGGACTCGCGCGCGGCGAACGTGGTGCCCTTGGAGTCCTTCTCGAACCCCTCGCCGTCGGAGGCCTGGCGCAGGAACAGGTCGGCCTTGTGGTCGCCGCTGAGGTTGCTGTCCTCGACGCGCGGGTACGCGGCCCCGGCGTACGTGCTGACCTTCGAGAAGACGCTGTACGCCCCCTCCTGCACGCAGTCCTTCACGCCCCAGGAGACGACACCGACGATGCGGCCCCCGACGATGAGCGGGCCGCCGGAGTCGCCGTTGCACGCGGAGGTGGTGCCGGCGTCGCTGCCGGTCGCCTGCTCGCCCGCGCAGACCATGTGGCCCTTGACGAAGTCGCTGCCGTAGTAGCCGGCGCAGGTGCTGTCCGACCGGATGGGCAGCGTCGCGGTCTTCAGCGTCCCCGAGATGTCGTCGGTGGTGGAGGTGGTGCGTCCCCAGCCGAAGAGGGTGGCCTTGGTGCCGGCCGTGTACGAGGCGGTGTCGTCCGACGTCGTCATGCGGATCGGCTTGGCGCTGACGGGGTTCGGCAGGGTCAGGACCGCGATGTCGTTGTCGATCGTCGACTCGCTGTACGACGGGTGGTCCCACTGGCGCCAGACGTCGGAGACGGTGCCGCCGTGCAGGTCGGTGCCGTTCGCCTCGTCGGTGGTCGGCAGCTGCGAGGTGCCGGTGATGACGGCGCCGTTGGCGTGCCAGTCGTAGCCGTCGACGCAGTGCGCGGCGGTGAGGACCTTCGTGGGCGAGATGACGGCGCCACCGCAGAAGAAGCCGAGGTCGTCGCTCTCGTCGGAGGTGCCCTGTTTGTCGCGGTACCAGAGCTGCGCCATCCACGGAGCGGAGGTGATGGTGGTCTCGGTGCCGCCGATGATCTTCGGATCGATCCGCGCGGCGCTCGTCCCGGCGCTGAGCGACGACTTCTTCGGCGTCTCACCGGCCGTGTCGTCACCGGCGACGGCGCCCGCCACCCGCTCCTTCAGCTCGGCGAGCGTCGCCGAGCTGGTGGCGGGCTTGACGGTCGGCTTCGGCAGCGCGGTGGCGGCCTCCGCGGACGACATCAGGAGCGCACCGGCGACGGCGGCCGCGAGAGAGGCCGCCGCGAGCGGGACGGCTATGCGGATCCGGCGTCTGTGCCGTCCGGCTCCGGACGTGGTTGTACCCACTCAAGTCCCCCCACAGAGTCATGAGTTGAGAGTGAAGCGCCGTCGAACAGCAATCGAAGACTTCTTCGACTCAAGATGAAGTCGCGATCGTACACCGGCCCCGAGCAGCACAAAGGGCCGCCCCCGTCACCTGCGTGACGGGGGCGGCCCTCGGCGGTTCTTGCGCTCTGACGTCAGTCGTTGCCGTTGCCCGGCGACGGCGTCGTCTTCTGGATCTGCAGCAGGAACTCGCCGTTCGACTTCGTCTGCTTCATCTTGTCGAGCAGCAGCTCGATCGCCTGCTGCTGGTCGAGCGCGTGCAGCACCCGGCGCAGCTTCCAGGTGACGGCGAGCTCGTCGCTGCCGAGCAGGATCTCTTCCTTACGGGTACCGGACGCGTCGACGTCCACCGCCGGGAAGATGCGCTTGTCGGCGAGCTTGCGGTCGAGCTTAAGCTCGGCGTTGCCGGTGCCCTTGAACTCCTCGAAGATGACCTCGTCCATGCGGGACCCGGTGTCCACCAGCGCGGTGGCGAGGATGGTCAGCGAGCCGCCGTCCTCGATGTTGCGGGCCGCACCGAAGAAGCGCTTCGGCGGGTACAGCGCGGTCGAGTCGACACCACCGGACAGGATGCGGCCGGAGGCGGGCGCGGCGAGGTTGTACGCACGGCCCAGACGCGTGATCGAGTCGAGCAGCACGACGACGTCGTGGCCCAGCTCCACCAGGCGCTTGGCACGCTCGATCGCCAGCTCGGCGACCGTGGTGTGGTCCTCGGCCGGACGGTCGAAGGTCGAGGAGATGACCTCGCCCTTGACCGACCGCTGCATGTCGGTGACCTCTTCCGGACGCTCGTCGACCAGGACGACCATCAGGTGGCACTCGGGGTTGTTGTGCGTGATCGCGTTGGCGATCGCTTGCATGATCATGGTCTTGCCGGTCTTCGGCGGGGCCACGATCAGACCGCGCTGGCCCTTGCCGATCGGCGCGACGAGGTCGATGATGCGGGTCGTCAGCACCCCCGGGTCCGTCTCCAGGCGGAGGCGGTCCTGCGGGTACAGCGGCGTCAGCTTGTTGAACTCCGGCCGTCCGCGGCCGTGTTCGGGCGCCATGCCGTTGACGGAGTCGAGGCGGACGAGCGCGTTGAACTTCTCGCGGCGCTCCCCCTCCTTGGGCTGGCGGACCGCACCGGTGACGTGGTCGCCCTTGCGCAGGCCGTTCTTGCGGACCTGGGCGAGGGAGACGTACACGTCGTTCGGACCGGGCAGGTAGCCCGACGTGCGGATGAACGCGTAGTTGTCGAGGATGTCGAGGATGCCCGCGACGGGGATCAGCACGTCGTCGTCGGCGACCTGCGGCTCGTTGGGGCCGAACTCCTCGCGGCCACGACGGCCACGGCGGTCGCGGTAGCGCCCGCGACGGCCGCGGCGGCCGCCCTCGAAGTCGTCCCCGTCCTCGTCGGCCCGCGGGCCGTTGTCGCGCTGCTGCCGGTCCTGGCGGTCCTGACGGCCGCCGCCCTGCTGCTGGCGGTCCTGCCGGTCCTGCCGGTCCTGGCGCTGCTGACCGCCGCCGCCCTGGCCGGCCTGGCCGCCCTGCTGCTGGTCGTCGCCCTTGCCCCGGCGGTCACGGTCACGGCCACCGCGCTCGGCACGGTCACCCCGCTCGGCACGGTCACCCCGCTCACCGCGCTCGGCACGGTCACCGCGCTCGCCCCGGTCCCGGTCACGGCGGCCCTGGCGGCCCTGACGGCCCTCGGCGCCACCGTCACCGGCGTCGACGGAGGCCTCGGCCTTGGGCTCGCTCTTCGCCTCGGCGGCGACCGTCTCGGGGCTGCCCGCCTCGGCGGTGGCCCGGCGCCGGCGGCGCTCGCCCGCGGGGGCGTCGTCTCCGCCGTCGCGGGAGGGGCCGCCGGCCGGCTGGCCGGGGATCTCGATCTGCTGCTGGGCCACGGCCGGCTCGGCGGCCCTGCCGGCCTTCTCCGCCGGCTTGTCGGCGGACTTCGCGGCGGGCGCGGCCTCGTCACCCGTACGGGTCTTGGAGGTGGCGCGGCGCTTCGGCTTGGTCTCGGCGGCGTCGGCGGTCTTCGCCGGCGCGCCTCCCCCGGCCTGCGCCTCCTTGATGACCTCGATCAGCTGGCTCTTGCGCATACGCGCGGTGCCCCTGATGCCGAGGCCGGATGCGACCTGCTGCAGTTCGGCCAGCACCATGCCGTCGAGGCCGGTGCCGCGGCGCCGCCGGGAGCCGGCACCGGCGGCAGGCGCGGAGGCGTCCGTGGCGGGCGCGGCAGCGGTCTCCTCGACACGTGCGCCCATCAGATCGGTGGTGTCGCTCACGAAGGGTCCTTCCCTGGAGCGGACGTCGGCCTGTCTGGCTCGGCGACCGGTTGTGCTGTCCGGATTTGGTCCTGTTTCTGTGGACCGTGCCGGGGCGGTGGTCCGCCTAAGCGGCGGAAGAGATATCTGGTGATGACGATTCCCGGAGCCGCGGCACTCGGTGCCTGTGTCACGCGGCTCGGTCACGCCGGTTCCGGAGCGTGCTCGGCAAACCGCTCAGCGTTGTCGTACGAGGTACGAAACACCGTGCGGCTTGGGAGGCTCCCGGAAGAATGGTTGTCCCGGACGGGGACACGAAGCACCTCGCCGTGGCGGGGTCGGGTGCAGACTTGAGGTTAACACTACCGGATCCAACAAACATTCCCCCTCTCGAAATCCGGCAACCGTGGCTCCTAGTGGGTGCCGGTGGGCGCGAGCGGCAGCACGCTCGCCCCCTGCGCGTCGAGGTCCAGCCGGTTGGCGGCCCAGCCCTCGCCCGCCAGGTGGGCGACCTTGTCCGCGGTCGCGTCGTCGGCCAGCGCCAGGACCGTGGGTCCCGCGCCGGAGATGACCGCGGGCACGCCGTCGGCCCGCAGCCGCTCCACCAGAGCGGCGCTCTCCGGCATGGCCGGGGCGCGGTACTCCTGGTGCAGCCGGTCCTCGGTGGCGGGCAGCAGCAGCTCGGGGCGCCTGGTCAGGGCCTCGACGAGCAGCGCGGCGCGGCCCGCGTTCGTGGCGGCGTCGACGTGCGGGACGGTACGCGGCAGCAGCCCCCGCGCGGTCTCGGTGAGCACCGCCCTGCCGGGCACGAAGACCACCGGAACGACGGACCGGGCGGGGTCCATCCGGATCGCCCGCGCGGCGCCGCTCTCCATCCAGGAGAGCGTGAAGCCGCCGAGGAGACAGGCCGCGACGTTGTCGGGGTGGCCCTCGATCTCGGTGGCGAGCTCCAGCAGGGCCGTGTCGTCGAGCCGGGCGTCTCCTCCTATGGTCACGGCACGCGCGGCGACGATGCCCGCGCAGATGGCGGCCGACGAGGAGCCGAGGCCGCGGCCGTGCGGAATGCGGTTGGCGCAGACGATCTCGAGACCGCGGGGCTGGCCGCCCAGCAGGTCGAAGGCGGTGCGCAGGGAGCGTACGAGCAGGTGGCTCTCGTCGCGCGGGAGCGTCTCGCTGCCCTCGCCGGCGATGTCGACGTGCAGCCCGGAGTCGGCCACCCGGACGACCACGTCGTCGTAGAGCCCCAGTGACAGGCCGAGGGCGTCGAAGCCCGGTCCGAGGTTGGCACTGGTGGCGGGGACGCGCACCCGGACGGCGGCGGCGCGGAAGGCTGGACCGGCCATCGCTCGATGACTCTCCTTGAGCTGCGTGATGTACGAGATGTCGATGAACTGCGATACGTGCGAAGGACCCGTGGGCCGCTGGCGCGGCGCGGCTCCGCGGCATATGCGGCGGGCGGGTTCGGTACAGCCTATCGAAGGAAGGTTCTGTGGCGACATAGGGCGCACGGGAGGCGCACGATGCGTGTCGTGAGCCCCTCATGCATCCGCCGCCGGGTACGCCCGGACCGGGGGCGCGGACTGCCGCTTCCGGTGCCTTCGGGCGCCGTTGGCGGTGCTTGCGGGTGCGCCGGGGGGCCGTCGGGGCCGCATGCCGCCCCGCGCGGTCACGGTCAGCCGACCGGTCCTGCGGGAAGCCGTGGGCGGTGCGCCCCTGAGCCCGCGGAGAAGCTGTGGACGATGCCGCCCCGGAGCCCGCTAGGCCGCGGGGAAGCTGTGGACGATGCCGCCCCGGAGCCCGCTGGGCCGCGGGGAGCCCTTCGGCGGCATCGCCCCGGAGCCCGCGGGCCGCCGGAGCCCGGCGGGGCCGCCCTGCGTGCACCGTCGCCGGTGTTCGCCAGGCGCCGCGCTAGGAGAGCGGCGGCCTACGTCGGTCCTCCTCGGGGCCCGGGGCCGCCCCCCGGACCCGAGGACCCGGGGACCCGGGGAGCGACGGCGTCGCGCTCTACGCGAGGCCGAGCCGCTCGGCCGCGGTCACCGCGTCCACCGGAACAGTCACCGGCTGCGGCGCGCCCGCGACGGCCCAGTCCGGGTCCTTGAGCCCGTTCCCGGTCACCGTGCAGACGATCCGCTGCCCGGGGTCGACCAGACCCTGCTCGGCGGCCTTCAGCAGACCGGCGACGGACGCGGCGGACGCGGGCTCCACGAACACGCCCTCCTGCGCGGCCAACAACCGGTAGGCGCGCAGGATCTCACGGTCCGTCACCTCGTCGATGAGCCCGCCCGACTCGTCCCGCGCGGCGAGCGCGAACTGCCACGACGCGGGATTGCCGATACGGATCGCGGTGGCGATGGTCGACGGGTCCTTGACGACCTCGCCGCGCACGATGGGCGCCGAGCCGGAGGCCTGGAAGCCCCACATACGGGGGGTCCGCGAGGCGATCGAGTCCGCGGCGTACTCGCGATAACCCTTCCAGTACGCCGTGATGTTGCCCGCGTTGCCGACCGGCAGGACGTGGATGTCGGGCGCGTCGCCGAGCATGTCGACGATCTCGAACGCCGCGGTCTTCTGGCCCTCGATCCGCACCGGGTTGACCGAATTGACCAGCGCCACCGGGTAGTTGTCGGACAGCGCGCGGGCCAGCGTCAGGCAGTCGTCGAAGTTCCCGTCGACCTGGAGGATCTTCGCTCCGTGCACGAGCGCCTGGCCCATCTTGCCGAGCGCGATCTTGCCCTGCGGCACCAGGACGGCGGAGACCATCCCGGCCCGTACGGCGTAGGCGGCCGCGGACGCCGACGTGTTGCCGGTGGAGGCGCAGATGACGGCCTTCGCGCCCTCCTCCTTGGCCCGCGTGATGGCCATGGTCATACCGCGGTCCTTGAAGGACCCGGTCGGGTTCGCGCCCTCCACCTTGAGGTGGACCTCGCAGCCCGTGCGCTCGGAGAGCACCTGCGCCGGCACGAGCGGCGTGCCGCCCTCCCGGAGCGTCACGACCTCAGTGCTGTCGGAAACCGGCAGCCGGTCCCGGTACTCCTCGATGATTCCGCGCCACTGGTGGGTCATTGCTGGTTACTCTCCTTCAACCCGCATGATGCTGGCGACACCCCGCACGGTGTCGAGGCTGCGCAGCGCCTCGACGGTCCCGTTCAGGGACGCGTCGGACGCTCGGTGGGTGACCACGACGAGGGAGGCGTCGCCGCCTCCGTCCTGTCGGCCTTGCTGGCGCACGGTGTCGATGGAGACCCCGTGCTCGGCGAAGACGGTCGCGACCTGGGCGAGTACGCCCGGTTTGTCCGCCACGTCGAGACTGATGTGGTAGCGCGTGACGACCTCGCCCATCGGCGAGACCGGCAGCTGGGTGTACGCGGAGTCGCCGGGCCCGGTCGCGCCGTTCAGCCGGTTGCGGCACACGGCCACCAGGTCGCCGAGCACGGCGGACGCGGTCGGCGCGCCGCCGGCACCCGGCCCGTAGAACATGAGCTGGCCCGCGGCGTCCGACTCCACGAACACGGCGTTGTACGCGCCGCGCACCGAAGCCAGCGGATGACTGAGGGGAATCATCGCGGGATGCACACGCGCGGTGACCGACCCGCCGTCGGCGGCCCGCTCGCAGATGGCGAGCAGTTTGATGGTGCAGCCCATCCGCCGTGCCGAGGCGAAGTCGGCGGAGGTGACCTCGGTCATGCCCTCGCGGTACACGTCGTCGAGACGCACACGCGTGTGGAAGGCGATCCCGGCGAGGATCGCGGCCTTCGCGGCGGCGTCGAAGCCCTCGACGTCGGCGGTCGGGTCCGCCTCGGCGTACCCGAGGGCGGTGGCCTCGTCGAGGGCCTCCTGGTAGCCGGCGCCCGTCGAGTCCATCTTGTCGAGGATGAAGTTGGTCGTCCCGTTGACGATGCCGAGCACGCGGTTGACCTTGTCACCGGCGAGCGACTCGCGCAGCGGCCGGATGAGCGGGATGGCGCCCGCGACGGCGGCCTCGTAGTAGAGGTCCCGCCCCTGCTGCTCGGCCGTGGCGTGCAGGGCGGCGCCGTCCTGGGCGAGCAGGGCCTTGTTGGCCGAGACGACCGACGCGCCGTGCTCGAAGGCGGTGGTGATGAGCGTACGGGCCGGCTCGATACCGCCGATCACCTCGACGACGACGTCGATGTCGCCGCGTTTGACCAGCGCGGTGGCGTCCGTGGTGACCAGCGCCGGGTCGATGCCCTCGCGCACCTTGGAGGGCCGGCGCACGGCGACGCCGGCCAGCTCCACCGGGGCGCCGATCCGCGCCGCGAGGTCGTCGGCGTGCGTCGTCATGATGCGCGCCACCTCTGAGCCGACGACCCCACAGCCCAGCAGCGCCACCTTCAGCGGACGCGTACGCATCATCCGACCTCGTTTCCTCATACCGTCACGGTGGGACCAGTCTCACTCACCGGACGGGAGTTTCTATCCTTCGTCCGGATCGTGAGATGTCTATTTCATTTTCCTGAGCGGCGGACACAGGAGATCTTGCGCCCGCCCGCAGGTGTCCCCGGAGGCACTCGCGAGCCTCCGGGGACATGTCATCCGACGTCGAGCCGCAGAAGGTCCTCCTCGGTCTCCCGGCGGACGATCACCCGCGCCTCGCCGTCCTGGACCGCGACGACCGGCGGCCGCAGCGCGTGGTTGTAGTTGCTGGCCATCGAGCGGCAGTACGCACCGGTGGCCGGCACCGCGATGAGGTCCCCCGGCGCGAGGTCGGCGGGCAGGAACGCGTCACGGACGACGATGTCACCGCTCTCGCAGTGCTTGCCGACGACGCGGACGAGCATCGGCTCGGCGTCACTCGCGCGCGACACGAGGGAGACGCTGTACTCGGCGTCGTACAGCGCGGTCCGGATGTTGTCGGACATGCCCCCGTCGACGGAGACGTACGTCCGCAGGCCGTCCAGCTCCTTGATGGTGCCGACCTCGTACAGCGTGAAGGCGGTCGGCCCGGCGATGGCGCGCCCCGGCTCGACCGAGATGCGCGGCGTCCGCAGCCCCGCCGCGTCGCACTCGCGCGTGACGATCTCGCCGAGCGCCTTGGCGATCTCGTGCGGTTCGCAAGGGTCGTCGTCGCTGGTGTACGCGATGCCGAGACCGCCGCCGAGGTCGATCTCGGGCAGCTCGATCCCGTGCTCGTCGCGCACGGCGGCCAGCAGCGCCACCACCCGTCGGGCGGCGACCTCGAACCCGGCCATGTCGAAGATCTGCGACCCGATGTGCGAGTGGATCCCGATCAGTTCGAGCCCGTCGAGGGCCAGCGCGCGCCGCACGGCCTCGGCGGCCTGCCCGTCGGCGAGCGCGATGCCGAACTTCTGGTCCTCGTGCGCGGTGGCGATGAACTCGTGCGTATGGGCCTCGACGCCGACGGTGACCCGGATCTGCACCCGCTGCCGCCTGCCGAGGCTGTCGGCGATGTGCGCGACCCGGACGATCTCCTGGAAGGAGTCGAGCACGATGCGCCCGACCCCGCTCTCGATGGCCTCGGTGATCTCGCGGGTCGACTTGTTGTTGCCGTGGAAGGCGATCCGGTCGGCGGGCATACCGGCGGACAGCGCGGTGGCGAGCTCGCCGCCGGAGCAGACGTCGAGGTTCAGCCCTTCCTCGTGCAGCCAGCGGACCACGGCGCGCGACAGGAAGGCCTTGCCGGCGTAGAAGACGTCGGCGTCGTGCCCGAAAGCGGAGCGCCAAGCCCGCGCCCGCGACCGGAAGTCGGCCTCGTCGAGGACGTAGGCGGGGGTGCCGAACTCCTCGGCCAGCCGCTTCACGTCGACACCGCCGACGCTGACGACACCGTCCTCGGTACGCGTGACGGTCTGGGCCCACACCTTGGGGTCGAGGGCGTTCAGGTCCGTGGGAGGGGCGTTGTAGTGGCCCTCGGGCAGCACATCGGCGTGACGGGGCCCGGCGGGGTGTGCGGAACGGCTCATTCTTCTCTCACAGGTAGTCAGGGGCACTGATGCCGAGCAGGGACAGGCCGCCGGCCAGCACCGCCCCGGCGGCTTCGGCGAGCGCGAGCCGGGCACGGTGGGCGGCCGAGGGTTTCTCGTCCCCGAGCGGCAGCACGGTGTGCTGGAAGCCGAGGACCCCGTCGGCGACGACGACGAGGTGCCGGGCGAGCCGGTCGGGCGCGTACTGGGTGGCGGCGGCGCGCAGGGCCGGGGGGTGGTCGGCGAGGGCACGCAGGAGAGCGGCGGCGGTGTCCGGCGCCTGCGGATCACCCGGGACGCCGGTGAAGCCCAGATGGGCGGCGTTACGGGTGAGCGCCCGGGTGCGGGCGTGGGCGTAGCGCACGCGGAACAGCGGGTTGGCCGCGCGCTGCACGAGGTGGTCGGCGGTGACACGGGGCCGGTCATGGGCGGCGGGGTGGAGCAGGGCCCACCGGGCGGCGTCGGGTCCGAGGGGGGTGGGGTCCTCGGGGGCGGGGACGGGCCGGAGGTCGACGGGGCGGGGGGCGGCGCCGGCCGTGCGGTGTTCGACCTCGGAGTGACCGCCCTGGATGGCGACGGACCCCGAGGGGGCGGGGCCGTGGGCGGCGAGGGCACCACCGGACGTGCGGTGCTCGACCTCGGCACGGCCGCCCTGGGTGGCGACGATCCGGACGAGGGTGTCGGCGACGACTTCGGCCCGGATGTCGTACGGGATACGGAACCGCAGGACCTGCCCGGCGAGGGCGTCGCTGTGACCGTAGCCACCGGCCTGGATCTCCCGTACGAGGGAGGCGACGGGGCCGGCGGCCGGGTCGAGGCGGATGTTCAGGAAGCCGGGCCCGGTGATCTCGACGCCGGCGACACCGTCGGCGCGGGTGAGGTGGGGCCGCAGGATCTGCGCCACGCGCAGGGGCGGCTGTCCGGCGGGACGCGCCAACTGCAACGCGATGGTGGTGGCGTAGTCCCCGCAGCCTCCGGGTCCGGGCACGGTCACCACGGCCCGTGCGGGCACGGCCACGGTCAGTTCCCCCTCGTCCACGGCACGACGCACCGCGCGCAGCACGGTGCGGGAGAGCTCGACGGGGGTCACGGGACAAGCGTAGGGGAGGAGGGGGGTGGGGAGGCGAGTCGGTTTCCCGGGGTTCCGGGATGTGGACGGGGGTGGGGGCGGGGGCGAGGGGGAGCGAAGCCGGGCGGGGTGCGCTCAGGGGGTTGCCCGACCTGAGCGCAGCGTGTGCCGGCCGTAGCCCCGCGTGGCAGTCCGTCCATCGTCCGTCGGCCTACCTGACAGTGGGTCCACTGACGGTCGTCCGCTCGCCCGCCTGCCTGTCTGTACGCATGTCCGTTCAATGACCGGTGCGGCTGGCGCGCTCGGGGTCGCCGGAGCCAGGGCCAGGGCCGGGGCCGGGGCCGGGGCCGGGGAGACTGCCACCGTGGGCGCTGCCGCAGGGACCGGAGACGGAACCGGCCGCACGGCCGATCAACTGCCGTACGACTCGGACCAGTTCGGCGGGCTCGAAGGGCTTGGCGAGGAAGGCGTCGATACCGACGTCGAGTCCGCTGTCGACCTCGTGCTCGGTACAGGCGCTGACGATGGCCAGGGGAAGATCCCGGGTGCGGGGGTCGGCGCGGAGGCACGCGGCGGTCCGCAGCCCGTCGAGGCGGGGCATGACCACGTCGAGGGTGACGACATCGGGCCGGACCTGATGAACGATGTCCAGACATTCGGCACCGTCGGCAGCGGTCACGACCTCGATGCCCTCCAGCTCGAGGTTGACCCTGATCAGCTGCCGGATGACCTTGTTGTCGTCCACGACAAGGACCCGGCCGGACGCGCCTGACACAACTCGAGAGTAGGTCGGCACCCGGTGCCGCGTCCGGGTTTTCCCGACTTCCGCCCCCTGCGGGTCATGGCGCCCAGTTCAGGGCGCCGACTCCCCACGGAAACCTGTTCATGGCACCCCCTACTGAGCTGGTAGGGTTCTACCCGTCGCCGCACACCACGGCCGACACGCCCCCGTAGCTCAGGGGATAGAGCAACGGCCTCCGGAGCCGTGTGCGCAGGTTCGAATCCTGCCGGGGGCACCCTTCATGAGGTGCCCAAAGACCCCGTCATCAGCGGAAACGCTGAGGGTGGGGTCTTCGCGTATATGCAGGCAGATGCAGCCCGAAGCGGCTCCATGTCGAAGTCTGTGGACGAGGCGTGGACGGGATCTTGAGGCATTCCCCCAGGTGAGCCCCGCCAAAGCAACGCGCCCCCGGACGAGCACGGAGCCGCATCGCGAAGCGGTATCGGCCCCTCTGGGGCCTGTCCCGTCAATAATCTCGAGGCTGACCCTAGGCCCAGCCTCGCCCCACCCTCGCACCGCAGTGCGGCAACAGACCCATCGCCGACCGTTAGCCGCTTGGATAGGCTCCGCGGGAACCCTTCAGGAGGTGTCGTGGCGAAGGTCACCATCAGCCTGGACAGCGATTTGGCCATCGAGGTCATGCTGCTGGCCGGCACCAGGAGCCCGCAGGATGCTGTCGAGTTGATCGTCCGGGACTACCTGGCACGGGGTCACCGCACCGAGGCTCGCACCGGTAACGCCGCCGACCAGGAGCGCCTCACCGATCGGCGGTCAGCGCCGGAGGAGGGCCGATGAGCGTTTCAGGTGAGATCGGTTAGTCGGCGGTGGTCCCCCAATAGCCGATCTGCGCGGGTCTGCCATCCCGGTAGAGCACTGTGCAGTTCCCCTGGGCGCGGTTCGGGAAGCTCAACCGCTCGGAGTCGAGAGCGGCGTCCCACTCTTCGTAGGTGGGCCGGCTGTGAGGAGCCCACGCACGCACCTCCCCATCGGTCAGCGGCCGCATGAACGGACCGTCGTCGGTGTCCGCGGCTTCGATCACGAGCGGGAAGTCGAGCACGGTGCACGTGCCACCGGTGAATATGTACTCCTGCCACTCAGGGTCGCGCCACAGTTCCTCGATGGACTGGCCCTCGAAACCGTGGTTGTCCCGCGCCAACTCATCCTCCTGAGCCTGCCGGAACGCGGCCACCCGATCACGCTGATACGGGCCCGTGTGACTCCACTCGTTTCCGCCCATCCGTATCCCCTCGCCATCTGGACTGCTTGATCAGGAGCGGAGCGTAAAGGACGGCACTGACAGGGCACCCCGCCCGGCGCTGGCCACGCCATGGAGGCTGGCCACAGCTCTTGCGGAAAGGGCCGCCACTTCACCGAGAGGAACTGGCTGAGGCCCCGATCCACGCTTGGCGATGGCGGGCGACGCCGTACACCTGCTCGACCTGTTCGGCCGTCAGCACCCCTGAGAGCGGCGCCAGTGCCGCCACCTCGCGCTCCCGGTACACGCGCACGCTGAGCTGTGTGGCGACCACCTTCAAGTCGGTCACGCCGACGAAGACGAGCACCGGCTCCACCGGCACGGGAAAGCCGCAATAGTGCTCAAGCACGCGGGCTACTCGCTTGGCCTCCGCCCGGCTTTTGCGCGCGTAAGGTGCCGGCTTTCCGTGATTGACCTTCACGGAGTCGTCGCCGACCCATACAGCCCTTTTGTGATGGTGCTTCGTATTGATGCTGAACACGCCACCGGGCCCGATCAGCAAGTGGTCCACGTCCACCTTGTCGGCCAAGAGGATGGAATGCAGGACGCGCCAGCCGTGCCGCTCCAAGCGGTTCAGCTCGGCTCCCATCCGCTGCTCCCCCGCCAGGCCCTTCCGCCAGGAGTCCCATTCGGCGGGGCGCCGCAGGAGCTGCAAGACGACTCGCTTGATCAGGCCTGGCCCGGATTTGTCGAGCAGAGACTCACCGGGACGGTTGGCGGACAGGTCATCGGCCGCCGTCAGAGGCGGCAGCAGCGGGGGCCCCTCAGCCTCGGGCGTCCTGGGCGTCTTCTGCGGCGGGACCGGTTCGGGGATGTTCCATAAGTGATCTGTCAGCACGGCGATCACGTCGTCGCGATACTCGGCGACCAGGACCGTGATGTCCCCCGTCTTCACATCCGCCCAACCGGCCGCCGTGCCATCAGGCAGATTCGCGTACAGGCGATCATGTCCGTACCGCTTCCAGCGCGTGACCTTCAGCTCCACGAGTCCCCCTCGTCCGCTCTCGGCTCGAAGCGTCGCAGCAGGTAGGGCTCATGACGAGAGAGGCCCCGGACAAGTTGTCCGGGGCCTCGGTGGGGTGCAGCGTGTCTCACTCGTACTCGCGGAGCAGATCCTCGATGCGCCGGTTGGCGACGTCCTGCCGTCCGTCGAGGCACTTCGCGTAGCGGGTCAGCAGGACCTCGACGCTGTTGCCGGCGCGCTCGGCCACCTCGGTGGGATCGACACCGGCATTGAGCCACGTCGACAGCGCCGAGTGCCGCAGATCGTACGGGCGGCTCGCGAGCGGCGAGGCCGCGGCGGACGGCGGGAGCGCGATGAGACGGGCCTCCTGCCACACGCGGTAGTACGTCGAGGACGGAACGACCGAGCCCTTCTCGCTGAAGAAGAGCCGTCCGTCATCTGCCGTGCCGAACGTCGCCAAGTGCTCGCGAAATACGGCGACGAGGTGAGGTGGGATCGGCACCCGTCGGACGTCCTCAACTGGCCGGTTCTTCAGACCGCGGTCGTCGTGGGTCTCTCCCGAATCGGTCCACTGCTTGCCGACCGACGGACGAGTCCGGTGAAGCAGCGCCGATCCCCACCCCTGTTCGGGGAGGCGCAGGTCCGTCTCGACGAGGCCGATCGCTTCAGCCGGCCGGAGACCGCCGAAGTACATCGCGGCGAAGAGACCCACCAGCCGCCGACCACGGGCCCGCCGGTAGCCGCCCACGTACGAGACGGCCGTCAGGAGATTCCGAGCCTGCTCGGGGTTCGCGACGACGCGAGGGTCGACCTGGTTGGAGACCTTCGGCTTCTGCCAGCGGACAGCGGTGATCGGGTTTTCACGCAGCTCCCCCAGGTCGACCGCGTAGTTGGCAGCGTTGACGAGGGTCCGCCGCTTACGCCGCACGGTTTCGGCTGCCGCGGCCGTGCCGTCGAGTTTGAGTTTCAGTGAGTCCAGCACCGCACGGGCCGTAGCCGGTTCAGCGAGATCGGCCAACGGGCGCGACGCCTTCGACACCCAGTGAAGGACGTTCCGCACGTCGTCCGGGACGTCCCGGTCATCAGGCCCGGGCAGGACGAAGGCCCAGTTGCGGAGCGCCTGGCGGATGGCCTGACCGGACGGCCGCCCGGCCCGCTCGTCGAGGAGCTCCACGGTCACGCTGGTGAGTGATTCGTTGATGCCATTACGCGTATTGGGGGCGGCGTGGGGCCATTTCATGGCGAGGTACCGGAGGGCGAAGTCGTACCAGGACACAGCCGACTTCCTCGGTTCCAGCGAGTCCGGAAGCCCGGATGCCCGGTCGAACTCCTCGCCTTCGCGCATCGCACGCATCAGCTTCGAGCGGTAGTGGTCGGCGAGTGCCTTCGTGCGGAACGAGTCGGAGAAGACGTTGCCCGCCACAGACCACCGCACGCCGTACGAGGGCGTTTTCGTATCCCGCTTCCGTACGGCCCAGACCTTCACGTCGAGAGACTTCACGCCGCGGCCTCCAGCTCTCGCAGCCACGTGGAGAAGTCACTCCGCCACACCCGGAGCTCCCCGTTGGGCAGCTTGAACGCAGCTGGCCCATGCCCCAGCTCACGCCAGCGGTAGAACGTCCGGCGGGAGACCCCGCCCAGCTCGTTCAGGACCTGGCGCACGGTCATCAGCTCATCGCGCTGTGGGTTCACGTCGGTTCTCCTTCCGTGCCGAGGGCGGGTTCGAGGGATGCGGCGAGCCAGGCTTCGGCGGAGGACAGACCGATTCCGGCAAAGACCCAGTGCGAAAGAACGAGGGTCGTGTCCGGCTCGTCCTCTGTGATCACTGCGGCTTGTGCGCGGCGCCATTCGGCGCGGGCGGTGCGGAGGGCGCCGAGGGTGGTGGAGTAGCGGCGGGACTTGGTGGAAAAGTGGCCGCGGAAGCCGAGCATGTGGGCCCAGGCCCGGAGCCGGAGATCTTCTAACTCCTTGCGGGCCCCGAGCTTCCAGGCCGTTCGGATCAGCGTGCGGGCGTGCTCGCTGATGTCGAGCTGGGCGAGTTCGGCGAGGAACTTCAGCGGGCGGTCGAGAGCTCCCGTGGCGGTCTCCGCGCCCTTGGTGGCGTACTTGGCGATGTATGAGGCCACGGCCCGCTCGGTCAGCTCATGACCGTCGTCAAAGTCGGCGGAGCGAATCGCACGCACGTCGATCTGCTTGCCGAAGGCGAACGCGTGCGGGCGTCCATCGACGACGGGGCCGTCGACTTGGGAGTGAGCAGCGGCGGCGCCGATCGCATCCGTGAGCAGCTCGGCAGTAGCCCAATCCGGAGGCGGGGTGTCACCGCCCTCGGGACCGTCGATGCGGATGACGGCATGGAAGTGGACCGCGCCGCGCTTCTGGTACTCGGCGACCTTTGCGAAGGAGACCCGGGCGAAGTCCGCGAAGTCCCGCTGGGTGAGGCCGGCCCGCTTGGCTATCTCCCGGCGGAGGTAGATGGAGAAGCGCCGCCAGAGCATTCCGGCATGCGCGTTCCACAGGACGGCGCCCTCATAGTCGTACGTCGCCGGGTCCAGGGGCGTGCCGAGCAATTCGTCGTCGGCGTCGTGCAGGAGTCCGCAGCGGCAGGCGCGGACGGTGCCGCGGCGGTCCGTGGGCCGGTTGTGGACGGGACCGAAGCCGGGAGCGGTGAAGGTGGCGAACACCTTCGGGTGACGGGTGACGCAGGCGGGAGTGCCCTTGCCGCCCCGCAGTCCGGCGGTGATCAGGTGGAAGGTGTCCCGGCGGTAGGTCTCCGCGCAGGCCGGGCAGCGGGTCGCCCGACGGTTGTTGCAGCGTACGAGGACGTTGCCCGCCGGGAGCGAGGCCGAGTCGAGGCGGCGGAGAATACGGCCGATCTCGCCGGTTCGGGTATCGACCGCGTGCTCGACGCGGTGACCGTCCAAGCGCACAGGCTGTGTACAACCACCGATGCCGCGGAGCTGTTTGACGAGGGTGGGCATGCCGCCCAGGGAGACGAGCGCGCCCAGTTCTTTGACCGGGGGCGGAACGCGTCCGGTAGTAATGGGAACTGTCCTTTCGGTTTCGGTCGGGAGGTCCGCGCCTGCCGGGGCGGCGGGATGCTTGGCGGTATCGAGGCCGCCCCGGCAGGCTGGTTAGCGCTTGGGCACGCTGTTGAGCACGGAGCGCAGCACCAGGGCCGCGATGGAGACGGAGACGGCCGTGACGGCGACCGTGGCCAGGAGCGCGGTCAGTACGACGCCGACGACAAGGACCGCGGCGACGGCACTCGCCCCACGGCCGACAAGGGGCGAGACCGGGCGGCCGGCGGACGCCATCGGGGCGTGGGCGCAGGAGCAGGCCGCCGGGGCATGGTGGTGCTCGGGTCGAGCCGGCGTCTGTGCGATCGGCAGCGCAGCGGCGTCGGGCATCTTGGGGCGCAGCAGCATGGTGGTTCTCCCTTCAGTGACGGGTGCCGTCGACGACGTCAACCCCGGAGCGGGTGCCGGACTCAATGGCCGGGGCGAGGAAGGTCTGAGAGAGCAGGAAGCCGAACAGGGCGATCACGGCGGCCACCCACATCCGGACACCGAGGAACTTGATCGCGGCCCAGGCGACGACGCCGAGGACGAAGACGAGAGGCAGGCTGAGGGTCACGGAGGTCTCCTCAGCGGCCTGAGCAGCGGTGGGTGCGGGCCGCCAGCTCGGCGGCGGCACGGCTGTCGTAGTCGGTCGAGAAGCCGCAGCGCGGTGCCGTGCAGGCGGCGGTGTGCTTCTCGCGGCCCCGGCCGTCGTAGTACGTGGCGACCTGGACGGGGCCGATGCGGATCACTCGGTGGAAGCGGGGGTTGGCGGGCATCAGGGCAGCTCCTTCGGAATCTCGTGGTTCTCGCCGGTGAAGTCGGCGATGTGGTCGAGCAGCCACCGCCGGATCTCCTCGCCCTCGATGTCGTCGGCGACGAGGATCACGGGTTCGGCCATGAGCATTGCTTCGGTGAGGCGGTTCTGACGGGTCAGCTCGGCGGCGCGACTGAGCGCGCGGAGCGTGGACGGGCGCATGGGCTGAAGTTCTCCTGAGATCAGGTGAGTTGGGCGGCGATGGCTTCGGCGAGCGGGCCCGGGACGCCGAGGCGAGCTCGCAGGGTGTCGGTGTCGATGGGCACACCGGTTCGGGCGCGGTGCTCAGCTGCGACCTTTCGTGCGTGGTCGACGAGCGCGGCCGGAAGCCGGTCTGTCGGCGGAGCGGCGAGCGCGGGCCGCGGAACAGCGGGGACAGGCCGGGATAGGACAGCTGGGGTCGGCCCCCGTTGCGCCGCATCGCCCGTGGAGGCGTCGTGCGGTTCCGGCGTGTCCGGCGTCGGCTCGGTGGGGCTGTGCGCGAGGAGCGTGCCGCCGAGGAAGGCGACGGCTGGCCACCCGGCCACGGCGATCCGGAGCCATGAGGGAACGTGGTCGAGGTCGAGGAGCCCGGCCGTGGCGATGTTGGCGCCGAGGCTGGCGGCGAGCGCGACGAGGAACCAGGCCCACCCAGAGGCTTTGGCGACACCGGTTCGCAGTCGCTTCCAGGCCGCCACTAACAGCAGGTCCACGCTCACCGGGTAGGCCCACGCCTTCCAGCCGTCCTGCCCGGCGGCGACCGCCAGGTCATGGAGGTGGGCGAAGGACAGGGCCGCGGCGATGAGCGCTTGGATCAGTACGGCGTCCACGCGGGCCGCAAGGGTGCGCGACGAGGAGTGCTCGGCCACCCTGATCACGTCCTCTCTTTCGGTTTCTGGCATGGCAGGAGTAGGGACTCGGCGCGAGTCGGTCGCGCCGGCCGTTGGGGCAAGCGAGTCAGCCGGTCGCCGGACGCGGTTCGGTCACTGCGATCGGAGAGGGGGTGGACGAGGTGAGAGAGCGCGGACGGAACGGAGACAGGGCCGGTACGTCGGGTACGAGGTCGGCCGCCTCGCGGCAGATGGCCGCAGCATCGGTCAGCGACAGGTAGGGGGTGCGCATGCGCGCCCATCCGCCGGAGGTGTCACCGGCCACGGACAGACCGGGCCGTTCGGCCGGAATGGTGGAGGCGACGCCGACCGCTTCGGGGGCGATGTCGCCGAGGGCCATCTTCGCTGAGGCTTCGTCGTTGACGCGGTGGCAGACGCGTCCGCTGAGCTGGGCGCGCAACATGGTCGCGCCCTTGCCCAGCTCGGCGCCGAAACGCTGCCCGCAGATCTCCAGGTAGATGCCCGCGGCCCGCCCGAGCTGGGCAAGTCGGATCAGCTGGGTCACCATCTCGTCGCGCCGTTCCTCGTCCTTGCGGCTCGCCACGAGGAAAAGTTCGGCCACCTCGTCGACGAACAGCACGATGGCCGGCGGCCGTTCGTCGTCCGGCAGCCCCCACACGTCGGAAGTGAGCTCCTCGTCCGGCGTGCCGGGCGCGATGCCCTGCCGGGCCTTGATCAGGTCGTAGCGGTCCTCCATTTCCTTGACGAGGACGGGCAGCAGCTCAGCGGCCTCGGCGGAGTCGGTGGCTAACGCCGACAGCCGCGGAGCGAACGGTGCGAGTTCCACACCTCGCTTGCAGTCGATGCCGACCAGCGCGACCGGCTGAACGGCGAGTCCCGTCAGTAGGTTGCGGAGAAACATCGACTTCCCCGACAGAGTCGCGCCGAGGACGAGTTCGTGAGGGACGGACCGGTAGTCGCGGACGAACACGGTCGCGTCCTCCCGTAGAGCCACCGGCACGGCGAGAAATTCACTTCCCGCACGGCGCGGCATCTTCACGTCGCGCAGCACGTCGAACCCGACCAACCGCAGCTCGACCACGCCGGGCTTGATCTCTCGGACGTGGACCGCGTGAACGCCCCAGGCGTGCCGCAGCCGCTCGGACGAAGCAGCCACGTCCGCCGGCTCCTGGCCGGGAGCGAGCCGAAGCCGGACCCGCAACCCCGTGGAAGTGGGACGGATCAGCCCCCGGCGCGGCGGCACCGGCCGAACCTCACGGCGCGTGGTGGCCCGCACAGCCAGCGCCCGCAGCCGGGACGGCTGAACCGTCAGCCCGCACGCGTCCATGGTCGAGCTGTACGAGCCGACCAGCCGGGCCACCGACGAGGGCAGCCCAACCGTGGCCCAGTAGATCGACGGATGTGCCTTCCTGGCGTAGACCGCCCCGCCCAATAAGGCGAGGGGTCCGCCCAGCTCGGCCAGCGTCATCAGCTCGGACACGAGATCAGTTCTCCTGTCCGACGGGGAAGACGCCCGGGACCACCGCGGCCGCCCGGTAGGCGATGCCGTGCCGGGCCTGGCCGCTAAAGACGCTCTCCCAGGGACGGGCGACGAGGCCGGGCAGGGAGACCGGAGCCCCGACGGTCAGGCCGTCCGTGATCCCGCTCTCCGGGACGGTCACCGCGATGAGCGACGACTCCCCCTCGTCGATGTAGACGACGCCGACCTTCATCAGCGCCTCCCCGCTCACCGCGTCCTTGGCGATCTCGCCCGTCTGCCGGTCCTTGACCTTCGGCTCAGGCGCCTCAGTCAGCAGGATCGTCGCGGACGAGGTCTCAACTCGGATTGCACGCACAGAACTTCTCCTTCGTAGACACCCACCAGACGACCTGACAGGTTGACTTAGCAAGCTCGAAGTTAGAGATGCCAGGTTGACTTGTCAAGCGGCTTGAGTCACCTACTACCCAGAGTCGCGAAGCATCAAAAGCCCCAACCTTGGGGCTAGTTGGACTCAGGCGAGCCGGTATGTGTCTTCAAGCTCCTGCCGATCGGCCGGAAGGAGGACATCCGTGACCTGCAGAGCCTGCCCGGCAACATCACACGCAACGACCAACACACTGAGCACCGGCACCTCTTGAGGCATCGCCAAGAGGTCAGCTTCTTCCTGGCTGGGCAGCCGGGCCGAGACCCGTTCGGTTACGTGGTCGAAGCGCACTTTCTTGCGCGCTTCCAGGTGAGCGCGCTGCCCTTCACGCAGTGGAGACGGGACGGAAAGTTCGGTCCCTTCGGCCAAGCCGGCTGAGAAGTAGGACGAGGAGAGCTCGACCGGCTCGCCGTCCTGCTCCACCAGAAGCCGCCGAACCAGGACCCTTGTCTGCCTGGGGACGCCAAGGAGGGACGCGACCCTCGACGGCGCGGAGACCTGCTCGACTTGGACAAGCCGACCTTGAATCGAGGATTCGTCGCGCTCTAGCGCGTCACGTCCCCGTCGATCCTTCTGCTCGACGACTTCCGGCCGCCCGCGGACGATGGTGCCGAACCCTTGTCGGGACTCAAGCCAGCCATCCCGCTTCAACAGCTCCAACGCGCGGACGACAGTGGGCCGGGACATCCCGAAAGCCTGGACCAGTTGATTTTCACTCGGGACCCGGCTCCCCGGCGGGTACGTACCATCCTCGATACGCCCTTGGAGCGTCTGCGCCAGCCGCACATACTTGGGTGCAGCCACCTCGTACGCCATAGCCCCGCCTAGTGAGAATCCGCCAAGTCAACCTGTCAACCAGCCTACTCACGTGAGTGGGTACTGAACAGCCACGGACTCGCAGACGCCACAGGCCAGGATCGACTTCATGGCTTCCACGCTTCGTCGATCTGGAACCACACGACAGTTCCTCCGAAGCGACTGGGGCCGGCGGCCCAAGAGTCCGCCAGCGCGTTCACCAGGCAGAGCCCGCGGCCGTGCGCATCGCTGGCTTTGGGGCTGCGGAGCCGGACGTCCGCCGGGAAGCCCGGGTTGTGGACGTCGACCCGCAGGGATTCCCCGGAGCGCGACCACTCGACTCGGACCCGCCAGGGTTCTTCGGCCTCCCCGTAAAGGATCGCGTTCGTCACCAGCTCGGAGAGCATCAGTACGCAATCGTCGATAGGGCAGGCCAGGTTGTACGGGGCGGTGAACTTTCGGAACCATCGCCTGGCCCGAGCCACGGACTCGGGCACGGGATAGAGGGTCATACCCCCGATCGGCGTCGGTCCGGCAACCACGGCTTCGGATTCTTCACGCGCATCCGCCATGAGCACCACTACTCCCTACCCGTGCCGTCACAGTCGAGACAGCGCCGCTTGGACGTAGCACGGACGCGAGCATCAGCGGCGGAGAGAGCCAGGCCGGAGCGGGAGCCAACGTGCTTCCACCCTCGCCCTCGGCATCCACGGCAGACCGCTTCCCGCGAGACGTGCCGTAACTCCCCGCGCTCCTGGCTCACGTCCGTGCCCCCTTCCGGTCAAGTGGCCTTAGCCACTTACTGGATAGTGGCATTAGCCACTCGGAGTCACAAGCGATTCTCAGAGAAAAGGCCGATTTCTAACCGATCGGGTAGCCCTGCTCGAACGCCCAACGCCCAGGCGGATACGTGGCCTCGGCGAACTCAAGAGGCCGATCCTGCATGTCGTACACCACATGATGGACAATGAGGACAGCTGCCCCGGGCTCAAGTTCAAGGTCCTCAGCCTCGTCCTCGGTCGCCAGCCGGGCGCACATCCGGTCTTCGGCATAACTGCCCTGCCGACCCGTGACGCTCTCGACGTACATGAGCGTCCCCTCCTGGATCCGGTCAGGATCACAGAGCTTGGGCGCCCGCTCGCCGACATCGGTACCGAACCACGAGGTGGAGATGGTGATGGGGCCCGACTCGTTCTTGGTGACGCGGCGACGGTGAACGGCCCGGCTTCCAGCCGCCAGACTCAGCGCCTCGGCCACGTAGTCGGGAGCCTCCAGCCAGCCGGCGGAGGTGATGACCGCGTACTCCCCCGGCGTGTAGATCTTGCCGGTCTGCTTGGCGCGGCCGTAGAGCTCCCGAGCACGCCGATTCACCGAGAGGCCCCGCACGTAAGTGCCCGACCCCTGGCGCTTCTCCACGAGCCCCTGATGACTCAAAGCCTCCAGCGACCGGGCCGCTGTAGGGCGTGAAACGCTCCAGTCCGCGGCGAGTTGACGTTCCGAGGGAACCTCGTCGCCAGGCCTCAAGTCGCCTCGCAGGATCTGATCGCGGATGTGGTGCGCGATCTGGAGGTACTTGGGCTGGGTCTCTTCGATCTGCGGCATCGGAGCCCCTCCCTAAGTGGCTATGACCAGTAGCCACTATAGGGTGAGTGGCCAGCACGGGAACCCGTACGCTGCGAGGGTGACCCGGTTGATCGTGGCAGCAGGAGGAGGGGGCGACGCAGTCGCCGCCGCAATGCTCGACGCAGCCCTTTACGGGGGTGACGACAGCCCGGCGATGATCCTCACCTACGCGTGGGACCGCCTCCTGATCGACCCCGTGCCAGGCCCCCGAGGCCCGGAGAACTTCACGGGCCTACGTCCCCTCACGCAAAGCGTCTGGACCGTCCCGGCCGACGCGAAGCCCATCGCCCCCGCGGGCTCGACACTGCCTCGCCTGGCAGCCGAACTCCCCCACACCTTCGCCCTGATCGACCCCATGCACGGTGCCGAGGGCATCACACGCCAGCTCGAAGAGCTCATCGAGCACCTGGCCCCCGAGTCCATCGACCTCCTGGACGTGGGCGGCGACATCCTCGCCAAGGGCGACGAACCCACCCTGCGCAGCCCGCTCGGCGACGCCCTCACGCTGGCCGCATGCTGCCAAGTCAACGCGCCCGTGCGGCTCTTGGTCGCCGGGCCCGGCTTGGACGGAGAGCTCCCGGCCGAGCTCCTGGCCGACCGAATGGGCCCACCAACGCTGACGCTCACGGCTGAGCACGTCGAACCGATCAGCTCGGTCCTGGAGTGGCACCCGTCCGAGGCGACGGCGATGCTCGCAGCCACAGCCCGCGGAGTGCGCGGCCTCTGCGAGGTCAGAGACGCCGGCATGCCGGTCCCGCTCACCGACGAAGGCCCCACCGTCCACGAAGCCGACCTGGACGACGCCCTCAACCGCAACGAACTCGCGCGCGCCATCCTCGCAACCGAGACCCTCACCGAGGCGGAGCAGTACAGCCGCGAGATCTGCGGATACTCGGAGATCGACTACGAGCGCAACAAGGCCAGCTGGCTCGGCAGCCGACCGGAACAGAAGCTCGACCCTGAAACCGCACTCCGCCAGCTCGACCAGTTCGAGGCCAAGGCCCGCGACCGCGGCATCACCCACACGACGTTCCGCAGGATCACCGAAGCCGTCGGCCTCAACGGCAAGCAGCGCCAGGACCTCAGAGCTCTACTGCTCAGCAGTCGTCCAGAGCAGTACGAAGCACCGCTGTGGCGCCTCACGTGAGAGACGATCACAGACTTCCGGCCGCCGCCGACCTGCCCGATCCCCGCTCGACACTCACCCGAACCAACTGGGACGCCCTCCACCATGGATACGGGCCGGCCGCGAATACACCCGAGATCCTGGTCGCGCTATGATCACCCGGCTCTGTCAGCCGTTGAGTAACAACCTTCTTTACGGGTTCAAGGCTCGCTGCGCTCGCTCGTCCGGCGGTCAACGGCGCTCATCGATCATCGCCAACCCGACCGCCGCACACTCCGCCCAAGCGCATCAACGGCCGCATACGGCCCGCATGCCACCGCCACCACGATCCGGCCTCAGGAGGGGAAGGCACAACTGCGGCCGGACTTCAACGCCCCGCTTCCGGGGCCACGCCGCGTCCCTTTCACCTGGTTGCCTACATAAGTAGGTCGGATCAACCGAGGGCCTCACCAAGCGCGGCGGCGCCGGGCGGTCGCCGCCGCGCCGCCTCAATGTCTCCGCCACCGGCCGCACGTCGCCGCCCGCCCGTCGCCGCACACAGCGGCCACATTCCAACCCGGGCACGGGGACGAACCGTGATCCCCAACGGTGCAGGTCAAAGACGCTTTGTGTTCCCGAAAGAGGCCGGATCGTGGTGGCGGTGGCATGCGGGCCGACGCTGCCAGATGCGTGGGCGTTCGTACGGCCCGCTGATCCCGCACCAGGCCGCTGACCGGACGGCGAGCGCGGCCATGAGAGGGGAGAACCCCGCTGTGGCTGGGGCGGTCGGCTCCACGACTTTAGCCAGCCACTTTGGCGCGAGCCTCGAAGATCATGGCCCCAACGTCGTGCTTTACCGGGCAGGTCCACAGACTGCCCGACGCGCCGGAAGCTTACGGGGCCATGATCACTCGCGCCAAAGCAGCTCCCGGCCAAAGTCGCTCCACCGCCCGCGCGGTCCGCCAGTCCACTCGGCATACCCAGAAACGCGGCTGGCGCTGGCCGCGGTCAAACGCTCCCGCGCTACGAAGCACGGCTTCGTATCTCAATTCCTCGCCGACCCCGCCGTCGTCACGCTCTGGAGCGTAATGTCCACACCGGACTGCGTCGGTCTTGTCCTGATCGGCACTACGGTTAGTTCAGCTGTAGGCGAGTGGTGACCAAATCACCATTAGTGGATTGGAAGAGGATGATTGGGTCAAACCTGGTGCCGCTGCGGACCGTCTGCGTACCGCGCGGGGACGTCCTTCAGGGAGGTCTCGCAGACAACCACTTCGCCGCCCAGTTGGACAAGGTCGTCCGCGACGCGGAGGACTACCCAGTCTATGGGGACGCTGACGCGTTTTTTGCCCACACTTATCCGACCTCCGGCCTCAAAACACTCCTTGCGAAGACGTTCGGACGTTTGACCGGTGCTAAGGGCGTCGCCGGCGAGAACGGAGTCCTGCGGCCGACGACCTCCTTCGGTGGCGGCAAAACGCACGGACTTACGGCCGTCTACCACCTCGCGAAGGGCTCCCGCCCGGCGAACATCGCCGAGTTCCTCGACCCCACACTTCTCCCTGAGGGTCCCGTACAGGTTGCTGCGCTGGTTGGTGACGCACTCGACCCGACTGCTGGAGTTGATACCGAGGGTCACAGGACTTACACCCTGTGGGGCGAGATGGCTGCCCAGATCGGGGACAAAGCGTACGCAGCCATGGCCGCGAACGACACCCAGCGCACCGCACCCGGTACCGGCACCATCAAGGCTGCGTTCAGCGGCAAGCCAACCGTCGTCATCGTCGACGAGATCGCCAAGTACATCCGCGCCGTGACCTCCTCCGGCTCGGAGGACGTTCGCCGCATGGCCCGAGCCATTCCAGTCTTCCTCGGGAACCTGTTCGAGGTTGCTTCGGACCCGTCCAACAGCGTGTCAGTCATCATCACTCTCGCAGCAACCACAAATGCCTTCGGCGCCGAGACCACCGAAATCAGCGAACTCACCGGCGAGGAGAAGGACCAGGCCGACACCGCCAACGCCGCCGCTGTACTGGCAGCAGCCGAGACCGGCGATGTGCTCACGAGAGCTGTGCAGCCGTCAGCTGTCATCAAGCCTGCCGACGACAGCGAGATAGGTGAGATCCTCAAGAAGCGCATCTTCGCCTCCGTTGACGAGGACGCCGCCAGGGCTGCGGGCGAGGCTTACCACGAGTTCTATGAGGCTCTCGGACAGACAGAGCAGTTGGCTGGAGGCCCCGAGCAGCCCGCCACGTATGGAGAATTTGTCACTAAGAGCTACCCCTTCCACCCTGAACTGGTCCGAGTCCTCGACAAGCGCCTCGGCAACATCACCCAGTTTCAGCGCGCTCGAGGCGCACTGAAGTTGCTTGCCGAAGTTGTCGCCAACATCTATGCCACCGGCGACAACACCGCCGTCATTAACGTCGGTGACATCAACTACAGCAACGAGCCAGTCCTTAATCACCTCACCGATGGCCTCGGTCGCGCTGAGTATGCTTCCGTGGCGCAAGGCGACTTCGCTGGCCCCAAGTCGCACGCTGCCGCTGTCGACATGGACATCTTTCCGGGCAAACCCGCCTACGCAACTCGCGTTGCCCGTACTGTGTTCACCCACTCCTTGGAAATGGTCTCTACCGCGGGAGCCGGCCGTAACGATTGGCTTGTCGGCACTCTGCGTCCAGGCGAAGACGCCACAATCTTCGAGAAGGCCCTCACGGAATCAGAGAAGGTGTTCTGGCACCTCTCCTACGACGGTTCCCGCTGGCGGTTCAACATTGAACCCAATGTCAACGCGATCATCGAGGCCGAGAAGCGGAACGTTGCCAACACCGCCGTCGCATCGAAGGTGTACGAACTCATCACCGGCGCGTTCACGAATGACGCTGCGGTGACGCCAATTCACTTCCCAAACGGCCCAGTTGACATCCCCGACGAGGCGAAACTGCGTGTCGTCGTCCTCGACTACAACGTCGTGACCGTAGACGCGCAGAGTGCCGATCAGCCGCCGTCGCTGATCGTCTCCATGCTTAACAAGGTCGGGTCCGTCGGCGCCCCACGTAAGTTCCGAAACTCGGTCACGTTCGCCGTGCCCGACACCGAGCAGGTGGACGTCCTAAAGGATCGAGCCCGCGCCCTCATCGCGGCAGCGAACCTGGCTGCCGATACTGCCCGCTTGCAGCAGTTCAGCGAAGAGGTACGCAAAAAGGTGGAGGTGTTCTACAAGCAAGCCATCCTCGACGCCCGCATTGCCGTGAACCGCTGCCACAAGCACATCTACTACCCGAGCGGTGAGAAGGCAACAAACTACCTGCGGCACCGCGAACTCCCTGCACAGGCTCAAGGCGACCCGAAGAACGCCACCTCTGCCGTCGTGACCCTCCTCGGCGACGAGGGCAAGATCCGCACCGACGAGTTCACCGCCTCGTACTTGCGGTCCAAGACTTGGCCAAGCGTCCAGTCCACCACTACCAGCGCGGTGGCGGACTTCTTCTGGGCGGACCACAGCATCCAAATCGTGCGCAACCCCGCCCTCATCCGAAATGCGATCAGCAACGGCGTCAAGAACGAAGGCTGGGTCTACTACGACGGTTCCACCGGCAAGGCTTACACCGCTCACACCATGGCGGGCATGAGTGTCGCCATCGCGCCCGATGCCGAAGTCATGACTACGAGCGAGGCTCAGTCCCGTGGCCTGCTCGTGCGCAAGCCCACTCAGACCGACCTCCGTGCCGTCCTCACCGCCGATGATCTCACCGGGGCCGAGGTCCGAGCGCGTCTTGAAGCTGAATGTGGAGGAGAACCGTCTAAAACAGACGTTCTCGAACTGCTGGCAACGGCCGTTCAGGCATCGGACTACAAGTGGTTCGTTGTTCTCGACACTGAACCCGCAGCCGGCGTCAAGGCACTGACCCCGTCGCTGATCAAGGATCGTGGGCTTGACACCCTCCGCATCATCACCCGCGGAGAGGCAGACAAGGCTGGGGTCGAGGTGTCGACGCGCACCATTCAATCCAAGACGTTCACCGCATCTGGCGCCGGTGGCGCCGCCATGCAGCACATCGTCGATCAGGTCTCCGACTTCACGATCCGGACCGTCTCTACTTTGACTCTCAAGGTATCCGCGGACGAAGCTACCGGCACTGGTGACATCGACCTCGCCGTCGCCGCTCTTGGCATGCTGCAGAAGCAGAACATCACCGTAAAGTCTTCAATGCGCGCAGAATATAAGGGCGTCAACGGTGGACTCGCGTTCTCCGGTACCGCCGGCCGCATGGAGTTCCAATCTGCGTATAACCACGCCAAGAAGGCGCTCGCCGGCGCCACGAAGGTCGTTGGCGACCTCGCGCTGACGTTCACGTTCACACCGCCCCTCGACGTCAGCGACGCTGAGTTCAACCAGATTCACAACGTCGTTAAGAACCTCACCATCCAGAAGATCAGCATTAGTGCCGAGGTCACCAAATGACTTCCACCCGACGCAGCGTGCAGAGTCTCCGGCGTCCGCTAACAGCGGTCTCCGACACTCGAGCATTCCGCATCACCATCACGCCCGGACGAGGCGACACCTATGGCGTGGTACTCGAAGAAACTTACGGCGAAGCTGGCGATGGCCTTGCAACAAACATCGCCACTGCTACCCCAGTCCAGACGGGCCGCGTTGTGGATGCCCTATTCACGGCCGTGCGAGGTTCCGGTCAACAGCCGAGTGTCCTCGCGTTCACCCGGAAGAAGCCGATCCGACTCGACGAAGCCGAGGCCGTCCGTCTGGCCCTCATTCTGCACACGACGCAACCCGTCACTAAACACAACCGTGTTCGCGCTCTCGTCGCTGGAATCAATTCTATGAGCCTCGAAGAGACGTATTACTGGTACTCCAAATGCATCGGAGTCGACGCCCGCCGAGCCCGCCGAGCCCTCCGCATCCTCCTCGCAGACGACTAAGGACCAAACTTTGAGCAGCACCGCAAAGCCCCGCGTCCTCATCGAGGACTGGCTCCCTGTCGCCGAACTCGGTATCGAATCTCGCCGCGAGCGAGGCGCAGCGTCTGCGCTGCCTCCGTTGTCTTTTCTCCACATCTGGTGGGCCCGCCGCCCCCTCGTGGCATCCGCTGCAGTCGCCCTCGCCGGCGTCATGCCTGCCTGGTCTGATGACCTCGCCGAGGCATTCCCAGATGCTGTCGAAGTACAGGACGAGAGGACGTACCGCCGCTGGCTGCTTCACCTAGTCGGCATTTGGGGTGACCCGGTTCACGGCCGCAAGGTCATCGATGCTGCCAACGCAGCGGGTGTGAAGCTCAAAGGGAACGGTTACGGCTACAAGCAGGCATTCCGCAACGGCATCCCCCGTACCGATATCGACCTGCTTCACAAGGTGCTCATCCATACGTGGGGGCACCTGCCCGTCGTTGCAGACCCAACCGCTGGAGGCGGCTCTATCCCGTGGGCTGCTAGCCGCCTTGGTCTTCCTGTAGTCGCTAACGACCTCAACGGCGTCGCTGCAAGTGTCTTGAAGGCTGGAGTTGAGATCCCCAGCCGCGAGGGTGCGGCGCTTGTTAGCGACTTGAAATATTGGGGCAAGGTTCTGGTCAAGCGGGTCGAAGAGCGACTCAAGCCGTTCTTTCCTCTAAACACAGGTGAGAGCGTCATCGCGTACATCTGGGCGAACGCTATTCCGTGCCCACGGACGGATCGCCTGGTTCCACTCCTGACCGACAAGTGGCTCCGCAAGACTGCAGGCAAGGAAGTCGCTGTCCGACTCGTCACTGAAGTCGACGGTGTCGAACTGCGTGAGCCGCGCTTCGCCCTAGACTTCGGACGCGAAGTCGACAAGGTGGACGCCTCAACTGGCATCGCCACTCGCGGACGCGCAATCTCCCCATACGACAATCTCGTAATCGATGGCGACTCAGTTAAGGACGCCGCGAAAAATGGCTTGATGACTCAAGTTCTCTACGCCGTCGCCATCCGCACCGCCGCGGGCGAGAGAACCTTTCGCGCGCCAACTCAGGCAGACTTTGACGCCATCGCAGCCGCGGAAGAGCGGCTGGACGAGGTGAAGCCGTCATGGTTGACAACAGGCATCCTGCCCTCCGAAGAAATTCCTGCTGAAGCGAACTACGACCGCGGCCACCGAATGTATGGAATCAATACGTGGCTGGAGTTCTTTACTCCACGACAGGCATTGACCCATGGGACATTTGGCGACGAATTCGCCAAACTGATTCCTGAAGTGCGTGCAGCCCTCGGGGAAAAGGCCGACGATGTTTTGTTCGAACTCGCCCTGATGCAAGGAAAGGCACTCAACTGGAACTCGCGAAGCAGTTCATGGAACATCTTCAGGCAAGGAATGCGAAGCGTTTTCGAAAAGCATAACTTCTCATTCAAATGGACCTTCGCAGAATTCGAAGGCGCGACTGCGCTTTATTCATGGTCCCTTGACCAACTCGTTGACGCTTACGGTGGCATCGCGACACTGCTCGACCAGACTGGAGCACCGGACCTGTCTGGCCAGTCTGTGCTCGAGCGTGACGTCAAAGTTCTGCAAGGAAGTGCTGCGAGCCTCAACCTCGAAGACGGTTCGATCGCCCACATCTGCATGGATCCACCGTATTACGACAACGTCATGTACGCCGAACTAGCGGACTTTTTCTACGTCTGGGAGAAGCGCACCCTCGGGAGACTTGTCCCGGGCTACTTCCGCGATGACCTCACCGACAAGGACAATGAGGCCGTTGCGAACCCTGCTCGATTCGCCGCACTGGGCCGACGGAAGGGGGAATTGGCCGACCTCGACTACGAGACGAAGATGACCAGTATCTTCGCGGAGGCACGCCGGGTGCTTCGCGAGGATGGCGTGCTATCAGTGATGTTCACCCATAAGCGTGCGGAAGCCTGGGACACACTCGGAATGGGCCTGCTACAGGCTGGATTCACTATCGAGACATCCTGGCCCGTCAACACAGAGTTCGAGCACTCACTGCACGTCGCCAATGTCAACGCAGCCGAGTCAACCATCATGCTCGTCTGCCGCAAGCGTGAGGACCGAACGGACGGCGCTAAGGTCTACCTTGACGACATTGAGGCCAATATCCGCGCCGCCGCTCGCGACGCCGCTACTCGATTCCAGCATGACGGTATCGAGGGCGTGGACCTTCTCCTCTCGACGTACGGGCCAACTCTGTCAGTCATCTCGCAAAGCTGGCCCGTCTATTCGTCCACACCCGACGCCGATGGCCGCGACCGCCTGCTGCGCCCAGAGGAAGCACTGTCTCTGGCACGCGAGGAAATCGTCGAACTCCGGCGTAATCGACTTGTCGGGAAGGCCGCAAAAGTCGACAGCGCCACCGACTTCGTGCTGTTGGCATGGGACACTTTCGAAGCCCGCACATTCCCGTTCGATACGGCACGCCTGCTCGCCCTCGCAGTGGGAGGGCTCGATATCGATCACCTCGACAGCGCCAGGATTATCAAGAAGGGTTCCGGCAGTGTGTCGCTGCTGGCACCCAAGGAGCGGCTGCGTCGCGGTACAGACTCGAACCAGCCTGGGGTGAAGCCGGAAGCGTCGTCGTTCGAATACATCATCGACGCGGTCGACACGGCCTTCTACGTCGCACAGGTTGACGGCATGCAGGCCGCGAAGCGATTCCTCGACAAGCATGGTTACACCGACGACGCAGGGTTCATCGCAACGTTGCAGGGTCTCGCCAATGCTATGCCGCGCACCCAGGTAAAGGGTTCGTGGGTTGTTCCCGAGTCGGGAACGCTGGACACCCTTTGCACGCTCTACTTCCCTAGCGTGACCCTCCCAGAGGCGGAGGATGTCGTGTCCTTCGTAGAGGAAAAGCCTGACACTCTGTTCGAAATTTAGTGAGTGAGAACCCGATGGCACGCGAAATCGATGAGCCGTTCCTGCCCGGTACCTCCAGTCAGGTGGAGACTCAGCAGAGCACCCTGTTCACTCACGACCCAATTTCCGCCGAAATGTCCTTCCGGAAAGTGAAGATCCGGCCGAACTACTCGCCGGACGATCTGCCGTTCGAACGGTTCTACGTGCCGCTGCTTTCCCGTTCAGTGTCGTATGACCGAGCAGTTGGGTACTGGTCGGCAGCCGAGTTGCAGTTCGCTGCCCAAGGCACTGCACATTTTCTCGCGAACGGCGGGCGGATCAGGCTCATCGTTGGTGCGCAGTTGATTCAAAAGGACGTGGATGCGGTCCTAAATGGCACTCCCCTCGAAGAAGTGGTTGCTGCACGCTTGTTGGCAGATCCGGACCTCGAGGGCAGGAACATCGTCGCCCACGATCACTTGTCAGTTCTGGCGTGGATGGTCGCGACAGGTCGGCTCGAAATCCGTGTAGGGATCCCGCGCGACAAAAGCGGCCGGCTCCTCACCCACAAGGAGTCTGGACGGTATTTCCACACGAAGTACGGAATTTTCACCGACCAATACGGCAATCGAGTAGCGTTCTCCGGATCGAATAATTCGTCGGTCACCGCGTGGGTGCGAAACCACGAGACTTTCGACGTATATCCCTCATGGAACGCCCCTATCTGGGAATGGTCAGGCGAGGCAAAAGTAGTAGATTTCGAAAAGCACTGGAATCAGAGAGCTGACGAAGGCTGGGCCGTCATCGACCTGCCGCAGGCGGTGAAGCGCCACCTAATCGAATTTGCCCCGATCTCGCTACCTACGCAACCTGAGGCCGACGATCAAGAGTTCAACCAGACTGAGAGCGACGCTCTTACAGATGTTGAGCTCACCACGATCGATATCGATGCCGCATGGGCTGAACTTGTAGCACTCGCCGAGGCATCTACCAGGCCGTGGACAGGCGTCTCGACCGCGTGGGCGCGGCCACTGCCACACCAAGCTGAACTCATCAACCGGGTTGTGTCCACATATCCACGGGGATACCTATTCGCTGATGAGGTCGGCCTCGGCAAAACAGTCGAGGCGGGCATGGTGCTGCGGGAACTCTTCACGCGTGGCCTTGCCAAAAAGGCTCTTCTCCTAGTGCCAGCATCAGTGATGAAGCAGTGGCAGGAAGAGCTGCATGAGAAGATGAACCTCGATGTGCCGCGTTACGATAAGGGCGGATTCGTTGACCGGTTCGACCAGCCCATCGAAGTTGATCCGAGCGTAAATCCGTGGTCCGCGTTCCCGATCGTGCTTGCCTCCTCTCATTTGGCTCGACGCAGAAGTCGCCGCACCGAGCTGCTGAACGCTGGTCCGTGGGATGTGGTCCTGGTAGACGAAGCGCACCACGCTCGCCGCAAGGGATCTAAGCCGAGCGATCCTCCAAACTCACTGCTTTCACTCCTGCAGGAGATGAAGGAGCGAGAGACATGGCGGGTCCTGTACCTCGCCTCCGCCACTCCGATGCAGATGTATCCTCACGAGGCTTGGGATCTCATCGAATTGTTCAACCTAAAGGGAAAGTGGGGGCAACAGGCCTTCTTCTTCACTCAATACTTCACGTTCCTCGGTGACCCGCCTGCCAAAAGAGGCTGGAAAATACTGTGCGAGATGCTCGGCGACTATTTCTCCGACCCACATGCCGACTACGACCATGAGCTCGCCACGCAGGTTGAGCAGCCCGCGCCCGAAGGTCTCGGTTGGGCTGGCGCTCACACGGTTCTCAACCTACAAGACAACGAGCCGTCGGCAGATATGCGCGCCCAGTTCCCAAACTCGACCTCGGAGTGGATGGATAAATGGCTGCGCCGACACAACCCGATGCGCGATCGAGTTTTCCGAAATACCCGCAATACCATGCGCGAATATCAGACCGCACGCATCATTCCTGCCGATGTCGTCATCCCGACCCGCCACGTGGAGGACGAGTTCATCGGCCTAGCGGACAATGAACGCCTCTTGTACGACCGAATTGAGGAGTACATCCGCAGGCATTACAACGCCTACAAGAACGACCAGACGAATCAAGCGCTCGGGTTCATCATGACCGTTTACCGACGGCGCCTCACCTCGTCCTTCGAAGCCATCAAACGCTCACTGCGCCGGCGGCTCGAGGTCCTCTCGCAAGGCAAGAACCTAGAAGAACTTCTCGCTGACGACGACAACCTTGACATCGAGAATTCCCTGTTTGACTCCGACGAGTTTGATGTCTCCGCCGACCGGCTTCGCGACGAGATAAGTGAGCTTCGGGATTTCCTTAGCGAGCTCGACAAAATTAGTGGCGAGGACACCAAGGCCACCCACCTCGTAGGCGACATCACCCAATCCCTCCATGCTTACGACTCCGTCGTGGTTTTTACTCAATATGGTGACACGATGGACTACGTCCGTGAGCGTCTCCTCGCAGCAGGGTTCTACAGGGTCGGCTGCTATTCCGGACGCGGCGGCGAAGTGTACGACCACGCCAGTGGAACCTGGACCAAGGTTTCCAAGGCTGACATAAAAAACAAATTCCGCAACAAGGAACTCGAAGTTCTCATTGGGACCGACTCCATGTCCGAGGGTCTCAACCTGCAAACTTCCGGCAGGCTAATCAATTACGACATGCCCTGGAACCTAATGCGTGTCGAACAGCGAATTGGGCGCGTGGACCGCATCGGAGCCACTTATAGAGACATTCGGATTTCGAATTACTTCTACAAGGATACAGTCGAAGAACAGGTCTATAGGGGAATTGCCGACGGTTACGGCGACTTCACCAAGATTGTTGGCGACGCTGCTCCTGTTCTTGCGAACGTCGAAAAAGCCATCGAGCAACTCGCTCTGGCCGAGAACGTGAGCCATGACGCCATCGCCGCCGAGGTGGCCGACATCAAGCAGCAAGCTGATGGCCTAACGAGCAGGCCCGTACAGAACAACGACATGGGCACCGCCCCCGACGTCACCGGGCAAATTCGGCAGCCACCCGTACTCGCGGGCGACACAACGCTCGCCGACCTCGAGCGTATCCTCACAAACAACCCGCTCACGACCCGCTACTTGGTTCCCGATGCGGACGCCCAGCACATCTATTGGCTTAGCTCCCCCGGTGACGACCTCAGCACAATCTCGTTCGCCCCCGCAGCCGGAGTTGAAACTCCTGAGGACTACCTTCAGGTATCAAATGAGGCTGTAGCCATCCCCATCACGTTCGACAGGGACGCGTGGGACGCCTCCCGCGACGTTGACCTCGTACTCCTGACGTACGGCACACCCCAACTCGCCAACCTGCTCCCGGCAAGCCCAGGCAACCTTCAGTGAGTCGTGCCGTGGGACGGCCGGTTACATGCCGCAACCCCAGCTGCCGAAATCTGAGAGAGCGTTCGTGGACCATCTGTGGACGAGCGATCGCTCGCTGACCTGTCCAAGCTCTGTGACCTGCGCATACATCTGGGACCGGAGTGCCCTCCGGAGCCGTGTGCGCAGGTTCGAATCCTGCCGGGGGCACAGAAGCCAGACCAGCGCGATCAACCCGCTGACTTGCGGAAGTGCCAGACATCAAGAGCCGGACCCAGCCCCACTGGGTCCGGCTCTTTGTCGCTGTCGCTCACTGATCGCGAGTGAGTAGCGAGTGAGTCTTCAGCCCTTCCGTGCGCGGACTCTGGCGCAGGAAGCCGCAGCGGCCCCCTCGCCAGCCAATCCCCAGCGTCGGGATCGATCGCAAGATGACCCCTGGAGTGCCGCCGGGGCCCATACCGTCTCTTGCCCTGCTGATGACCCCTACTGTTCAGCCTTACGGGGCACTACCTTGCCTTGAGACGGATTCACAGTAAAGTATACGGAGTTGCACTTGTCTGTCTTGAGGGACACCAAGTCGTATGTGTCGCCTGAGGCACTCAAGGCAATCGCTCCGACTTTCGATAGGTCGCAATCCTTGCCCAGGGCTTGCCGGAGACTCTTGCCTGAGACGAGCTGACTGTCGGCGCCACTTTCATTGATCACCGCAGTGACATTGCTAGGAGATGGCGGGAGAACCTGTTCCGCCTTTACGCTTTTTGGCGAAGCCGGCTGGTTTACTCCCCACGCAAAGAGCCCGATTCCCAAAGCCGCAATACCGGCCCCCCAGAACATTTTAGTTCTAGACTCCTCATACGCCTTTCCGACTCGATCGAAGCTCGCAACCTGGAGAACCCTCTGCTCCACCTGCGCCAGCGATTGCAGCGTATAGCTAGCGTGATAAAACTCGGTATCGACCCTTTCCATGCGAGATTTCCGATCACTATCACTCTCGCCTTCTGGGGCCTCCGCGTATCTCGCCCCATAGGCTTCCTTCCTTCGCTTCTGCGCCTGTTCAATTTCCTCCATCAACGACGCAATGGTCGGGTACCCGCCGAGAAGTGTCGGGTCCCGCTCAAGCGCCAATCGAAGCTGCTCGTTCGCCTGTCCAGTCAGCCACCAGAGGCTTGCATAGCTCTCCGTTACGACGGAGCTCGCCGCGTAAATGGCAAGTGCCAAGCCCACAAGCCCAAGTAGAAATCCTAGAGCCGCCGGGATCAATCGGCTAGGCTGATCTGCCGACAGCTGACCGATGTTAGCCAACTGCAAGCCACCAAAGAGGGTGACCCCCACGGCCGCAAAGCTGACGATCAACCATTTAGCCGCTTCTCGGATTCGGTCGGAAGCCAACCCCAGTGACGGAGCCTCCTTTACCTTAGATTCATCCGCCATGCCCGAAAACCAGTCTAAGGGGGCGCTCCTGATTTGCCGCCCGATCGACAAGAGCGCTCAGGTCACTGCCCGCTGGATCACCAGGGATCTCGAAAGTTAGAGCATCGCGACCTCTATCTACGCCTGAGAGCTGGCTCACAAATTCGCCAAGATCGCCGGCATCCATTTGATAAGCAAGAGCCAACGGCCCCTGCTCGAAATCGATCGGCTGCGGAATTTCGCGCGCGCCAGAAGGAGTCACGGGTGCGCTCACCCCGCCTGATGTGGTTGCTCCCTGGCCATGGCTGCATTTGAATCGGAAGACAATGTCTGAGACGGTCACCTCTGTAACCTTGCCGCATTCGCCTTGAAAGGCGAACTCAAGGGGGGCGGGAAAGCTGCCTTCAACCTGCCGGATCACCACGGACCTGCCCCTTCGTTAACGGATTCCTCATGCTAGATCCCTTCCCGTAAGACAACAAGAATCACCCGCTGAACGAGTGACATACAAGCGGTGACCTGCGAAGTTGACTATTGGATGGCTTAGGTAGCTATTCCACAAGGGGCCCTGCCGCAGCAGGGCCCGATGCGAGGAAACGCTTCAACAGTGAGGGCCTTCCGCGACCCCCTCCTTTGCTTCAGTCAGTTGCTCGGGTGGTCCATCCCATCGCCATTTCGATCTTCTTGTTGTTCAGTGCCTCGTGGCCGTCGATGCAGCCCTCGTAACGGCGATGGATGACCTCCGGGTTCACAGATGGGGTCAGGTCAGCGGGTGCCGTCGCGGTGGATGCGCATGGCGACGTTGAACAGGTGGCGGCCGAGGCGGATGCGCTTGCGGTCGCCCCGGCAGCGGCGGCAGGTCTTGCCGGGCTTGAGGCGTCCGCAGCGGTCCTTCTTGAGCGCGTAGCCGAAGCCACGGCACTTGCGGGCAGTTGCCGAACGGGCTGGACGCGCACAGTCCGACGTAACAGAGCGTGAACAGCAAGGTCAGCAGGCTAGCGGCGACTGTGAGGGTCACAAGGGGCCTCTCAGGGCGGTTTCGGGGTGTGCGACGGGGAGCCCGCTAGGCACTAGCGGGCTGATCAGGCATTGTTTGTGGTGCTAGCGGGGGTGCTAGACCTAGCGGGGGTGCCTGCTAGTGCTGTGACCGCGAACCTTCGCCGGGTTGGTGGTTGGGGCGGTTGGATGGGCGGCGACGTCCGATCCGACCGCTGGAGGTGTGGTGGCTGAGCCTGTGCGGGTGCGCAGACTGACCGATCAGGAAGGGCAAAAGCTGCAGCAGATCGTGCGCCGGGGCAGTACCAGCTCGGTGCGCTACCGGCGGGCGATGATGCTGCTGGCGTCCGCCGGCGGGAACCGCGTCCCGGTGATCGCGCAGTTGGTCCAGGCGGACGAGGACACGGTGCGGGAGGTGATCCCCCGGTTCAACGAGATCGGTCTGGCCTGTCTGGACCCTCGCTGGGCGGGAGGCCGTCCCCGCCTGCTCACCTCTGACGACGAGGACTACGTCGTCCAGACGGCCACCACCCGCCCCACCAAGCTCGGCCAGCCCTTCACCCGCTGGTCGATCCGCAAACTCGCCGCCTACCTGCGCCGCGCACGGACGCGTCATCCGCATCGGCCGCGAAGCCTTACGATGCCTGCTCCTGCGCCGCGGCGTCACCTTCCAGCGCACCAAGACCTGGAAGGAGTCACCCGACCCCGAGCGTGACGCCAAGCTCGACGCATCGAGCAGGTGCTGGAGCACTTCCCGGACCGGGTCTTCGCCTTCGACGAGTTCGGGCCCCTGGGGATCCGTCCCACTGCGGGCTCCTGCTGGGCGAAGCAGGGCAAGCCCGACCGTCTGCCGGCGACCTACCACCGCACGCACGGTGTGACCTACTTCCATGGCTGCTACTCCGTCGGTGACGACACTCTGTGGGGCGTCAACCGTCGCCGAAAGGGCACCGCCAACACACTGGCCGCGCTGAAGTCGATCCGCGCCGCCCGACCCGACGGCGCCCCGGTCTACATCATTCTGGACAACCTCTCAACCCATACCGGCATGGACATCCGCCGCTGGGCAAAGAAGAACAAGGTCGAGCTGTGCTTCACCCCGACCTATGCCTCCTGGGCCAACCCGATCGAGGCGCACTTCGGCCCGCTGCGGCAGTTCACCCTGTCGAATTCGAACTATCGCAGCACCCCGCGCAGACCAGGGCCCTGCACCGATATCTGCGCTGGCGCAACACCAATGCCCGCCACCCCGACGTCCTCGCAGCCCAGCGCAGAGAACGCGCCCGCATCCGCAGCGAAAAGGGTGTCCGCTGGGGCGGACGCCCCCTCGCACCCGCAGCCTGACACCGCCTGGCGGCCAATGACTCAGAAGCCTCGGAAAACGCCGTCGTCGCCGACGGCGCCAGCGAACTCCTCGAAGTCCATGTTCGCCCCCGAGAGGTTGTTCTCGATGCCCCACAGCTCGGCTGCCACAACGCGGACACACCGCCCACGCTCGCCCCGCAGGTCCACCACGAGGAGCGGCAGTTCGGTCGAGGCGACAGCTACAAAGTCCGCCAGAACCAGAAGTGGATGCCGGTATTCTGCAGGGATCAGGTCGAGAGCCTGGTCGGGCGTCAAGCCCTCGTACCTCCGGTCATCAACGAGTGCGACGTTGGCCAAGAAGCCGTCCCTGCTAGGCGAGTACAGCGCCGCCCGCAGAGTGTCACAAGCACCGTCTGCCGAGAAGTCGGTGCGCACAACGAGGGCTTCCAAAGTGCAGGGGAGCTGATTCATGCGCGGACAGTACCGCCAACCCGGTGAACCAATCCGGTCACAGCACTAGCCACCCGCACCGACGCCCTGCTAGCCCTGGCGGACCTACCCCGCATCCCCCGGGCGAGCCGATGTTCACGTACGACGCGTTGCAAACCGCGGACCACGGGCATCTCCGTCGACTCCACCGGACGTATGTCCCGTTCTCAGTGCTCATCGACACCAAGTACCAGGAGGACGCCCCACCGCCGACGCCGGAGTTCTATACGGCACTCGCCAGCCTGGGACACGAGCTCTACTTCACAGAGTACAACCGCACCCGCACGCCTCTACGCGACCAGACTCAGGCGCTACGACTCGCCGACGGGGTCCCTATGCTCCACGTCATCCGCGTGACCCTCGCCGAGTCGGACAAGCCCCTCGCCTTGGAGGAGTTCCACCTTTCAGGCGACGAGCTGGAGCTGTCGTTCCGGCTGTAGCACAGCCCGAGTTGGCTCAGACTTTCTCTACGTCATCAAGGCGGCTCGCTTCGCTCACCGCGCGTGGCACGGCCCCCGGCCGGGCCTGCGCTCCTGTCTCCGCCCCGCTCCGCGCGGCCAGCGCCTGTGCCGCGCTCTCACCAATCCCCCGCTTGCTGCGGGAGGAGTTTCCTCGTGGTGGGGCGGCCGACTCCATGGCTTTGGCCATCTCTCCGGTCTGGGTCCCGAATCGAGCAAGATCAGGGGGCGACTCGTGCACACTGCGAGCAGGTTAAAACTCGCCCAAGTCACTACACAACCCCCCGATCATGCTCGATTTCAAATTCAGCAGGCCACCGACCAACTCGCTGGCCTCCGGTACTTAGAAGCCCGCTACTCGTTCAGCCGCTTTCCCTGCAAGTCGTTCCAGATCGACAACTGGAGCACGCCGCAATTCGTCACGCAAAAGAGTGCCGGGAAGCTGCTTCTGCGTTCCCGCCGTGCCACTAACCCGGAAACTCCATTTCCCATCCTTCAGGTCAAGAATAGCCAATCCCCGCTTTAGGCGAACGTCAGCGTACTCACTTAGGTCAAGGATATACACCTCATATTTAACCCCCGGCCTATGTTGATCGGAAAGCGTGGACTGAATCAAGTGCGCAAATCGCAAATCTACAAGCTGGCCCAGCAACTCGTAGAACTGATGAGATTTCTGCGCAACGTCAACCCTGAAGTATGTGTATCCAGCTCCACGCACTTCCTCAGCCAAAGTATCCAAAGCGGCAGTCAGGCTAACCGCACTGTCAGAGGAAACGTCTTGCTCTAGATCTCTCTTCTTGCTCCTAGCCGCACGACCAGCGGCATCCGCGACATCTTCCCTTCCAATTTCACGCGCCTTCGGACGGGACCGTGCGGCCACAATCGAGGAAGCGAAAAGGTTCAAGTAGTCACGCGGCACGCCACCTGAAGCGAGAACCAGCCTACCGAGTGCAGCACTTTGCGCGATGCTGGATGGCTTAGCCAGTCCCGCAGTGGTTGTGTAATTAGCCAACACCGATTCAAGGAATCGCTGCGTAGATCCAGGATCTTCGAGCGTCACGTCGAGATCGATCTTTGAAGCATCATGGGGGACTTCAATGCCAATTCTCGACGATGGCTCAAACGGTCTGGTCAATCGCTCGATGCTGGCTACCTTGATCCATCCATCGCAGTCACGAAGCATGCCTGCAACACAGTCCAGCAAGTGAGGTTGCGCGGCTTGTGGAAAGAGATAGAAATCATCGATATACAAGTAGAGGCGAACAAGGCCTTCTCGCAGAACAGAGCGGAGAGACCGGTTCAACTCGGCAACCATCTCACCGAGGACCGAGTCGGAAACGGGTCCTTCTGTACGCAAGTGTGCTAGTCGAGCGTTGCTATCTTTGAGTCGCACATACGAGTCACCTTGTGAAGACCCAGCATGCTGGATCAAGGAGTTAAGGGCGACCTCAGCAATCCCGAGAAACGCACTAGCAACATCTAGACGCCGCAGCGTATGCGCGTTAATCCAAGCAGTAACGTGCCCGTCTCTCTCTGCACTCCGCTTCGCTTCGAGTAGAAGAGCTGTTTTCCCAACACCCCGTCGCCCATAAACGAGGTGGTGCCTTGATGCACCAACAGCTGCGAGGCTGGCCCTAGGGTCTTCCATGTACTTCAGACTCGGAAGCGCATCGGAGGTCCGAGACCTTGCCTCTAGCAATTGGATAAGCTGATCCATTTTCGGGCCCGAAAGAGGACCTTTATCCTTTACCTCATCTGTCTTTTTCTCCTCTGCCCGATGAGGCCTGAACGTCACGACCAGAGACTGATTGACCGCCTCCGATACATCATTCAGCGCCTGCTCAATGGACCCTGCAAGACTCTGCGCGGTTACCAGAGATTCTTCAGCAACCCATACGACGAACCACCTCTCGCCGGGAAAAGACCTCTCATCAACCCGGATGATTGAGATGTCAGCCTCTTCGAGAGCGCCGGAGATCAGGGACTCATAATTGACACTGGACATCAGATATACCCATTCGTTGAGGCGAATGACTCGCAGACCTGGAGAAAATTTGCGGCTATTACAGCGAGCCCACGCGCGTCATTTTCCCAATCATTCCCATTGAGTGGGTACGCATCATAATCCGCTTGATTGCGCAACAGACGAGCATCCGTCAACTCGTTTTCACGAGCTGCGGAATCAGGCAGAGCCGACGGAAGGTTCCTAGGCAGAACGTTATGCCGCTCGTAATCATCGCCCTTATTCTCGGCAAACACGATAGCTCGGGCCGCATGATACATACCGTAATAATGGCGACTAATTGCCGATCTGTATTGTGCGTCGAAAAGAAGCTTGTCTCCCGCCCTCAAGTGTTCACCTGCGAGTAGCAACCGGTCCACCACGACCTGTTGCATCAATTGCGAGATTGGAAAAGGGTACCTTCCTCCCCCCGTAGGGATGGCGGAAATTGCAGCGCTCTTGCTAGTTGCGATGTGAAGCAACAGTAGATCGGCAGGCGTGACTACTGGCATGGTCCTGCTGCGCCCCCTCGTGGAAGTGAACGTTGCAGGCTATCGCACAGATCCCCTAGGCGCCACCGCGCCACGATGGCCGAATCTCGAGTTTGAACGCGTCCATAAAGCCCTCGACCAGCCCCATCGACTTACAAGTCACCTAATCAAAAACGGAACTTAATGCTCCGCTTTACTCCGACTTGCGCAAGGAAGCGCAAAGAGCAGCGTGCCGCTGGGACTGACATACTTGGCTCACATGATCTGCCACGAACTGCTCCGTGGCCTGCTAGTTGTTTGAGCGCCAAGAGGGCTCTGGAGTCGTGTGTTAGCTGGCCCTGCCGCAGGAGGGCCAGCGGCGCCCGATACCGTGGCTGAGGTTGGTGGGGGTGCAGCGAGACACAAGCGCACCTGATCGGTTGGCCCGCCCGACATCGTGGTAACTTTCGCCGGCTGAGGCTCAAACGACCCAAGGCCAGCCTCCGCGCGGGTCGTGTCATTCCTGTGCGAGATCCTGCGGGTAACCTCGGGGAATCAGCCGACCGCCAGCCAGGCGCCGCCACCGCTTCCGCCGCGGGTCAGCCCTGGAACGACCCCTCAATTTCCGCAGCTTCCCAAGCTGATGACACCGCTGGCCTGCCGCTTCGTCCGGGCTGCGGCGCTCGGGCGCCGGTCCCGGTCGAGCGGCAGGCCAGTCAAGTTCGCCGGTATCCGGGGCAGCAGGACCTCCACGCTGTTGCCGGCGCGCGTCTCACGTCCCCGATCGATTGGCTCTTCAGCCCGAGGTCGTCATGGGTCTTCCCCGAGTCGGTCCACTGCTTGCCGACCGACGGGCGGGTCCGATGCAGCAGGGCCGAACCCCAGTCCCGTCCAGGAAGGGGGTCAGGTCCGTCTCGACGAGGCCGACCGCTTCCGCCGGCCGAAGGCCACCGACATACATGGCGACGAACAGACCTACGAGACGAGGTCGCGGGCACGCAGGTACCCGCCCACATGGAGACGGCTGCCAGGAGATTGCGAGCCTGCCCCGGGTTGGCGACGATGCACGGGCTCACCTGGTTGGACTCCTTCGGTGTCCGCCAGCGGACCGCCGCGATGGGGTGGTTCTCCCGCAGCTCCCCCAAGTCGACCGCTTGCATAGCCGCGTTGCGGTGGGTCCGCCGCTCACCCCGCACAGTCTCGGACGGCAGCGGGCAGACCGGAGTAGCGGGGGATCGCATCCTGCCCCGGGGCTCCAGTAGCCCCCGTCGATTCACCCGAGCCAGGCCAGTGGGTCTTCCTCGTCCTCGCCGGATGCCGTGACCGTCGTGAAGGTGACCGGGATTTCCAGTTCGGCGAGACCGGCGAGAACGTCTGGTGAGATGCGGAGTGCCGATCCTGACTCGGGCACGCCTGACACATCGACCTTCACCGATTTCCCAGCCGCCTTCAGCGCGTCGAGCGCCGGCTTGCGGGGGCCGAGGAGCGCGACGAGGTGCGCGGCTTGTTCGTCGGCGCTTTTCGAGTGCCGCTCGTCAACAGTGAGCGTGGCCCAGCCCGGGCCGGAGTAGACGTCCACGCCCCCGGCCGAGGACAGCTCTTCACTGGCGGCGAGCTGCAACTCGCCGAGCAGGGAAGCAGAGTCCACTTCCTGACCTGCCACAACCAAGGACGCGCTCAAGTCAGCCCACGTCTTCAATTTCGCTCCAGGTTCCATGGTTGTTCTTTCGGCGTTCGTTCAGCGTTCGTTCATATTGGCCGCGACCCGGAGAGGGAACCCCAGGACGGAGATTCGCTTGACTTCCTCGGGCTTGAGGGTGAGGGCGCAGTCGTTACCCGAGAAGCCGTAGATGTCGACGATCACTTCGTACCCCCGCTCGACCAGTTGCGCCAGCTCGGTCCGCTTGCTTTCCGTGGTGGAAAGGATGGTGTCCAACTGCTCGTGGAAGTCACGGCTGACGTTCGAGTTGCAGTTGATCCCCCATTCTCCGTCGACCTCGTCCGGACGACCCCATTTGCTGGGTCCCGGGTTGCGCACACCCGTGGGCTCGATACCGAGGAACGACGTGATCTCCGCGGGCTGGAGATCGCTTCCCTTTACGACGAGTGACACATCGGTCAGTACCCAGTGGCGCTTTTCTTCTACAGCCATGTACGGCTCCTCACAGATCAGGGCATTCTACTTGAGCTCACGGCACGCCGCCCAGTGCACATTTCCCATTCCGGGCTTCAGCAGTTCGCTCATCGCGGTCTCTTTGCCGACGGTCGTCGAATTCTCGAACACGCTGAAACCTCCGCCGCCCGTCGACGCGGGAGGCGCCAGCGTGTAGTTCGGGATGACATCGCCCGGACCGAACGTCTCCACGTAGCCTCCCGGATACACGCCTCGCTCGACGGTCAGGCCGTTGAGTCCGGGAAGTGCGTCTCCGTGCTGCACGTAGAAGGAGACGTTGGTTCCCTCGGGCACCACGGTTTCGCCGGCTCTGCCTGGGAGATAGCCGTGACCGGCGAAGACCTTCTCGCCGTCCGGACGACCACCGGCCAGCACGCGGTCCGCATAGTAATGGCCCTCCGTGTCGGGCCACTTCTTGTTCACGATCTGCGGGTTGGAGTCACGCAGCGCCTGCATGACGTCCGCACGCTCGGGCATGGGGTCCCCGGAACCTCTGGCCGCCTGACGCTCGAGGCCTTCCCTCGCTCCGCGTTGCGCAGCCGTCTCCAGGCCCTCCTTCGTCGCCATGCGCAGTCCGCCGCGGGCGAGGCCGGCTCCTTTGGTGCCGATGAGTTCGGGGATGAGGCGGCCGACGAACTCGGAGGGATCCTTCTTGAAGCCGTCGACAGCTGCCTGGACGACCCGTTCGGGATGGGAGGCGGTGGAGACCAGGCCGGCCAGCGTCATGTTGACGTTCTGCAGGTAGGCGGCCGGGTGGGTGAGGTTGTACGGGTCGGTCGGGTTGAGGCCGCGGACGAAATTGACCAGTCCGGCCGTGCCCTTGAGAGCGCCGCCGACGACATGGGTGAGTTCGGTGTTCACGGCCTGGTAGCCGTCCACGAAGTCGTTGCCGAGGCGCTCCAGCGGCGGGGGTTCGGCGGGTGCGTGGGCAACGGCCGCCTTCACTTTGCCCTGCGCCTCGGAGGCGGCCGTGTTGCGCTGCCTGCGGGCCTCGGCGAGCTTCTCGGCGGCCGCCTTGACGTCGGCCTTGCCGGGGTCCTTGAACGGCTCGGGCCTCGGACCGGGGTCCTCGTTCGCCTTGATCTTCGCGTTGTAGGCGTCGACCTTCTTGTTGTACGCGTCGGCCGCGTCCTTGGACGCCTTCACGCCCTTCTTGTAGAGCTCCACGGCCTCCTTGGCCTGGCCCTGCGCCCACTTGACGGTGCCCGCGTACGCCTCCAGCGCCCCCGCCGCCGCCTCGCACGCCTCGGACGCCTGTGCCCACTTGGCGGGGTGGACGCCGAACTTCTCCCGGAACGCGGCGCCGCCCTCGCCCTGCCAGCCGGACGAGTCGACCTTCTTCAGGCCCGAACCGACCTTGTCGAAGGCGCCCTGGAAGTCCTTGAGGTGCTTGGCGCTTTCGCGGATCCTGTCCGGGTTGCCGTGGACGAGCTCGTTGGCCTCCTCGGTCTGGCCGAGCTGCTGCTCACCGGGGGTGGCGCCCAGGTCCGAGGCGATCTCGTCGCCCCAGTCCTCCACACTGTCGGCCCAGTCGTGCGCACCGACCTTGTCCAGGCCTTCGCCCAGCTTGTCCGTGGTCCAGTCGACACCCTCCCCGAGCTTCTCCTTGCCCGCGTCGTAGAGGTCCTCGGCGCCGCCCAGAAGCGAGTTGGTGAGGTCTCCGAGTCCCATCAGCCGTCAGCGCCCTGCTGTTCGGCCGCCTTGGCTCGCTCCTCGGGAGACGGGCCGAAGGTGTCGTCCAGGAAACTGTCGTACTCCTGGTCCGACACCCCGAGCGTGCCGTGCAGATTCTCGGGGTTGAGGCCCAGCGGACCGACCGTGTGCGAGGTCATCACGTCCCGGCCCGCGTCCTTCCAGGCCTGCCCGCTGTTGGCCAGCGCCTGGTCGAAGGACTCCTTGCTGTAGTCCACGTCGCCGCCGTAGACACCGGACTTGGCAAGGTCGCCCCAGCCCATCTCCTCCACCTCCTCCTCGGAGGCGTACGGATTGCCGATGGCCGAGTTGGCGACGGCCTTGAAGCTGCCCTCGACGTAGTGCTCGGTCTCGTAATAAGTGCCCGCGGACAGACCCGTCTTCACGGCGAACCCGTTGCCCTCGTTGATCAGCGACCGCACGCCCCATTCCCAGCGTTCGCAGAACGACTTGAAGCCGGCCGTCAGCCCCTCGTGGCCGAGTTCCAGCCCGGACAGGGCGATGTCGCCGAAGCCGCGCCCGGCACCGGCCTCGCCCACCATGCCCAGTTCCTTCAACTCGCCCAGCGCCTCGGTCAGGCCCTGGGCGATCAGGGCGAGCCCGTCCGCCTTGAGATCCTTGCCCCCGTCACCGGTCATGCCACGTCCCCCGTCTCGTAGTCGACTGCCGCCCGGTCGGGAACGACGCCCCGCACCGGCGGAAACACCATCCCGTCCGGCCCGTCCGCGCAGTCCAGCGCCACCCCGCAGGGCACCCCGGCGGCCGGGACCGCGACATCCAGCAACCGCGCGCCGAGGACCGTCTGATACGTCCACTTCCGCGCGAACTCGCCCCGGGCCTGGGCGTATCGCGCCAGCGCCTGCCCGTCGGAGAACGCCAGGATGAAGCGCACCCCGTTCCAGTCGGCGGTCAGCAGCCCGCGTTCAGCGTCCGCCCCGTCCGCCTCACCCAGCGGCACCAGCACCGGCGTGTGCCGGAACTCCTCCAGCAGCTCCGCGAACCGCTCTCTGCGGGCGGCTACTTCAGGATCCTCGGCAACCGGGACCGGGGGCTGCTCGGCCGGTGCCGGGACGTACTTGTCCACGTAGTCGGACAAGCGGGATCTTGGTCGGTGCGCGTTCGCCGTTCTGTCTTCCCCGTTGTTGGACACGATCGCAATCATCACATCGGCGTATCGGCCCGGACAATGAGGGCTTACGAGGCTTTGATCACCGGCCTGACTGCGCCCACCGGGCCCTGGTAGCGGAGCAAGTGCGCTCCAGGGACTCGCGTTTCAACTCGCGGCCGTAGGGACACGGCCCGGCCGGGACGAGACGAAGTGACGGCCGGCGGTGGTCCCGAAGGGTCGCGCCATGTGCCTGTCGCGCGTGGCGCCTGCGGGCGCAGCGGGGCGTACTCGTGCTGCGCCTCACCGGGACGCGGTGGACTTCAGGCCGATGCGCGCTTGCGGGGTGCGGCCTTTTTCGCCGCGTTCTTCGTTCCGCTCTTCTCCGCGGACTTGGCCGTGGTCCCGGTCGTCTTCTTCGCGGCCGTCTTCCCGGCCGCCGTCGACTTCTTCTCCGGGGCCTTCTTCGCGCCTGTCGTCTTCGTGGCCGTCGTCTTCGTGGCCGTTGTCTTCGCCGCCGTCTTCTTGGCCGCGGTCTTCTTCGCGGCCGACGTGGACTTCTTTCCGCCGACGTCCTTCGGGGCGGCCTCGGCCGACTTCCGCGAGGTCTGCTTGCGGGGCGACTGCTTGCGGGCCGTGAGGTGCGTGACCTCCGCCTCCTCCCCCGCCGGGGTCTCCTCGCCGCGGGACTCCTTGGCGGCGCGCACGCTCTTCTCCAGCGCGGCCATCAGGTCGAGCACCTTGCCGCCGTCCCCTTCCCGGGCGGGCGGACCCGTCACCTCCTCGCCGGACGCCTTCGTGGCGATGAGTTCCTCGACGGCGTCGCGGTAGTCGTCGTGCAGATCCTCCAGGTCGACCTCGCCGAGGGTGTCCATCAGAGCGTCGGCCAGGTCCAGTTCCTGGTCGCGCACGGTGACGCCGGTCTCGGGGGCGACGCCCTCGGGCGCCCGGATCTCGTCCGGCCAGAGCAGGCCGTGCATGGCGATGACGTCGTCGACGACGCGCAGCATGCCGAGGCGCTCCCGCCCGCGCAGGGCGAACTTCGCGATGGCGACCTTGTTGCTGCGCTTCAGCGCCTCGCGCAGCAGGGTGTACGGCTTGGCGGCGGGGACGCCGTTCGCGGAGAGGTAGTACGCCGTGTCCATCTGGAGGGGGTCGATCCGGTCGGCCGGGACGAAGGCGACGATCTCGATGGTCCGGGCGGTCGGGATCGGGAGCTGGGCCAGATCATCGTCCGTGATCGGGATGATCGTGCCGTCGGCGTCCTGGTAGCCCTTGCCGATCTCGCCGGTCGTGACCTCGCGGTCCTCCAGTTCGCACACCTTGCGGTAGCGGATGCGGCCGCCGTCCTCCAGGTGGATCTGGCGGAAGGAGATGGAGTGGCTCTCCGTGGCGTTCACCAGTTTGATCGGGATGCTGACCAGGCCGAAGGAGATGGCGCCGTTCCAGATGGATCTCACGTGCCGCACCTTTCAGGTCGATATCACCTGGTTTCGTGGGATTCTCATCGTATGACGCCGATTACCGAGGTGGAGGGGCGACGGCTCGCGCTGAGCAACCTGGAGAAGGTCCTGTATCCGGCGACCGGCTTCACCAAGGGCGAGCTGTTGCACTACTACGCGACGAACGCGGGCGCCCTGCTGGCGCACCTCCACGCCCGGCCGCTGTCCTTCCTGCGCTACCCGGACGGTCCGGACGGCCAGGTCTTCTTCGCCAAGAACGTGCCGCCCGGTACGCCCAGCTGGGTCACCACGGCCGAGGTCCCGCGTTCGGAGGGCCCTGCCCGGATGGTGATGATCCAGGATCTGCCGAGCCTGATGTGGGCGGCGAACCTCGTCACGGAGTTCCACACGCACCAGTGGCGGATCGAGACGCCCGGGTGCGCCGACCGGATGGTCTTCGACCTCGATCCGGGGGCGCCCGCCACCGTCGTCGAATGCTGCGAGGTGGCGCTGTGGCTGCGGGAGCGGCTGGCGGCGGACGGGATCGAGGCGTACGCGAAGACGTCCGGTTCGAAGGGGCTGCACCTGCTGGCGGTGATCGAGCCGACGCCGTCCGACGAGGTGTCGGCCTACGCCAAGAAGCTCGCCGTGGAGGCGGAGGCGGCGCTGGCCGGCCGGGTCACCCACCGGATGACCCGGAGCCTGCGGCCGGGGAAGGTGTTCGTCGACTTCAGCCAGAACGCAGCACGCAAGACGACGGCGACCGCGTACACCCTGCGGGCCCGGACCGAGCCGAGCGTCTCCGCGCCGGTGACGTGGGACGAGGTCGCGGACTGCACGGACCCCAGCCACCTGGTCTTCCTGGCCGCGGACATCGAGCCCCGCCTCGCACGGTACGGAGACCTGCTGGCACCGCTGCTGGACCCCGGGCACGGGAGGCCGCTCCCGAAGTGAGCGGCCTCGCGCGGCCGGGGGCACCCTTGCTCTGGCGCTTGAGTCCATGCCCTCCGCAAGCCGAACGGCCCGCACCCGCCCGCCCGCCGAAGGGGCCGTGCCGGTACATCAGATGCCCGTTGCAGGTCGGGCGGACAACCCCGGTTCACCCCCGTCACCAGCGTGCACGCCCGACATGCAACGGGCGGATGCACCGGCACGGCCCCGACCCACCCACCGGGGCCAGGCGCCCCACCCACCGGAGCGAAGGCGCGACGGGACGGACCCACCCACCGGAGCCAGGGCGTAACCGGACGGACCCACCCACCGGAGCCAGGGCGTAACCGGACGGACCCGCCCCGCCGGAAAGCAGGCGCGGCACCCGCACCGCTCACACCCGTACCGCTCACACCCGCATCCACGTCCCCCGGTCCCGTGCCATCGCGTGCAGTGCCTCGACGTCCGCCGGTTTCAGGACGCCGCCCAGGCGGGCCAAGGACGGCACGTCCGCATCCCGCAGGATGCGGACCGCACGCGGCGGAGCGGTCACCGCCACCCCGGCGGGTTCGGCCAGCACCAGCACGGGCCTTACCTCCGCCGTCAGGGCGTACGACGCACGGTCCGCCTCCGCCCGCACCTCCCGCAGCAGCGGCTGCGGCTCCCGGCGCCCCACCGTCACCATCGGGTCGGCGACGAACACCCGCTGCCTGCGGGCGTACAGGGTCCGTACGGAGAACAGCCCGCCGGGACCGATCACGAGGTGGTGGAGACGGTCCCCGCCGGGCAGCGGCACCGAGTGCAGCGTGTGCCACCCCGCGCCGTCCAACTCGTCCAGCGCCTCCCCGACGGCCTGCTCGACGGCCAGCGCCCGCCGCCGCGGATCGGGCCGCAGCCGGTGCGCGGGCCCCGGATCACGGTCGAGGGCGATCAGCAGCGCCTCGCCGGGCCGGTTCGGCGCCAGGTCGTCGTCCGGGTGCAGGGTGAGGCGGGCGAGCTCGGCGGGCGTCGGGACGGGTGGCGGTCCCACCGTCACCGGCCCGGTGAGGAAGGGGCCGAGCGCGTCGAGCACGTCCTCGCGCCGGTCCTCGCTGAGCACACTCACCCGGGCCGCCTCACGGTCGTACCAGGCGACGTTGCTCCCGTCCGTACGACAGACGTACAGCCGCTCCTGGCCGTGCCGCCAGGTCGGTATGACGCGCAGTCCGCTCATGCACCATCACCCCATGACCATGGGAACAGGAGGGGTGCACCAGGGGCAAGAACCCCGTTACCTTTGGCAGGAGTCGGCCGGGCCCGAGGCTGGGGACCGCCATGGGGGGAGGCACCTTTGCGGACCCGCGGGAAGCATTCCGACGTACCGGCCCCGGACAGCGCCTGGAACGAGATCGTCCCCGGCCTGTGGATGGGCGGCCACGAGTTCCGGGCACACCCGGGACAGCACGAGTTCGCGGTGGTCCACGACGAGTTCGACCTGGTCCTGACGCTGCTGCGGCTCCCCGGACACGGTCCGGACCCGGGCGTGGAGCACCACGTGTGGCCGATCCCGGACGGCCCCCTCGACGGTACGCAACTGGCGGGCGTGATGCGTCTGGCGCAGTCCGCGTGCGAGGCGCTCGACGACGGCAGGCGCGTGCTGGTCCGCTGCTGGCACGGTTACAACCGGTCGGGGCTCGTCGTGGCGCACGCCCTGATCCGCGCGGGTCGCGCCCCCGACGAGGCGATCCGCCTCATCCGTACGCGCCGCTCGCCGTGGGCACTGCACAACGAGCTTTTCGTGGAGTACCTGCGGTCAGGCCTGGCGACGGCCCGGCTTCTCGAGGAACTCGCCGAGTAGCGCGGCGCCCCGACCCGGCGCACAAGGGGGGTTTCCTGCCGAGGAGCACCGTACATAACGCGCATAAGGTGGACCGGACCGTCGCGTCGCCCCGCACCCAGGAGCCCAGTGACACCGGACCGCCCCGCCCACCCCGCGCACTGCCCCGACCACCCCGCGCACCGCCCCCACCCCAAGCACCGCTCCCGCCCCGCGCTCCCTCACCGCCGCGCCACCCTCGCCCCGGCCGCCGCCCTCGCCGCTCTCCTCCTCGCGACCGTCACGGCCTGCGGCGACCCCGGCGACCTGCGCGGAGCCGGTTCCACGCCGACGGCCGTCGGTCCGACGCGGCTGTGGCCGGAGGTTCCGCCCGCCTCGACGCCCGCCCTCGACTACGGCGAGGCGGACACCGAGAAGGTCCGGGGAGTCACGGCGCCGGGCGACGACATCCACCGTGTGGACCCGCTCGACGTGGTGCGCGCCGAAGTGGCCGCGCACCCGGACCAGTACAGCGGCCCGCACGCCTCGTACGGCGAGACGGCGGACCGGCTCGACGACTGCGGCGGCGGGGCCGCACACGGCGGAAAGTGCCCGGTCCTGCGCGCCTACTACCGGGACCTCACCGGCGACGGGAAGGACGACATGGTGCTCGGCATCCGCTTCCCCGGGAACCAGCTGGCGGTGCGGGTGTACACGTTCGTGGGGCACGAGCTGGTCCAGATCATGGGCACCGCGGACAGCACGGCCGGCGTCGAGCTCGCGGGCCGGGCCGTGATCATCCGCTCGCCCTCGACGCTGCCGGGTTACGAGTACCGGACGGTGTGGACGTGGGACCGGCACCAGCACGCGATGCTGGCGACCCGGGACGAGATCCTGCGCGTGGGCACCCCGGCGCCGAGCGGGTCGCCGGTGCCGTCGGCGAGCGCCTCGTGAGACCGGCCCTGCCGCGGTGGACGGCCACCCTCACCGGGAAGGCGGCGGCCTTCATCACGGTGATGTGCTGCGCGCTGGCCGCGCTGCTCGGGCTGCTCGTGCACGTGTCGGTGACCAACCACACCGTGGGCGAGGCCCGGACGCAGGCGCTGGACCGGCTCACCGCGGCTACGGCGTCGTACGAGGCGGGGGACCGGCTGCCGCCGGGCGCCGGAGTCGACCCGCCGGGGCTGCCCGCGCGGCTGAGAGCCCTCGCGGCGGGCGGGCGGCGCGGCACGATGGTCGGTGAGCACGACCCGCGCCCCACGATGTGGGCGGCGGGACCTGCCGAGGAGAGACACGCGCTGGCCGTACGGGTCGACTACGCGCAGGGCGCCCGCACGATCGACGCGCTGGACGACGCGATCGTGTGGTCCTCGGCGCCGGCCATCGGCGCGACGCTGCTGGTGGGCGCGTTCGCGGTGACGCGGGTGACCCGGCGACTGCACGGGACGGCGCAGGTGGCCCGGCGGATCAGCGCGGGGGATCTGGACGCACGGGTGGACGATCCGCGTACGAAGGATCCGACGCGGCGCCAGGACGAGGTGGCCGCGGTGGCCGGTGCGCTGGACACCATGGCGTCGACGCTGCAGGGCAAGCTGCTGAGCGAGCAGCGGTTCACCGCGGACGTGGCGCACGAGCTGCGCACCCCGCTGACCGGGCTGCACGCGGCGGCCGAGCTGCTGCCGCCGGGCCGCCCGACGGAACTGGTCCGCGACCGGGTCGCCGCCCTGCGCACGCTCACCGAGGATCTGCTGGAGATCTCGCGGCTCGACACCGGGGGCGAGCGGCCCGCCCTCGACGCGATGCGGCTCGCTGCGCTCGCGGGGCGGGTGGTGAGGGAGTCCGGCACGGAGATCCGCGTGGTGCGGGACGTCTGGGTGGAGACCGACCGGCGTCGGCTCGAACGGGTGCTCGGCAATCTGGTGGCGAACGCGCACAAGCACGGGCGGCCCCCGGTGGTACTGACCGTCGACGGGCCGGTGGTGACCGTGCGGGACCACGGTGACGGGTTCCCGGACTACCTCGTGGCGCACGGACCGCAGCGGTTCCGCACGGAGGGCGGTGCCAGGGGGCACGGGCTCGGCCTGACCATCGCGGCCGGCCAGGCCGAGGTGCTGGGGGCACGGCTCACCTTCGGCAACGCCGCGGACGGCGGAGCGGTCGCGACGCTGACGCTCCCCCGGGCCGGGACGGGGCCCCCGCCGACGGGGCCGGAGGCGCCGCCGGACCTCGCCGCGCAGACACCGGACACCGACCCTCAGGACCGCTGACCCGCCGCAGGACCGCTTGGACCGCCCCTCAGGACCGCCGACCCGACCTTCCGGACCGCTGATCCGACCTTCCGGACCTCTGACCCGACCCCCTGGACCCGCGACCCGACCTTCCGGACCGCTGACCCGACCCCCTGGACCGGTGATCCGACCTGATCCGACCTGATCCGACCCGACCCGACCCGACCGCAAGGTCATGCCCTGCCCCGCCCCACCCAGCGCCCGCGCCTCGCGCCCCGCGGCTGTCGAGACCCCTCCGGGTGTCTCCGATGGCGCAGCAGGACGGGCGTACCGGCGGCGCCCCTCCTAGTGTGGCGAACAGTCAGCTTCGCCTCGTTCACGGAGGAGCCCCATGACTCTGCGGTCCACGCGCGCCCACCTCGGCACAGTCGCCGCCGGCGGCGCCCTCGCCATGCTGGTCGCCACGACCGCCGCTGCCGTCGCCGACGGCCGGGACTCCCACTCCGACTCCGGCGAGAGCCAGGTCAGCAGCAGCCAGGACCACAACGACACCCAGGGCTGGAACGAAGGCGGCCAGGGCTGGAACAACATCGGCCGCGACTGGAACCACGACGGCAACCACAGCCCCAGCCTCTACACCGGCCGGGTCACGGCCCGGGGCGGGCTGGTGCTGCGCGACGCGCCGGCCCGCGGCAGCGCGGTCATCCGCGTAGAGCCGTACGGCGCGACCGTCCACATCCTGTGCAGGACGAGTGGCGAGCGGGTCGGCCACGACAACCTCTGGTACCTCCTCACGGACGGCACCTGGGCCTGGGGTTCGGCGAAGCACATCGACACCATCGGTGCGGCCCCCCGCCGGTGCTGACCACGCCACCCCGGCGCGCACCGCGCTCCGAGGCAGACCGCGTTGGCCCGTTTGTAGCGACATAACAGGACATCGGGGTCCCACGCTTGCTACGTTCCGGACATGATCGAGGCCGGAACCACCGTGGCAGCGGATCCGCCCACCTCCGCCGTACGCCTGCCCCGGCGCCGCGGCGTCGAGTTCACCCTCCTCGTGGTCGCCGTCCTGCTCTCGGTGTACGGCTACTGCGCCGTCGGTCTCGCGCAGCACGGCACCCTCCCGCCCGGCGCCGCCGGTTACGGCGCCGGGCTCGGCGTGCTAGCGCTGCTGGCCCACATCGCGGTGCGCCTGCGGGCGCCGTACGCGGATCCGGTGCTGCTGCCGATCGCCGTGCTCCTCAACGGCCTGGGCCTGGTGCTGATCTACCGGCTCGACCTGGAGACGCCGCACGACCAGGCGGCCACCACCCAGCTCGTCTGGTCCACGCTCGGCGTCGCGTTCTTCATCGTGGCCGTCGTCGTGCTGCACGACCACCGGGTGCTCCAGCGCTACACCTACGTCAGCGTGGTCGCCGCGCTCGCCCTGCTCACCCTGCCGATCTTCTTCCCGTCCGTGAACGGCGCCCGGATCTGGATCAGGGTCGCGGGCTTCTCCTTCCAGCCGGGCGAGTTCGCGAAGGTGCTGCTCGCGGTCTTCTTCGCCGGCTACCTCGCGGCCAACCGGCACGCGCTCGCGTACTCGGGCCGGCAGGTCTGGCGGTTCACCCGGCTCCAGCTGCCGACCGGGCGGGTGCTCGGGCCGATCGTCGCGATCTGGCTGCTGAGTGTGGGCGTGCTGGTCCTGGAGCGGGACCTCGGCACCTCGCTGCTCTTCTTCGGCCTCTTCGTGATCCTCCTGTACGTCGCCACGGGCCGCACGGGGTGGATCGCGGTGGGGCTGCTGCTCGCGGTGGTCGGCGCGGTCGCCGTCGGCCGGCTCGAACCGCATGTGCACAGCCGGGTCGAGGACTGGCTGCACCCCTTCGCGTCGATCGAGGCGGGCCGGGGACCCAACCAACTGGCCCAGTCGCTCTTCGCGTTCGCCGCGGGCGGTGTGACGGGCACCGGTCTCGGCCTGGGGCACTCGATCCTCATCGGCTTCGCCGCCAAGTCGGACTTCATCCTCGCGACGGCCGGTGAGGAGCTGGGCCTGACCGGGCTCTGCGGGATCTTCCTGCTGTACGCCCTGCTGGTGGAGCGCGGCTACCGGGCCGGCATCGCCCTGCGCGACCCGTTCGGGCGGCTGCTGGCGATCGGTCTCGCCTCGATCCTGGCGCTGCAGGTGTTCGTGATCGCGGGCGGGGTGACCGGGCTGATCCCGCTCACCGGAATGGCGATGCCGTTCCTCGCCCAGGGCGGCTCCTCGGTCGTCACCAACTGGATCATCGTCGCGCTGCTCATCCGGGTCAGCGACTCCGCGCGCAGTCAGTACGACGGGACGGAGGCGCCGTGACCCGCTACATCCGCCGGGCGGCGGTGCTGTGCGCGGTGCTGTTCGTCGCGCTCGTGGTGAACGCGGTCCGCGTCCAGCTCGTCGAGGCGCCGTCGTACGACGACAATCCGGCCAACCGCCGGGGGACGATCGCGCGTTACGGCCAGCCGCGCGGGGACATCGTGGTCGGCGGCGCGCCGGTCACCGGGTCCGAGGACACGGGCGAGCAGCTCCGCTACGAACGGACGTACCGGAACGGGCCGTTGTACGCGCCGGTCACAGGTTTCGCCTCGCAGGTGTACGGGACCTCGCTGCTGGAGAACGCGGAGGACGGCGTCCTGTCGGGCGCCGATCCCCTGCTGGCCCCGCTCCCCCTGTGGAACGGCTTCACGCGGGCCAGGAGTCCGGGCGGTGAGGTGATCACCACGATCCACGCGGCGGCGCAGCGGGCTGCGTTCCGCGGACTGGGCGCGCGCCGGGGTGCGGTGGCCGCGATCGAGCCGTCCACCGGACGGATCCTCGCGCTGGTCTCGGCGCCCTCGTACGACCCGGGACAGCTGTCGGGCACCGGCGCGGCGGTGAAGCGGGCGTGGGCGCGGCTGAACGGCGACGAGGCCAGGCCGATGCTCAACCGGGCCATCCGGCAGACGTATCCGCCGGGTTCGACGTTCAAGGTGGTGACGGCGGCGGCGGCGCTGGACTCGGGCACGGTGACCGACCTCGACGCGCGGACCGAGTCCCCGGACCCGTACACGCTGCCGGGGACCACGACCCGGCTGACGAACGAGGTGTCGGACTGCCGGGACGCCTCCCTGCGCTACGCCTTCGAGTGGTCCTGCAACACGGTCTTCGCGAAGCTCGGCGTGGAGGTGGGGCTGGACGAAATGACCAGGTCGGTGACGAACTTCGGTTTCAACGACCGCGAGTTGCGGATTCCGTTGTCCGTCGCGCCGAGCAACTTCGACACCCGGCTGGACCGGGCGCAGCTGGCGTTGTCGTCCATCGGGCAGTTCGACACCCGGGCGACCCCGCTGCAGATGGCGATGATCTCGGCGGCGGTGGCGGGCGGCGGCTCGGTCAAGGCGCCGTACCTGGTGGAGCGGACGACCACCGCGGCGGGCACCCCGGTGCGGACGAAGGGCACGAGGACGCTCCGCCAGGCGATGCGGCCGTCCACCGCCGCGAAGCTGCGGCAGATGATGACGGACGTGGTGCGGAAGGGCACCGGCGCGAACGCCGCGATCCCGGGCGCCACGGTCGGCGGCAAGACCGGTACCGCCCAGCACGGCATCGGCAACTCCGGTACGCCGTACGCCTGGTTCATCTCCTGGGCGCAGGCGGCTGACGAGATGCAGCCGGCGGTGGCGGTCGCGGTGGTGGTGGAGGACGCGGCGGCCCGTCGCGGGGACATCAGCGGCGGCGGGGACGCGGCGCCGATCGCCAGGGCCGTCATGGAGGCCGTGCTCGACTCGTGAGCGCGGGCGGGCCCGGGCGGCGGCTGCGCCGCCCACTGCCACCCACCCGGCGGACACTGGTCCCGCCGGGCCGACGAGAGCGACGGGCCCGGCCCCGTTCGCCGTGGCGTCCCGTGACGCCGCGGCTGCCGCTCAGCCGATCGGCTTCCTGATCTCCGAGCGCACCTCGACCGCGGTCTTGGCGGCCGCCTCCAGGTTCACGTCGGAGGGGTCCTTCGTCATGCTCTCCGCGGTGATCTCGGCGACGGAGGCGCCGGTGTTGCCGTCCACCCAGCCGCACATCGGGATGGTCATCGTCGTGCCCAGCTGGTCCTTGGTGAGCACCTGGCAGGTGATCGTGGTGTCCGAGCCGGCGGGCTTGAAGTCCTTCGGCGGTACGGCCACTTTGGCGCCGTCGGACTCGGCGGCGCCCTCCATCATCTTGTCGCGGGCGGTGCCGGTGTTCTTGAACCGGCCGTACATGCCCGAGATGACCAGGTTGCCCTTGGTGGTGTCGCCGCCGACGCTGTACTGGCCGACCACGGCGGTGACGTCCCGCGCGTCCCAGGCGCCGTCCGCCTCGCCCTCGACCTTGGAGCCCTCGGAGTCGGAGAGGTCCTGGCCGAGTTCGTAGCGCTCGTCGAGCAGGGTCTTGGGCAGCGTGAGCTTGAACTCCGCGTCGGGGAAGCCGCTGTCGGTCTTCGAGCCGATCACCGCGAGCCCCACGACGATCACGACGACGAGGGCGACGACTCCGCCCACGATGCCGAGGACGAGACCGACCCGGCTCTTCTTGGGGGGCGGCGCCATCGGGGGCGCACCCCAGCCGTAGGGCTGCTGGCCGGGCTGGCCGGGCTGACCCGGCTGCCCGTACGGGGCTCCCTGCGGCGGTCCGTAGGGCGCGGCCTGCTGGCCGTACGGGCTCGGGGGCGGCTGCTGACCGTAGGCCGGCGCGGGCGGCTGTCCGCCGTACGGGCCCTGGGGCTGCTGCCCGTACGGGTTCTGCGGATGCTGGGGCGGTGGAGGCGTGGACACGCCAGAACCGTACTCCAGACGGGTGGACGGCGGTGACCCGGCCGGAAGTCGCCGGAACGTCAGTCCTCCGCGGCCCCGGACTCGATCGCCTCCCGTACCTCCGCCACCCGCTCCTGCTCCTCGGCCGCGAACCGCTCGGCGTCCAGTTTCTCCGCGATCTCCTCGTCCTGGGCCATCAGGAGGTCGAGGTTCGAGTCGCCCATCTCGAAGACGCCCATGTCAACGTACGCCTGCTGGAGCCGCTTGCCCCACAGGCCGATGTCCTTGACGCAGGGGACGATGCGGCTGAACAGCAACTGCCGGAACAGGTGCAGGAATTCGGACTGTTCGCTGTACTCCGCGGCCTCGGCCCTGGGGATGCCGAAGTTCTCCAGGACCTCGTCCCCGCGCAGCCGGTCGCGCATCAGGTAGCAGCCCTCGATGACGAACTCCTCGCGCTCGCGCAGTTCGGCGTCGGTGAGCTGCTTGTAGTAATCGCGCAGCGCCATGCGGCCGAAGGCGACGTGCCGGGCCTCGTCCTGCATGACGTAGGCGAGGATCTGCTTGGGCAGCGGCTTGTCCGTGGTGTCGCGGATCATGCCGAAGGCGGCGAGCGCGAGGCCCTCGATGAGAACCTGCATCCCGAGGTAGGGCATGTCCCAGCGGGAGTCGCGCAGGGTGTCGCCGAGGAGCGCCTGGAGGTTGTCGTTGACCGGGTAGAGCATCCCGATCTTCTCGTGCAGGAAGCGGGAGTAGATCTCCGCGTGGCGGGCCTCGTCCATCGTCTGGGTGGCCGAGTAGAGCTTGGCGTCCAGGTCGGGGGCGGACTCGACGATCCGGGCGGCGCAGACCATGGCGCCCTGCTCGCCGTGCAGGAACTGGCTGAACTGCCAGGACGCGTAGTGCTTGCGCAGCTCGCCCCTGTCCCGGTCGGTCATCTTGGCCCAGTAGGGCGTCCCGTGGAGGGTCATCGCCTCGTCCGGGGTGCCGAGCGGATCGTACGGGTCGACCTCCTGGTCCCAGTCGATCCGCTTCCGGCCGTCCCACTGCTTGTCCTTGCCCTTCTGGTACAGGGCGAGGAGGCGGTCGCGGCCGTCGTCGTACTCCCAGCTGAAGCGCGCGGCTCCGGCGGCCGGCACGCTCCACAGAGGGTCTCCCGCGTTCATGGCATAGAGCTCATACGTCGGCATACCTGGCAGGCTCACACGAGGCGGACCCGGGGTCAACAAGTCGCGCACAGGGGATTGACGAGCTTGCTGACAAGCAGTCTCATAAGACGTGACCGCCGGTAACCCTGGTGTGCCCGGCTCCTGTTCATCCGGTACGACGAGGTGGGATCAGTCATGACGACAGTCACGGAAGCCGATGTGCTGCGCGACGCGCTCGGCCTGCTGAAGGACCGGGAGCAGGTGGCCGAGCGCCTGCTCGACTCTTCCGCCAAGCACTCCTTCGACCCGGACAAGGAGCTGGACTGGGACGCCCCGTTCGAGCCGGGCAAGTGGTTCTGGCCCCCGGAGCTGGTGTCCCTCTACGACACCCCCCTGTGGAAGCGGATGAGCGAGGAGCAGCGCATCGCGCTCTCGCAGCACGAGGCCGCCGCCCTCGCCTCGCTCGGCATCTGGTTCGAGATCATCCTGATGCAGCTGCTGGTGCGGCACATCTACGACAAGGCGGCGACGAGCGCCCACGTGCGGTACGCGCTCACCGAGATCGAGGACGAGTGCCGCCACTCCAAGATGTTCGCCCGCCTGATCAGCCGGGGCGGGACGCCCCACTACCCGGTCAGCCGGGCGCACCAGAACCTGGGCCGGATATTCAAGACCGTCTCGACCACGCCCGGTTCCTTCACGGCCACCCTGCTCGGCGAGGAGGTGCTCGACTGGATGCAGCGGCTGACGTTCCCGGACGAGCGCGTCCAGACCCTGGTCCGCGGCGTCACGCGCATCCACGTCGTGGAGGAGGCCCGCCACGTCCGGTACGCCCGCGAGGAGCTGCGCCGCCAGATGATGACGGCGCCGCGCTGGTCGCAGGAGTTCACCCGGGTCACCTCCGGTGAGTTCGCCCGCGTCTTCTCGCAGGCCTTCATCAACCCCGAGGTCTACACGAACGTGGGTCTCGACCGGCGCGAGGCCGTCGCCCAGGTGAAGGCCAGCGGTCACCGCCGCGAGGTCATGCAGACCGGCTCCAAGCGCCTGACCGACTTCCTGGACGACATCGGAGTGCTGCGCGGGGCCGGACGCCGGCTGTGGAAGTCGTCGGGACTGCTGGCGTAGCCGTGTCCGGGGAGCCGCGCCCCGCGGTCGCGGCGTGCCCGCGGGCGAACACGGTTACGCTGCCCGACATGACCCCGCAGGCCTCCACCCCCGCGTACCGCAGGCTGAGTGTCGAGCAGCGGCGCAGTCAGCTGCTCGACGCGGCGCTGTCCCTCTTCGCGCACCGCGCGCCGGAGGAGATCTCGCTCGACGACGTGGCGGAGGCGGCGGGGGTGTCGCGTCCGCTGGTCTACCGGTACTTCCCCGGCGGCAAGCAGCAGCTGTACGAGGCCGCGCTGCGGTCCGCCGCCGAGGAGCTGGAGCAGTGCTTCGCGGAGCCGCCCCAGGGGCCGCTGACCCGGCGGCTGTCGCGGGCGCTCGACCGGTACCTCGCCTTCGTCGACCAGCACGACGCCGGATTCAGTGCCCTGCTCCAGGGCGGCAGCGTCGTCGAGACCTCGCGGACGACGGCCATCGTGGACGGGGTGCGGCGGGCCGCCGCCCAGCACATCCTCACGCACCTGGACGTGGCGGATCCGGGGCCGCGGCTGCGCATGACCGTCCGGATGTGGATCACCTCGGTCGAGGCGGCCTCGCTGATCTGGCTCGACGAGGACAAGCAACCGCCGCTGGACGAGCTGCGCGACTCGCTCGTCGAGCAGTTCGTGGCCGTGCTCGCGGCGACGGCCGGCCGGGACCCGCAGGCCGCCGCCGTGGTGCGGGCGGCCCTCGCCATGGAGGCGGCGGACGGGCCCGTGGGCGCGCTGGTCCGGCGTGTGCTGCCCGTGGTCGGCGACGCGGCGCACCTGCTGTGACACTGGGGGCGTGAAGAGCGAAGACACCCCCTTCGAGGGCGGCCCGCTGGACGGCCGCGTCCTGCCCGTCCTGCTCGGCATGACCGGACACCCTCCGAAGGTGTACCGCGTCCCGGTGCCGGACGCCGCGGGGGGCCCGCCGACCGTCCTCGTCTACCGCCGCGTCCAGCGCCCGCCCAGCGGACGGTTCGCCCTGCATCCGGGGTGGAAGTACGCGTACGACCCGGCGGGCGGGAAGGGCCGCGGCCTGAAGTGGCCGTGGTCCAGGCCGGACCCCGCCCCGGACCGGGGCACCGGGAAGGGCACGGAGCACGGTGCCACGCCGACCGGCAAGCCGGACGACGCCGACGAGTGACCCCGTTGGGCCGAACCGCCCACCTTCCGCGCGCGGGCCGCGCGCAGGCAGCCGATCCTCACGGTGCGGGACGGAAACACCGCCCCCCACGGAGGTGATGACTTGTCAGGACGGCTTCTGCACCTGGTCTGTACGGCCGCGGTGGCGGCCGGAGCGCTGTTCGCCCCCTCCCCCGCCCTGGCCGCACCCGGACCCGGCACCGGTTCCGCCGCGGCCGCGACCGCGCCGGACGGCCGTTCCCTGGCCGCCCTGCTGACGGACCTTCAGAAGCTGTACCGGCAGGCCGAACAGGCCACCGAGACGTACAACTCGACGGAGGAGCGGCTGCGGGCGAAGCGGGCCGAGGCCGCGCGGCTGGAGAAGGAGCTGGCCGGCGCGCGGCTCTCACTGCACGACAGCAGGGGCGCCGCGGGACGGCTGGCCCGCCAGCAGTACCAGAACAGCAGCGAGATCTCCCCCTACGTACGGCTGCTGCTCGCCCGCGATCCGCAGCGCGCGCTCGAAGAGCGGCACGTGATCGGGCAGCTGGCACGGCAGCGGGCGGAGACCGTCGGCCGGCTCACCGTCGACGAGAGGCGCAGGGACGCCCTGGCGCGGGCCGCGCGCAAGGCCCTGGACGACCAGCTCACCCTCACCGAGCGGCGGAGGAAGGACCGCGACAGGGTCAGGGGAAAGCTGGCGGAGGTCGAGGAGCTGCTCGCCTCGCTCAGCGCGGACCGGCTGGCGGAGCTGGCCGAGCTGGAGGAGACGGGGACGGCGAAGGCGCAGCGGACGTTCATGGCGTCGGGTGCGCTCAGCAGCGGGAGCACCCCGTCGCGGGAGGGCGGCAAGGCGCTCCGCTACGCCGTACGGCAGCTGGGCAAGCCGTACGCGTGGGGTGCCGAGGGCCCGCAGTCGTACGACTGCTCGGGACTGACCTCGCGGGCGTGGGAGCACGCCGGGCGGGCCGTGCCGCGCACCAGCCAGGAGCAGTGGGCCCAGCTGCCGCGGATCCCGCTGGCCGAGCTGCGCCCGGGAGACCTGGTGGTCTACTTCCCCGAGGCCACGCATGTCGCTCTCTACCTCGGCGACGGCATGGTGGTGCAGGCGCCGCGGCCCGGCGCGCGGATCAAGGTGTCGCCGATCGCGGCGAACCCGGTGCTGGGCGCCGTGCGGCCCGACCCCGGCGGGGAGCCCCTGCGGCGGTACACGCCGCCGGAGCTGCCCCGGGACGCCGGGGACGGGTCCGACGAGGGTTACTCCTTCGCGGAGCCGGTCACCGAGGCGAGGTAGGCCTCCGTCTTCGCCGGCTCGAAGAAGAAGTTCTCGAAGTCCGCCGGGTCGTTGAAGCCGTTGGCGATCCGGTCGGCGACGGGCGGGAGCTGCCCGGCGGCGCCGATCAGGTTGAGGACGTGCTCCGGCGGGACCCCGAGCATGGCGTTGGTCCACTTGGTGACGTGCTGGGCGGTGTCCCAGTAGCGGTCGAAGGTGGCCTGCATCCAGGCCTCGTCGAAGGGCTGCTCGCCGCGCTCCAGGATGGAGGCGAGGTAGGCGGCGGCGCACTTGGACGCCGAGTTGGAGCCCTGGCCGGTGATCGGGTCGTTGGCCACGACCACGTCGGCGACGCCGAGGACCAGGCCGCCGCCGGGCAGCCGGCCGATCGGGTTGCGGACGGTCGGGGCGTAGCGGCCGGCCAGGGTGCCGTTCGCGTCGGTCAGCTCGACCCTGGTGGCGCGCGCGTACTCCCAGGGCGTGAACTTCTCCATGAGTTCCAGGGTCAGGGAGAGGTGCTCGGCGGGGTCCTTGACGCCGTTGAAGACGTCGAGCGGGCCGCCGGGAATGCCCTCCCAGAAGAGGATGTCGGCGCGGCCCGAAGTGGTGAACGTCGGCATGACGAAGAGCTCGCCCACGCCGGGGACCAGGTTGCAGCGGACCGCGTCGACGTCGGGGTGCTCGGGGCGCGGGCCCAGCCCGTGGACGTAGGCGACGGCGAGGGCGCGCTGCGGCTCGGTGTACGGCGAACGCGCGGCGTCGCGGCCGAACATGGAGACCAGCTCGCCCTTGCCGGCGGAGACCAGCACCAGGTCGTAGGTGCGGGAGAAGTAGTCGAGGTCGGAGACCGCCGCGCCGTGGATGACGAGCTGGCCGCCGCGCTGGGCGAACGTCTCCATCCAGCCGGCCATCTTCACGCGCTGGTCGACGGACTGGGCGTAGCCGTCCAGCTCGCCCACCCAGTCGACCGCGCGCTGGGTGGGGCCCGGGTCGTGCGATCCGGGTGCCGCCACCGAGACGCCGAGGCCCTCGATCTTCGGGGCCTGGGACTCCCAGAAGTTCAGCTGGAGGTCGCGTTCGTGCTGGAGTGCCGTGTCGAACATGCACTGCGTCGACATGACCCGGCCGGACCGGATCTCGTCCGCGGTCCGGTTGGACATCAGGGTGACCTCGTACCCGTGCGACTGGAGGCCGAGGGCGAGCTGGAGGCCGGACTGGCCGGCTCCGACGACGAGTATCTTCCGCATGCGGGTCCTTAACTGTGCAAGTGCGTACGACTTATTCGGGGGTGACGTCGAGTGCGTGGCCGACCAGGGCCAGCAGGGTCTCCACGACCGAGATCCGGCGCCGCGCGTCCATGATCATGACAGGTATGTGCGCGGGCACCGTGAGGGCCTCGCGCACGTCCTCCGGCTCGAACCGCTCGCTGCCGTCGAAGTGGTTCACGGCGACGACGTACGGCAGTCCGCAGCTCTCGAAGTAGTCGAGCGCCGGGAAGCAGTCCGTCAGGCGGCGGGTGTCGGCGAGGACCACCGCGCCGATCGCCCCGCGCACCAGGTCGTCCCACATGAACCAGAAGCGCTGCTGCCCGGGCGTGCCGAAGAGGTAGAGCACCAGGTCGTCGTCGAGCGTGATGCGCCCGAAGTCCATGGCCACCGTGGTGGTCAGCTTCTCCGGGGTCGCGCTGAGGTCGTCGGTGTCCTCGCTGGCCTGCGTCATCAGCGCCTCCGTCTGGAGGGGCGTGATCTCGGAGACCGCAGTGACGAGGGTGGTCTTGCCGACACCGAAGCCGCCCGCCACCACGATCTTCGTGGCGATCGGGGCGCGCGTCCGGTCGGTCTGCCAGGCCTGGAGTTCCTCCTCGGGCTCGACGAGGCGGAGGACGTCGGTCTCGACGTCCGGGGAGACACCTGTGGTGGCGTCAGAGACGACGGAGTCCACTCAGCACCCTTTCCAGCAGTGCGCGGTCCGGCTGTCCCGGGCCGTGACCTGTTCCGTACACGCGAATCCTGCCCTGGTCCGCCAGGTCGCTCAGCAGCACGCGGACCACGCCGAGCGGCATCTTGAGCAGCGCGGCGATCTCCGCCACCGTCCGCATCCGGCGGCACAGTTCGACGATGGCCCGCATCTCCGGCATCACCCGGGTGGCGAGGGAGCCGTTCGTCAGTTCCCGGCGTTCCTCGGGTGCCTCCAGCGCCGCGACGAACGTCTCGACGAGCAGCACGTGCCCGAAGCGGGTACGGCCGCCGGTGAGGGAGTAGGGGCGCACGCGGGCGGGTTTGCGGTCGCCGCCGCGGACCGGAAGCCTGGTCGTACTCATCGGGCACTCCCCATCGACTCGGTCTCCAGGGATCGGCGCAACTCGGTGCGGAGTTCGGGGGTCAGCACGTGTCCGGCGCGGCCGACGAAGAGCGCCATGTGGTACGCCACCACGCTCATGTCGCAGTCCGGGGAGCCGTGCACTCCGAGCAGGGAGCCGTCGCTGATCGACATGACGAACAGGCTGCCCTCGTCCATGGCCACCATCGTCTGCTTGACCCCGCCGCCGTCCATCAGCTTGGCGGCGCCGATGGTCAGGCTGCCGATGCCGGAGACGATGGTGGCGAGGTCGGCGGCGGACCCCTTGGGGCCGCCGCTCCGCTCGCCCGCCGTCCGGGCCTCCGCGTTCCTCCCGGGGTCGGAGGAGAGCAGCAGCAGGCCGTCGGAGGAGACGACCGCGACCGACAGCAGGCCCGGCACCTCCTCGACGAGGTTCGTCAGCAGCCAGTGCAGGTTGCGGGCCTCACTGCTCAGTCCGAAGGTACTGGGCGCGGTCAACTGCTTGCCTCCTCGACTGTGCCCCCCGTGGCTGGTACGTCGTGTGCCGCGGGTACGGCGTCCGCCTCGGGCGCCCTCGTCTGCGAGGTCTCCTCGGCGATCTCCGCCTCGACGTCGCGGCGGCCCTCCAGCGCACCGCGGTGGAATCCGCCGAGCCTGCGGCGCAGGGCCTCGGCGTCCACCCCTCCGGTGCGCTGCCTCGGGGCCGGCGCGGGTGCCGAGATCTTCGGCGTGCGCTTGGGCAGACCCTTGGCGGTGACCCGCTGCGGCTCGTCCGCGACACGGTCGTGGGTGTCGGGGCCGATGGCGTAGGGGCCGGTGGTGGTCCGGGCGGGGAGGCCGGCGTCCGTGGGGGGCTCGGAGCCGGCCTCTGCCGTGGTCTCGGGCTCCGCCGCGGGGGCGGAGGCGGGGGGCTCGTCCGCCGGGGATTCCGGCGCCAGCAGCTCCATCGTCGTCTCCGAGGGCCGCTCGGCCCGGGAGACGTTCTCGCCGTCGCGGGGGGCGTCACCGGCACGGGAGGCGTGCGGGGCGGCGTCGGCACGGGGGTCCCCCGACGCGTCACGGGTGCGGAACTCCGGCGCCGTCCCGTCGGCTGCGCCCGGCTCCCGTACGTCCTCACCGGCGCCGGGGGCGGGTACGGCGGCGTGGTCGGAGCGGGGGGCCCGTACGGCGTGGTCGGCGCCGGGCTCTCGTACGGCTCCGTCCGAGCCGGACTCTCGTACGGCCTCGTCCGTGCCGGGCTCTCGTGCAGCCTCGTCCGTGCCGGGCTCTCGTACGGCCTCGTCCATGCCGGACTCTCGTGCAGCCTCGTCCGTGCCGGGCTCCCGCGCCGGCCCGTCGGGCGCCGCGTGGGCGCGTACCGCCTGTTCGGCCGCGGCTATGAGCGGGTCCCCGGCGGTGGGGGCCCCGGAGGCCTCCGCAGGGTCGGGTGTCGCGGTGGGCGCGGTGGGCGCGGTGGTGGAACGGCCGTGCAGGACGTTGGAGTTGGCCTCGGCGTCGACACCCGGCAGGGACAGCGCGGGGGCACCGCCGAGGGCCGGCGCGGACGCGGTCCCGGCGGGCGCGGCGGCGGCCGGCGCGGCGGCCAGCAGCGCCTTGGGCAGCACGACGACCGCGGCGACGCCGCCCTGCTTCTGCTCGCGCAGGTTCACGCGCACGCCGTGACGGTGGGCGAGGCGGGCCACCACGTACAGACCGAGGCCGAGTCCCTCGCCGCTCTCCTCGTCGTAGGCGTCGTCCGGATCGAAGTCGGCGAGCCGGGCGTTGAGCTGCTCCATCCGCTCGGTGGTCATGCCGATGCCCTCGTCCTGGACGGAGAGCATCACCTCGCCGCTCTCCAGGAGCCAGCCGGAGACCTCGACCGCCATGTCGGGCGGGGAGGACGACGTGGCGTTCTCCAGCAGTTCGGCCACCAGGTGGCTCAGGTCGTCCGCGGCGAAGCCCGCCAGGTGCGCGTGCGGCGGCAGCGCGGCGATCCGCACCCGCTCGTACCGCTCGATCTCGCTGACCGAGGCCCGTACGACGTCGACCAGCGGGACCGGGCCCGCGTGCTGCTGGATGTGCTCCGCGCCGGCGAGGACCAGCAGGTTCTCGCTGTGCCGCCGCATCACGGTGGCGAAGTGGTCGAGCTTGAAGAGGGTGGAGAGGCGCTCGGGGTCCTGCTCGCGCTCCTCGAGCTTCTCGATGACGGCGAGCTGCCGCTCGACGAGGCCGAGGGTGCGCAGCGCCAGGTTGACGAACGTGCCGTGGATGCTGTGCCGCACCTGCTCCAGGTGGGCGGTGGCCGCGGCGAGTTCCGTGCGCAGCCGGGCGCGCTCGTCGGCCATCGTCTGGCGCTGGCCGATGAGGTGCTTGCGGTCGGCCTCGAGGGTGGCCTGCCGTTCGTGGAGCGCCGCGGCGTGCGCGCGCAGCGTGTTGACGGACCGGACGACCTGCGCGAACTCGTCGTTGCGGCCGGTGAACTTGACCGGCTCCTCGGTGGCCGGGTCGGCGGCCACCCGGGCCGAGCCGATCCGCAGGACCGCCAGCGGGCGGGTCAGCGTGCGGGCCATCGCCGTGCTGACGCCGACGGCGACCAGCAGCAGCGCGCCGAGGAGGGCGACGCGCAGTTCGAGGCCGGTCACGTCGTCGTCGCGCAGCCGGGCGAGTTCCTTCGTGCGGCGGTCGTTGAGCGAGGCCTCGACGCCGCGCATCAGCTCGACGCGGGCGGAGAGGGCGGCGTCCAGCTTCTTGACGCTCGTGCCGAGTTCGTCGTCCGAGAGTGTCGGCTGGTCGGTGAGGGTGGCCAGGTACTTGTCCGCCGAGGTGACGTCGGGTCCGTTGACCGTGGAGTCGTACGAGGCGCGGGCGGCCTTGGGCGCGGTGTCGCGGAAGTCGGAGAGGGCCGCGTCGGAGCGCAGGCGGGCCTGCTGGGCGGCGGCGCTGAGGGCGTCACGCTGCTTGGCGTCGGTGTCCGACGAGCTCTCCGAGGTGGTCGGCAGTCCGGTGACCGGGTCGATGGAGGTCCGCGTGGAGCGGGGGACGGCCAGCGCCGCGAGAAGCAGCCCGCGGGTGGACGCGGCCTGCTGGACGGCGGTGTCCAGTTCGGCGAGGGCGTACGCGCCGGAACCCGCGCGGGGCGGCACCAACTGCGCCAGTTCCTCGGCCAGGCCGTGCAGTTCGGTGATGGCCTCGGAGTACGCCTGGTGGGCTTGGAGAGCGGTGCTCTTGCCGGTGAGCGCCGCCCTGCGCACGGCCGCGACGGCGTCGAGGTTCTTGCGCAGTCCGGCGGGGGCGTCGGCGTCCGCGCGCAGCTCCTCGACCTGCCGGTCCACCCGGGCGCTGCGCTGCTCGGAGGGCGCCCTGGTCTTGGGGCGTCCGGCGGCGATGTACGGGACGACCTCGTCCCGTTCGTCGGCCAGCGAGTGCGCGAGGGTGAGCGCCTCCTGCGTCTGCCGCGCGAACGTCACCAGGTCCTGGGAGTCGCTCAGTCGGCCGGAGGCGGCGAGGACGGTCGGAGCGCCCGCGCCGGCGATGGCCGCCGCGACGACGGCCACGGCGACGATGAGCCGGTTGCGTACGTGGGCGGGAGCGCCCCTGCCCGCGGAGTCGGTGGCGGCGTCGCCGGTCGCACCTTCCTTGGAGGCCGTCTGCTTGCCTGTGCGCCGAGGCCGCATTTTCTGCACCGGTGCTCGCATTCCTGTACTCGTGTACCCATGGGCCCGGGTGACGTTCCGTCAACTGGGGCGATCGCCGCCCGGTACGGCTCCCGACCCTCCCAGTGCCGGTGGGCAGTGGTCCCGCATCGTCCGAGCCGCCACCCGAAGGAGTGAACATCGGCGAGGAGTTGGCGGGCAAGTTCCCGCGGCGCTTGCCACGGGCCCGCGCGGCGGGCCGGTTGGACGTCGGCGGCGCGCTTTGGCAGTATTCGCCGCCACGCTTCGCCGGAGTCGATCATTCCATGCCAAACAGGGCGCCTGACCTGCCCGTCGACGCCCGCGCGGCGGTCGGCGCCGCCCCTCGCACGAGGTGTGAAGGGCTCGTGCAGACTGGCTGGATGCGCACTGAACTCGTCACGCGGCCCGGCGACCCGGACCGCCTCAATGAGGACTTCGCCGCGGTCGGGCTTCCGGCCTCGGGGCAGGGCGGTTCCCTGGTCGTGCTGGACGGGGTGACGCCCCCGAGGGGCGACGCCGGCTGCCGGCATCCGGTCCCCTGGTTCACCGCGCGGCTGGGCGGCGCACTGACCGAACTGTCCGTTTCGCAGACCGATATGACGCTGACGGAGGTGCTGGCGCGGGCGATCCGCCGCACGGCCGCCACCCATGCCGACACGTGTGACCTTTCTCACCCGCGCACACCGCAGGCAACCGTCGCCCTCGCGCGCTGGTCCGCGGTCACGGTCGAGTACCTGGTCCTCTCGGACTCGGCGCTGCTGATCCAGGACACCACGGGCGGGGTGACCGCGGTCCTGGACGACCGGCTGTCCCGGATCCCGTCGGCGTCGCTGGCCACGGACGCCGTCGCGGACGCGACGGTCCGCAACAAGGAGGGCGGTTTCTTCACCGCGGCGGCCGACGCCTCGGTGGCCGGGCGGGCGGTGACCGGCACGCTGCCCCGCGCGGACGTCCGCGCCCTGGCCGCCCTCACGGACGGGGCGACCCGCTGGACGGACCGGTTCCATCAGGGCGACTGGGCCGACCTGTTCGCCCTCGTCCGCAAGGAGGGTGCCGCGGCCCTCGTCGACCGGATACGGGTACTGGAGTCGGCGGGCGCGGCGGAGCGGACGCGGCTGCGCCGCGGCAAGACGCACGACGACGCGACGGTGGTGTACGTGGAGTTCTAGCGTCTGGCGCTGCCCGCCGGCCCCCGCGGCGAGGGCGGGTCGTCGCGTCCCGGAGCCATCCGCCCTCCACCCCGCGGTTCACCGCAGCCATCCGCCCTCCACTCCGCGGTTCACCGCAGCTATCCGCCCTCCACCCCGCGGTTCAACTGATGAAGCAGCCTGGCCAGTTCCGCGACCTCGCGGGGGTCCCAGCCGGAGAGCTGGCGGACGTAGCGGGCCCGCCGCGCCTCCCGTACCGCCCGGAAGCGCACCCGCCCCTCCTCCGTGAGGTGGACCAGCCAGGCACGGCCGTCCGCCGGGTCGGGCTCGCGGGCGACGAGGCCGAGGTCCTCGAGGGCGCGCAGCTGACGGGACATCGTGGCCTTCCCGACCCCGATGTAGGCGGCGAGTTCGGTGGCCCGCTGCTGCCCGCACTCCTCCAGCCGGACGAGAAGTCCGTACGCGGAGGACTCCAGGTCGGGGTGGACCTCCCGGGCCATCTCCCCCGAGGAGGCCCGGGCGCGCCGCAGGAACACCGTCAACTCCCTTTCCAGCGCCGGGAATTCCTGGTCCACACCATTTCCCGACGCGGTGGATTCGACGTGACGCCCGTCGTCGTTCCCGTGCTCGTGCACGTCAGCACCCCTGACCCGGTTTCCCGATCCTGAAAGTTTCCGCCAAAAGTGGCCGTTGCCGCAGCTCCGCCAGTATTTCGCAGGAGTAGACCAACGGCAGCCTCCGGCCCCTCTTCCCAGCCGTACTTCTACGTGCGTAGCTTCTTTACCAGGCAATTACTGGCATGCGGCGCCACTGACCGGCCGACGACGGCCCGTCCTCCCCCGGAGTGCGTGCGCCTGCCGGCGTTCTCCCGCTTTCCCCCCACCGAGCATCACCGCGCACCACCGAACCCCTCGGAGGCACGCCATGCCCGAGCACAGATGCGGAACAGCCCGACCGCCGCACTCCCCCAAGCGTCTTCCCACGGCCGGAATCCTGCTCGCCGCACTCACCCTCCTGTTCAGTCTTCCGGCGGCCCTCGCCCAGGCCGCCGGCACACCGGCCCGCGGCTCCGCCCACATGGGCGTGGGCGTCCTCGCGCACGACGGCCGGGGCGGGACGCCGTCCACCGGTGACGCCGCCCAGACCGAGGGCGTCGACGTCAGCAGCCACCAGGGCAACGTCGCCTGGTCGACGCTGTGGAACAGCGGCGTCCGCTGGGCCTACACCAAGGCGACGGAGGGGACGTACTACACGAACCCCTACTTCGCCCAGCAGTACAACGGCGCCTACAACGTCGGCATGATCCGCGGTTCGTACCACTTCGCGACCCCCGACACGGCCGGCGGGGCCGCCCAGGCCAACTACTTCGTGGACCACGGAGGCGGCTGGTCCCGGGACGGCAGGACACTGCCGGGCGCCCTCGACATCGAGTGGAACCCCTACGGAGCGGCCTGCTACGGCAAGACGCAGAGCGCGATGGTCACCTGGATCCGGGACTTCCTGAACCAGTACCGGGCGCGCACCGGCCGCGACGCCGTCATCTACACGGCTACCACCTGGTGGACCCAGTGCACCGGCAACTACGGCGGCTTCGCCGCGGCCAACCCGCTGTGGATCGCCCGCTACGACACCGATCCGGGCACGCTGCCCGCCGGCTGGGGCTTCTACACGATGTGGCAGTACACGTCCTCGGGCCCGACGGTCGGCGACCACGACAAGTTCAACGGCGCCCTCGACCGAGTGACGGCACTCGCCAACGGCTAGGCCGTGTCCGCGAAGTCCCGCCTGTTCCGCGACGCCTGGCACGCACTCTCGCGGCACGGGAAGGCCCGGACCCCCGTGGGGGCCCGGGCCTTCCCCGCCCGGTGTGCGTCCGTCACGCCGCCACCGGGACCTCCGCGCCGGCGCTGTTCGTCGCCGGGGCGAGCGCCAGTTCCAGGACCTGGCGGACGTCCGTGACGGCGTGGACGTCGAGCTTGTCCAGGACCTCGGCCGGGACGTCGTCCAGGTCGGCCTCGTTGCGCTTGGGGATGATGACGGTGGACACGCCGGCCCGGTGGGCGGCCAGCAGCTTCTGCTTGACGCCCCCGATCGGCAGCACCCGGCCGGTCAGGGAGACCTCGCCGGTCATCGCCACGTCCGTGCGGACCAGGCGGCCGCTGAGCAGCGAGGCGAGGGCCGTCGTCATCGTGACGCCCGCGCTCGGCCCGTCCTTCGGGACCGCGCCCGCCGGGAAGTGGATGTGCACACCCCGGTCCTTCAGGTCGCCGACGGGCAGCTCCAGTTCGGCTCCGCGGGAGCGCAGGAAGCTCAGCGCGATCTGCGCGGACTCCTTCATCACGTCACCGAGCTGGCCGGTCAGGGTCAGGCCCGCCGCGCCCGTCTCCGGGTCGGCCAGCGACGCCTCCACGTAGAGGACGTCGCCGCCGGCGCCGGTGACCGCGAGCCCGGTGGCGACACCGGGCACCGCAGTGCGCCGCTCCGCCGGGTCCTGGGCGGACTCCGGCACGTGGTGCGGCCGCCCGATGAGGGCACGCAGGTCGGCGTCGGTCACCGTGAACGGCAGCTCCCGCTCGCCCAGTTCGTGCTGGGCGGCGACCTTGCGCAGCAGCCGTGCGACCGACCGCTCCAGGTTCCGTACGCCCGCCTCCCGGGTGTACTCGCCGGCGAGCTTGCGCAGCGCGCTCTCGTCGAGCGTCACCTCGGCCCGCTCGAGACCGGCCCGCTCCAGCTGGCGCGGGAGGAGGTGGTCGCGGGCGATGACGACCTTCTCGTCCTCGGTGTAACCGTCCAGGCGGACCAGCTCCATGCGGTCGAGCAGGGCCTCCGGGATGGCTTCGAGCACGTTGGCCGTGGCCAGGAAGACCACGTCGGAGAGGTCGAGCTCGACCTCCAGGTAGTGGTCGCGGAAGGTGTGGTTCTGCGCCGGGTCGAGCACTTCGAGCAGCGCCGCGGCCGGGTCGCCGCGGAAGTCGGAACCGACCTTGTCGATCTCGTCGAGCAGCACGACCGGGTTCATCGACCCGGCCTCCTTGACCGCGCGCACGATCCGGCCCGGCAGCGCGCCGACGTACGTACGGCGGTGGCCGCGGATCTCGGCCTCGTCCCGGACGCCGCCGAGGGCGACCCGGACGAACTTGCGGCCCATGGCGTGCGCGACGGACTCGCCGAGCGAGGTCTTGCCGACACCGGGCGGGCCGACGAGCGCGAGCACGGCACCGCCGCGCCGCCCGCCGACCACACCGAGGCCCCGGTCGCTGCGCCGCTTGCGCACCGCGAGGTACTCGGTGATCCGTTCCTTCACGTCCTGGAGCCCCGCGTGCTCGGCGTCCAGCACGCGCCGGGCGCCCGCGATGTCGTACGCGTCCTCGGTGCGCTCGTTCCACGGGAGTTCGAGCACGGTGTCGAGCCAGGTACGGATCCACGAGCCCTCGGGCGACTGGTCGCTCGCGCGCTCCAGCTTCTCGACCTCCTTGAGCGCGGCCTCGCGGACCCTCTCGGGGAGGTCGGCGGCCTCGACGCGCGCCCGGTAGTCGTCGGACTCCTCGCCGTCCTGGCCGTCTCCGTTCAGCTCGCGCAGCTCCTTGCGTACGGCTTCGAGCTGGCGGCGCAGCAGAAACTCGCGCTGCTGCTTGTCCACGCCTTCCTGGACGTCCTTGGCGATGGACTCGGCGACGTCCTGTTCGGCGAGGTGCTCGCGGAGCTGCTCGGTGGCGAGCTTCAGCCGGGCCACCGGGTCGGCGGTCTCCAGCAGCGTGACCTTCTGCTCGGTGGAGAGGAAGGGCGAGTAACCGGAGTTGTCGGCGAGGGCGGAGACGTCGTCGATGGCCTGGACGCGGTCCACGACCTGCCAGGCGCCGCGCTTGCGCAGCCAGCTGGTGGCGAGGGCCTTGTACTCCTTGACCAGGTCGGCGACCTGGCCGGGCAGCGGGTCGGGCACGGTCTCGTCGACCATCGTGCCCTCGACCCACAGGGCGGCACCGGGACCGGTGGTCCCCGCGCCGATCTTCACGCGCCCACGCCCGCGGATCAGCGCGCCCGGGTCGCCGTCGGCCAGGCGGCCGACCTGCTCGACGGTGCCGAGCACACCCGTGCCCGGGTACGACCCGTCGATGCGTGGCACCAGCAGCACCTTCGGCTTGCCCGGCTCGGACCGCGCGGCGGCCTGGGCGGCCTCCACCGCGGCGCGCACGTCGGCGTCGTTCAGGTCCAGCGGAACCACCATCCCGGGCAGCACGACCTCGTCGTCGAGCGGCAGCACGGGCAGGGTGAGCGGTGAGGACGTCGAAGCCATGATCTCCCCTTCGGCAGTCAAGTTGAGCTATGCCGACTCAATGCACGTGGACCTCCGAATGTTCCCCCGGCTGCGTTCGCTGTGAGCGATCATCGCTGTCGCGCCTCCGGGCCCGCCGCGTATCGTCGCGACTGGTAATACTCGATATACCCGATTGCCTATTACGGAGGCTGTTGTGGGCGGGATCGTGCGGGCGTGGGTGGACGGGTGGGTCGCCTCACGGGGAGCGGCACCGCCGGTGGCTGAGCAGTGGGGGTTCACGGTCGACGTGGGTCTCGCGGACCACGTGACCCGGCACGTCTTCGCCGCGACCGGGGACGACGTCGAGGAGGCGGCCGTACGCAAGGTCGCGGACGGGGTGACCGGGTCCGGTGTGTGGCTCAAGGTCTTCGCGGAAGCGTCGGTCGTGGGCCCCTGGCTCGGCGCGGGCTGGTGGGTCGACCCGGACCCCGGCTTCCTGATGACGGTCGCCCTCGCGGACACCGGGGCGGAGGCGGCTGCCGGGGCCCGCCCGCTCCCGGACGGCTACCGGCTGCGTACCTGGGCGCGCGGCGGTGTCGGTCACGCGCTCGTCGCGGCGGCGGACGGTTCGTGGGCCGCGCACGGGCACGTCGCCCCGACCGGCGCGACGGCGGTCTTCGACCGCATCGCGACCGCGCCCGGGCACCGCCGCCAAGGCCTGGGTCGACTGATCATGCGCTCCCTCACCGAACTGGCCGTCGCGCAGGGCGCCGTGACCGGAGTCCTGGCCGGCACGCCGGACGGGCGGGCGCTCTACGAGTCGCTCAAGTGGCAGGTGGCGGCCCCGCTGACGAGCGCGCGGTTCACGGCCCGCTGACGCCGGCCCCCGGGGGCGGGCCCGGCGCCTCGGTCGGCGGCACCGGCGGCCGACCCGCCGACACGCCCGCCGCGCACGCCGGGCGTCGGACACCCCGGACGATCCGACGACGCAACCGGACACGCCGACGGAGGCCCAACACGGGCCCGGACCCCGGACGATGACACCCGCCGCCGCCCACCCGTCCGGAGCCACGACCACTACCGGAGCCTGGCTCTGCCGCCGGCCGCCGAACACCTCGTGACGGCCCAACAGGAAGGTCCGGCCGGACGCCCCGGCGAAACCCCGGCGACGGGCCAGGCACCCAGGACGGCCACGCCCGCTGCCACCGGCCCGTCCGGAGATACGGCCGCCACCGGACGTCAGCCGTGCCGCCGGGCGTCCAACACCCGGGACGAGCCGACCGGACGCTCCCGCCGGCCCCCGGCCGAAACCCGACGCCGGCCCCGGCACCCCGGACGGCGGCACCCGCCGTCGGCGGCCGGCCCGGTCCGCGGGCACAGCCGACAACGCGGCCGACTGCTCCCGGACGCCGTGGCCCGGGCAGGACGGACACCCCCGGCGACAGCCGGAGGCGGGTTCGGCGCCGTGGCCCCGGGGCGCGAAGCCCGGCGCTCCGAACTCGCGCCCGGTCCCCGGCCGGGGGCGCGGCCGACGGCTGACGCGGCCCGCCGGGCCGGGGTCGCGACCGCCGGACATCACCTGCCGGCAGGCATCGGACACCCCCGAAAAATCCGGCCGGACGCCTCAACGGAGGTGCCAGGATGGCGCTATGACTGCCACGTACGACACCCCCGTGGTCATCGATCGCCGGGAGGGCCCGTACGGCGAGGTCGTGCTGCGGCGCCACGGCGCGCTGCTGCAGATCATCGCCAACGGGTGCTTCCTGATGGACACCTCCGACGGCCGCTCGGAGCGGCTGCTGGTCGACGCCGCCTGCGACGCCCTGGACGGGCGGGCGGAACCGAGCGTGCTGATCGGCGGTCTCGGCGTCGGATTCTCGCTCGCACACGCCGCCGCCGACCCCCGCTGGGGCCGTATCACGGTCGTCGAACGCGAACCGGCCATCATCGGCTGGCACCGTGAGGGACCCCTGTCCGCACTGTCCGCCGAGGCCCTCGCGGACCCGCGCACGCACCTCGTCGAGGCCGATCTCGTCCGTCACGTCAATGAGATCTCCGCCACGTACGACGCCCTGTGCCTGGACATCGACAACGGCCCGGACTGGACGGTCACCGAGGGCAACGACAGCCTGTACTCGAAGGCCGGACTGGCAGGCTGCGCACGGGCGTTGAGACCCGGCGGAGTGCTGGCGGTGTGGTCGGCGCAACCCTCTCCGGAATTTGAAGGAACCTTGCGGAATGCCGGATTCCAACGGGTGCGTACCGAAGAGATCCCCGTTGCCCGGGGCGTTCCGGACGTGGTGCATCTCGCGGTCAGGCCTGGATAGCCGAGCTGCGGTGACTGCCCGTACTCTGCTTGCCTGACGCGGATCATTCAAGCGTCAAGCGCAGTCATGGGATCACCCCACGGATTCCGGAAAGCACACTTCAGGGGCGGGCGATGGAGCAGACACACACCTCCCACAACGGCACGGCGGCGACGCCCGGCGCTCAGCGGCGGGTGCTGGTGGTCGAGGACGACCCCACGATCGTCGACGCCATCGCGGCCCGTCTGCGAGCCGAGGGATTTCTGGTGCAGACGGCGGGCGACGGCCCGGCCGCGGTCGACACCGCCGAGGCATGGCAGCCCGACCTGCTGATCCTCGACATCATGCTGCCCGGCTTCGACGGTCTGGAGGTCTGCCGGCGCGTGCAGGCCCAGCGCCCGGTGCCGGTCCTGATGCTCACGGCGCGTGACGACGAGACGGACATGCTGGTCGGGCTCGGCGTCGGCGCCGACGACTACATGACGAAGCCGTTCTCGATGCGCGAACTGGCCGCCCGGGTGCACGTCCTGCTGCGCCGCGTGGAGCGCGCCGTGGTGGCCGCTTCGACGCCGCGCAGCGGGATCCTGCGGCTCGGCGAGCTGGAGATCGACCACGCGCAGCGCCGGGTCCGGGTCCGCTCGGAGGACGTGCACCTGACGCCCACCGAGTTCGACCTGCTGGTCTGCCTGGCGAACACCCCGCGTGCCGTGCTGTCCCGCGAGCAGCTGCTCGCGGAGGTCTGGGACTGGGCGGACGCCTCCGGGACGCGCACCGTCGACAGCCACATCAAGGCCCTGCGCCGGAAGATCGGTGCGGAGCGCATCCGTACGGTCCACGGTGTGGGCTACGCGCTGGAGACCCCGACTCCCTGAGCCGGGCCGCTGTTCGGGACCTCTTGAGGGGGCGGATGTGAGAGGGCGCATGTGATGAGCGGGTTCGGGGCGCGAAAGAGTGCGGGCCCGTGGGGAGGCGTGCGCCCCTTCTCGATCAAGACGAAGCTCGGCACGCTGGTCGTGGTCTCCGTCCTCATCACCACCGGTCTGCTGATGATCGCGGTCCGCACCGAGACCGAGCTGCGCTTCATCACGGTCTTCTCGATGATCGCCACCCTACTGATCACGCAGTTCGTGGCGCACTCGCTCACCGCCCCGCTGGACGAGATGAACACGGTCGCCCGGTCCATCTCGCACGGCGACTACACGCGCCGGGTGAGCGACGGCCGCCGCGACGAGCTGGGCGACCTCGCCCAGACGATCAATCTCATGGCGGACGAGCTGGAGGCCCAGGACCGTCAGCGCAAGGAACTCGTGGCGAACGTCTCGCACGAGCTGCGCACCCCGATCGCCGGCCTGCGCGCGGTCCTGGAGAACGTGGTGGACGGGGTCTCGGCCGCGGACCCCGAGACGATGCGCACCGCCCTGAAGCAGACCGAGCGCCTCGGCCGCCTGGTGGAGACCCTGCTGGACCTGTCCCGGCTCGACAACGGCGTCGTGCCGCTGAAGAGGCGCCGCTTCGAGGTCTGGCCGTACCTGTCCGGCGTCCTGAAGGAAGCCAACATGGTCGCCTCCGCGCGCGCGGACATCGCCTCCGGCTCCGGCAGCCACACCCGCACGGACGTCCATCTGCACCTGGACGTGTCCCCGCCCGAGCTGACCGCGCACGCGGACCCGGAGCGGATCCACCAGGTCGTCGCCAACCTCATCGACAACGCGGTCAAGCACAGCCCCCCGCACGGCCGGGTGACGGTGCGGGCCCGCCGGGGCAGCTCCCCGGAGTCCCTGGACCTGGAGGTCCTGGACGAGGGGCCCGGCATCCCGAAGTCGGAGTGGCACCGGGTCTTCGAGCGGTTCAACCGCGGCGGGGTCCCCTCGCCGCACGGTCCGGGCAGCGACGGCGGCACGGGCCTCGGGCTCGCCATCGCCCGCTGGGCGGTCGATCTGCACGGCGGCCGGATCGGAGTGGCCGAATCCCGGCGCGGCTGCCGGATCCAGGTCACCCTTCCGGGCCTGCCTTCACTGCCGAGTTGACGTAGGGTTCGAAACGGAGCCTCAAGATCCACGACTGTCCGCACTGGCGGACACGTGTGAGCAGGCAGGGGCGCATGCCCCGGGGGTTTGTGCGGCCGGGCTGAAGCACCCGTTCCGCGGCTGAACCACGCTTGTTTCCCGCCATTTCCAGCCCCGAAACACCGGTTCTGATGTGACTTACACGACGATGACCAGCCCGGCCTGACCTTCTCGGCCAGGGAGGCGTAGCCTTTATTCCCGCTGTCCATCACCTTGTGAAGCGGAAGAGGGCGGTTGCCGCCGTGTCGCCACAGTCCCCCAGTAACTCGAGCATCTCGACCGACGACCAAGCCGGGAAGAACCCGGCTGCGGCCTTCGGTCCCAATGAGTGGCTCGTCGACGAGATCTATCAGCAGTACCTCCAGGACCCGAACTCGGTAGACCGAGCCTGGTGGGACTTCTTCGCCGATTACAAGCCGGGCGGCGCGACCGCCACGGCTGCGGCGGGTACTGCGGCCACGGGGGCCGCAGGCACCAGCACATCGGCTCCGGCCGCGCCTGCCGCTCCGGCGCAGGCCGCGCCGTCGGCTCCCGCGGCCCCGGCCCAGACCGCTCCGGCTCCGGCCGCTCCGGCTCCGGCTCCGGCTCCGGCCAAGGCTGCCCCGGCGCAGGCCGCACCCGCCGCCGCTCCGGCGGCCGCCCCGGCCGCGCCGAAGCCCGCTGCCGCCGCCCCGGCTCCCGCCAAGGCCGCCCCGGCCGCCGCGAAGCCGAAGGCCGAGGCCGCCACCGAGGCTCCCGAAGGCCCCGAGTACGTGACGCTGCGTGGCCCCGCCGGTGCCGTCGCGAAGAACATGAACGCCTCGCTGGAGCTGCCCACGGCCACGTCCGTGCGCGCCGTCCCGGTGAAGCTGCTGTTCGACAACCGCATCGTCATCAACAACCACCTGAAGCGCGCCCGGGGCGGGAAGATCTCCTTCACCCACCTCATCGGGTACGCGATGGTGCAGGCCATCAAGGCCATGCCGTCGATGAACTGGCACTACGCGGACAAGGACGGGAAGCCCACCCTCGTCAAGCCGCCGCACGTCAACTTCGGCCTCGCCATCGACCTGGTGAAGCCCAACGGCGACCGCCAGCTGGTCGTCGCGGGCATCAAGAAGGCCGAGACGCTGAACTTCTTCGAGTTCTGGCAGGCCTACGAGGACATCGTCCGCCGCGCCCGTGACGGCAAGCTCACGATGGACGACTTCTCCGGGGTCACGGTCTCGCTGACCAACCCCGGCGGCCTCGGCACCGTCCACTCGGTCCCGCGTCTGATGCCCGGACAGTCGGTCATCATGGGCGTCGGCTCGATGGACTACCCGGCGGAGTTCCAGGGCACCTCCCAGGACACCCTGAACAAGCTCGGCATCTCGAAGGTCATGACGCTCACGTCGACCTACGACCACCGGGTCATCCAGGGCGCCGCGTCCGGCGAGTTCCTGCGGATCGTCGCGAACCTGCTGCTCGGCGAGAACGGCTTCTTCGACGAGATCTTCGAGGCCCTGCGCATCCCCTACGAGCCGGTCCGCTGGCTCAAGGACATCGACGCCAGTCACGACGACGACGTCACCAAGGCCGCGCGCGTCTTCGAGCTGATCCACTCCTACCGGGTCCGCGGCCACGTCATGGCCGACACCGACCCGCTGGAGTACCGCCAGCGCAAGCACCCCGACCTGGACATCACCGAGCACGGCCTGACCCTCTGGGACCTGGAGCGCGAGTTCGCCGTCGGCGGCTTCGCGGGCAAGTCCCTGATGAAGCTGCGCGACATCCTCGGCGTGCTGCGCGACTCGTACTGCCGCACCACCGGCGTCGAGTTCATGCACATCCAGGACCCGAAGCAGCGCAAGTGGATCCAGGACCGCATCGAGCGCTCGCACACCAAGCCGGAGCGCGAGGAGCAGCTGCGCATCCTGCGCCGCCTGAACGCGGCTGAGGCCTTCGAGACCTTCCTGCAGACGAAGTACGTCGGCCAGAAGCGCTTCTCGCTGGAGGGCGGCGAGTCCGTCATCCCGCTGCTCGACGCGGTGCTCGACTCCGCCGCCGAGTCGCGCCTGGACGAGGTCGTCATCGGCATGGCCCACCGCGGCCGCCTGAACGTCCTCGCGAACATCGTCGGCAAGTCGTACGCGCAGATCTTCCGCGAGTTCGAGGGCAACCTCGACCCGAAGTCGATGCACGGCTCCGGTGACGTGAAGTACCACCTGGGCGCCGAGGGCACCTTCACGGGCCTGGACGGCGAGCAGATCAAGGTCTCGCTGGCCGCGAACCCCTCGCACCTGGAGGCGGTCGACCCGATCCTCGAAGGCATCGCCCGCGCCAAGCAGGACATCATCAACAAGGGCGGCACGGACTTCACGGTCCTGCCGGTCGCCCTGCACGGTGACGCGGCCTTCGCCGGCCAGGGCGTCGTGGCCGAGACGCTCAACATGTCCCAGCTGCGCGGCTACCGCACCGGCGGCACGGTTCACGTCGTCATCAACAACCAGGTCGGCTTCACCGCCGCCCCGGAGTCCTCGCGCTCCTCGATGTACGCCACCGACGTGGCCCGCATGATCGAGGCGCCGATCTTCCACGTGAACGGCGACGACCCCGAGGCCGTCGTCCGCGTCGCTCGCCTGGCCTTCGAGTTCCGCCAGGCGTTCAACAAGGACGTCGTCATCGACCTCATCTGCTACCGCCGCCGCGGTCACAACGAGTCGGACAACCCGGCCTTCACCCAGCCGCTGATGTACGACCTGATCGACAAGAAGCGCTCGGTGCGCAAGCTCTACACCGAGTCCCTCATCGGTCGCGGCGACATCACCCTGGAAGAGGCCGAGCAGGCGCTGCAGGACTACCAGGGCCAGCTGGAGAAGGTCTTCACGGAGGTCCGCGAGGCCACGTCGCAGCCGGGCGAGGCGCCCGTCTCCGACCCGCAGGCCCAGTTCCCGGTCGCCGTGAACACCGCGGTCTCCGCGGAGGTCGTCAAGCGGATCGCCGAGTCCCAGGTCAACATCCCCGACCGCGTCACCGTCCACCCGCGTCTGATGCCCCAGCTGCAACGCCGCGCGTCGATGGTCGAGGACGGCACGATCGACTGGGGCATGGGCGAGACGCTCGCGATCGGCTCCCTGCTCCTGGAGGGCACCCCGGTGCGCCTCTCGGGCCAGGACTCCCGCCGTGGCACGTTCGGTCAGCGCCACGCGGTCCTCATCGACCGGGAGACCGGCGAGGACTACACGCCGCTGCTGTACCTCTCCGAGGACCAGGCCCGCTACAACGTCTACGACTCGCTGCTCAGCGAGTACGCGGCGATGGGCTTCGAGTACGGCTACTCGCTGGCCCGCCCCGAGGCGCTGGTGATGTGGGAGGCCCAGTTCGGCGACTTCGTCAACGGCGCGCAGACGGTCGTGGACGAGTTCATCTCGTCGGCTGAGCAGAAGTGGGCCCAGACGTCGGGCGTCACCCTGCTCCTCCCGCACGGCTACGAGGGCCAGGGCCCGGACCACTCGTCCGCCCGCCCGGAGCGCTTCCTCCAGATGTGCGCGCAGAACAACATGACGGTCGCGATGCCGACCCTGCCGTCGAACTACTTCCACCTCCTGCGGTGGCAGGTGCACAACCCGCACCACAAGCCGCTGGTGGTCTTCACCCCGAAGTCGATGCTGCGTCTGAAGGCAGCGGCCTCGAAGGCGGAGGAGTTCACGACGGGCCAGTTCCGTCCGGTCATCGGCGACGCGTCCGCCGACCCGGCCGCGGTCCGCAAGGTCGTCTTCTGTGCGGGCAAGGTCTACTACGACCTGGAGGCGGAGCGCGTCAAGCGCGGCGTCACGGACACGGCCATCATCCGCATCGAGCGCCTGTACCCGCTGCCGGGTACCGAGCTCCAGGCGGAGATCGCCAAGTACCCGAACGCCGAGAAGTACCTGTGGGCCCAGGAGGAGCCGGCGAACCAGGGCGCGTGGCCCTTCATCGCCCTCAACCTGATCGACCACCTCGACCTGGCGGTCGGCGCGGACGTCCCGCACGGTGAGCGGCTGCGGCGCATCTCGCGCCCGCACTCGTCCTCCCCGGCGGTGGGTTCGGCCAAGCGCCACCAGGCCGAGCAGGAGCAGCTGGTGCGTGAGGTGTTCGAGGCCTGAGCCTCTGAGCACCGCCGAGCGAGCGAGGAGCCGGCCCCGTCGCCCCACCCGGGCGGCGGGGCCGGCTCCGTCGTCGGAGGCGGTAGGGGAGCGGGTGCGGGTGCCGCCTAACCTGGAGGGGAACGACCCCCGGCCGGCCGGTGCCGGCCCAGCCCCAGGAGAGCATCCGTGTACTTCACCGACCGTGGCATCGAGGAACTGGAGAAGCGGCGCGGCGAGGAGGAGGTCACCTTCGAGTGGCTCGCCGAGCAGCTGCGTACGTTCGTCGATCTCAACCCGGACTTCGAGGTGCCGGTCGAGCGGCTCGCGACGTGGCTGGCCCGGCTGGACGACGAGGACGACGAGGAGTAGACCCTCCCCCGCCCCGCCGAGGACGCCGGCAGGCGCGAGCGGGCGGCAGGCACGTGCGAGCAGGCACCGCCAGGCGCGAGCGGGTACGGGCGGGTGCGGCGAGCACTGACAGGCGCGAGCGGGTACGGGCGGGTGCGGGCAGGCGGCGGGCACGCCAGCCGGCGCTGCCGAGTGCGCCGACGCGGCCGGTAGGGCCCGGCTGGCGACGGTGCGGCGAGGCGGTCAGCCCTGGTCGCGCCTCCGGTCGTACGCGAGGCCGAGGGCACCGTGGAGGAGCAGCAGGGCCCCCGCGACGATCCAGCCGCCGCTGCGGTGCCGCACGCCGTAGGCGCTCAGCGGCAGTCCCACCGCCAGCTGTCCGAGGGCCAGTGCGCGCGTCCCGGTCCGGCGCGTCTCGGCTCCCGTGCCGGGTCCCGCGCGGACGGTGCGGAACGGGGGCTCCGGCGCGCGGTCTCCGGCGGCGTCGGGCTCCGCACGGACACGGTCCGGTGCGACGTCGGAGCTCTCGTGGACGCCGCTCCGGTCAGCCCGGGTGACGGGACGGGAGCCCGGCAGGCCGCGGGCGGCCTCGGTCAGGCGCCCGGCGGGCGTACCGGGCGCCAGGCCGTCCGGCAGGGTCACCCCCGCCCGCATGAGGACGGCGAGGAGCCCGCTCAGGCGGGCCCGGGCGTCGGCAGCGGCGTCGGGCTGTGTCAGCCGGTCGAGGGCCTGCATGTCGAGGACGGGGTCGAGGCCGAGACGGACGGCGAAGGTGTGCATCGCCTCGTCCTCACCGACCGGGGTGCCGTTCGCGAGCCACTCGTAGCCGACGGGGCGGCGGAAGCCCGAGGCCAGGGTGTAGCCGCTGCGGTCGGCGTCCCACCACAGCGCGAGCACGGGCCAGGGGGAGCCCACGGCGAGGGCCGCGGCCCAGCCGGTCAGCACGCGGTCGACCGGTTCGGCGTTGCCCGCCCAGGGGGTGCCCGCGGGCACGAGCACACTCCAGCCGGGGCCGGCGGCGACGAGCTCCATCGGCTCCCGCAGCAGCCGTGCGGCGGACCCCACGGCGGCGGGGTCCGCCCGGCAGAGCAGCAGGGCGCCGGCAGGCGTGTCGGCGGAGCCGCCGGGCGTGGCCGCGGGCTCGTCGGGGGTGGTCGGCATGGTCCTACGGTAGGGCGGATTCGATCCGGCTTGCCCCTTTTATTACCTCTCGTCGAAACGGACCGGACGCCGTGGTCTCACGAGAACGAATGTCTTGACTTTCGGCATCCGCGATATATCGTGAAACGTGGAAGACGCGATATGGCGTGTCGTGTCCCGTCCGGCCGAGGAGGTCGCACCATGTCCGAGTGGTCCGTCGCAGAGCCGAGGACACTGACGTTCGACGACCCCGTGACGGCGCTCCACGTGCGCATCGTCAACGGAACGGTGAACGTCGTGGGTACCGACGAGGGTTCCGCCCGGCTGGAGGTCTCCGAGCTGGAGGGCCCGCCGCTCCGGGTGACCCGGTCCGGCGGCACCCTGACGGTGGCGTACGAGGACCTTCCCTGGCAGGGCTTCCTGAAGTGGTTCGACCCCCAGGCGTGGCGGCGCAGCGCGGTCGTCTCGCTGGCCGTCCCGGCGGGCACGCCCGTCGAGGTGGGCGTGGTAGGAGCCGCCGCCGTGGTGTCCGGGACCGAGGGCCGGGTGGAGGTCAGAGGGGTGTCGGGGGACACGACGCTCGTCGCCGTCTCCGGACCGGTGCGGGTGAGCACCGTGTCCGGCAATCTGGAGGCCCAGGCCGTCACCGGCGACCTCCGCTTCAATTCCGTGTCCGGTGACCTGACCGTCGTCGAGGGCGCGGGTTCGAGCGTGCGGGCCGAGTCCGTGAGCGGCTCGATGATCGTGGACCTCGACGGCACGGGCGCCGCCACCGACGTCCACCTGACGAACGTCTCGGGGGAGATCGCCGTCCGGCTCCCCCACCCGGCGGACGCGGAGGTGGAGGCGAACACCGCGAGCGGGTCGGTCTCCAGCGCCTTCGAGGATCTGCGGGTGGGCGGGCAGTGGGGCGCCAAGAAGATCACCGGCCGACTGGGCGCGGGCAGGGGAAGACTGAAGGCGATCACCGTCTCCGGCTCCATCGCCCTGCTGCGGCGGCCCCCGGCGGAGGACGCGCCGCCGACCGACGGACCGACCGACAAGAAGGTGCTCTGAGATGCCCCCCGTCTTCGCTCACGGCCGCCTGCGGCTCTACCTGCTCAAGCTGCTCGACGAGGCCCCCCGCCACGGGTACGAGGTGATCCGCCTCCTCGAGGAGCGTTTCCAGGGGTTGTACGCGCCCTCGGCCGGCACCGTCTACCCCCGGCTCGCCAAGCTGGAGGCAGAGGGGCTGGTCACCCACACCACCGAGGGCGGCCGCAAGGTGTACGCCATCACGGACGCGGGCCGCGCCGAACTGGCCGACCGCAGCGGTGAGCTGGCCGATCTGGAGCTGGAGATCGGCGAGTCGGTCGCCGAGCTGGCCGCCGAGATCCGTGCCGATGTGCGGGGCGCCGCGGGTGATCTGCGGCGCGAGATGCGCGCGGCGGCCCGGGAGGCCAGGGACGGTTCCCCGGGTGCCTCCGGAGCCGGGGAGCGGCTCGGCCGTCCGGGCGGTTTCGGGACCGCGGGCGAGTCCGGCGACTTCGGGGAGAAGGAGGCGTGGCGGCTCGCGAAGGAGGAGATGCGGCGCGTCAAGCAGGAGTGGAAGGAGCAGGCCCGGCGCGCGAAGGACGAGAGCCGGCGGGCTCGCGACGAGGCCCAGCGGGCCCGGCGCCAGGCCAAGGAGGCCCAGGACAAGGTCCGCGCGCAGGCGCAGGAGGAGATGCAGCGCATGGCCAGGCGGGTCCAGGAGCAGGTCCAGGACCACTTCGCGCGCGGCGACTGGCCCACCGGCGTGCGGGAGGGACTCAGCGAACTGGCCAAGGAGTTCGGCGACTTCGGCAAGGACTTCGGGAAGGGCCTCGGCAAGGACTTCGGCTTCGGCCGCCCGGGCGCGACGCCGGAAGCGGAGCCGGAGTACACGGTCACCCGCGAGGACTTCCCCGCCGGGTACGAGCCGTCCTGGGCCCACGAGGACTCCACGGGTGATCCCGCCCGCGACCTCGACCGTCTGCTGGACCGCTTCCGCGACGACATCCGCGACGCGGCCCGGGACCACGGCGTGACGGAGGAGCAGCTCCGTGAGGCGCGCCGCCACTTGTCGACGGCGGCGGCGCACATAGGGGCGGCCCTGCGCACGCCGAAGCCCTGAGCCCGGGGATCCGGACAGGTCCGGGCTCCTGGAGCACGGGAGAAGTCCGGCCTCCCGGGGCACGGGAAAAGTCCGGACTCCCGGGGCACGGGCTCGCGAAGGGGCGGGGTCGCGAAACGCGGGCCGGTGAAGGACGGGCCGCCGAGCCGAACGGCTGTCAGCCCGCCCGGCTGACAGCCCGCTCGGGCGTCCAGCCCGCCCGGCTGACAGCCCGCTCGGGCGTCCAGCCCGCCCGGGTGTCCAGCCCGCCCGGGCGGGCTGGACGCCCGGCTGTTCAGCCCGCCTGGGCCGTTCCCCCGCCCCACAGCACGCGTCGCACACTCTCGTACGTGACCCCGTGGTCGGCGAGCACCTCGGCCGGGACGCCGGGGCGGGCCGTGAGGGCGAGGAGCAGGTGCTCGTCGCCGATGCGCCTGTCCCGGAGGGCGAGCGCGACCCGGAGGGACTGGGTGAGGAGGTCCTTGGCGCCGCGCGTGAAGGGGCGCCGCCCGGACCGCCGCCCGGCGGTGCCCCCACCGCCCGCCAGGGCACCCGTCCCGTGCGCCTCCTCCACCCGGGAGACGATCTCGGTGAGGTCGATGCCGAGCCCGGAGAGGGCGTCGGCGTCGGCGCGGGAGAGCCCTCCGCGGCGGCGGGCCTCGGCAAGGTCCCGGGCCACCGCCTCACGGCGGTCCCCCAGCCCGAGCGACGTCAGGGCGAACGAACCGCGACTGCCCTCCCGGTCGAGCAGGGCGAGCAGCAGGTGCGCCTCCTCGACCCGCTCCTCCCCCGTCCGTTCGCAGTGCTCGACTGCCCCCGTCACCACGGCGCGGGCGTCTTTGGTGAATCGCTCGAACATCACTGCCTCCCGTACTTCTTGTGCACGGCCTGCCTGCTCACGCCGAGTTCCGCGGCGATCTCCTGCCACGACCAGCCCTGATTGCGCGCGTTGCGCACCTGAACCGCTTCCAGCTGCTCCAGCAGCCGCCGCAGCGCGGAGACGGCCCGCAGGCCGATCCGCGGATCGCGGTCCCCCGCACGCTCGGCGAGATCCGTTGCTTCGGTCATGATGTCAACGCATGTTGACAGCTCGCACCTGTCAACCGGAGTTGACAGTCTGGTGTGGCGCGCAGTCTCGTGCGGGGCCGGACACACCGACGGCGGGCCCGGAGACTCCGGGCCCGCCGTGGATGAAGCGACGAGAAGGTGCGGATGGCGGAACGGCGGTCAGCCCGCGGTGAGGACGACCTTTCCGAACTGGTCGCCCGACGCGATGCGCTCGAAGCCCTCGCGGGCCCGGTCGAGCGGCAGGACGTCGTCGATGACGGGCCGTACTCCGGTCGCGGCGCAGAAGGACAGCAGGTCCTCCAGCTCGTCCTTGGTGCCCATCGTGGACCCGACGACCTTCAGCTCCAGGAAGAAGATCCGGGTCAGTTCGGCGTGGGAGGGGCGGTCTCCGCTGGTGGCACCCGAGATGACGACGGTGCCACCGGGGCGCAGCGACTTGACCGAGTGCGACCAGGTGGCGGCCCCGACGGTCTCGATCACGGCGTCCACGCGCTGAGGCAGCCGTGCCCCGGACTCCAGGGCCTCCACGGCGCCCAGTTCGACGGCACGCTTGCGCTTGGCCTCGTCCCGGCTGGTGGCGAAGACCCGCAGACCGGCGGCCTTGCCCAGCACGATCGCGGCGGTGGCGACGCCGCCGCCCGCGCCCTGGACGAGGACCGAGTCGCCGGGCCGCACGCCCGCGTTGGTGAAGAGCATGCGGTACGCCGTCAGCCAAGCCGTCGGCAGGCAGGCGGCCTCCTCGAAGGAGAGCTCCTTGGGCTTCGGCAGCACGTTCCACGTCGGTACGGAGACCTGCTCGGCGAAGGTGCCCTGGTAGCGCTCGGTGAGGATGGAGCGGGGCTCGTCCGGTCCGACGCCGTGGCCGCTCTGGCCGATGACGGAGTGCAGGACGACCTCGTTGCCGTCCTCGTCGACGCCCGCGGCATCGCAGCCGAGGATCATCGGCAGCTTGTCCTCGGACAGGCCGACTCCGCGCAGGGACCACAGGTCGTGGTGGTTGAGGGAGGCGGCCCTGACGTTCACGGTCGTCCAGCCGGGCCTCTGCTCGGGGGCCGGGCGCTCCCCCAACTCCAGGCCGTTCAGCGGCTGGTCACGGTCGATTCGGGCGGCGTAGGCAGCGAACATGACCATGACGATAGGCTCCGCCCCTCCCCGAAGGAACAACGTCCTGCTGTGACACGCGTCCCGTCACAGCACCGGTGCGGCTCGCCCGGTGCCTGAGGACGAGCGCACCCCGCGACCCCGGGGACCGAGTCTCAGCCCGTCCGGCGTGTGAGGACGAGCGCGGCGCGCGAGGGGGTCCGGGGGCGCAGCCCCCGTGGGACGGGACGGGTAGGGGCGGAGGGGGCGAGAAACCACCCACCCGGACCACCCGGCAGGTAAAAATTCAGGCGCCGCCAGAATTCCGGCAGCAAAAGGAGACGGCCCCGCCGGGACGAATCCCGACGGGGCCACAGGCACCCGGCGCCTAGCGTCGGGCCACACCCTCCGCCCGAGCCGCAGCGGCAACCGCCGCGGTGACAGCCGGCGCCACCCGCTCGTCGAACGGTGAGGGAATCACGTAGTCCGCGGCGAGGTCGTCCCCGACGACCGCGGCCAGCGCCTCGGCCGCCGCGATCTTCATCGTCTCCGTGATCCGGGAGGCCCGGACCTGAAGCGCACCGGCGAAGATGCCGGGGAACGCCAGCACGTTGTTGATCTGGTTCGGGAAGTCGGACCGCCCGGTGGCCACCACGGCCGCGTACTTGTGCGCGATCTCCGGACGCACCTCGGGGTCCGGGTTGGCCATGGCGAACACGAACGCGCCCTCGGCCATCGACGCCACCGCCGCCTCCGGCACCGTACCGCCGGAGACGCCGATGAAGACGTCGGCGCCCGCGAGCGCCGACTCCAGCGAGCCGGAGATGCCCGCCTTGTTCGTGAGCTCGGCGAGTTCCCGCTTGACCGGGGTGAGGTCGTCCCGGTCACGGGACACGATGCCCTTGCGGTCCGCGACGGCGACGTCACCGAGCCCCGCCTCCAGCAGGAACTTGGCGATGGCGACCCCGGCCGCACCCGCGCCCGAGATCACCGCGCGCAGCTCGCCGAGCGAGCGCCCGGTCAGCCGGGCGGCGTTGCGCAGGGCGGCGAGCGTGACGACCGCCGTGCCGTGCTGGTCGTCGTGGAAGACCGGGATGTCCAGGCGTTCCTGGAGCTTCCGCTCGATCTCGAAGCACCGAGGCGCCGAGATGTCCTCCAGGTTCACACCGCCGAACGAGGGGGCGAGCCGGACCACGGTCTCGACGATCTCGTCGACGCCCGTGCAGGCGAGCGCGATCGGCACCGCGTCGACCCCGCCGAACTGCTTGAAGAGAATGGCCTTGCCCTCCATGACGGGGAGCGAGGCCTCCGGACCGATGTCACCGAGTCCGAGCACGGCCGTCCCGTCGGTCACGACGGCGACGACGGACGACTTCCATGTGTAGTCGTGGACCAGTTCCGGCTGCTCGGCGATGGCGCTGCACACTTTCGCCACGCCGGGCGTGTACGCCAGGGACAGGTCGTCCTTGTCACGGATGGGCACGGTGGCCTGCACGGCCATCTTGCCCCCACGGTGCAGCGCGAATGCCGGGTCGAAGGAATCGAGGGGCTCCGCCTCGCCTTCCTGATCCGTACTGCTGTCGCTGCGAGGATTGACGATCTCCGCTGCCACTTTGTTTTACCCCTTAAGTCTTCAAGGTTTGAGGGTGACCACTCCTGGTTGAGGCGTGGGCGGGCACCGCGTATGCCCTGCCGCCGTGGTTGCGTACGGGCGGATACGCGACGGGCGCGCCGCACACGCGCCCTGAGCCCCGGATGAGGGGTGTAAGGAACCTTCTTACCCGACGGACCAGGTCATCGACGAGTCCATAGTGCGAAGGTCACACGCGCGTGACACGACTCGTCACCGGATATCGGGACAAGTCCTCGATTGGTCCTCAAGCCGCACAAGTGCGAAGAAGCGGTCGTTCGCATCGGTGGAGGAGCCGAAGATCTTCCGGCCGGAAGGGGGGATTCCCGCACAACATCCGGCCCGGCGGGCCAGCCTCAAGTGGTTCGGCGACGACCCGTTATCCGATTTTGACATAGCGAGTCGCCTGAATGCGCGAATCCGAATGGCAAGATGCCGTCATCACACGAGGTCGCGACACTCGAAGGTGTGTGTTCTCGTCGACCCATCGGCAACTCCCTCATCCGCCGGAGGAACCACCATGACCGCAAGCTCCACCCGTCGTACCCCCGCCGCCCGGTCCCGGATAGCAGCGGTCGGTGCGATCGCGGTCGCCGGCGCCCTGCTGCTCACCGGCTGCGGTGACCAGACCAAGGACAAGGGGTCGGACAGCACGAAGACCAGCACCGCCCCGCTGGCCGACAAGCTCCCCAAGGCCATTCGGGACAAGGGCGAGATCAAGGTCGGCTCGGACATCGCGTACGCGCCGGTCGAGTTCAAGGACAGCTCGGGCAAGACCGTGGGCATCGACCCCGACCTCGCGGACGCCATGGGCAAGCAGCTCGGCGTGAAGTTCACGTTCGAGAACGGCACCTTCGACACCCTGCTGACCGGTCTGCGCTCCAAGCGCTACGACATGGCGATGTCGGCCATGACGGACACCAAGGACCGTCAGGAGGGCATCGACTCCGAGACCGGCAAGAAGGTCGGCGAGGGTGTCGACTTCATCGACTACTTCACCGCGGGCGTCTCGATCTACACGCCCAAGGGCAAGACCCAGGGCATCAAGACCTGGTCCGACCTGTGCGGCAAGAAGATCGCCCTGCAGCGCGGCACGGTGTCCGAGGACCTCGCCAAGGCCGAGTCCAAGAAGTGCACCGGCGGCAAGAAGATCGCCATCGAGGCCTACGACAACGACCAGCAGGCCCAGACCCGGCTGCGCGCCGGCGGTGCCGACGCCGGCTCCTCCGACTTCCCGGTCGCCGCGTACGCGGTGAAGACCTCGGGCGGCGGCAAGGACTTCCAGATCGTCGGCGACCAGGTCGAGGCCGCCCCGTACGGCATCGCCGTGGCCAAGTCCAGCACCCAGCTCCGTGACGCCCTTCAGGCCGCGCTCGACGCGATCATCAAGGACGGCACGTACGCCAAGGTCATCTCCAAGTGGGGTGTCGAGGCCGGAGCGGTTAAGTCGGCCGAGATCAACGGCGGCAAGTGACCGCGACTCCAGCGGCACTGAAAGGCAACATCCGTGACTGTTGACATCGACAAGACGACGGGCCCCGGGGACACTCCCCCGGCCGGGCCGGAAGCCATCAAGGCCATCCCGGTCCGGCACTACGGCCGCTATGTCTCCGCCGTCATCGCGATCGCGATCTTCGTCGCGATCATCTACGCGTTCGGCCAAGGCAAGATCAACTGGAACGCCGTACCGGACTACTTCTTCGATCACCGCATCCTCACGGGCGTCGGAAAGACGCTCCTGCTGACGGTGCTGTCGATGGTGATCGGCATCGTCGGCGGCATCATGCTGGCCGTGATGCGGCTGTCGAAGAACCCCGTGACGTCGTCCATCGCCTGGTTCTACATCTGGTTCTTCCGCGGCACCCCGGTCCTGGTCCAGCTGATCATCTGGTTCAACCTGGGCCTGGTCTTCGAGTACATCAACCTCGGTCCGATCTACAAGGACTACTGGTCGAGCTTCATGACGCCGCTGCTGACGGCGCTCCTGGGCTTGGGCCTGAACGAGGCCGCCTACATGGCGGAGATCTGCCGCGCCGGCCTGCTCTCGGTCGACGAGGGCCAGACCGAGGCCTCGCACGCGCTCGGCATGAGCCACAGCAAGACACTGCGCCGGATCGTGATCCCGCAGGCGATGCGCGTCATCGTGCCGCCCACGGGCAACGAGGTCATCAACATGCTGAAGACCACCTCGCTGGTGTCGGTGGTCCAGTATCCGGAGCTCTTCCGCTACGCCCAGGACATCGGGCAGACATCCGGCGCACCGGTGGAGATGCTCTTCCTCGCCGCCGCCTGGTACCTGATCATGACCTCGGTCCTCAGCGTCGGGCAGTACTACGTCGAGCGGTACTACGCGCGCGGTTCCAGCCGTAGCCTGCCGGACACTCCGTTCCAGAAAATCAAGGCCAACATGCTCTCGCTGGGCCGCCCGAGCGGAGGCACGACATGACCGCCGACGTGACCAAGTCGGACACCACCACGCCGATGGTGAAGTCCGAAGGTGTCCACAAGTCCTTCGGTCCCGTGGAAGTCCTCAAGGGCATCGACCTGGAGGTGAAGTCCGGCGAGGTCTTCTGCCTCATCGGCCCCTCCGGCTCCGGCAAGTCGACCTTCCTCCGGTGCATCAACCACCTGGAGAAGGTCAACGCCGGCCGGCTGTACGTCGACGGGGAGCTGGTCGGCTACCGCCAGAAGGGCGACAAGCTGTACGAGCTCAAGGACAGCGAGGTCGCCCTCAAGCGCCGGGACATCGGCATGGTCTTCCAGCGCTTCAACCTGTTCCCGCACATGACGGCGCTGGACAACGTCATGGAGGCGCCGGTCCAGGTCAAGGGCGTCAGCAGGGCGCAGGCCCGGGAGCGCGCCGGCCAGCTGCTGGAGCGCGTCGGCCTGGCCGACAAGGCGGGCAACTACCCCTCGCAGCTGTCCGGCGGCCAGCAGCAGCGCGTCGCGATCGCCCGCGCGCTGGCCATGGACCCCAAGCTGATGCTCTTCGACGAGCCGACCTCGGCGCTCGACCCGGAGCTGGTCGGTGACGTCCTCGACGTCATGCGCGACCTCGCCGAGTCCGGCATGACGATGGTCGTCGTCACGCACGAGATGGGCTTCGCCCGGGAGGTCGGCGACTCGCTGGTCTTCATGGACGGCGGTGTGGTGGTCGAGTCCGGCAACCCGCGCGACGTCCTGACGAACCCGCAGCACGAACGGACGCAGTCCTTCCTGTCGAAGGTGCTCTGACCGGCCCGCGCGGACGCGACGCCACGAAAAGGGGCGGTACGGAATCCCCGTACCGCCCGTTTCGCGCGTCCCGCGGCGACCGCGCCGCTGGGACCGTGCGCCGGGAGCCATCCCGAGGCGACCGCGCCGCAGGACGACCGTGGGCGACCGCGCGGCAAGGCGGCCGTGGGCGACCACAGCGCCAGGCGACGACCGTGGGCGACCACGCCGCAGCGTGACCGTCCCCGGGACCGTGCCGCAGGTCGCCCGTTCCGCGGGACCGTGCCGTGCGGGCTATTTGACCGCCAGCACCAGGGCGTCCGAGGGCGAGCGCCACACCGGCCGCGCCTCGGCGAAGCCCTGCTCGCGCAGCACGCGCGCGTGCCAGTCGGCGGAGGGCGTCTCGCCGTCGGCGTGCTCGCCGTAGATCTCGAACCGGCGGGCGGTCGGCCCGGCCAGGACCGGGTCGGCGGCTGCCAGCTCCCACCACTGGGCCCAGTCGAGGACGCCGTCCCGCCTGGCCCGGTCCATGCGGGCGTGCCGCTGGGCACGGTCCGCCGCGTTGATCCTGGGCGTCGTCTCGTCGATCATGTGGTCGGCGTTCATGAAGACACCGCCGTCGCGGACGAGGCCCGCGATCCGACCGTAGAGGACCGCGAGGGGTTCGCAGTGCAGCCAGTGCAGGGCGGTCGCGGTCAGCACGGCGTCGTACGACGCGTACGGCAGCCGCGCCGTCCAGTCGGGGTCCTTCAGGTCGGCCTCGACGAAGGAGACCCGCTCGTCCCCTTCGAAGGTGCCCCGGGCGATGGTGAGGAGGGCGGGGTCCAGGTCGACGCCGGTGCTGCGGGCGTCCGGGAACCGGCCGAGAAGCCGGGCCGTGATGGTTCCCGTGCCGCACGCGAGGTCGAGGACGCGGGGTGCGGTGCCGGCGAAGGCCTCCACCATGTCCAGCATCACCCGGAAGCGCTCCTCGCGGTCCGGCATGTACCACTCCTGCTGCCGGTCCCAGCTCTCCTGCCACGCCCCCCAGTCGGTTCCGGCCGCTGCCCCGTCCGTTCCGGTCGTGCTCGTCACGGCCGCTCCTTCTCCGCTCCACCGCGTAATACCCTGTAAGCACAGTCATCTGTTACTCGACCGCAGCCACGACGATAGAGCGCCCCAGTAAGGACTACAAGTGGAACTGGCCTATTACTCGGACTATGCGGTACGACTCGTCAACAGCGAGGAGCCCGTCCGGGGCAAGGACGCGCTCACCTCGGTCGAGGCCATCCGCGACCTCTTCGCGGGCAACGTGTCGGCGGCCCGCCGCGCCACGGACGCGGACGTGACCCGCTTCCGTTCGGTGCGCGGCCGGCTGCGCGCGGTCTTCGAGGCTGCGGACTCGGGCGACGAGACCCTGGCCGTGGACCTGCTGAACTCACTGCTCCTGGAGTTCCCGGTGAGCCCGCAGATCTCGGGCCACGACCACCGCGACGACAACGGCCGCCCGCTGTGGCACATGCACCTCGCGGACCACCCGTCGAACGTGACGGCGGGCTACGCGGCGATCGCCGCGATGGGGCTCGCGTTCCACCTCACCGAGTACGGCGTCGACCGTCTCGGCCTGTGCGAGGCCCCGCCCTGCCGCAACGCCTTCCTGGACACCTCAACCAACCGCTCCCGGCGCTACTGCTCGGACCGGTGCGCCACCCGTGCCAACGTCGCCGCCTACCGCGCCCGCAAGCGCCTGGAGGCGGACCGGCCGGAGAGCACCGGCCTGGCGGCGGACAGCGCCCAGCGGGCCAGCGCGAACGGCGACCGCTGACCGTCCCCGCGCGGCCGGTAGCGGAAGCGCACCCTGCCGAGCACGAGGTCCTCGGGGACGGTGCCGTAGTCGGTGCTGTCCCCGCCGGCGTAGGCGTTGTCGCCGAGCACCCACCAGCCGCCCTCGCGCCGCTCCGCCGCCCGCTTGACGACGAGCAGGTCCTGCTGGAACGGATGGCGCAGCACGACGACGTCGCCGGGCCGCACGCGGGCCCCGTACTGCACGACGAGGCGGTCGCCGTGGTGGAGCGTCGGCACCATCGACGGCCCCGTCACCTCGGCCACTCCGAAGGGCAGCACGGCCCTCCCGTGCTCGCCCTCCTGCGACAGTTCCGGCATCACCGGCACCTCCCCGGTCCGATCCTCCACCAGTCCCAGTCTCACCCCGGACTTTTGTCCTAAGCCCATGGGGGCACCCGCGAAATCGCTTCTCCCACGGAGTAATGTCCCACCTGAGAAGACGATCACGAGGAAGGACAGCTCAATGCTTTCCCGCCTGTTTGCCCCCAAGGTCAAGGTCAGCGCGCACTGCGACCTGCCCTGCGGCGTGTACGACCCGGCCCAGGCCCGCATCGAGGCGGAGTCGGTCAAGGCCGTCCAGGAAAAGATGGCCGGCAACGCCGACCCGCACTTCCAGGCTCGCGCCACGGTCATCAAGGAGCAGCGCGCCGAGCTCGCCAAGCACCACGTCTCGGTGCTCTGGAGCGACTACTTCAAGCCCCCGCACTTCGAGAAGTACCCGGAGCTGCACCAGCTGGTCAACGACGCCCTGAAGGCCCTCTCGGCCGCCAAGGCGTCCACCGACCCGGCCACCGGCCAGAAGGCGCTGGACTACATCGCCCAGATCGACAAGATCTTCTGGGAGACCAAGAAGGCCTGATCCACGGCCGCGCTTTTCGACCTGCGATCTCTTCGTCGCCCGGTCTTCGACCGCACCCGGCCCGCACGCCGCCCACCGGTGGCGCAGCGGACCGGGTGCGGTCTTTTTCGCCCGGCCGGAGGTGGGCAGGTCCACAGCGTGATGACTGCGGAGGCGTGGCTAAGGACGATTGGACCTGCTTGACGCTCGCTCCGTCGGCGACGAGAGCGGACTCGAACCGGCGTAGGTCGTGACCTCGTCGAGCCGACGCTGGGCGTCGAGTTTGCGGTCGAATCAGCGGGAGTGCTCCACAGTCGAGGTCGCGGTAGCGGGCCCGCATCGTAGAACGCCTCGACGGTTTCCTGCACGAGCCGCTGACCGGTGATGTCAGCCCCTCCAGAGGCGGGGACGTCAACTCTCCAAGGGGAAGCTCCAAGAGACGCGGGCGAACGCGAGGGCCTCGTTGAGGCTGATCCTGCGACGGGGGGTGCCCGAGGTCCCTCAACCGCATGCTGGACGGCGACGCCTTCTACGTGAAGATCACCAGCTAGCAGAAAGGGACCGGCGCCATGGCTCTCCTGGCTGAATACCGTTGCAAGGCCACACCGGCCCGCCGTGTTGTGGAGGTCTATGACTCCGACGCCTGTCTCAGCGATGACGACGCCATGGCCGCTGCCCGCAGGCTTGTGGTCGCTGGCAACGGTTACCACCTCTACCTCCGCAGCCTGCAACCCGACATCGAGGTCGAGGTCGCCCTTCGCGTCTGGGACAGCGCACCCGACCCGCCCGCCGAGGCCGAAGGCCATGTGCCTGTCAGCATCGAGTCGGAAACCGGCGTTCTCGTCGTCAACCAACTGGAATACGGCCCCGCGGGGGAGATGAACCTGCCCCGCCCCGGCGTCTACGAAGGCCACGCCTGGTGAGAAAACCGGCAGGCGACGGCCGACTACTACGCGACGACGCTCGACCACCCCACCGACGACACCTTCGAAGACCACCTCACCCAGGCGTGGAGCACCCCTCCGGTCACCGAACGCTACGTCCTGGACCTCGCGTACATCCGCGAACCCGAACCCGTCGACGACGAAGACCTGTAATGCCGTACCAGTCCGCACACAGTCCGCAGAACGCCCTGGCCCATTACCAAGAGACCAATAAGGCCTGACCCAAGGCCGCGCTTTTCGACCTGCGATCTCTTCGTCGCCCGGTCTTCGACCGCACCCGGCCCGCACGCCGCCCACCGGTGGCGCGGCGGACCGGGTGCGGTCGTATGTCCGCTGCGCCGGACCCGGACGAGCAGCACCGCCGTGAGCGGCCCGTGGCATCCTGGGGACGTGACGCTGGAGGATCTGGTGCGGCTGCGGCGGGCGCGGGACCGCATGGACCGTGAGTACACGCAGCCGCTGGACGTGGCCGAGCTCGCGCGCACCGCGCTGATGTCACCGGGGCACTTCCAGCGCAGCTTCCGGGCGGCCTTCGGCGAGACGCCGTACACGTATCTCATGACGCGTCGCATCGAGCGGGCCAAGGCGCTGCTGCGGCGCGGGGACCTGACGGTCACCGAGGTGTGCTTCGCGGTGGGGTGCGCCTCGCTCGGGTCCTTCAGCTCCCGCTTCACGGAACTGGTCGGCGAGACGCCGAGCGCGTACCGGTCCCGGCCGCACGACCACGGGGCGCCGATCCCCTCCTGTGTGGCCCAGCGGCTGACCCGCCCGGCCCGGCACCGCAGCACCGAGGGGGAACCGGACTCCCGGCTGTAGGGCCTGTCCGGCGTCGCGGGGCAGGCGGGAACGCGACGACAGGGCCTAGCGTGACGTCATGGATCTGAAACTGTCACAGTGCTTCATCGCCGTCGACGACCACGACAAGGCGCTCGCGTTCTACCGTGACGTCCTCGGGCTGGAGGTCCGCAACGACGTCGGGTTCGAGGGCATGCGCTGGGTCACCGTCGGCTCCCCGCTCCAGCCGGACGTGGAGATCGTCCTGGAGCCGCCGGCGGCGGACCCGAGCACCTCGCCCGCCGACAAGCTGGCGATGGCCGAGCTGCTGGCCAAGGGCGTGCTGCGCGGGGTCATCTTCCGCACCGGCGACTGCGACGCCCTCTTCGAACGTGTCCGCGCCTCGGGCGCCGACGTGATCCAGGAGCCGATGGACCAGCCCTACGGTGTGCGGGACTGCGCCTTCCGCGACCCGGCGGGCAATCTTCTGCGCTTCAACGAGCCCCGTAGAGGCTGACAGCGCCGGAAGAGCTGAGCAGGGCCGGAAGGGCTGAGGCGGGCCCCGCAGGAGCCGGGCGGGCACGGGGAGGAGTTGAGCCGGGTCCGCTTCACGAAACGCCGTTGCGCGGCCGGTTTTCCCCGGGAGACGGTACGCACCGTACGAGCGTACGAACCGTCCGATGAGGGAGCGCACCATGACCGAACCGATCCGGTGGACCCATGCCTTCGTCGACCGGCCCGCGGCACGGTCCGGGCAGGCCCGCGACTTCTGGTCCGCGGTCACCGGCACGCGCCCGTCCGAGCCGCGGGGCGAGTTCCTGACCCTGCTGCCGGACGGGGCCGACGCCTGCGTGAAGGTGCAGGGCGTGGACGCGGGCGACGGCGGCGCACATCTCGACCTCTCCGTGGAGGACGTGCCGGCACTGGTTGCTTCGGCGCGGGGCCTGGGCGCCGCGGTGGTCGCCGAGCACGGGGACTGGACCGTCCTGCGGTCCCCCGGCGGGCAGTTGTTCTGCGCGGTGCCGTGGTCCGGGGAGTCGGGACGGCCGCCCGTGGTCGAGGGGCCGCCCGGCGCGCGCAGCCGGCTCGACCAGGTGTGCCTGGACCTCGCGCCGTCCGTGTACGCCGCCGAAATCGCCTTCTGGAGCGCCCTCACCGGCTGGGAGTCCCGCCCGAGCACGCTCCCGGAGTTCCACATCGTGGAGCCGCCCGCGGCGCTGCCCGTCCGCATCCTCCTCCAACGCCTAGGCACCGAGCGCCCCACCTCCGCCCACCTCGACATCGCCTGCTCGGACGTCGAGGCGGTACGGGCCCGGCACGAGCGACTCGGTGCCACGACCGTCGGCCGCGGGGCGGGCTGGACGGTGATGCGGGACCCGGCGGGCGGCACCTACTGCCTCACGGGCCGCGACCCGGAGACGGGCGGGCGCCGGGGTCGGCCCACCGGCAGGGAGTAGCGCCGCTTTCCCTGGAAGCTGGCGCCGAGGCGGTCGTAGAAACGGATCGCTCCCTCGTTCCAGACGGGGGTCTGCCACTGGACCTCGCCGAGGCCGAGCGCCCGCGCCTCGGCGAGTACCGCCTCCATCAGCAATGGACCGAGGCCGAGGCCTCGTTGACCCTCGCGCAGGTACAGGCAGTCCATGTGCAGGTACTCCGCGCCGTCCCAGGTGGACAGCTCGGGCGCGCAGGTGGCGTAGCCGACGAGCTCGCCGTCGCCCGACTCGGCCACCAGGCAGCGCAGCCGCGCCCCTGGTCCGAAGATCAGTCCTTCGAGTCGTCCGGCCAGACCGGGGGCCGGCAGCGTGGCCTTCTCGTAGGCGGCGTGCTCGGCGGCCAGCCCGGCCACTGCCTCCAGATCCTCACGTGCGGCCGGCCGCACCCGGGGCCCGTCGGTCATCGCACCGCTCCCGCCAGCAGGTCGGCGCTCCACGCGGCGAGCCGTTCGCCGGCCGGCCTCGCGCCGTCCAGGACGTGCTCGCCGAACGCGCGTCGCTCGTGCGCCAGCACGGCCGCCTCCCACACGCACGGGGCGAGGCCCTGCCGGCCGGGCCGCAGGAGGTCCGGCTCGCCCGCCGGGCCGGTGAAGACGGCGAGGTCGGACATGTAGCCCTCGATCCAGGTGTGGACGAGGACGTAGTCGCCGTCTCCCCCGGCGTGCACCAGCAGGACGGCCAGGCCGAGCGAGCCGCGGGTCCCGCCGAGCGCCAGGTGGTCGGCCGCGATCCGCAGCGCGGCGGTCTCTGTGTCGTCGCCGACCACGCGCCCGGGCGCCTCGACGGCGTACGCCTTCACGAGGTGCCCGGCTGCCTCACGCACCCCCAACGGCCTTACGAGGCGCGCGTGATGGCCCTCGGCGAGGGCGCTCAGCGCGGCCACGTCCACCGCCGCCGGCGGCCCGGCGGGACGCGCCGCGTCCGGGTCCCAGACCTCGACGTCCACGACCGCGCCCACCGGGATCGGCCCGTAGACGTGCGGGAACTTCTCGCCGCCGGGTTCCGGAGCCTCGTGCCGCACCTCGGCACCGAGCCGGCCGGCGTCGATCACCAGGACCACCAGGTCCTCGGGCCCGGTGTACGAGCCGTACAGGAGGTCGGCCACCGCGGGGAGCTGGTGCCGCAGCGAGCAGTGGATGAAGCCCTCCTCCCGGAGGGTGCGGCCTCGGGTGGAGATCTCGTACGTGCCCGCGGCGCGGGCCGCGTCCCAGAGGGAACGCTCGGTGATGTGCAGCAGGGGTTCGGACATGCCGCAACGCTACGGCTTCGCTGAGCACGGCCCATGGTCCCGGCGAGAGGAGCGTGACGTGCACGCCCTGCGTGAGGCGGCGGCAAAGACGTGTGCCCGACTTGGAGGCCGGCTATGGCGGGGCGACCGGACGGACAGTTCCTCACCCAGCCGGTAGATCACATGGTCCGAAGCTGCCGGGACGAGCCGCTCGAGAGGCGGCCCGGACCACTGCGGGAACTGCGTATCGACCAGACGCCCGGCCAGAGCGGCATCGATCGCGGGGCGGGGGTCCGCGGTTCTCCCTGCTGCGAAGAACGGCTCCTGAGGCGGGCCTGCTCCGTGCGGCGGGCAGTCGGAGCCATCACAGTGCCTCGTGGGATCGCGTGTCGACCGGCTTTCTCGACCGGCGGTCCTGCGCCGCGTGAACTCCACGCACCCTGTCTTCTCGCGGACGGCGGGCCGAGGAACTCCGCGGCGGCGGTGGTCCCCGGACTCGCGACCTGCGACGTCCTGTACGGCCGTCGGTTCACGCGGCCGCGGGGCCGTCGTCGACCGGCCGGATGACGACCGGGTACTCCGTGAGCCCTTCCGGTCCGGGGCAGCGGGCCACGCGCGCGGCGATCTCGGTGACGCGGTCGAGGCTCTCGCACTCCACGAGCCAGTAGCCGGCCGGCACCGCCTCGGTCGCGCCGTACGGCCCGTCGGTGATCACCGGCTCGCCGTCCCGGCCGGCCGTGACCAGTCGGGTCCGGGCCGGCTCGACCAGCCCCTGGGCGTCGACGAGTTCGCCGGACTCGGAGAGGTCGTCGCCGATCGCGCCCATGTAGGCGTACATGGCCCGCAGTTCCCGCTCGCTCCAGGCCGGGGACCGGTCCGAGGCCCGGCCTCCCATCGCGTCGTAGTCCGCCTGCGTGCCCTGCACCATCACCAGGTACTTCACGGGTCTGCTCCCTCCGCTTCCCCGCTGCCGGCGGCCGGGCCGGGGGCTGCTCCCGCCGGGGACCCCGGGGCCGGACCCGGTCTTGCGGCCGTGCCGCGCGCGGTCCCTCCGGGTGTCCTCAGGCCGGGCGCGCCGGACGCTGCCCGTCCGGATTCGTCGGACTCGTCCGCGTACGTCCCGCACTCCGGATTCCGGCACGGCCCTGCCACCCAGGCGGGGACCCAGGCGCCCAGGGTCTTGTGGCGCCGCACGACCGTGGCGACCGGCTGCCCGCAGACGGAACAGACCTGCTCATCGGTGCCCATGACTTCAGCGTAGGACGAAAGGCGGGTCGGCGCTTCCCGCGCTACGTCGGCACCAGCGCCCCGGTCCCGGGCGTGCGCACCTCGTCGAGGGTGAATGCGGTGACGTCGTACCCGCGGCCGAACATCGGCATGCCCACGCCGAGCACCACCGGGGAGGTCTCGACGACGAGCTTGTCCGCGCACCGCGGGGCACGACCGGTCAGGTCTGCGGCTCGCGCCACATCGGCCACATCACGGGCCCGTCCGGCAGCTCGACCGCACGGCCGTTGAAGACGAAGCCCAGTCGCTCGTACAGGGTGCGGCTGCGGGCACTGCTCGCCTCCAGATAGGCGGGCAGGCCCTCCCGGTCGCAGCGGTCGAGCACCGGCTGCATGAGGGCGGAGCCGAGGCCCTCGCCCTGTCGGCCGGGTGCCACCGCGATCATCCACAGGTACGCGTGGGCGCGGTCGGCCGGATGCGCCTCGCTCGTCAGCCGGCCGACGAGTTCGACCCGTTCGTTGGCCGGGTCGACCGCCTCGCGCAGCTGAGCGGCGCCGTCGGCCTCGTCCGCGTGCTCCGCACCGGCGGGCACCGACAGCCACAGCGCGCACGCCGTCCCGTCCTCGGTGACGTCCACCCGGCCGTCGGCGAGCACGATGTCGAGGAAGGCCGCCATGAGTCCGGGGTGCGTACTGCGGCGGTACGCCTCGTCGGGGAAGATCCAGCCGCTCACCGGGTCGTCCCAAAACGCCTCGTCGAGCAGCCGCACGAGCAGGTCGCGGTCCCCCTCGTCCGCCGTCCTGATGGCCACGCCCATGTCCCGCCCCTTTGCCTCAACAGCCTTCGCTTGTGCGGCTGTTCAGACTAGGCCCCGCGGGTTCGCAGGCGGGCGCGGGCCCCGCACGTCACGTGACGCGCGGGGCCCATCCCGACCGGGCGCGGCCCCCGGCCCGTACGGAGGTCGGGTGCCGTACGGGCCCGGGGCCGCGGGACTTCACCCGGCTCACGGGTGTCCGGCTGCGCGCCGAGTCACGCGGATCTTCGGCCCGCACCGGACCATCGGCCTTCACCGCCGACGGACGACGGTCACCTGAGGGCGCCGCCCGAGCAGAGCACGGGGCCCTCAGGTGGTCCCCCGGATCACCGGCATCGGCCTGACCGCCGGTTGCCGACGGCCCCGAGCGCGCCCGGTCGGCGGGCGAGGGCCCTCAGGTGGTCCCCCGGATCACCGGCGTCGGCCTGACCGCCGGTTGCCGACGGCCCCGAGCGCGCCCGGTCGGCGGGCGAGGGCCCTCAGGTGGTCCGCCGGGTCACGAACTCGGCGAGCGCGAGCAGGCCTCCGGCCGCCTCCGGCTCCGGGACCGCCCGGGACAGCTCGTGCATCGCACGGGCCATCCGGTCGGCCGCCTGCGCCTGCGCCCAGTCACGGCCACCCGCCCGCTCGACGGCCAGGACCGTGCTCTCCAGATCCCCTTCCCGGTAGGAGGCCGCGTACAGCGCGGCCAGCTCGGCCGCGGCCGGGGTGCCGGACGTGAGCGCGGCGACCACCGGAAGCGACTTCTTGCGGGCGACGAGGTCCGCCCCGGCCGGCTTGCCGGTGCGGCTCGGGTCCCCCCAGATCCCGATCACGTCGTCGATCAGCTGGAACGCGAGCCCCGCCTGCCGGCCGAAGGCGTCCAGTGCCTCGACGTCCTCCTCGTCCGCACCCGCGTACAGCCCGCCGAGCGCACACGCGCAGCCGAGCAGCGCGCCCGTCTTGGCCTCGGCCATGGCGAGGCATTCGTCGAGGGTGACCTCGCCGGGACCGCGTGTCTCCATGGCCGTGTCGGTGTGCTGTCCCTCGCACAGTTCGATCACGCAGTCCGCGAGCCGGGCGGCGGCCGCCGAGGACGCAGGATGCGGATCCTCGGCGAGCAGCCGCAGGGCCAGCGCCTGGAGGGCGTCTCCCGCGAGGATCGCGTCGGCGTCACCGAACACCGTCCACGCGGTGGGCCGGTGCCTGCGCGTGGTGTCCCGGTCCATCACGTCGTCGTGCAGCAGCGAGAAGTTGTGGATCAGCTCCACGGCGGCGGCCGCCCGAACGGCCGCCGCGTCCTGGCCGCCGAGCGCCCGGGCCGCGGTCAGCACGAGTGCCGGCCGGATGGCCTTGCCCGCGTTGCCCGCCGCCGGGGTGCCGTCCGCGCGCTCCCAGCCGAAGTGGTAGAGCGCGGTCCTGCGCATCGCGCCGGGCAGCGACTCGATGGCATTGCGCAGCTCGGGGTCCACCAACGTCCGGGTGCGCTCCAGGATCCCGGCCGCCTCCTGCCCGTCGAGCGGGCCCGGCGGGTCCTGTCTCTCGACGGGCGGAACGGCGGACGGCCCTTGCCTGTCGATGGGGCCGCGCCTTTCGAGTGTCTCGGTGGGACTCCGCCGCGTCTCCGTCATGAACTCACCCGGGGGATCGCCTCGGAGAGCCGGCGGACGACGACCGCTCCGCACTGCCACCGGGCGCGTACCCCGTGGGCGCACCCGCCCCGCGGGGCGGGGACACGGCGTCCAGCGCGCACGGCGGTCACTGCCAGCGGCCGATCTCGACGTTCTCCAGGATGCCGAGGGCGTCGGGCACGAGGACGGCCGCCGAGTAGTAGGCGGTCACCAGGTAGGAGATGATCGCCTGTTCGCTGATGCCCATGAAGCGCACCGACAGGCTCGGTTCGATCTCGTCCGGGATGCCCGACTGCTGGAGTCCGATGACACCCTGCTCGGCCTCGCCGGTACGCATGGCGATGATCGAGGTCGTACGGGCGTCGGTGACCGGGATCTTGTTGCACGGGAAGATCGGGACTCCGCGCCAGGTCGGGATGCGGTTGCCCGCCATGTCGATGGTCTCCGGGACCAGTCCCCGCCTGTTGAGCTCGCGGCCGATCGCGGAGATCGCGCGCGGATGGGCGAGCAGCAGCTTGGTGCCGCGCCGACGGCTGAGCAGTTCGTCGAGGTCGTCGGGGCCGGGGACGCCGTCGTGCGGCTGGATCCGCTGGTCGTACTCGCAGTTGTTGAGGAGTCCGAACTCGCGGTTGTTGATCAGCTCGTACTCCTGACGCTCCTTCAGTGCCTCGACCGTCAGCCTCAGTTGCTGTTCCGTCTGGTTCATCGGCTGGTTGTAGAGGTCGGCGACGCGCGAGTGCAGGCGCAGCACGGTCTGGGCGATGCTCAGTTCGTACTCGCGGGGGGCGGCTTCGTAGTCCACGAAGGTGCCGGGGATCTCCGGCTCACCGGTGTGGCCGGATGCCAGCTCGATCTCCTTCTCGCCGTACTTGTTGGTCCGCTGCTCGGGGATGGAGCGCAGGTCCTCGAGGTGGCCGCCCAGCGACTCGGAGCGCTGCGCCACGTGGTCGAAGTCCTGGCGGGACAGGAAGAGCACGGTGCACGCGGTGACCGCGCGGGCCGTGTACTCCCAGATGGCCTCCTGGTCGATCAGCGCCTGCTCGCCGAAGTGGGCGCCGTCGGCGAGGGTCCCGAGGACGGTGTCGTCCCCGTAGGGCCCGGTGCCGACCTTCTCCACCCTGCCGTGCGCGAGGAGGAAAACCCCGTCGGCCGGGCTGCCGAACTCGGCGAGGACCGCCCCGGGCGCGAACTCCCGCTGCCGGCAACGTCCGGCGAGCTCGCCGAGTACCTCGAGGTCCCCGAACGTCCGCAGGATCGGCAGCTCGCCCAGCTCCGCGGGAATGACCCTCACCTGGTCACCGGTCTTCACGAAGGTCACGCGGCCGTCGCCCACCGAGTAGCTCAGCCGCCGGTTCACCCGGTACGTACCACCCTGCACGTTCACCCAGGGCAGCATGCGCAGCAGCCAACGCGAGCTGATCTCCTGCATCTGCGGCACGGACTTGGTCGTGGTGGCCAGGTTCCGCGCGGCCGTTGTGCCGAGGCTCTGCTGCGGCTTGTCCTGACCTGCCCGGACCTCTTCGCCTACCGACATGAAAATTGCCCTCCCGCTCGTGCACCGATCTACGAGGACAACCCTTCCATCACGGAACGTGTTCGTGCTATTACACGAATGAGCGGGAATGGACCTTGGTGCAAGTGGGCATGGAGCGCGGCACGCGTCGCGGGGAACTTCATGATCCGGCCAACCGTTTGACCTCTCGACCGGAACCTCGACGAACGGCAAGGACGGGAGAGGCAATGGCAGGCTTTCTGGACCGCGCGAAAGAGCAGGCACAGCGCGGCCTCACGCAGGGCAAGCAGAAGCTCGACGACGTGCAGACGCAGCGCGCCGGCGGCGATCTGCTCAAGAGGCTCGGCGCCGCGTACTACGCGGAGCGGCGCGGCAGCGGTTCCCCCGCGGCGACGCAGCAGGCGCTGCAGGCCCTGGAGAGCCACATCGCGACAAATGGGGACTCTTTCCTGCGTAGTTGATCGGTGAGCGATCGGCAGCGGACAGGGATGATCGCACCTGGTCATCACGTCCGTGCACCGCTGACCGGTTCGGCTCGCACGCTGTACGAACGACTGGTCCCGGCCACCTCAATATGGGTAAAAGCGCCCGTATGAGGCGGTCGCGACGGGCGGTCGTCGCGCAGTGAAGGGGGCACCGTGGCCCCACCCATGTCTGCCGGGAGATTCCTGACCCGACTCGAAGAAGAAGGCGCCACCGTCGTCGAGGTCGGCGACTGGAAGCATCACAACCGCAACCACAAGGGCCCGTGGGGGCCCGTCCACGGCGTGATGATCCATCACACCGTGACGTCGGGCAGCGCACGCACGGTCGAGATCTGCCGCGTCGGCCACCCGGATCTGCCGGGACCCCTGTGCCACGGAGTCATCACGAAGGACGGCGTCGTCCACCTCGTCGGATACGGGCGCGCCAATCACGCGGGCCTGGGCGACGACGACGTCCTGCGCGCCGTGATCGCGGAGAAGGCCCTCCCCCCGGACAACGAGGCGAACACCGACGGCAACCGCCACTTCTACGGCTTCGAGTGCGAGAACCGGGGAGACGGCGAGGACCCCTGGCCACCGGAGCAGCTGGACGCCGTCGAGCGGGTGTCGGCCGCCATCTGCCGTCATCACGGCTGGACGGAGCGTTCCGTCGTCGGCCACCTGGAGTGGCAGCCGGGCAAGGTGGATCCGCGCGGGTTCACGATGGCATCCCTGCGTGAACGCGTCCGCGACCGACTGAAGTGACACCCGGCGCCGGCCGCCGACAGCGGGACCGACCGGCAAGCCCGGCCTCCGGCAGAGGGACCGACCACCGGGCCCCGGGCGCCGGCAGTGAAGCCGGCTTCCCTTCGCCGCGACCCGGTACGGATGCCGGCCCGCGGGCACCGAGCACCGCCGCGGGTCCGGCGCGCAAACCCTGGGCACCCCGAAACGGATCGGCCCGCAGTCACCGCGCCCCGCTCGGGCAGGCCCGCCGGGCCTGCCGGGGCCTGCCGGGGCCTGCGTGAACCTGCTCGGACATATGTCCGACAATGGCGAGGTGACCAGCTCGAACCGCCCCGGCAGCCACGGCAGCCCCGAAGCGTCCGGCCCCGCCGGGCTGCGACCGCGGCTGCCGTCGCCGTTGCAGGAGGTCGCGGACGGGCGTTTCGCGCGGCACGGCGTGCGGCTGCTGCTCAAGCGGGACGATCTGATCCACCCGGAACTGGTCGGCAACAAGTGGCGCAAGCTCGCTCCCAACCTGACGGCGGCCGCGGGCCGCACCGTCCTGACCTTCGGCGGGGCGTACTCGAACCACCTGCGCGCGACGGCCGCGGCAGGCCGCCTCCTGGGCCTGCCCACCCTCGGCGTGGTCCGCGGCCAGGAGCTGGCGGACCGCCCCCTCAACCCGTCGCTCGCCCGGTGCGCCGCCGACGGCATGCGGCTGCACTTCGTCGACAGATCGACCTATCGCCGCAAGACCGAGCCCGGGACACTGGCCGGGATACTGCGCGCCACCGGTGCCGAGGACGCGTTCGTCGTGCCCGAGGGCGGCAGCAACTCCCTCGCGGTGCGCGGCTGCCGGGACCTCGGGCAGGAACTCGCGGGCCACGCGGACGTCGTCGCCGTCGCCTGCGGCACCGGCGGCACCCTGGCCGGCCTGGCCGCGGGGCTGCCGCCGGGCGGGCGTGCCCTGGGCATCCCGGTCCTCAGGGGCGGTTTCCTGGGCGAGGACGTACAGGCTCTCCAGCGGCGCGCGTTCGGCGGCCCCCGCGGCGACTGGTCCCTCGACGAGCGCTTCCACTGCGGGGGCTACGCCCGCACCACCCCCGGGCTCGACCGCTTCGCCGAGGACTTCGAGCAGCGCCACGCGGTCCCCGTGGAGCGCCTCTACGTCGCCAAGATGCTGTACGGCCTCGTCGCCCTGGCGGAGGAGGGCGCCTTCCCGCGCGGGTCGACGGTGGCCGCCGTGATCACGGGAGCCCCGCTCGGCTGAAGAACCGGGCACCCCTCACTCCGTCTCCCGGAAGGCCGCCGCCTCCTCCAGGTCCAGCCGCCGCAGCAGCGTCCGCAGCATCTCGTCGTCGATGTGGCGCAGGTCCCGCAGCTTGACGAAGACCTCGCGTTCGGCGCCGATCATCTCCCGCGACAGACGGCGGTAGGTGTCGTCGTGGGTCTCCCCGGTCACCGGATTGACCGCCCCCAGCCGCTCCCACACGGCGTTGCGGCGGCGCTCCAGGACGGTGCGCAGCCGGTCGGCGAGCGGCCCGGGAAGAGTGTTGCGCTCGTCGGTGAGGAGATCGTCGAGCCGCTTCTCGGCGGCCCGGGACGCCTGCGCCTGGGCATTGGCCTCCGCGAGCGTCTCGGCCTGCTGGTCGCGGCCCGGCAGCTTCAGCACCCGGATCAGCGGCGGCAGGGTGAGCCCCTGCACGACCAGCGTCCCGATCACCGTCGTGAAGGTGAGGAACAGGATGAGGTTCCGCTCCGGGAAGTCCTCGCCGCCGTGCATGGTGAGCGGGATCGAGAAGGCGATGGCGAGCGAGACCACACCCCGCATCCCGGCCCAGGCGATCACGAACGGCCCCTTCCAGGTGGGGTTCTCCTCGCGCCCCCGGACGCGCGCGGAGACCACCCGCGGCAGGAAGGTCGCGGGATACACCCAGACGAACCGGGTGGCGACGACCACCACGAAGAGGAGCACCGCGTACCAGGCGGCGCGGCCCCCCTCGTACGCCCCGAGGCCCTTCAGCACGACGGGCAGCTGAAGACCGATCAGGGCGAACACCGCCGACTCCAGGACGAAGGCGACCATCTTCCACACGGCCTCCTCCTGGAGCCGGGTGGCGAAGTCGACCTCCCAGGAGCGGTGGCCGAGGTAGAGCGCGACGACGACCACGGCGAGCACCCCGGAGGCGTGCACCTGCTCGGCGACGCCGTACGCGACGAAGGGGATGAGCAGGGAGAGCGTGTTCTGGAGCAGCGCCTCCCTCAGGTGCGTGCGCAGCCAGTGCAGCGGCACCATCAGGACGATCCCGACCACGACGCCGCCGACCGCGGCCACCAGGAACTCGCGCAAACCGCCCGCCCAGGTCGCGCCCTCGCCGACCGCAGCCGCGAGCGCCACCTTGTAGGCGGTGATCGCGGTGGCGTCGTTCACCAGGGACTCGCCCTGGAGGATGGTGGTGACCCGCGACGGCAGCCCCACCCGGCGGGCCACCGCCGTGGCGGCGACGGCGTCCGGCGGCGCCACCACCGCACCGAGGACCAGCGCCGCGGTCAGCGGCAGGCCGGGCACGATCAGATACGCGGCGTACCCGACGACGACGGTCGCGAAGAGGACGTAGCCGACCGACAGCAGCGCCACGGGCCGCAGCTGGGCCCGCAGGTCGAGGTAGGAACTGTCCGCGGCCGCCGTGTACAGCAGCGGGGGCAGCAGCAGCGGCAGCACGACATCGGGTTCCAGCGTGTAGTCGGGCACCCCGGGCACGTACGAGATCAACAGGCCGGCCGCGACCAGCAGCAGTGGTGCGGGGATCGGGGTGCGGCGGGCCGCCCCGGCCACCGCCGCACTGCACGCCACCAGCAACAGCAGTGGCAAAACGTCCATCGTCCTCAGCCCGCCCTCGGATTCCGCGCGGCTTCCCGCACACCCGTCGTAACCTGGCAATCATGAAACAGTGCACGCACGCCGACGCGCTGCCGCACCCCGAGCCCGCGGCCCTCAGCGAAACCTGTACCGAGTGCCTGGCCGCCGGTACCCACCCCGTGCAGCTGCGCCAGTGTCTGATCTGCGGCCACGTCGGCTGCTGCGACTCCTCACCGCTGCGGCACGCCACGGAGCACTTCAAGGAGAGCGGCCACCCGCTGATGCGTACGCTCGAGACCGGCGAGGACTGGCGTTGGTGCTTCGTCGATCACGTACTCGTGTGACCCTGGACCCGGACGGTTCGACGGTCTGACGCCTGGGTACGTCAACCCGGCGCGCGCTCTTCCTATTTGGGGCCGCAGACCTCTAGCCACTGTGCGTACTCATGTGCTTACTATGAGTGACAGCACGGGGGCGGGGCCCCCGGGACAGGGGACTTGGGAGCGCGATAGCGTCACCGCTGAACCACGTATCGGTCATCGCGTTACTCCGGGGGGTCACCCTCGGCCCCTGAAAGAGCTTGTACCACCTTGGAGGTGAGGGTGTCCCAGATCGCAGGCGAGCCCGCGACCCAGGACTTCGTAGAAGTCCGGCTGCCGGCTGCGGGTGCCTACCTGTCGGTGCTGCGTACGGCCACGGCCGGACTCGCGGCGCGTTTGGACTTCACCCTCGACGAGATCGAGGACCTCCGCATCGCGGTCGACGAGGCCTGCGCGATCCTGCTGCAGCAGGCCGTCCCCGGCTCGGTGCTGAGCTGTGTCTTCCGCCTCGTCGACGACTCGCTGGAGGTCACCGTCTCGGCTCCGACCACGGACGGTCACGCCCCCTCGCGGGACACGTTCGCCTGGACCGTCCTCTCGGCCCTCGCGGGCCAGGTGGACTCCTCCGTCGCCGAGGACAAGACCGTTTCGATCAGTCTCTACAAGAAGCGCGGCGCGGGACCCGGGCCGGCGTGAGGAACGGGGACGGGCCGGTGCGGGACGAGAAGCGCGGCACACGGGAACTTCCCCCCGAGGGCACCCGCGGCCCCGGCGGGCCGAGGCCCCTGGCGGACGGCGTCGACGGCATTCCCGAGCAGGCCCGGCCGCATCCGGAGGACGAGACCGCCCCGGCGGCGGTCCCGGCTTCCCGGCACGGGGGTCCGTCCGTCCCGGACGCGTCCGAAGCCGTGGGGGAAGAGCCGAGAGCTCGGGGAATGGTGACGGGCGGGACTATGAGCGAGCACGAGCGAAACGCGGAGCAGAGCGTGCAGGGCGCGCAGCACGGGCCGAGCGCCCAGCACACGCAGCACGACCCCCAGGACCGCAGCGGGGCCCGGCTGATGTTCATCGAACTGCGCAAGCTGAGCGACAGCAGTGCCGAGTACGCGGAGCTGCGCAACCAGCTGGTCCGCATGCACCTGCCGCTCGTCGAGCACCTCGCGCGCCGCTTCCGCAACCGCGGCGAGCCGTTGGACGACCTGACCCAGGTCGCCACCATCGGTCTCATCAAGTCGGTGGACCGCTTCGACCCGGAGCGCGGCGTCGAGTTCTCCACGTACGCGACGCCGACCGTCGTCGGGGAGATCAAGCGGCACTTCCGCGACAAGGGCTGGGCGGTGCGGGTGCCGCGGCGCCTGCAGGAGCTGCGCCTCGCGCTGACCACGGCGACCGCCGAGCTGTCGCAGCAGCACGGCCGCTCCCCCACGGTCCACGAGCTCGCCGAGAGGCTCGCCATCTCGGAGGAGGAGGTCCTGGAGGGCCTGGAGTCCGCCAACGCGTACTCCACGCTGTCCCTGGACGTCCCGGACACGGACGACGAGTCCCCGGCCGTGGCGGACACCCTCGGCGCCGAGGACGAGGCCCTCGAAGGGGTCGAGTACCGCGAGTCCCTGAAGCCGCTGCTCGAGGACCTCCCGCCCCGAGAAAAGCGGATTCTGCTCCTTCGCTTCTTTGGCAACATGACCCAGTCGCAGATCGCGCAGGAGGTGGGCATCTCCCAGATGCACGTCTCGCGCCTGCTGGCCCGCACCCTGGCCCAGCTCCGGGAGAAGCTCCTCGTCGAGGAGTAGCCCGCCGGGGAGCAGTCCGCCGGGGAGCAGTCCGAAAGAGGCGTCGCGAAGAGCGTCAGGTGTGGTGGGCGGCCGAGCCGCTCACTTCCCGTCCGGCCCGCGGCCCGGTCCGCGGATCCCGAGGGCTCGCGTGGTCGAGGAATTCACGAGCAGCACCAGCGCCGTGACCGCGACGACCGCAAGAGCGATCCCGGCCGGGATGGCGGCACTGTCGGCCTGGAGCAGGTTGTAGGCCACCGGCAGCGCCAGGACCTGCGTGATCACCGCCGGACCCCGGCTCCAGCTGCGGCGCAGCAGCAGCCCGCGCGCGGCCAGCAGCGGCAGCAGCGCGAGGACGATCAGCGTGACGCCTCCGGTGACGGCCTGCCGGCGGTCGTCCGCGTCACCGGTGAGACCGAGGACGAGGATGTAGACGCCCCCCGCCACCAGCGCGAGGCCTTCCAGCGCGGCCAGTGCCGCGGCGGCGGTCACCCGCCCGGGACGAGGTTCGGCGGTGGCGACGTCGGAGGCGGTCTTCTGCTCAGGAGTCACCTCTGCAGGGTAGCCCGGGGCCATCCACCGCCGAGGAGTCCGGGTCCGGGCTCCGACCCCCGGCGCACGCCGGCCCCGGCCCGCCCCATGTGCGCGCCGGCACCCCGAACCCTCACCGGATCCCCACCTCGGTCTGGGGTGAGTACCACCCAGTAGGTACGCTGCATCGCATGCGTGCACTTCTCGTGGTCAATCCGGCGGCAACCACCACCAGCGCGCGCACGCGTGACGTACTGATCCACGCGCTGGCCAGCGAGGTGAAGCTGGAGGCGGTCACCACCGAGTACCGCGGGCACGCCCGGGACCTCGGCCGGCAGGCCGCGGAGAGCAAGGACATCGACCTGGTCGTGGCCCTCGGTGGCGACGGCACGGTCAACGAGGTCGTGAACGGCCTGCTCCACCACGGCCCCGACCCGGACCGCCTCCCCCGTCTCGCGGTGGTGCCGGGCGGCTCCACCAATGTCTTCGCCCGCGCCCTCGGCCTGCCGAACCACGCGGTCGAGGCGACGGGCGCCCTGCTGGACGCCCTGCGCGAGCGCCGGGAGCGCACGGTCGGGCTGGGCCTGGCCGCCGGCACGCCGGGCACCGAGGACGAGGCGGCACCGTCCCGCTGGTTCACGTTCTGCGCGGGGCTCGGCTTCGACGCGGGCGTGGTCGGGCGGGTCGAACAACAGCGCGAGCGCGGTCGGCGCTCCACTCACGCGCTGTATCTGCGCCAGGTCGCACGGCAGTTTCTGGACGAACCGCACCGCCGACACGGGACCATCACACTGGAGCGCCCCGGGCAGGACCCGATCACCGATCTCGTCCTGTCCATCATCTGCAATACCGCGCCCTGGACGTTTCTCGGCAATCGTCCGGTGTACGCGTCACCTAAGGCCTCGTTCGATACCGGGCTCGACGTACTCGCTCTCAGCCGCATGTCCACGGCCTCGGTTGCCCGGTATGCCACGCAGTTGCTCCGTTCGTCCCCCGAGCGGGGACCCCAGGGCAAGCACGCCGTCTCCCTGCATGACCTGACGGACTTCACCTTGCATTCCAAGGTGCCGCTCCCCCTGCAGATGGACGGCGACCACCTAGGGCTGCGTACGAGCGTGACGTTCACAGGCGTACGCCGTGCACTGCGTGTGATTGTGTGAGTGGAAGGGCCCAAAGTCCTTTCACTCGAACGTTTAGGCCAGGGTCCACCCCATGGAAGTACGGCTGTGACCTAGTCGACACCGAGGAATCAAAAAAAACTTTCCGGAAGGGGTTGTATCCGCCGCTGAGGTTTGCGAGTCTCTACGTGGCGCTCGGGGCGGCCCGCAACACCGGCCCCCACAGAGAGTCCGAACCCCTCCTCAATCCACAGGACCACGTCAGTCCGTCTGACGCTCGGCCCTTCACTTGTTGAGGGATTCGTGAAAGCGTTCACATTCACAAGCACCTGCATGTAATACCAAGGAGAGGTAGCAGCCATGGACTGGCGTCACAACGCCGTTTGCCGCGAGGAAGACCCCGAGCTCTTCTTCCCCATCGGCAACACCGGTCCTGCGCTGCTGCAGATCGAGGAAGCCAAGGCCGTCTGCCGTCGCTGCCCGGTAATGGAGCAGTGTCTGCAGTGGGCGCTCGAGTCCGGCCAGGACTCCGGCGTCTGGGGTGGTCTCAGCGAGGACGAGCGTCGCGCAATGAAGCGCCGCGCCGCCCGCAACCGGGCTCGTCAGGCCTCCGCCTGATTCCCCACCCCGTAACAGCCTGAGCTTGGCGGCGCGTACAGCGAGTACGCATCTCCCGCCCCCGAGCCGCAGCGCGCAGTACCCCCGATGCGCATAGCAACGAGCTTTAGCCCCGGACCGGTTTTCCTGGTCCGGGGCTCACTGCTGTTGGGCCCCCGGCGGCTGGGCCGCTTCTCCCCCGGGCTCGCCGGATCGCCCCGTACGCGTGTGCTGTTCGCGTAAGCGACGAGTGAAGAGACTGTGCCGGGTTATTTGTTGGCCTGCACCGGCACGTCCAGGATCACCTGGGTCCCGCGCTCCGGGGCCGGGACCATGTCGAACGTGCCGCCCAACTCGCCCTCCACCAGCGTCCGTACGATCTGCAGTCCCAGGTTGCCCGAGCTGTGCGGGTCGAAGCCGTCCGGCAGGCCGACCCCGTCGTCCTGGACGGTGACCAGGAGGCGCGGCTCCTTGCTGGTGCCGCCACGGATCGCCGAGACCTCGACCGTGCCCCGGTCGCCCTCGCGGAAGCCGTGCTCCAGGGCGTTCTGGAGGATCTCGGTGAGCACCATGGACAGCGGCGTCGCGACCTCGGCGTCCAGGATCCCGAAGCGGCCCGTGCGCCGGCCGACGACCTTGCCGGGCGAGATCTCCGCGACCATCGCCAGCACCCGGTCGGCGATCTCGTCGAACTCCACCCGCTCGTCCAGGTTCTGCGAGAGCGTCTCGTGCACGATCGCAATGGAACCGACCCGGCGGACGGCTTCTTCGAGCGCCTCGCGGCCCTCCTCGGAACCGATGCGGCGGGCCTGGAGCCGCAGAAGCGCCGCCACCGTCTGGAGGTTGTTCTTCACCCGGTGGTGGATCTCCCGGATGGTGGCGTCCTTGGTGATCAACTCGCGCTCGCGGCGGCGCAGTTCGGTGACGTCACGCAACAGGACCAGTGAACCGACGCGGGTGCCCTTCGGTTTGAGCGGGATCGCGCGCAGCTGGATCACACCGTCGCTGCTCTCGATCTCGAACTCGCGCGGCGCCCAGCCGCTCGCGACCTTCGCCAGCGCCTCGTCCACCGGGCCGCGGGACGGGGCGAGTTCGGCGGTGGTCACCCCGAGGTTGTGACCCACCAAGTCGGAGGCCAGACCCAGCCGGTGGTAGGCGGACAGGGCGTTCGGGGACGCGTACTGGACGATGCCCTCCGCGTCCAGGCGGATCAGCCCGTCGCCCACCCGGGGCGAGGCGTCCATGTCGACCTGCTGGTTCGGGAACGGGAAGGAACCGGCGGCGATCATCTGGGCGAGGTCGGAGGCGCTCTGGAGATACGTGAGCTCGAGCCGGCTCGGCGTGCGCACCGTGAGGAGGTTGGTGTTGCGGGCGATCACTCCCAGTACCCGGCCCTCCCTGCGGACGGGGATGGACTCCACCCGCACCGGGACCTCCTCGCGCCACTCGGGGTCGCCCTCGCGCACAATCCGCCCCTCGTCGAGCGCGGCGTCCAGCATGGGGCGGCGGCCGCGCGGCACGAGATGGCCGACCATGTCGTCCTGGTACGACGTCGGGCCGGTGTTGGGCCGCATCTGGGCGACGGAGACGTACCGCGTGCCGTCCCGGGTGGGGACCCACAGGACGAGGTCGGCGAAGGAGAGGTCGGAGAGCAACTGCCACTCCGAGACCAGCAGATGCAGCCACTCGAGGTCGGAGTCGCCGAGGGCCGTGTGCTGGCGTACGAGGTCGTTCATGGAGGGCACGTGTGCGAGCGTACCCGGCGTATACGACAGGTCCCGAAAACGGATGTCCGTACGGGCCCGGTCAGGATGCCGGGCGGATGGATCACGCAGGCTTCACGCGGTCGGACACCCAGGTCTCCGGGGGACCGGTCGGGCCGGGCGGAAGTGCGGACCCCTGGGGCGTCCCCGCCCCGGAAACACCCGCGGGCCGCGGCGCCTGGGAGGGACCCTCAACCCTCCCGGCACCGCAGCCCGGAGCAACAACGGCCACGGGGTGTGCGGTCCCGATCGGCCGAAGGAGAGGAGCCGGAGCAGTCAGGGCAGAGAGCACCGGTTCCTCGGTCCGCCTTCCTGTGCGGGGAAGACGGAGGCTTGGCATTCACATGCTGTCACGTCGATGACGGAGGCTTTACCACGCATTGTGGACTAGACCATGCTCCTGCGTCCATGTGTCGCTGTCCATGCGTCGGCGGACGTTCGTCGCTGTCTCTTTTTCCGACATCTTCCGATGACCTACACGCAGAGTAGCCCGCCCGGGTTCAGTCGGGGGAGCGGATCTCACGAGCTCGGCCAGATTGCCATGGCGAGATCGGCGAGCGCTTCGAGTTCCTCCCGGCTCGCGCCGTCCCTGGCCTGCTGGGACATGCCCTGGATCATGGCTCCGGCGTACCGGGCCAGGGCGGCGGCGTCGGTGTCCGCGGGGAGTTCGCCGGCCGCCATCCCGGCCCTGATCCGGCTCTCGATGGCGGCGAGGTTGGCGTTGCGCCGGTCCCGCAGCGACCGCTCCACCTCGGGCGACGTGCAGTTGGTCGCCGCGTGGATCACGAGGCAACCGTGCGGGTGGTCCGGATCGGTGTACTCCACGGCGGCCTCGCGCAGCGTCCGCCCGACGGCACCGCGGGCGGTGGGCTCCTCGGCGAGGGCGCGCTCGGCGAACGATCCGTACCTGGTCCCGTACGCGCGCACGACCTCCTCGAACAGTGACCTCTTGTCGCCGAACGCCGCGTAGAGGCTCGGGGCTCCGATGCCCATCACGCGGGTGAGGTCCGAGACGGAGGTGCCCTCGTAGCCGTGCTCCCAGAAGGCGAGGATCGCCTTCTCCAGAGCGGTCTCACGGTCGAAGGAACGGGGACGGCCCCGCTGCTTGCCCGGGGGCGGGACGGGGGCCTTCCCCTCGACCGGGGTCACCCTTTCGGCCGGGGTGGATTTCCCGGCCGGGGTCGCCCCCTCGGCCGGGGTCCTGTCCTCGGCCTGGGCGTTGGCCACCGTCCCGCCCTCGGGCCCGACCAGCGGCCCGGTCTGCTGCCTGCTCACCATGGAGTGGATTTTATAGCGGGTGCTAGAGAAATGTCGGCGGGCTGGTGTACGGTTTTTTGTGTAGCGACCGATACACAAATGGGGAAGGGGTGCCGGCATGGGCGTGCTCACGGGCAGGACGGCTCTCGTCACGGGCGGCAGCAGGGGCATCGGGCGGGGCATCGCGGAACGGCTCGGCCGGGACGGCGCGCGGGTGGCCGTGCACTACGGGAGCAACGAGGCGGCGGCGAAGGAGACGGTGGCCGCGATTCAGGCGGCGGGCGGATCGGCGTTCTCCCTGAGGGCGGAGCTGGGCGTGCCGGGGGACGCGGAGGCGCTCTGGGCGGCCTTCGACCGGCAGGCGGAAGGACTGGACATCCTGGTGAACAACGCCGGGATCGGCACGTCGAGTCCGTTCGACCTGATCGAGGAGGCGGAGTTCGACCGGGTCTTCGCGGTCAACGTGAAGGCGCCCCATTTCGTCACCCGGCTGGGGGCGTCCCGGCTGCGGGACGGCGGGCGGGTCGTCAACATCTCCTCGGGCCTCGCACGCACCGCGGTGATGCCGGACAAGATGGCGTACGCCATGACGAAGGCCGCCCTGGACGTCTTCACGCGCGACCTGTCCAAGCTGCTCGGCCCCCGCGGCATCACGGTGAACACGGTCGCCCCCGGAATCGTCGACACCGACCACACCTCCGACTGGCTCCGCTCGAGCGACGAGGCGTGGGCGCAGGCCGCCTCGATATCGGCACTGGGCCGGGTGGGCTCGCCGGGGGACGTGGCCGACGTGGTGGCATTCCTCGCCTCGGACGAGGGGCGATGGGTGACGGGGCACTGGATGGACGCGACGGGGGGTTCGCTGACGTAAGGACTGCGAGAGGCGGCGCGTCCGGCTGCGGCGGGCCGGGGCGGAGCCGGCGGCGACGAGTGGAGTTCGGGGCCGGGAAGGGGGTGAGAGCTCGGGGTGTGAGGCGGAGGCGTGGGACCGGCCGTGACCGGGGACACGGGCGCGGCGCCGGGGTGGGGACCCCGGTTCCGGGGCGCAGAGCAAGCGGGGCGCTCGGACGAGGCCCTCGGCGCGGGGAGCATGGCGCGGTGCCGGAAGGGGGCCTCGGCTCGGGGTGCGGGGGTGGCGCCGGAAGAGGCCCTGGCGCGGGGTGCAGGGGTGGCGCCGGGGAGCGGCTGCGGCTCCGGTCGTGCAGGGCGGCGGCCGGGCGGCGCCGTGGGTGCGGTCGACGGCGGACGGTGGCGCGTTCCGCGCGACTCCGGCACGGGGGCTCTGCTAGATTGGTCTATACCACATGTGTCCCCCTTCGGGTTCCAGTTGAGTCCCCTCTCCAGATCGGCAGGCCCAGCGTGGAAGTTGTCATCGTCCCGGACGCCAAGGCGGGCGGCGAGCTCATCGCCGAGGCCATGGCGGAGCTGCTCCGGCGCAAGCCCGACGCCCTGCTCGGCGTGGCCACCGGTTCCACCCCGCTGCCCATCTACGAAGCGCTCGCGGCCAAGGCGGGGTCGGGTGCCGTGGACGCCTCGCGGGCGCGGATCGCCCAGCTCGACGAGTACGTGGGGCTGCCGGCCGAGCACCCCGAGTCCTACCGGTCGGTGTTGCGGCGCGAGGTCCTGGAGCCGCTCGGTCTGGGCATGGACGCGTTCATGGGGCCGGACGGCACCGCCGAGGACGTCCAGGCCGCGTGCGGTGCGTACGACAGGGCGCTGGCCGCGGCCGGTGGCGTCGATCTCCAGTTGCTCGGGATCGGGACGGACGGGCACATCGGGTTCAACGAGCCCTGCTCCTCGCTCGCCTCGCGGACCCGGATCAAGACGCTGACCGAGCAGACCCGGGTCGACAACGCCCGCTTCTTCGGGGGCGACATCGAGCAGGTCCCGCACCACGTCATCACCCAGGGCATCGGCACGATCCTGGAGGCGCGCCATCTGGTGCTGCTCGCGACGGGCGAGGGCAAGGCCGACGCGGTCGCGGCGACGGTGGAGGGACCGGTCGCCGCGGTGTGTCCGGCGTCGGCGCTCCAGCTGCACCCGCACGCCACGGTTGTCGTGGACGACGCGGCGGCCTCCAAGCTGAAGCTCGCGGACTACTTCCGCCACACCTTCGCGAACAAGCCGTCCTGGCAGGGGATCTGACCGATCCCGCCCGCCCGGTCCGCCCGACGAAGGCAGTCGGCCAGGACGACGGTGCCCGGTCCACCGGGTCGACCGGCCGGTACGTCGGCCCAGCGGGCGGGGCGGGGCGGGCTGACGTGAGCAGCTCCGCCCCCTTCCGGTACGTACGTGCGTCCCGGCCGCCCCGACCATGCAGACCGACCCGAGCCGCGCCGTCGGCCTGAACACCCCCGGCGGGTACGGGAACCCGAGCGCGGGCCGGGGCCGCCGTGCGACGGGGCCTGGGCCGACCTGAACTCGTCCAGCCGACCCGGAGACCGTCGGCGGGTACGGCCGATCCCAGCACCCCCGGCCGGGTACGGCCCCAACCGAGCACCTCCGGCGAGGTACGGCCCCACCGAGCGCCCTGCCGGGTACGGCTGACCCGAGCACCCGCAGTGGGTGCGGTCGGCCCCAGCACCCTCGGCGGGTACGGCCAACCGGGGCGCCCTCGGTGGGTACGGCCGACCCGAGCGCCTTGCCGGGTATAGCCGACGCGAGTCTCCGGACCGTGTCGCATGTCTGAGCGGTCGGCTGGTCCCGCGCTCCCCCGCGGGCTGCGATAACCCCGCCGGGCGGCACATCCTCCGGCTCACCGGCTCACCGGCTCACCGGCCCTCGACCTGGCGGGCGTCGTCAGGCTGTCGTGGGCGACGACGGCCGCCCGGGCCCAGGGGTCGCCCGCATGCACCCGGCCCGACAGCCCCACCCGGTTCGGCCCGCTCCCCTCCCCCACCGCGACAGAGGCGCCGGTCCCCCTTTTGCGAGGGGCCCGACGCCTTCCGTCCCGGCTTCGCGTGGCGTGTGCGGGGGTCGGGCTCACGCCCCGGCGATGACCTCCGCCGCGGCACGGCCGCATACTCTCGCCGCTCCGTGGGTCGCGATGTGCAGCGCGCCCCGGGGGGCCGCCTGGGGGACGCCCATCTCGACGACGATCGTGTCGGGGCGGGCGGCCAGGAGGGCGTCGAGCGCCGTGGTCATCCACGGGTGGCGGTGTTCATCGCGCACGACGGCGACGACGCGGCGCGGGCCCGCCGCGCTGAGGGCGGCGGCACCCGCGTCCTCGCCGGAGAAGCTGCCCGTCTCCGTGCCGGGCAGCAGCTGTGCGAGTTCGGCCGCGACGCCCCAGGGGGTCTCGTCGCCGACGGCGATGTTCGCGACCGGGGCCAGCGCGGCGACGTAGGGCGCCTCGGCGAGCGGGGCGTACGTGCCGGACCGGGTCACCGTGAGCGCGCGCCGGGCGGCGACGAGCCCGACCTCGGCGAGGACCTCGACGCCGGACGAGCCTCCCGGGCGTCCGGTGCCGGATCCGCCGGCCTCTCCGGCCGACCCGGAGTCCGCGCCCGACACGAGGTCCACGCCCGAGACGGAGTTCCCGCCCGGCGTGTAGTCCGCGCCCGGCGTGGAGTCCGTGCTCGCGGCCGCGGCCGTCCACCGCGCCAGTGCACGGACCCGGGCCGCCGCGTCCGCGAGGCGTTCTTCGGGGAGTTCGCCCGCGCGGACCGCGGCGACCAGGGCGTCGCGCAGGCGGCGGACCGTCTCGTCGTCCGCGAGGCCGCCGCCGACGCAGATCGCGTCGGCACCGGCGGCGATCGCGAGGACGCTGCCCCGTTCGATGCCGTAGGTCGCGGCGATGGCCTGCATCTCCATGCCGTCGGTGACGATCAGCCCCTCGTAGCCGAGTTCCTCGCGGAGCAGCCCGGTGAGGATGCGGCGGGAGAGCGTGGCGGGGCGGTCGGGATCCAGCGCCGGTACCAGGATGTGCGCGCTCATGACCGCCCGGCTGCCCGCGGCGATCGCGGCGCGGAACGGGACGAGTTCGCGGGCCTGGAGCACCGGCAGTCCGGCGTCGATGCGCGGCAGCGCGTGGTGCGAGTCGACCGCGGTGTCGCCGTGCCCCGGGAAGTGCTTGGTGCAGGCCGCGACGCCCGCGGCCTGCAGACCGGTGACGTACGCGGCGGTGTGCCGGGCGACCAGGTCGGTGTCGGCGCCGAAAGAGCGCACGCCGATGACCGGGTTGTCGGGATTGGAGTTCACGTCGGCGGACGGGGCCCAGTTGAGGTTGACGCCGCAGACGGCCAGGCGGCGGCCGAGCGCGAGGGCCACTTCCCTGGTCAGCTCGACGTCGTCCACCGCGCCGAGCGCGTGGTTGCCGGGGTAGGAGGATCCGGTGCGCACTTCGAGCCGGGTGACGTCACCGCCCTCCTCGTCGATCGCGACCAGCACGTCGTCGCATTCGGCGCGCAACTGGGCGGTGAGGGAGGTGAGTTGTCGGGGCGAGGCGATGTTGCGGCCGAACAGGCCGACCGACGTGAGGCCTTCGCCGAGCCTGCGCAGCAGCCAGTCGGGCGCGCTGGTCCCGGTGAACCCGGGCTGCAGCACGGCGAGTGCGTCGCGCGTGAGCGTGTCGGTACCACTGGCGAGTGTCGTCATCGGGTGGCGTTATCCCTTCACGGCGCCCGCGGTCAGCCCCGCGGCCATTTTGCGCTGGACGATGAGGAAGAGGACGACGATCGGCACGGCCATCATCGTGGAACCGGCCATCATCGGGGCGTACTCGGTGCCGTGCTTGGTGGTGAAGTTGCCGAGCCAGACCGTGGCGGTCTGGTTCTTCTGACTCATGAGCATCAGGGCGTAGAGGTATTCGTTCCAGGCCTGGATGAAGCCGTAGACCGAGGTGGCGACCATGCCGGGGGCCAGCAGCGGGAAGACGACGCGGACGAAGGCGCCGGTGCGGGAGCAGCCGTCGACCATCGCGGCCTCCTCCAGTTCCCTCGGGATGTTGACGATGAAGCCGCGCAGCGTCCACACCGTGAAGGGAAGGATGAACGTCAGGTAGGTGATGATCAGACCGGTGAGCTTGTCGTACTGTCCGAGGTCGTTCAGCAGCAGGAAGACCGGGATGATCATGGCGACGAGCGGGACCATCTGGACCGCCAGGATGCCGACGATCACGATCTTGCGGCCGCGGAAGGCGAACCGGGAGATGGCGAGCGCGGCCAGCATGCCGACCACGATGCCGATCAGCACCACCGCCAGCGAGACGATCAGGCTGCGGGCCACCGGCCCCCAGAAGTCGGCGATGTCGAGCGCCCGGCTGAAGTTGTCGAGCGTGAGTGCCGTGGGCAGCAGGCTCGGGTCCGGGTCGATGGCGTCCTTCGCCGGCTTGAACGCCGTGTTGAGCATCCAGTAGACGGGGAAGCCCGCGGTGACGAAGACGAACAGGCCGAGCAGGTTCCAGCCGAGCTTCGACCTGCGCGGCCGGGAGGCGGCGGGGGCCGTGGCCGGCTTGCGCGGCCGGGAGGTGCCGGGAGCCGTGGTCGTGGTCACTCGACCTCTCCGATCTTGAGCATCTGGCGCATGTAGACGGCGACGACACCGAGCAGCAGGAGCACGGTGAGCAGGGCGATCGCCGACCCCTGCGCGTAGTCGTTGACCACGAAGGCGCGGTCGTACGAGTACGTGGTGAGCAGTTGGAACTCGGCCTCGGGGTGGCCGCCGCGCATCACGAAGACCTGCGGGAAGACGCCCATGTCCCAGATGACGGAGAGCGTCGTGAGCATCACGATGATCGGCTTGAGGATCGGCAGCGTGACGTACCGGAAGACGCCCCACGCCCCCGCTCCGTCGAGCCGCGCCGCCTCCTCCAGTTCCTTGGGCACCTGGGTGAGGCCCGCACTGAGCGTGATGACGACGAACGGCACCGCCCCCCACACCACCAGCAGCATGATCACGGCCAGGCCCTGGGGGCCGCTGGCGAACCAGTTGTGGCCGATCATGTCGACGCCGGGGAGCTTGCTTAGCACCGCGTTGAAGACGCCGTAGTCGGAGTCGAAGAGCCATTTGAAGACGGTGGTGGCCACGATGATGGGCATGCCCCAGCTGGCCACCAGCGCGATGTTGATGAGCGTCTTCACCCAGCCGGAGACCCGTTGCAGGAGCAGCGCGATCAGCATGCCGATGACCATCGTGAAGACGACGGCCCCGCCGGCGAAGACGATCGTGCGGACGACGACCGCCCAGAACTCCTCGTCCCCGAGCACCTTGGCGAAGTTGTCGAAGCCGACCGACTCGGCCGGCTTGAAGCCCCACAGCTGGGACTGCCCGAACTCCTGGAAGGACAGGGTGACCAGGCGGACGAGGGGGTAGCCGAGCACCAGGACGAGGACCAGCAGGCAGGGGGCGAGCAGGGCCCAGGGGACGGCTGCCCCCTCGGAGGTCCGCTTCCGGCGTGGTCTCTCCACCGGCGGGGCGGGTGGTGGTGGCGACTGCCGCGTCGGCGGCACTTTGGCAGTGGTCGTATCAGCGGCACTCATCCGCGCGCTCCTCAGCGGTCCCTCGGGTCGTACGGGCGGCGGGCCCCGTCCCCGACCGGGTCGTACAGGTCGTACGGGAGGCGGGCCCCCCGGCTCCCGGCCCGGTCCGCGGGAGGTGTCCCCGCCGCCGGCCGGGCCGGTACAGGTCGTACGGGAGGCGCGCCCCGTCCCTCACCGGCCCGCGGTTCGTACGGGGAGCGGGCCCCGCCTCCCGGCAGGGTCGTACGGCAGGCGGGGCCCCGTAGGCAACGGGGCCCCGCCTCGGGTCACTTGGTGTTGATGACCTTGTCGATCTTGGCGTCCGCTTCCTTCGCGGCGGCCTCGACCGACTTCTTGCCGGTGCCGATGTTCTGCAGCATGGTCTGCAGGACCTGGGCCTTCTCGACCTGGCCCCAGCCGGGTGCCATCGGGACGAACCAGTTGCTCTCGGCCGCGGTGGCCGGGACCGCGGTCTTCGGGTCGCTCTTCAGCGTCGCGAGGTCGGTCTTGTTGTTCGGCAGGTTGCCCTTGCCGATCAGACCCTTCTGGCCCTCGGCGCCGGTGAGGGCGTTGATCCACTCGGCGGCGAGTTCCTGGGCGCCGGACTTCACCGGGACGGCGAGGTCGGAACCGCCGAGGAAGACGGGGAGGTTCTTGCCGGACGGGCCGGGGACCACGAAGTTCTCGAGGTTGCCCTTGAGCTTGCCGGTCTTGTCGTTCTTCGGGTCCTCGGAGGTCGCGCCCTCCCAGGCGGCACCGAAGATCATGCCGGACTTGCCCTGGCCGTAGACGATGTAGCGGTCCGACTCGTCCTTGGTCTTGTCGGCGTGCATGTACTTGTCGACGACCGACTTGAAGGCCTTGAGGCCCTTGACCGACTCGGGAGAGGAGAGGTTGGCCTTCCACTCGCCGCCGGACTCGACGGCGATGGAGCCGCCGGCGTCGTAGACGAAGGACATGGCGGCGTACCAGTCGCGGGTGGGCTGGTACCAGGCGCTGAACTTGTCGCCCTGCTTCTTCTGGATCTTGTCCAGGTCGGCGGTGAGTTCCTTGTAGGTCTTCGGCGTGGACTTGACGCCGGACGCGGCGGCGATGTCCTTGCGCCAGTTGCCGACGCGGCCACCGGCGTAGTAAGGAACGCCGTAGGTCTTGCCGTCGTAGGTGACGGAGGCCTTGAGGCCGTCCAGCCAGGCGTCCGAGTTGTCGAACTTCGACGCGTCGACGGGAGCGAAGGCGCCCTTGACCATGTAGCCGAGCATCTCGGTGTTGCCCATCTCGACCACGTCGGGGGCCTTGTCCGTGGCGAGGACGGCGTCGAGCTTGGCGTTCTTGTCGGGCCAGCCGTAGTACTCGTGGTTGATCTTGACGCCGGGGTGCTTCTTCTTGACCGCGGCGTCGGCGGCCTTCACCAGCTCGGGCCAGTTGTTCTGCGCGTCCACCGTCAGCCAGACGGTGAGCTCCTTGGCCTCCGCGCCGCCCTTGCCGCCCCCGGAGTCCTTGTCACTGTCCCCGCACGCCGCGATGGAAACCATCATGCCCGCGATACCGATCGCGGCTATCAGCTTGCGCTTCACGCCACCCTCCTCAGGGATGTCATAACCCCCCTGCCCACCGCGGTGACCTGTGACGAGTACTGCCCGTGGGGCCGGGACCTGGACCAATGGTGTAGACCAGTACCGGGAGCTTGGCCTAGACCTAGAGGGGTGTCAAGGGTGCGGAAGTCCCGCTCGGCCTCCGTTACGGGACCGACATATGCAGGGACCTTTCATTGCTCAAGTGGCAAGTCGGACAGGGGGGTTGCGGCCGCACGAACCGGGCGCCACGCGCACCGCCCCGGCGCGATGGACTAGACCAACACGAAACCCCGACGGTATATAGAGGGGATCACGCAGCGTGCGGGGGCCTCTCACGCACCGAGCCGTGCCACGATGTGAGCCGTGACCGATCGGACAGGGTCGGTCGCTTCGGCATCCGGAGCCGGGAAGGCAGAGCATGAGCACCGACGTCAGCAGTGCGGAGAACGAGGGTGGGGCGCCCATCCGTACCGCGCGCGTGCCCAAGTACTACCGTCTGAAGAAGCACCTGCTCGATATGACGGAGACGCTGCCGCCCGGCACGCCGGTGCCGCCGGAGCGCACCCTCGCCGCCGAGTTCGACACCTCCCGCACGACCGTGCGCCAGGCGCTGCAGGAACTCGTCGTCGAGGGCCGGCTGGAACGCATCCAGGGCAAGGGCACCTTCGTCGCGAAGCCGAAGGTCTCGCAGGCCCTCCAACTCACCTCGTACACCGAGGACATGCGCGCCCAGGGCCTGGAACCCACCTCGCAGCTCCTGGACATCGGCTACATCACGGCGGACGAGACGCTCGCCGGGCTGCTCCACATCAACGCGGGCGGGCGCGTGCTGCGCATCGAGCGGCTGCGGCTGGCGAGCGGCGAGCCGATGGCGATCGAGACGACCCACCTGTCCGCCAAGCGCTTCCCCGCCCTGCGGCGTTCGCTCGCCAAGTACACCTCTCTCTACACCGCGCTCGCCGAGGTGTACGACGTCCACCTCGCCGAGGCCGAGGAGACCATCGAGACCTCACTGGCCACCCCGCGCGAGGCCGGGCTGCTCGGCACCGACGTCGGGCTGCCCATGCTGATGCTCTCCCGCCACTCGCTGGACAGGACCGGCCAACCGGTGGAGTGGGTCCGCTCGGTGTACCGGGGCGACCGGTACAAGTTCGTGGCCCGCCTCAAGCGCCCGGTGGACTGACCGGCGGCTCGACGCGGGCGCCTTCACCGGTGCACAAGAAGCCAGCGGCTCGACGCGGGCCCCTCACCGGTGCGCAAAAAGCACCGGCTCGACGAGGCGCCCTCACCGGTGCGCAAAAAGCCCCCTCCGGGCGTTTACCCACCGGGAACCCGCTGGTGGGGACCGATATGCGGACGGGGGGTTCCGTGCGCCTGACACCGTCGCCTAGATTGCCTGCGCGTTGCACAGGTGATCAGCGAGGGGACGGAGCCGCCGAATGTCAGATGTGCCCGAAGTGAAGCCACCGGTGGTGACACCGGTCCGTGTGGTGATCGCCCTTTGTCTCGTCGCACCCTTCGTGGCGATGCTCTGGGTCGGCTCGTACGCGAAGACCGACCCGACGTTCATCGGGATCCCCTTCTTCTACTGGTACCAGATGCTGTGGGTGCTCGTCTCCACGCTGCTCACGATGACCGCGTACCAGCTCTGGCGGCGTGACCAGCGCGGCCGTACGCCCAGGGACGGGGGTGCGTCGAAGTGAAGGACGGCGTGAACGGAGTCGCCCTCGGCGTCTTCGTCTTCTTCTTCGTGGCCGTCACGGTCATGGGCTTCCTCGCCGCACGCTGGCGCAAGGCCGAGGTCGAGCACAGCCTCGACGAATGGGGCCTGGGCGGACGGTCGTTCGGCACCTGGGTGACCTGGTTCCTGCTCGGCGGCGACCTCTACACGGCGTACACCTTCGTCGCCGTACCCGCGGCGATCTACGCGGCGGGCGCGGCCGGCTTCTTCGCCGTGCCGTACACCATCCTCGTCTACCCGCTGATCTTCACGTTCCTGCCGCGACTGTGGTCGGTCTCGCACAAGCACGGCTATGTGACGACGTCGGACTTCGTGCGCGGGCGCTTCGGCTCCAAGGGGCTGTCGCTGGCGGTGGCCGTCACCGGCATCCTCGCCACGATGCCCTACATCGCGCTGCAACTCGTCGGCATCCAGGCGGTGCTGGACGTGATGGGCGTCGGCGGCGGTGAGGACACCAACTGGTTCGTGAAGGACCTGCCGCTACTCATCGCGTTCGGCGTGCTGGCCGCGTACACGTACTCGTCGGGCCTGCGGGCACCCGCCCTGATCGCGTTCGTGAAGGACACCCTGATCTACATCGTGATCGCGGTGGCCATCATCTACATACCCATCAAGCTCGGCGGGTTCGACGAGATCTTCAAGGCGGCGGGCGACAAGTACACGGCCGCGGGCGCGGGCGGCATCGTGCCCGCCGAGGCCGGCCAGTGGACGTACGCCACGCTCGCCCTCGGTTCGGCACTGGCGCTGTTCATGTACCCGCACTCGATCACCGCGACGCTGTCCAGCCGCAGCCGTGAGGTGATCCGGCGCAACACCACGATCCTGCCGCTGTACTCGCTGATGCTCGGCCTGCTCGCCCTGCTCGGGTTCATGGCCATCGCGGCCGGGGTGAAGGTGGAGAACGGGCAGCTGGCGATCCCGCAGCTCTTCGAGACGATGTTCCCCGACTGGTTCGCGGGTGTGGCCTTCGCGGCCATCGGCATCGGCGCGCTGGTGCCTGCGGCGATCATGTCCATCGCCGCGGCGAACCTGTTCACCCGCAACATCTACAAGGACTTCATCAAGCCGGACGCCACACCGAAGCAGGAGACCCAGGTCTCCAAGCTGGTCTCACTGCTGGTGAAGGTGGGTGCGCTGGCCTTCGTCCTCACCATGGACAAGACCGTCGCGATCAACTTCCAGCTGCTGGGCGGCATCTGGATTTTGCAGACCTTCCCGGCGCTCGTCGGCGGTCTGTTCACCCGGTGGTTCCACCGCTGGGCGCTCCTCGCGGGCTGGGCGGTCGGCATGGCCTACGGCACCCTCGCCGCGTACGGGGTCGCCTCCCCGACGCAGAAGCACTTCGGCGGCAGCTCCAAGGAGATCCCCGGCATCGGGGAGATCGGCTACATCGGTCTGACGGCCTTCGTGCTGAACGTCGTGGTGACGGTGGTGCTCACCTTCGCCCTGCGCGCGGCGAAGGCCCCCGACGGCGTGGACGAGACCTCGCCCGCGGACTACACGGCGGACGCCGGGGACCCGGGTGTCCGGACGGAACTCCCGGTGGCCACGGCGGACGTCGCCCACTGAGTCCCGCGCACCGGACGACGGGCCGCCGGGGAGAACCGGCGGCCCGTCGTCGTCCGTTTCCGGCAGACTCGGCCGCATGGACATCCTCATCAGACGGGCCCGGCCCGAGGAGTACGAGACGCTCGGGGAGATCACCGCGCAGGCGTATCTCGGGGACGGCCTGCTCGACTTCGGGGAGAGCGACGGCTACCTGGTGCACTTGCGGGACGTCGAGCGGCGCGCCGCCGCGGCCGAGGTCCTGGTCGCCGTCGACCGGCAGGGCACGGTGCTCGGCGGCGTGACCCATGTGCCATCGGCGGGCAGCGCACTGGCCGAACTCGCGGGCCCCGGCGAGGCCGAGATCCGCATGCTCGCGGTCGCCCGTGAGGCGCGTGGAAGAGGCGCCGGAGAGGCCCTGGTGCGGGCGTGCATCGACCGCGCACGGGCCACGGAGGGCTGTTTCCGCGTCGTGCTCTCCACCCAGCGCACCATGCGCGCCGCCCACCGCGTCTACGAGCGGCTCGGTTTCACCCGGGCCCCCGCGCGCGACTGGAACCCGCTCCCGGACCTCGACGACATCCTGCTGCTGACGTACGAGCTGACGCTCTGACAGCGGGGGAGGCGACGGCGGCCTGCCCGCCGACTGCCACCCTCCGGAGCCGACACGGCACAACATGTGGGGGCGTGTCGGCGGCCCGGCACAAGATGTATGCTCATGCTCGCTGTCGCCGCAGGGGAATCCGGTGCGAATCCGGAACTGTCCCGCAACGGTGTACTTGTGCGCGTTCGCGCACACGGTCAGTCCGAGGACCTGCCGGCAGTGCGCCCGGTCCGTCCGGTCCGGGTGCCCAGACGTCCGGGCCTCGTGGAATGGGCCGGTGGACGCACGCGTACCCGTGCGGGACGACGTGTGCCCCGCTGCCCTCCCGAAGGCCCCGTGCCGAGCGAGGGAGAGCCCCACGTGACCATCGCGCCAGCCGATCCGGCGACACCGCCCGCGACATCGGCCGAGCCGGACGGTCCCGGTGCCGCGCTGCTGCGGACCCTGACCGACCTCACCGCCGACCTCCCCGACGCCGACCCCGGCAAGGTCGCCGCCGCCGCGCTGCGCGGCCGGTCCGCGCGGGCGGACGAGGCGGAGCTGCGCGAACTGGCCACCGAGGCCGCGGCGGGACTCATCTCCGAGGACCCGGTCTACTCACGCCTGGCCGCGCGGCTGCTGACGATCAGCATCGCCGCCGAGGCCGCCTCGCAGGGCGTCACGTCCTTCTCCGGTTCCGTCGCCGTCGGGCACCGGGAGGGACTGATCGCGGACCGCACCGCCGAGTTCGTCCGCCTGCACGCGGCACGCCTCGACGCGCTCGTCGACGTCGCGGGCGACGACCGCTTCGGTTACTTCGGCCTGCGCACCCTGCACAGCCGCTATCTGCTCCGGCACCCGATCACCCGGCGCGTGATCGAGACCCCGCAGTTCTTCATGCTGCGCGTCGCCTCCGGCCTCGCCGAGGACGACACCTCCCGCGCCGTCGACGAAGTGGCCGCGCTCTACGGTCTGATGAGCCGGCTCGACTATCTCCCCTCCTCCCCCACGCTGTTCAACTCCGGCACCCGCCACCCGCAGATGTCGTCCTGCTACCTCCTCGACTCCCCGCTGGACGAGCTGGACTCCCTCTACGACCGCTACCACCAGGTGGCCCGCCTCTCGAAGCACGCCGGCGGCATCGGCCTGTCCTACTCCCGCATCCGCTCCCGCGGTTCGCTGATCCGCGGCACGAACGGTCACTCCAACGGAATCGTGCCGTTCCTGAAGACGCTGGACGCCTCGGTCGCCGCGGTCAACCAGGGCGGCCGGCGTAAGGGCGCGGCCGCGGTGTACCTGGAGACCTGGCACTCCGACATCGAGGAGTTCCTGGAGCTGCGCGACAACACCGGTGAGGACGCCCGCCGGACGCACAATCTCAACCTCGCGCACTGGATCCCCGACGAGTTCATGCGCCGGGTCGACGCGAACGGCGTCTGGTCGCTGTTCTCGCCGTCCGACGTGCCCGAGCTGGTCGACCTGTGGGGCGAGGAGTTCGACGCCGCGTACCGCCGGGCCGAGGAGGCGGGGCTGGCCAGGAAGACGATCCCCGCCCGCGACCTGTACGGCCGGATGATGCGCACCCTGGCGCAGACCGGCAACGGCTGGATGACGTTCAAGGACGCCGCCAACCGCACCGCCAACCAGACGGCGGAGCCGGGCCACACCGTCCACTCCTCGAACCTGTGCACCGAGATCCTGGAGGTCACGAACGACGGGGAGACCGCGGTCTGCAACCTCGGCTCGGTCAACCTCGGCGCCTTCGTCGTCGACGGGGACATCGACTGGGAGCGGCTGGACGAGACCGTCCGCACGGCGGTGACCTTCCTCGACCGGGTCGTCGACATCAACTTCTACCCGACCGAACAGGCGGGCCGCTCCAACGCCCGGTGGCGCCCGGTGGGCCTCGGCGCGATGGGCCTTCAGGACGTCTTCTTCAAACTGCGGCTGCCCTTCGACTCCGCCGCCGCCAAGCAGCTCTCCACCCGGATCGCCGAACGCGTCATGCTGGCCGCCTACGAGGCGTCCGCGGACCTCGCCGAGCGCAACGGCCCGCTCCCCGCCTGGGAGAAGACCCGCACCGCCCGCGGTGTCCTGCACCCGGACCACTACGCCGTGGAGCCGGTCTGGCCGGAGCGCTGGGCGGCCCTGCGGGAGCGGATCGCTGCCGTCGGCATGCGCAACTCGCTGCTGCTCGCCATCGCGCCGACCGCGACGATCGCTTCCATCGCGGGTGTCTACGAGTGCATCGAGCCCCAGGTCTCCAACCTGTTCAAGCGCGAGACGCTGTCCGGTGAGTTCCTCCAGGTCAACTCCTACCTGGTGGAGGAGCTGAAGCGGCTCGGCGTGTGGGACGCGCAGACCCGGGAGGCGCTGCGCGAGGCGAACGGCTCGGTGCAGGGCCTCACCCGGGTGCCGCGGGAAGTGCGGGACCTGTACCGCACGGCCTGGGAGATCCCGCAGCGCGCGCTGATCGACATGGCCGCCGCCCGGACTCCGTACCTGGACCAGGCCCAGTCGCTGAACCTGTTCCTGGAGACGCCGACCATCGGCAAGCTCTCCTCGATGTACGCGTACGCCTGGAAGTCGGGCCTGAAGACGACGTACTACCTGCGCTCGCGTCCGGCGACCCGCATCGCCCGCGCCGCCCGGGCGCAGACCCCCGTCCCCGTGCAGGCGGTCCCCGACGAGGACGCCGTCGCCTGCTCCCTTGAGAACCCCGAGTCCTGCGAGGCCTGCCAGTGATGTCCAGCGAGACCAAGAACCTGCTCGACCCGGGTTTCGAGCTGACGCTCCGCCCGATGCGCTACCCGGACTTCTACGAGCGCTACCGGGACGCGATCAAGAACACCTGGACCGTCGAGGAGGTCGACCTCCATTCGGACGTCGCCGACCTGGCGAAGCTGTCGCAGGGCGAGCAGCACATGATCGGCCGCCTCGTCGCGTTCTTCGCGACGGGTGACTCGATCGTCGCGAACAACCTGGTGCTGACGCTGTACAAGCACATCAACTCCCCGGAGGCGCGGCTGTACCTCTCGCGCCAGCTGTTCGAGGAGGCCGTGCACGTGCAGTTCTACCTGACGCTGCTCGACACGTATCTGCCGGACCCGGAGGACCGCGCCGCGGCCTTCGACGCCGTCGAGAGCATCCTGTCCATCCGCGAGAAGGCCGGGTTCTGCTTCAAGTGGATGGACTCGGTCGAGAAGCTGGACCGGCTGGAGTCGAAGGCCGACCGGCGGCGCTTCCTGCTGAACCTGATCTGCTTCGCCGCGTGCATCGAGGGGCTGTTCTTCTACGGCGCCTTCGCGTACGTCTACTGGTTCCGCAGCCGGGGTCTCCTGCACGGCCTCGCGACCGGCACCAACTGGGTGTTCCGCGACGAGACGATGCACATGTCCTTCGCCTTCGAGGTGGTCGACACGGTCCGCAAGGAGGAGCCGGAACTCTTCGACGACCGGCTCGAGGAGCAGGTCACCGACATGCTGCGGGAGGCCGTCGAGGCCGAGCTGCAGTTCGCGCGCGACCTGTGCGGTGACGGCCTCCCGGGGATGAACACGGACTCGATGCGGCAGTACCTGGAGTGCGTCGCCGACCAGCGCCTCGCGCGTCTCGGCTTCGCCCCGGTGTACGGCTCGGAGAACCCGTTCTCCTTCATGGAGCTCCAGGGTGTTCAGGAGCTGACCAACTTCTTCGAGCGCCGTCCCTCGGCGTACCAGGTGGCGGTGGAGGGCTCGGTCGGCTTCGACGAGGACTTCTGAGTCACGGCGGCGGCGCCTCGGGCGGCCCTCAGCTCCCGGTCGACGCGCCACTCCCGGCGCAGCCCGATCAGTGAGGGCAGGGCCAGGACGAGGAAGATCCCGAGGACGGTCAGCAGGGCGACGGTGGTGTTCACGAATGTCTCCATGAACACCACTGTCGCGCCGATCGCGACCCCGGGTCAGTGGCAGGACTGCCGTGGAACCTCGAATTCCTGCCACATCGGGTGCACACTGGGCGGCATGCTGAAAAACGTGGCGGTGGTCCTGCTGGACGGTGTGCATCCCTTCGAACTCGGCGTGGTCTGCGAGGTGTTCGGACTCGACCGCAGCGACGACGGGCTGCCGGTGTACGACTTCGCGGTCGCCTCGGCGGAGGGGTCCACACTGGGCACGCACGCCGGGTTCTCCCTGCGGACCGAACACGGCCTGGAGCGGCTGGAGGCGGCGGATCTCGTCGTGGTGCCGGCCGGCGACTCGTATGCCGACCGCGGGTATCCCGAGGAACTGCTCGACGCGCTGCGCCGGGCCGTCGCCCGGGGCGCCCGGGTGCTCAGCGTGTGCTCCGGTGTCTTCGTGCTCGGCGCGGCCGGACTGCTGGACGGCCGGCGCTGTGCCGTGCACTGGCACCACGCGGACGCTCTCGCCCGCCAGTATCCGCGGGCGATCGTGGAGCCCGACGTGCTGTACGTCGACGAGGGGGCGGTGATCACCTCGGCGGGCACCGCCGCCGGCATCGACGCCTGCCTGCACCTGGTGCGCCAGGAGCACGGCCCCGAGGTCGCCAACGCCGTCGCCCGCCGCATGGTCGTACCCCCGCACCGGGACGGCGGGCAGGCCCAGTACATCGAGCGGCCGCTGCCCCGCTCGCAGTGCGACACCGTCGGCGAGGTGCTCGTGTGGATGGAGCGCCACCTCGACCAGGAGGTGACGGTGGAACAGCTCGCGGCCCGCGCCCACATGTCCCCGCGCACCTTCGCGCGCCGCTTCCAGCAGGAGACCGGCACCACGCCGTACCGCTGGATGCTGCGCCAACGCGTTCTGCTGGCACAGGAGTTGCTCGAGGTCACCGACGAGACGATGGACGCGATCGCCGGCCGGACCGGCTTCGGCAACGCGGCCGCGCTGCGCCACCAGTTCATGCGGAGCCTCGGCACGACACCCGGCGCCTACCGCCGTGCGTTCCGGGGACCGCGGGCCGCCTGAGCACGAGGGGTGCGCCCTCCCCCGAGGGCGCACCCGAAGCCTCGGCTCAGCGCGGCTCGGCCCTCAGCACCAGGCCGTGCGGGCGCAGCGTGATGCCGACCCGGGTCGCGTCCTTGGACTCGGCGTCCTGGCAGAAGCGCCACCGGGACGCCACGGTCGCCGTGATGAGCGTGAGCTGCGCCATCGAGAAGTGGTCGCTCGGGCACTTCCGGTTGCCCACGCTGAACGGGCGCATGGCGTACTTGGGCAGGTCCCTGGAGCGTTCCGGGAGCCAGCGGCCGGGGTCGAAATCCAGGTGGTGCGCGTACGAGCGCGGGTCGCGCTGGATCGCGTACGGGCTGTACACGATGTCGGCACCGGCCGGAATGCGGTAGCCGCCGAGCTCGGTTTCGGTCACGGCGCGCCGCGTCAATATCCATACGGCGGGGTGCAGTCGCATCGTCTCGACGACGACATTGTTGGTGTGCGTCAGCTTTCGGACGTCACCGAATCCGACGGGCCGGTCCCCGACGACGGATTCGACCTCTTCACTCACTTTGGCCGCCTGTTCCGGGTGTGCCGCGAGTACTTGAAGCAGCCACATGATCGTGGACGCGATGGTTTCACTTCCGGGGGTGAGTATCGCGACGACTTGGTCGTGGACCTCCTGCTCGCTGATGGGATCCCCGTTGTCGTCCTTCGCCTCCAGCAATGCCGTCAGCAAATCGTCCGGCTTTTGACCAGATGTGCGGCGCTCGTCGATGATCTCGTCGACGAGAAGGTGCAAATCGGCCAACGCTCGGTCGAATTTTCGATTGGCCGGAAGAGGTAGCCGATAGAGCGGTCCCGCCGGGATGACCATGCGTTGGTACATACCGCGGAACACGGTGGTGAGCGCGATGCTCAGCCGCTCGGCGCGCTCGTCCATGAACCGGCCGCGCAGCAGACAGCGGGCGGCCATGCGCACGGCCACCCGGAACGACTCCGAGGTGCAGTCGACCGGCCCGCCGGAAGCGAAGCGGTCCGCGAACGCGCGCGCCTCCTCCTCCATCACGGACGCGTACTCGTGGATGATGTCGGCCCGGAACGCGGGCTGGATCGTCCGGCGCTGGCGCCGGTGCAGCGGGCCGTTGGCGGTCGCGACGCCGTTCTTGCCGAGCAGTCCTTCCAGGGACTCCCAGAGCGGGCCGCCGATCTCGTAGTCGGGGCTCAGCGCCAGCGCCCCGGTGAGGGCGGGCGTGGTGACCGCGTACACCGTCTTGGGGCCCAGCCTTAGCCGGACGACGTCGCCGTGGTCGCGCAGCTGGGCCAGGAAGCCGAGTGGGTCGCGGACGAGTTTCCAGCCGTGGCCGAGACCCGGAACGCCACCTCCGGCCGACGGCGGGGTGGACAGCTCCGGCGCCGGGGCTGCCGCGGGCGGTACGGACTCGACGGTCATTTCTCACCTGCCGCTTCGTTGTTGACGTACGGGGGCGTGGCGCGGTCGTCCCAGCTGTCGACCATGTACCGGCCCGACTCGTGGTGGAACCAGTACACGGAACTGAACCAGTTCCGCATATTGGCGAGACAGGTCTTCACGGCGACGCTCAGTTCCTTTCCCTGTACGGTCCCGTCCGCGAGGGAGTCGGCGAGCCGCTCCACATCCTTTTCGACGGCGAGGAAACCGGAGATGCATTCCTCGACCCTTCGGCGTACTTCTGCGACAGCGTCTTCGAGGGACAGCCCCTCGTGCTGTATGAGGCTGATTCCGAGATTGTGGACCTCATCGCCCGCTATCTCTTTCGGAAGCGAACAGAGGTCGTTGTACCAGGCCGCGAATTCTTGAGTGAGCAGTGCCGCCCGCCGATATGCCGGGTGTTCCCGTACGGCGTCGGGTAATTCGCGTCCCGCGCTCGGTTCCAGCAGATCCGTCCAGATCCAGTGGGCGAAGGTGAGCCGCCGGAGTTCGAGATACTCCGCGACGGTCGGCACCGTGCCCGACGTACGGTTGTGGAATTCCTGGTCGTACGCCTCGATCACCGCGTGGAAGTGTCCGGCGAACCGGGCGTTCCACCCACCGCCCAGGAACGAGTACAGCCGGACCACGCTGTCCGCGAACGCTGCTACCAGGGGGTCCTGGTGGTGCAGGTGGTCCCTCGGGGAGTCGAGCGCCGCGTGCAGCTGGAACCGCAGCGCGCGCCAGGCGGCCGGGCGGCCGTGGACGATGTCGCGGTCGTGACGGTCGTCCCAGACGAAGAACCACGCGCTGTAGTCCGCTATCGCCTGGAGCACCTCGTCGGAGGCTCCCATGTAGAACCCCGCCATGAGGTCCGTGTAGCACAGGCCGTCGGCATATTCCGCGACCTTGTCCGCCGGCATGAGGCGTTTTTCGAGGAGCCAGACCCGTGTCCGCTCCTGCAACCGAGGCCAATACGGGTGCAGTTGACGGGAAAACGCGGTCTCGATCACCGGAAGAGAGAGCGCCGGTGGAACCGCGACCGCTGTCGGTGTCGATGAAGTGCCGTGTGAGAAAGCATGCACGAACAAACCCCTCTCAGCCGCCTGTCGGCGCTCCACCACTCCCGTTGTGCCGGGCGTGCGCCGTTGCGTATCCCCGCACTTCCCATTCAGCACCACAACTGACCGTTCTGGGAACGGATTTGCCCCACTCACTACCCCGAGGTGCCGAGAATCTCCTCTTGTGTGACTGGTTTCGGATCGGTGGCGGATACAAGGGATCGGACGTGCGACGGACACATGAACGGCGCCTGGTCGGGTGGGGTACCCGGCCAGACGCCGTCCGGCGGAGCTCACGAGAAGCCGTGAGCTCCGTCCGTCATCTTCAGCCCCCAGTCGTTCACCGGGGCGTCCCGGCCACCGGCCGCGAGGCCTGACCACCAGGGGGGTGTCTCAGTCGTTCGCGACGACGGGATAGCGGGGCTCGTTCTCGGCCATCTGCCGCAGCGCGTCCTTGCGCTCGCGCTTGGACAGCCGGTCGATGTACAGGTAGCCGTAGAGGTGGTCCGTCTCGTGCTGGAGGCAGCGGGCGAAATAGCCCGTTCCGCGCACCCGGACCGGGTTCCCCTTCTCGTCCTGCCCGGTCACCTCGGCGTAGTCGGGCCGGGCCAGCGGCGCGTACGCGGTGGGCACCGAGAGGCAGCCCTCGTTGCTGTCGTCCAGCCGGCGCAGCTCGGCGGGCAGCTCCACGAGCACGGGGTTGCAGACCACTCCCACGTGCCGCCGGCCCTCGTCGTCCATGCAGTCGTAGACGAAGACCTTCAGGTCCACGCCGATCTGGTTGGCGGCGAGACCCACGCCCTCGGCGGTCCGCTGGCTCGCGAACATGTCGGCGACCAGCCGGTCCAGCTCGTCGCCGAACGCGGTGACGTCCTTGCACTCCTTGTGCAGCACCGGGTTGCCGACGACCGTGATCGGCCGCGAGGTGCCACGCTCGCGGTACGCCGCCTCGCGCTCCTCACAGTCCTCGGTGTCGATGACGAAGCCCTCGTCGTCCACGGGGAGCACGCCCGTGTGCTGCTGATCGGTGTCCTGCTGCGCCATGACCGACGTATGCCTTTCCTGCAACCGGAGAGAAATTCTGCGAGGTACAGCCTAAAGGGGCGCGTCGCAGACCTCCGCGCTAACAGACTTCTTCGAGGTCCCGCCAGTCCCGGGAGTCCGGGCTGTCCGCGACCCAGCCGTCCAGCAGCCCCCGGACCAGGGAGGCGGGCGCCGCGAGCCCGCACTCCCGTTCGGGAACCCACAGCTGTCCGTCGGTCCGGTGCCCCAGCGGGCCCGGGTGCCCCGGCTCGCTGTGGTCGTGCGGGTCCAGGTGCTCCCCGTCGCCCTCGTCGGAGGGCATCCGCGACTCGGAGCACATCCGGCACAGCAGCCGCACGGACGACGACCAGTCCTCGGCCGCGAAGCCGGCGTCGGCGGCGAGCCGCTCCAGCGCGTCCCGGTCGTCCTCGGTGGCGGCCTCCAGCAGGACCACCCACGTCGGCACGGGCGACGGTGCCCACAGCTCGATCTCGTCGAACACGGGGTAGGAGTGCCCGGCGGCGGTCGTCCGCTCGCCGTGGGGCACCCCGTCGTGCAGCACGACCTCGCCCCAGCGCCGCCCGGAGGACGGCAGCGGGATGGACAGCACCTCGATCCGCGCGGGGTCCAGCCTGCGCCCCCACACCACCTCGGCCTCACCCTCGGGCGACAGCCGCACGGCGGCACTGCCCAGGTCCATGCCGACGGGTTCACCGGCGACGGCCGCACCGCCGGGCACCCGCAGTCCGTAGGCCTGCCAGGCGCGCCGGGCCAGCGGCCAGTCCTGCAGCGCGGTCGCCGCGATGCCCACGTTCCACCAGTCCGGGGCGCCCGCCTCGCGGTCGAGCAGCGCGACGGCCCGCAGTCCGGCCGCCCGCGCCTGCTCCCAGTCGTGGCGGAACTTGTGCAGCAGCGCCAGGTTGAACCAGGACTCCGACAGCCAGGGCTCCAGGTCCGCGGCGCGCGTCAGCAGCGCTCCCGCGTCCTCGTACCGGCCGTCGCCGATCAGCGTGAACGCGCGGTCGGTGGCCTGCCGCCATGAGGCGGAGGGCCGGTGTCGTCCCTTGCCGAAGATCCTCACGATTCCCGCCTGCCAGTTCCTTGCGTTTCCCGCCCGCCGGTCCCTTGAAGAGTCCCCCGGGGACAGTGCGGCCACAGGCGGGCCGGTGCCCCCGAACACCCTCTTCCTCGCATCCAACCACGTACCGTCCGACGGCCGCTCATTACCCATGGGTTACCCAGCCGGGGGCAAGGTCAGACCGGGCCGTGACAGTACCCGGGCCAGTGACTCCACGACCTTCGGCTGATAGTCCCGGGCGGTGCCCAGACGCAGCTTCTCCAGCGCGGAGAGGGGGCCGCCCGGCCCCGCCTCCCGCGCCATCTCCTCGTACGCGTTCACGGTCCGGACGATCCGCGCGGTGACCGGCTGCTCCCGGTAGGGGTCGGCCTGCCGTTCCACGACCACCGCGACCTCGGCGTCCACCCCGGTCTGGCGGACGACGGCGCCGCCGAGGAGGGCGATCCGCCGCTGCTCCTCGCGGGGGAGCACGGCCGTCGCGCCGGCGGGCACCGGGTCGACGAGGCTGAGCTGTCCGATGTCGTGCATCAGCGCGGCGTACTCCAGCACGGTCAGGTCCGGCTCCGAAAGGCCCAGCTCCCGGCCCACGGCGCGGCTGAGCGCGGCCACGCGGTGCGCGTGCCCGGCGGGCGTGTACCCGGCGATCTCGGTGGCACGCGCGAGGGAGGCGATGGTCTGCCGGTAGGTGGTCCGCACCGCCGCGTACCGGCGGAAGGACAGCTGGGTGAGCAGCAGCGGCAGCGAGAGGACCGGCAGCGCCCACAGCCCGGCGACCGCGACGGCGAGGGACATCACGGCTCCGGTGGCGCAGACGGCCGACCCGATGCCGGGCATGGCCCGCAGCTCGTCGCGCAGCAGGGGCCCGAAGGGCCAGCGGGTGCGCGCGTGCGCCATGGCCGCCGCCAGTACGGCGTCGCACAGGGCGGTGAGCACCAGCAGCGCGACCAGCAGCAGGGCGTACGCGGGGCCGTCCCACTCCCCGAGCCTGCCCTCGTCGTAGAGGGGCCGGAAGCAGACGGCGGCGAACCCCACGGTCAGTACGCGCCGGGTGAGGTGGTCGAGCGTCGGGCCCCGGCCGCGCGCGACGTGCGGTACGCAGCCGACGAGGGCGGCCGCCACCACCACGGCGACGATCTGCGCGGGGCCGTGATGGGTGGGGCCTGCCCCGTTCTCGCCCAGCAGGGCGTAGGCGAGGGCTCCGGCGGCTCCCAGGGGTGCGGACTCCCGTTCCTCCGCGCCGCTCCACCGGGCCAGCTCGCCGACGGCGACGAGCAGTCCGAAGGCCAGCGCGGCCCCGCGCTCCTCGAGGCCCTGCCAGAGGGCCGCGCCGAGACAGACGACGGCGAGGAGCGCGGCACAGGCGTGCACGAACGCGAGGGTGAGCGGGGTCCGCAGGGCCCGCGGGGAGGTGTGCCCCGCGGCGTTCACGAGGTCCTCCCGCCGGCCGTGTCCCGGCGTCCCTCCGGCTCGGTGGGCACGGCCGCCGCCGGGCGGGGCCCGCCGCGGGGCGGCGGCACGTCCGCGGCCGGGGCGTCCGCCGTCACCACCGGGTGCCAGCCGTGCCGGCGCAGCGCCCGCACCAGCGCGGTCACCATCCGCGGGTCGAACTGCGCCCCGGCGCAGTTCTCCAGCTCCTCCAGCGCGGCCGGCACCGGCCTGGCCCGCCGGTAGGACCGGGTCGACGTCATCGCGTCGAAGGCGTCGGCCACGGCCACCACCCGCGCGAACTCCGGGATCTGCCGGCCCGCCAGCCCGTACGGGTATCCGCTCCCGTCCAGCCGCTCGTGGTGGTGCAGGATGGCCGACCGTGCCTCGTCGAGGAAGCCGATCCCGCGCACCATCTCGTGCCCGTACTCGGGGTGCAGCTCGATGATCCGCCGCTCCTGGGGGGTCAGCGGCCCGTCCTTGCGCAGCAGCCGGGTGGGCACGCCGAGCTTGCCGACGTCGTGCAGGATCCCCGCGAACCGCAGGCCCTCGACGCGTTCGTCGTCCATGCCCAGTTCCCGGGCGATCATCATGGACGCCTGTCCGACCCGCTCGCTGTGCCCGCGCGTGTAGCCGTCCTTGATGTCGACGGCCTGCACGAGTGCCCGGATGGTGGCCTGGTGGGCGGCCTGTTCGCGGTGGTACTGGGCGAACACCCAGCAGGAGATGTACATGGGCAGCAGGACGAGCAGCGCGGCGAGCGGACCGTAGGGGCTGCGCCAGAGCACCGCCATCATCAGTCCGGCCAGTCCGTGCACACCGACCGGCGCGAGGGAGCGCAGGAACAGGCCGCGCCACGCGGTGCGCGCCGGCATCCGCTCGGCGCTGGCCAGGATCCCGCCGTCCAGGACGGCCAGGACCAGGCAGAACGTGAGCACCGCGGCCCCGGCGGGCACGAGCGCGTACGGGAAGTCGGACGTGACGACCGCGTCCCGTCCGCCGAGTGTCCGGTGCACCCCGGCCGCCGCCCAGATCCCGATGACGAGCTCGGCCGCCCGCCAGATCCGGCGCAGCCCGCGCGGGCGCTGGTCGACTCGGGAGAGCAGCACGCCCGGGAGCGCGACGAGCGCGGCTGCCGGGGGCGGCAGCAGGAAGGCCCCGGCCAGCAGGACCGGGAAGAAGGTGCCCATGCCGCGTGGGGCACGGTGACCGACGAGGCGGCAGCGGGTGAGCTGCTCGCATCCGGCGTACAGCGCGGCGAGCAGGGCGACCGCCCACCAGGGGGTGTGCGGGCCGGGCAGCGGAGCCAGGCAGAGCAGGGCGCCGACGACGACGGAGGACACGTAGACCCGGGCCCGCGCCGGAACCGAACCCATCCTCACGCCCCCTCCCCTGTTCAGGCTTCCGGAGCCTAGAGCGGAGGGTTCGGCACGGGGGCACCAATGGCCGAATCCGCGGGTCGAGGACCCGCGGATTAGCACGTTCGGGTGATGAACCGGCCGACTGGCGCGTCCCGGCGGGGACTTCGCGCGAGCGGGGTCAGGACTCCTGGGCTGTCGCGGTCACGTCGTGTTCGGGCACCGTCTGTCCGGAGCGGATCAGGTCGATGCGGCCCATGACCTTGGCCCGCAGGTCGGTCGGCACGTCGTCCTGCCCGCAGCACCGCTTGACCAGCTTCTTCACGGCCTTCTCGAGGCCGTACTTCTCGAGGCACGGGGAGCACTCCTCGAAGTGCACCTCGAACTTGGTGCAGTCCGCGTCGGGCATCTCGTGGTCGAGGAACTCGTAGAGATGGTCGAGGACCTCACTGCAATCCGTCTCGTGCGGCTCTCCGCAGCTCATGAGCCCGAGCCTTTCGCTTCGTTCGACTCTCCGGCGCCGGCCGGGACCAGTCCGCGGTCACGCGCGTAGTCCTCGAGCATGCCGCGCAGTTGGCGACGGCCCCGGTGCAGCCGGGACATCACCGTTCCGATGGGTGTCCCCATGATGTCCGCGATCTCCTTGTACGCAAAGCCCTCTACATCCGCCAGGTACACGGCGATGCGGAACTCCTCGGGAATCGCCTGCAGCGCTGCCTTGACGTCCGAGTCGGGCAGGTGGTCGAGCGCCTGCGACTCGGCGGAGCGCAGTCCGGTCGACATGTGCGACTCGGCGCGCGCCAGCTGCCAGTCCTCGATCTCCTCGGCCGCGCTGCGCTGGGGTTCGCGCTGCTTCTTGCGGTACGAGTTGATGAAGGTGTTGGTCAGGATGCGGTACAGCCACGCCTTGAGGTTGGTGCCCTCACGGAACTGGTGGAAGGACGCGTACGCCTTCGCGTAGGTCTCCTGCACCAGGTCCTCAGCGTCGGCCGGGTTGCGTGTCATGCGCAGCGCCGCCGAGTACATCTGGTCGAGGAATTCGAGCGCGTCCCGCTCGAAGCGCGCGGTGCGCTCGGCGGACGTTTCCGCCGACGCTTCGCTCGTGCCCCGGCCCTCGGGCTGCTCCGCCTGGCCGTGTTCGGTCCCTGCGTCGGTCCCAGTGACCGGACCCACCTCCTCCAGCGACGTGGCGGAACCGAAACCGGTCCCACTCGAATCGGAGGATAGACGACGATCCGGTCCGCCCGCCGCCCGAATAGGGGCGGTCTTCGCCGCGTGCAGCACCGACCACTCCAGGTCAGCGGCGCTGCGACGGCTCGGGCAGATGGTCGAACCCATGCGGCGGACATCCTCTCGTGAACGGTCGGCACTGCTGTGCGCTGTCTGATCCGCACAACAGTGGGCCGACGGCCGGCATTCCCGCGGCCGTGCGGGGCCCAAGCGCGGGTTCACGAGAGTGACGAGAGCCACTTCGCCGTCCCCTCGGTGATCACCGTCAGTGCCTCGTCCTGGCCGAGCGGCGCGCGCTTCGGCACGGCGAAGCCGTGGTCGCCGTACGGCACTTCGACGAGGTCGTACGTGCCCTTCGGGAACTCGGCGGGCCTGCCGAAGGGGTCGTTGCCGCCCTGCACGACGAGGGTGGGCACGCCGGCGCCGAGAAGTTCACCGGCGCGGGACTTCTCGGGCCTGCCCGGCGGGTGCAGCGGGAAGCTGAGCGCGAGGACGGCGTGGGCGCCCAGCTCGCGCGCCGTGCGGCAGGCGACCCGCGCCCCGGCGCTGCGGCCGCCCGCGACCACCGGCAGTCCCGGCTCGGCCAGCGCCGGCCACAGTCCCCGCCATCCCGTGTCCAGCGTCCTGGGCGCGGGCGCCAGCTTCTTCCCGGCCACCCGCCAGGGCTGCTCGACGAGGGCGACGCTCACCCCGTGCGCGGGCAGCACGCGCGCCAGCGCCCGCAGGTCCCGGGCCTCGATCCCGCCGCCCGCGCCGTGGCTGACGGCGAGGACGAGCCGCGCCCCGGGTGCGTGGTGCCAGCTCACCCGGGCCGTGCCGGTGCCGGTCTCGACCGTCTGTGTCGTGTGTGTCGCGTCTGTCACATCAGAAGAGTGTGCCTTCTTCGGGTCCGTCCAGTTCCTTCAGCAGCTCCGCGCCGTTGTTGCGCACGTTGCTGACGGCCGTGGAGACGGGGTAGGCGCGCATCAGTCCGGGGGGCGGCGGCGCGAGCAGCTCCCGTACGTCGTCGGTGTCGGTGCGCGCCGGGTCGAGCCAGGCGTCCCAGCGGTCCGGGGTGAGCATCAGGGGCATCCGCGGGTGGATGTCGGCCAGGGCGTGCGGGCCCTCGGCGGGGGCCACGGCGAGCGGCGAGGTCTCGGCCTCCGTGGTGATGACGCAGCACGTCACCCACCAGGCGCTCGGGTGGTCGTCGGGAAGCGTCCTGTCCCGCCAGAACTCGTACAGACCGGCCATGGCGAAGACGGAGCCGTCCGCGGGCGTCACGAAGTACGGCTGCTTGCGCGGCCGCTTCTTCCTGCCCTCGACCTCCAGCTCCCGCTCCGCGGACCCGGTCACCCACTCGTAATAGCCGTCCGCGGGGATGATGCAGCGGCGGGCGGCGAAGGCCCGGCGGTAGGAGGGCTTCTCGTGCACGGTCTCCGCGCGCGCGTTGATCATCCGGGCGCCGCCCTCGGGCGTCCTGGCCCAGGACGGGACCAGGCCCCACTTGAGCCTGCGCAGCTGGCGGACCGGCCCGCCGGACACGGAACTGGCGGGTGCGGCCCCGGCGTCCTTCACGGGACGGTCGAGGACCGCGTACACCTCCTTGGTCGGGGCCACGTTGAAGTCGGGGGCGAGGGCCTCTTCGGCGTCCCTCCCCCGAGCTCTCGACTCCGCTCGCCCCGGGGGGACCCCCATCTCGATCTCAAAGATTTCTGCGAGATCCTCGGGCCCACGACTCGCTGCATACCGTCCGCACATACGTGCCAGACTGCCAGATTCCGCGACACCAGAGGGAGCCTTCGCCGACCATGGACAGCACCGCATTCACCTCCCTGGCCGGGCTCTGGGACCAGGTCTTCGGCAGCCAGCCGGACCCGGACACCTGGGTGGTGATCGCCACGATGGCCGCCGCGGTGGCGGTGGTCGTCCCGCACGTCCTGTGGCGGCTCTCGCGCAACGCGATCACCATCGCCCACGAGGGCGGGCACGGCCTGGTGGCGCTGCTCACCGGCCGCAGTCTCAGCGGGATACGCCTGCACTCCGACACCAGCGGCCTCACCGTCAGCCGCGGCAAGCCGACCGGCCTCGGCATGATCCTGACCGCGGCCGCCGGCTACACCGCGCCGCCGCTGCTCGGGCTCGGCGGTGCCGCGCTGCTGGGCGCCGGCCACATCACCGCGCTCCTGTGGCTGGCCACCCTCCTGCTGCTGGTCATGCTCGTGATGATCCGCAACGCGTACGGCGCCCTCACGGTGCTGCTCACCGGCGGCACGTTCCTGGTGGTGTCCTGGCTCGCCGGACCGCAGGTGCAGGCGGCGTTCGCGTACGCGGTGGTGTGGTTCCTGCTGTTCGGCGGGGTCCGGCCGGCCTTCGAGCTCCAGGCCAAGCGCAGGCACGGCAACGCGGGCGACTCCGACGCCGACCAGCTGTCCCGGCTCACGCACGTGCCGGCCGGGATGTGGCTGTTCCTCTTCCACGCGGTGTCCCTGTGCTCCCTGCTCGGCGGGGGCCGCTGGCTCCTGGGGGTGTGAGCCGGGGTGGTCGGCGGGTTCCCCGCCCGGCGGCGCGCGCGGGCGGGGCGGTCGGCGGGTTCCCGGCCCGCCCCGCCCGGCTGCGTGCGCGGGCGGGGCGGTCGGCGGGTTCCCGGCCCGTCGGCGCGCGCGGGCGGGCCGACGGTTCTTACCACCGCTCTGTTTCGCTCGGATTTCGCCGCTTCTGATCAAGATCTCCGCCCATCGGCAGCCACTAAAGTGGGGGCATGACCGTTAACCCCGCGCACACCGCCCTCTGGCCCGCCCCGCACGCAAGCGGAGCCGTCGACGCGACGGTCCACGTGCCCGGGTCGAAGTCGGTCACCAACCGGGCTCTCGTCCTCGCCGCCCTCGCCTCCGAGCCCGGCTGGCTGCGCCGCCCGCTGCGCTCGCGGGACACGCTGCTGATGGCCGGGGCGCTGCGCGCGATGGGCGTCGGCATCGAGGAAACGGTCTCCTCCAGCTCCACCGTCGCGGTGGGCTCCGACGGCACGGGCGAGGCCTGGCGGATCATCCCCTCCGGCCTGCACGGCCCGGCCACCGTCGACGTCGGCAACGCGGGCACGGTGATGCGCTTCCTGCCGCCGGTCGCCGCGCTGGCCGACGGCCCCGTCCGCTTCGACGGCGACCCGCGGTCCTACGAGCGCCCGCTGCACGGGGTGATCGACGCGCTGCGTGCCCTCGGCGCCCGGATCGACGACGACGGCCGCGGCGCGCTGCCGCTGACCGTGCACGGCGGCGGCGCCCTGGACGGCGGGCCGGTGGAGATCGACGCCTCGTCCTCGTCGCAGTTCGTCTCCGCCCTGCTGCTGTCGGGCCCCCGCTTCAACCAGGGCGTCGAGGTCCGCCACACCGGCTCACGGCTGCCCTCGATGCCGCACATCCGGATGACCGTCGACATGCTGCGCACGGTGGGCGCCCAGGTGGACACCCCCGAGTCGGGCGGCGAACCCGACGTCTGGCGGGTCACGCCGGGCGCCCTGCTCGGCCGCGACCTGACCGTCGAGCCCGACCTCTCCAACGCCCAGCCGTTCCTGGCCGCGGCCCTGGTGACCGGCGGCAAGGTCCTCATCCCCGACTGGCCCGAGCACACCACCCAGCCCGGGGACCGGCTGCGGGAGATCTTCACCGAGATGGGTGGTTCCTGCGAACTGACGGACCGAGGTCTGGAATTCACCGGATCGGGTTCGATCCACGGTATCGACGTGGACCTGGGCGAGGTGGGCGAGCTGACCCCCGGCATCGCGGCGGTCGCCGCCCTCGCCGACTCGCCCTCCACCCTGCGCGGGGTGGCCCACCTGCGCCTCCACGAGACGGACCGGCTGGCCGCGCTCACCAAGGAGATCAACGAACTCGGCGGTGACGTCACGGAGACCGCCGACGGCCTGCACATCCGTCCGCGACCGCTGCACGGCGGCGTCTTCCACACGTACGACGACCACCGCATGGCCACCGCCGGCGCGGTCATCGGCCTCGCCGTGGAGGGGGTCCGGATCGAGAACGTGGCGACGACCGCGAAGACCCTCCCGGACTTCCCCGACCTGTGGACCGGAATGCTCGGGAACTGACGGGCGGATCAGGATCATGCGCCGATACGGCAAGCACACCGACGAGGACGACATCCCCAGCCGCCCCAACCGCAAGGGCAACCGTCCGCGTACGAACATCCGGCCCAAGCACGAGGAAGCGGTCGAGGGCATGGTCGTCACCGTCGACCGGGGCCGCCTCACCTGTCTCGTCGAGGACCGCCTCGTCACCGCGATGAAAGCCCGTGAACTGGGCCGGAAGGCCGCCGTCGTGGGCGACCGGGTCGCGATCGTCGGGGACCTCACCGGCGAGAAGGACACCCTCGCCCGCATCGTCCGCATCGCGCCGCGCAGCTCCGTCCTGCGCCGCACCGCCGACGACGACGACCCCTACGAGCGCGTGGTCGTCGCCAACGCCGACCAGCTCGCCATCGTCACGGCCCTGGCCGACCCCGAGCCCCGCCCGCGCCTGATCGACCGCTGTCTGGTGGCGGCGTACGACGGCGGCCTGGAACCCCTGCTGGTCCTGACCAAGTCGGACCTCGCCCCGCCGGACGAACTCCTGGAGCTGTACGGGTCGTTGGGCGTCCCGTACGTCGTGACCAGCCGCACGGAACTGGAGAGCGGCGAGGCGGTGGAACGGGTGCGCAAACAACTCGACGGCAAGATCACGGCGTTCGTCGGGCACTCGGGCGTCGGCAAGACGACCCTGGTCAACGCCCTGGTGTCGCTGGACCGGCGGCGCAGCACCGGCATCGTCAACGCCGTCACCGGCCGCGGCCGGCACACCACCACGTCGGCGCGCGCGATCCCGCTGCCCGGCACGGCCGGCTGGGTCGTCGACACCCCCGGCGTGCGCTCCTTCGGGCTGCACCACGTGGACCCGTCCCGGGTGATCAAGGCCTTCCCCGATCTGGAGCCCGGCACCGAGGGCTGTCCGCGTGCGTGCAGTCACGACGAGCCGGACTGCGCGCTGGACCAGTGGGTGGCCGACGGTCACGCCGACCCGGCCCGCCTCTATTCGCTGCGCCGGCTGCTGGCGACGCGGGAGCGGCACGAGGACGACTGAGCCGTCCGCACGGGAGGGGCCCGCGGGCGGCCTTTGGCGCGGACGCCCGCGAAGACCGCTGACCTCCGCGTTGTTTGCGTCCCCGGCACGTCGGTAAGGGCATAATCGCACCGAGCCCGATCCGAGCCAGGCGAAGCAGTCGACGTGGTACGCGGGAGGACAGGACATGGCGTGGCTGCTGGTCGTTGTGGCGGGCCTTCTCGAGACCGGCTTCGCCGTCTGCCTGAAACTCTCGCACGGCTTCACCAGACTCTGGCCGACCGTCGCGTTCTGCGTCTTCGCGCTCGGCAGTTTCGGGCTGCTGACGCTCTCTCTGAAGAAGCTCGACGTCGGCCCGGCGTACGCGGTGTGGACCGGCATCGGCGCCGCCGGCACCGCGATCTACGGGATGATCTTCCTCGACGACCTGGTCTCCACGTTGAAGATCGTCTCCATCAGCTTCGTGATCATCGGCGTCATCGGGCTCCAGCTGTCGGGTTCCACGCACTGACCCGGCGGTCAACCGGACGCGGCACGCGCGCCGCCCTCAGTTTCCCAAGGCGCGCTGCGGCGGGGCGAGCGCGGACTTCACCAGGCCCGAGACGCCCCCGGCGCTCGGCGGCGCCACCACGCAGGACAGCGAGAGGCGTACGACGAGTTCGCAGGAGCGGGCCAGCTCGGCGGCGTCCGACCTGGTGGCGCCGGGTCCGCAGAGCGCGGTGACGGCGCGGTCGCGCACCAGGCCCACGAGGTCGGCCGGCGAGGGCAGTGGCCCGTCCGCCCGGCGCTGGGCCGGCACCGCGGACGACGACGGCACCGCGGCGAGCGTCGGCGACGGCAGCCGCTCGCTCCAGCAACCGGTGAGCATCGCCCGCACCAGCGCGTTGTCGCGGGCCGTCGAGGCGGTCCACTCGGCGGCCGCCACGAGACGGTCACGTGGATCGGGATGCGCGGCCAGGGCGCGCTCGAAGCCCGCGAGATAACCGTCGGCCTCCCGCCGCACGAGGGCCCGCGCGAGCCCCTCCTTGGTGCCGAACTCGTTGTAGAGCGTCTGACGGGACACACCGGCCACGGCGGCCACGTCCACCATCCGCACCGTGGACCACGGACGGCGGGCGAGCGCCGTGTAGGCGGCGTTCAGCAGGGATTCCCGCGCTGCAGGCATCTGCGCCTCCCAGGGGCGACCGGCTCTGCAGCCCACATTTGACGCGCCCCGAAGCACTGTCAAGGGTTCGCGGCAGCACCGAGGGGGCGCGCGCCGACCGGGCCGCGCGCCACGTCTGCGGGGGCCGCCGTGCGTGTGTGGGGCGTGCCGCGGACGGCGCACACCACGGCCGCGGGGCCGTGCGGGCGGCCGGGGAGCCCACGCTCCGCTGGTGCGCTGGTGCGCTGGTGCGTTCGTGCACTTGGTGCGCTGGTGCGTTCGTGCCGGAGCGACCCGGGCCCGCGTGGCCCCGGGGCGGCGCGGCCGGATACGGTTCTGCCATGCCCGACTATCGCGATGACCTGCGCCTCGCCCACGTCCTGGCGGACGCCGCCGACGCGGCGACCATGGGCCGGTTCAAGGCACTCGACCTCAAGGTGGAGACCAAGCCGGACATGACGCCGGTGAGCGAGGCCGACAAGGCCGCTGAGGAGCTGATCCGCGGCCAGCTCCAGCGGGCCCGCCCGCGCGACGCGATCATCGGTGAGGAGTACGGCGTCGAGGGCACCGGCCCCCGCCGCTGGGTGGTCGACCCGATCGACGGCACCAAGAACTACGTACGCGGCGTGCCCGTCTGGGCCACGCTGATCTCCCTGATGGAGGCGGGCGAGGGCGGCTACCAGCCCGTCGTGGGCGTGGTCTCCGCACCGGCGCTCGGCCGCCGCTGGTGGGCCGCGAAGGGCCACGGCGCGTTCACGGGCCGCAGCCTGTCCACCGCGTCCCGGCTGCACGTCTCCGGCGTCTCCCGCATGGCCGACGCCTCGTTCGCGTACTCGTCGCTGACCGGCTGGGAGGACCAGGGCCGGCTCGGCGGTTTCCTGGACCTGACCAAAGCGGTCTGGCGCACCCGCGGATACGGCGACTTCTGGCCGTACATGATGGTCGCCGAGGGCTCGGTCGACATCTGCGCCGAACCCGAGCTGTCGCTCTGGGACATGGCGGCCAACGCCATCGTGGTCACCGAGGCGGGCGGTTCCTTCACCGGCCTCGACGGCCGCCCCGGCCCGCACAGCGGCAACGCCGCCGCGTCGAACGGCATCCTGCACGACGAACTGCTCGGCTACCTCAACCAGCGCTACTGACGGACGCCCGCACCCGCGTCACGGGAGTGATCCGGGCGCTCCACTGCGAACCCTGAGCGCCCGCGTGACCCGTGGGCGCCCCTGAACTCGCCTCCCGCGCCCTCTTGTTGACCCTCTCTTTCGCTGCCACCCTGAGAGCCCCCACTTGTGAACTTGTGAATCGCTTCTCGTGGGCGTTTCACGAAGGAGGTGGCTCCATCCCATGCTCGTCCGCGACGCCATGAGCACGGTGGTCCTCACCATCGGCCCGGCACACACTCTCCGCCAGGCGGCCCGGCTGATGTCGGCCCGCCGCGTCGGCGCGGCCGTCGTCCTCGACGAGGAAGCCGATGGTCTCGGAATCCTGACCGAGCGCGACATCCTCAACTCGGTGGCCCTCGGCCAGGACCCGGACACCGAGACCGCAGGCACCCACACCACGAACAACGTCGTCTTCGCCACCCCCGCCTGGACCCTGGAGGAGGCGGCCACGGCCATGTCGCACGGCGGCTTCCGCCACCTCATCGTGCTCGACGCCACCGGCCCGGCCGGCATCGTGTCGGTCCGCGACATCATCCGCTGCTGGGCTCCGGCCGGGCAGCACGCCCCGGCCTGACCCGCCCCCGGCGCACGAGCGGGCCGGACCCCCTCCCGGGGATCCGGCCCGCTGCCCACGACAAGCGATCCAGTGCTGTACTCAGCCGCGCAGGGCCTGGACCGCGGCCTCCAGCCGCTTGCCGAAGTCCCCGTCGGCCTGACGGAAGTTGCTGATCGCGCGCTCGGCGATGTCGTCGCGCGAGACCTTGGCGATGAAGCCCGCCAGGTTGTCGACCAGACGGCCCTTCTCGTCCTCGGACATCAGACGGTAGAGGTTGCCCGCCTGCACGAAGTCGTTGTCCTCGGCGTGGACGGGCGCCTCGCTGTTGCCCGTGACCCCGGTGACCGGGACCGGCTGCCACAGCGGACGCTCCGACTGGAACGGGCCGCCGAAGCTGTTCGGCTCGTAGTTCTTCGCGCCCTTGTGACGGCCGTCGTACAGGAAGCCGTCACGGGAGTGGGTGCGCGCCTCGGTGGCGTGCGGGCGGTTCACCGGCAGGTGGTCGGCGTTGATGCCGACGCGGTAGCGGTGGGCGTCGCCGTACGCGAACAGACGGCCCTGGAGCATCTTGTCCGGGGACGGGCCGATGCCGGGCACGAAGTGGGCCGGACTGAAGATCGACTGCTCGACCTCGGCGAAGACGTTCTCCGGGTTGCGGTTGAGCTCCAGCTTGCCGAACTCGACGACCGGGTAGTCGGCGTGCGGCCAGACCTTGGTGAGGTCGAACGGGTTGAAGCGGTAGTGCGCCGCCTCGGCCGCCGGCATGATCTGCACGCCCACGGTCCACGTGGGGAAGTCGCCGCGTTCGATCGCCTCACGCAGGTCCCGCTGGTGCGAGTCCGGGTCGACCCCGGAGAGCCGCACGGCCTCCTCGGTCGTCAGGTTCTTGATGCCCTGGTCGGTCTTGAAGTGGTACTTGACCCAGAAGGCCTCGCCCGCCTCGTTGTTCCACTGGTAGGTGTGCGAGCCGAAGCCGTCCATGTGGCGGTACGAGGCCGGGATGCCGCGGTCACCGAAGAGCCAGGTCACCTGGTGGGTGCTCTCCGGGCTGAGGCCCCAGAAGTCCCAGACGTTGTCCGCCTCCTGCGAGCCCGTGTACGGGTCGCGCTTCTGGGTGTGGATGAAGTCGGGGAACTTGATGGCGTCCTTGATGAAGAACACCGGGGTGTTGTTGCCGACGAGGTCGTAGTTGCCCTCCTCGGTGTAGAACTTCAGGGCCCAGCCGCGGGGGTCGCGCACCGCGTCCGCGGAGCCGAGGTTGCCGGCCACGGTGGAGAAGCGCAGGAAGGTCTCGGTCTGCTTGCCGACCTCGGAGAGGAACGCGGCACGCGTCCACTGCGAGACGTCACGGGTGAGCGTGAAGGTGCCGTACGCCCCGGCACCACGGGCGTGCACGACGCGCTCCGGGATGCGCTCACGGTTGAAGTGGGCGAGCTTCTCGAGGAGCAGCTGGTCCTGCACGAGGACGGGCCCGCCCACGCCCGCGGTCTCGCTGTTCTGATTGTCGGCGACCGGCGCGCCGGCCTCCGTCGTGAGCGGTCCCTGCGTCACGTGCGCCTCCTGCGTCATACCTGTCCGTTCCTGTCCCTTGGCCAATGCCGAACTCGATCCTACAATAGACAATGTCTAAGTCAAGGGACCTTCCAAAGTCACACCTGTTCGGGATCTGGTCCCCCTGCTGTTAGGCTGGTGCGCATGAGTGACCTGTTGGAACGATTGCGTGGACGCGGCTGGCGCATGACCGCGCAGCGCCGTGTCGTCGCCGAGGTCCTCGACGGCGATCACGTTCACCTGACGGCCGACGAGGTGCATGCGCGGGCCGTCGCGAAGCTGCCCGAGATCTCCCGGGCCACCGTGTACAACACGCTGGGTGAGCTGGTCTCGCTCGGCGAGGTGCTGGAAGTGGCCACGGACAAGCGCGCCAAGCGCTACGACCCGAACGCCCACCGGCCCCACCACCACCTGGTGTGCGCGAAGTGCGGCGCGATCAAGGACGTCCACCCGGGCGGCAACCCGCTCGCCGACCTCCCCGACTCCGAGCGCTTCGGCTTCACGGTCTCGGACGTCGAGGTGACGTACCGCGGCGTCTGCCCGAACTGCGCGGCAGCCTGACCCACCGCTCACACGAAAGCCCCGGCACCCATGGGCGCCGGGGCTTTCGCATACGAACGTCTGGGCTTTCGCATACGAACACATACACCGAAGGCCCGGAACCATTGGTTCCGGGCCTTCGGCCTTCAGTAGCGGGGACAGGATTTGAACCTGCGACCTCTGGGTTATGAGCCCAGCGAGCTACCGAGCTGCTCCACCCCGCGTCGGTGAAATGAACACTACGTCAACCGTGTGCACGCATGCAAATCACTTCTGGTTTCGCCCGACTGGACGCCCGAGCCCGCCCCAACCGGCACCCGAGGACGAGGCCAACCCAGCCCGTCCGGCGCTTGAGGACGAGGCCGCAGACCAATCCAGCCCGTCCGGCGCTTGAGGACGAGGCCGAAGGCCAATCCAGCCCGTCCGGCGCTTGAGGACGAGGCCGAAGGCCGACACGGGGGTCTGGGGGCGGAGCCCCCAGGAACGGGACGGGAAGGGGCGGAGGGGGCGAACAAACCCCGCTCACACCCCCGCACCACCGCCGGCACCCGCGCAGCCAAGACGGGCACCGCACCCCACCCACCCGACGCGACTCACGCAGGCCACGGGGCTAACGCGGCTCACGGGGCTCACGGGGCTCACGGCCAACGCGGGCCCCACGGCTCACCGCACACGCAGGCCACGCAGGCCCCGCGGCTCACGCCGTCAACTCCTGCCGCAACGCATCCCGCAACCGAGCCGCCCGCTCGGACACTTCCGCCGGCCCCAGCGACACCGCACGATCCGCCCATCGCTGGCCCTCCGCAAGCTCCCCACGACGCGCGTAGACGAGCGCGAGCCGAAGCGCGGCCCGCCCGTGCCCCGCGTCGGCCGCCCGGGTCCACCACAGCGCCGCCTCGGGCTCGCTCCCCTCACGCGCCAGCAGCAGCCCGAGGTTGAACGCCCCGTTCCGCGATCCGGCCTCCGCGGCCTCGCGGTACCACCGGGCCGCCTCCACGACATCGCCCCGCGCGGCGGCCAGCATCCCGACGCGCACCTGCGCCCGCCGGTGCCCCTGGGAGGCCGCCCGCTCGTACCACTCCTCGCACTCGCTCTTCTCGTACGCCGGCTCCCCCAGCTCGTGCGCGGGCGCCGGGGGCCGCCGGGCGTCGAGCACGGACGCGAGCCGGTACGCGGCCTCCGCGCTGCCACCGCCCGCAGCGCACCGCAGATGCCGCTCGGCGGCCGGCTCGTCACCCTCCCGCAGCCGGGCGATGGCGACCTGGAGCGCCGCCTCGGTGTGCCCCGCGGCAGCCGCCCGCTCGTACCAGCGCAGCGCGGCGGCCTCACCCTCCTCGCCCCGCCCCGCGTGCAGGATGCCCAGGTTGAACGCGGCGTCCACGCTGCCGGCCTCGGCCGCCTTGGAGAACCAGGGCTCGGCCCCGGCCGCGTCGCCGACCTGGAGGAGCAGGATGGCCAGCGCGTTCGCCGCCTCGCGGTGTCCGGCGTAGGCGGCGCGCCGGTACCACTGCTCGGCCTGCGCCGTGCGTCCCTGCTCGGCGCAGAGCAGGCCCAGGTTGTACGCCCCGTTCACGTCACCCGCGTCCAGGGCCGCCCGGTACCACCGCTCGGCGGTCTGGTGCTCGCCACGCTCGGCGTGCAGCGCGCCCAGGGCGTTGGCCGCGTTGCCGTCGCCGTCCTGGGCGGCCCGCAGCCACCACACGGCGGCGCTCTCACTGTCGCCCGCGTCCCGCAGCAGGAATCCGAGCGCGCAGGCGGCCCGGGCCTCACCGTCCTTGGCGGACGTCAGGTACCAGCGTCCGGCCTCCTTGAGGTCGCCGCGCTTCTCCAGGATCGCCCCGAGGTGCAGCGCGGCCCGCCGGTGGCCGCGCGCGGCGGCCTGCCGGTACCACTGGGCGGCCTCCTCCCCACCTGCGCCGATGACACCGTTGTCGGCGCCGACCTCGCCCGCGTCGACGGCCCTGCGGTCCAGGGTGCGCGCCAGCCGGTAGGCGGCCTCGCGGTGCCCGCGCTCCGCGGCGGCCCGCAGCCACCGCTCGGCGCCGACGTCGCCGCGGTGCTCCAGGAGGTCCGCGAGTGCGTACGCGCCGAGGGCGTGGCCCTGCTCGGCGGCCTGTCGCAGCCAGTACTCGGCGGCGGGCTCGTCACCCCGCTCGCGGTGGTGGCGCCCGAGCGCGTGCGCGGCGGCGGCGGAGCCGGCGACGGCGGCGATCCGCCACCAGCCCGCGGCCTCGTCGGCGTACCCGCGCTGATGCAGGAGGACACCCAGGTTGTTGGCGGCGGCGCGGTCACCGGCAGCGGTGGCCGCGCGCAGGTGAGGCTCGGCTCCGTCGAGATCGCCACGGCGCAGCAGCATGGCTCCGAGGACGCTCATCGCCTCGACGTCGCCGGCTTCCGCGGCGAGCCGCTGACGTGCCTCCTCGACAGCTTCGCCGGTTTCGTCCCGGCCGGAAGGCTGCACAAAACGCCCTGTATCCAACAGAGTTGCCTTGTCCCCCATAACGTCCATCGTCGCACCACCTGCAACCTGGGTACACCTGGTATACCGCAGTCAGTGAGGTCACTTCAGCGTTTTGTCGACATGCCCACAGAGAGACAAGTCAAACACAGATCGGCCAACTCGCCGCACAGGAAGCGGTCTTCGCGCGCGTCGCCATCCAACTCCGTACGTACGTCCACATCTTCCGTACGCGCGTCCCACGAGGTACCCGTACAGGTCCCCGACGGCCGCGCGCACGTCCCAGCGCACCTGCCCCGCCCACGCCGGGGCACGCGCAAGTCCCGGAATCAGGCACGCCCGCTCCCCGCTCCCCGCTCCCGTGCGCGCACGCACACACAGCGAAGGCCCGGATCCATAGGATCCGGGCCTTCGCCTTTCAGTAGCGGGGACAGGATTTGAACCTGCGACCTCTGGGTTATGAGCCCAGCGAGCTACCGAGCTGCTCCACCCCGCGCCGTTGTGTTGCAACCGTACCACGGCGCGGGGAGGGCTCCGGTTCAGCCGCCCCCGGAGTTCTTGTCGCTGCTCTTGTCCCCGTCCCTGGGCGTGTCCTTGGAGGTGTCCTTGTCGGCGCCGCTGCCGCCGGCACCGCCGGCCTTGTCGGCCTTGTCGGCCTTGGCCTGCGCGTCCTCGGCCTGCTGCAGCGCGTCCTCGAGATCCTTCTGCGCTTTGCCGTACGCCTCCCAGTCGCCCTTCTTGAGGGCGGCCTGGCCGTCGTCGAAGGCCTTCTGGGCGTCGTCGAGGGCCTGTTGCACCGTCGGGTCCTGCGACGTCGGCGGCTTGGTCCCCTCGCCCTCACCCGGCGGCTCCTGGGTCGCGCCCTCGGATCCGAAGACCTTGTTGAGCGCTTCGCCCAGCGTGTCCTCGAAGGCCGTCGCCCCGCCGTAGGTCACCAACACCTTCCGCAGCAGCGGGTACTTGAGGCCACCACCGCGTACGTAGACCGGCTCCACGTAGAGCAGTCCTCCGTCGAGCGGCACCGTCAGCAGGTTGCCGTACTCGACTTCCGAGTCACCGCCTCTGAGAAGCCTGATGGACTCGGCAATGGACGGCTCGGAGTTGAACTGGCTCTGCACCCGCTTCGGTCCGTCGACCGTTCTGCCCGTGGGCAGTTTCAGGATGCTGATCTTGCCGTACTCCTCCGTGCCGGCCTCGGCGTTGACAGACATGAAGGCGCTCAGGTTGTCCCGGCCGTTCGGTGTGAGCGTCGTCGTCAGAGAGAACGCCTGGGAGTCCTTGCCGGGCAGCTTCATGCTCAGGTAGTACGGCGGCACGGCGTTGCCCGACTTGTTGGTCGGGTCGTCCGGGACCTGCCACACCTCACTGCCGCTGAGGAACGTCTGGGCGTCCTTCACGTGGTACCGGGTGAGCAGCTCGCGCTGGACCTTGAACAGGTCCTGCGGATAACGGAGATGGTCCATGAGGGCCTGCGGGATGTCCCCCTTCGACTTCACCGTCCCCGGGAAGGCCTTCTTCCAGGTCTTCAGGACCGGGTCCTTGGTGTCCCACTCGTAGAGCGTCACCTTTCCGGTGTACGCGTCGACGGTCGCCTTCACCGAGTTGCGGATGTAGTTGACCTGGTTCTGCTGGGCCACCACCGCACGCTGGTTGTTGGCGGCGGTCAGCGAGTCGGCCGTCGTGTCGCCGAGGGTGGTGCGGGAGGCGTACGGATAGCCGTTGGTGGTCGTGTACGCGTCGACGATCCACTGGATCCTGTCGCCGACGACCGCCGGGTAGGCGTCACCGTCGATGGTCAGCCACGGCGCGACCGCCTCGACGCGCTCCTTGGGCGTGCGGTTGTACAGGATCCGCGACCCCTCGCCGATCGCGCCGGAGTAGAGGATCTGCGGTTCGCTGAACGCCACCGCGTACGCGGCCCGGTTGACCGGGCTGGAGAGGTTGACCCCGCTCTTGCCCTGGTAGCTGGTCGTCTTCTCGCCGTTGTCGTCGGAGTAGTCGATCTCCTTCTGCGGCCCGCCGACGATCGAGTACTGGGTGGTCTTCTCGCCGTAGTAGACCCGCTGCTGGTACTCACCGAGGTTGCCCTTGGACGGCAGGTCGTACTCGGTGAACTCCGGGCGGCCCTCGGCGTCGGCCGCGGTTCCCTTGGCGGCGACCACGCCGTACCCGTGGGTGTAGCGGAAGTGGTCGTTGATCCAGTTGTTCTTCGGGATGCCCTGGAGATTCAGCTCGCGCAGACCGATGACCGTGTCCTGGTCCTTGCCGTCCTTGCTGTAGCGGTCGACGTCCAGGTTCGACGGGAACGCGTAGTAGTTGCGCACCTGCTGGAGCTGCTGGAACGTCGGCGAGACGACGTTCGGGTCCAGCAGACGGATGCTCGCGGCACCGTCGGCGTCCTTGCGCAGCTTGCTCTTGTCGTCGGTGTCGCTGCGGCCCGCGTACTCCTTCACCTGGGCACCGTCGATGCCGTAGGCCTCGCGGGTCGCCTGGAGGTTCTTCTCGACGTACGGCGCTTCCTTGGCCTGCTCGTTCGGCTGGACCTGGAACTTCTGGACGATCGCCGGGTACAGCCCGCCGATGAGGATCGCCGAGAGCACCATCAGGCCGAAGCCGATGACGGGCAGCTGCCAGGTGCGCCGCCACAGGGTGGCGAAGAACAGCACAGCGCAGATCACGGCGATGCAGAAAAGGATCGTCTTGGCCGGCAGGTACGCGTTGGCGTCGACGTACCTGAGGCCCGTCCAGTTGCCCGTGGCCTTGAAGTCACTGGACTTCACGGCGAGCCCGTACCGGTCGAGCCAGTACGCGACCGCCTTCAGCGCGACGAAGATGCCGAGGAGCACCGAGAGATGCCCGGTGGCCGCGGCCGTGGCACGCGCGCCGGGGCTGGTGATCCGCAGCCCTCCGTAGAGATAGTGCGTGAGCGCGGCGGCGATCAGCGAGAGCACCGCGGCGGCGAAGCCGAAGCCCAGCAGGAAGCGGTACCACGGCAGGTCGAAGGCGTAGAAGGAGACGTCGAGGTGGAACTGGGGGTCCTTCTGGTGGAAGGGGACTCCGTTCACCCACATCAGCCACGTGCGCCACTGGCCCGCGGCGGACGCGCCCGCGATCAGCCCGACGAGCGAGGTGACCCCGAGGAGCAGCCACCGCTTGTAGGGCGCGATGCCCATGCGGTACCGGTCGAGGCTCTGCTGCTCCATCGACATCGCGCTCAGCGGCGGGCGCAGCCGGTGCGCCAGCCAGACGTTCACGCCGACCGCGGCCGCCATCAGCAGCCCGAAGACGAAGAAGAGCCCGATCTTGGTCCACAGCGTGGTCGTGAACACGGACGAGTAGTCGACCGACCGGTACCAGAGCCAGTCCGTCCAGAACCCCGCGAACATGGTGAACGCCATGGCCAGTACGGCCAGGACGCCCAGCGTCATCAGCAGGGTCCGGACACGCCGGGACGGGCGGCCCACTCTGATCCGTGGCCCCGTCGGGCCTCCGCCGCGGTCCGGCATCTGGAAAGCCAAGGTGCGCACCTCGAAGTTCGCTGTTGATCCGTCAGGCCCCCGAGATCGTGGACCCACACCTATGCAACTTACTCACGCTTTACTCGGTTCCCGCTTCCGGGTACTTCCGAGGCAGGATTGTGACCATGTCCAACACTCCCATGGCAGCGAGCCCGCTCACCCGGGCCGTACTCGAGATCGACGAGTACGCCTCCGGCCTCGGCTGGGACCAGCCCGCTCGTCTCTTCGCCCTCGTAGACACCGCACGACTGCGCGCCCAGGAGCCCGGTCTCGCGGCGCAGCTCGGCCTCGGGGACGAGCAGCAGACCACCGCTTTCACCCCCATCGAGCAGGACGAGGTTCCCGCCGACAAGCCGCTGGACGAGTTCCTCGGCACCATCGCCTGGCCGGACGCGGTCGTCGGCTGCGCGCTGACCGTGGAGCGGCTGATGCTGCCGCCGTCGGCGGAGGCCTCGGTCCCGGAGGGTCTCAGCGACAAGAAGCTCGCGCAGTGGGTGGCCGAGCACCCGGACCGGCAGGAGGTCCGGATGACGGTCGCGGTGCTGCGCGACGGCTCGCGCGACTCCGCGCTGCGGCTGCGTGCCAAGGACGCGCCCACGGAGGTGCTGACGGGTTCCGCGCTGGTGCCCGGTCTCGCGGAAGCCCTGTCGGCCACTTTCGCGGACTGACCGCCTCCCGCTCACGTCTGCACGAGGCTTCCCGTACGGCGACGGGGGCGCGCCCGGTTCCGGGTGCGCCCCGGTCCGTGTACCCGTTCGTGTCCGGGGCGTTCTTCGCGGTCAGCCCTTGGACGTGCACTTCGGCAGGCCGGCGGTGTCACCGGAGCGGATGTCCTTCAGGGCGTCCAGCGCGTCGTCGATGGTGTGCACCTTGACGAGCGTGAGGCCGTCGGGGGTGTCCTTGGCGGCGGCCGCGCAGTTCTCCTTGGGCGTCAGGAAGTACCGGGCGCCCTTGTCGCGGGCGCCGACCGTCTTCATCTCGATGCCGCCGATCGGGCCGACGGTGCCCTCGTCGTCGATGGTGCCGGTGCCGGCGACGAACCTGCCGCCCGTCAGGTTCCCCGGCGTCAGCTTGTCGACGATGCCGAGGGCGAACATCAGGCCGGCGCTGGGGCCGCCGACGTCGGCGAGCTTGATGTCGATGGTGAACGGGAACGTGTGATCGGTCCCGGCGGAGATGCCGACGATGGCGCGGGCCTCGCCGGTGTCGTCGGACTTGTCGGTGGTGATCGTGACGTCCTCGGTGCGGGTCGCCGTCCTGTTCGCCTTCTCGGCGGCGGCCTGTTCCTTGGCGGGCACGATCGTGAAGACGACCTTCTCACCCGGCTTGTGCCTGGTGACCAGCTTCGCCACGTCCTCGGGTGCCTTCACGACCGTGCCGTCGACGGACTTGATGACGTCACCCGCGTGCAGCTCGCCCTCGGCGGGGGTGCCCTTGAGGACCGTCGAGACGATCACCCAGGACTTCACCGGGATGTCCAGCTCCTTGAGGGCCACGACCTTGGCGCTCTCCTGGGACTGGCTGAACTCCTCGGCGTTCTCCTGCGTCGACTGCTCCTCGGTCTTGCCGTCCGGGTAGAGCGTGTCGTGCGGCACGATCTTGTTGTCGTGCGCCAGCCATCCGTAGACCGCCTCGACGAGGTTCATCCTGTAGTCGGCGCTGGTGACCCTGACCGTCGTCATGTTGAGGTGACCGGTCGTGGGGTACGTCTTGCGGCCCGAGACCTGCAGCACCGGCTCGCCCGCGTGCTCACCGAGCGTGTTCACCGTCGGCCCGGGTGACATCTCCGAGTACGGCACGTCGATGAACACTCCCGCGCACAGGAGTGCGATCAGCATCAGGGTGGAGGCGAGCATCGTCGCGGTGCGGCGTGGCATGGAACGACAGTACGGGACCGCGCCGACAGCGCACTGCGGGGGCCGTCCGTCCGTGGTGGGCCTCGGTCACGTCCCGGAGTGGGACTTCTCCATGGCCTCACGGAAGCGCGTGTAGCCCGCCAGTTCGGTGCCGTCTCCCGTGGTCTTGCGATTACGGCCGACCCAACTGCCCCACAGACCGGCACCGATCGCAGCGAACAGCGGAATCAGCAACCAGGCGAGCGCCGCCATACCGACCTCCCGACCCCATGAGCGACCGCAACTGAGTGATCAGCAGATTAACCATCCGCTCGGTCAACGCTCATGCCAGGGGTGCGGTTACGCAACCGGAAGACCGGGCGGGGGTGAGGAGTTCGGGGATCGCCACCCCTTGCCTCCGGCTGTGGAGGCCGCCTCGGTTCGGCAGGCGGCCTCCGGAGCCGGAGATGCTTCGGTCCAGCCGGCGGCCTCCACAGCCGGAGATGCTTCACTCCAGCCGGCGGCCTCCGCAGCCGGAGGTGCTTCGGTCCAGCCGGATGTGCACGGCCCTTCGGCTCGGCAGGCCGGCTTTCGGTCAGCAGGCGCCGACCCATTCCTCCGTGCCGTCGGAGAACGTCTGGTGCTTCCAGATCGGCACCTCGTGCTTGAGGTCGTCGATCAGCTTGCGGCACGCCTCGAAGGCCTCCCCCCGGTGCGGACAGGACACGGCGACGACCACCGCGAGATCTCCGACGGCCAGGTCACCCACACGGTGGACCGCGGCCAGGGCCCGCACCGGATAGTCGGCGGTGACCTTCTCGGCGATCCGCCGCATCTGCGCCTCGGCCGTGGGATGGCACGAGTACCCGAGCCGGTCGACGTCGGCGCCGCCGTCGTGATTGCGCACGGTCCCGACGAAGAGCGCGGTTCCGCCCGCGGCGTCGTCCCCGACGGCCCGGAAGACCTCGTCCAGGGAGAGCGGCGTCTCACGGATGGCGAGCAGCCTGATGGGATCCTGTGCCGCCTGCTCGCCCGGGTGGTCAAACGTAGGTGCCATGAGCCCATCGTGCCGCACGCCGCCGACAGGGCGGAATAGCGCTTTCGCCCGGCACGCGCGCGTAGCCGTTTGGAGCCTCCTACAGGAGCCGGCCTGCCGGACGGGCACGCTTCGACGCGGGCCCCCGACGAGCCGGGCGGCACCCGGAGGGACGCCGACCGGGCCGATTCCGCGGCACCGACGTCAGATCCGGCGCCGGGCCTTGCGGGCCCGGCGGACGAGGGCCGCCGTACCGAGCAGGGCGACCGTCGCTCCCGCGGCTCCCGCGGCGGTCGCGTCCTTGCGGCCCAGCCGCCGCCCGGCCAGCGTGCGCCTCCCGGTGACCTCCTCCAGCAGCTCGGCGAGGACCTCCTCGTTGCTCCACCGGGGCCGCCAGCCGGCGTCGTGCAGCCGGTTCCCGCTGACCACCCACGGATACATCGTGTAGGCCAGGTCACCGGCGGGCGAAGGGGTGAGGCCGATCCGGTGCAGCCGGGCGGCCGCCCCGAGCGCCACGGCGGACGGCAGCTCCATGCGCCGGATACCGCTGAGTTCCTCGACCTCCTCCTGCTCCAGCCACCCGTCGCACCCGACGACCAGCTCCCCGTCGACCTTCTCCAGGACGGCGTACTCCAGAGCGCTGCACAGGTCCTCGACGTGACAGAACTGCCAGGCGGGCCGCGAACCGGCCACGACCAGCAGACGCGGCGACTCGAAGTACCTGGTCAGCGCCGTGTCGGTGCCACCGACCAGCACCGCGGGGCGGGCGACGGTGACGTTCAGGCCGGGGTGGGCGCGAGGGGCGCGCCGCGCGAGCCGCTCGATCTCCAGGAGGTCCCCGACGCCCGTGGCCTCGGCGGTCGCCCGAAGTTCGGCGTCCTCGGAGAGGGGCAGTTCGTTGTCCGGCAGCGCCCCGTAGACCATCGACGAGGTGCACAGCACCACCCGGTGCACCCCGGCGGCGGCGGCCGCCGTGAGCACCGTCTGCGTCCCCCGGACGTTGTAGGCGGTGCGTGCCGCCGGGTCGCTCTCGAGGTCCAGGTCCAGCGCCAGGTGGACGACGACGTCCGCGCCGCGCAGCCGCTCGGCGATGGCCGGGTCCCGTACGTCGAGGATGTGCCACTGGGCGCCGGCGCACTCGCCGCGCCGCTCGTCGATGGCGATGACCTGTTTGATCTCCTCACTGGCGGCCAGCCGCTCGGTGAGGAGCGCGCCCATGCCGGACGCCGCGCCGGTGACGGCGACGACGGGCCCGCGGGCGGCCGGGCTGGTAGAAGGGTTTCGCGCTGCGCGAACCTGCGGATCTGGGGAACTCACCGGGCGTCTCCAGCGGTTGTCTTCAGTAATGAACGCGCGTGACGCGTGCGTACCAGGTGGCATCCATCCTGCCGCAGGCCGACCGTCGGCGGAGCACCGAGGCCCGATCGGCCCATGGTGTCTACGCTGGGTGGTGTTGTCGGGCAGCCGCCGTCGGGAAAGAACCGGCGGCCTTACCAGCCGAGGAATCCCGTGAGTGACACCCCATTCGGATTCGGCCTTCCGCCGGAGGAGCCGGAGAACGGCGACGAGGGCAAGAAGAAGGACCAGGAGAGCGGCGGTGGGCAGGGACCGGCCAACCCGTTCGGCTTCGGGTTCCCCGGCGCCGGCGGTCCCGGCGCCGACAATCCGCTCGCCGCGATGTTCGGTTCCCTGAACCCCAACGACCTGGGCGCCGCGTTCCAGCAGCTGGGCCAGATGCTCTCGTACGAGGGCGGCCCGGTGAACTGGGACATGGCCAAGCAGATCGCCCGCCAGACGGTCGCCCAGGGCACGTCGGACGGCACCAAGGACGCGAGCGTCGGCCCCGCCGAGCGTTCGGCGGTCCAGGAGGCCGTCCGGCTGGCCGACCACTGGCTGGACGACGCGACGTCCCTGCCGTCCGGGGCCGGATCCGCCGTGGCCTGGAGCCGCGCGGAGTGGGTCGAGGCGACCCTCCCGGTCTGGAAGGAACTGGTCGATCCGGTCGCCGAGCGCGTCGGCGCGGCCATGGGCGACGTGCTGCCCGAGGAGATGCAGGCCATGGCGGGCCCGCTGATCGGCATGATGCGCTCCATGGGCGGCGCCATGTTCGGCACGCAGATCGGGCAGGCCGTGGGCGTGCTCGCGGGCGAGGTCGTCGGCTCCACCGACATCGGCCTGCCGCTCGGTCCGGCCGGAAAGGCCGCCCTGCTTCCGCTGAACATCGAGGCGTTCGGCAAGGACCTGGGCATCCCCCAGGAGGAGGTACGGCTCTATCTCGCGCTGCGCGAGGCCGCCCACCAGCGCCTCTTCGCGCACGTGCCGTGGCTGCGCTCGCACCTGTTCGGCGCGGTCGAAGGCTATGCGCGCGGGATCAAGGTCGACACCGCCAAGCTGGAGGACGTGGTCGGCCAGTTCGACCCGCAGAATCCGGAGCAGCTCCAGGACGCCCTCCAGCAGGGCATGTTCCAGCCGGAGGACACCCCGGAGCAGAAGGCCGCTCTCGCCCGCCTGGAGACGGCCCTCGCGCTCGTCGAGGGCTGGGTCGACGCGGTCGTGCACGCGGCGGCCAAGCCGCGGCTGTCGTCCGCCGACGCGCTGCGCGAGACGCTGCGCCGCCGCCGGGCCTCGGGCGGCCCTGCCGAACAGACGTTCGCGACCCTGATCGGGCTCGAGCTGCGGCCGCGCCGGCTGCGGGACGCCTCGCGGCTGTGGGCCTCCCTCTCCGACGCCCGCGGTGTCGACGGCCGGGACGGTCTGTGGGCCCACCCGGACATGCTCCCGACCTCGTCCGACCTGGACGACCCGGACGGCTTCGTACACCGCGAGCAGCTGGACTTCTCCGAGCTCGACAAGATGCTCGGCGAGGCGGCGGACGGCCCCGCGAAGCCGGACCTCGGGAAGCACGAGGCGGCACAGGCCCCGGACACCACGGCCGAGGACGAGAAAAAGGCCGGGGACGAGAACAAGGGCAAGGACGACGGCACCGAGTGACCCTCCACGACGACGCGGTCCTCGTACTGAAGGAGTACGAGGACCAGGAAGAGTTGCGCCAGGCCTATCTGGACCATCTGGAGGCCCACCCGGACGGCCTGTGGAAGGCGTGCACGGCCGGGCACCTCACGGCGAGCGCCCTGGTGGTCGACCCCGGGCACGGCCGCGTGCTGCTGACCCTGCACCGGAAGCTGCGCATGTGGCTCCAGATGGGCGGCCACTGCGAACCCGCGGACACCACGCTCGCGGCGGCCGCACTGCGCGAGGCCACGGAGGAGTCCGGCATCGCGGGCCTGACCCTGCTGCCGGGCGGACCGGTGCGCCTGGACCGGCATCCGATCCCGCCTCCGTGCCACTGCCACTTCGACGTCCAGTACGCGGTCCTCGCGCAGCCGGGCGCCGTGCAGGAGATCAGCGACGAGTCACTGGACCTGCGCTGGTTCTCGTACGACGAGGTCGCGGGCGTTGCGGACGCGTCGGTCGTCCGTCTGGTGGAAGCCACCCGGGCTCGGCTCTGAAGGCGTCCCGGCGGACGGGTGAGGGGCGGTCGCCATGGCGACCGCCCCTCACCCATGCCTTTGCGGAGGCACGTCTCAGCTCCAGGCGTTGCCCTGGTTCTGCGCGTGGGCGCCCTGCTGGCCCATGCCGTACTGCGCGCGCACGCCCTGGCCGATCTGGGCGTTCTGCGGCGGCAGCAGCTCGCTCGGCTGGACGAGGATGTACCCCTGGCCCATGAAGCTGAGCTCCCAGCCCTCACCGGTGCTGCCACGGCGCCGCCACACCCCGGAGGAGTGCGTCTGCGCCTGCATCTGCACCCGGAGCGCGGTCGACCAGGCGACGATCGCGTCCGCGTCGCAGTTGACGTACTTGTCCGGCGTGACCTGCATCATCAGCGGCATCCCGGACGTCATCAGGGCTACCTTGCCCCGGCCCGTGATGTTCAGCTGGTACTTGCCGGATCCCGAGATGCCGTACTGGCTGTCCACGGCGATGACCTCGTGGTGCAGCGAGGAGTCCATCGCGAGGACGTAACTGCTGTCGACGGTGAGACCGTCCTGGTCGATGTCGACCACGTGCACGTGCTGGGCCAGGTTCGCGAGATAGACCGTCCCCTGCCCGTGGCAGCGCATCAGGTCCAGGCCCTCACCGGTCACCGCACGCGAACGGCGCTGGCCGTTGTTCTGGTACTCGGCGTCGAACTCGACGAGCCCCTGGTAGGCGACCATGGTGCCCTTGCGGGCCAGGATGTCGTCGTGGCCCTCCAGAGCGACGCGCAGCATCTGCGAGTTCTGCAGGCTGTAGCGGTCCTGGGACTGCTGTTCGTTGTAGCCGAAAAGCGGGCTCTGCATGGTGTCCTGTTCCCCCTCAGCCCCGGATCCGGAGGCGGTCGGTGCTGTCCTCGCTGGGCTGGACGACGACGATGCCCTGCCCGGAGAACGCCATCTGGTACGCCTCGCCGCTGCCCCGCCCGAGCAGGGACTGCGCCTTGAAGCTGCGCTTGCCCTTGACCTTCAGGTTCGGGGACCAGGCGACGAGCGCGTCCGGGTCGACGTACGTCTCGTCCTCGCCGCCGCCGCAGTCCACGACGATCGGCTTGCCCCGGGAGGTCAGCGCCACCCAGCCCTGGCCGGAGATCTTGGTGTTCCACAGCCCCTGCCCCGCGAACTTGGCGAGCCCCTTGACGCGCTCGACACCCCAGGTGAGGTGCGCGTCGAAGGCGAGCAGGTTGGTGGCGTTGACGGAGATCGCGTCCCCGTTGAGGTTGATGACGACCACGTTGGCGCCGTAGTCGGCGAGATAGAGCAGGCCGTCACCGGAGCACTTCATGAGGGGCGCGCCCTCGCCGGTCATCCAGTCGCGCGCGATCTGGCGTACGGCCGGCGGATTGGGCTCGTACTGGACGAACCCCTCGTAGGCGACCATCGACCCCACGCGCGCGAGGAGGTCGTTTCCGGTCTGCATGGCGACCTTCAGCATGTGATTGCCGTGGTTCTCCATGCGGGCGGTGACGGGTGCCGGGGCGAAGCCCGCGAATGGCTGATTCATGACGGGCTCCCTCAGACCTCGTACGGCTGGACGACGATGAAATTGCCGGGCGCGCCCCGGAACTGCAGGTTCACGCTCTCGCCGGTGTCGCCCGGATAGGCGTTGCGGCGCATCCGCACCTGGCTGGAGACGATCACCTGGGAGGCCGCCGACCAGGCCACGACCGCGTTGCAGTCGGCGAACGTGGTGGGCGTGACCGGCAGCACGACGGGCGCGCCGTGGGTCTTCACCACGATCGTGCCGGTCCCCTGGAACTGCATCGTGAACAGCGCGCCCCCGGGGATGCCGTGCCCTTCGACGCGGCGCACCTCGTACTGGAGCGTCTCGTCGAAGGCGAGGACGTTCTCCGCGGACACACAGATCCCGTCACCCTGGAGTTCGATGGGGTGGAGCATCGTCGAGTTGTCGGCCAGGAAGACCTGGCCCCGGCCGGAACAGCGCATGAGCTGCATCTCCTGGCCGGTCGCGTTGCCCACGATCCGTCCGGCGAAGCCCGCTCCCTTGTAGCTGAAGTCGACCTTGCCCTGGTAGAGCACCATGCTGCCCTGCCGGGCGAGGACGGCCTGGTCCCCGCCGGCGCCGAGGTCGACCCGGACCAGCTTCTTGTTCTGCTGCGTCCACCGCTGGCCGGTGGGCGTCTCCTTGAAGGCCTGGAGCGCGGCGGCCACACCGGCGCCGCCCTGCGGGGCGCCCTGAGGAGCACCGTAGGACGCGGGCGCACCGGTCTGGCCGGGGACCTGTCCGTACGGAGGCTGCTGCCCGTAACCGGGAGGCGGGGCCTGCTGGCCGTAACCGGGGGGCGGGGCCTGCTGGCCGTAACCGGGGGGCGCGCTCGGGGCCTGCCCGTAGCCGGGCGGCATCGGGGCGCTCTGCCCGGGCGGCTGCTGTCCGTAGCCGGGCGGCGGACCGGGCTGGCCGGGCGGCTGCGCGTACGGCGCGGGTCCGGGCGGCGGCACGGTGCCACCGGGCGGCGTGAGCGGCGCGATAATGGTCGGCGCGGCGTGCACCGCGGGTGCCGGGGCGGGCGGCGGCGTGGCTCCCGCCGGCGGTGCGAAGCCCTGCGCGGCGGGTTGCGGCGCGGGGGCGGGGGCACCGAAGGCGGGCGGCGCGGTCCCCTGGGCGGGCGGTGCGAAGGACGGGGAGGCGCCGGTCTGCGGCTGCTGCGGGGCCGCGGGCTCCGCGTCGGCGACCTCGCCGCCGAAGTTCTTCAGCAGTGCGTCGAGTCCGCCGTCGAAGCCCTGTCCGACGGCTGCGAACCGCCATACGTCCTTGAGGTAGAAGTCGCCCAGCATGACGGCACGTTCCGTGGAGAACTCGGCGCCGCTGAACGCGTACCGGGCCACCTCCTCGCCGCCGGCGACGATGCGGAGGTATCCCGGAGCGATCTGCGACATCTGCCCGGCACCGTCGAGCGTCGCCGTGAACGACAGCTTGTGGATCTGCGGCGGGATCCTGTCGAGGGTGACGCGGAAGGACTCCGTGTCACCCGCCTGGGCGCCGAGGAGCTGGATGGACTCCTCGGGGGACTTCGGCTGGTTGAAGAAGACGAAGTACCGGTCGTCCGACAGCCGCTCGTCGGCGTCCAGACCGAAGCAGCTGATGTCGAAGGTCAGCCCGGGGCCGGTGATCTGCACGCCTACGTACAGATCGGTGCCCGCGGTGAGGTCACTGATCTTGGCCTTGTGGCCGCGCTGGAATTCCCTGGCCATGCGTAACGACCGTCCCCCATCCCGAATGCAAGTACGTCGCGTCAGGCTAACGGCAAACTCCGACAGCGGACGAAGCCGGTACAGACCCGGTACACAATCCCTGCCCGGGCTTCGCTCCGGCCGCCGGGGACGGGGGTCCTCAGTCGTCGGCCACGGCGGGCCGGTGGGGCAGCCGGTCGGCGGCGACCACTCCTTCGAGATAGCCGCGGGCCCGCTCGGTGCGGGGATACGCCTCGAGGAGCCGCCAGAAACGGGGCCCGTGGCCGGGTACGAGAAGATGCGCGAGCTCGTGGACCAGGACGTAGTCGACGACGTATTCCGGCATGCCCTGCAGCCGGTGCGAGAGCCGGATGCTGCCCTCGGAGGGGGTGCAGGAGCCCCAGCGCGTGTTCTGATTGGTGACCCAGCGGACCGACGTGGGACGGGCACGGCCGTCGAAGTACAGTCCGGAGAGCCGCGCAGCGCGCTCGGACAGCTCCCGGTCACCGAGTTTCCGCTTGCTCTCCTGCGCGGCCAGCTTGTCGAGCATGACGCTCACCCAGCGCTGCTCCTCCGCCTCGGACATCCGGGCGGGGATGAGCACGACGGTGCGATCGCCCTCGCGGTACGCGGAGACCGTTCTGCGTCGGCGAGCACTCCTGCGGACCTCGATCGCGGTCGCCCCCGTGCCGCCCGGCGGCAGGCTCGTCGTGCTGCGCTGTGGCTTTCCGGCGCGGTGCAGTGGGTCGGCGGGCACGCCCCGACGTTACCCGTTGCGCAGGGTGAAAGTCCCGCCTCCGGGACGGTTCCGTGGCGATCCGCACTCCGTGCGCTGGATTCGTACGACGAATGCGGCAGCCTGTGGACAACTTTCGGCACCGCGGCAGGCGGGGCGGGCATGCTGGCAGTCGTCGGCGGAGCTGGGCCGCTGTCCGCCGACGCACGGGGACCATCCGAGAGTTACGGGGGCCGGTCATGCATCCGATGGTGAAACCCGCGCTGCGGCGCGGCTGGCGGGATCTCAACACCGTGCAGTTCGGCATGGCACCGGCGCACGCGATAGTGCTGGGCCCGGTGGACACGGCGACGGGCAGTTTCCTGACCCTGCTGGACGGCACGCGCGGACTGCCGCTGCTGCGCGACGAGGGACGCCGGATGGGTCTGCCGGACGGTCATGTCGACGGCCTGGTCGAGCGGCTGGCCCGCTCCGGTCTGCTGGACGACGCGACGGGCGGCGGTCCCGCGGCCGACGCCCTCCGTGGGAAGCAGGCGGTCCTCGACCGGCTCCGGCCGGACCTCGCCTCCCTCTCCCTGGCCACTTCCGCGCCGGGCGAGGCGATCGAGCGCCTGGCCGCCCGCCGCTCCCTGCGGGTGCAGGTCCGGGGTGCGGGCCGGGTGGGCGTCGTGCTGGCCGCGCTGCTGGCGGGCGCGGGGGTGGGCGAGGTCCACGTCCGTGACGGCGGCCGGGTGGAGCCGGGTGATGTCGCTCCCGGAGGGCTGTCCGCCGAGTGCGTCGGCGAGCGGAGGGAGGACGCCGCCCGGCGGGCGGTGCGGAAAGCGGCCCCCGACCGGCGCCCGCGCCACCGGCGGGAACCCGCACCGCATCCAGCGGAGGACCGGACGCCGCCTTCCTCGGAGCCGGCCGGGCGGACCTGCGCCCCGGCGGGCCGGACGGCAGTCCCGCCGGACGAGTCCGGCTGGTCGCTGGTGATCCTCGCGCCCCGGGACGGACTGGCCGTCCACGCGCCCGACCCGGCCGCCGTCGAACCGCTGATCGTCTCCGGGACTCCGCACCTCTATGCCGGAGTCGTGGAGGGGACGGGTGTGGTGGGCCCTCTGGTACTGCCCGGCGAGACCGGATGCGCGGGCTGTCTCGACCGGGCCCGCACCGACCGGGACCAGACGTGGCCACGACTGGTCGCCCAGTGGCGGTCGGGCGGCCGTCGGCAGGCCCAGGCCTGCGACCTCGCCCTCGCGACTGCCGTCGCCGGGCTGGCCGCCGGCCACGCGCTCGCTTTCCTCGACGGAATGCCGCCCGTCGGCGCCGGGACGCGCTGGGAGGCCTCGGTGCCGACCCTGACCTGGCACGCACGGCCGGTGTGGCCGCACCCCGCGTGTCCGTGCGGGGCGGCGGGGAGAGGTAACGAAGAACACACCCCGGAGGACAGGGGACCGCACGAGACAATGGCGGAGCAACAGCCGCCGGCGGGGTCACGCCACGAGGCGCACGCCGCGCGGCTGTCTGGGACTTGGAGGGCGCATGTCTGATCTTCCGCGCAAGGCGGTCACCCGGACCGCCAAGCTCGCCGCGCTCCCGCTCGGCTTCGCCGGGCGGGCGACCTGGGGGCTGGGCAAACGCATCGGCGGGAAGTCGGCGGAGATCGTCGGCCGCGAACTCCAGCAGCGCACGGCGGAGCAGCTGTTCAAGGTGCTCGGTGAGCTGAAGGGCGGGGCGATGAAGTTCGGGCAGGCCCTGTCCGTCTTCGAGTCCGCGCTGCCCGAGGAGGTCGCGGGGCCCTACCGCGCGGCGCTCACCAAGCTGCAGGAGGCCGCGCCTCCGATGCCGACCCGGACCGTGCACTCCGTGCTGGAGAAGCGGCTCGGCGAGGACTGGCAGGAGCTCTTCCGGGAATTCGAGGACAAGCCCTCGGCGGCGGCCTCGATCGGCCAGGTGCACCGGGCGGTGTGGCACGACGGGCGCGAGGTCGCGGTCAAGGTGCAGTACCCGGGCGCGGGAGAGGCCCTCCTGTCGGACCTCACCCAACTCAGCCGTTTCGCGCGCCTGTTGGGTCCGCTGATTCCCGGGATGGACATCAAGCCGCTGATCACCGAACTGCGCGACCGGGTCTCGGAGGAGCTCGACTACGGCCTGGAGGCCCAGGCCCAGACGGCCCACGCGGAGGAGTTCGCCGACGACCCGGATGTGGTGGTCCCCGCCGTCGTCCACCAGTGCGAGCAGGTGCTGGTGACGGAGTGGATCGACGGGACACCGCTCTCGGAGGTGATCGCCGACGGCACGAGGGAGCAGCGTGACCGGGCCGGTCAGCTGCTGGCCCGTTTCTTGTTCTCGGGCCCCGCCCGCACCGGCCTGCTGCACGCCGACCCGCACCCGGGCAACTTCCGTCTCCTGCCGGACGAGAAGGCGGGCTGGCGGCTGGGCGTCCTCGACTTCGGCACCGTCGACCGGCTGCCGGGCGGTCTGCCCCCGACCATCGGCAGCTCCCTGCGCATGACCATCGACGGAGAAGCCGAGGCGGTCTACGGACTTCTGTGCACGGAGGGCTTCGTCAAGGAGTCCATAGAGCTGGACCCCGACGCGGTCCTCGACTACCTGCTCCCGATCATCGAACCGGCCCAGGCGGACGAGTTCACCTTCACCCGCGGCTGGATGCGCAGCCAGGCCGCGCGCATCGCCGACCCCCGGTCGCCCGCCCACCAGCTCGGCAGGCAGCTCAATCTGCCGCCGTCGTACCTGCTGATCCACCGGGTCACCCTCAGCACCATCGGCGTCCTGTGCCAGTTGGGTGCGACGGTGCGGCTCAGGGACGAACTGGAGGAGTGGCTGCCCGGTTTCCTCCCCGAGGAGGACACGCCGGACGAGTTGCTGGAGGAGGCAGCCGCGGAGGCGTGAAAGGACCTACCACCAGGCCGGGTCCAGGCGGCCCTCGATCGCCCGGAGGTTGGCTCGGACGCACCCGTCGCAGAGGTAGTGGGGGGTGCCGTTCTCCACGGAGCGCGTCCAGGTGAGCGGTGGCCCTTCGGCGGAGGTGCCGCAGCGGGCGCACACGATGATCACGGGCTCGGCCGTCTCGGCGGGCTTCGCGGAGGCGCTGTCGTCACTGTCCCCGGAAAGACTCGTCACCCGGCGACGATATCCCCGCGCCAAGCACTTCGGTACCTCACGCACCGCGGGGGCCGGTCCGTCCGGACCGGCCCCCGCTCTGAGGTGGTGTCTACTGCCCGCGACCGTTCGCGGTCACTGCATGACGGCCATGGCCAGCGCCCGGCGGGCGCGCATCGAGGCGCGCTCCGCACGGCGCTGCATCCGCCGGGCGGTGGCCAGGTGCACGGCCTGCCGTTCCCGCTCGGCTTCGTGCAGCCGCTCGTGCATATGCGCACGAGCCATGGCTTCTGGGATGAGTTGCATCTCTCGGGTCCTGTTCTGGCGCGAGTCGTGCGCACCGGTGGTGGAGAAGTCTGGAGTCGCGGAGCCGGCGGGCTCGGTGGTGGACGGCGTCATCGGGGCCTGCTTCTTGGGGTCGTTCGTGAGGGGGCGATCGATCGTTCCTACGGTGTTCATGCTGTGACCGGGTTCTTGCGCGGACGGCCACGCGGCCGCTTGCGGGCCACAACGACACCCTGGACGAAGAGCTCGCCACCCCAGACACCCCAGGGCTCACGCCGCTCCTTCGCCCCGGCGAGGCAGGCCTCGATCAGCGGGCAGGTGCGGCAGAGCGACTTGGCGTACTCGACATCGGCCGGCGACTCGGCGAAGAAGACCTCCGGGTCGTAGGAGCGGCAGGGGACGGGCACGCCGAGGTTCTCGATGGCGTCGTCGAGCGCGGTGAGCGCGGTGAGCGGAGTCACGGTGGAGTCCTCGGTGGGGCCGGGCGGGGCGATGGTCTCGGAAGGCGGTACGGACGGGGCGTGCGCTTCGAGTTGCACGGTTTGTTTTCCTCGTCTGGTCGTGCCGGCCGGTTGGCCGGTTGGCGGCTTGGTACCGGGGTCTTTTCTTGTCCCGAGGCCCCTTGGCTCCGGCTGTCCCCGGTCGGGGACAAACAGAAGGGCCGCGGATCCCGGGTGGGGTTCCGCGGCCCTGAAGGCGCCGGCCTGATCGAGATCAGGCTGGATCACTCCAGGGTTCAGGCCCACGGAAGGCCCACATCGTGTGGTGCTGCTTCGTCTGCTCCAGGGATCCGGCACCGGCCGCCGCAAAGGCATAGGTCCGCACCTGTGCCGTTACTGCTTCCAGTGCCTGGATCGGTCGCTCATTGCGCTCACGGATGGGAAGACCCGCGAGAGAAACGACGGACGCCGGACGGACGGCGGAGATGCCGGACAGACCGGTGCCCAGGTTCGGGGCGCCGAGCGTGCAAGCGGAGACGACCGAGCGATCGGTCATTTTGGCGGTGCTGGCGGAGCTGAAGTTGATGCTGATCACTGGAATCGCCTCCTCTCGGCGTCTAGAGGGACCGGGATGAACCGGTCCGACGGTTGTTAAGTACAGCACGGAACCAGGGCCTCGGAGAAGGCCGCCGTTTCCGTGTTAAGAACCTATGGGGAGCGCTGGGGCATGCGCAAACTATTTTCTCGACGAGTTTGAATCAATCAACTTCGTTGCCCCCTGCGGGTTCGCGACCTGCGCAGATGGCCAGAACGTCGGCTCCGAAGCGGTTGAGCTTGCGCACTCCGACGCCGGGGATCCGCGCCAGCACGCCCTCGTCGTCGGGCACCGACTCGGCGATGGCCATCAGCGTCTTGTCGGTGAAGACGCAGAAGGCCGGCTGCCCACTGCGCTGCGCCTGGACCGCCCGCCAGTCCCGCAGCCGCTCGTAGAGACCTTCGTCCATGTCCGAGGGGCAGTCCTCGCAGCGCATCAGCTTCATCTCACCGGCGTCCGTGAGCGTGCGGCCGCAGACCCGGCACCGGGCCGGGGTGCGGCTGGTGCGCCGCACCGCACTTCCGCCGGCGCTCCCGACGCCGCGTTCGACACCTCCCGCTCCGGCTGCCCCGCTGCGGCCCGCGGTGGCGACGGAGCCGGGGCGCAGCCCGTCGAGGAAACGGCTCGGTCGGCGGTTCGCACGGCCGCCGGGTGAGCGGGACAGCGCCCAGGAGACGAACAGCCGCTCTCTGGAGCGCGTGACGCCGACGTAGAGGAGGCGGCGCTCCTCCTCGATCTGTTCATCCGTCTTGGCGTAGGTGATCGGCATCATGCCCTCGGCGACACCGACCAGGAAGACGACGTCCCACTCCAGACCCTTGGCGGAGTGCAGCGAGGCGAGGGTGACGCCCTGGACGGTCGGAGCGTGCTGGGAACCGGCGCGCTCGTCGAGCTCCGCCACCAGGTCGCTCAGGGTGGCGTCGGGCTTGGCCGCGGCGAAGTCCTGCGCGAGATTCACCAGGGCGGCCAGCGATTCCCAGCGCTCTCTGACCGCTCCGGATCCGGCGGGCGGTCTGCTGGTCCAGCCCTCGCCCGAGAGGACCGCGCGGACCTGCGAGGGCAGGTCGACGACGTCGTCCAGGAGGGAGTCGTTGCCTCCGAAGCGGGCCGCGCCGCGCAGGGCGACTCCTGCCTTGCGCACCTCCGGGCGGTCGAAGAAGCGCTCGGCACCACGCAGCTGGTAGGGCACTCCGGCGTCGGCGAGGGCCTGTTCGTAGATCTCGGACTGGGAGTTCGTGCGGAAGAGGACGGCGATCTCCGCCGCCGGGACCCCGGAGGCGATCAGTTCGCGGATGCGGCGGGCCGCGCCCTCGGCCTCGGCGGGCTCGTCCGTGTACTCGGCGTAGACGGGTTCGGGGCCGGGGCCGCGCTGGGAGATCAGCTCCAGCCGGTGATCGGCCGCGCGGCCACGGGCCTGCGCGAGCAGTCCGTTCGCGAGACGGACGACCTGGGGCGAGGAGCGGTAGTCACGGACGAGCTTGACGACCGTGGCCTGCGGGTGGCGGGTGCGGAAGTCGAGCAGGTGGTCGGGGGTCGCGCCGGTGAAGGAGTAGATCGTCTGGCTGGCGTCACCGACGACGCAGAGGCTGTCGCGCTCGCCGAGCCACAGCTCCAGGAGGCGCTGCTGGAGCGGGCTGACGTCCTGGTACTCGTCGACCACGAAGTGCTGGTACTGGGAGCGGACCTGTTCGGCGATGTCGTGCCGGTCCTGCAGGATGGCGACGGTCAGCAGCAGGACGTCCTCGAAGTCGATGACGGCGCGGTCGCGCTTGAGGTCCTCGTAGGTGGAGTAGAGCTGGGCGATCTCCGCGGGGTCGCGCGGGGTTTCCCGGCCGGCCTTGGCGGACGCGGCCGCATAGTCGCCGGGGACGGTCTGGGTGACCTTGGACCACTCGATCTCCGCGGTCACGTCCCGCAGCTCGCCCCGGTCGAGACGGATGCGGCAGGCAGCCGCCGCGTCCGCGACGAGCTGGACCTTCCGGTCGATGAGACGGGGCATGCTGCCACCGACGGCTTTCGGCCAGAAGTACTGCAGCTGACGCAGGGCCGCCGAGTGGAAGGTGCGGGCCTGGACGCCGGAGGCGCCGAGCTGACGGAGGCGGCCGCGCATCTCTCCCGCGGCGCGGTTGGTGAAGGTGACGGCCAGCACGCTGGGGGGCTGGAGGATCCCCGCGCGCACCCCGTAGGCGATGCGGTGGGTGATCGCCCGCGTCTTGCCCGTGCCGGCGCCGGCCAGCACGCACACCGGACCGTGCAGGGCGGTGGCCACCTCGCGCTGCTCGGGGTCGAGCCCGTCGAGCACCGCGTCGGCCGTGTCCGGTACCTGCGGGAAGAGGGTGGAGTGCGTTGCTGCTGTCACACCGCCATGCTGCCAGGTCGCCGGAGACGGATGAGCCGGTTGTCCACAGGGGGGCACTCGTAGTCGTACTAATGCGGCAGGCGTCACAGCGGTCTCGCGGTCCGGCGGTCCGACGTAGTGCGGGACCCCCGCCGTCCAAGGGGCAACGCGCCGCCCGCGAGGCCCGCGAGACCCGCGGGCGGGAATGGCGGCCGGGTCACGTACGTTCCACTCACTGCGAACCGCACCCTGCCGCGAAGGAGCACAACGAAGATGTCGGGCACTGTGACGATGTACAGCACCACGTGGTGCGGCTACTGCCGTCGGCTCAAGAGCCAGATGGACCGGGAGGGCATCTCGTACAACGAGGTCAACATCGAGCACGACCCGGATTCCGCGGCGTTCGTGGAGAAGGCGAATGGCGGAAACCAGACGGTTCCGACCGTCCTCTTCCCCGACGGCTCGACCCTGACGAACCCTTCGCTGGCGCAGGTCAAGCAGAAGATCAGCGCGTAGTCCGAGCGGGGCCGGCCCGCGGCCCGACGGCCGCGGCCGGTCCGGGGACCGCCGTCCCTCGTACGTGCCGCCCGACGGCTTCCGTGCCCCGCCCGCGCGGTGCAATGGGCGGGCGTTTTCGTGCCAGACCCGCGCCCCGCGGTGGCTGGCGGCTTCCAAGCCCATCCCGCGCCCCGCGGTGGCCGACAGCTGCCGTGCCCGGCGCGCGCGGCGCGGTGGACCTCCGCGGCGCGGCGGACCTCCGCCGGCGCGGCCGACCTCAGAGCGCCGAGCCGCCCGGGCGGGGCAGCGGCTTGCCGTACCAGAGCTCGATCAGCCGGGCGGCGATCGAGATGCCGTACGGAGGCAGCACCTCACCGGACTCGAAGGCGGCCCGCAGGTCCTCGCGGGAGAACCAGCGCGCCTCTTCGATCTCCTCGCCGTCGACATTGATCTCCGCCGACGTGGCGCGGGCCATGAAGCCCAGCATCAGGCTGGAGGGGAAGGGCCAGGGCTGGCTGGCGACGTACTCGACCTCGCCGACCGTGACACCGGCCTCCTCGAAGACCTCACGGCGCACCGACGTCTCGATGGACTCGCCGGGCTCGACGAAGCCCGCGAGCGTGGAGAAGCGCCCCTCGGGCCAGTGCACCTGGCGGCCCAGGAGGATGCGGTCGTCGTCGTCCGTGACCGCCATGATCACGGCCGGGTCGGTGCGCGGGTAGTGCTCGGCCCCGCAGGCCGGGCAGCGGCGGATGTGACCGGCGGCGGCGATGACCGTGCGCTCGCCGCAGCGCGAGCAGAAGCGGTGCAGCCGCTGCCAGTTCTCCAGGGCGACCGCGTGCACCATCAGGCCCGCGTCGCGGGGGGACAGCAGCAGCCCCGCCTCGCGCAGCCCCGCCGGGCGCGCGGACTGGTCCATACGGCCCGGCAGGGCGTCCTTCTGCAGGGCGAAGTAGCTCACGCCGTCGTCGTCGGTGCCCAGGAAATAGCGGTGCGCCTCGGTGAGCGGGGCCTCGAAGGACGGGGTCATGACGAGTTCGGTGGTGCCGTCCGCCGTCTCGTCGATGAGGACCTGGCCGCCCGAGACCACGAAGGCGCGGGTGGTGGGGTGGCTCCACGCCGCCGCGAGCCAGGCCTCGTCGAGGCGGTGGTGGGCCGCCCGGTCGATGCCGCTCGGTGCGGTGAGCGAAATGGGTCGGTCGGCGGTGCGGTCGGTCCAGGTGGTCACGGGTGCTTCCAACTCCCCCGGTGGAACGGTTATTTCGACGGGCGGTTCGGCAGGGTCTGCGGCGGGACGGGTCCGGACGTCGTTCTTCAGCACGTGGCCGGGCCTTCTCAGTGTGCCTCGCCCCAGTTCTCGGCCAGGTCGCCCCACAGGTGGGCGGTGGTTTCGACGCCCTTCATCAGGAGATCGAGTTCCACCTTCTCGTTGGGCGCGTGCCAGCCGTCGGACGGGACCGAGATGCCCAGGAAGAGGACGGGCGCCCCCAGGACTTCCTGAAGGTCCGCGGCGGGCCCCGAGCCGCCCTCACGGGTGAAGCGGACGGGCTGCTCGAAGGCGCGGCCCATGGCGCGTACGACGGACTGCAGAGCCGGGTGGTCGAGCGGCGTCAGGCAGGGGCGGGTCGCCGCGCCGAACGTGATCTCGTGCCGGATCCCGGCGGGCAGCCGGCCGGCCGCCCAGGCGCGTACGGCCTTCTCGATGCGGTCCGGGTCCTGTCCCGCGACCAGCCGGAAGGAGAGCTTCACCGTGGCCGAGGACGGGATGATCGTCTTGCTGCCGGGTCCCTGGTAACCGCCGCCGATGCCGTTGACCTCGGCGGTCGGGCGGGCCCAGATGCGCTCCAGGGTGGTGTGCCCGGCCTCTCCGTGGGTCGCCGCCGACTTCGCCGTACGCAGCCACCGCTGCTCGTCGAAGGGCAGTTCGGCGAAGAGTTCCCGCTCACGGTCGGTGAGTTCGACGATGCCGTCGTAGAACCCGGGGACGGCCACGCGCGCGTGCTCGTCGTGCAGCGCGGCGACGAGGCGGGCGGCCTCGGTGGCGGGATTCGGCACGGCGCCGCCGAAGGAGCCGGAGTGGATGTCCTGCTGGGGCCCGTACAGCTCGATCTCACACTCGGCCAGACCTCGCATGCCGGTGCACACCGTCGGGGTGTCCTCGGACCACATGCCGGTGTCGGAGACGATCACCGCGTCCGCGGCGAGCCGGTCCGCGTGCTTCTCGACGAGGGCGCGGAAGTGCGGCGAGCCGGACTCCTCCTCACCCTCGATCAGCATCTTCAGGTGCACCGCGGGGGTCGTGCGTCCCGTGGCGGCGAGGTGGGCGCGCACCCCGAGTGTGTGGAAGAGCACCTGCCCCTTGTCGTCGGCCGCGCCCCGCGCGTGGAGCCGGTTCCCGCGGACGACCGGTTCGAACGGGTCGGTGTCCCAGCCGTCCTCGCGGGCCGCGGGCTGCACGTCGTGGTGCCCGTAGACGAGGACCGTGGGTGCCTGCGGGTCGGCGGACGGCCACTCGGCGAAGACGGCGGGGGCTCCGGGCGTCTCCCAGACCTCGCTGGTCGGAAAGCCGGTCTCCCTGAGTGCGGCGGCGAGCCAGTCGGCGCTGCGTGCCACGTCCGCGGCGTGGTCGGGCTGGGCCGACACCGAAGGGATCCGCAGCCACTCCGCGAGGTCGTCGAGGAAGGCGGCGCGGTGCGCGGCGATGTACGTGCGGACGGCGCTGACAGCGCTGTCAACGGGCTTGCTCATGGCCACGAGCCTATCGGGCCGCGCCGACACGCTCGTCCGGCGGATCCTCCGGAGCGTCCTCGGCGGGGTCGTCCAGGAGCAACCGCTCCAGTGCGGGCCGGTCGGGGAGCCCGTCGAGGCGGACGGCCTCCCCGCTGCGGACGTACAGGAAGGTGGCCGTGACCGAGGTGAGGGGTACGCCCTGCTGCTCGGCCCAGGCCAGCCGGTACACGGCGAGCTGGAGGGGATCCGCGGTGCGGGTACGGCTCGTCTTCCAGTCGACGATCTCGTACGTCGTGCGGTCGCCGTCGTCCTCCCGGTAGACGGCGTCGATGCGACCGCGCACGACGCGGCCGGCGATGGCCAGCTGGAAGGGGGTTTCGACGCGGTACGGGGTGCGGTGCGCGTACGCGCTGCGTTCGAAGGCCTCCTTGAGGGCCTCCAGGTCGTGCTCGTCGGCGATCTCGGCCTCGCTGCCGGGCAGCTCGTCCGGTTCCAGCATGGGCAGCCGCAGCGCTTCGAAGCGGGATTCGATCCAGGCGTGGAAGCGGGTGCCACGGCGGGCGGCCGGCTGGGGCGGGCGTGGCATGGGGCGGGCGAGTTCCTGCGCGAAACCGTCCGGGTCTGCGGCCAGGCGCAGCAGCTGCGACGCCGTCAGCGACGCGGGCAGGGGTACGTCGGTGACGCTCGCGCGGGCCCGCAGGAGTTCGCCGGTGAGGGCCTCCAGGTCACGGTCCCAGGAGGCGAGGGTGCGGGCTTCCTCCGGGGTGAGGGGCGCGGTCGAGGGCGCGAGTCCGTCGTCGGGACCGGCGGGGTGGGCACGCGCGTGGGGGATGACGGGCCGGTCACCCTCGTCCTTCTGTCCGTGCTCGTGGGTGAGCGGTGCGCGCGCGTGGGGCGCCCCGGAAGGCCGGTCCGTGGTCCAGGAGTCCCAGTCGGAGGCGGCCTCCTCGGAGGTGAAGGGGTCCCCGTCGTGGTTCCTGTCCGGGTCGGGGAACTCGTCGTCGTCCGGTGGCGGTGGCCAGTCCGGGGCGTCGTGCGAGGAGGGGTCGTGGACGGCGCCGGGCCGCGCGGTCCCCGGGTGGGCGTCGTCATGGGAGGCGACGCGCTCCAGGTGGGCCAGGACGGTCTCCGCGGCTGCGCGCCGCCGGGCCAGCGCCACGTCGTCCAGCGGGAGCGGCCACGCGTGGTCCGCGGCGGCCTCGTGCAGGGCGGGGTTCTCCTCGTCCTCCGCGGGTTCGTCGGCCCAGACCTCCGTCTCGCCGTACCCGGACGCGCAGTGCTCGTACAGGGCCCGCAGGAAGTCCGAGGGACCGCGCGGGCGCTTCTGCGAAGGCCCCCACCAGTGGCCGGAGCCCAGCAGCAGCGAGCGGGGGCGGGTGAACGTGACGTAGCCGAGGCGCAGTTCCTCGGTGTGCTGGTGGTCCTTCATGGCCTCGTGGAAGGCCTTCATGGCCCGGGCGTCCCAGGCATGGATGTCGGGCAGGGTGTCGGCGTCGCCGCGCAGCTCGTGCGGCAGGACCTTTCCCTGGGCGGTCCACTTCTCGCGGCCCGGGGTGCTGGGGAAGGTGCCGGTGACCAGGCCCGGTACGGCGACGACGTCCCACTCCAGGCCCTTGGACTTGTGGGCGGTGAGCACCTTGACGGTGTTCTCGCCGCCCGGGAGGGCGTTGTCGAGGCCCTTCTCGTACTGCGCGGCCGTCCGCAGGAAGCCGAGGAAGGCGAGCAGGGTGGCCTCCCCGTCACCGGCCGCGAAGGAGGCGGCGACGTCCAGGAAGTTGGAGAGGGTCTCGCGGCGGCGGGCGGCCAGGGCGTGTGGGGACGCCGACAGTTCGACCTCGAGGCCGGTGACGGCGAGCACGCGGTGCAGGACGTCCATCAGGGGGTCGGACAGCGAGCGGCGCAGGTCGCGCAGCTCGGCGGCGAGCCGTGCGAAGCGCACTCTGGCGTCCGGCGAGAACGGCAGCCCGTCGTCCTCGGCCTCGGCGCCGAAAGGCGTCTCCAGGAACGTGTCGAGGGCGTCGGCGAGCGATATCACCTCGGCGGGGTCGACTCCTTCGACGGCGGCGGCCAGCCGGCGGTCGGGGTCGTCGTCGTCCCCGCGCGCGTGGGACACGAGCAGACGGGCACGCCGCCCCAGGAGCGCGAGGTCGCGCGGGCCGATCCGCCAGCGCGGGCCGGTGAGCAGGCGGACGAGGGAGGCGTTGGCGCCGGGGTCCTGGAGGACTTCGCAGACGGCGACCAGGTCGGCCACCTCGGGCAGGTGCAGCAGACCGGAGAGGCCCACCACCTCGACCGGGATGTCGCGGGCGACGAGGGCGCCCTGGATCTCGGCGAAGTCGGTCGCCGTGCGGCACAGCACGGCGATCTCGCCGGGTGCCTTTCCGGTGCGTACGAGGTGGGCGATCGAGTCGGCGAGCCAGGCCATCTCCTCGGCGTGGGTGCGCAGCAGCGCGCAGCGGACCATGCCGTCGCGCTCGGCTCCGGGGGCGGGGCGCAGGGCCTCCACGCCCGCGTGCATCGCGCGCAGTGGTTCCGCGAGGCCGTTGGCGAGGTCCAGGAGGCGGCCGCCGCTGCGGCGGTTCTCGCTGAGCGACTGACGCGTCGCGGAGCGGCCGTCGGCGCGCGCGAAGTGTTCGGGGAAGTCGTCCAGGTTGGCGACGGAGGCGCCGCGCCAGCCGTAGATCGCCTGGCAGGGGTCGCCGACCGCGGTCACCGGGTGGCCGGTGCCACCGCCGAACAGCCCGGCCAGCAGGACACGCTGAGCCACCGACGTGTCCTGGTACTCGTCGAGCAGGACCACGCGGAACTCGTCGCGCAGGATCGCGCCGACTTCCGGACGGGTGCGGGCCAGGGTCGCCGAGAGGGCGATCTGGTCACCGAAGTCGAGCAGGTCGCGCTCGCGCTTGGCCGTGCGGTAGCGGCCCACCAGTTCGGTGAGCTCCCGCCGGGCGGCGGCGGCCTCGGGGACCTTGCGGAGGTCGGCGTTGGTGAGCTTGGCGTCCTCCAGCGAGCGCAGCAGCTCGGCGTCGTACGCCCGCAGGTCCTCGGGGCGTACGAGGTGTTCGGCGAGCTCGGAGTCGAGCGTGAGGAGGTCGCTCACCAGGTCGGGGAAGGAACGCGTCAGGGCGGGGTAGGGGCCCGGGGCCTCCCGGAGGACCCGCGCGGCGAGCTGGTAGCGGGTGGCGTCGGCGAGGAGGCGTGCCGTGGGTTCCAGCCCGATGCGCAGACCGTGGTCGGTCAGCAACCGGCCGGCGAAGGCGTGGTACGTGGAGATGACGGGTTCGCCGGGAGGGTTGTCCGGGTCGATCACGTCGGGGTCGGTGACACCCGCCTTGATGAGTGCCTTGCGGACGCGCTCGGCGAGCTCACCGGCCGCCTTGTTGGTGAACGTCAGGCCGAGCACCTGTTCCGGGGCGACCTGGCCGGTGCCGACGAGCCATACGACGCGGGCCGCCATCACCGTGGTCTTGCCCGACCCGGCTCCGGCCACGATCACCTGCGGAGCGGGCGGTGCGGTGATGCACGCCGTCTGCTCCGGGGTGAACGGGATGCCCAGGAGCTCCTTGAGCTGCTCGGGGTCGGTGATACGGGCTGGCACGTCTGAGAGGCTAGCGGCGCCCACTGACAGCGAGGACCGCATCGGCCGACGGGACGGAAGAAGTGCTGGTCAGCTCGGGGGGTGCGGTACGTCACCCGGGCCGCGTGGTGCGGTACGTCACCCGGGCCGCGTGGTGCGGTACGTCACTCGGGCCGCGCCGGCGGTATCCACGCCGTGCGGCAGGTCACCCGGGGGCCGCGTCGGTCCGACGCCGTGCGGCACGCCACCCGGGCCCGTGTCCGACGTACCGGCGCCGCGCGCGGTACCTCACCGGGGCAGGTCACTCCGGCACGACATCCCTGGGCCGCCTGCTGAGCGGTTGCGGTCACTCGATCACCTGCCGGCCTTCCGGCCGCGCGCTGCACGACGCGCGGAACGCGCAGTGCGTGCAGTGCTGCCCGGCGGCCGGGGTGAACCGCTCGTCGAGGACCTTGCCCGCGGCGGTGGCGAGGAGGTCGCCGACCCACTCCCCCGCGAGCGGCTCCTGGGCCTGCACCTTGGGGAAGGCCTCGCCGCCGTTCTTCTTGGCGGCGCCCTGTCGCAGCTGGACGAGTTCCGCGCCGCCGGTCTCCGGACGCACGCCGTCGAAGACCTCGTCGACCGCCCCGTGGTTCACGGCCAGCTGGTAGACGGCGAGCTGCGGGTGGCGGGCCACGTCCGCGGCGCTCGGTGCCTGCTTGCCGGTCTTGAAGTCCACGACGTAGGCACGGCCCTCGGAGTCCGTCTCGACGCGGTCCATGGAGCCGCGGATGCGCACTTCGTAGGAGCCCGCTTCGAGGGTCACGTCGAAGTCCTGCTCGCTGGCCACCGGCGTACGGCCGGTGCGGTCCATGACGTGCCACTTCAGGAAGCGTTCGAGCGCCACGCGCGCGTGTTCCTTCTCCTGCGACGACTTCCAGGGCGCGTCGAAGGCGAGCGCGTTCCACACGGAGTCCAGCCGCTCCATGAGGACGTCGAGGTCGGCGGGGGTGTGCCCGGAGGCCACCTCGTCGGCGAGGACGTGCACCACGTTGCCGAATCCCTGGGCGGCCGTCGCGGGGGCGTCCGCCTTCACCTCGCGGCCCAGGAACCACTGCAGGGCACAGGTGTTGGCGAGCTGGTCCAGGGCGCTTCCGGACAGCACGACGGGGTGGTCGCGGTCCCGCAGCGGCACCTTGCTCTCGGTCGGCTCGTACATGCCCCACCAGCGGTAGGGGTGCGCGGACGGCACCAGGGGGCGGCCGTCCTCGTCGCCGAGCGCGGCGAGCCTCGCCAGGCGGCGGGCGGCGGCCTCCCGGAGGGTGTCGGAGACGCGCGGGTCGACGGTGGTCGCCCGCAGTTCGGCCACCAGGGCGGCCACGGACAGGGGGCGGCGCGGGCGGCCCGTCACGTCCTTGGGCTCGACGCCGAGCTCGGTGAGGAAGCGGGAGGGCTGGTCCCCGTCGTCCGCCGGGGCCTTCACCGCGGTGACGACGAGGCGTTCACGCGCGCGCGTGGCGGCCACGTAGAACAGCCGGCGCTCCTCGGAGAGCAGCGCTCCGGGCGTCAGGGGCTCGGCGAGGCCGTCGCGTCCGATGCGGTCGGCCTCCAGCAGGGAGCCGCGCCGCCGCAGGTCGGGCCAGAGTCCCTCCTGGACGCCGGCGACCACGACGAGCCGCCACTCCAGGCCCTTGGAGCGGTGCGCGGTCATCAGGCGCACGGCGTCGGGGCGCACGGCCCGGCGGGTGAGCGTGTCGGCGGCGATGTCCTGGGCGTCGATCTCCTCCAGGAAGTTGAGGGCGCCGCGGCCACCGATGCGTTCCTCGGCCCGGGCCGCGGTCGCGAAGAGCGCGCACACCGCGTCGAGGTCGCGGTCGGCGTTGCGCCCCGCCGCGCCGCCGCGCCGGGCCGAGCGCTCCAGGCGCTGCGGCCACGGTGTGCCCTCCCACAGGTCCCAGAGGGCCTCCTCCGCCGTGCCGCCGCCCGCGAGTCGTTCGCGTGCCTTGCGCAGCAGCGCGCCCAGGCGTTGTGCGCCCCTGGCGTACGCCGGATCGTGGGCCACCAGCCGTTCCGGTTCGGCGAGTGCACGCCTCAGCAGTTCGTCGGAGGGCGGGGGCACGTGGTTGCCTCCGGCGCGCTCCTCCTCACGCAGGGCACGGCCGAGGCGGCGCAGGTCGGCGGCGTCCATGCCGGCGAGGGGCGAGGTGAGCAGGGTGAGCGCGGTCTCGGTGTCGAGCCAGGCTCCCACCCGACCGGAGGCGGCCGTTCCGGAGTCCGCCGGGGTCGACGGCGCGGGCGCCTTCGGGTCCGTCAGCTCCGCGGGATCCGCAGGCTCGGTGGGGTCCGCGGAGCCGACGCCCACCGTTTCCGCCGCCGCCGTCGCCACCGCCCTCAGGGCCGCGAGCAGGGGTGCCACCGCCGGTTCGTGGCGCAGCGGCAGATCGTCGCCGTCGATGTCCAGGGGGACGCCCGCGGCCGTGAGAGCGCGCCGGACGGCGGGGATGGTGCGGGAGCCCGCGCGCACCAGGACCGCCATCTCGCCCCACGGAACGCCGTCCTCCAGATGCGCGCGGCGGAGGATGTCCGCGATGTTGTCCAGCTCCGTGCCCGGTGTCGGGTACGTGTAGACCTCGACGCGCCCTCCGCCGCGGACCGGCGTGAGCTCGCGGTGGGCGCGGACCTTCTCCGCAGGCAGGCGGGTCAGCGGCATGCGCTGGGTGACCAGACGCGTGGCACCGAGCAGGGCCGCGCCCGAGCGGCGGGACGTGCCGAGGACCGCCACCGGCGCCGGGCTTCCGTCCACGCGCGGGAACGCGTGCGGGAATTCCAGGATGCCGTTCACGTCGGCACCGCGGAACGCGTAGATCGACTGGTCGGGATCGCCGAAGGCCACCAGGGTGCGGCCGCCTCCCGCGAGGGCGTGCAGCAGCCGTACCTGTGCGGGGTCGGTGTCCTGGTACTCGTCCACGTAGACCGCGTCGTACTGGGCGGCCAGCCGTTCGGCGACCTCCGCCCGGCCGGCGAGCAGCACCGCGCGGTGGACGAGTTCGGCGTAGTCGAGCACTCCCTGCATGTCGAGCACGTCGAGGTACTCGGCGAGGAAGGCGGCCGCCGCCCGCCAGTCCGGGCGGCCGATGCGTGAGGCGAACGCGTCGAGGGCGTCGGGGCTCAGTCCCAGCTCGCGGCTGCGGGCCAGCACCGCGCGGACCTCGTCCGCGAAACCGCGGGTGGTCAGGCAGGCCCGCAGTTCGTCCGGCCAGCGCACGTGCGCGAGGCCGAGCCGCTCCAGGGCGGGCTGCCCCGCGAGCAGCTCACGCACCGCCACGTCCTGCTCGGGACCGGACAGCAGCCGCAGGGGCTCGGCGAACAGGTCGCTGTCCTGATGGGCGCGGACCAGGGCGTAGCAGTACGAGTGGAACGTGGTCGCCCGTGGGGCGCGCGCGGCTCCGATGCGCAGCGCCATGCGGTCACGCAGCTCGACGGCCGCCTTGCGGCTGAAGGTCAGCACCAGGATGCGCTGCGGGTCTCCGCCCCGGGCGACGCGTGCCGCCACCGATTCGACGAGCGTGGTCGTCTTGCCCGTGCCGGGGCCGGCCAGAACGAGCAGCGGGCCCCCCGTGTGGTCAACCACGGAGCGCTGCGCCGCGTCCAGACGAGGGGGATCCGGCCGGGCCGGCGGGGTACGCACCAGTCGGTAGGCGCCACGGGTCCCCTGGCGCACCTGGTGGTGCGACAGGCGCCTGGTGGAAGAGGAGGAGCTCACGTGGTTCGCCGGTCCTGGTGGTTGTGCGTTCGGTCACTGCGGGCGCTGAGCGCCCTCGTTCAGGGGTGGTCGGGCGTCCGGTACGAGGGCCGGCGCGTGCGGGAGGGGGTGACAGCGGGGTGACGGAGACGCGCGTCGCCGGTGCCACACCGGTGGACACCCGGGAAGACGCTACGCCGGTGGACGCCGTGGAAGGAGGGCTTCCCCCCCATGCCGCGTGCCCCGCGCGTCCCTCGCTGCTCGAACGTACGGCATGCCGCGCGGGTGCCCGACTTCCCCCGTACGGGCCACAGGTTCCCCGTTCGCCCGTCCGATGGCGGAAGCTGTCAGGTGTGACCTTCCGCGCGCTCGCCCCCGTCCCATCTGGCCCGTCTCATGTCGACGCGCGGCAGATGACCTTCGGAGGTCCGGCCGGCTTCCTTCAGGGGCGTGCCCTCCGCGCGGTAGTGGCTCAGCGCCTCCAGTTCGTGGCCGGGGACCAGCACCCCGTCCGCGCGGATGACGCGCCACCACGGGACCGCCCCTCCGTACAGGGCCATCACCCGGCCCACCTGACGCGGGCCGCCCTCGTCCAGCCATTCGGCGACGTCCCCGTACGTCATGACGTGCCCGGACGGGATCAGCTCGGCCACGTCGAGCACCCGTTCCGCGTACTCCGGCAGGGCGTCCGCCGGAAGGCTCTCCTCACTCATCCGACCCATCCTGCCCCACCCCACCGACAACGCGACGCGGCGGTCACGGGGCGCAGCACTCGCCCCGAGGACCTGCTTCCGGCAGACGGTGCGCCCCCCGTATTGCACCCTCCTGCCCCCGTGTCCCGGCCGGGCATGCCACCATCGTGCGGGCGGTGACAGGTGATACGAGATCAAGAAGAGACGATGAAACAGCAGGGTGTGCACCCCGAGGACGCGGAGGGCACCTCTGAGTCGTCGTCGCGCCCGGACACCACTCGGGCAGGCGACCGAGCGCCCACGAACCTGGCTGCGGACGACGTGAGCGGACAGAGCGCCGACTGCGCCGAGGACCCGCACAACGACGAGGTCGAGGGCGACGAACCGCTGCTCCCCGCGCGCGTGCACCGCCCCTCGGACCTGATGCGGCTCCTCGTGGGGTTCCTCGCGATCGTGCTGCTGCTGGCCGTCGCCGCGTTCGCCCACGGCACCACGTCGGGGCTCGAACAGGACATCAACAAGGGCACCGGCCAGGCACCCGACCTGCTGATCAAGATCGCCGGCCTGGTGTCGAGCATCGCGATCCTCCTGGTGCCGGTCGCGTTCGCGATCGAGCGGCTGATCAAGCGGGACGGTCTGCGCATCGCCGACGGTGTGCTCGCCGCCGTCCTCGCGCACGGAGTGACGCTCGCCACCGACCTGTGGGTCGCCAAGGCCGCGCCGCATTCCATCCAGGAAGCGCTCACCCAGCCCTCGCCCGGCGATGTCCACGCCCTCACCGACCCGGTGCACGGCTACCTCGCGCCCGTCATCGCCTACATGACGGCCGTCGGCATGTCCCGCCGGCCGCGCTGGCGTGCCGTGCTGTGGGTGGTGCTGTGCCTGGACGCCTTCTCGATGCTGGTCACCGGCTACACGACACCGTTCTCGATCCTCCTGACCGTGCTGATCGGCTGGACGATCGCCTACGGGACGCTGTACGCGGTCGGCTCGCCGAACGTGCGGCCGACCGGCCGGACGCTGATGGCGGGGCTGCGGCACGTCGGTTTCCACCCGGTGAGCGCGGCCCGCGACGAGGCGCCGGACACCACGGACAACGGCGACCGTGGCCGGCGCTACTTCGTCACCCTGGAGGACGGCCCGCCCCTGGACGTCACGGTCGTCGACCGGGAACAGCAGGCGCAGGGCTTCTTCTACCGCGTGTGGCGCCGGCTGACGCTGCGCGGCATCACCACGCGCCGCAGCCTGCAGTCCCTGCGCCAGGCCCTGGAGCAGGAGGCGCTCCTCGCGTACGCGGCCATCGCGGCCGGTGCCAACGCGCCGAAGCTGATCGCGACCTCCGAACTCGGCCCCGACGCGGTGATGCTGGTCTACGAGCACACGGGCGGCCACACACTCGACTCGGTGCCCGACGACATGATCACGGACGACCTCCTGCGGGACACCTGGCATCAGGTCCAGGCGCTCCAGTCGCGGCGCATCGCGCACCGCAGGCTCGCGGGCGACGCCATCCTGGTGGATCGTTCCGGCACGGTGATCCTCACCGACCTGCGCGGCGGCGAGATCGCCGCCGGTGACCTGGTGCTGCGCATGGACATCGCGCAGCTGGTGACGACGCTCGGGCTGCGCGTAGGCGCCGAGCGGGCGGTCGCCTCGGCGGTCGGTGTGCTGGGCCCGGACGCGGTCGCGGACTGCCTCCCGCTGCTCCAGCCCATCGCGCTGACACGCTCCACGCGCGCGACCCTGCGGAAGCTGGCCCGTGAGCGTGCCCAGCGCGAGCGCGACGCGGTCCTGGACGCCTCCCGGCAGGACAAGCTCGCCCGCACCGAGGAGGCCCACGAGCACACCGGGCCCGTACTGGAGAAGCCCGACAAGAAGGCCGTACGTGCCGAGCAGCGGGCGGAGAAGCGGGCGATCGACGACGCTCTGGAGGAGGCACGCGAGGAGGACCTGCTCACCCAGATCCGCCACCAGGTGCTGCTGATCAGGCCGCAGGCGCCGGTCGAGCCGGCCCGCCTCGAGCGCGTCCGGCCACGCACGCTGATCAGTTTCATCGCCGGCGCCATCGGCGCGTACTTCCTGCTCACGCAGCTGACCCACATCGAGTTCGGCACCCTCTTCGACAGCGCCGAGTGGGGCTGGGTCGCCGCGGCCGTGCTGTTCTCGGCGCTGAGCTACTTCGCGGCGGCGATGAGCCTGCTCGGTTTCGTACCGGAGCGGGTGCCGTTCATGCGGACCGTGGCAGCGCAGGTCGCCGGTTCGTTCGTGAAGATCGTGGCGCCCGCGGCCGTGGGCGGAGTCGCCCTCAACACCCGCTTCCTGCAACGCGCGGGGGTCCGTCCCGGGCTCGCGGTGGCCAGTGTCGGCGCGTCGCAGCTGTTCGGGCTCGGCTGCCACATCCTGATGCTGCTGTCGTTCGGATATCTCACCGGCACCGAGAAGACCCCCTCCCTGTCGCCGTCCCGTACGGTCATCGCCGGTCTGCTGACGGTCGCGGTCCTGGTGCTCGTGGTCACCTCGGTGCCGTTCCTGCGCAAATTCGTCGCCACGCGCGTGAGGTCGCTGTTCGCCGGGGTCGTGCCGCGCATGCTCGACGTGCTCCAGCGGCCGCAGAAGCTGATCACCGGCATCGGCGGCATGCTGCTCCTCACCGCCTGCTTCGTGATGTGCCTGGACGCGTCGATCAGGGCCTTCGGCCACGAGGAGACGACCACCCTCAGCCTCGCCAGCGTCGCCGTCGTCTTCCTGGCGGGCAACGCGCTCGGCTCGGCGGCGCCGACCCCGGGTGGCGTCGGCGCGGTCGAGGCGACGCTGACGGTCGGCCTGATCGCCGTCGGGCTCCCCAAGGAGGTCGCGGCACCCGCGGTACTGCTGTACCGGCTCCTGACGCTCTGGCTCCCGGTGCTGCCGGGGTGGCTGTTCTTCAACCACCTGACCCGCAAGGGCGCGCTCTAGCCTGTCGCGGGCAGTCCTCACGAGCCCTCGGGGCATCCGTACGACCCCCGGGTGATCCCTACGAGCCTCCACGTGATCCGGTCGAACCGCCCACGGCCGCTCCTCACCCGCACGGCCCGCGCCCCGAGCGTCCCGCCAGGCGCGACCTCAGGATGGGATCATGCCGAAGCCGCCCCGACTGCGCGCCGCTGCCCTCACCACCGCCGCCCTCCTGCTGTCGTCGCTGATGACGGGCTGCAGTGACGACGACTCCAAGGACGAGGACCTGACGGTTCAGAAGCTGAGCTGGAAGGACTGCCCCGCGCCGTCCGCGTCCGAGGGCGGCGGCAACGCACCCTCGCCGCTGCCGGGGGGCGCCAAGTGGCAGTGCGCCACGATGAAGGCGCCACTCGACTGGGACAAGCCCACCGGCGACACGATCGGCATCGCCCTGATCCGGGCCGGGACCAGCGGCGACAGGAGCAAGCGCATCGGCTCGCTCGTCTTCAACTTCGGCGGCCCCGGCGGCTCCGGAATCACCGCGCTGCCCGCCTTCGGCGAGGACTACGCGAAGCTGCGCACCCGCTACGACCTGGTGAGTTTCGACCCTCGCGGGGTCGGCCGCAGCGCGGGCGTGAAGTGCGAGGACGACCAGCAGCTCGACGAGTACTTCGAGCAGGACGCGACGCCGGACGACGCGGCGGAACGCGCCGCGCTGCTCGACAACACCAAGCAGTTCAACGCGGCCTGCGAGAAGAACTCGGGCCGGACCCTGCCGCACGTGCGGACGACCGACGCGGCCCGTGACATGGACCTGATGCGGCAGGTGCTCGGCGACGACAAGCTGTACTACTTCGGCATCTCGTACGGCACCGAACTGGGCGGCGTGTACGCGCACCTGTTCCCCGGGAAGGTGGGACGTGCCGTCTTCGACGCCGTCGTCGACCCGACGCAGACGCCGGAACAGGGCTCTTTGGGACAGGCCAGGGGTTTCCAGCTCGCGCTCGACAACTTCGCCGAGGACTGCACCTCGAAGACGGAGGACTGCCCGGTCGGCGACTCCCCGCAGGACGTCAAGGACCGCATCGCGAAACTGCTGGCGGACCTCGACCGCAAGCCGATTCCCGGCGTCTTCCCCCGTGAGCTCACCCAGACCGCGGCGACCAGCGGCATCGCCCAGGCCCTGTACTCCAAGGACTTCTGGGAGTACCTCACGCAGGGCCTCGAGGAGGCGTACGACGGTGACGGCAAGGTGCTGATGCTGCTGTCCGACTCGATGAACGGGCGCAACGAGGACGGCGAGTACAGCAACATCACCGCGGCCAACGTCTCCATCAACTGCGCCGACGACAAGCCGCGCTACACCACGGCCGACGTGGAGGCGAAGCTGCCTGAGTTCCGGTCGGCCTCGCCGCTGTTCGGCGACTACCTGGCCTGGGGCATGGTCAGCTGCAGTGACTGGCCGGTGGCGGGCGCGGCCGACCACCCCGACGTGAGCGCGCCCGGATCGGCGCCGATCCTCGTCGTCGGCAACACCGGCGATCCGGCCACACCCTACGAGGGTGCGAAGAAGATGGCGGACGCGCTGGGCCGGTCGGTGGGCGTCCAGCTGACCTACAAGGGCCAGGGGCACGGGGCCTACGACAGCGGGAACAAGTGCGTGCACAACGCGGTCGACGGCTATCTGCTGCAGGGGAACGTGCCCTCCGCCGGAACCATCTGCTCCTAGAAAACAGCAGGTCAAAGCGTTATCCACAGGCTCCGACGGCGGTCGGGCGCAGGCGCCTACTATGGCCTGCATGTGATCCGCGACTTCGAGCGGATCACTGCTGAGGGGGAGAGCGCATGACACGTTTCGCACGATGGACGGCGGCCGCCGCCGCCGCTCTGCTGGTGGCCGGCTGCAGCGGGGGCTCCTCCGGTGAAGGCAAGAACACGTCCGGAGGACAGGACCGTTCCGGCTCGTCGGCCACGACACCCTCCTCCGGCGCCTCGCCGCGACTGCCCTCGTCGCTGACCTCGCAGCGACTGGACTGGGGCGCCTGCAAGGGCACCTCGGAATCCCCCGCCCCGGGCGATGCCTGGCAGTGCACGAAGCTCAAGGTGCCTCTCGACTACGCCCAGCCCGACGGCAGGACCATCGACCTCGCGCTGATCCGTGCGAAGGCGGCCGGCGACGGCAAGCGACTCGGCTCCCTCGTCTTCAACTTCGGCGGCCCGGGCGCCTCGGGCGTCGCCAGGATGCCGTCGTACGCGAGTACGGTCTCGAAGCTCCACCAGCGCTACGACCTGGTGAGCTGGGACCCCCGCGGAGTCGCCGCCAGCGAAGGTCTGCGCTGCCGCAGCGACAAGGAGATGGAAGCCGCCGAGTCGGTGGACGCGACCCCGGACGACGCGACGGAAGAGACGGCCTACCTCAAGGACGCGACGGACTTCGGCAAGGGCTGCCTGAAGAACGGCGGGAAACTGATGTCGCACGTCTCGACGACGGACACAGCCCGCGACCTGGACCTGATGCGCCAGATCCTCGGCGACCCGAAGATGCACTACTTCGGCATCTCGTACGGCACGGAGCTGGGCGGGGTGTACGCCCATCTGTTCCCCGAGCACGTGGGGCGGGTGGTGCTGGACGCCGTCGTCGACCCGAGCGCCGACACGGTGGGCCATGCCAAGAACCAGACCCGCGGCTTCCAGCGCGCTCTGGACGCCTACCTGAAGTCGACCGGCCAGGACCCGAAGCGGGGCTCCCAGAAGATCGTGGACCTGCTGGAGCGGATCGACGCGAAGCCGCTCGCGGCGTCCTCCGACCGCAAGCTCACCCAGACCCTGGCGCTGACCGGCATCGTCCTGCCGCTGTACAGCGAGCAGGCCTGGCCCACCCTGACCAGCGCCCTGAAGGCCGCCGAAGGCGGAGACGGTTCACAGCTGCTGACGCTGGCCGACGGCTACAACGAGCGTGACGCCTCCGGGCACTACGGCACGACGGCCCATGCCCAACGAGTCATATCGTGCCTGGACGACAAGCAGCGGCTGACGCCCGAGGAGGCAGAGGGGCTGCTGCCGGACTTCGAGAGGATCTCGCCCGTCTTCGGCGACTTCATGGGCTGGGACACGGCGGGCTGGTGCCACGACTGGCCGGTCGCCGGGCAGTACGACACGCCGGAGGTCAGCGCGCCCGGGTCGGCTCCCGTCCTGCTCGTGGGCAACACCGGGGACCCGGCGACGCCCTACGAGGGTGCCCGCAAGATGGCGGACGAGCTGGGGAAGGACGTCGGCGTGCTCCTCACCTGGAAGGGCGAGGGCCACGGGGCGTACGGGAGCGGCAGCGACTGCGTCGACTCCACGGTGAACGGCTATCTGCTGGACGGATCGGTGCCGAGGGACGGCAAGGTCTGCTCGTAGCGCGCCGGGATTCGCTCGTAGAGGGCGGGGCTCCACGGAGAGGGGCCCGGCACACGCGGTGCCGGGCCCCTGCCGAGAAGCCGGACGTCCGACGGACCGGCGTGGACGCCTAGTAGATGGGCTTGTCCGGCTCGATCTGGTGGACCCAGCCGATCACGCCACCGCCGACGTGCACCGCGTCGGAGAAGCCCGCCGACTTCAGCACGGCGAGGACTTCCGCACTGCGGACACCCGTCTTGCAGTGCAGGACGATCTTCTTGTCCTGCGGGAGGCTCTCCAGGGCGGTGCCCATGAGGAACTCGTTCTTCGGGATCAGCCGGGCACCGGGGATCGAGACGATCTCGTACTCGTTGATCTCGCGGACGTCGATGATGTCGATGTTCTCGCCGTCGTCGATCCACTCCTTGAGCTGCTTCGGAGTGATCGTCGCGCCGGCGGCCGCCTCCTGGGCCTCCTCGGACACGACGCCGCAGAAGGCCTCGTAGTCGATGAGCTCGGTGACGGTGGGGTTCTCACCGCAGACCGCGCAGTCCGGGTCCTTGCGGACCTTGACCTGGCGGTACTGCATCTCCAGGGCGTCGTAGATCATCAGACGGCCGACGAGCGGCTCGCCGATGCCCGCGAGGAGCTTGATGGCCTCGTTCACCTGGATGGATCCGATGGACGCGCACAGCACGCCGAGGACCCCGCCCTCGGCGCAGGAGGGGACCATGCCGGGCGGCGGGGGCTCCGGGTAGAGGCAGCGGTAGCAGGGGCCGTGCTCGGACCAGAAGACCGAGGCCTGGCCGTCGAAGCGGTAGATCGAACCCCATACGTACGGCTTGTTGAGCAGCACGCACGCGTCGTTGACCAGGTACCGGGTGGCGAAGTTGTCCGTGCCGTCCACGATCAGGTCGTACTGGCTGAAGATGTCCATCACGTTGTCGGCTTCGAGCCGCTCCTCGTGAAGGACCACGTTCACGTACGGGTTGATGCCCAGCACCGAGTCACGCGCCGACGCGGCCTTGGAGCGGCCGATGTCCGCCTGGCTGTGGATGATCTGGCGCTGCAGGTTCGACTCGTCGACCTCGTCGAACTCCACGATGCCGAGCGTGCCCACGCCCGCGGCAGCCAGGTACATCAGGGCCGGCGATCCGAGGCCGCCGGCGCCCACACAGAGCACCTTGGCGTTCTTCAGCCGCTTCTGCCCGTCCATTCCGACGTCCGGAATGATCAGGTGGCGGGAGTACCTGCGGACCTCGTCTACGGTGAGCTCGGCAGCCGGCTCGACCAGGGGTGGCAGCGACACGGTTACTCCGTTAATCGGTCAATCAATGGGTGTCCCCCTGCTCGGGCGCAACCGAGACCGGGGGAGGTCGTTCTCCCTGTAACACTGCCACGCCCTTCTTCATTCCGAGACACCCGTTCCGACTCGCGAGACGATCTCGTCCCAGTAGCCGGGCAGGCTCGCCCACGGGTCGGCGCGCCCGCCGTCGGCGGTGTGGTCGGTGAAGTAGATCGTCGACGCGCCCTGCCAGCGGGCGAGGCGCAGGGCCTCTTCGAGATGGCCGCGCGGGACGCCGTGCACGAAGTGGCAGAAGCGCTCGGGCGGATGGGCGGCGGTCCACTCGGCCGCCTGCGACCAGCGGTAGTCGCCCCAGGAACCGGAGAAGGTGACCAGCTGGTCGGCGTCCTCGGCGTATCCGGCGTACGGGTGCGTGCCGTGACCGAGCACGATGTGACCTCGCTCGCACAGCGCCCGGAGCGTGGTCACCATGCGGCGGACCTCGGGGAGCGCGGCGCGCTCGGTGGGACACCGGTCCAGGAAGAAACCGTCGGTGCGGTACCAGTCGAGGTAGCGGTGGGCGTCGGAGACCAGTTCGCCGAAGGTGCGGGCGCCGTGGGCGGTGTCCAGGTGTCCCAGCACCCGGACACCGGCGTTGCGCAGGCGTCCCGCCGTTTCCAGGCAGCGGGGGTCGGGGCGCGTGCCGGGCCCGTCGGCGACGTTGAGGACGACCCAGTGCAGGGGGGTGGCGGGGCGGGTCAGCTCGCCCCACTCCAGCGGAGCGACGAGGGGGTGCGCGTAGCCGGGGACGCCGAAGCCGAGTCCCACGCCGGTGCTCGCGGTGCCCGCCGCGGAGCGGGTCAGATACGGCATGCCGCCTCCATCCAGATGTCGGCGAGGGATTCCTCGAGGTTGATGCGGGGCCGCCAGCCGAGGCGGTCGCGCGCGGTGCGGACGTCGGCCTGCTGCCAGCTGCCGCAGCCGTCCGGGTAGGGGAAGGCGGTGGGGGGCACGTGGTCTGGTTCGTTGCGGGGGTGGATGATGGACGGCCTCATCGGCCCCGGCGGCCCGTCGAGCTCGTGCAGCGCGCCGCCGTAACCCGCCACCCGGGCGAGGACTGCGGCGGCGTCGCGGAGGCGTACGGCGCGGCCCGAGCCGATGTTGATGACGCCCTGGGCGGCGGAGAGGGAGGCGGCGTGGACGGCGCGGGCCACATCGCGGACGTCGATGAAGTCGCGCTGGACGCCGAGGCCGCCGAGTTTGAGTTCGCCGTCGCCGGACTGGATGGCGCGGCGCATGGCCTCGGCGAGACGGCCGAGCGGAGATCCGGCGGGGGTGCCGGGGCCCGCGGGCGAGAAGACGCGGAGTACGACGGCGTCCAGGCCGGATCCGAGGACGAGTTCGGTGGCGGCGAGTTTGCTGACGCCGTACGGGCCGCCGGGGCGCGGTACTGCGTCCTCCGCGGTCGAGGAGCCGGGCTGGCTCGGCCCGTACTCGGCGCCGCAGCCGATCTGCACGAGTCGTGCGCCGCAGCCGCTGCGGCGCAGGGCCTCGCAGACGGTGGCGACGGCGACGGTGTTGTGCCGGATGAGTTCGCGGGCGCCGCCGCGGGTGGCGCCCGCGCAGTTGACGACGACCCCGGGGTGCACCGCGTCCAGGAAGCGGGTGAGCGCGCCGGGGCTGCCGGAGGCGAGGTCGAACCGTACGTCGGCGTCGTCGCCGCGGCCGAGCGCGGTGAGCTGGACGGCCGGGTCGGCGAGCAGCCGGTCGGCGACGAAGCGGCCCAGGTATCCGTTGGCTCCGATCAGCAGGACCCTCATCGGGCGGCTCCCGGGGCGGACTCTCCGGTTCGGGAGGTGATCATCTGGCGTTCTCCTTCAGGGGTGGTGCCGTGGATCGGGAGTGGGGCCCGCGGTGTCGGCCCCGCGGGAGAAAGGGGGTGCGGGGACCGGGAGCCGGTCCTCACGGGGTGGCTCCGGCCGGTGTGGCGTGGGCGGAGGCGCGGGTCAGGGTGCGGGTCGCGTGGACCAGAAGAACGAGGGCGGCCGCGCCGCACACCACGGCCGGGACGGCCCCCGGACCGCCCGCCCGGACGAGGGTCTCGACCGGCGTGGCGAGGGACGAGCAGCCGGGGAGGCGGCTCGCGAAGACCGTGGACAGGGCGGTCGCCTCGCTCGCGCCCGCGGCGGCGAGGACGACGGCGGGGGCGTGGGTGAAACCGTGCGCGGTGAGCAGGCGGGCGAGCAGGAGCAGTGCTCCGAGAGCCCCGGCTCCGCCGAGGGCGGCGGGCTCGCCCAGGACCGTCCCGCACAGGGCGAGCAGCCCGGCCAGGGAACAGAGGTAGAGCCCGAACGTCCCCAGGAGCAGCGGCTTCACGGAGGCGGCGAACTCCTCAAGACCGCGGCTGACGGTCAGCCTGCGCCGGGCGCGTACGGAGAAGAGGTGCGTGCACCAGGCCGCGGGGGCGCAGGCCAGCGCGAGGGCCAGGAGCGGCGCGACGGCCGGGGGCCAGGCACCGTCGGGGCCGCCCGCGAGGCCGGCGCTCAGCAGTCCGTCGCCGAGGAGGGCGTACGCGAGGAGCCAGCAAGTCCACGCACGTGGGGTGCTGCGGTTCGGGGCGCTGAGGGGTCCGCGGCGCAGTGCCGCCCGGAGGCCGAGCGCGACGGCCAGGACACCGGTCGCGGCCACGGCGAGGCGCGGCCGGCCGTCGGTGAGGCGCAGGCCCGCCACGGTGGCGGCGCACAGGGCGCCCGGCAGCAGGGCGAGTACGGCCCAGCGGGCGGGCGCGCCGGACGCGCCCGTCTGCTCGGGCCGCGCCGTCGGATCACCGTCGCGCGGCACGCGGGCGTACATCTCCTCCGCCAGCGAGAAGACGTCCCGGTGCCGGAAGCGGGCGGCGGTCCGGTCGGTCACGCCGTGCGCCTCCAGGCCCGCGGCGATCTCCAGCGGGTCGACGGCCCGTGCGCACAGTTCGCGGTGCCGGTGCATGAGCGCCTTCACGGGGTCGACGGCGCCTCGACGGCCCACCGCCCTGTGCGCGGCGCCCCCGGCGCCCTCGCTCCGGCCGCCCGGGCCCACGCGCCCCACATCCGGCACGCCCAGATCCGCCGCACCCTTCACCTGCGGCACCTGCTGACCGGCCTCGCCCTCGACATGCGGCACGTCCGTACCGACCGCAGCCGCACCCTGCGCCGCCGGCACGTGCCGGCCGCCCGCGCCCACGCCCCTCACATCCGGTTCGACCACTTCGTCCCGCGTGTCCTTCACACCCGGTTCGCTCAGGCCGCTCACTCCGCCGTGTTCGCTCATCGCACGCACTCTCCCGCGGGGACCGCCGGGACGACGGCAGCCGAGACCGCCGGGACGACGACGGAAGCGGCGGGGACCGCGGCGACCGTTGTCGCGGTCACCGTGGCCCGTACCGGTGCTCCCGCCGCCCAGCGCGGCCGGCCCGCGGACATGAGGCGGGACTCGGTCCAGCGGCCGGGCACATGGGCCTCGGCGGGCATGCCGAACGGCAGGGGCTCACCGGCCTCGCCGACCACCATCCGGCGCACCGGGGAGTGCGAGACGATGTCCAGGTAGATGCCGTGAAACGCCTCGACGTTCTGCTCGACGGTGAACAGTTCGAGAGCCCGGGCGCGGGCGGCGGCACCGAGTCGCTCACGCCGTTCCGGGTCGCGCAGCAGTGCCACGCACGCCTCGGCCAGCGCCCGCGGATTGCGCGGGGGCACCACCAGCCCCGTACCGCCGATGACCTCGACGACCGCGCCGACGTCCGTGGAGACCGTGGCGCGTCCGCAGAACATGGCCTCGACCAGGCTGACCGGGAAGCCCTCGACGACGCTCGACAGGACGACGACGGCCCCGGCCGCGTACGCCTCGGCGAGGCTCGGGACCTCGGGGCCGCCGATCTCCTCGAAGGAGACGGGGTTGTCGCCGACCGCGTGCACGCCCTCCGCCTCGTCGGGGAAGAGCTGCGCGGCCAGGGCCTGGCAGTGACCGAGGTAGGCGGAACCCTCGGCACCGGCGGCGGCACCGACGATCCGCAGCCGCGTCTTCGGCTCCTCCCTGCGGATCTCGGCGAAGGCGTGGAGCAGGGCGATCAGGTCCTTGGCCGGTTCGATGCGGCCGACCCAGACCAGCGTGTCCGGGTCGGCGACCGGCGTGTCCGGGTTCGCGCCCGCGGCGCCCTCCGCGTTCTCGCCGACCTGGGCGAAGCGGGAGGCCTCCATGCCGGGGTAGACCGTGCGCAGCTTGGCGCGGTCGGCGCCGCAGCGCTCCTGCCAGCGGCGGGCGTGCGTGTTGCCGGGCGTGATGACGGCGGCCCGGCGGTAGACCTCGGCGGCCAGGGCGCCGTGGAAGGCGGCGAGGAGCGACCGTACCGCCGGGGGTGCCTGGCCGGAGGCCAGGTAGTGGGCGCGCAGCTGGACTCCGTACTCGGTGACCAGCAGGGGCACGCCGGAGAAGTGGCGGGCGAGCAGGCCGGGCAGCGCGGCCGAGCCGCCGGCCGCGGCGTGGCACAGGTCGACCGAGCCGAGCCCGTCGTCCTCGTACCAGTCGAGGGAGAGGGGGCGCAGCGCCCGCTCGAAGTGGGCGGCGACGGCGAGCAGGTCCGGGATCCCGGCCATGCGGGCGGCCCTGAGCGCACCCGGCGCACGACAGGCGCTTTCCAGGGCGCGTACGGCGGTCTCGGAGCGCAGGGCGCCGACCAGTCCGCCCTCGTCGCGGGCGAGTTCGGCGAGGGCGTACAGGGCACTGCCGAAACGGTCCGCCTCAAGCGCTTCGCGGGTTCCGGAGACGGCGGATGTCCCCGTGCCGGCGGCGGATGCCTCCGTACCGACGGCGGATGCCTCCGTACCGGCGACGGATGCCTCCGTACCGGCGACGAGTGCAGGCATACCGGCGGCGGTGAGCGCGGGCCCCGCGCAGACCACCGCGGCCAACTCTCCGTACGCCTCGGCGAAGCGGCGGCGCGCCCGCCGTCCGAGGACCGCGCCGTCGTCCTCGGCCGTCCACAGCGGCGCGGTGCGCACCCGGCTGACCTGGGGCGGCAGTTCGACCCAGCCCTCGCGCTCCTGGTGCTCGCTGCGGCTGAGCGCGTAGATGTCGAACTCGTGCTGCCGGAGCCCGCGCACGAGCCGGTCGCACCAGAGCCTGGCATCACCGCTCACATACGGATAGCCACCCTCCGTAAGCAGTCCGATGCGCACGAGTGCACCCCCGATCTCCCGTATGGGGAGCCGCCGTTGGTCCGGCGGCTCGCAGCGGGAAGAACGTATGCGGACATGACGGTGGCGCGACGGACGGTTGTCCGCCGCGCCACCAGAAGGGGTGAACGGTCGTAACTTTCCCGCACGGGCGGCGTTCGGTCGCGCTAAGGGATCACGGCGCCACGTTCGGTCAGGCTGCGGCCAGTTGTCGGCGGGCCGCCCGGCGCCGGGCGGCGATCTGCGGGTCGAGCGCCGGCACGGCGGCCAGCAGCTGCTTGGTGTAGGGGTCCCGCGGGGATTCGTACACCTCGTCGACCGGCCCCTGTTCGACGATGCGACCGCGCCGCATCACCGCCACCCGGTCGCTGACCCGGCGCACGACCGCGAGGTCGTGCGCCACGAACACCAGCGCGAGACCCAGTTCCCGTTGCAGCTCGCCGAGCAGGGCGACCACCTGGGCCTGCGTGGTGACGTCGAGCGCGGAGACCGGTTCGTCGCAGACGATGACGCGCGGTTCGGCGGCGAGAGCCCGCGCGATGCCGACCCGCTGGCGCTGTCCGCCGCTGAACTCGTGCGGATAGCGGTCGTAGTGCGCCGGTTCGAGACCCACGCGCTCCAGCAGGTCCCGTACGCGCCCCCGGATCCGGTCCTCGTCCCGCTCGCCCCGCGCCCGTAGCGGATCGGCGATCGACTCGCCCATGCTGCGCCGGGGGTTGAGGGAGGAGACGGGGTCCTGGAACACCATCTGCACGGCCGGGCCGACGCCGGACCGGGTACGCCCCTCGTAGCGGACGGACCCGGCTGTCGGCTCCAGGAGGCCGACCAGCATCCGGCCGAGCGTCGTCTTCCCGCTGCCGCTCTCCCCCACGATCCCCAGGGTCTCGCCCCGGTGGACGGCGAGCGACACGTCGTCGACCGCCGTGACCCGGCCCTTGCCGCGGCCGAACTCGCGCCGCAGTCCCACCGCTTCCAGCACGACATCTTCCGACACGACCTCTTCCAGCACGACCTCGCCGGCCGGCGCCGGACCGGCGGCAAGTGGGGCACCGGACGACCCCGGGACACCCACGCGCCCCTCGTCCACGGAAGTGGCACCCACCCCCGGCTCGTCCGCAGGAGCGACTCCCGCCCGCAGCCCGCGCCCCCGCGGCTCGTCCACCCGCGGTACCGCCCCCAGCAGTTCCCGGGTGTACGGTTCCCGCGGCGATCCCAGCACCGCCCCCACCGTGCCGTGCTCGACGGCGCGTCCGTGGCGCATGACGAGGATGTCGTCCACGCTCTCGGCCGCGACGCCGACGTCGTGCGTGACCAGCAGCAGCCCCATCCCGGTCTCCTCCCGCAACGTGTGCAGCAGGTCGAGGATCTGGGCCTGGACGGTCACGTCCAGGGCGGTGGTCGGCTCGTCGGCGATCAGCAGGTCCGGCTCGCAGGCCAGGGCCATGGCGATCAGCGTGCGCTGCCGCATGCCGCCGCTGAACTCGTGCGGGCGGGAGCGGGCCCTGCGTGCGGCGTCGGGAATGCCGACCCGGTCGAGCACGGCGACGGCACGCGCGCGTGCCGCCCGCCGGGACGCCCGCGTGTGCACCCGGTAGACCTCGGCGATCTGGTCACCGACCGCGTAGTACGGGTCGAGGGACGACAGCGGATCCTGGAAGACCATGGCCGCCTTCCCGCCCCGCAGCCGGCGCAGCTCGTCGTCGGAGGCCGTCTCCACGTCCACACCGGCCACGCGGAGGACCCCGTCGACCCGCGCCCCCGTGCCGCGGTGCAGCCCCAGCAGCGCGGACGCGACGGTGGACTTGCCGGAGCCGGACTCGCCGACCAGGCCCAGCGCGGCGCCCTTCTCCAGCCGGAAGGAGATGCCGTCGACCGCCCGCAGCTCCCCGAACGCGACAGTGAGGTCCCCGACCTCGACGAGACTGCCGTCCGCTCCCCCGAGGCTCCCGCCGGCCCCGGCTGGACGCCGGTCCGTCTTTTCCAGGCTCATGCGAGCACCACCCGTCGGTCCGCCACCGCGAACAGCACGTCCGCGACGGCATTGGCCACGATCACGAAGAAGCCGGTCACCAGGACCATGCCGACGACCACCGGCAGGTCGACGACGTTCACCGCGTGCACGAGCTCGCGCCCGAGTCCGGGCAGGCCGAACATCGTCTCGGTGAGCACGGCGCCGCCGATCGCCGAACCGAAGTCGTTGGCGCTCAGGGCGATGACGGGTGCGAGCGCACCGCGCAGGGCGTGCCGCCCGATGATCGCCTTCTCGCCCACGCCGTACGCGCGGAAGGTGCGCACATGGTCCTCGGCGAGCGTCTCCAGCATCGAGGCGCGGGTCAGCCGGGCGTATTTGGCGGCCTCGATCAGCGCGAACGCGAGCCACGGCAGCAGCAGGTTCCAGGCCCACTGCTCGGGGTCCTCGGTGAAGGGCACGTACTGCGGGAAGGGCAGCAACCGCAGCTGCCCGCACACGACGATCATCAGGACCAGTCCGATGACGAAGACGGGCGTGGCGGTGCCGGCGAGTGTGATGCCGGTCAGCAGCCGCTCGCTGAGCCGGCCGCGCCGCCATGCGGAAAGGACTCCGGTGCCGACGCCGAGGATCAGCCACAGCACCATGGCACCCAGCACGAGGGAGAAGGTGACCGGCAGCTTCGCCCGGATCAGTTGCGTGACCTGCTGGTCGCTCTGGTACGAGAGTCCGAGGCACGGCGCGTCGCAGTGCTGCACGGACGTGCCCGTGGAGTAGTCCTGACCGGCGAGGACGCCCTGGAGGAAGCGCCAGTAGCGCAGGTAGAGCGGGTCGCCGAGCTTCAGCTGTTCCGCCACCTGGTGCACCTGGGCGGGCGAGCAGCGCGGGCCGCAGGTGATCTGCGCGACATCGCCCGGAGCGACGTAGAACACCGCGTAGATGATGGCGGTGATCGCGAGCAGGGTGACGGCGGCACCGGCCAGCCGCCGTACGGCGAATCCGGCGAAGCCGGAGGAGAAGGGCAGGCCGCTCATGCCTTGGCCTCCCGCCTGCGTCCCGTGCCGACGCGCAGCCGGGAGGCCGCGCGCGGGTCGAGCGCGGTCCGCACGCCGTCCCCGAACACGGTCAGGGCGAGCACGGTGACGAACAGCGATCCCGCGGGCAGCAGCAGGTACTGCGGTGCCGCCTGGTACCAGACGTCCGCCGCGGTGAGCATCTGCCCCCACGAGGGCGTCGGCGGCTTCACGCCGACGCCGAGGAAGCTGAGCGCCGCTTCCACGGTGATGTTCATGGGGACGAGCAGGGCGGCGTACGTGATGACGGGTGCGGCGAGCGCGGGCAGCAGCTCGCGGCGGGCGACCCGCCAGGAGCCCCAGCCGCTGAGCCGCGAGGCGGCGACGTGGTCCAGCTCCTTGAGCGTCAGGGTGTGCGCGCGGACGATCTTCGCGATCGAACCCCAGGCCACCAGACCGATGATCAGCGCGACGAGGACGGGCCGCGGGAAGCCGCCCGGCACGATCGCGAGCAGCGCGAGGGACACGATCATCAGCGGCATCGCGATGATGACGTCGGCGGCGCGGCTGAGCAGCTGGTCGACCCACCGGCTGCCGAGGGCGGCGGCGACGCCGACCACGACGCCGATGAGGACCTGCACCAGGGTCGCCGCGAGCGCCACCCCGAGCGAGACCCGGGCGCCGTACACCAGCCGCGCGAAGAGATCGCGTCCGGTCTGCGGCTCCACGCCGAGCCAGTGGCCGCCGCTGACACCGCCGAAGGAGCCGAGCGGAACGCCGCCGCGCGCCGAGTCGATCAGCGAGGGGTGGTAGGTGGTCGGGTCCTGGCCCTCGACGGCCGTGAGGAGCGGCGCGGCGAGCGCGACCAGGACGAGCAGCGCGACGACGGCCGCCGCGACGAGGGCGGCGCGCTGTGCACGCAGCCGCCGCCAGAACTGTCGGGCCCCCGAAACCGCCGGGACGGACGGATCCGTCCCGGCGGCCTCCGAGGCCACCAGGGCCTCACTCATGCTTCTACTTCACCGCGACCTGGGAGATGTCCAGCACGCCGGTCCAGTCGCTGATCACGATGTTCTTGACGTCCTTGCCGTACAGCCGCTTGTAGACGGGGTGGAACAGCGGCACGGTCAGCGCCCGCTCGCCGATCTTCTTGTCCAGTGCGCCCCAGCGCTTGGCGGCCTCGTCGAGGTCGGTCAGCTTGTTGATGGCGTCGATCTCGGCGTTGACGGACTTGTCGTTGAGGAAGCCGGTGTTGAAGTTGGCGCCGTCCTGCACGATCTGGCGTCCGTCGAAGATCGGGGCGAGGAAGGGGCCGCCGGAGGGCCAGTCGGCGCCCCAGTGGGCGAGGAAGAACCCGGGCTCGGTCTTGGCACTGTGGACCGTGTCCGAGTAGTCGTTCTCCTCCAGGCCCTGGAGCTTGACCGTGATCCCGGCCTTCTTCAGGGCGTCCTGGATGGCGGTCGCGATCTCCGGGCTGGTCTCGAAGTCCTTCGCGTTGGAGTGCGTCAGCGTGACCGTGAGCCCGTTCTTGTAACCGGCCTGCTCGAGCAGCGCCTTGGCCTTGGCCGCGTTGCCGGACCGACCCGCCGGGAAGTGGTCGTACGGCGTGTAGCCGAAGGACTTCTGGTCGGGCAGGTAGGTCGTCGCGGCCTCGGCGAGCGAGGAACCGCCGGCCGCGTTGATCACCGAGGAGCGGTCGACGGCGTACGAGATCGCCTGGCGCACCTTCGGGTTGTCGAACGGCTTCACCTTCGGGTTGAAGGCGATGTAGTCGGTGTAGCCGAAGTGCCCGGTGCCGACGCGCGAGGCGAGTTCCTTGTCGCCGGAGACCTTGGCCAGTTCGGCGGGGCCGAGGTTGGTGTCCGTGGTGACGGCGGCGCCGTCCGCGCCCTGGGACGCCGACAGCCGCTGGTTGATCACGGAGGAGTCGAGTCCGGACCGTACGTCGATCCTGTCGGGGTAGGCCTTGCGCTCCTCGTCGGTCGTCGCGGACCAGTGGGTGTTGCGCTCCAGGATCAGCCGCTCGCCGTCGTTCTCGTTCTTGACGACCTTGTACGGGCCCGAGGAGACGGGGTGCTCCTCGTACTTGATGCCGTTGTCCTTGGCCTTCGGCACGGGCGTGAACTGGGTCTGCGTGGCGAGGTAGGGGAACTCGCCCTCGGGCTTGTTCAGGTGGAAGACGATGGTGCGCTCGTCCGGCGTCTCGATCGAGTCGAGTCCCTTGCCCTTGTCCTTGTACGGCCCCTGGTAGTCGGCGCCGCCGATCAGCCAGTCCCTCAGGTACGGCGCACCGCCGGAGAGTTCGGCCGCGAAGGAGCGCTCGATGCCGTACTTGATGTCGGCGGAGGTGATCGCGCTGCCGTCCTCGTACGTGAGGCCCTTCTTCAGGGTGTACGTCCAGACCGTCGCGTTCTTGCTCGGGCGGCCGGTGTCGGTGGCCAGGTCGGGGACGACCTCGGCGCCGGCGGCGCCGTCCTCGCGGTTACGGGTGGTGAGGGTGCGGAAGACGAGGGAGGGGACGTTGCCGCCGCCCGAGGTGTAGAGGCGCGCCGGGTCGAAGTCCTCCTGCGGGTTGGCGTTCAGGACCGTCAGCGTGCCTCCCTTGCGCGGTTCGGAGTCGCCTCCGGTGCTCTTGGCATCGTTGTCCTCAGGGCCGCAGGCGGCGGCACCCGCTGCCACGGCCAGGCTGACGGACACCGCGGCCACACGGCGCGCTATGAGGGACGGTTGACGCATCGGAAGACGACCTCTCGGGAATTGTCTCGCATGACGAGACGGCACGACACAGGGTGAGACGAACGTGAGCAGAGCTCGCCCCGGGCGTCGAAAAAGCGCGTCGAGAGAACAGCCGTGAAGGACAGACGAAACCCAGAAGGGGAATCGCGACGCACGCGCCGGGGGCGGGCGTCAGCGACAGTGAATGTCGGCCACGCAGAGCGCGGTCACACCGATGAGCGCCAGCTCAAGGGCGGCGCATCCGGAGGTGTGACGAGGCGACATGCGGAGAAATATGAACGAACTTTCGCCTGATGTCAAAGCGACCCGGGCCGCCCCTGTCAACTCCCGGGATACTGCCAGGGGTTGGCTTTGCAGTGGATTCCGTCATGGTCGAGGAACTTGGTCTGCTGCTGCATGACGGGAGCGAGGTCGCCGTCCTCGCCGCAGGTCACGTGGCCGAAGCCGAGCCGGTGACCGACCTCGTGGTTGATCAGCATCTGCCGGTACGAGTGAATCCGGTCACCGTAGGTCTTCGATCCCCGGGCCCACCGGTAGGCGTTGATCATGACGCGTTCGGTGGCCGCCGAATCGCACGACACGTTGTCCTCGGTGGTGTCGAGTCCGGACTTCGCGCACCACTCGGCCGTGGTGCCCGGACTCGCCAGGGTGATCACGAAGTCGGGCTTCCCGGAGGAGATCCGCTCGAAGGTGCGGGCCCCGCCGTGTGCCCAGCTCCGGTCGTCGTTCAGGGTCTTCTGCACGGCCTGGGCGAAGAGTTCGGGGTCGAGCCCGAGCCCCTGCTCCACGTCCACCCGGTAGGTGTACTTGCGCCCCTTGCCCGGCGCCTTGTCGAAGCCGAGGACCGCGTCGAACTTCCCGGGTCCCTTGAGCTTCGCTCCGAGCGCGTACTTCTCGCCCATCTTCTGGTCGTACGTCAGCGGTACCACGCTCGGCGTCACGGAGGGCGTCGGGCGGTGGTCACCGCGGGAGGCGAAGTCCCTGGCGTCCCGGTCACCGTCTCCGGCGGCCTGTGGCCGCACGCTGCCGTCCTCGCGTCCGGCGGCGGCCTGTCCGGCGACGACGACCGCCAGCACGGTCGTGACCGCGGCGGCCGCGATCCCCGCGAACGTCCACCCCTTGCCGTTCCTGGTCTTCTCCGGCGGTGCCGGCCGGCCGGCACCGGTGTCCGGTTCGGCTGCCCCGGCCGGGGGCTCGCCGGTTCCGCCGGGCGCGAGGTCGCCGTCGTCCCCGCCGAAGGCGTCGAGGTAGGCCTGCCGCGGGCCGCCCCGGCGGGCCTCCCGCCGAGGTGCCGGTACGCGGGGGCCGGACCGTCCGGCGGGCGGCTCACCCTGCGGCATGCCGCGGGGCACGCCCAGGGGTGCGGTCCGCGGTACGGCAGGAGCCGTCCCCTGCCCGGCCGCGACAGCGGCGGCGGCCGGCGCGCCCATCCTCAACTCGCCCCACCCGCCGCCGGTTTCCCGGGACTCGGGATGCCCGCCCCGCGCCGTGGGCACACCACGCGCGGGCGTGCCGTCGTCGAGGCGCGGCACCCCACGGCCGGGCATCCCGTCGGGGAAACGCGGCACACCGTGCGCAGGCGTCCCGTCCGAAAAAAGAGGTACCCCGTGGGCGGGCGTCCCGTCGGAGAACCGCGGCACACCGTGCGGAGGCGTCCCGTCGGGAAAACGAGGTACCCCGTGGGCGGGCGTACCGTCCGGGAGGCGCGGCACCCCCTGCGGGGGCGTGCCCTGCGGCATCCGGGGCATTCCCCGCGGCGGAGTCCCCGCCCCCGGGGCCCGCCCCGCCGCGCCGGCCACCGGCGCGGTCACTCTCGGAGCGGCCGGCTGTTCGCCGGCTTTCCCGCCGGCGGCGCCGTCCTTGTCGGCCCGCCCGCGGCGGCTGTGCCGTCCCACGCCCCGCCTCAGCTCCCCGCGCCCGCGTTGCCGACCCCGTCCTTCGCGGCCGGGGCGTCCGTGACCGAAGACCCGCCCAGCTCGCCCGAGTCGACCAGAAGTTCACGGAATGCCGTGGCCACCGTATCGGGATACTCCATCATCGCGACATGCCCGGCGTCGGGCAGCGTCAGCAGCCGCGAGTCGCGGAAGGCGCGGGCCGCCCGCCGGGCCATGCGGAATCCCACCAGCTGGTCGCGGCCGCCGTAGACGAGGAGCGTCGGCGCGAGCACCCGCTCGGCCTGCCGCCACAGTCCGTGCTGGCCGCCCAGCGTGTACGCGTTGACGAGGCCGCGCGTCGACCGCGCCATGGCGTCCCAGAAGTAGGGAAGGGCCAGACGCCGCTCCATCTCCTCGACCGCGTTGCGGAAGCCCTCGGGCGTGACCACGGTGGGGTCTCCGTAGCAGAGCGCCGTGACCCCGCGGACGCGCTGCTCGGCGGTCCAGCCCCTGGTGAACCGGGTGAACAGGGGCGCCATGCCGGGCAGCGCCAGCAGCGCGGTCGGCCACGCCGAGCGCTGCGCGCGGATCTCCGGGAGCGCGGGCGAGACCAGGGTGAGGGTGCGGACGAGATCGGGGCGCACGGCCGCGACGCGCGTCGCGACCGCGCCGCCCAGCGAGTTGCCGAAGAGGTGCACCGGGCCACGCCCGGAGGCGTCGAGATAGCGGATGACCGCGCGCGCGTGCCCGGTGAGCGAGTAGTCGCCGTCGTCCGGCGGCGGGGAGTCGCCGAAGCCCGGCAGATCGAGCGCCTCGCTGTCCACGACACCGTCGAGCAGCGGCATCAGCGCCGACCAGTTCTGGGAGGACCCGCCCAGTCCGTGCACGTACAGGGCGGGCGGCAGCCCTTCCCGGGCCGGCGGCCTCGACCGGACGGTGAGCGTGACGCCCGGCAGGCCGACCGAACGCAGCCGCTCCCCCTCGGCGACCCGCACGGAACCGACCCTCGGCGTCACGGTGTTGGCCAGCACGGACGGCAGCTCGGTCGAAGACATGCGGGCAATGTTACGAGACGATCACGCAGCGGCTCACGTGTTCGCCGTCACAGCTCAAGAGGTTCCGGTTCCCCGAGTCGCATCGTGACCCGGTCCCGGACCGCATCGCGTTCGGTCCCCGGACCGCATCGCGTTCGGTCCCCGAATCGCATCGCGTTCGGATCAGGTGTCTCCTAGGCTCGAAACAGGGCACCCATATGTGGCCCCTGCTTCGCACCGCAGGGGCGTTCGAGGAAGCTTCAGGAAGGGAGCCCGCCATGGCCATCGACCCGACGGATCCGGAGACGTTCGAGGACGAGCGGTCCACCGCCCGGATCCACGAGGAGACCCCGGAGGCCGACGCCGCGGAGCAGCACACCGAGGTGGCCCCGAGCCGCGACGAACCGCTGACCGATGCCGACCCCGGCAGCGCCAACGAGGCCGACCTGGCCGAGCAGGCACGCGTCGTCTCCCTCGACGAGGACGACTACCGGTGAGAGGGAGGTGGGTCCCCTGACCGCCCTGCCCCCGTTTGACGAGGTCTGCGCGGCTATCGCTCCTGTCCGGTCCGTGAAATTGTGCGTCCGTGGCGCGCACACCGGGGTTACCGAAAAGTACGATGGCAGCGCGGCGCACACCGCATGTGGACGATTTTGGGAGGCGGCGTGACAGCCATCGAGCAGACAGAGGCAGCACGCCCGCGGGGCACACGCCTGCCGCGCCGTGCCCGACGCAACCAGCTCCTCGGCGCGGCCCAGGAAGTCTTCGTCGCCCAGGGGTACCACTCGGCCGCGATGGACGACATCGCCGAGCGGGCGGGTGTCAGCAAGCCCGTTCTGTACCAGCACTTCCCGGGCAAACTCGACCTGTATCTGGCCCTCCTGGACCAGCACTGCGAGTCCCTGCTGGGAGCGGTGCGCACGGCGCTGGCCTCCACCACCGACAACAAGCTGCGCGTCCGCGCCACGATGGACGCCTACTTCGCGTACGTCGAGGACGAGGGCGGCGCCTTCCGGCTCGTCTTCGAGTCCGACCTGACGAACGAGCCCGCCGTGCGCGAGCGCGTGGACCGGGTCACGGTGCAGTGCGCGGAGGCCATCTGCGACGTGATCGCCGAGGACACGGGCCTGTCCCGGGCCGAGTCGATGCTGCTCGCCTCCGGGCTGGGCGGACTGGCCCAGGTGGTGGCCCGTTCCTGGCTGCACAGCGACCGCAGCGTGCCGCGCGACCAGGCGGTTCAGCTGCTCACGTCGCTGGCCTGGCGCGGCATCGCCGGCTTCCCGCTGCACGGCAGCGAATCCCACTGACGTACCGCGGGCGCGTTTGTTCCCGTCCGCTGTTCGCTGATGGCGTTCTCGGACGGAACGTGCAGGTCCCCTCACCGGGCTAATGTGTGCTGCGTACGGCGCGGAGGAACGCGCACATCACTGACCGTCGGAGGGACAAAGCCGTGGAGGTCAAGATCGGCGTGCAGCACGCGCCCCGCGAGATCGTTCTGGAGAGCGGTCAGACCGCCGAGGAGGTCGAGCACGCGGTGTCCGAGGCGCTGGCCGGCAAGTCGGCGCTGCTGAGCCTCGTGGACGACCACGGCCGCAAGGTCCTGGTCCCGGCCGACCGTCTCGCGTACGTGGAGCTCGGCGAGCCCACCGCGCGCAAGGTGGGCTTCAGCGCGCTGTAGTCGCGACAGCGCGAAGGGGGCTCGGTGGCATCAGCCGCCGGGCCCCCTTTCCGATGATCTGAACGGCACGGACGGAGCACATGGTCCGGACAGGGGAGGGTTGCCTTCCGCACCTCGGGGGTAGATCGAGTAGGACCGATTTGCCCCAGCCGTGCGGGAGGGAACCCACCATGTTTTTGGAAGCGCTCGGCTCTGCGATCCTCGGTCTCGCGCTCGCCTGGGCGGCGCAGCACCGCCTGTCCCACCGGCTCCCGGCGCACAGTCTCGTCCTGTCGACGGGCGTCGCCGGAGCCCTCTTCGGAGCCTTTCTGACCCACAGCGCGCTCGGACCCGGCCACTTCCTGCCGACCCTGATCGGCGCGGTCGCGGTGTCGTCCGCCTCGCTGTCGCTGCTGCTCCGCCCGGCCGAGAGGTTTCGCCGCCGCTCGGCACCGGCGTAAGCGCGCCGCGCACCGGGCACAGCACTGAGCCGACGGACGCCGGCCGGCCTTCCGAGAAGGCCGGCCGGCGTCGTGATCGTCCGTGGACCCCGCGGTCAGGCCGCCAGCCCCAGCGCCGCCATGCGCTTGGTGTGGGCCTCGGTGATCCGGGAGAACATGCGGCCGACCTCCGCGAGGTCGAACCCGTCCGCGACCCCTCCGACCAGCATGGTGGAGAGCGCGTCGCGGTCGGCGACCACTCGCTGCGACTGCGACAGGGCCTCGCCCATCAGCCTGCGGGCCCACAGGGCGAGCCGTCCGCCGACGCGCGGATCGGCGTCGATCGCGGCCCGCACCTTCTCGACGGCGAAGCTGGCGTGCCCGGTGTCGTCGAGGACCGCGAGGACCAGACGCCGGGTGTCGGTGTCGAGCCGCGCGGCGACCTCGCGGTAGAAGTCACTGGCGATCGAGTCGCCGACGTAGGCCTTGACGAGCCCCTCGAGCCAGTCCGAGGGGGCGGTCTGGCGGTGGAATCCGTCGAGAGCGGCCACGAACGGCTCCATCGCACCGGTCGGTTCCACCCCGACCGCGGCGAGCCGGCCGCGCAGCTGCTCGAAGTGGTGGAACTCGGCCGACGCCATCTTCGCCAGCTCCGCCTTGTCGTTGAGTGTGGGCGCCAGCTTGGCGTCCTCCGCGAGCCGCTCGAACGCCGCCAGCTCGCCGTACGCGAGCGCTCCGAGCAGGTCCACGACCGCGGCCCGGTACTGGGGGTCCGCGGAGGCCGTGTCCCAGTTCTGGGCGGCGACTCCGGTGGCCGCGGGAGCGGTTTCGGCGGGGGTGGCAGCGGCGTTGTCGGGCGTCGTCATGAAGCGCACAATAGCCCGCTCGCGGCGGCGTGGACGTTCCTGGTCAATCAGTGTGACGACGACCATGTGACCGAATCGGCCATCGCGTGTGCGTGATTCCGGGGTATGGTGGTAATGCGCCCGTTGAGTATTGCGACGGGCCGCGTGAATGAGGATGCCCGGTCGGAGGCCCGATCGGCTCCGACCCGACAGACCTCCACGTCCGTACGGCACCTCGCGTACGACACCCGGAGGAACCCTCAGCGGTACGAGCGCTCGAGCGTCGGCAGTGGTCCCATGCCACTCGGCCAGCCCGCAAAGCGGCCGACGTCCCCGGCACGGTCCAGACACGACCCCCGCGCTCGCCTCGCACCGCGTACACAGAAGAGGCAGCACCCTGACTACGACTTTTCGAGACCTCGGAATCCTTCCCGAGACGGCCGAAGCCCTGGAGGCCGTCGGCATTCTCAACCCCTTCCCGATCCAGGAGATGACGCTCCCGGTCGCCCTCACGGGCAAGGACGTCATCGGCCAGGCGAAGACCGGCACCGGCAAGACGCTGGGTTTCGGCCTTCCGCTCCTGGAGCGCGTGACCGTCCCCGCGGACGTCGAGGCGGGCCGGGCCCTGCCCGAGCAGCTCACGGACGCTCCGCAGGCGCTCGTCGTCGTGCCGACGCGTGAGCTGTGCACCCAGGTCACGAACGACCTGCTGACCGCGGGCAAGGTCCGCAACGTGCGCGTGCTCGCCATCTACGGCGGCCGTGCCTACGAGCCCCAGGTCGAGGCCCTCAAGAAGGGCGTCGACGTGATCGTCGGCACCCCCGGCCGACTGCTGGACCTCGCGGGCCAGAAGAAGCTGGACCTGAAGCACATCAAGTCGCTCGTCCTCGACGAGGCCGACGAGATGCTCGACCTGGGCTTCCTGCCCGACGTCGAGAGAATCATCAACATGCTGCCGGCCCGCCGTCAGACGATGCTGTTCTCGGCCACGATGCCGGGCGCCGTCATCGGTCTGGCCCGCCGCTACATGTCGCAGCCCACGCACATCAGCGCCACGTCGCCCGACGACGAGGGTGCGACGGTCCGCAACACCGCGCAGTACGTCTACCGCGCGCACAACATGGACAAGCCGGAGATCGTCTCGCGGATACTGCAGGCCGACGGCCGCGGTCTCGCGATGGTCTTCTGCCGCACCAAGCGGACGGCCGCGGACCTCGCCGACCAGCTCCAGCAGCGCGGTTTCGCGTCCGGCGCGGTCCACGGCGACCTCGGACAGGGCGCCCGCGAGCAGGCGCTGCGCGCCTTCCGCAACGGCAAGGTGGACGTCCTCGTCTGCACCGACGTCGCCGCTCGCGGCATCGACGTCGAAGGCGTCACGCACGTCATCAACTACCAGTCCCCCGAGGACGAGAAGACGTACCTGCACCGCATCGGCCGTACGGGCCGCGCGGGTGCCAAGGGCATCGCCGTCACGCTCGTCGACTGGGACGACATCCCGCGCTGGCAGCTCATCAACAAGGCGCTGGACCTCGGCTTCCCGGCCCCGCCGGAGACGTACTCCACGTCCCCGCACCTCTTCGAGGAACTGAACATCCCGGCCGGCACCAAGGGTGTCCTGCCGCGCGGCGAGCGCACCCGCGCCGGGCTCTCGGCCGAGGCGGTCGAGGACCTGGGCGAGACGGGCGGCCGCGGTCAGCGCGGGGCCCGTGGTGGCCGCGCCGCCGCGCCGGTCGCGGAGCGCGAGAGCGAGCGTGAGCGCCCGGCGCGCACGCCGCGCCGCCGCCGCCGTACCCGCAACGGGACGCCGCTGGAGGAGGCCGCCGCGTCTCCCGCGGTGACGGCCGCCGAGCCCGTTGAGTCCGCCGGGACCGCGGAGGCCACCGAGCCCCGCACTCCGCGCCGTCGGCGCCGTACCCGCGGCAGCGGAGCATCCGCCGAGCCGGTCGCGGTGCCCGAGACCGTCGCCGAGCAGCCGTCGGCCGAGGCCGAGGTCGCGGTCGCGGTCGACACGGCCGAGGGCGTCACCGAGGAGCCGTCGAAGCCGCGCCGCCGCCGCACTCGCAGGACCGCGGAAACGGCGGCCGCCGAGACCCCGGTCGTCGAAGCCCCGGTCGCCGAGGTCCAGGTTGCCGAGGCCCCGGTCGCTGAGGCCCCGGCTGCCGAGGTCCCGGAGACCACCGAGACCAAGCCGCGCCGCCGCACCCGCAAGGCCGCCGCCGCGCCCGTCGCCGACTCGGCCGCGGTGGCACCCGAGGCCACCGAGGTCGTGGAGCCGAAGCCGCGTCGCAGCCGCGCCAAGGCCGCGGCGCCGGAAGCCGAGGCTGCTCTGGACACCGCGGAAGCCGCGGAGGCCAAGCCGAGGCGCCGCACCCGCAAGGCCGCGGCTGTCGTGGCCGACGCCGACATTCCGGCGCAGGCGGTCGACGAGCCCGAGGCCAAGCCGCGTCGCCGTACGCGCAAGGTCGCGGAGGCTGCGGTCGACACCGCGGAGGGTGCCGCCGAGGCCCCGGCCAAGCCGCGCCGCACGCGCAAGGCCGTCGCCGCCACGGCGGAGGCCGTGAGCGAGCTAGTGGAGGCCAAGCCGCGCCGCAGCCGTGCCAAGGCCGCGGCTCCGGAGGCCGAGGCCGCCGTCGAGACCACGCCGAAGCGCCGTACCCGCAAGGCCGCGGTTGCCTCCGTCGACGCCGCCATCCCGGCGCAGACGGCTGAGGAGCCCGAGGCGAAGCCGCGTCGGCGCACGCGCAAGGCCGTCGCCGCCACGGAGCCCGCGGACAGCTGATCACCGACCCGATGGCCCGGTCCCCGCACCCGCGGGAACCGGGCCATCGGCGTCTCCGCACGCCGCGGGGGGACCGACCCCCGCGTGAACACCCCTGCGGCACGCCTGCCCGCACCGAAGACCACCCGCACCCGCCCTCCCACCGGAGCCGAGGCGCGACGGGACCTACGACCCACCGCGGAAGAAGAGACACCCCGCACCGATAGCCTCACCGCATGAGCAGGCCGCCCACCTTCGTCCCCCCGCCCGGTGTCCGCGCGTACCGTCTCGCGACCACCCGCGGCGAGTTCGCCGTGCTCGACGCGACACCGCACGCACCACAGGAACCGCAGACACCGCACGCACCACAGGCACCGCCGAAGGGAACCGCCCTCCTGATCCCCGGTTTCACCGGCAGCAAGGAGGACTTCATCGCGCTGCACGAGCCGTTGGCGGCGGCCGGATACCGGACCGTCGCCGTGGACGGCCGCGGCCAGTACGAGACTCCGGGGCCCCCGGACGACGAATCCCCTTACGCGCAGGCCGAGTTGGCGCAGGACGTACTGGCGCAGGCAGCCGCCCTCGGCACCCCCGTGCACCTCGTGGGTCATTCTCTCGGCGGACAGATCGCGCGCGCCGCGGTCCTGCTGGACCCGACACCGTTCAGCTCGCTCACCCTCATGTCCTCGGGCCCAGCCCGGATCTCCGCACCCCAGCAGCAGCGCGTGAAGCTGCTGAGAGACGCCCTCGCGGTGATGGGCATGGCCGACGTCTGGGAGGCCATCCAGGCGATGGAAGCCCCCGCGCAGACCGGCCCGGGCGACCCCGGCGACTCGAACGGCCCCGGTTCCGGCAACCTCGACGCCGGCCTGGACGACCGCGCCGACCTGCGCCGGCGCTGGTTGGCCAACAGCCCGGCCCAGCTCATCGCGACGGGCCGGCAACTGTGCACGGAACCCGACCGCGTCGCGGAACTCGCCGCCGTACCCCTGCCGATGCACGTGCTCTCCGGCGCCTGCGACGACGCCTGGCCGGTGCCGCTCCTGGACGACATGGCCGTACGCCTGCAGGCGCGGCGCAGCGTCGTGCAGGGCGCCGAGCACTCCCCCAACACGGACCGGCCGCAGGAGACGGCCAGGGCACTCGCCCGCTTCTGGGACCGGTGCGGCCCGACCTGACACGCGCAGGGCGGTCGCGCCGGGCACGTCCTAGTACTGCGACTGAAGATGCGCCCAGAAGCCGTCCCGCAGCGCCCGCCGCAGATCCGCCTGCCCGCGCAGGGAGTACTGGAGCAGCCCCTCGGCCTCCACGAGCAGGTCCTGGTCGACGGACCCCGGCAGGTAGGGGTGCCCGGGGAGCAGGTCCACCAGCGCCTCCCGCCCCCGCTCCGCGAGCCACTTCGCGGCGATCTGCGCGCCCACGAACCGCACGTCGTCCCGCCCGGGCCGGGCCGTCCCGGCGGCGTCGTACGTGGCGGCGGTCCGCCGGGACACGTACGGCTTGATGAAGTCGAGGTCGAACGTCCGCTGGCTGTCGACCTCCCACAGCAGCGGCTCGGCCTGGTTGCGGCCCTCCGGCACCTCGATCCCCCACAGGTGGACCCTCGCCCCGTACCCCTGCGCCGCCTCGACGGCCGACACCAGGTCCTCGTCGCCGCCGAGCAGCGCGGCGTCGCTGATGGCACGGTGCCGGGCGAGCGACTCGAGGTCGCTGCGGATCAGCGAGTCGACGCCCTTCTGCTGGTTGTTGGCGTTCAGATTGCCGAGGCGCACCTTGACGTCGGGCAGCTCGGCGATCGACTGCTGTTCGGAGGTGTGGATACGGCGCCGCGCACCGTCGTACCAGTAGACGCGCAGCAGCCTGCTGTCCGCGAAGATCGTGCGGGCCCGGTCGATGAGCGCCTCGATGAGGCCTCCGGCGTCGAGGTCGAAGGCCCGACGGTCCTCGGACCCGGAGACGAGCCGTCCTGCGGCCGCGTACAGATACCCGGCGTCGACGAAGATCGCGTGGGTGGAGGGCGTCTTCGCCACCTCGGCGAGCATGCGCTGGAGCAGCTCGTTCGTACGGTCGATGCGGCCGCCCAGAGCCGCGAGGTCGTCGTTCATCGCTTCCATTGTCCCGGCGGTCACCCTGCGAACACAACCGGCCCCTGCCGGTCCCGGCCGGGGGCCGCAGCCGCCTGCCCCCACCCCTTACCGGCCAGTAATTAGGTTCTCGAAAAATTTCCTTAGCGTAGGGAATGTTTGTAACACGCATCCCGTTGAATCCGTATGAAGCGGAAGGGCAGCGACGCCCCACGCCTCACACATCAGTAGTTCTCCTCAGGAGGATGACCAGACGAAGGGAGAAGCCAATGCGCTTCGAAATCATGCGACTCGACGATGTCGACGGCACCCCCGTGGACACGACCGTCGTGGACGCCGCCTCCGTCAACCGGATCGTTCAGCAGGCCGCGGCCATCGGGCAGCGCCTCTGGATCCGCCCGGCCGACTCGACTGCCTCGTAACACGCGGGTGATTTCCACGTAACCCGCAGACGCTTCGCAGACTTCGGAGCCCCCGTACGGCACATGCCGTACGGGGGCTTTGCACGTGGTCCGCGCCAAGGGGGGCGCAACCCGGCCGACGCCGCTCAGGCGCCCCGGATCACCTGCGTGACACCGTTGATGATCTGCTGCACGGCGATCGCGGAGAGCATCATCCCCGCGAGCCTGGTCACCAGCACGACACCGCCGTCCTTGATGACGCGGATGATCAGCAGCGAGTACCGCATCACGAGCCACAGCACGACGTGGATGGCGAGGATGGCGGCCCACACGGACACCTGGGTGGTCGCGGTGTCCGCCTTCTGGACGGCCAGGATCACGGACACGATCGCGCCGGGACCGGCCAGCAGCGGCATGCCGAGGGGTACCAGGGCGACGTTGACGTCCTTGGTCTGCTTGGGCTCGTCGGTCTTGCCGGTCAGCAGGTCGAGGGCGATCAGCAGCAGGAGCAGCCCGCCCGCGATCATCAGCGCGGGCACGGACACGTGCAGGTAGTCCAGGATCTGGTGCCCGAGCAGACCGAACACGGTGATCACACCGCCGGCCACGCAGACGGCCTGGAAGGCCATGCGCTTCTGCACCTTGCCGGGGCGTCCAGCGGTGAGCGCGAGGAAGATCGGGGTGATCCCGGGAGGATCCATGATCACGAAGAGGGTCAGGAAGAGGGAGCCGAAGACGGCGACGTCGAACACGGTGGTGCCTTGCTGCTTGCGGAGAGACGAGACGGGCAGGACGAGGCGGCCACGCCTCGGCGGGCGGACGCCACACATACGGGTGTTCCGGGGAACGGACTCGGCGAGCCGGAACGAGCGCGGGTGACGGGAAGGAATCCCGACCCCCGGCCCGCCCCCGGCAGGACTTGGAGGCCACCCCGGGACCGGAGAGGCCAAGAGGCCGAAGGGGCCGGACGAGCCAGGGACGCCAGGAGTCCGGGAAACCGGCCGGCCCGAGCCGCGCCGGCCCGAGTCACGCCGACTGGGACGTCGTGACCGGGCCCGCGAAGCCGACCGGAGTGGACTAGACGGAGCGGCGGCTTCCCCCCGCGCCGGGCACGGGGAACGCCCCTGTGGCCCGCCGGGTGATCTCCCCGTAGACCTCGGGGTCGGTGGTGTACTCGCCGAGCGCACACGACTTGCGGCTGCCGTGGTAGTCGGAGGACCCCGTGGTGAGCAGCCCGAGCTCGGCCGCCAGGCCGCGCAGCCGCGCCCGGGTGGCCGGCTCGTGGTCCATGTGGTCGACCTCGATGCCGTCGAGTCCGGCGGCGGCGAGGTCGGCGATCGCGGAGTCCGGCACGGTCCTGCCGCGTTTGGCGGCGCCCGGGTGGGCGAAGACGGCGACGCCGCCCGCGCCCTTGATCAGCCGGATCGCTTCGAACGGGTCGGTCTCGTGCTTGGGGACGTAGCCCCGGCCGCCGTCGGCCAGCCACTCGCCGGTGAAGGCGTCCCCCACGGTGGGCACGACGCCGATCTCGACCAGGGCGGAGGCGACGTGCGGGCGGCCGACCGAGCCGTCGCCCGCGATCCGTGCCACCTGCTCCCAGGTGATCGGAACGCCGAGTTCCTGGAGCTTGGCGACCATGGCCCGCGCGCGCGGCACCCGGTCGTCCCTGACCAGCTCGCGCTCGGCGAGCAGGTCGGGCTCCTCGGGGTCGAAGAGGTACGCCAGTACGTGCATGCCGACGCCGTCGAGCCGGCAGGACAGCTCGGCGCCGGTGACCAGCGTCAGCCCCTCGGGGAGGGCGGCGATCGCCTCCGCGTGGCCCCGGACCGTGTCGTGATCGGTCAGCGCGACGACGTCCAGCCGGGCGGCGGCGGCCTTGCGGACCAGCTCGGCGGGGGTGTCCGTACCGTCGGAGGCGGTGGAGTGGGTGTGCAGGTCGATGCGCACGACGCGGACTCCAAGCGGTGTCGGTACGGAAGGGGCTGTTCAAGGATAACGGGAGTCCGACGCCCCCCTGTCACACCCGCTACGGCCGAGCACCCCCTACGCCCGCCGCGCTCGTCATACCCGCTACGGGCCGAGCACCCCTACGCCCGCCGCGCTCGTCACACCCGCTACGGGCCGAGCACCCCTACGGTCGCGCACGGCGAGCGGGCCGCGAGCGGGTGCCGTACCTACGGCTCCAGGATCCGTGGCGACAGCGCCCCGCACGGCAGCAGGTCCACCTCCGCACCGGCGTCCCGCAGGTCCGTCAGCACCAGTTCGTCGTACATCAGCAGCCCCGACTGCTCCGGCCACACGACGGCCCACAGCCACAGGCCGCGTGCCTCGCCCGCGAAGACGGCACGGTCGTCCGGGGAGCCGGAGACGAGCCAGAGCGGCGTCGGCCGGCCGGCGGCGAGGACCTTGGCCTGGGGAGGCTTCTCCACGTTCAGGTACGGACCGGGGTCGGGGCCGTCGACGCCCGCGTACCGCGCGCCGAGGCCGACGCCGAGTTCCTCGGCGACGAGGACCAGCTCCCCCATGCCGCCCAGCGGGCCGGGGCCCGAGCAGGCGACGACGGTCGCACGGCCGCCGCTGCGGTCGTCGCCCGCGCAGCCCACCCCCGTGAACAGCCAGCCCACCGGCAGCGGCCACGGCATCCACACCGGGACCTGCGCGCGGTGCACCACGACACTGAGCGCCTCGACGCTGGGCGGGATCACGGGCTGCAGCGGATGCACCGTCCCGTGCACGTCGCACTGCCAGGAATCGGAGAAGAGTCCGGGAGCCCTGACCCGGCCACCACACTTCGGGCAACTGGGTTCGCCCCTCATAAACCCCAACGGTCCTCCCCGTCCTCCGCCGCGTCAAGGACGATCACCCGTCCGGCGTGAGCCCTTCACCCCGGGTGAGTAGGCACCCGCACGTGTCGGCGGGGCCGAAGGAGGCCGGGTGCGGACTCGCGGGAAGCCGGCCCCGGCTCAGTCCAGCGGGACGGACCTGCGCAGCGGATCACGCAGGTCCGTCCCGCTGCTCAGCCAGCGTTCCTGGAGGGCGCCCGCGCCGTGCACCCGCTTCCAGGCGGCCTCGTTCGGGGTCATCGGCAGCAGCGGCAGGAACCGCACGGGATCGGCGGGCGCGTCCAGGTCGAGGTCCTCCACCAGACCGCCCGACTCGGCGACCAGGACGGACGTGAACGGTGCACCCGGCCACAGGGGTTCGCCCACGTCGAGAGACGCGCCCGGGGCCACGACGAGGCCCTCCACCTGGGGGGACGCGGCCAGTACGGCGAGGGGGCGGAGCACCTTGTCGGTGTCGGCACCGGCGGCACGCACCGACAGGACCAGCTCGGCGCGCGGGCCCTTGACCGGGTCGGCGAGGACCGCGGTCGGGTCGCTCATCGGCTGCGCCGACATGCCGAGCGTGGCGTAGCGGACGATGTCGCCCGCGGTGAAGCGCAGCACTTCGACGCGGTCGGTGCCCAGGAAGGTGACCGCGGCGCGCGCGTCCGGCTCGCCCAGTGCGGAACGCAACCGGGCCTCGACCAGCGGGAGAACATCTGCCATGAGCCGAGCATAGGCGGCGCTTTTCCGACCTCGGCACCCCGCACGCACCCCGCGCCACGGAGTCAACAACGCGCAAAGCGGGGTCTTGACGCTTCGGGGCGCTGATAGTCTTGGCCGCTGGTCGGGGCAGCACGCAGAAGCGTCGCTCTCGAGCCTCGACGCATGCGACTCCCCTTCGGGGGACGGATCGTCCCTCAAGGGGGACCGGCCGGAGGAGGTGGGGGCTGCAATGGACCGAAGTCGACCGTGCAGTACCACCCGCTCTTCCGGCCGCTGACGCAGCTTCGGCTCTGCCTGTCTGCCGCTTCCCGCGCTCGCATCCTTGTCTGTCCGGTGCACCGACGGAAGAGCACTTCGTTTCCGCCTGATCCATCCGACTGATCCGTCTGATCTGAATCAGTAGCGAAGCTGCCACCGCGACGGTGCGGTGCTCCCCGCTTTGTGGACGTGCCAGACATCCTTCCCCTGCCGCGACGGGCGGGGAGGCCCCTTGCAAGGACGTCCCCATTCCGGGCAGTTCCAACCGTCGCCGGCGGCCTCCGTATGAAGGAGCCTGCCCATGTCGATGATCCGTGACCTCCGCGCGGCGGTCCGTCCGCGCCCCTCGCTGCGCAAGGACAGTGGCTCGTACGACGCCACCCGCGACCCGGCCACGCCCTCCGCCGTGGTCGACTGCGCGGTCTACCTCGACGGCGCCCGCGTCCGGAGTGACGGGCAGCTGACACCGCACGAGGCGATGCGTCAGGTGCGCCGCGACGGCGGCTTCGTCTGGATCGGCCTGCACGAGCCGACCGAGGCCGAATTCGCCGGTATCGCCAGTGAGTTCGGACTGCACCCGCTCGCCGTCGAGGACGCGGTGCAGGCGCACCAGCGGCCCAAGCTGGAGCGGTACGACGACACGCTGTTCACCGTCTTCAAGACCATCCACTACGTCGAGCACACCGAACTCACCGCCACCAGCGAGGTGGTGGAGACCGGCGAGGTCATGTGCTTCACCGGGCGGGACTTCTTCATCACCGTCCGGCACGGCGGGCAGGGCTCGTTGCGGGCGCTGCGGCACCGGCTTCAGCAAGACCCCGAGCTGCTGTCCAAGGGACCCTCGGCGGTGCTGCACGCGATCGCCGACCACGTCGTCGACGGGTACATCGCGGTCGCCGACGCGGTGCAGGACGACATCGACGAGGTCGAGACGGAGGTGTTCTCGCCGGGCCGCAAGGGCACGCCGCGCGGCACCGACGCGGGGCGGATCTACCAACTCAAGCGCGAGGTGCTGGAGTTCAAGCGTGCGGTGTCGCCGCTGCTGCGCCCGATGCAGCTGCTGAGTGAGCGGCCGATGCGGCTGATCGACCCCGACATCCAGAAGTACTTCCGGGACGTCGCCGACCACCTGGCCCGGGTGCAGGAGCAGGTCGTGGGCTTCGACGAGCTGCTCAACTCGATTCTCCAGGCGAACCTGGCGCAGGCCTCCGTCGCGCAGAACGAGGACATGCGCAAGATCACGTCCTGGGCGGCCATCATCGCCGTGCCGACGATGGTGTGCGGGGTGTACGGGATGAACTTCGAACACATGCCGGAGCTGCACTGGCGATTCGGTTACCCCGTGGTGATGGGCATCACCGTGGTCATCTGTCTGGGCATCCACCGCACGCTGAAGCGCAACGGCTGGCTCTGAGCGGGCCGGTCGGCGGCGCCGTGCCGCTGGATAGTCTTGGCCCCATGACCAAGAAGCTGCTCGACCGGGCCCTCGTCGAGGAGGCCACCAAGAAGTCCGGGCTGATCTGGGTGACGGGCGGCCCGCAGGCGCCGGACGCCCCGGAGGGCCACACGGCGCCCTCGCGTCCGCTGTGGCACGTCTGGCACGACGGTGCGGTGTGCCTGGTCGGCGACGGCCCCGGTGAGCAGCCGCTGCCGGGGCTGGCCGACGGCGGCGACGCGGTGGTCACCGTACGCAGCAAGGACAAGGGCGGGCGGCTGGTGTCCTGGGCCGCTCGGGTCGTGGAGCTGGCGCCGCGGTCCCCGGAGTGGGAGGCGGCCGTCGCCGACCTCAAGGGCAAGCGGCTGAACGCGCCCGACGGCGAGGCCATGCCGGAGCGCTGGGCGGCCGAGTGCCGGGTGCTGCGCCTGGAGCCGCGGGGCACCACGGCCGCGCTCCCGACCGGTTCCCTGGCCGCCGTGCCCCTTCCCACCCCGGCGACGACCCGCAGGGCGGCCCCGGCCGGCCTCCCCCGCCTCCTGTTCAAGAAGCGCAAGCGCTCGTAGACCGACGGGAGCCCGGAGCGGCAAGCCCGCGGTAGCGGCAAGCCCGCGGTGGCGCCCGCCCGGCGGGAGCGGCGACCGCGGCGGTTACGAGGCCGGCAGCTGCTGCCCGTAGTCGACCGTCTCCTTCGCCGGCGGCTCCTCCAGGGCGAAATCCTCGCCCCAGTCGGTGAGCCGCAGGGTGCCGGCGTCTCCGGCGCGCACCAGCAGCAGGGGATACGGCTTCCCCTCCAGGGACACGTCGAGGCTGCCGCCCGCGCCCTCCTCGGCGGTGATCCGGACGGTGCGCGCGCCGTTCACCTTGTGGCGGCCGTCCTTCTCGAGAGCCCCGTGCAGCGTGAGCAGACCGTCCAGGAGGACGTCCTTGTCGGTGAAGCCGCTGAAACGCTTGTACGCCGGGTCTCCGGTCGGGACCTTCACGTACATGCCCTCCAGCTTGTCGGCGGCCGCCGCGTCCGAACCGGCGTCGTCACCCGCGCCGTCCTGATGGCTCCAGAACTCCGCGTCGGCCTTCAGGAAGAGGTGCTCCCCCACCCGCAGCAGCCGGAACGTCGCCCCCTTCGAGGTGACCGAGCCCGTGCCGCCGTCGCCCTTGAGGCGCATGTCGAGCCGGTAGGTGCGCCCGTTGGTCACCACGGATCCCGAGAGCCGTACCGCCTTCGCCGCGTCCGCGGTCGTGCGCGCCCGGCTCCGGATCTTCTCGGCGGACAGCTTGCCCACCCCGTTCGTGCCCGCGTCCGGGTCCTCGCTGCTGCACCCCGTCAGCCCCGTCCCCGTCACGACCAGCGCGCACACCGCGCTCACCAGGACGGCGCTGCGGGTACGGCCCAGGGGAGGAATTGCAGTCACGGATGGGCTGCCTCTCGTGCGGGGGTCCTCAACGGCGTACGGCAGCGTACCGGGGCCGGACGACGCCGTCGGAGGCAGTCCATCCGCACCCCCCACCAGCGCGTATCCGACCGGGACGGGCTAGCCTGAAGCCCATCCGAGCGGACATCGCGGCATATAGCGTTCAGTACGAAAAGGAGGCGCGGGCATGGCGGCAGGCGCCCCGAGGATCTTCGTCTCCCACCTCTCCGGCACCGCCGTCTTCGACCCCAACGGTGACCAGGTGGGAAGGGTGCGCGACCTGGTCGCCATACTGCGGGTCGGCCGGCGCCCGCCCCGGCTGCTCGGCCTGGTCGTCGAGCTGTCCACGCGCCGCCGCATCTTCCTGCCGATGACCCGGGTCACCGGCATCGAGTCGGGCCAGGTCATCACCACCGGCGTGCTCAACGTGCGCCGTTTCGAGCAACGGCCCACCGAGCGGCTCGTGTTCGGGGAGCTGCTCGACCGGCGGGTGCGGCTCGCCGACGGTGGCGAGGAGGTCACCGTCCTCGACGTGTCGGTCCAGCAGCTGCCCGCGCGCCGGGACTGGGAGATCGACCGGGTCTTCGTGCGGAAGGGCAAGGGCGGGACGTTCCGGCGCGCCAAGGGCGAGACGCTGACCGTCGAGTGGTCCGCCGTCACCGGGTTCTCGCTGGAGGAGCACGGGCAGGGCGCCGAGAGCCTCCTCGCCACCTTCGAGCAGCTGCGCCCGGCCGACCTCGCGAACGTGCTGCACCACCTGTCGCCGAAGCGGCGCGCCGAGGTGGCCGCGGCGCTGGACGACGACCGGCTCGCCGACGTGCTGGAGGAACTCCCGGAGGACGACCAGATCGAGATCCTCGGCAAGCTCAAGGAGGAGCGCGCGGCCGACGTCCTGGAGGCGATGGACCCGGACGACGCGGCCGACCTGCTGGGCGAACTGCCCGAGGCGGACAAGGAGCGGCTGCTCGCGCTGATGCGGCCGGACGAGGCGGCGGACGTGCGGCGGCTGATGGCGTACGAGGACCGCACCGCGGGCGGCCTGATGACCACCGAGCCGATCGTGCTGCGCCCGGACGCGACCGTCGCCGACGCGCTCGCCCGGGTCCGCAACGCCGATCTCTCCCCGGCGCTCGCCGCCCAGGTGTACGTGTGCCGGCCGCCGGACGAGACGCCGACCGGCAAGTACCTCGGCACGGTGCACTTCCAGCGCCTGCTGCGCGACCCCCCGTACACCCTGGTCGGCGCGCTCGTCGACGACGACCTGCAACCGCTGGCGCCCGGCGCGGAGCTGCCCGTGGTGGTCGGTTTCTTCGCGACGTACGACATGGTCGCGGCGCCCGTCGTCGACGAGAGCGGCTCGCTGCTCGGCGCGGTGACCGTGGACGACGTACTGGACCACATGCTGCCCGACGACTGGCGCGAGACGGAGTTCCACCTCGACGAGTCCCCGGCCGCCGAGGGCACGGGAGCCGCACATGGCTCCTGACCGCGATCCCCGCGAGCGGACGCCCGCCGGGGCGACCGCCACGCCCCGGCCGCGCACCCGGCTCGACCAGCCGCTGCCGCGGCGCCGCAGGCTGCTGCCCGAATGGGACCCTGAGGCCTTCGGGCGGTTCTCCGAGCGGATCGCCCGGTTCCTCGGCACCGGACGGTTCCTGGTCTGGATGACCGCGGTCGTGGCCGTGTGGGTGGTGTGGAACGTCGCCGCGCCCCGGGACCTGCGCTTCGACCAGTACCCGTTCATCTTCCTGACGCTGATCCTCTCGCTCCAGGCGTCCTACGCGGCCCCGCTGATCCTGCTCGCGCAGAACCGCCAGGACGACCGCGACCGGGTCAATCTCGAACAGGACCGCAAGCAGAACGAGCGGTCGATCGCGGACACCGAGTACCTGACCCGCGAGATCGCCGCGCTGCGCGTCGGCCTCGGCGAGGTGGCCACCCGCGACTGGATCCGCTCCGAGCTCCAGGACCTGGTCAAGGAGCTGGAGGAGCGGCACGGGGACGGGCGGGTCGTATTCCCGGCGGAGCACGCTCGGGGACGTGACGTAGACGACCGGTGACGGGGCTTTCCGGGCCCCCCGTCCGGCGCCGTACCATCGTGCCTATGGCTACGGAAGACGCGGTGCGTGAAGCACTGGCGACGGTGAACGACCCCGAGATCCAGCGACCCATCACCGAACTGGGGATGGTCAAGTCCGTGGAGATCGGTGCGGATGGCGTGGTCGCGGTCGCGGTGTACCTGACCGTCTCCGGCTGCCCAATGCGCGAGACCATCACGAACAACGTGACCACGGCGGTCTCGGCGGTCGAGGGCGTCACCCGCGTCGACGTCACGCTGGACGTCATGAGCGACGAGCAGCGCCGTGAGCTGGCGGGGGCGCTGCGCGGCGGGCAGGCGGAGCGCGAGGTCCCCTTCGCCAGGCCGGGCTCGCTGACCCGCGTGTACGCGGTCGCCTCCGGCAAGGGTGGCGTCGGCAAGTCCTCGGTGACGGTGAACCTGGCGGCGGCGATGGCGGCCGACGGTCTGAAGGTCGGTGTCGTCGACGCCGACATCTACGGACACTCGGTGCCCCGCATGCTCGGCGTCGACGGCCGTCCCACCCAGGTCGAGAACATGATCATGCCGCCGTCCGCGCACGGCGTGAAGGTCATCTCGATCGGCATGTTCACCCCGGGCAACGCGCCCGTGGTCTGGCGCGGCCCGATGCTGCACCGGGCCCTCCAGCAGTTCCTCGCGGACGTGTACTGGGGCGACCTGGACGTCCTCCTGCTGGACCTGCCCCCGGGCACCGGCGACATCGCGATCTCGGTCGCGCAGCTCGTCCCGAACGCGGAGATCCTCGTCGTCACGACCCCCCAGCAGGCCGCGGCCGAGGTCGCCGAGCGGGCCGGCTCCATCGCCGTCCAGACCCACCAGAAGATCGTCGGCGTCGTCGAGAACATGTCCGGGCTGCCCTGTCCGCACTGCGGCGAGATGGTCGACGTCTTCGGCACGGGCGGCGGCCAGACCGTCGCCGACGGCCTCACCCGCACGACGGGCGCGACGGTGCCGGTCCTCGGCTCCATCCCGATCGACGTCCGCCTGCGCGAGGGCGGCGACGACGGCAAGCCGGTGGTGCTCACGGACCCGGAGTCCGCGGCGGGTGCCGCCCTGCGCGCCATCGCGGGCAAGCTGGGCGGCCGCCAGCGCGGCCTGTCGGGCATGTCGCTGGGCATCACACCGCGCAACAAGTTCTGACCGCCGCCAGGCCGAAGGGGGCGCCGTCCGATGACGGCGCCCCCTTCGGCGTAGCGGCGATTCCTAGGCGTACGCCGCGATGTCCTTGATCATCGAGAAGCCGAGCCCGTACGCGCTCATCCCCCGCCCGTACGCGCCCACGTGCACGCCCTCCTGGGTGGAGCCGGCCAGGACCCAGCCGAACTCCGACTCCCGGTAGTGGAAGGGCGTGGGGACGCCGTCCACGGGGAGCGACAGCGTGGACCAGTCGGCGCCGGTCAGGTCGTCGGCGAGGACCCACGCGGTCTCGGTCTGCTGGTCCAGCCAGTCGTCCCGCAGCGAGTGGTCCATCTGACCGGGCCAGGTGCACGAGAGCAGCCCCACCCCGGCGAGCCAGGCCGCGGAGGAGACCGAGGTGGCCTCCAGCATTCCCGTGCCGTCGGCGCTGCGCCGTACGGGGCTGGCGGCGACCGTGACCACCACCGCGAACCGTTCCTTGTCCTCCCCGGACTCGCTGCGCAGCGTGGGCTCGTCACCGTGCCCGATCGAACCGTGTTCGACGGCACCGTCCGCCGAGGTGCCGACCTGCATCAGCCAGCGCGGCCCCGTGAAGGCCTCGTCGAGGCCGTACCACGGGAAGGGCGCGAGCAGGTAGCCGTCGACCGTACGCCGGGCGGAGGGGACCTGCTGTCCGCCCTCCGCGGCCGGCGCCTGCGCGCCTACCCGACTTGTCGTCTCCATCTCCCGGACGCCTCCTCGCTCTTGTTGGACCCGAGCGGCCCGCCCCCCGCGGGCGTCCTCGCTCACACCTGGTCCACACGACAACTGGGCAGCATAGCCACACCGTTGCGAGGGGCCCGGTAGCCGTCCGGCGCGCGGGGCGCGTGCGCGGCCGTCAGGGCTGTGAACGAGGGCGTACGTGTATGACTCATATCACGTACGCGGAGGGGGTGCGGCCCGGACGCGCGACCGGGGGACCCCGCCAAGGGAGGGCGCCCGCGGCTCAGGTGGCGTCCGCGTCGAAGGGCGGCCGCTCGTCCGTCTCGAGCTGCTCGCGCTTCTTCGTCATGTCGACGGAGCCGCCGGCGCTGCCGTTCGACGAGGCGGCGGGCGAGTCGGAGGCGGCGTCGGCGTCCCGGCCGTGGACCGCGTCCGTCACCTCGGCCATCTCCTTCTTCAGGTCGAAGCCGTTGCGGATCTCCTTGAGCCCCAGCTCGTCGTTGTCCAGCTGCTTGCGCAGGAACGTCTTGGGGTTGAGGTCCTCGAACTCGAAGTCCTTGAACTCGGGGCCGAGCTCCTCGCGGATGTCCTGCTTCGCGCTCTCCGAGAACTCACGGATCTTGCGGATGGTGCGCGTGACGTCCTGGATCATCTTCGGGAGCTTGTCCGGACCGAAGACGAGCACGGCGAGGACAACGAGCGTCACCAGCTCGAGCGCGCCTATGTCATTGAACACCTGAAGCTCCTTGCGATGTCCTCGGCCCCCGGCAGGTCTTCCGTGGTCCGGGCCGGATCCACGGTACCCGGCGATCCCTCCCGTCCGGTACTGTCCCGGTCTTCCGGCTTCGTGTACACCACCGGTTTCCCGCGATGTCCCCCGCCGGCCGCGGAACGGGGGGCGGGCCGCGGGGCCCCGGCCGCGGTTCCCGTCAGTCGCCGTCGGCGGAGCCGAGCACCAGCGTGAGCCGCTTCTCGGTGCCGTCGCGGTCCAGGGTCAGCTCCAGCCGGTCGCCGGGGCGGTGGGCACGGGTCCTGACGATGAGTTCCTCGCCGGAGTGGACGGGCCGGCCGTCGACCTCGGTGATGACGTCGCCCGCCTCGATGCCGGCGCGGTCGCCGGGGCCGCCGGGGGTGACCGGGGCGCCGCCGTCCTCGGCGCCGGTGCCGACGCGGGCGCCGTCGCCGCCGTAGTCCATGTCGAGGGTGACGCCGATGACCGGGTGTGTCGCCCTGCCCGTGTTGATCAGCTCCTCGGCGACGCGTTTGCCCTGGTTGACGGGGATGGCGAAGCCGAGCCCGATGGAACCCGCCTGGCCGCTCTCCAGGTCGGAGCCGCTGTCGGCGGAGCGGATGGCGCTGTTGATGCCGACGACCCGGCCCTGCGAGTCGAGCAGCGGGCCACCTGAGTTGCCCGGGTTGATGGGCGCGTCGGTCTGCAGGGCGTCGACGTACGAGACGTCGCCGCCGTCGCCCTTCACGCCGCCCGCGGTGATGGGCCGCTCCTTGGCGCTGATGATCCCGGAGGTGACGGTGTTGGGGAGGTCGAAGGGCGCGCCGATGGCGACGACGGCGTCGCCGACCTGCACGTTGTCGGAGTTGCCCAGCGGCAGGGGCTTGAGGCCGCTCACCGAGCCGACCTTGACGACGGCCAGGTCGTATCCGCTGTCCCGTCCGACCACCTTGGCGGTGGCGGTCTCGCCCCCGCTGAAAATGACGGTTATGTCGCCGCCGGTGCCGGCGGGTTCCACCACGTGGTTGTTGGTGAGGATGTGACCCGAGCCGTCGAGTACGAACCCGGTACCGGTGCCCTGGGCCTTCGAGCCGCGCACGTGCAGGGTGACGACGCCGGGCAGCGCGCCGGCCGCGATCCCGGCGACCGTGCCCGGGGCCCGGTGGTTCGGCTCCCTCCCGGCCTGCGGCAGTTCCACGTCCGCCATGCCGCCGTTGCGCTCCAGGTAGGCCCCGACGAGGCCGCCGACGCCGCCGGACAGCAGCGCGACGAGGAGGGCCCCGCCGACGATGACCCGCCTCGCCCGCCGGCGGCGCTGTGCCTTGGACGCGACGGCCGCCCCGTTCTGCTGGAGCGGCGCCGCGGCCCACGGGTCGTAGTTCCCCCAGGGCGCGGACACCGCCGCGTCCTGACCGGAGGACGGGGCGCCCTCCGCCCCCGGCACGACCGCGGACTGAGCCTCGGGGCCGGGGATCAGGGGCGAACCGTGGGCGGGGGCGGCGCCTGGCGGGGGCGTGGCGTGGGCCGGGACCGCTGTCTGCGGCACGGCTGTCTGCGGCACGGTGGGGAGGTGGGTCCCACGGGCAGGGGTGGTGCCCGGGTGCTGAACGGGCGGCGCGGGCGCCCAGGGTCCGGGCTCGCCGTACGGCGGGGTGCTGTAGGGGTCGGGGGCGTGCAGGGGGCGGGGACGCCCGGAGGGGGCGACTACGGGAGACGTGACGGCTTCAGCGAGCGCGCCTACGGGAGACGTGGCGGCCTCGGGGGGCGGAGGCGGACTGGCGGGGGCGGCGGGGGCGATGTCCGGCGTGAACGCCGGGGACGCGTCCGTTCCGGGCGCGGGCGCAGAGGCGGCAACCGGCGTGAGCGCCGGGGACGCGTCCGTTCCGGGCTCAGGGGCGGGGACGGTGTCCGGCATGAGCGCCGAGGACGCATCCGTCGCAGGCGCGGGCGCGGGAACCGCGGCCGACGAAAGCGGCGAGGACCCATCCGTTCCGGGCGCGGGCGCAGAGGCGGCGACCGGCGTGAGCGCCGGGGACGCGTCCGTTCCGGGCGCGGGCGCGGGAATCGCGTCCGGCGGGAGCGCGGGCGCGGCGAGCGCGTGCGGTGCTCGCGGGTCGGCCGCCTCGCCGGTGTCAGGCACCTCCGGCTCCGGGGCCGGCGGGTCCAGCTCGTAGTCACCCTCGTCAACCTCACCGGGCGCAGCGGTCGGCGCGGGGCGGTTCGGCTCGAAGTCGCCGCCTCCGGCGCCGGTCCCAGGCGCCAGCGGGCGTTCCAGCTCGAAGTCCCCGTGGGCGGTGGCCGGGGTATCCCGACTCGCTTCCCGGGGCTCGGTGGGCCCCGTCCCGACGGGGTCCGGAGGAGTCGGCACCGCCGGGTCCGTGGCCGGGTCGGTCCCGGGGTCGTCCGGCCGGGGTCGGCTCCACCACTTCGTCTTCGCGGGCTTCCCCTGGTCCATGCTCTCCCCACACCTGGCCCGCGGCACGACGGCACCGGCGGTCACCACAGACTGTCGACTCCGCGCCCGGAATCTTCGCGGGCGCGGCCCACCCCGGATTCAACCAGGTTCGCGGGGCGGCGCGCAGAGACCGGCCGGGGCCGGTCCCGCGACGGGGCCTAGCGGGAGGAGGACGAGGGGGACGGGGTGTTCGGTGGCGCGGTCAGCAGGCCCGGCTTCACGACGTCCCACGACGCCGACCAGGTGGCCGGCTCGGTGAGCTGGACCGTGGTGAGCGGACGTATGAGCGGGGACATCGCGGCGGCACCGGCCACGATGGGTGTGGTCAGTGTGTGCACGGCCTCCTGCCCCGACGGCGGGGTGGGGACTCCGGGCAGCAGGGGCGCGGACAGGGAGGTCGGTATGACCGGGCCGTCGCCGGGCGCGCGCTGGCCCTGGGCGAGCAGCGGGGCACTGGACCGCCGGCGCTGGGAGTCGGGAGCCGTCGTCGCGCCGGTGCTCTGGGTGCGCAACGGTGTCACGTTGCTCCCCATGCCGGAACCGCCACGTGCTTCCGGGGTGTCACCGGGCACGCCCGTGGACACCCCGCCGAGCGCGACCGCGGCCAGCGACACCGCGCCCGCGGCGGCGAAGGCGAGGCGCAGCCCGCGCGAGGACGACCGCTCGGTCTCCTGGCGTGTGACGTCATGGATACGGAAGCCGCGGCCCGGGGAGGGGGGCAGCACGTCGGCGTGCGGTCCTGCCGGCACGTAGCCGAAGGACTCGCCCCTCGTTCCGAAGACTCCGGCGAGGCCCGAGTGCGTCCCGGAGCCGGGAAGTCTTCCGCCGAATCCGCTCCCGCCCAGCGGCGGTCCGTCGCCGTCGGAGTCGTCTCCCCCGGGGAGGCCCTGGAGCCGGGCCAGGAAACTCTCGGAAGGGGGCGGCGGAGCGACTTCCGCGAACACGTTCTTCAGGCGGCGCTGCGCGTCCGCCTCTGCCTTGCACTTCGCACAGGTGGCGAGGTGGGCGAGGACACGCTCGCGCGCGTCATGACCGAGTTCGCCGTCCACCAGGGCGGAGAGCCGGTCTCCCAGGTGCTGGTCTGCCACGCGCCGTTCGGCGGGGTCGGGCCGGGATCCACTCACGCGGTCGCGCCCCCTCCTCCCAGCGCGGGAACTCCCGTGACTGCGAAGCCGCGGCGCTCGGCGCGGGCTTCCGGGGAGCGGTGGGCGAGGGCCTTGCGCAGCTGGGAGCGGCCGCGGTGGATACGGCTGCGGACCGTGCCGAGCTTGACGCCGAGGGTCGCGGCGATCTCCTCGTACGAAAGGCCCTCGATGTCGCAGAGGACGACCGCGGCACGGAACTCGGGCGCGAGGGTGTCCAGCGCCTGCTGGACGTCGGCGTCGAAGTGCGCGTCGTTGAAGACCTGCTGCGGGGAGGGCTCGCGGCTGGGGAGGCGCTCGGCCGCGTCGTCGCCGAGGGCGTCGAAGCGGATGCGCTGCTTGCGGCGCACCATGTCCAGGAAGAGGTTCGTGGTGATGCGGTGCAGCCAGCCCTCGAAGGTGCCGGGCGTATAGGTCGACAGCGAGCGGAAGACGCGGACGAAGACCTCCTGGGTGAGGTCCTCGGCGTCGTGCTGATTGCCGGTGAGACGGTACGCCAGCCGGTAGACCCGGCCGCTGTGCGTGCTGACGATCTCCTCCCAGGTGGGAGGAGTCCACGCCTGCGTGTCCGCGTCGGTGGCGAAAGTCGCGGTCTGTGCGGAGTCAGCGGTGTGGGATCGGTCAGCGGTGTCAATCACGGATCTCGGCTCACCCGCCGACCTGAGAAAGCGCCGCAGCACTCCTCCCCGATCCTCAGGCGCAGCCGCACCTCCCCTGTCGGCTCTGGCGGTGTCCAGTGGAGCCCCTACCATAGCCACCTCGCCCGTTAGCTCCGGATAAGCGGTTTTACGAGAATTTGATGTGCGCTTCTGCGGCTGCGTCAGCACTTGCTCGGTGTCGTGCTTCATCGGTGTCCCCCCACTGCCTTCCCCACTCTCCTGAACGCCTGGTCCCATCGGCGGGTTCCCGACGGCAACGGATACAGTCACGGCCAGGCAACTACGGGGACAGGAGAGGGTCATTACCGGCAACCGGCAGACGAGCTGGGCGTTCGCCGACGCCTTTGTCGCCGAGGAAGAGGCGCTGCGCTGGGCCCGGGACCGGGCCCGGGAAGCAGGGCTGCGCTCGGTGTCGCCCGGCACGGGTGCCGCGCTGCGGCTGCTCGCCGCCACCGTGGACGCGAAGGCCGTCGCGGAGATCGGAACCGGAACCGGTGTCTCCGGAATTCATCTCCTGCACGGCATGCGCCCGGACGGGGTACTGACCACCGTGGATCCCGAGCCGGAGCGCCAGCAGTTCGCCCGCCAGGCCTTCCGCTCGGCCGGTTTCGCCAGCAACCGGGCCCGGTTCATTCCGGGCCGCGCCCTGGAGGTCCTGCCGCGGCTCGCGGACGCGGGATACGACCTCGTCTTCTGCGACGGCGACCGTCTGGAGTGCCTGGACTATCTCGCTGAATCGTTGCGCCTGCTGCGTCCGGGCGGGCTCGTGGTCTTCGAGGGCGTCTTCGCGGACGGCCGCACGGTCGACTCGGGACCGCAGCCCGCGGAGGTCGGCCGGCTGCGGGAACTGCTGCGCGCCGTGCGCGAGAGCCAGGAGCTGGTGCCCTCGCTGCTCCCGGTGGGCGACGGGCTGCTCTGCGCCGTCAAGCGCTGACCCGGACCCCCGGCCCAGGGCGCTGACCAGGGAGTACACCGGGACCACCGCACCGGAAGGACGTCGCCTCGCCCCCGGAAAACAGTGTCCCGGCACCGCGTGCGGTGCCGGGACAGCTGTAAAAGTAGGGTCGCGTTCCGCGTCAGCCGACGACCTTCTTGAGGGCGTCGCCGAGCGCGTCGGCCTCGTCGGGAGTCAGCTCGACAACGAGCCGACCGCCGCCTTCGAGCGGAACGCGCATGACGATGCCCCGCCCCTCCTTGGTCACCTCGAGCGGGCCATCGCCCGTCCGCGGCTTCATGGCCGCCATGCTCGTTCCCCTTCCTGAAACCAGCTCATCGTCGCCGACGGCCCCTTAGGAGGGCACGCACGTCCCCTCATAGGACACACGTCACCGGCATCGAACACATTGCTTCCAGGCCATTATCCCGCATCTCAGGACCCGATGACCAACATCAGTCGGCATCGCTTGCGCAACGCGCTTGAGCAAAACCACTCAATTCGGCGATGTGACTGCGATACTGCGCCGCCGCATGGACTTTCCCGCGCCGGAATCCTTTGACGCAGGTCACATGTCCGGCTCGCGCCACCGTCGGCGATCTCCGCCATGCTGTCCTCGGAAGCGCGTACCGACCGGTACGACGAGCCGTGACACCGGAGGGGACCCACCATGGCCGACACCGTGCTCTACGAGGTGAGCGACGGGCTCGCGACGATCACGCTGAACCGCCCCGAGGCGATGAACGCGATGAACGTCGCCGCCAAGGTCGCCCTCCGGGACGCCGCGCAGGCGGCCGCCGCGGACGATTCCGTACGGGCCGTGCTGCTGACCGCCGCGGGCGACCGGGCGTTCTGTGTGGGCCAGGACCTCAAGGAGCACGTCGGCGGGCTGCTCACGGCGCGCGAGTCGGGCTCCGGCGAGGGCGTCATGAGCACGGTGCGGGAGCACTACAACCCGATCGTGCGGGCGCTGACCGGCGCGGCGAAGCCGGTGGTGGCGGCGGTGAACGGCGTCGCGGCCGGGGCGGGCTTCGGCTTCGCGCTCGCCGCGGACTACCGCATCGTCGCGGACACGGCCGCCTTCAACACCTCCTTCGCCGGGGTCGCGCTGACCGCCGACTCGGGCATCTCGTGGACCCTGCCGCGGGTCGTCGGGCCGAGCCGCGCCGCCGACCTGCTGCTCTTCCCGCGCAGCATCTCCGCGCAGGAGGCGTACGAGCTGGGCATCGCCAACCGGATCGTGCCCTCGGCCGAGCTGGCCGCCGAGGCGGTCAAGGTGGCCCGGGCGCTCGCCGAGGGCCCGACGCTCGCGTACGCCGCACTGAAGGAGTCCCTCGCCCACGCCCTCTCGCACTCCCTGGACGAGTCCCTGGAGAAGGAGGACGAACTCCAGTCGCGTGCGGGCGCGTCCGAGGACCACCTGATCGCCGTGCGGGCGTTCATCGGCAAGGAGAAGCCGAAGTACCTGGGGCGCTGACCGGCGCGAGCGGTCCCGGGGCGGGTCAGCGCCCCCGGGCCGCGCAGTCCGCGAGGTGGTCGTCGACCAGGCCGCACGCCTGCATCAGCGCGTACGCCGTCGTCGGGCCCACGAAGCGGATGCCGCGCTTCTTCAGCGCCTTGGACAGGGCGGTCGACTCGGCGGTGACGGCGGGCACGTCGGCGAGCGTGGCCGGGACCGGGCGGGAGGCCGGGTCGGGGGCGAAGGACCAGATCAGCTCGTCCAGCTCGCCCGGCGCCCAGCCGGCCAGCACGCGCGCGTTGGCGAGCGTCGCCTCGATCTTGGCGCGGTTGCGGATGATGCCCGGGTCGGCGAGCAGGCGCTCCGCGTCGGCCTCGGTGAAGGCCGCCACCTCGGCGATTGCGAAACCGGCGAAGGCGGCCCGGAAGCCGGGGCGGCGGCGCAGGATGGTGATCCAGGACAGGCCCGACTGGAAGGCCTCCAGGCACAGCCGCTCGTACAGCGCGTCGTCGCCGTGGACCGGACGGCCCCACTCCTCGTCGTGGTACGCCACGTAGTCCTCGGTCGACAGCGCCCAGGGGCAGCGCGGCGTCCCGTCGGTGCCGGGGAGGGCGCCGCTCACCGGTCTTCCTCCCCGGCGGGCTTGCGCAGCGACGGGGCGGCGGACGCGCGGGCGCCGGCGAGGGCGGCCTCCAGGTCCGCGATCCGGGCGTCCCGCTCGGCGATCTCGGCACCGAGGCGGCCGAGCGCGTCGTCGACGTCCGCCATGCGGTAGCCGCGGACGGCGACGGGGAAGCGCAGCAGGTCCACATCGGCGCGGTTCACCGGCCGGTGCGCCGGCAGGGGGTCCTCCAGCCGCTCGGGCGCGACGTCGGTCAGCGGGCCGCTCTCGCCGCCGCCCACCACGGACAGAGTGACCGCGGCGACCACGACGGCGAGCGCGACGACCAGGAACAAGAACATGAACATCGCTGAGGTCCCCACGCTCTGGTGCCGGCACGGGGCGCGCCGGCGTGGAAAGTATCGGAAGTGTCAGGGTCCGATCGTGCCATGCGACGCTGACGGCTAGGGTCGCAGGCGGCCGAACAGCGGGAAGTACTAGGAGAGGTCACAGGGGATGCTCAGGCTGGGCAGGCGTGAATTCGACGCGCACGAGCCGGTGATCATGGCGATCGTGAACCGGACCCCGGACTCCTTCTACGACCAGGGGGCGACGTTCCTCGACGAGCCGGCGCTCGCCCGCGTCGAGCAGGCGGTGGCCGAGGGCGCCGCCGTCGTCGACATCGGCGGGGTCAAGGCGGGCCCGGGCGAGGAGGTCACGGCCGAGGAGGAGGCACGCCGTACGGTCGGTTTCGTCGCCGAGGTGCGGCGCCGGTTCCCCGACGTGGTCATCAGCGTCGACACCTGGCGGCACGAGGTCGGGGAGGCGGTCTGCGAGGCGGGCGCGGATCTGCTGAACGACGCGTGGGGCGGGGTCGATCCGCGGCTGGCCGAGGTCGCCGCGCGGTTCGGGGCGGGCCTGGTGTGCACGCACGCGGGCGGGGCCGAGCCGCGGACGCGTCCGCACCGGATCACCTACGACGACGTCATGGACGACATCCTGCGGGTGACCCTCGGGCTCGCCGAGCGGGCGGTGTCGCTGGGGGTGCCGCGGGAGTCGGTGCTGATCGACCCCGGGCACGACTTCGGGAAGAACACCCGGCACAGTCTCGAGGCGACCCGGCGGCTGGGCGAGATGGTGGACACGGGATGGCCGGTCCTCGTCTCCCTGTCCAACAAGGACTTCGTGGGGGAGACACTCGACCGGCCGGTCAAGGAGCGGGTGGTGGGGACGCTGGCCACGACCGCGGTGTCCGCCTGGCTGGGGGCGCAGGTGTACCGGGTCCACGAGGTCGAGGAGACGCGGCAGGTGCTCGACATGGTCGCGTCCATCGCCGGACACCGGCCGCCCGCGGTGGCGCGCCGGGGGCTGGCGTAGCCCCGGCGCTCCCGTACCCGGGGGCCGCGCCCTGCCGCCTCACGCCGGCCCGCGCCCGCGGTGACGCGCCCGACCGCGGGTCGGGCCAAAACCGGCTTCGAGACGCGGGCCCGCGGGTCGCGGGGTTCGGCCGGAGGTCCCGCTACCTGCCCGCCTCCTTCGACACCAACGCCACCGCCTCCTGCACGTCGTCCGTCAGGTGGAAGAGGAGCAGGTCCTTCTCGGAGGCCTTGCCCTGGGCGATCAGGGTGTTCTTGAGCCAGTCGACGAGACCGCCCCAGTACTCCGTGCCGAAGAGGACGATGGGGAACTGCGTGACCTTCTGGGTCTGGACGAGGGTGAGCGCCTCGAAGAGTTCGTCGAGGGTGCCGAGGCCGCCGGGCAGCACCACGAACCCCTGGGCGTACTTGACGAACATCATCTTCCGGACGAAGAAGTAGCGGAAGTTGAGGCCGATGTCGACGTACTTGTTGAGCCCCTGCTCGAAGGGCAGCTCGATGCCGAGGCCGACGGAGACTCCCTTGGCCTCGCAGGCGCCCTTGTTGGCGGCCTCCATGGCGCCCGGGCCGCCGCCGGTGATGACGGCGAAGCCGGCCTCGACCAGACCGCGGCCGAGCTCGACACCGGCCGCGTACTCCGGGGAGTCGACGGGGGTGCGGGCCGAGCCGAACACACTGATCGCGGCGGGGAGTTCGGCCAGAGTGCCGAAACCCTCGATGAACTCGGACTGGATGCGCAGCACCCGCCAGGGGTCGGTGTGCACCCAGTCCGAGGGCGCGCGTCCGTCCAGCAGACGCTGGTCCGTGGTGCTCGCCTGCACCTGGTCCCGCCTGCGCAGCACCGGTCCCAGCCGCTGCTCCTCCGGTGGCCGCTTCTTGCCCTCGGGATTGCCGGTAGCCATGTCCGCTCCCTCCGCTTGCGGTAGTTCCACCCCAGCGTAGATCCACGCGGGTTACGGAGGGGGGACCTGAGCATGTCCGCCATGAACCGCCACGGCGGGGAACGGGGCTGTCAGGACGTCAGCCAGGCGCGCAGCCGCTCCTCGGCCTCGGGGATCAGGGAGGCCCGGACCCGCTCGTCCACCTTGTGGGCCAGGAGCGGTTCGCCGGGGCCGTAGTTCACGGCGGGCACGCCGAGCGAGCTGAAGCGGGCGACGTCCGTCCAGCCGAACTTGGGGCGGGCCTCGCCGCCGACGGCCGCGAGGAAGGCGGCGGCGGCCGGGTGGGTCAGACCGGGGCGGGCGCCGCCGGTGTGGTCGTCGACGACGAACTCGTCCACGCCGCAGTCGGCGAAGTAGTCCCGGACGAACACCTCCGCCTCCGCCTCCGTGCGGTCGGGCGCGTAGCGGAAGTTGACGACGAGGGTGCACGCGTCGGGGATGACGTTCGTGGCGACGCCGCCCTCGATGCGGACGGCGTTGAGCCCCTCGTGGAACCGCAGGCCGTCCACGACGGGCTGGCGGGGCTCGTACGCGGCGAGCCTGGCCAGGGCCGGGGCGGCCGCGTGGATCGCGTTGGAGCCCATCCACGCGCGCGCGGAGTGCGCCCGCTCCCCCGTGAACCTGAGGAGCATCCGCAGGGTGCCCTGGCAGCCGCCCTCCACCTGGCCGTCCGTGGGCTCCAGCAGGATCGCGAAGTCGCCCGCCAGCCAGTCGGGGTGGGCCTCGGCGACGTGCTTGAGGCCGTTCAGGTGCGCGGCGACCTCCTCGTTGTCGTAGAAGACGAAGGTGAGGTCGCGGTTGGGCTCGGGGACGGTGGCGGCGATGCGCAGCTGCACGGCCACGCCCGACTTCATGTCACAGGTGCCGCAGCCCCACAGGACGCCGTCCTCGTCGAGCCGGGACGGCACGTTGCCCGCGATCGGCACGGTGTCGATGTGTCCTGCGAGCACGACGCGCTCCGCACGGCCCAGGTTCGTACGGGCCACCACGTTGTTGCCGTGCCGGTCGACCGTCAGGTGCGGCAGGGCGCGCAGCGCGGCCTCGACGGCGTCCGCGAGCGGCTTCTCGCTGCCGCTCTCCGAGGGGAAGTCGACGAGCCGCGCGGTGAGGGCGGCGGCGTCCAGCGTGAGATCGAGCGGGGTGTCGGCCATGCCGCCGAGCCTAACGCGACGCCCCTGCGCCCTTCGTCCACAGCCCCCGGCCCCTTCGTCCACAGCCCCGCACCCCGGTCACAGGCGCCTCCAGTACCTTGGGTGCGTGCCAGAGCCGTCCCCCACCTCCTCCCGGCGCGGCCGCCTCCTCCGTCTCGGGGCGGCCGTCGCGGTGCTGCTCGCGGTCGCGGGCTATCTCGTCGTGCAGTACGTGACGGGCGGCACGGGCGCGCCCCGCTGCGAGGTGGTATCGGGCAAGGGCGACGGCGCCTCGTACGAGTTCACCCCGGAGCAGGCGGTGAACGCGGCGACGATCACCGCGGTCGGCACCACGCGCGGCATGCCCGAGCGGGCGGTCACCATCGCCCTCGCGACGGCCCTCCAGGAGTCGGGGCTGCGCAACATCCGCCACGGCGACCGGGACTCGCTCGGCCTGTTCCAGCAGCGGCCCTCGCAGGGCTGGGGCACGCGGAAGCAGATCATGGATCCGGCGTACGCGGCGGGTGAGTTCTACACGCATCTGGCCAAGGTGCCGGGCTATTCGCGGCTGCCGCTCACGGTCGCTGCGCAGCGTGTGCAGCGCAGCGGCTATCCCCAGGCGTACGCGAAGCACGAGCCGGACGCCACGCTGCTGGCCGCGGCCCTGACCGGCCGTGCGGCGGCCACGCTGACCTGTGAGGGGCGGCCGGGCGCCACCCGTACCGGCGGTCCGGAGGCCGTACGGGCCGCGCTCGTGCGGGACTTCGGGCGCGAGGTGCTCCAGGTGGCCGGTGCCGAGGTCGATGCCGGATCCGGGGCCGGGCGGGCGTCGCCCTCCGCGGCGCCCTCCCCGTCCTCGCCGGGCGGCGGCTCCGCCGTCACCGTGCCCGTGCCGGAGGGGACGACCGCGGAGGGCAGCCGCCGTCAGCGCGGCTGGGCGCTGGCCCACTGGGCCGTGGCCAATTCGTCCGCGCTGCACGTCGCGCACGTCTCCTACGCGGGACGCGAGTGGTCGGCGGGGCGTTCCGAGAGCGAGTGGACCGCGACCGGGGCCGCGGGGCCCGGGAAGTCCGCGACGTCCACGGCCGAGGTCCGGATCGTCACCGGTCAGTAGTGCGGGCCCTCACTCTTCGGGGGTACTCCCGCTGCCCCGGACGCAGTCGCTGCCCGGATTTCCGCGCGGTCACCCCCACCTCCGCCAAATCCCTTGGGAACAACGGGCCGTAAGCATTCGGCAGACTTTCGGACCGGGTGGCCTTTGCCCGCTTTCATCCGCAGCCGATAATGCGACGCATTGCCAACTCTTTACGTCGGGTCACCGCAACCTTCGCGGACTTCGAGCGGTAGTCACTGCGTCCGCGCCCCGGGACGATCACAGCCCTACGGTCGACAGCCAGTCGGTCGGATGCCGGGCGATGGCGGACACATCAGTGTTTTCTCCCGTCTAAGGAGCATCATGTCCCTCCCCCTGACCCGCCGGATCGCCCGTGTCGCGCTGCTCGTCGCAGCGGGGGCGGCGCCCGTGGTCGGTGCGGCCGGCTCCGCCGACGCGGCGGCCGGACTGCCGGCCGCCCCGAACCTGGGCGGGCTGACCGCCCTGGACGGCGCGCAGGCAGGCAGCACCGTGGACAGCACGGCCCAGAAGGCCACCGGTCTGGCCGGAGACTTCGGCGGCAAGGCCGTCAAGAAGGCCCTGCCCGCAGCGGGCAGGACCGGCGGCAAGGTCGCCAAGGCGGCCACCCCCGCTGCCCAGAAGACGGCCCAGAAGACGGCCGGGGAGGCGGCGGGCTCCGCGGGCGGGCTGCTCGGCGACACCGCGAAGGCGACCGGCAGCGGCCTGCCGACCGGCTCCGTCGCGAAGGGCGGCCTCCCCACGCAGGGACTGCCGACGCAGGGCCTGCCGCTCGGCTGACACGCGGGACCGCACGGTGACGGGGCCCGGGGAACTCCCCGGGCCCCGTCGCCGTGTCCGGCCGGCCGGACGTCGGTTCGGGCCCGGCGTCGTGCCCGGCGGCTACGCCAGGCGGGCCACCGCCGCCGCGATGCGCTCGTCGGAAGCCGTCAGGGCCACCCGTACGAACCTCTCGCCCGCGGGGCCGTAGAAGTCGCCGGGCGCCACCAGGATGCCGAGGTCTGCGAGGTGGGAGACGGTGTCCCAGCAGGACTCGTCCCGCGTGGCCCACAGGTACAGGCTCGCCTCGCTGTGCTCGATGCGGAAGCCGTGGCCGAGGAGGGCGGCACGCAGTGCCGTGCGCCGGGCCGCGTACCGCTCGCGCTGCTCGCGGACGTGGGCGTCGTCACCGAGGGCGGCCACCACCGCGGCCTGGGTCGGCGCGGACGTCATCATCCCGCCGTGCTTGCGGATCTGGAGCAGCGGGCCGAGGACGGCCGGGTCGCCGGCGAGGAACGCCGCACGGTAGCCCGCCAGGTTCGACCGCTTCGAGAGCGAGTGGACCGACACGATCCCCTCGTACGAGCCGCCGCACACGTCCGGGTGCAGCACCGAGACCGGGTCGGCCTCCCAGCCCAGTTCCAGGTAGCACTCGTCGGAGAACACCAGGATGCCGTGCTCACGGGCCCACGCGACGATCCGGGTGAGCTCGTCCTTCGCGAGGACGCGGCCGGTCGGGTTCGACGGGGAGTTCAGCCACAGGAGCTTGAGATCCGTGGGGTCCAGCTCGGTCGGGTCGTCGTAGGCGACGTGCTCCGCGCGGGCCAGGCGGGCGCCGACCTCGTACGTCGGGTAGGCGAGGCGCGGGTGGGCGACCTTGTCCCCTGGGCCGAGGCCCAGCTGGGTCGGCAGCCAGGCCACCAGTTCCTTGGAACCGACGATCGGGAGCACGTGGTGGTGCGTGATCTCCCGGGCGCCGAGGCGCCGCCCGACCCAGCCCGTGATCGCGTCCCGCAGCTCCGGCGTGCCCCACACCGTGGGATACCCGGGCGAGTCCGCCGCGGCGACCAGAGCCTTCTGGACCAGCTCGGGCACCGGGTCGACCGGGGTGCCGACGGACAGGTCGACGATGCCGCCCGGGTGAGCGGCGGCGGTCGCCTTGAAGGGCTCCAGCTTGTCCCAGGGGAACGTGGGAAGCCGGTCGGAGACTGCGGACACGGGGTCGGGCTCACTTTCTCGCAGGTACGGCTCGCGGCTGCGGGCCGCACTCACGGCGGGTACGGACGGCTCACGCGCCAAACGCCTCGGTCCCGCACGGCAGCGAGGCCGTACGGGACCGGGGCGGCGCGGATCCGGCCGCTTACTGGTTCTGCGGCGGCAGCGCTGCGACGAAGGGGTGGTCGCGCTCGATCAGTCCCAGCTTGCTGGCACCACCGGGCGAGCCGAGCTCGTCGAAGAACTCGACGTTCGCCTTGTAGTAGTCCTTCCACTCCTCGGGAGTGTCGTCCTCGTAGAAGATCGCCTCGACCGGGCAGACCGGCTCACAGGCACCACAGTCGACGCATTCGTCCGGGTGGATGTACAAGGACCGCTGGCCCTCGTAGATGCAGTCGACCGGGCACTCCTCGATGCACGCCTTGTCCTTGACGTCGACACAAGGCTGCGCGATGACGTAGGTCACGCTGTCGTTCCTCCTCGATAGGGCGCTGGCGGGCCTCCTCAGGCTCCGCCGCCTGGCGCGCGGGAGCGCGGCGTCGTCGATGCCCGCCCCTAGTATCTCCGTTCTTGGGCACGATCCGAACAGGAGGGGTGAACTGACCTGTGGAAATCTCCGCGGCCGGCCGCCTTGAGGTCCGCATCACCGCTGCTGACGTGGGCAAACGTGTCTCCGTACGCCGCTTGAACGAGGACGGAGACACAGAAGAGAAGTTCACCGACACGGTCGGTGTTCTCACATCATGGGACGACGGTGTGGTGCTGATCACACGACGCACCGGGGAGAGCGTCCGCATTCCGGAATCCTCGCTGGTCGCGGGCAAGGTGGTGCCCGCCGCACCGGCGCGACGGCGGGGCCCCGCCGCCTCGTACGGGGAGCTGGCGCGGATCGCCGCGCGGGCCTGGCAGCCGGTCGAGAGCGAGCGGCTCGGCGACTGGGAGCTGCGGGCGGCCTCCGGATTCACCCGGCGGGCCAACTCCGTGCTGCCGCTCGGTGATCCGGACGGACCGCTGGACGAGGCGCTCGCGGCGGTACGTGACTGGTACGCCGCCCGCGGGCTGCCCGCGTACGTCCAGACGGCGACCGGGGCCGAGGGCACGCAGGAGCTGCTCTGCGCGGAGCTGGAGGCCCGGGGCTGGACGCGTGAGGTGACGGCCGAGCTGTGGACCGGCCCGCTCGCGCCGCTCGGCGACCGGGAGGCTCCCGAGGTGACGCTGTCCCGGCATGCGGACGAGGCGTGGCTGGGGCGGTACCAGCGCAAGGGCCTGAGCGAGGTGGCGCTGCGGGTGCTGGGCAGCGGTCCCTCCGTGTGGTTCGCGACGGTGCCCGGTGCACACGGCGGCCCGCCGGCCGCGATCGGGCGGTGCGTGGTGGACGGGCGGTGGGCCGGTTTCGCGGCCGTCGAGGTCGACCCCGCGTGCCGGCGGCAGGGCCTCGGGACGGCCGTGATGGCCGCGCTGGCCCGGCGTGCGCTGGACGAGGGCGCCTCCGCGGCCTGGCTCCAGGTCGAGGCGGACAACACGGGGGCGCGGGCCCTGTATGCGGGGATGGGCTTCGGTGCGCATCACGCGTACCACCACTACCGCGCGCCCCAGGCGGTGCAGGCGCCGCACGACGGCCCTCGCCGGGCGGCATGAGAGGACACGAGGCTGCCATGCGTCCCCCTCACCCCCCGGAACCGGAACGGGCCGCCGAGGTGCTGCGGCGGTTCGCCGACGAGGCGCGGTCCGAGCGGCCCGATCTGGCGGTGCTGTGCCTGCTGGTGGGCGCCGCCGCCGACGGGACGCTGGACGAGGCCGGCATGGACGCGGCGCAGATCGAACTGGACCGGCTGGCCGGACAGCTCCCGTTCCGGCCGGGCGGTCCGCGGTCCTGGGCCACCGCGCTCGCCGGACTCCTGGGCGACCGGTGCCGGTTCCACGGCACGCCGGGCGACTACCAGCGGCTGGAGTCGTCGCTGCTGCACGAGGTGCTCCGGCGACGGCGCGGGCTGCCCATCCTGCTGTCCGTGGTGTGGATGGAGGTGGCACGGCGGGCGGGGGCCCCGGTGTACGGGGTCGCGCTGCCCGGGCACTTCGTGGTGGGCTTCGGCCCGCCCGGGGACCAGGTGCTGGCCGACCCCTTCGACGGCGGCCGGGTGCTGTCGGGCCCGGACGCCGAGCTGCTCGTCACAGGGGCCACCGGCGCGCCGCTCGACCCGTCGATGCTCGCGCCCGCCGACCCGCTCGACGTCGTCCTGCGCGTCCTCAACAACATCCGCGCCTGGGCGGCCGCCCGCCCCGAGCGTTCCGACGTCGCCCTGTGGGCCGTCGAGCTGTCCCTGCTGCTGCCCTCGCACCCGGCCGCGCTGCGCCACGAACGCGCCCAACTGCTGGTGCAGCGCGGGGACTTCATCGCGGGCGCCGTCGAACTGGAGGCGTACGCGGACGTGGTGGCCGCCGTCGACGGACCGGCGGCCGACCGGATTCGCCAACAGGCCCGGGCCGCACGGGCGATGCTCAACTGACACCGGGAGGAGCCGGGCACCGGCGGCTACAGCCAGCCCTTCTCCCGTGCCGTCCTGACCGCCTCCGCGCGGTTGCGGACCGCCAGTTTCTGGATCGCCGTGGAGAGGTAGTTGCGGACCGTGCCCTGGGACAGGTGCAGGGCCGCGGCGAGTTCGGCGTTGGTGGAACCGTCGGCCGCCGCCCGCAGCACCTCGCGCTCGCGTCCGGTCAGCGGGTTGGCGCCCCCGGCGAGCGCGGCGGCCGCCAGGACGGGGTCGATGACGCGCTCCCCGGCAAGCACCTTGCGTATCGCCTCGGCGAGTTGGGCCGCCGGGGCGTCCTTCACCAGGAAGGCGTCGGCGCCGGCCTCCATCGCGCTGCGCAGATAGCCGGGCCGCCCGAAGGTGGTGAGGACGACCAGCTTGAGGGCCGGGAACTCCCGGTGGAGCCGGGCCGCCGCCTCGATGCCGGTCATGCCCGGCATCTCGATGTCGAGGAGAGCCACGTCCACGTCGTGCGCGCGGACCCCGGCCGACACCTCGTCCCCGCGCGCGACCTGGGCGACGACCTCGATGTCGGGTTCGAGGCCGAGCAGGGCGGCCAGCGCCTCGCGGACCATCGACTGGTCCTCGGCGAGCAGGACCTTGATCGTACGGCTCATGCCCCGGATCCTACGGCGTCGTCCGTCGGCCCCCGCGGCCTTCGGCCGGCTCCGGTGCGGCCGCCGACGGCACCCGGGCGACCAGCCGGAACCCGTGCCGGGACCGGCCCGCGTCCAGCGTGCCGCCCGCCTTCTCCAGCCGCTCCGCCAGCCCGGACAGGCCGTTCCCCGGCCCCTTGCCCGAGCCGCCCGAGCCGTCGTCCTCGACGGACAGTTCGAGGACCGGTCCGTCCAGGGTCTCGCGGTGGATCAGCTCCACCGTGCAGCGCCGGGCCCCGCTGTGCCGTACGACGTTGGTGACCGCCTCGCGCAGCGCCCAGGCCAGCGCCGACTCGCTGTCCTCGGCGAGTTCGCCGGGGCCGGGCCCGGCGGGCAGGTCGGCGACGACGTCCGCGGCGGTCAACGCGACTCGCGCTCCGGCCAGTTCGCCCGACAGCCGGGGCCGCCGGTAGCCGCTGACCGCCTCCCGTACGTCGACGAGTGCCTGGCGGCTGACGTTCTCTATGTCGGCGACCTGCTGGGCCGCCTTCTCCGGCTGGCCGGGCAGCATCCGGCCGGCCAGCTCGCTCTTCAGCGTGATGAGGGAGAGGGAGTGGCCGAGGAGGTCGTGCAGGTCGCGGGCGAGCCGCAGCCGTTCCTCGTTCGCGGCGAGCTGGGCGACGGTGGCCCGTGCCTCGCGCAACGCGATGGTGGTGCGCACGAGTTCGCGCACACCCGTCATGGCGAACCCGCCGAGGAACGCCGGGACGAGGAGACCCCCCAGGTACTCCCTGCCGCCGGGGACGGTGAGAGCGAGCGCCGCCATCAGCGCGGACACGGCCGGGATGCTCCAGCGCGCGGTCCGCAGCGGCAGCGCGGCGCCGGACGCGATCGACACGTACACGAACAGGACGAGCCACTGCCGGCCCAGGGTGAGGGACAGGACGGCGGACTGGGCCGCGAGCACGGCCAGTGAGCCGAGGACCAGGCCGTCGGCCTCGCCGCGCCCGGTGCGCAGGACCAGGGCCCAGTACCAGGCCACGAAGACCGCCAGACCGAGCCAGCCGAGCACGGTGACGCCGGTGCCGTGCCCGCCGTGCAGCAGGTCGGTGACGGGCGCGCTCAGATAGACGAGCCAGATGCCGGTCCACAGCGACTTGACCAGCTTCTGCCTGCGGTTGTCCGGGCGCTGCCCGGTGCCGGCGCCGCTCATGCCCTCGGGGTGTCCTTCGTCATGGCAGCCATCGTGGCCGCGCGGGAGCCGCACCGGCAGTGCGCGATGTCCTCGGCCCGGGATGACAGATGTCATGGCCGACGCGGACGGGGGTGACCGGCCGTCGGCCGGTCACCCCCGTCACCGGCACGGGGCGACGCGTCCCTAGCTCGGGTCCGTGTCGAGCACGGCGATCCGGTCGGCGGCGTTCTTCGACATGAGCGCCGGACGCAGGACGCCGATCACGTCCTCCACGGTGACCGGGGTCTTCTTGCCGGTGCCCCGGGTGATGAGGACACCGTCGAAGGTGTTGCCGTAGAGCTTGGTCAGCTCCGCCCGGTCGTAGAAGTCGACGAGCTTGCCGTCCTGGGCCTTCACGCGCAGGAACCTCCACAGGGAGTTCTGCGGGCTGAAGGACACCGTGTGGGCGGCGTCCGTCCGGACGGTGACGATCCCGGACATCGCCGGCTCGGCGAACTTCTTCATCATCCGGTCGACCTCGGCGTCCGGGACCGTCGGCTGCTTGGTGGTGGTCGGCACCTTCACGGGGGTGGTCGTGCCGGACTCCACCTGGCTGCGGTAGGCCTGCTCGACGGCCTCGGTCGAGGACGCGACGTCGATGCCCTTGCCCGCCTTGCCGTACACGGCGACGGCCTTGCCGGGCTGGAACTTGATCGTGCCGTCGCCGGCCGAACCCGCACCGCCCGCGGCGCGTTCGAGGGCGGCCTGGAGCTTCTCCTCGTCCACCGGCATCACGGGTTCCACGACGCGCTGCTGCCCGAACAGGGAGCCGATCACGGACACCGGGTTGTAGTCGCTGCCCGCGGCGGCGCTGACCGTGGCCTTGCTGTCGAGCTGGAGGCCCGCCTGGTCCGGCCTGAGGGACACCGTGTCACCGCCGACGGACAGCCGCAGCGCCTTGTTCGTACGGCCCCCGAAGGCGTCGTCGAGCTTCTTGACGGCGTCGTCGCGGGTACCGCCGCCGATGTCGACGCCGAGCACGGTGGTGCCCTTGGGCACGTCCGAGTGGTTCATGAGCAGCCCGGCGCCGTAGGCGACGCCGCCGAGGAACACCACGCCGACGCCGAGGAGCACCAGCTTGCTGCGCCCCTTCTTCTTCTTGGGCTTGGCGGAGGCGGCCGGCTTGGGGGCGGGCTCGGGCAGCTTCGGGGGTGTGTGCGGCAGCGGTCCCTCGGAGTGGCCCCCGGGTCCGAACGGCGAGCTCTGGGCGCCGCCCGGGACGACGGGGATGCCGCTGGTGACCGTGTGCCCGGAGACGTTGTCGTTGGGGCCGTAGGCCCGCCCGCCCGGTTCGGGGGCGGGCCGCTGCGGCGTGAGGATCGCCGTGTCGTCGCTGAGGCCCCCGCCGGGTCCCATGCTGCCGCCCGGACCGCCGGGTCCCGCACCGGGAGCGCCCGGACCGCCGGGTCCCGTGCCGCCGGGTCCCGTGCCGCCGGTACCGCCGGGTCCGCCCGGACCGCGGGGGCCCGCGCCGGGGCCCGCGGGCGGCAGCAGGGGGCCGTCGCCGGTGACCGGACCGCCGGTCGGTCCTGCGGGACCGCGCCCGCCACCGCCCTGGCCCTGGCCGTTGTCGGAGAAGTACGGCAGGTCGTCACGGCGCGACTCGGCGCCGGCCGGAGGGCCGACGAGGGCACCGGAGACGTCGAAGGAGCCGGTGCCGCCGCCGTGGCCGGGAGCCACGGGGCCCCCGCCGGTGGCGCCCGCGGGCCCCGCACCGTTCGTACCGCCGGGCCGGGCACCGCCCGGGCCGCCGAGCGGTCCGGACCCGCCGGAGGCGTTGGGTCGCGCGCCGCCCGGGCCCTGCGGACCCGAGGACATGCCGGCCGCCGGTGCGGAGCCCGCGGGGGCGCCGGTCCCGGCGGGTGCCGAACCCGCGGGCAGACCCGCGCCGTTGGCCGGGCCGCCGCCCGACGCGCCCTTGGGCGCGCCGGACTTGCGCGGCGCGAACCAGTCGCTGGTCTTCTCCTCGCCCGGCCCGGAGGGCTCGCCGGGGCCTTCACCGGCGGGCGCGGGCGGGCCGGAGGCGACCGCGGGCAAGCGCATGGACCCCGTCGTCTCGGGGTCGGTGCCCGCGCCGTCGCCGTGCTCGGCGGACGCGTCGGCGTCACCCATGGGCGTACGCACGACGACAGGCGGGATGGGCCGCGAGCCCGGGATGTTGATCCGGATCCGGGTCGTCAGCGTGGTCTCGGTCTTGCGTTCCTCCGGCCGCGTGGCCGAACGGGCCGCGTCGGTACCGTCTTCGGAAGCCGTGGGGGTCCCGTACGGCGGCGTCCCCGACGGGTACGCGGCTCCACCGCGCCCGTTGGGCCCGGAGGACGAACTGTCAGTTTCACGACTCAAGGCAGGTTCTCCCGGTTGGCTCCGCCGCCCGTTTACTCGACCTCATCTCGGGCAGCTCGGCGGCGCGCACCACCATACTTGCCGTCTCACCGCCCGGACGGTGCCCGCCGGGGAAACCCCCACGGGACCCGCACCTCTCTGATACGGCGAAGTAGTACGTCATTTCTCAAGTCGGGCGGGAGCGGCGCCCGGTTGCCGCTCGACGCCCAGGGTGGCGCACATCACACCGGCTGCCATCCCGCCGAGCAGGAAAAGGTAGGAGCCGAGCCCCGCGCCGAACAGGAAGTCCCCTTCCGGGCGGCTGGCGGTGAGCAGGATGACGGCCAGCGTCCAGCCGACGGCCGGGGCGACGGCTCCGGCTCTGGTGCCGAGGGCGCGCGAGCCGCCGAGGAAGAGCCCGGCCGCGCCCGCCAGGGCGAGCAGCAACCCGCCGGGGAACCAGCCGGATTGCACGAGCGCCCCGGCCGTGCCGACCACCGCGCCCAGCACGAACAGGCCGAGTCCGGCGGCCATGCGCCCGCCGGAGGGGCGCTGCAACGGCTGGGCCAGTCCGCTGCCCTGTCTGCCCGTCGTACTCATCGGCTCTCCGTCTCCCGCTGCCCGGTCCGCGCGTCCGCGAGGCCCGCGAACAGGTCCGTCTCCGGCGTCCCGCCGGGTTCCCCGCGCACCAACTCGTAGTACTCGGTGGTGAAGAGGGGCTGCGCCAGCTCGTTCGAAAGGACGAACCAGGGCTCGGTCACCTCGATCTGGGTGGCGTGCGCCCGCATCGCGGCGGCCTTGGCGGCGGCGAACGCGGTGCCGTCGATCGCCGTGGTGATCACCGCGTCGTCGGCGACGCCCGGCACGTCGGCGAGCTGCGCCGACTTCGCGTACGGCAGGTCCGGCAGCGCCGCGCGCAGGCGGGCGAACGCGTCCTCGGCCACGGAGCGCGGTACGCGGTTCCAGTACACCTTGGCGATGTGCCAGGGCGCGCCGAGGCCGGGGCGGAAACCGTCCTGCGCGGCGAGTTCCGCGGCGCGCATGGCCACGCGGTGGGTCTGGATGTGGTCGGGGTGTCCGTAGCCGCCGTCGGGGTCGTAGGTGACGAGCACCTGCGGGCGCACCTCGCGGATCACCTCGACGAGCCGGGCTGCGGCCTCGTCGACGTCCGCCCGCCAGAAGCAGTCCGGCTCGTCGTTCTCGGGGCCGCCCATCATCCCGGAGTCCCGGTACCGGCCGTCGCCGCCGAGTCGCCGGAAGTCCTCGACGCCGAGGGCGGCCATCGCCGTACGCAGCTCCCCCAGGCGGTGTGCGCCCAGGGCGGCCCCGGTCAGGTGGGCGAGCGCGGGCGGGATGACCTCGCCCTGCTCACCGAGGGTGCAGGTCACCAGCGTCACCCGGGCGCCCTCGGCCACGTACCTGGCCATGGTCGCGCCGTTGTTGATCGACTCGTCGTCCGGGTGCGCGTGCACCAGGAGCAGACGCCGGTCGGGCAGTTCCGTCATGGGTCCCACCCTACGAGGCGGCTTCCTGCCTGGTCGCGTCCTGGGGGTGCCCTCACTCCCCGCGACTGCAAGCGCCTTCTCAAGCGAATCGTTCAGAATCCCAGATAGGTGATCTGAACGACGTATACGCGCTCGCCTCAGCAGCTTTGACCAGCTCGGTCGCGATTCTCTCCACCTCGGAGGAAAAGTTTGCGGGAGCTGTACGGGCGACCTGCTCCGCTCCGAAGGCGTATTCCCATTTCCAGCTCACTCGCGCACTGCCTTCAGGGCTTCGTCCAGGACGGCGCTCAGCTCACCGAGGGCTTCACGGGCGACGACAGGGTCTTCGTGCTCGAGGTTGTTTCTGGCGCGTGCGTGGCGGACGGACAGCTCAGGGCGACGGGCGATCTCGATGTCCCTGGCCCAGGTCAGCACCCAGCTCTGCACCGGACTCGGCGATTGCCATTCCACCGCCTTGGCGAAGGCGTCGTCCTTGGTCGCCTGCATCTCTTCCAGACGGGCAGGGTCGACCACCGCGAGTGCCGCGCGCAGGGCGTCAGGGGTCTGCTGGGGCCGGGGAACCAGCTCGCGTCCGTGATCGGCCTGAGTGCTCATGGTGTCCTCCAGTGCGTGCCCCGGCCAGCGTACCGAGGCACGTTGATGCTGGTACGGGACACGGGCGCGGGAGTTTCGCATCAAGCGGCCGTACGGGCGTCGCGCCGGCAGTCCCGGCAGTTGCCGGGGTCTGGAGCGCGGAAGGCGCGGTCGCAGCCGTCGCAGGTTTGGAGGGGGTGCCGGACGGCCGGAGGCCGGGCTGTCGGCGGGCCGAACGGCGGCGGGGGCGGCAGCTGTGCGGTGAGGCGGTGCGCCAGGAGGGCGGCCGGGCGGCGTACGCCCTCCGGCGGAAGGTCGGAGGTGAGTGCCTGGCGTACGGCGGTGGCGCTGACGTCGCGCTCCAGCCAGGCGGCGACGCCTGGGGCGAGGTGGGCGGTGTCGCAGGCGGAGAGGAGGAGGCGGGGATCGTGACGGCGGAGGCCGGCGAGGAGATCGGTGGCCGCCTGGAGAAGTGCCGGAGCGGGGTGGCCGGGGCGCGGTACGGCGGGGAGTGGCTTGCGGGGCGTGCGCTTCTTCGGGGTGGCGGGAGTGGTTGCGGGGTCGTGCGCGTGATCGGCGGCGGAAGGGCGGCGGTCCTGGTGGCCGGGCTGGTTGCAGGAGACCGTGCGGGTGACGATGCGCCCGCCGGGGACGCGCTCGCGGGTGCGACGCAGATAGCCGTGGGCCTCCAGCTCGCGCAGCGCGGCGGAGATCCGGACCGCACCCTCGGGGAAGCGGACGGCGAGGGTCTTGATGTCGACCCGCGCCCCTTTGGGCAGCGACTGGATGTGCACACCCAGCCCGATCGCCAGGAGGGACAGCTCCCGGTGCTGGGCGAGGTGGTTGCCGATCACCGTGAAGCGGGTGGTGTGACGGGCGTTGTCGTGGGTGAGTCCGCCCGCACGGGGGTGGTTCTTGCCCGTGTTACGGGACTCGGCGCACGGGGGCGCGCTAGGGTTTCGCGTATCCATCGGGAAGCTCCTACTTCCTCGGTGGTCAGGCCCTCGCACTGGGATTGCCGTCCCGGCGGGGGCCGTCGCATGTCTGCGGTTGTGATGCTGCGTCGAGGTCCTGCTCGCGCTGAGCGTAGGGCAGGCAACCCGTCCCGAATCCAGCGGAGTTGGGCATATTCACTCGCGGGAGTGAGTTTGCGCGACGGGCGGGAGGGGTGGGGCTTGGTCGGGTTCTTTCTCCGCAGTCGTGGTCCTTTGGAATGAGCGCCACTTCCCCCGAAGCCCGAGAATCCGGGTTCCGGTGACGGACGCGCGTCGCCCCGTCCGGGTCTTCCGGCGATCAGGAGTCGCGGCGGCTCCGCACGTCCTCCGGTGGAAGTACGACCTCGGCCCAGACCGTCTTGCGCGGGCGCAGTTCCGGAGCCCAGCCCCACCGGTCGGCGAGCGCCTCGACCAGGAGCAGTCCACGGCCCGACTCGGATTCGGCGTCGGGGCCCGGATGCGGTGGCCGGGGCGGGCGGTCCCCCGCCGTGTCGGTCACCTCGATGCGCAGCGTGTTCGCGATGACGTAGAGCGTGAGTCCGAAGTCCCGGCCGGGTACGCGCCCATGGGTCACCGCGTTCGCCGCGAGTTCGGCGACGATCTGGCCGGCCGGGTCCACCGGCATTCCCCAGGAGCGCAGTTGCTCGACGGTCAGCAGTCGGGCGAGGCGCGCTCCGCGAAGTGTGGGAGACAACCGCACGCTGAAGTTGCGGAAGTGCCGGCCGGGTTGGGGTGCGGAGGAGAGGGATTCCTGGATCACGTCACTCAGAGTGGCCACTCCCACTTACCGTGAACAGTGATGGAGCCGTTGCATACGGTGACCGTCCGGGTGTTGTCCGGTGGTGTCGGGACTGTCGGTCTCGACGGCGGAGGGGTGCGAATGACGCAGGTGAACGGAGCTGCGATATGGCACCATCCGGGCCCAGGCTCTCACGCCACGGGAGTCGCTGACCTTCATCGAACAACTGCTGGGAGAGACATGATCAACAAGGGTTCCGCTGGAGAGAACTCCGAGTTGGCGTGGTTCAAGAGCAGCTACAGCGACGGCCCTGACGGTGACTCCTGCGTCGAGATCGCCGCCACCCCCGGCACTGTCCACGTCCGCGACTCCAAGCACGCCGCCGGCCCCCGCCTCCGGCTCTCGCCGCAGGCCTGGGCCGACTTCGTGCCGTACGCGTCGCAACGCTGACGGTCACGCCGCACCGATCACGCGCCGCACGCTGATCAGAACTTGATGCTGCCGATCATGCCCGCGATGTTCGTGGTCAGCTCGTTGATCGTGGGTGCCACCGTCGACGAGGCGAGATAGAAACCGAACAGGACACACACGATGGCGTGACCTCCCTTCAGTCCTGACTTCTTCACCAGGATGAAGACGATGATCGCCAGCAGCACCACCGCCGAAATCGAGAGTGCCACGGCGGCTCACCTCCAAAGATCCCAGGGACGAGGGGCGTCGAACGGGGTCGGTAAACCCATACAGCGGCCAAGCGGGTTCCTACCCACGCAGCGCTAGTGATCATAACTATCCGTACGCGCGCATCGATCGGCGCACGGCCGCACAAGGGGGCGCATGGCCAATATGGTCGGGGCATGACGACCGAGCCCCTTTCCTTCCCGCGCCTGCAGGCGCGCACCCAGCGGTTCACCCTCGGCGCACCTCGCGCTTTCACCGTGTCACCCGACGGTTCACGCGTCGTTTTCCTGCGTTCCGGCTCCGGCACGGACCGGGCGAACCAGCTGTGGGTCCTGGACGTCGCCGAGGGCGGGGAACGCGTCGTCGCCGACCCGCGGACGCTGCTCGGAGGCCGCACGGAACGACTGTCGGCGCAGGAGCGGGCGCGCCGCGAGCGCAGTCGCGAGGGCGGTGCCGGGATCGTCGGCTACGCCACCGACGCGGCCGTGGAGTTGGCGTCTTTCTCCTTGTCAGGGCGGCTTTTCACGGCGGAGCTGCGAGCCGGCACGGCAGGTGAACTGCGGGTGCCGGGACCGGTGATCGACCCGCGCCCCGCCCCCGACGGCCGCCGGATCGCGTACGTGGCCGGCGGCGCCCTGCGCGTGGTCGGCGCCGAGGGTGCGGACGACCGGGTGCTGGCGGAGCCTGAATCGGCGACGGTTTCCTATGGATTGGCCGAGTTCATCGCGGCCGAGGAGATGGGGCGTTCGCGCGGTTTCTGGTGGTCCCCGGAGTCGGACCGGCTGCTGGTCGCCCGGGTCGACGACGCCCCGGTCAAGCGCTGGTGGATCTCGGATCCCGCGCACCCCGAGCGGGACCCGCAGCAGGTCGCGTACCCGGCGGCGGGCACCGAGAACGCGGAGGTACGGCTGTTCGTGCTGGGCCTCGACGGGACGCGCACGGAGGTGGTGTGGGACCGGGCCCGCTACCCGTATCTGGCGCATGTGCACTGGTCAGCGGCGGGAGCGCCGCTCGTGCTGGTGCAGGCCCGGGACCAGCGCAGCCAGCTGTTCCTGGCGGTGAACCCGGACACCGGGGCGACCCGGATGGTGCACGCGGATGAAGATCCACAATGGCTGGATCTTTTCCCTGGCGTGCCCTGCTGGAGCCCCGGCGGACAGCTGGTGCGGATCGCCGACGAGGGCGGGGCGCGGGTGCTCGCCTTCGGTGAACGACCGTTGACCGGACCGCAGTTGCACGTCCGTGCGGTGCTGGACGTGTCGGCCGACGACGTGCTGGTCTCGGCGTCGGCGGGCAGGGCGGCGGCCGACCCGGAGATCGGCGAGGTCCACGTCTACCGGGTGAACGAGCTGGGGGTGGGGCGCGTCTCGCAGGAGCCCGGTGTGCACTCGGCGGTGCGGGCGGGCGGGGTGACCGTGCTCGTCTCGGCGACGCCGGACCGGCCGGGCAGCCAGGTGCAGGTGCTGCACGAGAGCAGGCGGAGCGGCACGGGGGCACCTCCGGCGGGCGGCTCACGCAAGGCGGCCAGTGTGGCGTCGTACGCCGAACGCCCCGGTCTGTCCCCGCGCGTGACCCTCACCGAGGGGGGCGCACGGCGAATTCCATGCGCCGTGCTTATGCCTACGGACTACCACGGTGACACTCCCCTGCCCGTGCTGATGGATCCCTACGGCGGTCCGCACGGTCAGCGCGTGCTCGCCGCGCACAACGCCCACCTGACCTCGCAGTGGTTCGCCGACCAGGGGTTCGCGGTGATCGTCGCGGACGGCCGGGGCATGCCCGGGCACTCGCCCGCCTGGGAGAAGGCCGTCAAGGACGACCTGGCCGCCGTCGTGCTCCAGGACCAGGTCGACGCCCTCCAGGGGCTCGCCGGCTCGTTCCCGCTCGACCTGGACCGGGTGGCGATCCGCGGCTGGTCGTTCGGCGGGTATCTGGCGGGACTCGCGGTGCTGCGCCGCCCGGACGTCTTCCACGCCGGCATCCTGGGCGCACCGGTCACCGACCAGCGGCTGTACGACACCCACTACACCGAGCGCTATCTGGGCGATCCGGGCGTCCGGCCCGAGGTGTACGCGGCGAACTCGCTGATCGACGACGACGGACTGGTGGCCGCCGCGGAGCCCGCCCGGCCGATGATGATCGTCCACGGACTCGCCGACGACAACGTGGTGGTGGCCCACTCCCTGCGCCTGTCCTCGGCGCTGCTCGCCGCCGGCCGCCCGCACGAGGTGCTGCCCCTGTCGGGCGTCACGCACATGACCCCGCAGGAACAGGTCGCGGAGAACCTGCTGCTGCTCCAGGTGGACTTCCTGAAGCGGTCGCTGGGTCTCGTCTGACCATGGCGACGGGCCGGGGCGACATGGTGCGCCCCGGCCCGTCTACGGCACCCGCACGGCCGTACGCTGTTCACCCTGCCGCGTCCGTATATCGGTACGGCTTCCGCCAAGTTGCCTGCGTGTAAACGACGTTCATGCGGGTTTGTGCGCCTATGCCACCCCGCCGGACGGTGGCGAAGGGGGCGGCTCGCCGCTCCCCGGCCGGCGCACGTGCAGGTCCCCGGGGGGTGACGCCCGGTGCTCCTCCGGGGGCACCACGCGCTTCTCCTCCGCGAAGTGACAGGCCGAGTCGTGTGCCGCGGGCCCCTGGGTGAGCCGGAACTCGGCGGGCACCGCGAGCAGCGGGACCTCCAGGGCGCAGCGCTCCCGCGCCTTCCAGCAGCGGGTGCGGAAGCGGCATCCGGAGGGGATGTTCGCCGGGGAGGGCACGTCGCCGGTCAGGATGATCCGCTCCCGGTGCTCGCGCGCCTCCGGGTCGGGCACGGGCACGGCGGAGAGCAGCGCCTGGGTGTAGGGGTGCGTCGGGTGGTCGTAGATCTCGGCGTCCCTGCCGATCTCCACGATCCGCCCGAGGTACATCACCCCGACGCGGTCGGAGATGTGCCGGACGATCGACAGGTCGTGCGCGATGAAGACGTAGGAGAGGTCGAACTCGTGCTGGAGCTTGTCGAGCAGGTTGATGACCTGGGCCTGCACGGAGACGTCGAGGGCGGAGACCGGCTCGTCCGCGACGATGATCTCGGGGCGCAGCGCGAGGCCGCGGGCGATGCCGATGCGCTGGCGCTGGCCGCCGGAGAACTGGTGCGGATAGCGGTTGATGTACTCGGGGTTGAGACCGACCACGTCCAGCAGGTCCTGCACCCGCTTGCGGCGGTCGCCCTTCGGCGCGACCTCGGGGTGGATCTCGTAGGGCTCCCCGATGATGTCGCCCACCGTCATCCGGGGGTTGAGCGACGTGTACGGGTCCTGGAAGACCATCTGGATGTTGCGGCGCACGGCCTTCAGCGCGCGCCCGGACAGCTTGGTGACGTCCTCGCCCCGGTACTTGATCACCCCGGCCGTCGGCTTCTCCAGGTTGACCAGCATCTTGGCGACCGTCGACTTGCCGCAGCCGGACTCGCCCACGATGCCGAGGGTCTCGCCCCCGCCCAGCGCGAAGTCGACGCCGTCGACGGCCTTCACCGACCCGATCTGCTTGCGCAGGACGATGCCCCGGGTGAGCGGATAGTGCTTGACCAGGCCGCTGACCTCGAGGATCGGCTCGCCCGTCGGCGCCGGTGTCGTCTCAGCCATGCAGACACTCCCTCCAGAAGTGGCAGGCACTCCCGCGCTCGTCGGAGACCTCGTAGAGCGGCGGTTCGTCGGTCCTGCACACGTCCTGGGCCATCGGGCAGCGCGGGTTGAAGGCGCAGCCCGGCGGGATGTGCATGAGGTTCGGCGGCAGCCCCTTGATGGCGTAGAGCTCCCGGCCCTTCTGGTCCAGCCGCGGGATCGATTCGAGGAGGCCCCGGGTGTACGGGTGCGCGGGCGCCTTGTAGATGTCGTGGACCGGCGCCGTTTCGACGATGCGGCCCGCGTACATCACGGCGATCCGGTCGGCGACGTCCGCGACCACGCCGAGGTCGTGGGTGATGAGGATGAGCCCCATGCCGAGTTCGCGCTGGAGTTCCGCGAGAAGGTCCATGACCTGCGCCTGCACGGTGACGTCGAGGGCGGTGGTGGGTTCGTCGGCGATAATCAGCGCGGGTTCGAGGGCCAGCGCCATGGCGATCATGATGCGCTGGCGCATGCCTCCGGAGAACTGGTGCGGGTAGTCGCGCACCCGCTGGGCGGCGCCCGGGATCCGCACCCGGTCCATCAGCTCGATCGCCCGGGCCCGGGCGTCCTTGCGGGACATCCCGCGGTGCACGACGAACATCTCGCCGAGCTGGTCGCCCACGGACAGCACGGGGTTGAGGGAGGACAGGGCGTCCTGGAAGATCATCGCCATCTCGGCGCCGCGGACCTTGCGCCGGTCCTCCTCCTTGAACTTCAGGAGGTCCTGGCCCCGGAAGAGGATCTCGCCGCCGGTGATTCTGCCGGGCGGCATGTCGAGGATGCCCATGACGGCCTGTGCGGTCACGGACTTGCCGGAGCCGGACTCGCCGAGCACGGCGAGCGTCTCGCCCTCGTCGACGCTGTAGTTCACCCCGTTGACGGCCCTGGCGACACCGTCCCTGGTCCGGAACTCCACGTGCAGGTCGCGCACTTCGAGCAGCACGGCGGTCACCTCAGCTTCGGGTCGAGGGCGTCGCGCACCGCGTCGCCGAGCATGATGAACGCCAGGACGGTGATCGCGAGGGCGCCGGCCGGCCACAGCAGCATGTGGGGGGCCTGGCGGATGTACTGGGAGGCGGCGGAGATGTCGATGCCCCAGGACACGGTGGGCGGCTTCAGCCCGACACCGAGGTAGGAGAGCGTCGCCTCCAGGGCGATGTAGGTGCCGAGCGCGATGGTCGCCACGACGATCACGGGCGCGACGGCGTTGGGTGTGATGTGGCGCAGCAGCAGGCGTGAGTGGGAGGCGCCGAGGGCGCGGGCCGCCTGGACGTAGTCGTTCTGCTTGGTGGTGATGACGGAGCCGCGGGCGATCCGGGAGATCTGCGGCCAGCCGAGCAGCACCATGAAGCCGATGACGGGCCAGACCGTGTTGCTGGTCACCACGGACAGGAGTACGAGGCCGCCGAGCACCACGGGGATCGCGAAGAAGATGTCCGTGATCCGGGACAGGACCGAGTCGCCCACCCCGCCGAAGAACCCGGCGAGGCCGCCCAGCACCGTGCCGAGGATCGCGACGCCGAGCGTGGCGCAGACGCCGACCGTGATCGAGACCCGGGTCCCGTACACCGTCCGGGTGTAGACGTCGCAGCCCTGGCCGTCGAAGCCGAACGGGTGGCCCGGCTGGGAGCCCTCCTGTGCCTTGGACAGGTTGCAGTTCAGCGGGTTCTGGGAGGCGATCAGCGACGGCCAGAGCGAGATGACGACCAGGAAGAGGATGACCAGTGCGGAGACGATGAAGACGGGGTTGCGGCGCAGGTCGCGCCAGGCGTCGGACCAGAGCGAGCGCGGCTTCTCCTGCGGTCCGGTGCCCTGGGGCCCGCCCGGGGTCTTCTCCAGGGTGGCGCCCTCGCTGGTGGCGAGGTCCATCGCGCCGCCCATGCCGGTCGCGGCGATGGCACCGTCCGGCTCGTACGGCTGCTCAGGCATAGCGGATCCTCGGGTCGAGTACGGCGTAGAGGAGGTCGACGAGCAGGTTGGCGACCAGGAAGACGAGGACGAGGACGGTCACGAAACCGACGACGGTCTGGGTGTTCTGCCGCAGGATCCCCTGGTAGAGCTGGAAGCCGACGCCGTGGATGTTGAAGATCCGCTCGGTGACGATCGCGCCGCCCATGAGCGCGCCGATGTCCGTGCCGATGAAGGTGACCACGGGGATCAGCGAGTTGCGCAGCAGGTGCCGCACGATCACCCGGCGCCGCGGCAGCCCCTTGGCGACGGCCGTACGGACGTAGTCGGACCGTTTGTTCTCCGCGATGGAGGTCCGGGTCAGCCGGGTCACGTAGGCCAGGGACACCGAGGCCAGGACGAGGCCGGGCACGATCAGCTCGCCGAAGGTGGCGTCGGAGGAGACGGACGGTTTGATCCAGCCCCACTCGACGCCGAGCAGCAGCTGGAGCAGCAGGCCGGTGACGAAGGTCGGCACCGAGATGACGACGAGGGTGAGCAGCAGCACGCCGGTGTCGACGGGGCGTCCGCGGCGCAGTCCGGTGACGACGCCGAGCAGGATCCCGATGACGATCTCGAAGAGGATCGCGACGATGGTGAGCCGGATGGTGACCGGGAAGGCGGTCGCCATCAGTTCGGTGACGGGCTGGCCGTTGAAGGCGGTGCCGAAGTCACCGGTGAAGACGTTGCCCATGTAGGTCAGGTATTGCTGCCAGACCGGCTTGTCGAGGCCGAACTCCTTCTTCAGCTGGGCGGCGGTGGCGGGGTCGCACTGGCGGTCGCCGCACAGGCCCGCGATGGGGTCGCCCATCACGTTCACCATCAGGAAGATCAGAAGCGTGGCGCCGATGAAGACCGGGATCATCTGCAGCAGACGCCGGATTACGTACCGTCCCATGGGGGCTCCGGAGGTAGGAGGGGCGGTCCGCTGGTCGGCGGGGCCGCCCGGCGCGGCTCAGCCGACCTTGATCTCGTCGTAGACGGGGACGCTGAACTGGTTGAGCGCCACGTTCGAGAGCCGGTCCGAGTAGCCGGCGCTGCCGTTCTGGTACCAGAGCGGGATGGCCGCCATGTTGTCCCGGACGACCCCCTCGGCCTGCTGGAAGAGGTCGACGGCCTTGGCGGTGTCGGTCTCCGCGTTCGCCTGGTCGACGAGCTTGTCGAAGTCCTTGTCGGACCACTTGCCGTCGTTGGAGGAGGCGTTGGTGTAGTACAGCGGCTGGAGGAAGTTCTGGATCAGCGGGTAGTCCATCTGCCAGCCGGCCCGGAAGGGGCCCGACATCTTCCGCTGCGTGATCTGGTTGCGGTAGTCGGCGAAGGTGCCGACGGGGTTGCCGACGCAGGCCTTGTCGTTGCCGAGGGCGTTGTTGATGCTGTTGCACACGGCGTCGACCCACTCCTTGTGGGAGCCGGTGTCCGCGTTGTACGTGATCTTGATCTGTCCGCCGGGCAGGCCCCCGCCGTCCTCGATCATCTTCTTGGCCTCGCTCGCGTTGTACTCGCAGGCGTCGCCGCACAGCCCCTCCTTGAAGCCGCCGTCCGCGCCGAGCACGGGCGAGGTCCAGTCGGTGGCGGGGGTGCGGGTCTTCTGGAAGATCGTCTCGGTGATCTGCTTGCGGTTGATGGCCATGGACAGGCCCGTGCGGACCTTCTCCATCCCGGCCTTGTCCCACTTCTTGTCGTAGAAGGGGAAGGCGAGGGTCTGGATGATGCCGGCGGGCGTGTTGATGTAGCGGTCGCCGAGGTCGCTCTTCGCGTTCTTGAGCTGGGAGGCGGGCACGTCGTCGACGAGGTCGAGGTTGCCGGCCATGAGGTCGGTGTAGGCGGTGTTGTTGTCGGTGTAGACCTTCAGGTCCACCCCGCCGTTCTGCGCCTTGTCGTCGCCGGAGTAGCCGTCCCACTTGCGCAGGGACATCGTCGAGCCCTTGGTGTACGAGTCGACGGCGTACGGGCCGTTGCCGACCGGCTTCTTCAGCCAGTTCGCGTGGTCGTCGAAGAACGCCTGGGGCAGCGGCGAGAAGGCCGCGTAGCCGAGGGTGTCGGGGAAGGTCGAGAACTTCTGGTTGAGCTTGACGGTGAAGGTCCTGTCGTCCTTGACGGCGAGGCCGGACAGCGTGTCCGCGCTCTGCTTGCCGGAGTCGGGGTGGACCTTGTCGTACCCGTCGATGTACCCGAAGAAGTAGGCGTTCTTCTGGTTGTTCTTGAGGCTGGCGCCGTAGTTCCAGGCGTCGACGAAGGACTTGGCGGTGACGGCCTCACCGTTGCTGAACTTCCAGCCGTCCTTGATGGTGATCGTGAAGTTCTGCGAGTCCGAGGTCTCGATCTTCTCGGCCAGCATGTCGTCGGCCTTGCCGGTCTTCGCGTCGTACCGCTTCAGGCCGCGGAAGATCATGTCGAGGACCTTGCCGCCCTGCACCTCGTTGGTGTTGGCCGGCTCCAGCGGGTTCTGCGGGTCGCCCCAGGAGGAGCTGAGGACCCCGGAGCCGTCGCCGCCGCTGTCGCTCCCCCCGCCCCCGCAGGCGGTCGCCGCGAGGGCTACCGCCGCCGCGCATGCGGCCCATGTGGCGTGCGTGGCTCCACGCATGGAGTGCCTCCTCAGAGTGCGCCGTGCCTCCAGCGCCGAAGCGCTGTACCTTTTCGCCAATATCGGCCCAAAAGGTGAACATGGCACATTCGCCCACCCTTCCGGGTGGCGGCCTCGTCCGGATGGCGGGCACTCCGGCGGACCGACGCAATGGATCTTCAGGATCCGATGCCGAACCGTTGATTTGCTCGCCCCCGATGTACGCATTCCGGGACCCTGGCGTCCGCATAACGAACGTCTTGCACGTTTCGCACCGATTGCCCGTTCTCGGACACAGTACGGCCACAAAGCACTACGCGCGTAGTTACGCTTCGGTCAAGCAGAGGTAAAGAAGGTAAAGACAAAACCAAGGCGGACGAGATTTTATTGACCCTGAATGAATTGCGTTGAAAAAGTCCGGCGTAGCCCGTAGGGAGCGCCCTGCGGAGCCCTTGACCCATCGGGCCTGGAGCATCATGACCCTCCCAACTCCCACCTCGGCCGCCACGCTTGAGGTGATCGACGAGACCGCCGTCACGTCAGGCTCTCTCCCGACCCCCAAGGGCTCCGAGAGTCGCTCCCCGGGACGGCTCGCCTGGAAGCGGTTCAAGCGGGACCGCACGGGCGTCATCTCCGCCTGCATCGTGATCTTCTTCTTCGTGATCGCGATCTGCGCCCCGCTGATATCCAAGCTGTACGGCAAGGACCCGTACACGACGTACGCCAGCGAGCGCCCGGAGCTCCTCGACGCCTTCTCCTACCCGGCGGGCCCCAACGGCGGGATGAGCTCGGAGTTCTGGTTCGGCATCGAGCCCCAGCTGGGACGGGACGTCTTCACCTTCCTGCTGTACGGCATCCGCACCTCGCTGGGCATCGCCGTCGCCGCCACCCTGCTCACCACCATCGTCGGCGTGGTCGTGGGCGTCACGGCGGGCTACCTGGGCGGCAGGACCGACTACCTCGTCGGCCGGGTCATCGACATCCTGCTGTCGTTCCCGTCCACGCTCTTCTTCATCGCCTTCATGCCGGTCGTGTACGGGCTCTTCGTCGCTCCCGACGAGAACATCCCGACCTCCCTGCGGGCCATCTCCCTGATCCTCGTCCTCTCCGCCTTCGGCTGGGCCTCCATCGCCCGTCTGCTGCGGGGCCAGGTTCTCGGCCTGCGCGAGCGGGAGTACATCGAGGCGGCCAAGGTCACGGGCGCGTCGCCCCGGCGCATCGTGTTCAAAGAACTGCTGCCCAACCTGTGGACGCCGATCATCATCCAGTCCACGCTGATGCTCCCGGCCTTCGTGACCGCGGAGGCCGGCCTGGCCTTCCTCGGCGTCGGCATCATCGACCCGACCCCGGACTGGGGCGTCATGATCCAGCGAGGGGCGCAGTTCTACACCGAGGACCTCACGTTCATGCTCTTCCCGGGCCTGTCCATGGTGATCTTCGTTCTCGCCTTCAACCTGCTCGGCGACTCGGTGCGCGACGCGCTCGACCCGAAGTCCAAGCGATAGCCCCTCGATCCACCCGGCCCGTTCAGTGTCGTGCGGCCGGCGTCATCCGTCCCGATCGTCCCTTTAAGGCAGGCTCACCCATGTCTTTCTCCCGTAGAAACTTCCTGATCGCCACCGGCGTGGCCGCGGCCTCGTCCTCGGTGCTGACCGCCTGTGGCGGCGGCGACGGCGACAGCAAGTCGGACCGCAAGGTCCCCCAGGTCAGCGGTTCCAAGACCCAGGAGATACCGGTCGGCACCAAGGCCGACTCGACCGGCCCGGCGCCGGAGGTCAAGGGAGCCGTCAAGGGCGGGACGCTCTACTCGCTCGACCAGTTCGACATGGACCACCTGGACCCGGCGCAGATCTACGTCTCGACCGAGGGCGCCATCACCGTCCCGATCATGCGGGGCCTCACGGGATACAAGATCGACGACAAGGGCGGCGTGACCCTGGTCGGCGACGCGGCCACGGACGCCGGCACCATGAAGGACGGCGGCAAGACCTGGTCCTTCACGCTGAAGGACGGCCTCAAGTGGGAGGACGGCTCGGAGGTCTCCGCAGCCGACCTGCGCCACACCTTCGAGCGCCTCTTCGCCTCCTTCATCACCGAGGGCCCCCGCTACGTGCAGCAGTGGCTGGTCGGCGGCGACAAGTACAAGGGCCCCTACGACGGCAAGAAGCTCGACTCCGTCGAGGTCGACGGCAAGACCATCACCTTCCACCTCACCGAGCCCCGCGCCGACTTCAACTTCACGCTCGCCATGCGCGGCTACTCCCTGGTGAACAAGAAGCACGACACCAAGGAGAAGTACGACAAGCGCCCCTTCTCCTGCGGTCCGTACAAGATCGGCAGCCGCAGCATCGGCAAGTCGCTGACCTACGTGCGCAACGAGCACTGGGACCCGGCGACCGACGCGATCCGGAACAACTACCCGGACCAGTACGTCTTCCAGTTCGGCTTCGAACTGCTGGCCTCGACCGACCGCTACATCTCGGACAAGGGCAAAGACCAGTACGCGATGTCGATCTTCAACGAGGTCGCTCCCGAGCGCATCGCCCAGGTGCTCACCAACGCCAAGCTCAAGAAGCGCGTGCTCACCGAGGTCGACACGGTCACGTACTACTGGCCGATCAACACGACCCGCATCAAGGACGTCAAGGTCCGTCAGGCCATCAACTACGCCTGGCCGCACCAGCAGCTGCAGACGATCCGCGGTGGCGCCTCCACCAGCGAGCTGGCCACCACCATCCTGTCGCCGGTGACCCCCGGTTACCAGAAGTTCGACCTGTACGGCACGACCAAGAAGCCCGGCGGCGACCCGGCGAAGGCCAAGGCGCTGCTGAAGGAGGCGGGCAAGGTCGGCCAGAAGCTGGTCATCGCCTACCAGGCCTCGGACAACGCGCAGAAGTCGGCCGTCGCGATCAAGAACGCCCTGGAGGCGGCCGGCTTCGAGGTCGTCAACAAGCAGGTCGACAAGTCGACCTTCTACACCCAGATCGGCAAGGTCGACAACGACTTCGACCTCTTCGCCGCCGGCTGGAGCCCGGACTGGCCGAACGGCTACTCGGTGTTCTACCCCTGCTGGAGCGGCAAGAACATCGGCGACGGCCGCAGCAACTACGCCCAGCTGAACGACTCGAGCGTCAACAAGGCCATCGACGCCGCCGCCAAGATCGCGGACACCGAGGCGGCCAACAAGGCCTGGGGCAACGTCGACCGCCAGATCATGGAGCTGGCCGCGGTGGTCCCGGACTACCACTCCATCCGCAACTGGATGCACGGCTCCAAGGTCGGCAACGTGGTGTACGACAGCGGCAACACCTGCGTCGCGCTCTGCAAGATGTACGCCATGAAGTAGGCAGTACGACCCGATCCTGCCGCCGTACGCCACCGAACCCGCCCACGAGGCGGGCGAGGGGCGTACGGCGGCAGGTACCCGGGGGCAGCCGTTCGCCCGGCCGCCCCCTCCGGCCCCCTCCTCCACGCCCCCGGCGACGGCGCCCCGTCCGGAAAGTCACGCCCCCATGTCCCGCTTTCTCATCCGCCGAGTCCTCGGCGCACTGGTCATCCTGCTGATCATCAGTGCCATCACCTTCGGCCTCTTCTACGCCATCCCGCGTGACCCGGCGATGATGTCCTGCGGCAAGAACTGCACGCCGGAAGTGCTCGCGCAGGTGCGGCACAACCTGGGCATCGACAACCCGGTCCCGGTGCAGTATTGGGACTGGCTCGTGGGCGTCTTCACCGGACGCGACTACGCCGGCTACGGCTACTGCAACGCCCCCTGCCTCGGTTACTCCTTCGCCAACCGTGAGCCCGTCCTCGGCACGATCCTGGACCGCCTGCCGACGACCCTCTCCCTCGCCTTCGGCGCGGCCGTCGTCTTCCTGATCTTCGGTGTCGCCGCGGGCATGCTGGCCGCCGTCAAGCAGGGCAAGTTCCTGGACAAGTTCGCCAGCTCCGCCTCGCTGTTCGGCTCCTCGCTGCAGATCTACTTCGTCGGCTACATCGCGATGTTCTTCTTCGTCACGAAGCTGGGCCTGTTCTCGCAGCCGTCGTACACGCCGCTCACCGAGGACCCGGTCGCGTGGTTCTCCGGGCTGCTGCTGCCCTGGCTGACCCTGGCCATCATCTTCACCGCCAACTACACCCGCATGACGCGCTCCCAACTGGTCGAGCAGCTCAGCGAGGACTACGTGCGCACGGCCCGCGCCAAGGGCCTGTCCCGCAGAAACGTCTTCTTCCGGTTCGCCTGGCGCGGTGCGATGGGGCCGATCGTCACGGTCTTCGGCATCGACCTGGGCACCCTGATCGGCGGCGCGATCATCACGGAATCGACCTTCAGCATCCAGGGCATCGGACGCCTCGCCGTGGACTCGGTGAACAAGAGCGACCTGCCCATGCTGCTCGGCGTCACCATCCTGTCGGCCGGCGCGATCGTGTTCTTCAACATCATCGTCGACGCCGTGTACGCCCTCATCGACCCGCGGATCCGGCTCGCCTGACCCCGGGCACCCCGCCCCGACAGCTACCCCCGGCATCACCCCCCTCAGGAGCGTCCCCGTGACGAGCACCGATCAGCAGCCCTTCCTGTCCGTCAGAGATCTGAAGGTCCACTTCTCCACCGAAGACGGCGTCGTCAAGGCCGTCGACGGGCTCACCTTCGACCTGGCCAAGGGCAAGACGCTCGGCATCGTGGGCGAGTCGGGTTCGGGCAAGTCCGTCACGAACCTGACGATCCTGGGCCTTCACGACCGCGACCGCACCGCCATCGACGGTGAGATCCTGCTCGACGGCAAGGAGTTGCTGAGCGCCTCCGAGCGGGAGCTCGAGAGGTTGCGCGGCAACAAGATGTCCATGATCTTCCAGGACGCGCTGGCCTCCCTCTCGCCGTATCACACCATCGGCAGGCAGATCAGCGAGACGTACCGCAAGCACACCGGTGCCTCCAAGAAGGAGGCCCGCGACCGTGCGATCGAGATGCTCAAGCGGGTCGGGATTCCGCAGCCGGACATGCGGGTCGACGACTACCCGCACCAGTTCTCGGGCGGTATGCGCCAGCGCGCCATGATCGCGATGGCACTGGTCTGCGACCCCGAGCTGCTGATCGCGGACGAGCCGACGACCGCGCTGGACGTCACCGTCCAGGCCCAGATCATGGATCTCCTCAAGGACCTCCAGCAGGAGTTCGGCACGGCGATCATCTTCATCACGCACGACCTCGGTGTCATCGCCGACATCGCGGACGACGTGCTGGTGATGTACGGCGGCCGGTGCGTGGAGCGCGGCACCAAGAAGGAGGTGCTGCGAGACCCGCAGCACCCCTACACCTGGGGACTCCTCGGTTCGATGCCGAGCCTCGACGGTCCGGTGGACGTGCCGCTGTCCCCGATCCCCGGCTCCCCGCCATCGCTGCTCAACCCGCCGACGGGGTGCCGCTTCCATCCCCGGTGCACCTTCACGGAGAAGGTGCAGGGCGGGCTCTGCAGGACCGAGCAGCCGCCACTGCAGGTCACGGACGGGCGCGGCGCCGCCTGTCACCTCACGGCTGACCAGCGCCGGGACTACTTCGCCGACTACGCCGCGACCCGGTCGCACTGACGTACAAGAGACGGGACCTCACGATCATGAGCAACACGAACCCCCTCCTGGACGTCAGCGGTCTGACCAAACACTTCCCGGTGATGGGCGGATTCCCCTTCAAGCGGAAGGTCGGCGCGGTCCAGGCCGTGGACGGCCTCGACTTCCAGGTCGGCGAGGGCGAGAGCCTGGGCCTGGTGGGCGAGTCGGGCTGCGGCAAGTCGACGACGGGCCGGCTGATCACCCGGCTGCTGGAGCCGACGAGCGGCAGGATCTCGTACCGCGGGCAGGACATCACGCACGCGAACCGCAGGCAACTGGCACCGGTCCGCTCCGAGATCCAGATGATCTTCCAGGACCCGTACGCGTCGCTGAACCCGCGGCAGACGGTCGGCAAGATCATCTCCGGACCGATGGAGATCAACGGCGTCAATCCGGCGGGCGGCCAGGAGAAGCGGGTACGCGAGCTGCTGGAGACCGTCGGTCTCAACCCCGAGCACTACAACCGCTTCCCGCACGAATTCTCCGGCGGTCAGCGCCAGCGCATCGGCGTCGCCCGCGCGCTGGCCCTGGAGCCGAAGCTGATCGTGGCGGACGAGCCGGTCTCCGCACTGGACGTCTCCATCCAGGCGCAGGTCGTGAACCTGTTGCAGCAGCTCCAGAAGGACCTGGGGATCGCGTTCCTCTTCATCGCCCACGATCTGGCGATCGTGCGTCACTTCTCGCAGCGTGTCGCGGTCATGTACCTTGGCAAGATCGTCGAGATCGCCGACCGTGACGACCTCTACAAGAACCCGCGCCACCCCTACACCCGAGCACTCCTCTCCGCCGTTCCCGAGGCCACCGCGGACGACACACCGGCCCGGGAGCGCATCCTGCTCACCGGTGACGTGCCCTCGCCGCTCATGCCGCCGTCGGGCTGCCGCTTCCGCACACGCTGCTGGAAGGCGACGGAGAAGTGCGCGACGCAGGCGCCGCCGCTGGTTCAGATCGAGGGCAGCCGGGCCGGCCATCTGACCGCCTGCCACTACCCTGAGACCACGGAGACCGTCCCGTCTCCGCGTCTCTCCAAAGACCCCGAGGTCGCGGCCTGACACACCCCTTTCGTCAGCCCGTGACCCGCAGGACCGAACTTCGCCGGCCCATTGACCCGAGCCCACGAACGTCCGGTCCTCGGGGAAGGAAGGCCCGCACGCCCAGGTGTGCGGGCCTTCTTCTTGCCCTGAGGGCTGTCCCGCAGTGCCGGGGCACCGCGCCGAGAGCACGGACCGCCGAGGACGGGCGTGACCGCGGGGGAACCAGGGCCTACCCGTCCAGCTCTCCGCGCTCCACGCAGAACTCGTTGCCCTCGGGGTCCGCCATGAGGACCCAGCCGCCGCCGTCCGGGCGCGTCAGGTCCGCGAGCTGCCGTGCCCCGAGACCGAGCGCCCGCTCCACCTCCTGCGCACGCGTGCGGCCCCGCGGCCGGAGGTCGAAGTGGATGCGGTTCTTGGCCGTCTTGCCCTCCGGCACGCGCACGAAGAGGAGAGCCGGACCGCCGGACGGGTCGCCGAGCACCGCCTCCGGGTCACCGGGCTTGTCGTCGTCGGCGAGCGGGCGCCCGAGCAGCTCGCTCCAGAAGAGCCCGAGCGCGTACGGGTCACCGGTGCAGTCGAAGGTGATGTGGCGGATGGCGGGGTCCTGCGGCACTGTCTCTCCCATGCGCTAGACGCCCGTCCGGCCGTCGACCAGCTCGCGCAGAATGTCGAGATGGCCGTTGTGACGGGCCGTCTCCTCGATGAGGTGCAGCAGGATCCATCGCAGGTCGACAGGGCCGCCGTCGCCCCGCGCGCGCTTCGCGGTGTCGTCGAGGCTGTGCTCGGCGACCAGCTTCCGGTAGCGGGCGCTCTGTTCCTCGTACTCCGCGAGGAGGTCCGCGACGGGCACGTCGACGGCGATGCGCATCTCGCGGTCGGGGTCCTCGTCGGTCCAGGGCCCCTCGTCCTCCTCCCCGAGGAAGACCACCTGGAACCAGTAGTACTCGACCCAGCGCAGATGGCTGATCAGGCCGCACAAGGTCATGAGCGGGGAGCCGGGCAGCGGGGCCAGGCGGGCGTTCTCCGGGGAGACGTCCTCGCACTTGGCCCGGACCGTGGCACGGGCGTAGTCGAGGAAGGTGGTCAGCTGTGAGCGCTCGTCCCGTGCGGGAGGCGTGTCAGTTCGAGTCATCGGGGTGAAGCATTCCCGCCCGCGGGGGCGGTGTCGAGCGAATAAGACCCCGTCCCCACGGCCGGTTGGGTCGCTGTCAGCTACCGCCCGCCGACTTCCCGCCGTCGGCGATCCGCTCCTCCAGGGCGGCCAGCGCCGGGTCGAGGACGATGTCCTCGGCACGGGCTTCGATGGTCGGCTCCTCGGGATAGTGGCAGGCCGTCAGATGGCCTTCCTCGTTACCCGGCAACCGGACCAGCGGGGGCTCCTCCTGCGCGCACCTCTCCCGCGCCTTCCAGCAGCGGGTGCGGAACCGGCAGCCGGACGGCGGGGCGACGGGAGACGGTACGTCGCCCTGGAGACGGATGCGTTCCTTCTTCTCGACGTCGAGGTCCGCCTCGGGAACGGCCGACAGCAGCGCGTGGGTGTAGGGATGCCGGGGCCGGGCGTACAGCGAGGACCGGTCGGCCACCTCCACGATCTTGCCGAGGTACATCACCGCGACTCGCCGGCAGAAGTGGCGCACGATCGCGAGGTCGTGGGCGATGAACACGAAGGCGATGCCCATCTCACGCTGGACCTCCTGGAGCAGGTTCACCACCTGCGCCTGGATGGAGACGTCCAGCGCGGAGACCGGTTCGTCGGCCACGATCAGCCGCGGGGAGAGCGCCAGGGCCCGTGCCACACCGATGCGTTGCCGCTGGCCGCCGGAGAACTCGTGCGGGAAGCGGTTGTAGTGCTCCGGGTTGAGGCCGACGGTCTCCAGCAGTTCGCGCACGCGTGCCTCGCGGCCCCCGGGCGGCCTGACGTTGTTGATCTCCATCGGACTGGAGATGATCGCGCCGACGGTCTGACGTGGATTCAGGGAGGCGTACGGGTCCTGGAAGATCATCTGGATCTCGGAGCGGATCGGCGCCAGTTGCCGGCGTCCTGCCCGGCTGATGTCCTTGCCCCGGTACGTGATCGATCCCGCCGTCGGCTCGATGAGACGCGTCAGCAGCCGGCCCGTCGTGGACTTGCCGCATCCCGACTCGCCCACCAGCCCCAGGCTCTCGCCGGGGAAGACGTCGAAGGAGACGCCGTCCACGGCCTGGACGGCGCCGACCGTACGGCGGATCGGAAAGCCTCCCCTGACCGGGAAGTACTTCGTCAGGTCGCGGACCCGCATCAGCGGTTCGGCCGACGTCGGCTCCCGCTGCCCGGGGACCGGTTCGGCCACCGCCCCGTGACCGCCTGTGGCGGTGCCGGTGGAAGCCGCGTCTCCCGCTGTACCCGTGTTCTGGTCGCTCACAGTCAGCTCCCTCAGCCCAGCCGGGGCTGAATCGTCTCGGCGAAGATCCGGTTTTTCTGTTGCAGCGTCAGATGACATGCGGAGCCCCGGCCCAGGGGCAGCCCGGGACGCACGTCCACGCACCGGTCGGAGCCCTCGACCTGATCCACGAACGCGCAGCGCGGGTGGAAGGGGCACCCCGAGGGCGGGTTGAGCAACGACGGCGGGGAACCCGGGATCGGGGTCAGCGGCTCACCCACGTCCGCCGACAGCCGCGGCATCGAACCCAGCAGCCCCCAGGTATAGGGGTGTTGGGGTGACTTGAGCACCTCGCGGACCGTGCCGCGCTCCACCGCACGGCCGGCATACATCACGAGCAGGTCGTCGGCCATGTTCGCGACCACACCCAGATCATGCGTGATCATGATGATCGCGGAACCGAACTCCTGCTGGAGATCCTTGAGAAGGTCGAGGATCTGCGCCTGGACGGTCACGTCGAGGGCTGTCGTCGGCTCGTCCGCGATCAGCAGATCCGGGTCGCAGACCAGGGACATCGCGATCATCACGCGTTGGCGCATGCCGCCCGAGAACTGGTGGGGATAGTCGTCCACGCGGTCCTTGGCGCTGGGGATGCCGACCTTCGTCAGCATCTCGATCGCCCGCCCGCGCGCCTCCCGCTTCGAGGCCCCCGTGTGTTTGCGGAACGGCTCGGCGATCTGCCGTCCCACCGAGTGGTAGGGCGACAGGGCGGTCAGCGCGTCCTGGAAGATCATCGCCATCCTGTTGCCGCGGAGCCGCTCGAACTCGCGCTCCGTAGCGGTGATCAACTCCTTGCCGTCCAGGACGATCTCGCCCTCGACGGTGGTCGTCATCGGGTTGTGCAGGCCCAGAATGGTCAGGTTGGTGACCGACTTGCCCGATCCGGACTCGCCGACGATGCCGAGGGTCGTACCGCGCTCGAGGTCGAAGGACAATCCGTCCACCGCCTTGACGACGCCGTCCTCCGTGGCGAACCGCACACGCAGGTCGCGGACCGAGAGGAAGGCACCGGGCCCGGTGGGCGCCGGGGTCTGTCCCGGCTTGGTGAGTGTGGTCACTGCGGTTCTCCCAGGATGGCGGCACAGGACGAAGGCGCGGGACTACGACAGACGTACACGGGGGTCGACCACCGCGTACAGGGCGTCCACGATGACGTTGAGGAACAGGATGAACGCGGCGCTGATGATCATCACGCCCATCAGCTTCGGCAGGTCCTTGCCGACGACGGACTCCACCGCCAGACGCCCCAGCCCGGCGAGCCCGAAGGTGAACTCGGTGACGACGGCGCCGCCGAGCAGTGCGGAGAGGTCGATGCCGAGGATGGTGAGGATCGGGATCAGCGAACCGCGCCAGGCGTACCGGAAGAAGACGTACCGACCGGCCATGCCCTTCGCGCGGGCCGCCCGTACGTGCTCCTCCTGGAGCTGTTCGATCATCGTCGAGCGCGACAGGCGGGTGTAGTTGGCGGTGAAGATGACCGACATCACCAGCCAGGGGATCAGCAGGCCCGTGAACCACTGCGCCGGACTCTCCGTGAACGGCACGTACTTGGGCTTGTCCAGCCAGCCGGTGCTGTAGACGAACAGGCCGAGCACCACCGGTCCGAGGAAATAGATCTGCATCGAGCTGAGGACCAGCGAGAAGCTGCTGAACATCTTGTCCAGCCAGGTCCCACGGAACCGTGCGGCGATCATGCCGGTACCGAGGCCGACCACGAGGAAGACGACCAGTCCGCCGACGGTGAGCGACAGCGTGAGCGGGAAGCGGTCCATGATCGTGTCCCAGACCATCTGCTGGTCCCGGAAGGAGACACCGAAGCAGGGGGCCGGACAGTGGCCCACGGCGAAGTCGCGCCCCGCGAAGATCCCCACGAGGAACTTCCAGTACTGCACCGGCACCGGATCGTCCAGGCCCAGGTTCTTGTGGATGATCGCCAGCGCGTCCGGGGTGCAGTTCTTGCCGCACGCCAGCGTCGCCGGGTCCTGGGGGATGGCGTAGTACATGAAGAACGTGAAGGCGCTGATCAGCAACAGGATGAGAACCGCGCCGAACAGCCGGCGGATGACGAATCGAAGCATGGCGGATCGCTGCTCTCGGGACGGCGGCCGGGGACAGGAGCGCCCGGGGCGCACTGCGGGCAGAGCGCCCCGGGACCGTGGTCAGCTCTTGAGGTAGAGCTGGGTGACGTCGGTGTAGCTCGTCACCGTGGAGTAGCGCAGGCCGCCGACGTTGGAGCCGGCGATCTGGAACACCTTGGTGTAGTAGATCGGCGACGCCGGGTTGATCTTCTTGCTGATGTACTGGTTCAGCGCGGTCCAGGCCTTGGCCGATTCGGCTGAGTCCGAGACCTTCTGGATGCGCTGGATCTCGGAGTTCACGTGGTCGTCGTTGATGTGCGAGTAGTTCGACGCACCGTCCTGGATCTGCGTGCCGTCGTACAGTGGCGGGAAGACCGTGTTGGCGGAAGGCCAGTCCTGGCCCCAGCCGGTCATGTAGATGTCGTAGCCGTTCTTCACCTTGCCGACCTGCTCGTACCAGGTGGCCGAGTCGATCTCCTTCTTCTGGACGTCGAGGCCGACTTTTTCCAGTGCGTTCTCGATGAGGACGGCCTGCTGCTGGCGGACCGGGGTGTTGGCGTAGGCATAGACGATCTTCTTGCCCTTGGCGCCGGCCTGCTCGATCAACCGCTTGGCCTTGGCGATGTCGCCGTTGGGCTTCTCGGACCGGTTGAAGGGGTCGAAGTCCTTCTGGTAGCCCGGAGTCGTGGGCGACATCAGACTGTTGGCGACTTCACCGCCGTACGCGCCGCCGTCGGCCTTGAACACCGCGGTGGACGGCATGGCGTAGGTGATCGCATCGCGGATCTTCTTGTCCTTGACGCGGTCCATGTTGAAGTTCATCTGCCACACGTACGGGGCGTAGCCCTGGATCGTCCGCTTCATGGCCGCAGCGTCGGAAACCACCTTCTGCACCTGGGTGGTGGCGACCTGTCCGGTGAACATGACCGCGTTCCTGGCGTCCCCGCGGTCGGCGAGAATCGTTTTGGTCTGGTCCTCGTCGTCGTGGTTGATCTCGATGTCGAAGCCGTCGACGTACTGGTGGCGCAGCGGGTCGGTCGCGGCGTCCCAGTTGGCGTTCCTGACCAGCTTCACGCTCTTGCCGGCCTTCAGTTCCGAGATTTTGTAGGGACCGACGGCGACGGGCCTGGTGTCGTACTTGGCCTTGGTGTCCGTCTTCTTCGGGACGATGGAGTAGCCGGCCATGGCCAGGGCCTGCGGCAGGTCGGGCTGCGCGGTCTCGAAGTGGAAGACGACCGTTTTGTCGTCCGGGGTCTCCAGGACCGTGTCGGGCAGGTGCTTGTCCTTGAACGGGCCGGCGTAGGCCTCGCGGTAGGTGGTGCCGGAACCCGACAGCCACTGCTGGATGTAGGACGGGCCGTCCGTGATGAACGGGTCGTAGAGCCGCTCGACGGTGTGGCGGACGTCTGCCGAGTCGATCACGTGACCGGTCTCGTCCTTGACGCCGCTCTTCAGCGTGTACGTCCAGGTCCTGCCCCCGTCCGACATCTTGCCGGGGTCGGTGGCGACGTCGCCCACGACGGTGAGGCCGCCCTTGGCGTCCTCCTTGTACGTCGTCAGCCCCCGGTAGACGAGCTTCGAGAGCAGGCCGCCGTCGCTGACGTATATCTGCCCCGGGTCGAGGTGTGAGAAGTCGGTCTCCTGATAGACCTGCATGGTGCCGCCGGAGCGGGCGCCCTTCACCTCCGGGGCGGGGCCCTTGGAGTCCTCAGCGGTCCCCGTCCTCACCGCGGCCGACTGCGCCGCTGCCTCCTTCTTGCTCTTGCTGTTGCCCTTCGTGCCGCTGTCATCACCGCTGCTGCAGCCGGCCAGCGCCAGAGCGCCGGCCGCGACCGCGACCATGGCGGTCCGCCCTCTTCGGGAACTGAGGATGTTCATGGAGTCGAGTCCACCTGCCTGTGAGTAGTGATCGGAGGATCCGCTGGTACCGCATGGCAGTGCACGGCCGGACATGACCGGCTCCCCGGGGCGGCGCCTTCGCGCCGTTCGGGTCAGCGACCCGTCTTGGGGTCGAAGGCGTCCCGGACCGAGTCGCCGAGAAGGTTGAACGCCACGACGAAGACGACCATGGCGACACCCGGGAAGAACATGTAGACCGGGTCCTGCTCGTAGATGCCCGAGCCGATGGCGAACATCCGCCCCCAGTCAGGGGTCGGTTCCGAGTAGCCGACCCCGACGAAGGAGAGGAAGGCGACCGAGAGGATGGTGCTGGGCAGCATGTAGGTGCCCTGCACCAGGATCGGCGTGACGAGGTTGGGCAGCAGTTCCTTGCGGATGATCCGCCAGGGCGAGGCGCCCGCGACCTTCGCCGCCTCGACGAACTCCCGCTCCCGCAGGGAAAGAGTGACCGCCCGGATCAGCCGGGCGAGCCCCATCCAGCCGAGGAACCACAACACGCCGATGATGGCGAGCGTATGGATGTAGGTGGGTGTCTCCTCGTCCGAGGCGACGAACACCGTGGTGATCACCGGCATCGCCGCGATCATGAAGAGCTGCTGCGGGAACGCCAGCAGGAAGTCCGTGAGCCGGCCGAGCCAGTAGTCGACCTTGCCCCCGAAGTACCCGCCCACGAGGCCGATCACGATGCCCATCAGCACCATCGCGACGGTTGCCGCGAGTGCCGTGTAGAGCGAGGTGCGCATGCCGTACAACAGCTGCGTGAACACGTCTCGTCCCAGGGTGGGTTCGATCCCGAACCAGAACTCGGACGTGATGCCGCCGTTGGGCCCGGAGGGCATGTTGAAGTCGTTCAGGAGCAGCGGATCGTCCTGGCCGTACAGCGTGTACGGGTTCTTGCCGTACACCTTCGAGATCAGCGGGGCGAGGCCCGCGACCGCGAAGAAGAACAGGACGATGTACGCCGAGACCACACCGGTGCGGTCTCGTTTGAACCGGCGCCACATCAGCTGGCCGGGGGATCTGCCCTGCGGCTTCTGTGACTGCTCGACGGAGCGGGGTCCGGCTTCCTCGTCCAACTCGGGCGAGGTACGGGCGCCCTCGGTCTCGATCGGACTCGTCATGATGCATCCATTTCATGGGTACGCCGAGCCCGTGGCCGCCACCGGATGTGGACTGCCACAGGTCGGACCATGCGGATCAGGAGAAACGAGTGCCTATCGAGCGCGGCGCACGGAAGTGCGGAGTGCGGAAACTCGCAGATGAACACGCGTAGTCGGCATTGGGTGCCTCCTCATGACTCAACCGGTGCACGGACAGGAGGGGGCCAGTGACAGTCCTCCGACACCCCTGACGGAGGGTCAAACACCCCGCTGTGCTCGCGAGTCGGCGCTGTCCGAACAGCGCATGACCCATTGACCCGAGCGTTACGCGGCTAACTATCTGCCATGAGGCAACTACCGACCACTGTCTTAAGGTCTCGGTTCAATCACAGCTGACGCGTACATCTTCCAAAATCTGGACAAACTGATCCGCGAAGAAACCCCCGAAACGGACGTGTTACTCGCGTAGCGGTCGAAGGGGTCCGCATTCCGGACACTGTGAGGGAAAAACCGGTTGCAAAAAGCCCGGGCACCCCCACGATGGGGGTGCCCGGGCTCAGTGGGCTGGTTCAGCCGTGCTTGGCGCGGCTCGCGGAGCGCGCGCGCTCCCGGGCGTCCAGGTTCACCTTGCGGATGCGCACGGCCTCCGGGGTCACCTCGACGCACTCGTCGTCGCGGCAGAACTCCAGCGACTGCTCCAGGGAGAGCTTGCGCGGCGGCACGATCGCCTCGAAGGAGTCGGCGGCGGCCGACCGCATGTTGGTGAGCTTCTTCTCCTTGGTGATGTTCACGTCCATGTCGTCGGCGCGCGAGTTCTCACCGACGATCATGCCCTCGTACACCTCGGTGCCGGGCTCCACGAAGAGCACACCGCGCTCCTGGAGGTTCGTCATCGCGAACGCGGTGACGGCGCCGGAGCGGTCGGCGACCAGCGAACCGTTGTTACGGGTCGTCAGCGGGCCGAACCACGGCTCGTGGCCCTCGTGGATCGAGTGCGCGATGCCGGTGCCGCGCGTACCGGTGAGGAACTCCGTACGGAAGCCGATGAGACCGCGGGAGGGGACGACGAACTCCAGGCGGACCCAGCCGGAGCCGTGGTTGGACATGTTGTCCATCCGGCCCTTGCGGACGCCCATGAGCTGCGTGACCGCGCCCATGTGCTCCTCGGGGACGTCGATCGTCATGCGCTCGACGGGCTCGTGGACCTTGCCGTCGATGACCTGGGTGACCACCTGCGGCTTGCCGATCGTCAGCTCGAAGCCCTCACGGCGCATCTGCTCGACCAGGATGGCCAGCGCCAGCTCACCGCGGCCCTGCACCTCCCAGGCGTCGGGACGCTCGGTGTCGAGCACGCGCAGCGAGACGTTACCGATCAGCTCGCGGTCCAGCCGGTCCTTGACCTGGCGGGCGGTGACCTTGCGGTCCTTGACCGCGGCCTTGTTGTCCGCGCCCTTGCCCGTGGCACCCCGGCCGACCAGCGGCGAGGTGTTGGTACCGATGGTCATCGAGATCGCCGGCTCGTCGACCGTGATGAGCGGCAGCGCGACCGGGTTCTCGGGGTCGGCGAGGGTCTCGCCGATCATGATGTCCGGGATACCGGCGACGGCGCAGATGTCACCGGGGCCGGCCTTCTCGGCGGGCTTGCGGGTGAGCGCCTCGGTCATCAGCAGCTCGGTGATGCGCACATTGGACATCGTGCCGTCGCGCTTGATCCACGTGACGGTCTGGCCCTTGCGCAGCTCGCCCTGCTCGACGCGGAGCAGCGCGATACGGCCGAGGAAGTTGTCGGCGTCCAGGTTCGTGACGTGCGCCTGGAGCGGGGCCTCCTCGTCGTACTGAGGAGCCGGGACGTGCGAGAGGATCGTGGAGAAGAAGGGCTCCAGGCTGTCGCTGTCCGCCGGGACGGTGCCGTCCTCCGGCTTGGTCAGCGAGGCCACGCCGTCACGCGCGCAGGCGTAGACGATCGGGAACTCGATCTGCTCCTCGTCCGCGTCCAGGTCCAGGAACAGGTCGTACGTCTCGTTGACGACCTCGTCGATCCGGGAGTCGGGGCGGTCCGTCTTGTTGATGCAGAGGATGACGGGCATCCGGGCCTGCAGGGCCTTGCGGAGCACGAAGCGCGTCTGCGGCAGCGGGCCCTCGGAGGCGTCGACCAGCAGCACGACCGCGTCGACCATCGACAGACCGCGCTCGACCTCGCCGCCGAAGTCGGCGTGGCCGGGGGTGTCGATGATGTTGATGGTGATGACGTCGCCGCCATCCTTCGGGTGGTACTTGACCGCCGTGTTCTTGGCCAGGATCGTGATGCCCTTCTCACGCTCCAGGTCGTTCGAGTCCATCATGCGGTCGTCGAGCGACTCGGCGGCGTGCGCGGCGAAGGCACCGGCCTGCTTGAGCATGGCGTCGACCAGGGTGGTCTTGCCGTGGTCGACGTGGGCGACGATGGCGACGTTGCGGATGTCGTGACGCGTTGCAGTCACAGCCATATTGAGGCGCTTCTCCCGGGGTGAGTGGACGGCCTCCGCTGCGCGGGGCCTGCCGGGCTGAACACGCCACGGCCTTACCCCATGGTACGTGGCCCTGACGGAGGCAGCCTCCGCAGGGCCACGCGGGCCGGGCCGACGGGGCGGTCACGGCCGCCCCGGGTCAGCTCTTGGACGGGCCCGGGGCGGGCTTCGCGCCCTTCTTCAGGAAGCCCATGTCCTCGTAGTGCGGGGTCTGGAAACCGAAGGCCCCGGCGTTGGCCAGGTTCAGGCGGGCGGCCGTGAGCTGGGGGCGCTGATAGAGAGGAATCGATCCTGCGGCGGCCCAGATGCGGGAGTCCGCCTTGCGCACCAGGTCCCGCGACTCCCCCTCGTCGAGCTCCGCGATGGCCTGGTCGAACAGCTGGTCGACCTGGTCGGTGCCGACCCGGGTGTAGTTCTGCTCGACGTTCAGCGAGCCGTCGGCCGCCGGGACCGGCTTGGCGTAGATGGGCCGGGCGTCGGTGGCCGGGAACGCCGAGGCGGGCCACGAGTACAGCGCCAGGTCGTACTGGCCGGACGCGATGTGGTCCTTGAAGTAGCTGCCGTCCGAGACCTTCGAGATCTCCGTGCGGATCCCCACCCGGTCCAGCATCCTCGCGATCCGCGCGCCGACCGCGCGCAGCGACTCCGAGCCGGGCCCCGAGGGCAGCACGAACCGCAGGGTCAGCGGCTTGCCGTCCTTGGCCAGCGCGCCCGCCGCGGCGCCGGCCGGTGCGGCCGTGCCCTTCGGCGCGTACGCCCCGGGAGCGCCGCCCTGCCTGCCGTGCTCGCGCACGTACCGCCGGCCGTCCAGGGGTCTGGCGGCCTGGTCGTCCGCGGTACGCCGCTCCTCCTTGCCGTGCTTCTGCGCGTGATCCTCGGAATCCTTCGTCCGCTCCCGGCCGGCCTGCCGCTCCCGTTCGCCCTCGGAGACCCTGCCGGCCGGCTTGTCGTCCTCACCGACGATGTACGTCCCGTCGTCGCCGGTACCGGACTCGGCGTCCGGCTTCTGCCCCTCGGACCCGGCCGCCTTGTCGGGCTTCTGCTGCTCCTTGACGGGACCGCCGGGCACCCAGCCGGCATCGGCGAGCAGCGCCCGGGCCTCGGCGGTGTCCTGGCCGCCGAGGGTGCCGCTGCTGTCGGCGTACGCGAGCTGGCCGGACAGCGCGAGGTGGCTGCCCACCGGGACGGCGGGCAGACCGAGCGGCTTGAGGACGATCCGGGCCAGTTCCTCGCGGTCGATGGCGCGGGCGACGGCGCGCCGGACGCGCTCGTCGGCGAGGGGGCCCTCGGCACCGTTCAGGGCGAGCTGGGTGAACGAGGGTTCGAGCGACTTGCGGACCTCGAAGCCGCGCAGGACCGACTGCCGGTCCGCGTACTTCGCGAGTGCCCTGCGCTGCTTCTCGCGGGCGCGGATTTCCTTGTCCGCGGCCTTCTCGTCCGAGCCGTCGGCGGCGGCCCGGGAGCGCAGTGCCTCGGCGGTGCCGGCCGCGGCGCCGGGTCCCTGGTGCGGAGCGCTGCCCTTGGTGGCGGCACGGGTGATCCGCCGGGCCTCCTCCGGGTCGATCTCGGCCAGGTCGACCTTGTCGGCGTCGAGGGCGGCGGCCCGCTGGTCGCGCGGCACGGCCCGCAGCACCAGCTCGGAGAGCTTGGCGGGACTGCCCCACCAGCGCGGGTTGCGGGTGAGGGTGATGTCGCCGTCCTGGCGGTCGATCTTCTTCAGCGCGAAGGGGCCCGCGGTCACCTTCAGCTTGCGGCGGGCGCCGTCGTTGAAGGTGTCGGGGGTCCCCATGACCTCCTTGGGGTACAGCGGCGAGAACAGTGACTTCCAGTCCGCGTAGGGGCGGCTGAAGGTGACCCGGACCTCGAGGTTGCTGGCGCCGCGTTCGATCTTCTCGATGCGGTCGTAGCCGGCGTTGCGGGCCGTCCAGTACGCGGTGTCCTTGCCGGACAGCGCCCGCCACTGGGCGGTGAAGTCGGCGGCCCCGATCTCGCGGCCGTCGCTCCAGACCGCCTGCTGGTTGAGCTTGTAGAGGACGACCTGCTTGGGCTCGCGGTCGACGACCTTGGCCGACTCCAGGAAGTCGGCGTTGCGCACGGGGCGGCCCATGGCGTCGGTCCGGTACATGGCGGGCAGGACGGCGCCCGCGATCCGCGAGGTCGCCGCGTCGGCGTCCGCCTGGAAGGTGTTCAGCGTCTCCGGTACGGCGTCCACCGCCCAGCGCAGGGTGCCGCCGTCGGCGACCCGGTCACGGGACGCGGGCGCGATGTCCTGCCCGGCGAGGGGTCTGCCCGCCCGGTCCTCCGCGCTGCACGCGGCGAGAGCGGGCACCGCGAGTGCGCCCGCGGTGAGAAACGCGACCGAGCGCATGACCGCGCGCAGTCCGATGCCGTCGTGGGACACCACTGCAACCTCCGGGTCTCACCGCGCTGCCGCTCCGCCAGGAGGACAGTGCGTCAGTGCGGATTCTGATCACGTTTGGCGGTATATGGAGCTGATCAGATCTATGCGGCCCACTGAAGGGGAGCCCGGACGCCCCGGGACGACGACACGGCGGGGGCGGGCGCGAAGCCCACCCGTGCGGCGCAATGCCCTGCCCCTAGGGGCGAGGCCCCCCGGGGCACGGGGCGAGACCCGGGCACGGGCGAGGCCTCCCGGGGCACGGGGCGAGGCCTCCGGACAACGGGCGGCGCTCCCGGGCGGCGTGCGAAGCCGCCGGGGCACGGGCAAAGCTCCCCTGGGGCACGGGGCGAGGCAACACAGGGGCACACGCGAGGCTTCCAAGCCAGGGCGAGGCCCCCGGGGCAGGGGGCGGAGCCGCCGGGGTACGGGCAAAGCCCTTGGGGGTGCGGGGCGAGGCACCCGGGCCCACGGGGCGCAGCCGCCGGCGTACGGGCAAAGCCCTCTGGGGCGCGGGGCGAGGCACCCCGGACCACGGGGCGAAGCCGTCGGGCCGCGGGTGAAGCTCCTGGGGCGCGGGCGGCGCTCCCGGGCAGAGGGCGAAGCCGCCGGGGCACGGGCGGCGCTCGCTCCCGGCCAGGGGGGCAGGCGGCCCTCGCGGCCCGACCCACGGGTATCCCGGTGATCGGCGACGGCGGCCTGCCGAAGCCGCCGGGGTACGGGCAAAGCCCTCTCGGGTGCAGGGCGAGACACCCCGGACCACGGGGCGCAGCCGTCGGGCCGTGGGCGAAGCTCCCGGGGCGCGGGCGGCGCTTCTCGGTACGGGGTGAGGCCCCCGGGCAGGGGGCGAGCTCCCGGGGGGCAAAGCCCCCCTGGGGCACGGGGCGAGGCACCCCGGACCACGGGGCGCAGCCGCCGGGCGGCGGGCGAAGCTCCCGGGCCGCGGGCGGCGCTCCCGGCCACGGGGTGAAGCCCCCAGGGGCACGGGCGAAGCCCCGGGCCGGGGCGAAGCCTTCGGGCAGGCTGCGGGGCCCCCGAGGCACGGGGCAAAGCACCCCGGCAGGGGCGCAGAGTCCCCCCCCCCCCCGGGGGGGGGAGCCGCCGGGGCAGGGCAAAGCCCCCTGGGGCACGGGGCGAAGCCCCCGGGCAGGGGGCGGGGCTCCCGGCCGCGGGCGAAGCTCCCGGCCACGGGGCGCAGCCCCAGGGGCACGGGCGAAGCCCCCGGGCAGGGGGCGGGGCTCCCGGGCCGCGGGCGGCGCTTCCCGGCCACGGGGCGAAGCCCAGGGCAGATGGCGGAGCTCCCGGGGGGGCGGCCAAAGCCCCCGGGGGGCACGGGGCGGAGCCCCAGTCAGGTGGTGGGGCTCCCGGGAGGGGTCGGCCCCGGGGAGCTCTGCCCGGGCGGCGCTTCCCGGCCACGGGTGGGGCTTCCGGGGCACGGCGCCGCCAGCGCGTGCTCGTGGGCCGCGCGCCGGGAATCCGTGCAGATCTCTTCACAGGGGCTCGTGTGACGCGCGACACTCGCAGGCGCATGAACGTTGCCGCCTGGGGCCCGAGGCCCGTGGAAGTGAGGGCAAGTCATGTCCGTGCACGACGATTTGACGTCCGTTCAGCGCTGCCTGGACGACCTCTCCAGGTGCGTGGGGCGACTGGAACAGCAGATGGGCGCCGGACTGGAGATGCGCCGCGTGCGCACCGACGCCGACCATCTACGCGAGAGCTTCGCCCTGCTGCGCGAGGCAGCCCCGGCACTGACCGCACCCGGGCGGCCCGAGCTGCTCTCGATCCCCGACACCCCGTACGACAGCTCCCTGTGGACCGACTCGGACGACGAGGGACTCGGCGCCCGCGACCGGCACGCCCCCTGACCACCGACCGGAGCGACAGTTGACCACTGGTACGGAACCCCCTCAGGACGGCGGCGGCGTACGCACCCGTACGCGTGCCGCGATCGCCGCCCCGCATCTGCGGACCGACCGCTGGTGGCTGGCGCCCGCCGGCACCGCGGCCGGGCTGCTCGCCTTCGTCGTCTACTCGACCTGGCGGGCCTTCGCGGACACCGACTACTACTCCGCCCCGTACGTCTCGCCGTTCTACTCACCCTGTCTGGCCGAGCGGTGCGCGCCCATGCACTCCGGGCCCAACGCGGACCTGTTCGGCAGCTGGTGGGCCCTCTCGCCTGCGATCATCATCCTGATCTTCCCGCTCGGCTTCCGGCTGACCTGCTACTACTACCGCAAGGCCTACTACCGGGGCTTCTGGGCGAGTCCGCCGGCCTGCGCGGTCGCCGAGCCGCACAAGAAGTACACCGGTGAGACCCGCTTCCCGCTGGTCCTGCAGAACGTCCACCGGTACTTCTTCTACGCCGCGATCGGCGTCGCCGGGATCCTCACGTACGACACCGTGCTCGCGTTCCGCGACGAGCACTACGCGTGGGGCCACATGGGTCTCGGCAGCCTGGTCTTCCTGGTCAACATCGTGCTGATCTGGGCGTACACGCTCTCGTGCCACTCATGCCGGCACATCGTCGGCGGCAAGCTGAAGCACTTCTCCCGGCATCCCGTGCGCTACCGGATGTGGCAGTGGGTCGGCAGGCTGAACGCCCGTCACATGGCGCTCGCCTGGGCCTCGTTGGTGAGCGTGGCACTCGCCGACCTCTACGTGTACCTGGTCGCGTCCGGCGCCTTCGACGATCCGAGGTTTTTCTGATGTCCGCAGTGGAGCGGCAGGAGTGGGACGTCGTGGTGGTCGGTGCCGGCGGCGCCGGACTCCGGGCCGCCGTCGAGGCCCGCGAGCGCGGCGCGCGTACGGCGGTGATCTGCAAGTCGCTGTTCGGCAAGGCGCACACGGTGATGGCCGAGGGCGGCATCGCGGCCGCCATGGGCAACGTGAACTCCGGCGACAACTGGCAGGTCCACTTCCGTGACACCATGCGCGGCGGCAAGTTCCTCAACCAGTGGCGGATGGCCGAGCTGCACGCCCAGGAGGCGCCCGACCGGGTCTGGGAGCTGGAGACCTGGGGCGCCCTCTTCGACCGCACGGGCGACGGACGGATCTCGCAGCGCAACTTCGGCGGGCACGAGTATCCGCGGCTCGCGCACGTCGGCGACCGGACCGGTCTCGAACTGATCCGCACCCTCCAGCAGAAGATCGTCTCCCTCCAGCAGGAGGATTACCGGGAGACGGGCGACTACGAGTCACGCCTGAAGGTCTACCAGGAGTGCACGGTCACCCGGATCCTGATGGACGGCGAGCGGAGCGGGACGGGGGTCCCCCCGGCCGGAGGCGGGCGGAGGGTCTCCGGCGCGTTCTGCTACGAGCGGGAGTCGGGCCGCTTCTTCGTCCTCCAGGCGCCGTCCGTGGTCATCGCCACCGGCGGCATCGGCAAGTCCTTCAAGGTGACGTCGAACTCGTGGGAGTACACCGGTGACGGCCACGCGCTCGCGCTGCTCGCCGGGGCGCCCCTGCTGAACATGGAGTTCGTGCAGTTCCACCCGACGGGCATGGTCTGGCCGCCGTCGGTGAAGGGCATCCTCGTGACGGAGTCCGTGCGCGGGGACGGCGGCGTGCTGCGCAACTCCGACGGCGAACGCTTCATGTTCGACTACGTCCCCGACGTCTTCAAGGAGAAGTACGCCCAGTCGGAGGAGGAGGGCGACCGCTGGTACGAGGACCCGGACCACAACCGGCGGCCCCCCGAGCTGCTGCCGCGCGACGAGGTCGCGCGGGCCATCAACGCCGAGGTCAAGGCGGGCCGCGGCTCCCCGCACGGCGGGGTCTTCCTGGACGTCTCCACCCGGATGCCCGCCGACGTCATCCGGCGCCGACTGCCGTCCATGTACCACCAGTTCAAGGAACTGGCCGACGTCGACATCACGGCCGAGGCGATGGAGGTCGGCCCGACCTGCCACTACGTGATGGGCGGCATCGCCGTGGAGTCGGACACGGCGGCGGCGCGCGGAGTGCCGGGGCTGTACGCGGCGGGCGAAGTCGCCGGCGGCATGCACGGGTCCAACCGGCTGGGCGGCAACTCCCTTTCCGACCTGCTGGTGTTCGGGCGCCGCGCGGGCCTGCACGCCGCCGAGTACGCCGCCGGCCTCGCCGGGGAGCGCCCGGGCGTGGATGACCTCCAGATCGACGCGGCGGCCGCCGAGGCCCTGCGGCCCTTCTCCGCGGAGGGTCCCGAGCCGGGCCGCGAGAACGGGCGCCCGCCGGAGAACCCGTACACCCTCCACCAGGAACTCCAGCAGACGATGAACGACCTCGTCGGCATCATCCGCCGCGAGGCGGAGATGGAGGCGGCGCTGGAGAAGCTCGCCGACCTGCGGGTACGGGCCCGGCGGGCCGGGGTGGAGGGTCACCGCCAGTTCAACCCGGGCTGGCACCTCGCCCTGGACCTGCGCAACATGCTCCTCGTCAGCGAGTGCGTGGCGCGGGCCGCGCTGGAGCGGACGGAGTCGCGCGGCGGCCACACCCGTGAGGACCACCCGGCGATGGACCGCGCCTGGCGCCGAGTCAACCTGCTGTGCCGACTGACCGACCCGACGGGCGGGTTGGCCGCCACGGATCCGGTGCGCGGTCAGATCGACCTCGTCCGGACGACCACCGAACGCATCCGCCCCGACCTGCTCGCCCTCTTCGAGAAGGAGGAGCTGGTCAAGTACCTCGCCGAAGAGGAGCTGTACGAGTGAGCAGCTATGAGGCCCGCTTCAAGGTGTGGCGCGGCGACATTGGGGGCGGTGACCTGGAGGACTTCACGGTCGAGGTGAACGACGGGGAGGTCGTCCTCGACATCGTCCACCGTCTTCAGGCGACGCAGGCTCCCGATCTGGCCGTGCGCTGGAACTGCAAGGCGGGCAAGTGCGGTTCGTGCTCCGCGGAGATCAACGGGCGGCCGCGGCTGATGTGCATGACCCGGATGTCCGTGTTCACCCGGGAGGAGACGATCACCGTCACGCCCCTGCGCGCGTTCCCCGTCGTCCGTGACCTGGTGACGGACGTCGGCTTCAACTACACGAAGGCGCGCGAGGTCCCCGCCTTCGTGCCCCCCGCCGGCCTGGGACCCGGTGAGTACCGGATGCAGCAGCAGGACGTGGACCGCTCGCAGGAGTTCCGCAAGTGCATCGAGTGCTTCCTGTGCCAGGACACCTGCCATGTGGTGCGCGACCACGAGGAGAACAAACCGGCGTTCGCCGGCCCCCGCTTCCTGATGCGCGTCGCCGAACTGGACATGCACCCTCTGGACGCCGCCGCCGACAGCGGCCTGGACCGCAAACGCTCCGCCCAGGAGGACCACGGTCTCGGCTACTGCAACATCACCAAGTGCTGCACCGAGGTCTGCCCCGAGAACATCAAGATCACGGACAACGCCCTGATCCCCCTGAAGGAACGAGCGGTGGACCGCAAGTACGACCCCCTGGTGTGGCTGGGCTCCAGGATCAGGAGGCGGCGGTCCTGAGCGGCCGGGCGGCGCCCGCGGTCACCCGGCCCAGCCCTCCCGGTACGCCGCCCAGTCCTCCTCGTGGGCCGCGAAGTCGACGTACAGGGCCACGCCGAAGCGGGTGCGGGTGCGGTCCGTGCGGGAGAGGCCGAGGCGGGTGCCGCGGACCGCTGCGGCGACCGTCTCGGCGGACTCGTGATGGCTCATGTCGTCCTCGTGGAAGAAGGGCAGCCCCATCAGCAGGTCCGTCGACTCGGGCGTGACTTCGAGGGCGAGGGAGGTCTGCTGGGCGACGTAGCCGCCGAACAGGCTCTCCAGCGGCAGCGCGGTGTCGTACGTCATGACGGCGATCTGGTCGACCCGGCGGGCAACCTGCCCGAAGTACGCCTGCGACCACCACTTGGGGTGTCCCGTCAGGGCGCCCCGTACGGAGTTGGCCGCCGGGAGCGGGTCGATCTGGTGGGCGGCGACGGACAGCGGGACGCCCTCGGCGCGGGTGACCCGGCGCAGGCCGTCCAGCAGGGAGAGGTAGTTACGGTCGCCCGAGTGCAGGGGTTCCAGATCGAAGTGGGCACCGTCGAAGCCGGCCGCGAGGATCTGCCGGGTGGAGCGGACGACCGCGGCCCGGGTCGCCTCCCGCTCCAGTCGCATCCCGTGCGGCCCCTCACTCGCGAGCGCGTCGCCAAGCCAGGCCTGGACACGGACGCCCGGCAGTTCGCGGTGCACGGCCGTGATCAGCCAACGGGCCCTCGGATACGCCGACCGGGGCAGCGTCCCGTCGTGCTCCAGCGGTCCCGCGTGCACGTACAGGTCCCGGATCCCGGTCCTTCGCAGCCGCCGGGCCAGGTCCCCGACGTCCGCGTCCCGTTTCCGCCCGTCGACCCAGGCGTGCCCCAGCCAGAGGGCGTCCCGGTCGCGGGTCCGGGTGCCCGGGGCCGGGTCTCCCGCGTAGTTGACCCGCAGGGCGATGCCGGCCGCCAGCACCGGGAGCAGCAGGACGGTCACGAGGGCGAGCGCGACGCGTCTTGGCCACCTCAGCGACGGCCGCCGCCACAGGTCCAGCACCCGCCGCCGCCACCCGGCGACGGCGGACGGACGTGCCCGGTCCGCACCGGGGACTCCGGGCAACCCCTTGTCGCCCTCGGCGCCGCTGTCCCCCTCAGCGCCGATGGCGTCGGACGGTGACCGTGCTCCGTCCTCGCCCGGCTTCCCGGGACGGTCCGGCCGGGGCTGTCCCCCGGCTTCGTCGTCACTGCCGTTCGCCGCGTTCCGCGGATCCGATGTGCCCGGCCCCGTGTGCATCCCCCACGCCCCTCCGCCGCTCCCCCGAACCCCCCGTACCTTAGACGCCGCACCCCGACGGCGGACCGCTCGCGCCGTCGCGCAGGGGGCCATACGCTCCCAGAGGTGACGTCACTCCTCAGCCGCGGCCGGGCACGGGCGGCGTACGCCCTCGCCGGGGGGATGATGGCGGCGGGCTGGCTGCTCCCGCCGGTCGCGGCGACGGCGGCCGAGGGCCCGGCGGCCGGTGCGGCCGAGCGGCCGGATGCCACCGCCGCACCTCCCGCACGGCCGTCGCCCCCCGGCCATGGAGCCGCTGACCCCGCCGACGAGAACGAGACGTCCGGCGCCGACCTGGTGCTGCCCCTCGCCACGGTGACCGTCGCGGGGGCGCTTGCCGCGTACGGGTACCTGCGGCGCACCCGGCGCGCCCGTACCCGTACGACGCCCGGCGGTGCCCCCCGGCCCCGCGCAGACGCCACACCCGGCTCACCCGGGTCACCCGGGCGGGGCGAACCGCCGGATCCGCCGAGTGACGGTCGGTGAGGGTCGGTGAGGGTCGGTGAGGGTCAGAACAGGCTGAGCAGGGCCTCGGCCGGGTCCGCGAGACTGGTCTCCCCGTCGGGGAGCGGGAGTTCGAACCAGACCGTCTTGCCGCGGGGCGTCCGACGAGAACCCCAGGCCGCGGAGAGCAGCCCGACCAACTGGAGGCCACGCCCGCCCTCGTCGGTGTCGCGCGCCCGGCGCCTGCGCGGCTGGACGAGCCCGGCGTCCCAGACCTCGCACACCAGCGTCCGGTCGAGCAGCAGCCGCAGCCGGATCTCACCCTCGCCGTACCGCAGGGCGTTCGTCACCAGTTCGCTGACCAGCAGTTCCGCCGTGTCGATGAGGGGTTCCAGGTCCCAGGACTGGAGCCGGGCGCGCGCGTACTCACGGGCGCGGCCCACGCTGCGCGGCTCGCGCGGCAGCGTCCAGTCGCCGACGGAGTCGGCGGGCAGCCCCTGGACACGCGCCATGAGCAGCGCGATGTCGTCCTCGCCGTGGTGGGTGTCGAGGGTGCTGAGGACGTGGTCGCAGACGTCCTCCAGGGGGTCGGTCGGGTCGGTGAGGGCGCCGACGAACGCCTGGAGTCCCTCGTCGAGCGGATGGTCGCGCGATTCGACCAGTCCGTCCGTGTAGAGCGCGAGCAGAGCGCCCTCCGGCAGCTCGACCTCGACCTCCTCGAAGGGTTCGCCGCCGACCCCGAGAGGCATGCCCGGCGGCACGTCGAGCATCAGCGCGGTCTCGCCGGGCTCGACCAGCACCGGCGGCAGGTGGCCCGCGTTGGCGAAGGTGCACCGCCGGGTGACGGAGTCGTAGACCGCGTACACGCAGGTGGCGAGGTACACCTCGGACAGGTCGGCGTCGCGGGGCTGGCGGGCCGCGCGGGTGGCCTGCTGGACGCCGCCGGGGGTGCCGAGCCCGCGGGCGATCTCGTCCAGCGCCGAGAGCACCTCGGCCGGTTCGAGGTCCAGCAGCGCCAGGGTCCGTACGGCGGTGCGCAGCTCCCCCATCGCGACGGCGGCCCGCAGACCGCGGCCCATGACGTCGCCGACGACCAGCGCCGTGCGGTGTCCCGGGAGTTCGATGACGTCGAACCAGTCGCCGCCGACCTCGGTGGCCGCGTTGCCCGGGAGATAGCGGCAGGCGATGTCCAGGCCGGAGGCCTCGGGGTCGCCTGGGGGCAGCAGGGAGCGCTGCAGCATCAGCGCCCGCTCGTGCTCACGCCGGTACAGGCGGGCGTTGTCGATGCAGACGGCGGCCCGCGCGGCCAGCTCGACGGCGAGGGCGCGGTCCCGTTCGCCGAACGGCTCGCTGCCCTTCGTACGGGAGAACTGGGCCAGTCCCACGACGGTGTCGTGCGCGACCATCGGCACGGCGAGCGTGGACTGTATGGGACCGCTCTCGTCGGCGGGTATGTGCTGCGGGCGCGCGGTGCGCAGGGCGTCCGCGCAGGGCGAGTTGAAGGGGTAGTGGTGCACGGCCCCGACGGCCACGGGCACGGGCCCGCCGTCGAAGGGTGCGTCGGAGACGGCGCTGGAGAAGGCGACGCGGCGCAGTTCCGCGCTGCCGTCGGCAAGGCCGGGCGGGGTCTCGTCGCCGGCCAGCAGCCCCTGGTAGAGGTCGACGGTCGCGAGGTCGCAGAAGCCGGGGACGACGACGTCGAGGAGTTCGCGGGCGGTGGTCTCGAGGTCGAGGGAGTTCCCTATGCGGGCGCCGGCCTCGTTCAGGAGGGCCAGGTTGCGGCGGGCCGCGGCGGCCTCGCGGGCGGCGGCGCGACGGCGGGTGATGTCGGTTCCCAGCCACGCGATCCCGATGGGGCGGCCGGTGCCGCTGTGCACGCGGTAGAGGTTGACGGACCAGTGGCGGCGCTCGTCGGAGTCGGGCACCTGGCCCGTGACGTGCATGTCGGTGATGGAGTTGCCCGTCTCCAGGACGCGCCGCAGCGTCGCGGAGACGCGCTCGGCCTCCGAGCGCGGCAGGTAGTCGTGGACGGTTCGGCCGCGGTGGTCGTCGACGCCGCCGCCGAAGACCGAGGCGAACCGCTCGTTGGCCCGGCGGATCCGCAGGTCGCTGTCGATCAGCAGGAAGCCGAAGGGAGATTGACCGAAAATCGCCTGCGAGGCGGCGAGGTCCGTCTCGATGCGGCGCAGGGTGCGCACGTCCACGACGATGCAGACGGCGGCCCGCTCGCCGTGCTCGGTCGTGGTGGGCATCACGTAGACCTCGGCGAGGCCTTCAACGGGGCCGCCGTCCTCGGCGGGGGCCGGCAGCCGGAAGGGCACCACGCCGGTCCACTCGCGACCGTCGAGGATCTCCGTCATCTTGCGGTGGCCGCGCTCGCGCTGGTCGGAGGCGACGAAGGCCTCGATGGGATCCATGCCGACGGCCTGCCCGGCGGAGATCCCGAAGAGGTGCTCGGCACGCAGGCTCCACTGGTCGACGAGCCCGTCGGGACCGATGGAGAACGAGGCGACCTTGATGTAGTCGTAGATCGAGCCGGGCGGACTGCTCTGCCACATCGCGTCGCCCGCGCCCTCCGCGTAGCCCACGGTGCCGCCGGACCCGTCGGGCGGGACCTCGCCCGCCGCGGCGTCGGCCCTGGCGCGGTCCGACGGATCCTCGGACTCCGTGGCCTTCGCTGGTATCTCGCTCACGCGAACCGTCCCCTCCAGCTCACCGCGTCCGGCACCGGTCACCGGGGGCGGCTGCCCGCAGTATCCAGCACTACGGCCCCGCACAACACGGTGTTCACGATCACAGCACGGTCCCGATGATTTTCGGACCGGCCGCCTCATACTTCCAGTCTTCTAACCAGGTGAGGCCCAGTCGAACCAAAGTCTCCGGGCCGCACCCCTGGCCGGATCCTGTCGATCCCGCCGCGCATCGGCGTCCCAAGGCCGGCGCACTCCGGCCGGGTGCCCGCGCACCGGCGCCCCATGCGCCCGCAGTGCGCCCTCGCGCCTGTCGCGCGCCGTCATCCGGGGACCGCCAGTTCGAACCAGACGGTCTTGCCGACGTCCCCGGGCCGCATGCCCCAGCGGAGCGAGGAGCCTGCGACGAGCTGGAGGCCGCGGCCTCCCTCGTCGTCCGGCCGGGCGGTCCGTTCGCAGGGCAGGTCGGGCAGCGGGTCGGAGACCTCGACGAGCAGGGCGTCCGGCAACCCGGTGGGCCGCAGCAGCCGGACGCCGATGGGTCCGGTGGCGTGCCGCAGGGAATTGGTGACCAGCTCGCTGACCAGCAGGGCGGTGATGTCACCGAGGGCGTCGAGCTCCCAGGTGCGCAGCTGGCCGCGGACAAGTGCGCGAGCGCTGCGTACGGCGCCCGGTTCCGCGGGAAAGGTCCACTCGGCGCATTCGCCGTCGGTGTGGAGCACGCCGATCACTTCCCGGCCAGAAGAAGCTCACCCATGTCCGCTTTCGTGGGGTTAATGGGCACATACCCTATATCCGGGCCGCCTTACCGCCTTTGTCGGTGCACTGTGGCACGAACGGCGTACGCAGGCGCCGGGCCCGGGGGTGGTGTGCGCCCCGGTGCCGGGGCCGGCCGGATGCCGGGGGCCGGTCAGGCGCCGGGGGCCCACCGGGGCAGGGTGGCCCGTACGGCGGGGACGTCCTGATCGAGCCAGTCCACGTCCCCGATCTCGTCCGGCGTCAGCCAGCGCAGCTCGTCGTGGTCCTGGAGCGGCTGCGGCGCGGCCGAGCGGGGGAGCAGGCGCGCGGTCCACACGCGCAGGACGTACCCGGGTTTCAGTGGCCACTCCCCCGGGACGCGGTCGACGGGCTCCGCCTCGATGCCGAGTTCCTCGCGCAGCTCGCGGACGAGGGCGGCTTCGGGGGCCTCGTCCGGCTCGACCTTCCCGCCGGGCAGTTCCCAGCGGCCGGCCAGTTCGGGAGGGGCGCTGCGGCGCGCGGCGAGCAGACGCCCGCCGCTCAGCAGGGCGGCGGCGACCACCACGGTCCGTTCGGTCATGCGCCGGAGCCTACGGGAGCGGCGCGGGACGCCGGAAGGCGGAGCCTGCGGGGAACGGGTGCGGCACCCGGGCTCCAGGGCTCCCCTGGTCACGGGAGCCGTGCGGGACTCCGGGGCGGCGGGGCCTACGGGAGCGGTACGAGGGGCAGGGGGCGGCTCCGGGCGCCCGGCCCGCGGATCACCCGGTGCCGTTCGGTCCGATGCGCTCGACCCAGTAGAGCTGCCGGTGGCCGCGGGCGTCGAGGCTGTCGGCGATCTTCTGGGCCTCGGCGCGGGTCGCGTACCGGCCGACGCGGTAGCGATTGCCGTTGTCGTCCTGCCGTATGACGAGCCAGGGGAGAGTGATCGTGCCGTCGTTCATCGCCCGCCTCCACTTGCCGCCCCTGGCCTGCTCCGCACCCCGCTCGGTAAGGAAACCGCAATCCGCATATGCCCGAGCCTACGCCCAACCTTCACGCAGCGAATACGGGTTTTCACAAAGAGGTACGCAACCGGCCAAGGCACAGGGGGCGCACGCCGTCGTCCGCGCCGTCGGCCGCCGGCCGGACACCTGTCGAGCCGCACAAGAGCAGCACCCGAGCAGGAGGGAGGACGGGCCGGGGCGACGCCGGAGAACGGCCAGTTTCCAACCGCGCGGACCCACAGGCCGCTTGGCGGCCTCCGGCTCGCGCACGACACTCGCGCGCGACACCGCGAGCCCCCCAACGGCCCCAGCGGACCGGCTACCTGACCGGCAGGTGATACGCCACGCGATAGCGGTCCGCCGGCACCACGACGTCGGCCGTCTCCACCGGCCGCCCCGACGCGTAGTAGGTCCGCTGGACCACCAGGACGACGTGGCCGGGGACACCGCCCAGCGTGAACAGCTCCTCGGCGAGACCGGGGCGCGCCCCGACCTCCTCCGTGACGTTGTCCACGATCACGTCGATGGCGGCCATGCGCTCGACGACGCCCATGCCGCCGAGCGGGCCCTCCTCCGGGAGCATGACCGGGGTGCGGCCCGTGACGGCGAGCGGCTCCCACGAGGTGGAGAGCATCATCGCCTCGCCGGCGTCCCGGAAGACGTACTTCGTGCACATCACGCGGTCGCCGGGCTTGATGCCGAGGCGCTCGGCGATCGCGCCGCCCGCCTCGGCCTGCTCGCTGCGCGATTCCCACGTGCCGCGCGCGGAGACCTCCGCCTGCTCCTGGCGGAAAGGGGTCGCGCCGCTGTCCGGGCGGTAGCCGGAGCGGGCGACGCGGCGCGGGACGGGGCGCTCCCGGACGTACGTGCCGGACCCGGAGCGGCCCTCGACCAGGCCCTCGGCCATCAGCACCTTGCGCGCCTCCAGGGCGACGGTGTCCGAGACTCCGTACTCCTCGCGGATCCGGGCCTGGGAGGGGAGACGGGTGTGCGGGGGAAGTGAACCGTCGACGATCTTCTTGCGGAGATCACCCGCGACGCGCAGGTACGCCGGCTGCTCACCGAATGTCACTGGCCGCTCCCATCAGGTTGTACAGACAGCAACAGCCTGGCAACCCTGGGTTCTCCCGTGCAAGCAAAGGCCAGAGAATCACTCGATGTGATGACATGGGGCCGGTAAGGGCTTTACGCAGGCACTTTCTCCCCGCTATAGGGGTCGTCACACCTCCAGTCCGGCACCGGCTCCCCCGTCGCCCTCACCACCGTCCTCCTCCTCGTGGGCGGGCGGGGTGGTGTCGAGGCCCAGAGCCTCGCGTGCCGTGACCGTCCGGTGGGGGTCGATGAGCTTCGAACCCTTCTCGTAGGGCGGGTAGAAGGCCTCCGCGTCCGCCGCCCCGGCCGCCTCGGACCACTGCTTGCCCGCCGCTTCGAGGTCCTCGACGAGGGCGGCCACGGCCTTCTCCGCCCCGGGGGCGAAGGTGTGGCCGCGCAGCAGGTCCGCCTGCTCGGCGAGCGCGCCCGACATCCGGGTCGCCCACTTCCGGTGACCGGGCAGGTCGTCCTCGACGTACTTCGCCTCGGGTGCCGAGTCCATCGCCGTGTCGAGGACGCGCGCTGCCTCGAGGTAGGCCAGCTGGTCCGCGTCGAGCGTGGTGCCGTCGCTGCGGAGCGAGCCGGTCAGGCCGCCCTTCCCGTCCGTGTTCCCGAACATGCAGGTGATCTCGCGGTCGCCCAGGTTCCAGCTCTGCCGGGTCGGGGTGAAGTAGTAGACGTCGACGTCGTCGGGGACGGCCCAGTAGTCCATGGCGTACTGGTCCTGGAGCGCGTAGCACTTCGTGTCGGCGGTGTCGGTGATCTCGTCCTCGCCGGGGTAACCGCCCGGCGGCATGGTGAAGTCGGCGAACACCTCGGCGTCGTGCTCGCCCTCGCACGGCACCCGGTCGACGTCGTACGCGTAGCCTTCGAGGGAACCGCCCGGCGCGTTGAAGCACTCCCCCTTGCCGACGGAGAAGGTGACCTCGGACCCCTCGGCCGCCGCTTCCCGGAAGCCCTTCCAGAAGTCGTCGGCACCGCCTGTCGCGACGGTGAGCACGAGCAGTACGAGACCGATCGACGACATGACGATCCCGCCCACCGCCAGGCCCGTGCCCCGCTCGCCGCGCCGCTTGATCTGCCGCAGCGCGACGATCCCGAGGACCAGTCCCATGGCGGGCAGGAAGCACAGGACGCCGAGCACGAGGGCGACGATCGCCAGGCCGTTCACGGGCGCCGGGCGGTTGTACGGGGAATAGCCCTGACCCCAGGCCTGGTAGGGCCGCTGGGGGTACGGAGTCTGCGGGTACGGAGCCTGCGGGTACTGCGGCGGGTACGGGCCTTGGGACCGCTCGGACCCGGGCGGCGGGGGTATGGCCACTAGTACCTTGCTCCTCGTGCGGGTGTACGGACGGCCGAGCGCCAGTCGTACGGCTGGGCGAATGGTAAGCGGGGCACGGACGGGGGCGGTATGCGCGTCACGAACGCGACGATCCGGGCGGTGAACGGCCTCACCGCGAGGTGGGCGGAGACCGTGTCCGGCGCGACGGTGTTCTCCGCGGCCGGGGTGTGGCCCCTGCTGGGGCTCCTCGCGGACGGGGCCGGCGGCGCGGCGCGGGCCGAGCTGACGGAGGCGGTCGGCCTGCCGGCGGAGGAATCCGCTGCCCGGGCGCGGGAGTTGCTGGGCGCGCTCGCGGACATGCGGGGCCTCGAATCGGCGCTCGGAGTGTGGACCCTGCGCACGCTGGAGCTGCGGGAGGCGTGGGAGGCCGGGCTGCCGGCGGGGACGCACGGGGTGCTCACCGGCGTCGAGGACACCGACCGGGAGTCCCTGGACGCCTGGGCGGCGAAACGGACCGGCGGCCGGATCCGGCGCATGCCCGTCGCCCTCACCGACCGCACCGAGATGGTGCTCGCCGGCGCGCTGACCCTGCGCACCGACTGGTTCCGGCCCTTCTCGGAGTCTCCCCTGTGCCCGGAGTCCGGGCCGTGGCGGGACCGCGTGCTGGAGGGGCTGTGGCGCACGTCCGCCCTGCTGGACCGGGCCGGGGTCGCGGACACACCGCACGGCGCGCTGACCGAGGTGAAGGTCCTCGGCACGACCGGCCTCGACGTCCACCTCCTGCTCGGTGAGGAGCGGATGAGCCCCGGCCAGGTGCTGGGCGAGGGCGTGCGTGTCCTCGCCGGCGAGCGGCCCGTCGTGCCCGGACCCGGGCTGCCGTACGGCGAGGCGGGCCCCGGCCTGCGGGTGGAACGCGAGCGCTGCGCGGCGCCCCGGCCGCCGTCCCTGGAGGTCACGACCGTGCCGTTCACGCTGTCCGCCGAGCACGACCTGCTGTGCCGGCACGAGTTGTTCGGCCTCACCACGGCGCGGGACGACCGCTACGGGCACTTCCCCGGGATCAGCGGCCGGCCGCTGTGTGTGGGCTCGGCCCGCCAGGCCGCCACGGCGACGTTCGGCGCCCTCGGTTTCCGCGCCGCGGCGGTGACCGCCGTCGCGGCGGCGGCCGGCTCGGCGCCGTCCCGGCTGAGGCACGTCACGACGAGCGTCGGCGCCACGTTCGACCGCCCCTTCGGATTCCTGGCGGTGCACCGCCGTACGCGCCTCGTCCTCGCGGCGGGCTGGGTCGACGACCCGGAGCCCTGCCGCGAGGACGAGGCATCTCACTGAAGACGCGTCAGAACTGGAGGGCCCAGGCGTCGATCTTCCCGGTGTCCGCCGACGCGTTGTCGCTCACGCGCAGCTTCCACGTGCCGTTGGCCACCTCCGAGGAGGCGTTCACCGAGTACGTGGTGTCGATGTTGTCCGCGCTGCCACCGGTCCCGTACGCCTTGAGCGTGTACGCCGAGCCGTCGGGGGCGATCAGCTGGACCTGGAGGTCGCCGATGTAGGTGTGCACGATGTGGACCTCGACCGACAGCGCGGAGGGCGCGTTGCCCAGGACTCCGCTGACGGTCACCGGCGACTCGGCCGTGGCGTTGTCGGCGATCGCGTAGTCACCGGTGTTCTCGAAGCGCGCGCCGGGCGGGGTCGTCGTGCCGCCGCCGACGTTCAGGAGGCGGTTGGGCGAGCCGGTGCCCGGGTTGGTGACGACGCCCGTCGAGGCGGCGGCGACCAGGCCCGAGGCGACCTGAGCGGGCGTGGAGCCGGGGTGGTCGGCGAGGTACAGCGCCGCCGCGCCCGTCACGTGCGGGGTCGCCATCGACGTACCGGAGATGGTGTTGGTCGCCGTGTCGCTGGTGTTCCACGACGAGGTGATCGAGGAGCCGGGGGCGAAGATGTCCAGCGCGGAACCGTAGTTGGAGAAGCTGGAGCGGGCGTCGGAGGACGTGGTCGAGCCGACGGTGATGGCCTCGGCGACCCGCGCGGGCGAGTAGTTGGAGGCGTTCGCGCCGTCGTTGCCCGCGGCCACGGCGAAGGTGACGCCGGAGGCGATGGCGTTGCGCACGGCCGTGTCGAGCGCGCTGTCCGCGCCGCCGCCGAGCGACATGTTGGCGACCGAGGGGCCGCTGTGGTTCCGGGCCACCCAGTCGATGCCCGCGACGACCTGCGCGGTCGTGCCGGATCCCGCGTTGTTGAGCACCCGGACGCCGACGATCTTCGCCTTCTTGGCGACGCCGTACGCGGTGCCGGCCACCGTGCCGGCGACGTGCGTACCGTGGCCGTTGCCGTCCTGCGCGGTGTTGTCGTTGTCGACGGCGTCGTAGCCGTACGAGGCACGGCCGCCGAAGTCGCTGTGCGTGATGCGTACGCCGGTGTCGACGATGTAGGCGGTCACCCCCTGCCCGGCGCTGTCCGGGTAGGTGTACTTGCTGTCGAGCGGCAGGGCCTTCTGGTCGATGCGGTCCAGTCCCCAGGAGGGCGGGTTCGTCTGGGTCGCGTTGATGTGGAAGGTGCGGTTCTGGACCACGGAGGCGACGGCCGGGTCCGCGGCGAACCGTTTCGCCTCGGTGGGGGTCGCCTCGACCGCGTAGCCGTTCAGGGCCTTGGTGTACGTGCGCTCGATCTCGGCGCCGTAGGTCTTGGCGAGGGCCTTGCCCCGGGCCGAGGACGACTTCGCGGCCTGCGGGTCCAGGGTCACGATGTAGCTGTTCGCGACCGCGTCGGCGTCGCCGGCGTACTGGATGCGGCCCTCGCGGGCGGGGGCCGCGTTCGCGGGGAGTGCCGAGACGATGCCGAGTACGAGGGCCGCGGCTGCCGCGCCGGCCAGTCTTCGGCGGGTGTGACGCATCACTGCCATCTGAGGGATCCTCCTCGATCGGTGGTGCGCTGGGGGGGATGGTGCACGAAACCGAAACGGCAGGGGCATGACAACCTGGTGCGGCTTTTCCCTGGCGTCAGCCGAAAGATTGAGGCTTCCACAGGAATTGCACAAGGGTCCTGCACGGCCGTAACGCGAGTGCCATATGCCTGTCATGACAGACCGTCACCAATAGGCCGATCTAACCTGCGGTCATGACACCCTTGCCGGATTGTTTCTGCCCCACGGACGGCACCCGCGTCCCCGCCGGCTCGCTCGCCTGGCGCTGCCCGGCCTGCGGCGGTCCGCTGGACCTGGACTTCTCCCCGACGCCCGCCTCGCTCAAATCCCTGTCCGGGCGCGTCAACTCGCTCTGGCGGTACGCGGAGTGCCTGCCGCTCGCCGCCCCCACGGTCAGCCTCGGCGAGGGCCGCACCCCCCTGGTGCCGCTGCGCGACGGCATCTCGGCGAAGCTCGACTTCCTGATGCCGACGCTGTCCTTCAAGGACCGCGGCGCGGTGCTGCTGGCCGAGCTCGCACTGCGGCTGCGGCCCCACCGGGTGGTCGCCGACAGCAGCGGCAACGCGGGCACGGCGATCGCCGCGTACTGCGCACGGGCCGCGCTGCCGTGCACGGTGTACGTCCCCGCGGGCACCTCGCCGAAGAAACTGGAGCAGATCGAGGCGCACGGGGCGCGGCTGCACGTGGTGGACGGCGACCGCGAGGACACGGCGGCCGCCGTGCGGGAGGCGGCGGACGACCCGGAGACGTTCTACGCCTCCCACGTCTTCAACCCGTACTTCCTGCACGGCACGAAGACCTACGTCCACGAGCTGTGGGAGGCCCTCGACGGGCGACTCCCGGACATCCTCGTCGTCCCCGTCGGCAACGGCACGCTGCTCCTCGGCGCGGCCCTCGCCGTCGCGGAGCTGCACGCCGCCGGGTTCATCGACCGGCGGCCCGCCCTGTACGCGGTCCAGGCGGCCGCGGTGGCTCCGCTGGCCCGCGCCTGGGCCGAGGGCGCCGACGACCTGGTCGGCGTCACGGCCGCGGCGCCCACCTTCGCGGAGGGCATCGCGATCCCCAGGCCGCCGCGCGCCCGCCAGATCCTGCGGGCGGTACGGGAGTCGGGCGGCACGTTCCTCACGGTGACGGAGGACCAGATCCGGCACGCGCAGACGGACCTGGCGTCGCGGGGACTGTACGTCGAGTCGACGGGGGTCGCGTGCTGGGCGGCCGTACGGGAGGAGCAGCTCGGGGGGCGCACGGCGGTGGTGCCGTTGTGCGGGGCGGGGGCGAAGACGGGGTTGGCCGGGGGTAGCGGCTGACGGGAGGGCGGGCGGAGGTAGCGGCTGGCGGGAGGGCGGGCGGAGGTTCTCAGCCCGTGCGGCGCCGGGGGGCGAGCACCTCAGCGCGCTGCGCCGCCCGGCGCGGGGTACGCGGCGGCGCGTCCGCGCCGTACGTACGTCCGTGCCGTACGTGGGTCGCGTCGGCCGCCGTGCGTGGGCCCCGAGGACTCCGGCGTCACCCCGGCCGGGGTTCTCAGGGCCGTTCGTCTTCGAGGAGGCCGACGCAGCGGCCCAGCAGGGCGACGAGTGCCGTGCGCTCCTCGTCCGTGAACTCCGCGGCCAGCGCCCGCTCGACCCGCACCGCCCGCGCGTCCGCGTCGGCCAGGACGGCCCGGCCCTCGTCGGTGAGCCGCGTCTCCAGCACGTTGCGGTGCCACTCGTGCGGCGTGCGCTCGATGAGGCCGCGGTCCTGGAGGTTCTTCAGGACCGTGTTCATCGTGGGCGGGGTGACCCCACACAGGCGGGCCAGCGCGGCGGCCGAGATGCCGGCGTTCGCGCCGAGGTGGAGCAGGGCCGCGTACTGCGCGACGGTCAGGCCGGCCGGCTTGAGGACGGCGGTCTTGGTCGCGTTGAGAGCCTGCTCGGCCCGCTTGATGTGGGAGCCGAGCCGCTCGGCCGCGGGCATGGACGTCATGTCCGCATCGTATCGACCACCCGCTACCGAGCCTTCTTGCGAACATAAACACCTTGACGATCATTAGAGCTCTAACTTAACTTCGTACCCGTCCATTGCTTCAGACGCCGACCGAGAGGCACCGTCGTGTCCCGTCCGATCCAGCGCCGCACCTTCCTGACCGCCGCCGCCCTGACCGTCGCGGCGACCGCGGTCACCGCACCGCCCGCGGCCGGCGCCGCGACCCGCACCGCCCCGGCCCGCGTCACCACCGCGTTCGAGCTTCCGGGCGACCGCGTGTACCCCGAGGGCATCGCCGCGGACCCGCGGACGGGTGACCTCTACGTGGGCTCGTACGCCACGGGAGCCGTCTACCGGGCGACACCCGGCCGCCGTAGCGCCGAGGTCTTCCTGCCCGGAGGCACGGACGGCCGCACCACCGCCAACGGGCTGAAGGCCGACCGCGCGGGACGCCTCTGGGTGACCGACTCGACGTCCGGCGTGGACGTCTACGACCTGCGCACCCGCGCCCTGCTGGCCCGCTTCGACGTGCCCGGCGACGCCCCCCGCTTCGTCAACGACCTGGCGATCACGCCGGACGGCAGCGCGTACCTGACGGACAGCGTGCGCGAGGTCATCTACCGCGTGACGCCGGCCGAGCTGGCCCGAACGGCCGCGCACGGCGGCCGGTCGGCGCTGACCACCGCGTACGACCTCAGCGGTGTCCTCGCCCCGCATCCGCCCGGCACCTTCACCCTGAACGGCGTCGTCGCCACCGGCCACTACCTGCTCACGGTCGACATGACCGCGGGCGCCCTCCACCGCGTGGACCTCGCCACCGGCGCCATACGTCCCGTCACGCTGTCCGGCGGCGACCTGGTGAACGGCGACGGACTGGAACTGGTCCGCGGCACCCTGTGGGCCGCCCACAACGCGACCGACACGATCACCCGCTGGCGGCTCTCGCACGACGGCACCGCGGCCCGCCTGGAACGCAGGGTCACCGACAGCGCCCTCTGCATCCCGACCACCCTCGTGCGGCACGGCGGGCGCACGCTCGTCGTCCGGTCGCAGTTCGACAAGGGCGGACCGATGGGGCCGGGGACGCCCCGGACCCCGTTCACGGTGGCCCGGGTGCACGGCATCTGACGCCGTCTCGACCGCCGGCGCGTCAGGTGCGGGCGGCGGCCAGCCGCTGCTGCTCCTCCTCCACAAGACGGCGGGCGAGCCGGCCGTCCGACACGTCGACCGCGTCCGGGGTCGCCTCCGCCACATCGCTGCGGCGCGCGTAGGCGTCGAACAACCGGTCCTTGTTCTTCAGGATCTCCAGCAGCCGCTCGTCCACGCTGTCCGCGGCGAGGAGGCGGTGCACCTGGACCGTGCGGACCTGGCCCATGCGGTGGGCGCGGGCCACGGCCTGGTGCTCCAGGGTCGGCTTGACCTGCGGTTCGCAGAGGATCACCACGGACGCCGCCTGGAGGTTGAGGCCGACGCCGCCCGCCTCGATCTGGCAGAGCAGCACAGCGTGCCCGTCGGCCGCCGCGAACGCGTCGACCAGAAGCTGGCGGCGGGCGGCGGGCACCGAACCGGAGATCGGGCCGAACACGCGCTCGCCGAGGGCCTCGTGGACGGTGCCGAGCACGTCCCGGAAGTACGAGAACACGACCACCTTCAGTCCGTTCTCCGCCGCCTCCGTCACCAGCTCGCGCAGCCGCTGGAGCTTGGCGGACTGCTCCGCGTCGGCGTACGCGGCCCGGCGCATCGCCATGAAGTTCCCGGCCTCGACCGCCCTGCGGTAGGCGTCCTTGTCCGCCGCGCCGAACTCCTCCCACTCGTCGACCTCGACGAGCGCGGGCAGCTCGGTGAGGACGTCCTGCTGGTTGCGGCGGAGGTAGGCGGGGGCGACCGACCTGCGGAACGCGTGCGGGCCCGCGACCGCGTCGCTGCCGTGGATCCCGGGCACCAGCTCGGGACGGAGGTGGCGCACGAGGCTGCGGAACTCCCCGACCCGGTTCTCCATCGGCGTGCCCGTCAGGAACAGGACCCGGTCGCAGTGCGCGGTCCAGACGGCGACGGCTCTGGCCCGGCGGGTTTCCGGATTCTTCACGTAGTGCGCCTCGTCGACGACGAGCAGGCCGGGGCGGGCGCCGGGTACGGGGGCCGCGGGCGCCGCGTCGGAGGCCGTAACCTGCCGCACCGCGCCGGGTGCCGCGACCGCCCGCGTCGCCCCGGGTGCCGTGGCCGGCCGCGTGCCACCGGTCGCCGTGGCCCGTGCCGTGTCGGGTTTCGTGGTGCGCCGCGCTCTGCCGGGAGCCGGGACCCGCCGCGGTCCGCCGGGGGCCGGGACCGGGGTCTTCGCCGCGGCGTCCGGCCGGGGCAGGGTGTACAGGACGTCGAAGGTGGTGACCGCGACGCCGCCGCGCTCGCACCACTCGGCGTACGCGTCCTGCCGGTCGGGACCGTGCACCGGCAGGGCCCGCAGAGTGCTGCGGGACCGGATCTCGCGCGTCCAATTGATCAGTACGCTCGCCGGGCACACCACCAGGAAGTGGCTGTGCCCCTCCGTCGCGAGGTGGGCCAGCGCGGCGATGGCCTGCACCGTCTTGCCGAGCCCCATCTCGTCACCGAGCACGACCCGGCGCTGGGCCAGGGCGAAACGGGCACCGAAGGACTGGTAGCCGCGCAGCGACACCCGGAGGTGGGTGTCGTCGAGCGCCTGCGCGTGCACCCGTTCGGCGACCTCCGACGGCAGGAAACCCTCGGCGGCCGCGACGTCGGGTGCCTGGTCCGACACCTCGGCGAGCTGGCTGTAGTAGTCGGCGGAGCGCAGCTCGAAGTCGACCCACGCCTCGATGTCGGAGGCCGGTTCGCGCAGCAGGTCCGCGGAGGCCTGGGCGAGCAGCAGCCGCAGGCCGCGTGCCCTCGCGTCGGCCGTCAGCTCGCGCAGCTCGGTCATCGCCGCGGTCGCGCTCTCGCGCCCGTGGCGTCCGGCGAGCGCCATGCGCAGCCGCCCGGCGGCCGGGCGGGCCGCGGGCAGCAGTGCGCCGAGCCGCTCCTCCAGCCGCCCGGCGGCGTCCACGGCGCGCCGCAGCTCCGGGCCGGCGTCGACGAGCCTGCGCAGCGCGACGACGAGGGCGGCGGTCCGCGGCTCGGGACGGTCCACGTCGATGCGCACGGAGACGGTCTCCTCGACCGCGCGGGCGATCTGGCGGGCGGCGGCGAGCGCCTGGTCGGCGGTCTGGGCGCCGACTCCGGGGATCTGCCGCAGTTCGTAGCGGCTCGCCTCGTGCACCGCCCGGACCGAGCCGAGGCCGGCCGCCTCGATCGCCGCGAGCCGCAGCCGGCCCTCGGTGACGTCCTTGAGCCGGGAGACGGGGATGGACTCCAGCTCCCCGGCGACGAGTTCGGCCCGGAGGGGCTCCAGCGCCGCCCGTACGGCGTCCCGTGCGCGGGTGTGGTCGGCGAGGACGGTGCGCGCGGCGTCGTACAGCCCCCCGCCCTCCGCGAGCAGGTCCCGGGCCCTGCGCCCCACGGGCGCTTCCTCCGGCCGCGGCCCCCCGGCCCGCTCCCGCGTACCGCTCGCGCCCGGCACCGCGGATGCCCCGCCCGCCGTCCCGCCGCCACCCGCCATGACGCCCCTCATGTGCTCGCCGCCCGCGCTGCCCGCCCGGATCCGCGCAGTCTTCCACGGGGGACTGACAGCGGGGACGACATCGGGGCCGGGGGCGGGTGGGGTGCGGTGCCGACAGCGGGGGGCCGGGGGCGGGTGCGGACGGTTCTCGTTTCGGCCGTCGTCGACCTCGTGGCCCGGACCTCGCTGACTCGCTACGGTTGAGCCATGACCGCACTGCCCGACTGGATGCGCCCGCCTCGCGCGGAAGGCTGGTTCGCGGAGGACCTGGACCGCCTCCCGGAAGCACCGCGCCACACCGAGCTGATCGACGGAGCCCTCGTATTCATGATGTCCCCGCAGCGGTGGTGGCACGGGCATCTCGTCACGATGCTCACCGTGGCTCTCATGGAGCAGGCGCCGGCCGACGTGAGGGTCGGACGGGAGATGACCATCAAACTCGATCAGCGCAATCGGCCCGAGCCGGACCTGCTGGTGACGACGGCCGACTTCGACGGTGACCGCACCTGGTTCGCACCGGAAGAAGTACGACTCGCCGTCGAGGTGGTCTCCCCCGAGTCCGCACACCGGGACCGCACGGTAAAGCTCCACAAATACGCAGAGGCCGGCATCCCGCACTACTGGCGCGTCGAGGACGAGGACGGAGCACCCATCGTCCACGTCTACGAACTCGACGAGCCAACCGCCACCTATGTACCCGTTGGCATCTTCAGGGGCTCGCTCAACCGTCCCGTGCCCTTCGAGATCAACCTCGACCTGGAGAAACTCGCTCCACCCCGCCGCGGCTGAGTCAGCACCACGTCAGTACGGAAATGCGGTGGGGGCCGGACCTATCCAAGTCCGACCCCTCTGACCAGCATCCAAACTTGACGCATCCAGCACGAACGATCGAACGCCACCAACCCGCCGCGCGCGTTGTGTACACATAGGACACTCGGTACTCTTGGGCGCATGACGCAGCCACTGCCCGTAGAGTCCATCCGCGACGTGCGCGCTCACCTGGCAGAAGTCGTGGAGCGTGCAGACCGCGACGACGTGCCCACTGTGATCACACGCCGAGGCAAGGAAGTCGCTGCTGTGGTGTCCATCGAGATACTGCGCAAGTACCAGGAATGGGAAGAGCGCGAGATCAACCGGATCATCGACGAGCGCATGGCCAACCCGGTACCCGGCATCCCGATCGAGGACATCATGAGGGAGACGCTGGCGCGCAGTGAGTGAGTACCGGACCGTCTTCCGACCCGAGGCTCAGGCAGAGTTGCGCAAGATCCCCCGCGACATGGCGCTCCGCCTCCTGGCCAAGCTGACCGAGCTGGAAAGCGACCCACTCGGCTTCAACACCACCGCACTCGTGTCCCAGCCCGAACGCCGCCGCCTACGTGTGGGTGACTATCGCGTCGTCTACACGATCGACAATGGTGAGCTGGTGGTGTGGGTCGTGCACGTCGGGCATCGCTCCACCGTCTACGGCACCTGATCCCGCGCCAGGAACAGCTGCGATCGGTCAGAATCTGCTGGAGGTAGCGGCACCATCGTCCGGGTGGCCGCGCCAGATTGTCAGCGCCGGCTGCTTCCATGGGGCCATGAGCACTGTGCACTAGACCGCTGCCCCCCCTCCCCGACCCCACTCAACTCCGCGCCCATCTGCGCGCACTGGCCGTCCTGGACGCCACGATCGGGGACGATCCGCGGTTCTGCCGCTACACCTTCGACGCAACCTGGGGCCCCGGCACAGAGGCCGCCCTGATGGAGAACGGCTCTGGGGACGACTTCTCCGTCCTCTTCACCCCGGACCACCCCACCGTCCGCGGCCACCTCCTCGCCGCACTTCGGCTCCCCCAAGCCGGCGACCGGGAAGTCCTGGACCGCCCACTCACCGCCGCCGCCCGCACCGTCCCCGACGGATACCTCCGCACGTTCCAGACGAGGAGGCCTCCGGCTTCTAGCCGATGCTCGAGCACCTGTCCAGCACGGGGACGACGAAGGGGTCGGGCTCACCGAAGCCCGACCCCTCCTGACCTGCATGCTCGACGAACTACCCAGATGCAGTAACGAAACGACTACATACCAGACACTCACCGATCAGTAGTGATACCGGGCAGCGAGGATGACGAGCTCCTTGTCCGTCACCAGATAGACGAGGCGGTGCTCTTCGTCGATCCGTCGCGACCACGCCCCAGGCAGGTGATACTTCAGCGGCTCCGGCTTGCCGATACCGGTGAAGGGGTTACGCCTGACGTCCTCGATGAGCTTGTTGATCCGGGCGAGCATCTTGCGGTCGTTCTTGCGCCAGGACGTGTAGTCCTCCCAGCCCTGATCCTCGAAGACAAGCCTCACGCGGCACCCGCACCTGCGTCCGCCGACTCGGGATCGATCAACTCACGCTCTGACACGTTGAGGTGCGACAGGGCGTTCTCGTACGCCTTGAGCAGCCGCCGGGCGTTCGCCGGCGAGCGCAGCAGGTAGGAGCCCTCGCGCAGCGCCGCGTAGTCATCGGCCGAGACAAGCACGGCGTTGCCGTGCTTGGAGACGATCTCGATGGCCTCATGGTTCTCGTTGACCTTCTTGATCAACGGAAACAATCCCTTACGGGCTTCACTCGCAGTTATGGACATGACCCCGACCCTCCCATCAAGTGGTACCTCATAACGTACCACTCTTGGTGCTATCTGGGAGGGAAGGTCCAGGGGCCCACATCCGGAGAGATGGGCTGCTTCTGACCTTGGGCATTTGCCACGTCAGCGACGTGGTGTTACTTCATCCGCTCAGACGTTGAAGCGGAACTCCACCACGTCGCCGTCCTGCATCACGTAGTCCTTGCCCTCCATGCGTGCCTTGCCCTTGGCGCGGGCCTCGGCGACCGAGCCGGTCTCGACGAGGTCGTGGAAGGAGATGACCTCCGCCTTGATGAAGCCCTTCTGGAAGTCCGTGTGGATCACTCCCGCGGCCTCGGGCGCGGTGGCGCCCTTCTTGATGGTCCAGGCGCGGGATTCCTTCGGGCCGGCCGTCAGGTAGGTCTGCAGGCCGAGGGTGGCGAAGCCGACGCGGGCCAGGGTGGTGAGGCCCGGCTCCTCCGCGCCGACGGACTGGAGGAGCTCCATCGCGTCCTCCTCGTCGAGCTCGGCGAGGTCCTGCTCCAGCTTGGCGTTCAGGAAGATCGCCTCGGCGGGGGCGACCAGGGCGCGCTGCTCGGCCTTGAAGTCCTCGTCGACCAGCTCGTCCTCGTCCACGTTGAAGACGTAGAGGAAGGGCTTGGTGGTCAGCAGGTGCAGGTCGTGGAGGAGTTCCTCGTTGCCGGAGCCCTGGACGATGCCCGCCGAGAAGAGCGTGTCGCCCCGCTCCAGGATCTCCTTGGCCTCCTCGACCGCCTTGACCTTCGGCGCGACGTCCTTCTTGATGCGCGACTCCTTCTGGAGACGCGGCAGGACCTTCTCGATGGTCTGGAGGTCCGCGAGGATCAGCTCGGTGTTGATGGTCTCGATGTCGTCCTTGGGCGAGACCTTGCCGTCGACGTGGACGACGTTCTCGTCCTTGAAGGCGCGGATGACCTGGCAGATCGCGTCGGACTCACGGATGTTCGCGAGGAACTTGTTGCCCAGGCCCTCCCCCTCCGAAGCGCCCTTCACGATGCCCGCGATGTCGACGAAGTCGACGGTCGCCGGCAGGACGCGCTGCGAGGCGAAGATCTCGGCCAGTTTCGTCAGACGGGGGTCGGGGACACCGACCACGCCCACGTTCGGCTCGATCGTGGCGAACGGGTAGTTGGCCGCCAGCACGTCGTTCTTGGTCAGGGCGTTGAACAGGGTCGACTTGCCGACATTGGGCAGACCGACGATTCCGATCGTGAGCGACACGTTGCGACTTCCCGTACGTGAGGATGGGCGGCAGGGCCTACGTGGTGAGCGGGCCGATCCACCAGTCTACGGCGTGCGGGGCTTCGCACCGGCGACGTATCGAACGCATGGCCAAGGTCTGTCCGTCGGCGTGTCCCAGGAGCCATTCCACACATAAAACGACCTAAGTTGGTCCGGTGGAGCAACACAGGACGCGCCCCCCGCAGCCCAGAACCCGACGCGGCACGCCCCTGCCCCCGCAGACGGGGCGGGGCGGCATCGCCGCGGGCCGGCCCGGCCGGGCACCGTCCGCGGGGCGGGGTACCGCCGCCGTACCGCGCGGCGCTGCCGCCGCCCGGGGCGGAAACGGCGTGCAGCGGGGTGCCCCGGGCGCCCGCCGCCCCGCGTCCCCCGTGGTGCAGGCGGTACGGCGGATGCCGAACCCCCGGCTCACCGGGCTCGGCAGCGGGCTGTTCTGCGGCGCGCTGATGTTCGCGCTCGCCTGTCTCGACCAGTTGCTGTTCGGGGCGTCCCTGACGGTGTACGGCGTGCTGTTCCTGCCGGTGTGCGCGGTGACCGCCCTGTGGGTGCGGCGGGGTGACCTCGTCACCGCGCCGGTCGTCGTGCCGATCGCGTTCGCCTTCGGACTGCTGCCCGTCGCCGACGGGGGCGGGGGCTTCGGCGGGCATCTGATGGGGCTGGTCACCGCGCTCGCCACGCAGGCGGGCTGGCTGTACGGCGGGACGCTGGTCGCGGGGCTCATCGCGACCGTGCGCAAGGCACGCCTCATGACGCGGCGGGCCGCCCGGCGTCGCTCCGGGCCCCCGCGGGCGGCGATGGCCCCGCCCCGCCGCCGCCCGACCGCGTGACCGACGGGACCGCGTGACCGCGGGGACCACGTGACCGCATGACGCATGACCGCAGGGACCACGTGACCGACAGGACCGCGTGACCGCGGGGACCGCCCTGCGGTCCCCGCATCCGTCGAACCCCGGCTCGGTCATCGAGTGATCTCAGCTCCTCGGCCGGGCGGCCTCGGTGGGCCGGCACAGCACCCACGTGCCGCCCGGGCGGCGCCGACCGCGCCGCCCGGGCCCAGGGCACCCCCCGGCGGGGCCCTACGCGTGCTCGGCCGCCCGCATCGCCGCGCCGACGATGCCCGCGTTGTTCTGCAGGGCCGCCGGGAGCATCTCCGCCTTGATGCCCTCGATCAGCGGCAGGAACTTCTGGGCCTTGCGGCTGACGCCGCCGCCGATGATGAACAGGTCGGGCGAGAACAGCATCTCGACGTGCGCCAGGTACTTCTGGACGCGGGACGCCCAGTGCTCCCAGCTGAGGTCGTGGTCCTCCTTGGCCTTGGTGGAGGCGCGCTTCTCGGCGTCGTGGCCGTGCAGCTCCAGGTGACCGAGCTCCGTGTTCGGCACGAGGGCGCCGTCGATGAACAGGGCGCTGCCGATGCCCGTGCCGAAGGTGAGCATGATGACCGTGCCCCGGCGGTCGCGGCCCTGGCCGAAACGCATCTCGGCGACTCCCGCGGCATCCGCGTCGTTCAGCACGGTCACCGGGAGGCCGCCCAGCCGGTCGCCGAGCAGGGCACGGGCGTCCGTGTCGATCCAGCGCTTGTCCACATTGGCGGCCGTACGGATCGTGGAGCCGCCGGTGACCACCCCCGGGAAGGTGATGCCGACGGGGCCGGTCCAGCCGAAGTGGTCCACGACCTCCTTCACGCCGTCCGCCACCGCGTCGGGCGTGGCCGGGTGCGGGGTCAGCACCTTGTGACGCTCCTGGGTCAGCTCACCCTTGTCGAGGTCCACCGGGGCACCCTTGATCCCCGACCCGCCGATGTCCACACCGAAGATCTGCATGGCTCTACGTTACGTCGTACGACTGACAGTCACTCCGCGCCCCCGTGATCCACCGGGAACCTTCACGGGCGTGCGGTGCGCTCCGCGACCAGGGCCGCCGCCTCCGCGCGCAGGTCGCGTCGCAGCTCCTTCGGCAGCGAGAAGGTGATGGACTCCTCGGCGGCCTTGACGAGCTCGACGTCCTCGAAGCCGTGGCCGGCGAGCCGCTCCAGGACCTGCTCGACCAGCACCTCGGGGACGGAGGCACCCGAGGTGACGCCGACGGTCGTGACGCCGTCCAGCCAGGCGTCGTCGATCTCGTCGGCGAAGTCCACCAGGTACGCCTCGCGCGAGCCCGCGAGCTTGGCGACCTCGACGAGCCGCTTGGAGTTGGAGGAGTTGCGGGAGCCGACCACGATGACCAGCTCGGCCTCGGCGCCCATCTGCTTCACGGCGAGCTGACGGTTCTGCGTGGCGTAGCAGATGTCGTCGCTGGGCGGGGAGATGAGCTGCGGGAACTTCTCCTTCAGCGCGTCGACGGTCTCCATGGTCTCGTCGACCGAGAGCGTGGTCTGGGAGAGCCAGACGACCTTGGAGGGGTCGCGGACCTCGACCTTGGCGACGTCCTCGGGGCCGTCGACGAGGGTGATGTGGTCGGGCGCCTCGCCGGAGGTGCCGATGACCTCCTCGTGCCCCTCGTGTCCGATCAGCAGGATGTCGAAGTCCTCACCGGCGAACCGGACAGCTTCCTTGTGGACCTTGGTGACCAGCGGGCAGGTCGCGTCGATGGTGGCGAGCTTGCCCCGCGCCGCCTCGTCGTGGACGGCCGGGGCGACGCCGTGCGCAGAGAACATCACGATGGACCCCTCGGGGACCTCCGCCGTCTGCTCGACGAAGATGGCGCCCTTCTTCTCCAGGGTCTGCACCACGTACTTGTTGTGCACGATCTCGTGCCGGACGTAGATGGGGGCCCCGTACTGCTCCAGGGCTTTCTCGACGGCGATCACGGCGCGGTCCACGCCCGCGCAGTAGCCACGGGGGGCGGCGAGCAGGACACGGCGGCCAGACGAAGCGGTCATGCAGACCATCGTAAGGCCGCGCTCGGCAGGTCGAAGATCGCCTCCTTGGGGAGACTGGGGTCGAACGGGGAGGGGCGGGCCGGCAGCGACGCTCGGGAGGCACGGATGTCCGACACGCAGACCAAGGCCGGCGCGGCTGGTGACGCCGGTGGGGAAGGCGCGCTGCGGCGCAGTCTGGGCTTTCGGGACCTGGTGGTCTACGGGCTGCTGTTCATCGCCCCGATGGCGCCCGTGGGCATCTTCGGCACCCTGGACGCGAGGTCGCACGGCGCGGTCGGACTGGTGTACGTCGTCGCCACGGTCGCGATGGCGTTCACCGCGTTCAGCTACGCCCAGATGGTGCGGGTGGTCCCGCAGGCGGGTTCGGTGTTCGCCTACGCGCGCGCGGGGCTCGGCAGCGGGGCGGGGTTCATCGCCGGGTGGATGGCGATGCTGGACTATCTGCTGATCCCGGCGGTCGCCTACCTGTTCTCCGGGATCGCGATGAACGCGCTGGTCCCGGACGTCTCCCGGTGGGTGTGGACCGCGCTCGCCGTCGTCCTCACGACGCTGCTGAACCTGTGGGGCGTCCGGATCGCGGCCCGGGTGGGTTTCCTGGTGCTCGCGATGGAGATCGTGGTCCTGCTCGTCTTCGTCGTCTCCGCGGTCGTCGTCCTCGCGCGCGAGGGGGCCGAGCGCGGCTGGCTGTCCCCGCTGTCCGGCGACGGCTCGCAGGGGGCGTTCGCGCTGTCGGCGGTCATCGGCGCCGTCTCGGTCGCGGTCCTGTCGTATCTGGGGTTCGACGCGATCGCCTCCTTCGCCGAGGAGGTCACGGGCGGTTCGCACAAGGTGGCCAGGGCGGTGCTGTTCTGTCTGGCGCTGGCCGGTGTGCTCTTCGTGGCGCAGACGTATCTGGTGGCGCTCCTGGAGCCGGTGTCGTCCGCCGGGCTTGCCGCCGACCCGGCCGCGCAGGGGTCGGCCTTCTACGACGCGGTGGATTCCTCCGTCGGCGCCTGGCTGCACAACCTGGTTGCCGTGAGCAAGGCGATCGGGGCGGCGTTCGCGGCGCTCGCCGGGCAGGCGGCGGCCGGGCGGCTGCTGTTCGCGATGTCCCGGGACCGGCGGCTGCCGCGGGCGCTGTCGAGGACGGACGCCGGGGTGCCGCGGGCGGCGCTGCTGTGTGCGGCCGTCATCACGCTGGTCGCCGCGGTGTGGGCGGCGCGGCGCGACGACGGTCTCGACCATCTGGTGTCGGTGGTCGACATCGGCGCGCTGACCGCCTTCACGCTGCTGCACGCGAGCGTGGTGGGCTGGTTCGCCCTGCGCGGCAGCGGCCCGGTCATCTGGTGGCGGCACGTCCTGATGCCGGCTGTCGGCGCCGCGATCACCGTGGCGGTGATCGTGGAGGCGTCGCGGACGGCGCAGGTGGTGGGTGCGGTCTGGCTGGCGGTCGGGCTGGGGGTGCTGCTGGTCCAGCGGGGCCGGTCCAGCCCCGCCGGCCGGTCCAGCCCGTCCGGCGGCTGAGGGGGCCCGCACACGTCCGCCGTCGGGGGCGGACCCGGCCACGGGCCCGCGCGGGCCGGATTGTCGGAACCGGCCGATACGCTCGGCGCATGGCTCTGAACACGTCCGCGGACGCACCGCTGCCCGTCGGTGAGGTGTCCCGGCTCATCGGGGGGTGGATCGACCGGCTCGGCGCGGTGTGGGTCGAGGGGCAGATCACCCAGCTGTCGCGGCGCCCCGGTGCGGGCGTCGTCTTCCTGACGCTGCGCGACCCGTCGCACGACATCTCGGTGGGCGTCACCTGCTACCGACAGGTGTTCGACTCGGTGGCCGACGTGGTGAGCGAGGGCGCGCGCGTGGTCGTCCTCGCCAAGCCCGAGTGGTACGCGCCGCGGGGCCAGCTGTCGCTGCGGGCCGCGGAGATCAGGCCGGTGGGCGTCGGCGAGCTGCTCGCCCGGCTGGAGCAGCTGAAGAAGTCCCTGGCCGCCGAGGGGCTGTTCGCGGCCGGACGCAAGAAGGCCCTGCCGTTCCTGCCGCAGCTGATCGGGCTCGTCTGCGGGCGGGCCTCGGCGGCCGAGCGGGACGTGCTGGAGAACGCGCGGCACCGCTGGCCGGCCGTCCGTTTCGAGGTGCGCAACGTCCCCGTGCAGGGGGTGCACGCGGTGCCCCAGGTCGTCCAGGCCGTGAAGGAGCTGGACGCCCGCGACGAGGTGGACGTGATCATCGTGGCGCGCGGCGGCGGCAGCGTGGAGGACCTGCTGCCCTTCTCGGACGAGCAGCTCGTACGGACCGTGGCGTCCTGCCGTACGCCGGTCGTGTCCGCGATCGGGCACGAGCCCGACACTCCGCTCCTCGACTACGTGGCCGACCTGCGCGCGTCCACCCCGACCGACGCCGCGAAGAAGGTGGTCCCGGACGTCGGCGAGGAGTACGAGCGGGTGCGGTTCCTGCGCGACCGGGCGCGGCGGGCCGTCCAGTCCTTCGTCGACCGCGAGGAGCGCGGCCTCGCGCACGCGCTGGCCCGGCCCTCGATAGAGGACCCGCACCGGATGATCGACGAGCGGGCGGACCAGGTCGCCTCGCTGCTCGACCGCGGCCGGCGCTGTATCGGGCACCAGCTCGACCGCGCGGACTCCGAGCTGGCCCACACGCACGCGCGTGTGGTGGCCCTCTCCCCCGCCGCCACCCTCAAGCGGGGATACGCGGTGCTGCAGAAGTCAGACGGTCACGTGGTCCGCGCGCCGGACGAGGTCACGGCGGACGAGCCGCTGCGGGCGCGGGTGGCCGAGGGTGAATTCACGGTACGAGTCGATGCATAGGGTGGACGCATGACCAGCAAGGTGGACGAGGCTCTCGGGTACGAGCAGGCGCGGGACGAACTGATCGAGGTCGTCCGGCGCCTGGAGGCGGGCGGCACGACCCTGGAGGAGTCCCTGGCGCTCTGGGAGCGGGGCGAGGAGCTGGCGAAGGTGTGCCGGCGCTGGCTGGACGGGGCGCGGGCGCGCCTGGACGCCGCCCTCGCGGAGGAGAGCGACGGAAAGGGCGGGGCGGACGGGGAGTAGTCCCGGCACCGCCTGGGGAAGCGGCCTCAGGGAGCGGCCCCCGCACAGGAGAGTGGCCCCGGCATCACCTCGCTGATGTGAAGCGGATCACGACGGCACCGTTTTTGTTGAACTTTGAACTTCTCGGTCGTACTGTCGTTCTCGCAAGCCGGTCCACCGGATCGGACGCACGTCTCGAGAAGGTTCTCCCCATGTCTCTCGTCCTTGACCCCGCCGCCCAGGACCTGCTGTTCCGCGAGGCCCGCACCGCGAACACGTTCACCGACGAGCCGGTGACCGACGAGCAGGTGCAGGCGATCTACGACCTGGTCAAGTACGGCCCGACCGCCTTCAACCAGTCGCCGCTGCGCATCACCCTGGTCCGCTCCGCCGAGGCCCGCGAGCGCCTGGTCCCGCTCATGGCCGAGGGCAACCGGCCGAAGACGGCCTCCGCCCCGCTGGTCGCGATCCTCGCCGCGGACAACGAGTTCCACGAGGAGCTGCCGCAGCTCTTCCCGCACTTCCCGCAGGCCAAGGACGCGTTCTTCTCCGAGCGCCCGGCCCGTGAGGGCGCCGCCGCGCTGAACGCCGCCCTCCAGGCCGCGTACTTCATCATCGGCGTCCGCGCCGCCGGGCTCGCCGCGGGCCCGATGACCGGCTTCGACTTCGCCGGTGTCCAGAAGGAGTTCCTGGACGGCGACCACACCCCGCTGATGATCGTCAACATCGGCAAGCCGGGCGAGGACGCCTGGTTCCCCCGCTCCCCGCGCCTGGCGCCGGACGAGGTCATCACGACCGTCTGATCCCCGCGCCGGCAGCGAGAAGGGCCCCCGGCAGCACGCCGCGGGCCCTTCTCGTGCTCTCGGAGGCGCTACGAGGTCCGCAGGGCCCCGGCCATCTCGGCGAGCCGGCCGAACGACGCCGTGCCGGTCACCACCGTCGTGGCGCCCCTCTCCTTCAGCACGAGCGCGTCGTACTTGGCGCCCTCGTAGCGCTGCCACGTCCGGTCGCCGATGCGCTGGGTCTTCGAGGTGTCCCGGGCGTCCTGACTGGCGTCGGCGATGAAGACGGCCGGCCTCCGCGTGGACTGCTCCACCGCCACGTACTCGCCGTCCGGGGCGCGGTAGCCCAGGTGCCAGGCGTCGAAGCTGTCGCCCCGGAAACGCACGGACGTCGCCTTCCAGTCCGCCGCCAGGCCCTCCGGAGCCGCCACCGGGTAGCTCGCGGCGCGGCGGGCCGTGCTCAGCTCGACGGCGTAGTCGACGCGCTTGATGGGGGGCTCGGAGTCGTCGTGCGGGATGAAGATGTAGATGAAGCCCGCGACCAGCCCGATGAAGCCCAGGGACAGGATCATGTCCCGGACCGTCTGCTTGCCTTTCATACCTGCCACGCCCCCTATCGTCGCAGGTGCAGTGGTTTGCTCATCCGTGGGGGCCCCTGCTCATTCTGTCCGCCTGACGATAGAGTCGGGGCACACCCTCATCCGGCCGTCGTCGTATCAGAAAGGTGCGCTCCGATGACCGAGCATCACTTGCCGTCCGAACTCGAGGTCCCGTCCGAGGCCCCCGACCGCAACCTGGCCCTGGAACTCGTCCGGGTCACCGAAGCAGCCGCGATGGCCGCGGGCCGCTGGGTCGGCCGCGGTGACAAGAACGGCGCCGACGGCGCCGCCGTACGGGCCATGCGGACCCTCGTCTCCACCGTCTCCATGAACGGCGTCGTCGTCATCGGCGAGGGGGAGAAGGACGAGGCCCCGATGCTCTTCAACGGGGAGCGCGTGGGCGACGGGACCGGCGCCGAGTGCGACATCGCCGTCGACCCGATCGACGGGACCACGCTGACCGCCAAGGGCATGACCAACGCGATCGCGGTGCTGGCCGCCGCCGACCGCGGCACCATGTTCGACCCGTCCGCCGTCTTCTACATGGACAAGCTGGTCACCGGCCCCGAGGCCGCCGACTTCGTCGACATCAACGCCCCCGTCTCCGTGAACATCCGCCGGGTCGCCAAGGCCAAGCGGGTCACGCCCGAGGACGTCACCGTCGTCATCCTGGACCGGCCGCGCCACGACGGGATCATCAAGGAGATCCGGGAGACCGGCGCCCGCATCAAGCTGATCTCCGACGGCGACGTCGCGGGCTCGATCCTGGCGCTGCGCGAGGGCACCGGCATCGACCTGCTGCTCGGCATCGGCGGCACGCCCGAGGGCATCATCTCGGCCTGCGCCGTCAAGTGCCTCGGCGGCACCATCCAGGGCAAGCTGTGGCCCAAGGACGACGAGGAGCGCGAGCGGGCCGTCGGCGCGGGCCACGACCTCGACCGCGTCCTCCTCACGGACGACCTGGTCTCCGGCGAGAACGTCTTCTTCGTCGCGACCGGCATCACGGACGGCGAGCTGCTGCGCGGGGTGCGCTACCGCTCGGAGACCGCCACGACCGAGTCGATCGTGATGCGCTCCAAGTCCGGGACGGTCCGCCAGATCACCTCGGAGCACCGGCTGAGCAAGCTGCGTGCGTACAGCGCGATCGACTTCGACCGCGCCAAGTAGCAGTCCGGGCCGGTGCCGGCGCCCGTCAGAGCGACGGCCCGGTGCGTGCGCGTAAGGGGCGCCCTCCGTGCGGGGAGGGCGCCCCTCGTGCGTCGCGCGATGCCGGTCAGCCGGCGGCGGCTATCGCCCCCGAGGCGCGGGCGGTCTTCTTCAGTTCGAGATCCCGGCGGCGGCGCCGGGCGAGCACCACGCGGCGCTCGGCGGCGGTGAGGCCGCCCCACACGCCGTAGGGCTCCGGTTGCAACAGCGCGTGCTCCCGGCACTCGACCATGACGGGACAGCGGGCGCAGACCCGCTTCGCCGCTTCCTCCCGGGACAGCCGGGCCGCGGTCGGTTCCTTGGAGGGTGCGAAGAACAGGCCCGCCTCATCACGCCGGCAGACGGCCTCCGTATGCCACGGGGCTTCCTGATCCCTGTCCCCCACTGGCGTCCGCTGGGCCGGAACGGCAGCTACCTGCAGGGACTGATGCGGCGGTTGCAGCACGGTCTACTCCTGACGACGGCTTCGCGAGCGTGCCGGGCGCCGCGGACCTTCCCACAGCGCCCTCGAGAGACGATGCAGCAAGGCCTACCCGCTGTACGCGCGCCTATGCACTGCGTTCCGAAGCGCGGAGTTTCTCCGCCGCGGACCGGCCGCGCCAGTGGGGCAATCGACTCCGGGCGCCCCCGAGTTCACGGGCGTCGATGCCCGTCACTGCCCCAGGTGCTTGCGCACACCGCGGTCGACCCGCCCCGCGACCCGGTCCGCCACCCGGTCGAGGATGTCGGCAACGACCTTGCCGCGCTTGGCTCTTGCCTCCACATTGCCGAGGACGGCCATCCCGTCGACGTAGATCACGGGGGCGTCCGGGTCCTCCGCGTCCAGCGTGGCCACTTCGAAGTTGCCGAGGACACCGCCGCCGCTGCCGCGCAGCGACACGTTCTCCGGGACGCGGACCTCCACGTTGCCGAAGACCGAGATGGCCTTGATCACGACCTGCTGGTACTCGAAGACCGCCTCGCTGAGGTCGATCTCGACGCTGCCGAAGATCGCGTACGCGTGCATGCGGCGGCCCGCCCGCCAGCGGCCCTTGCGGACGGCCGTGCTGAAGACCGCCACCACGTTCTCGTCGGCGTCGACGGGGATGGCGCCCTCGGTGGGGCGGTTCGGTGCGGGCGCCCAGGCCGGGGCCGCGCGGCGCCGGTGGGCGGCGGGCAGGTCCCGCACGAACACGTCGAGCTCCCCCACCGTCCTGGCGCTCAGCACCCCCTCGACCCGCTCGGCGTGCTCGTCGGGGGTGAGGCGGCCCTCGGCCAGGGCGTCGCGCAGGATGTCCGTGATCCCGTCGCGGTCGGCATCGGAGCAACGCAGCTCGGCCGGTGTCACGGGCCGGGTGTCGGGCGCGCCGGCGGTCGGGGCGGGGCTCTTGTGAAGGTCCACGGCAGCAGCGTACCCAAACGCGATAGATCGCGACTACCCCTTGCGACGGCCTGTGGAAAAACTCCGGCGGCCCGCCCGTCCCGTCCGGCCGTCCGAACTGAGCCCTACCTCACAAGCCCGCCGCTTCCGCCAGGTTCTACGCTGGTGGACGCTGCCAACGGAGGCCAGCCGCTGTCTGTCGAGTGAGGAATGGGCGACATGCCTGAGTTCGCGTACACCGATCTGCTCCCCATGGGAGAGGACACCACCCCCTACCGGCTGGTGACCTCCGAGGGTGTCTCCACCTTCGAGGCCGACGGGCGGACCTTCCTCAAGGTGGAGCCGGAGGCGCTGCGCAAGCTGGCCGCGGAGGCCATCCACGACATCCAGCACTACCTGCGGCCCGCCCACCTGGCCCAGCTGCGCCGCATCATCGACGACCCGGAGGCGTCGGGCAACGACAAGTTCGTCGCGCTCGACCTGCTCAAGAACGCGAACATCGCCGCCGCGGGCGTGCTCCCGATGTGCCAGGACACCGGCACGGCGATCGTGATGGGCAAGCGCGGACAGAACGTGCTGACCGAGGGCGGCGACGAGGCCGCCCTCTCCCGCGGCATCTACGACGCGTACCTGAACCTCAACCTGCGGTACTCGCAGATGGCCCCGCTGACCATGTGGGACGAGAAGAACACCGGCTCCAACCTGCCGGCCCAGATCGAGCTGTACGCGACCGACGGCGGCGCCTACAAGTTCCTCTTCATGGCGAAGGGCGGCGGCTCGGCCAACAAGTCGTTCCTCTACCAGGAGACGAAGGCCGTCCTGAACGAGTCCTCCATGATGAAGTTCCTGGAGGAGAAGATCCGTTCGCTCGGCACGGCCGCCTGCCCGCCGTACCACCTGGCGATCGTCGTCGGCGGTACGAGCGCCGAGTACGCCCTCAAGACCGCCAAGTACGCCTCCGCGCACTACCTGGACGAGATTCCGGCCGAGGGCTCGCCGCTCGGCCACGGCTTCCGGGACAAGGAGCTGGAGGAGAAGGTCTTCGAGCTGACGCAGCGGATCGGGATCGGCGCGCAGTTCGGCGGCAAGTACTTCTGCCACGACGTGCGTGTGGTCCGCCTGCCCCGGCACGGCGCGTCCTGCCCCGTCGCGATCGCGGTGTCGTGTTCCGCCGACCGCCAGGCCGTCGCGAAGATCACCGCCGAGGGCGTCTTCCTCGAGCAGCTGGAGACGGACCCGGCGCGGTTCCTGCCGGACACCACCGACGAGCACCTGGACGAGGCGTCCGACGTGGTGCGGATCGACCTCAACCAGCCGATGGACGACATCCTCGCCGAGCTGACCAAGCACCCGGTGAAGACCCGGCTCTCGCTCTCCGGGCCGCTCGTGGTGGCGCGCGACATCGCGCACGCCAAGATCAAGGAGCGGCTGGACGCGGGCGAGGAGATGCCGCAGTACCTGAAGGACCACCCGGTGTACTACGCGGGCCCGGCGAAGACGCCCGAGGGTTACGCGTCCGGCTCGTTCGGCCCGACCACGGCCGGCCGGATGGACTCCTACGTCGAGCAGTTCCAGGCGGCGGGGGGTTCCAAGGTGATGCTCGCCAAGGGGAACCGGTCCCAGCAGGTGACCGACGCGTGCGGTGCGCACGGCGGCTTCTATCTCGGGTCGATCGGGGGGCCGGCGGCGCGGCTCGCGCAGGACTGCATCAAGAAGGTCGAGGTCGTCGAGTACGAGGAGCTCGGCATGGAGGCGGTCTGGAAGATCGAGGTCGAGGACTTCCCGGCGTTCGTGGTCGTCGACGACAAGGGCAACGACTTCTTCAAGGACCCCGCGCCGGCACCGACGTTCACGTCGATCCCCGTACGGGGGCCCGGGCTGGGCTAGGCCGTGTCCGACCCCTCCGGCGTTCGGGTGGACGGGGGCGGCGGGGGAACATCCCCCGCCCCTCCCACGCTGTACCCGGTATGAGTGACTACCGCATCGAGCACGACTCCATGGGAGAGGTCCGCGTCCCGGCGCACGCCAAGTGGCGGGCCCAGACGCAGCGGGCCGTGGAGAACTTCCCGATCTCCGGGCAGCATCTGGAGCGCGCCCACATCGAGGCCCTCGCCCGGATCAAGGCGGCCGCCGCGAAGGTGAACGCCGAACTGGGGGTGCTCGACAAGGACGTCGCCGAGGCCATCGGGGACGCCGCGGCCGAGGTGGCCGAGGGGCGCTGGGACGAGCACTTCCCCGTGGACGTCTTCCAGACGGGGTCCGGCACGTCGTCCAACATGAACACCAACGAGGTCATCGCCACGCTCGCCACCGAGCGGCTGGGCCGGGACGTGCACCCGAACGACCACGTGAACGCCTCGCAGTCGTCCAACGACGTCTTCCCCTCCAGCATCCACATCGCGGCGACCGCCGCCGTCACGCGCGACCTCGTCCCGGCCCTGGAGCATCTCGCCGCCTCCCTCGGGCGCAAGTCCGAGGAGTTCGCGGACGTCGTCAAGTCCGGGCGTACGCACCTGATGGACGCGACGCCGGTGACGCTGGGCCAGGAGTTCGGCGGTTACGCGGCGCAGGTGCGGTACGGGGTCGAGCGGCTGCGGTCCTCGCTGCCGCGGCTGGCCGAACTGCCCCTCGGCGGCACGGCCGTGGGCACGGGCATCAACACCCCGGCCGGGTTCGCCGCCGCGGTGATCGACGAGGTCGCGCGGACGACCGGGCTGCCGCTCACCGAGGCACGCGACCACTTCGAGGCGCAGGGCGCGCGGGACGGCATCGTCGAGACCAGCGGGCAGCTGCGGACCATCGCCGTCGGACTCACGAAGATCGCCAACGACCTGCGGTGGATGGCGTCCGGACCGCGGACCGGGCTCGCGGAGATCAACCTGCCCGACCTCCAGCCGGGTTCCTCGATCATGCCGGGGAAGGTGAATCCGGTCATCCCGGAGGCCGTGCTGATGGTCGCCGCCCAGGTGACGGGCAACGACGCCACCGTGGCCGCGGCGGGCGCCGCCGGGAACTTCGAGCTCAACGTGATGCTTCCGGTCATCGCCAAGAACGTGCTGGAGTCCGTCCGGCTGCTCGCCAACGTGGCGCGCCTGCTCGCCGACCGGACGGTCGACGGCATCACCGCGAACCGCGAACGCGCCCGTGAGTACGCCGAGTCGTCGCCCTCGGTCGTGACGCCGCTCAACAAGTACATCGGGTACGAGGAGGCGGCCAAGGTCGCCAAGAGGGCCCTGGCCGAGCAGAAGACGATCCGCCAGGTCGTCCTGGAGAACGGCTACGTGGAGCGCGGCGACCTCACGCGCGAGCAGCTCGACGAGGCGCTCGACGTGCTGCGGATGACGCATCCGTGACAGCCGGGCACCCGCGTGAACCGTGACGCACACCGCAGCGTCGTATGCCTGCGGCACCTAATATCTGTTCATGGCAGACGGCGGAGCGGTGAGACGAGCGGAAGCGGGCGGACCGACGGCACACTGGGCCCCCGGGACCCCGATCCTGTGGCGGTACCGGGAGAACGCCGGCGAGCGCTTCCACATCTGCCGCCCCGTCACCGTCGTCCAGGACGACGGTGAACTGCTCGCCGTGTGGATGGCTCCCGGCACGGAGTGTGTGAAGCCGGTGCTCGCCGACGGCACGCCGGTGCACTCCGAGCCGCTGGAGTCGCGTTACACCAAGCCGCGGGTGGTACGGCGCGGCCGCTGGTCGGGCACCGGCGTACTGAAGTTGGCGCGTCCGGGCGACGCCTGGTCGGTGTGGCTGTTCTGGGAGCCGGGCTGGCGGTTCAAGAACTGGTACGTGAACCTGGAGGAGCCGCTCGCGCGCTGGTCCGGCGGGGTCGACTCCCGCGACCACTTCCTGGACATCGCCGTCCACCCGGACCGCACCTGGCGCTGGCTCGACGAGGACGAGTTCGCACAGGCGCAGCGGGCCGGTCTGATGGATACTCAACTGGCGGAGCGGGTGAGAGAAGCGGGACGCTCCGCGGTGGAGGTGATCCGCGCGTGGGGCCCGCCGTTCTCGGACGGCTGGCAGCACTGGCGCCCGGACCCGGCATGGGGCGTACCCTCACTGCCGGACGACTGGGACCGTACGCCCGCGCACGTGTCCACGTGAGACCCTTGATGCGCCCCCGTGGTACAAACGTAGGATCGTCCTCCGCATCAAATTCGGTCAAGGCCGGTGCCCGGCACCGTCGTTGAGGGGTGGTGGCCGGTGACGGGAGGGCGGACAGGGGCAACTCCCGCGGCAGGCACCGGGCTTGGGCATACGTCACCGAGGGGCGGCAGGACGTGAGCGAGGAGTACGAGAGCCACACGGGTACGGCCTGCGGGCGACCGGACGGGCTGTCCGCGCCGATCGCCGGCCGGTCCGTTCCTCATGACGCGGAAATTCCGTTCCCGGGACACGTATTCCGGGTATCGGCACTTCTGCGGGACGAACTGCGCGCACGGCGCGCAGCCCCGGACGGATGGATTCGACACGCGTGACGGAGCACCCGACCTCGCACGAGCGCCACCGGCCCAGCGCCGGGCGGCCGCCCTCCCCCGCGGACCCCCGCGGGGCGCTCCTGCGTACCCCGGAGCAGCCGGGCACTGTCCCGGCCGTGGCTCCGTTCGACCGCGGCGACGCCCACGGCCCCTCGGCGTTACCGGCTCAGGCCCGCACCGGCGACGCCCCGAGCGGCCCGGGTGCGCCCGCGTCCGTGCCGTCAGGACCCGAGCACGCACAGCCCTCCGCCGCCGAGCAGGACCCGCACCGCCCCCGCCCCGCTCCGGAGAGCATTCCGGTCCAGCCGGGCGGCGAGCAGGAACGGACGCCCGTTGCCCCCGGCGGCAAGGACCGGCGTACCGGCCAGGGCCTGCCGCCGAGCGGTCCCATGCCGATGCGCCGCGACGGTGACCGGCTGCGCTTCGTGGGCGCCGCGACCCGGCGGATCGCCCGCGGCATAGACCTCGACGAGATCGTGATGGGCCTGTGCCGGGCGACCGTGCCGACCTTCTCCGACGCGATCCTGGTCTATCTGCGCGACCCGCTGCCCGTGGGCGACGAGCGGCCCACCGGGCCCGTCGTGCTGCGGCTGCGGCGCACCGACCGGATCCCCGAGGAGCGGGACACCGAGGGCGGCTTCATCGCCGCGCTCCAGCCCGAGCCGAGCGACCTGTCCACGACGACCGCGGAACTGTGCGAGGTGCGTCCCGGCGGCGCCCTCGCCGAGGTGCTGCGCGGGGTGCGTCCCGTCTTCGCGGACGCGCCCGCCGCCCGGGCCGCGCTGCCCGAACTGCTCGGCGAAGACGTCTGCGTGCCGGGCGGCCAGCGCGCCATCCTGGCGCCGCTGCGGGGCCGCCGCCGGGTGATCGGCGCGGCGCTGTTCCTGCGCCGCCCGGAGCGCATGGCGTTCGAGACCGACGACCTGCTGGTCGCGGCCCAGCTCGCCACACACAGCGCGCTCGGCATCGACAAGGCGGTGCTGTACGGCCGCGAGGCGTACATCGCCGACGAACTGCAGCGCACGATGCTGCCCGAGACCCTGCCCCGGCCCACGGGTGTGCGGCTGGCGTCCCGCTATCTGCCGGCCGCCGAGACGGCCCGGGTGGGCGGCGACTGGTACGACGCGATTCCCCTGCCGGGCAGCCGCGTCGCGCTCGTCGTCGGCGACGTCATGGGGCACTCGATGACGTCCGCGGCGATCATGGGCCAGCTGCGTACCACCGCGCAGACCCTCGCCGGGCTCGACCTGCCGCCCCAGGAGGTGCTGCACCACCTGGACGAGCAGGCCCAGCGGCTGGGCACCGACCGCATGGCGACCTGCCTGTACGCCGTCTACGACCCGGTCGCGCACCGGATCACCATCGCCAACGCGGGCCATCCGCCGCCGGTGCTGCTGCACCTGGGCGGCCGGGCCGAGGTGCTGCGGGTGCCGCCGGGCGCCCCGATCGGCGTGGGCGGGGTGGACTTCGAGGCGGTCGAGCTGGACGCGCCCGCCGGGGCCACGCTGTTCCTGTACACGGACGGCCTGGTGGAGTCCCGGCTGCGGGACGTGTGGACCGGGATAGAGCAGCTGCGCGAGCGCCTCGCCGCCACCGCCCAGCTGACCGGCCCCGACCATCCGCCGCCGCTGGAGGCCCTCTGCGACGAGGTGCTCGACATGCTCGGCCCGGGCGACCGGGACGACGACATCGCCCTGCTCGCCGCCCGGTTCGACGGCATCGCGCCGAGCGACGTGGCGTACTGGACGCTGGATCCGGAGGACTCGGCTCCCGGGCGCGCCCGGCGGCTCGCCCGCCGCGCGCTGTCCCGCTGGGGTCTCGAGGACATGAGCGACTCCGTGGAGCTGCTCGTCAGCGAGGTCGTGACCAACGCCGTCCGCTACGCCTCGCGGCCGGTGACCCTGCGGCTGCTGCGCACCGACGTGCTGCGCTGCGAGGTCGGCGACGACGTGCCGCAGCTGCCGCGGCTGCGCCAGGCGCGCGCCACGGACGAGGGCGGACGCGGCCTCTATCTGGTGAACCGGCTGGCCCGGCGGTGGGGCGCGACCAGGCTCAGCACCGGAAAGGTCGTCTGGTTCGAGCTGAACCGCAGCTGAACCCGAGGCCCGCCGGCACCGCGGGCACACGTACGAGGAGGGCGCCCGGCCGGTCGGCCGGGCGCCCTCCTCGTGTGGTCAGCGGTCGTCGTCGTCGGGCCGCAGCGGGTCCTCCGGCAATTCCTCGCTGGTCGTCGGGCTCGGTGTGACCGGCTGCTTGGTCGTCGGCTTGGTGGAGGGCTTCTCCGACGGGGTCGCGCTGTCGCTGGGCGTAGGAGTCGGCGTCGGCTTCTTCGTCGACGGCGTCGCCGACGGCGTGTCGCTGGGTGTGGGAGTCGGCGTCGGCGTCTCGGTCGGCGGGACGGCCGCGCCCTGGGTGGTCTCCAGGTCGAACGCGGTCACCCTGCCCATGGCGGCGAAGGTGTACGAGGCCCAGATCTGGGCGGGGTAACCACCGCCGTTGACGCGGCCGCTGCCCGGGAGGAGACCCGTGGCGCCCTTGAGGGAGACCTGCGTCTGGTTCTTGGCGTCCTCGCCGAAGAGGCCCACCGAGGTGACCAGGGTCGGCGTGTAGCCGGTGAACCAGGCGGACTTGTTGTTGTCGGACGTGCCCGTCTTGCCGGCCACCTGCTGGCCGTTGCGGTCCACCGCCTGGGCGACCGACGCCTGCGCCGTACCGTCGTCGACCACGCCGGTCAGCACGGAGGTGACGGTGTCGGCCGCCTCGCGGCTGATGACCCGCTGGCCGATCGCGGCCGGGATCGTGACCTCGTAGTCCTTGTGCTCGGCGGACTTCACCACGGCGGGGGTGACCTTCTTCCCGTGGTTGTCGAGGGTGGCGTAGACGCCGGCCATCTCCAGCGGGCTGGCGCCCATGGTGCCCAGGGTCTGCGCGGGGACCGCCTGCAGGCCTTCGGTGTCCATGCCCAGGTCGCCGGCGGTCTCCAGGACCTCGTCCATGCCGACGTCGACGCCCATCTGCGCGAAGACGGAGTTGACGGACTTGTTCATCGCGGTCTGGACGGTGACGTCGCCGTAGCTGTGGTTGTCCTCGTTCGGAGGCGCGAAGCCGACCTTGGCGCCGCTGTCCACGACGGGGCGCCTGCTGGTGCCGTCGTAGACCGTGCTCGCCGTGATCGGCTTGCCGTCCTGTGTCGTGGCGCCCTGGTCGAGGGCGGCGGCGAGGATCAGCGGCTTGAACGTGGACGCCGGCTGGTAGTCGCGCCGGGTCGCGTTGTTCACGAAGTGCTTGACGTAGTCCTTGCCGCCGTACAGCGCGAGGACCTTGCCCGTCCTCGGGTCCACGGACGCGGCACCCGCCTGGACGTCACCGTCGACCGGGCGCTTCTTGGCGTTCAGCTTGCTGGTCAGCTGGGTCTTGACGGCCTTCTCCAGCTGCTCCTGCTTCTTCTTGTCGATGTTCAGGGTGAGCGTCCAGCCGCCCGCCTCGACCTTCGCCTCGGCGTCCTCCAGGTCGACGGCGGAGCCCTGGGCGACGAGCTGCTTCATCAGCGCCTTGTTGGCCGCGTCGACGAGGTAGCCGGTCTGGCCCTCCATGCCGGGCGCGCCCTTGGGGGCCTTCGGCACGGGGAACGTCATGTCCTGGCGGTCGCCCTCGTCCAGCCAGCCCTGCTCGACCATGTTGTCGAGGGTGTAGTTCCAGCGGTTCTTGACCAGCTTCCTGCCGGTGTCGGTGGCGACCGCCCAGTCGTACTGGCTCGGGGCCTGGAGGAGCGAGGCGAGGTACGCGCCCTGCTCGACCGACAGGCGCTCGGCGTCCTCCTGGTAGTAGGCCTGCGCCGCTGCCTGGATGCCGTACGCGCCGCGGCCGTAGTAGCTGGTGTTGATGTAGCCCGCGAGGATGGCGTCCTTGGACTTCTGGCGGTCCACCTTCAGCGAGATGACCAGTTCCTTCAGCTTGCGCGTGACGGTCTGGTCCTGGGTGAGGTAGTAGTTCTTGACGTACTGCTGGGTGATCGTCGAGCCGCCCTGCTTGCCCTTGCCCGAGAGCGTGTTGACGATTCCGCGGGCGGTGCCCTTGAGGTCCACGCCCGAGTCCTTGTAGAAGGACTTGTTCTCGGCGGCGACGAAGGTGCGCTGGACCTTCTTGGGGACCTTGCCGAGGTCGACGATCTCGCGGTTCACGTCGCCCGTCCGCGCCAGGACGGTGCCGTCGCTGTACTCGTAGACGTTGCTCTGGAGTTTCGCGGCCGCGTTGCCCTCGGGGACGCCGACGACCATGTACAGCACGACGAACGCGCCCAGTACGAGCAGGCACAGGCCGAAGAACGTGCCGACGATCTTCTTCCAGGTGAAGAAGCGGCGTATGCCACCGCGGGTGCCCTTGGCCCCGGACGAGCTCCGGGGCGCCGCGCGGCGGCCACCACGCTGCCGCGCTCGTCTCTCTTCCGCTCGTCCCATGGGTCCGATCCGCTCCGCTTCGGTCTCGTGTCGCGTGGTCGTGTCTCGTGGTCGTGCCGTGCTCCCGTGTCACGCCGGTGCTCGTGCGTCACACAGGTTCGCCGCTCAGGTCAGCTCAGAAAGCTAACACCGCGCGGTATGACAAAGCGCAGCCGATCCGGTCTTTTACGGACGTGAGAATCAGCACCCGTCCCAACAGAACCGACGATCCATGGACACAGAAGGTTGCCGGACGCTATAAAGTGATATCACTTAGATAGAGTTGAGCTAACAACCAGTGCCGTCCGGACGAGCGCCGCGCGGCACGGAACGGGGGGACATCCATGTCCGCACACGAGACCGCGCCGGACGCGACGACCGACGCCGACCTGCCGGAGATGCCCGCGCCGCGCGTGCGGGAGTTCGCCGCGCACAGCATCGGCGGCGGGCTCGCGCTGCTGCTGGGGCTGCTCGGACTGCTGGCGTCCGCCGGCCTGATCGTCGGCGCCACGACGGTCACCGCCACCGGAGTCAAGGCCGCGCTGATCATCGGGGGCGTCCTGATCGGCATCACCGCCTTCTTCGCCATGTGCGGCCTGAACACGGTGGCGCCCGGCGAGGCCCGGGTGGTCCAGCTCTTCGGACGGTACCGGGGGACGATCCGGCAGGACGGTCTGCGCTGGGTGAACCCGCTGACGTCGAGGACCAAGATCTCGACCCGGGTCCGCAACCACGAGACCGCCGTCCTCAAGGTCAACGACGCCTACGGCAACCCGATCGAGCTCGCCGCGGTCGTGGTCTGGAAGGTCGAGGACACCGCGCAGGCCAGCTTCGAGGTGGACGACTTCCTGGAGTTCGTCGCCACCCAGACCGAGGCGGCCGTACGGCACATCGCCATCGAGTACCCCTACGACGCGCACGACGAGGACGGCCTGTCGCTGCGCGGCAACGCGGAGGAGATCACCGAGAAGCTCGCCGTCGAGCTGCACGCGCGCGTGGAGGCCGCCGGCGTCCAGATCATCGAGTCGCGGTTCACGCATCTCGCGTACGCTCCCGAGATCGCGTCGGCGATGCTCCAGCGCCAGCAGGCGGGGGCGGTCGTGGCGGCGCGGCGGCAGATCGTCGACGGTGCCGTCGGGATGGTCGAGGCGGCGATCGCCCGCATCGCCGAACGGGAGATCGTCGAGCTGGACTCCGAGCGGAAGGCGGCGATGGTGTCGAACCTGATGGTGGTGCTCTGCGGGGACCGTGCGGCGCAGCCCGTGCTGAACACCGGGTCCCTCTACCAGTGACGGCTCCGGCGGAGGGAACTCCCGCGGAAGGTGCGCCCCGGCGCCGGCCGCAGCAGCGCAAGCAGGTGCTGCTGCGGCTGGACCCGCTCGTCCATGACGCGCTGGCCCGCTGGGCCGGGGACGAACTGCGGTCCACCAACGCCCAGATCGAGTTCCTGCTGCGGCGGGCGCTGGGGGAGGCGGGGCGGCTGCCGGGGGCGGCGGGACCGATTCCTCGCCGGGGGCGTCCGCCGGTTGCCTCCGGGGAGCCGGAGGACTGACGCCCGCCGTGTCGGCCCGACCGGCCTCGCCCTCGAACGCCGGCCGGGCGCCATCTCCACGGAAGGGCTGAAGAACCCAGCCCCCGCGAGGCAGCTCGGTGACGGAACCGTGACATCCGTCGCTGACCTGGCCGGAAGCGCACCCCGCCCCGGTCTGTCCACTGCATGTATACGCGAGGTGTATACGCACTGTGTAGAGTGCTCCGCATGTCCATCGGTCACACACTCCTGGGACTCCTCGAGTCCGGGCCCCGCCACGGCTACGACCTGAAGCGGGCCTTCGACGAAAAGTTCGGTCACGACCGGTCGCTGCACTACGGCCAGGTCTACTCGACGATGTCCCGTCTGCTGAAGAACGGCCTCGTGGAGGTCGACGGAATCGAGGCGGGCGGCGGACCGGAGCGCAAGCGGTACGCCATCACCGACGCGGGCATCACCGATGTCCAGCGCTGGCTCGCGACCCCCGAACCCCCCGATCTGTACCTTCAGTCGACCCTGTACACGAAGGTCGTCCTGGCGCTGCTCACCCGCCGTGACGCGGCGCAGATCCTCGATACGCAGCGCGCCGAGCACCTGCGGACGATGCGCATCCTGACCGACCGCAAGCGCAAGGGCGACCTCGCGGACCAGCTGATCTGCGACCACGCCCTGTTCCACCTGGAGGCCGACCTGCGGTGGCTCGAACTCACCGCGGCGCGGCTCGACAAGCTCGCCGAGGCGGTGACCCGGTGACGTCTCCCGCCGGTTCCCTGCTGACGGCGACGGAACTCCGCAAGACGTACGGCCCGACCACCGCCCTGGACGGCGCCGAGTTCTCCATCCACCCGGGCGAGGTCGTCGCCGTGATGGGTCCCTCCGGCTCCGGCAAGTCCACGCTGCTGCACTGCCTCGCCGGCATCGTGCCGCCCGACTCGGGCTCGATCATGTACGACGGCCGGGAGATGGCCGGCATGAGCGACGCCCAGCGCAGCGCCCTGCGGCGCGGCGACTTCGGGTTCGTGTTCCAGTTCGGGCAGCTCGTCCCGGAGCTGACCTGCGTCGAGAACGTCGCGCTGCCGCTGCGGCTCAACGGCACTGGCCGCAAGGAGGCCGAACGCACCGCCCTGTCATGGATGCAGCGCCTCGAGGTCGACGATCTCGCGGGCAAGCGCCCCGGCGAGGTCTCCGGCGGCCAGGGGCAGCGGGTCGCCGTCGCCCGCTCGCTGGTCACGGGCCCGCGGGTGCTCTTCGCCGACGAGCCGACGGGCGCGCTCGACTCCCTCAACGGCGAGCGCGTGATGGAGCTGCTCACGGACGCGGCCCGCTCGACCAACGCGGCCGTCGTCCTCGTCACGCACGAGGCCCGGGTGGCCGCGTACTCCGACCGCGAGATCGTCGTGCGCGACGGCAAGTCCCGTGACATGGAGCGCGTCGTATGAGCGCCCGCCAGTGGACCCGGGACCTGGCCATGGGCGCCCGGTTCGCGGTCACCGGCGGCCGTGAGGGCTGGGGACGCGTCCTGCTGACGGCGGTCGGAGTGGGACTCGGGGTGGCACTGCTGCTGCTCACCACCGCGATCCCCAGCGCTCTCGACGCCCGGCACGAGCGGGAACGCGCCCGCAACGACATGACGTACAGCTCGGTGGTCGGCAAGAAGAGCGACAAGTCCCTGCTCATCGCCACCGCCGACACCACCTTCCGGTCCAAGGACGTGCGCGGGCGGCTGATCCAGCCCGAGGGCGTCCGCGCACCGCTGCCGCCGGGGGTGGGGAAGTTCCCCGGGGCCGGCGAGATGGTCGTCTCGCCCGACCTGGCCCGGCTCCTGAAGTCCGGCGAGGGCAGGCTGCTGCGCGAGCGGCTCCCCTACCGGATCAGCGGCACGGTCGGCGACACGGGCCTGGTCGGCCCGCACGAACTCGTCTACTACGCGGGCTCCCAGGACCTTTCCCGGACGGAACGCACCAGCACTGTCCGGATCGAGCGCATCGACTCGTTCGGGTCGGTACACCAGGGCGGTGAGAGGCTCGATCCCGTCCTGCTGCTGCTCATCATGATCGTCTTCGTGGTGCTGCTGATGCCGGTCGGGGTCTTCATCGCCGCGGCCGTGCGCTTCGGCGGCGAGCGGCGCGACCGCAGGCTCGCGGCGCTGCGCCTGGTCGGCGCCGACGGGCGGATGACCCGCAGGATCGCGGCCGGCGAGGCCCTGGCGGGGGCACTCGTCGGACTGGTTTTCGGCGCCGGGTTCTTCCTGGCGGGCCGCCGGCTCGCGGGGATGATCGAGCTGTTCGAGATCAGTGTGTTCCCGGGCGATCTCCGCCCGACGCCCACGCTGGTGGCGCTGATCGCCGTCACCGTCCCGGCCGCGGCGGTCGCGGTGACCCTCCTCGCGCTGCGCGGGGTCGTCATCGAGCCCCTGGGTGTCGTCCGCACGGCCAGGCCCGCGCGGCGCCGGCTGTGGTGGCGGCTGCTGGTGCCGCTGGGCGGACTGGCGCTGCTCTACCCGATGATCGGGCAGGGGCGGGACAACGGGGACTTCAACCAGTACATGGTGGTCGGCGGTGTCATCCTGCTGCTGGTCGGCGTGACCGCACTGCTGCCCTGGGTCGTCGAATCCGTCGTGGCCCGGCTGAACTCGGGCGGGGTCGCCTGGCAACTGGCCGTCCGGCGACTCCAGCTGAGCAGCGGCAGCGCGGCGCGCATGGTCAACGGGATCGCGGTGGCGGTGGCCGGCGCGATCGCCCTGCAGATGCTGTTCGCCGGGGTCGAGGACGACTACACCAAGGAGTCCCGCAACGACCTCTCGCGTGCGCAGATGCAGATCACCGTGCCGTACGGCGTCCCCGTGGCCGAGGCCGCCGGACGCTTCGAACGGACGGAGGGGGTGCGGCGCGTGACGCCGCTGTCCTTCGCCGGGGTGGGCGAAAGCGCCAGGAACCCCGACGTGTCGGTGAACCTGACCGTCGGCGACTGCACGTCGCTGCGCGAGGTGGCGCGGCTGCCCTCGTGCCGTGACGGGGACGTCTTCGCCGTGGAGGGCGCCGAGTACGACAGGGGGACCCTGGACCTGGGCAAGTCCGGCCGGACGCTCTACATCGACCCGTCCTACGACGGCAGCCCCAAGCACCACCAGGTCGCCTGGACCGTGCCCCCGCACCTGAAGAAGGCCGCGTCGCGCGAGGACCCGACGGGCTGGGAGCGCGGGGGAATACTGATCACCACCGGCGCCCTGCCCGCGAAGGCGGCCTCGGCCGTCGAGGGCCAGCTCTTCCTGCAGATCGACCGCTCGGTGCCGGACGTCCACGACCTCGTACGGAACACCGCGGCGGGGATCGGTCCGCTCACCAACACCAACTCCTGGTCGGAGAGCGAGCGTTCGGGGCGCTTCAACTCCATCCGGACGGGTCTGTTCGTCGGCGCGACCGGTGTCCTCGTCCTGATCGGCGCGAGCCTGCTGGTCTCACAGCTGGAGCAGCTGCGCGAGCGCAAGAAGCTCCTGTCGGCGCTGGTCGCCTTCGGCACCCGGCGCCGCACGCTGAGCCTGTCGGTGCTGTGGCAGACCGCGATCCCGATCGCGCTCGGCCTGCTGCTCGCCACCACGGTGGGCCTGACCCTCGGCACCGTCCTGCTGAAGATGACGCAGACCTCGGTGTCCGTGGACTGGCCGAGCGTGCTGTCGATGGCGGGCATCGGCGCGGGCGTCGTCCTGCTGGTGACGGCGCTGAGCCTGCCCCCGCTGCTGCGGCTGATGCGACCGGACGGGCTGCGCACCGAGTAGCACCGGGCGGGTCGCGACCGGGCGGGCCCGCGCACCGCGTGGCACCGGCCGGGCCCGACGGCGCGTCACAGCACCCGGACCGGCAGCGGCCGCAGCGCCTCCCTGAGCGCTGCGGCCAGCTCCTCGTACTCGGCACCCCGCGCGGCGCCCGCCCGCATCGCCAGCGCGATCTGCCGAGTGGGCGCCGGATCCGCGAAGTACCCGGTGAGGAGCTGGTTGCTGCGGCTCGTCTCGACCTTGACGGCGGTGCGCGGCAGCAGGGTCACGCCGAGTCCGCCCGCCACCAGCTGGACCAGCGTGGAGAGTCCGGCGGCGGTGGTGGTGACCGGCGCGTCGGCGCGGCCGGCCTCCCGGCAGATGTCCAGCGCCTGATCGCGCAGGCAGTGCCCCTCGTCCAGCAGCAGCAGGTTCAGCTCGCGCAGCGCCTGGCGCGGGATCCCCTCCCGGCCGCCGAGCCAGTGGTCGAGCGGGGTGACCAGGACGAAGTCCTCGTCGAACAAGGGGAGTTCGACCACGCCCGGCATGCCGAGCGGCACCGCGAGCAGCAGCAGGTCCAGCCGCCCGACGGCGAGCCCGTCCAGCAGGTTGGCCGTCTGCTCCTCGTGGACCTGGAGGTCGAGGTCGGGGTAGCGGTCGTGGACCAGCTTCAGGACGGTAGGCAGCAGGTACGGCGCCACGGTGGGGATCACTCCGAGCCGCAGCACCCCCGTGAACGGCGCCCGTACCGCCTCGGCCTCCTCCATCAGCGCCCCGACCGCGTCGAGCACCGCCTTGGCCCGTACGGCGAGACGCTCGCCCTCGGGCGAGAGGAGCACCTTGCGCGTCGTACGCTCCAGCAGGGTCACCCCGAGCGTCTCCTCCAGGGCCGAGACGGCACCCGACAGGGCGGGCTGGCTCATGCCGATCGCGGCGGCGGCGTCCCGGAAGTGCAGGTGCTCCGCGACGGCGGCGAACGCCCGCAGCTGCGCGAGGCTGGGCTGCCGCCGGCCGTTGCCCTTGGAGCCGAGAGAACCCTTCGGGCCGAGGGAACCCTTGGGACCGAGGGAGCCCTTGGGACCGAGCGGCCCGTTCCCGAGGGGGCTCTGCACACCCGGGGAAACCACGGGACCCGTCGAGCCGCTCGCGCTCACCATGGCCATACCCCTTACTCATTGCTACTGATAGCCGACACCGATCAACACGACCGAGTGTAGCTATTTCACTAATCAATGCAGCCTGTGCCAACATCATCAGCGTCCAACCCATGGGATACATCCTCAAAAGGGGTGTTTCCTCGCTGCAAGGAGAGCGCGTGCTCACTGTTGGTGACAAGTTCCCCGAGTTCGACCTGACCGCCTGCGTCTCGCTGGAGAAGGGCGAGGAGTTCCAGCAGATCAACCACAAGACCTACGAGGGTCAGTGGAAGGTCATCTTCGCGTGGCCCAAGGACTTCACCTTCGTGTGCCCGACCGAGATCGCCGCCTTCGGCAAGCTGAACAGCGAGTTCGCCGACCGTGACGCCCAGGTGCTCGGCTTCTCCGGCGACTCCGAGTTCGTCCACCACGCCTGGCGCAAGGACCACGAGGACCTGCGCGACCTGCCCTTCCCGATGATGGCCGACTCGAAGCACGAGCTCATGCGTGACCTCGGCATCGAGGGCGAGGACGGCTTCGCCAAGCGCGCCGTCTTCATCGTCGACCAGAACAACGAGATCCAGTTCTCCATGGTGACCGCCGGCTCCGTCGGCCGTAACCCCAAGGAGGTCCTGCGGGTGCTCGACGCCCTGCAGACGGACGAGCTGTGCCCGTGCAACTGGACCAAGGGCGAGACCACCCTCGACCCGGTCGCGCTGCTGGCCGGTGAGTGACCCTCATGGCTCTCGATGAACTCAAGTCCGCCATACCGGACTACGCCAAGGATCTCCGGCTGAACCTCGGTTCGGTGATCGGCAACTCCGAGCTTCCGCAGCAGCAGCTGTGGGGCACGGTGCTCGCCTGCGCCATCGCGTCCCGCTCCCCGCGGGTCCTGCGGGAGCTGGAGCCCGAGGCCAAGGCGAACCTCTCGGCCGAGGCGTACGGCGCCGCCAAGTCCGCGGCCGCCATCATGGCGATGAACAACGTCTTCTACCGGACGCGGCACCTGCTCTCCGACCCGGAGTACGGGACGCTGCGCGCCGGTCTGCGGATGAACGTCATCGGCAACCCCGGTGTCGAGAAGGTCGACTTCGAGCTGTGGTCGCTCGCCGTCTCGGCCGTCAACGGCTGCGGGCAGTGCCTCGACTCGCACGAGCAGGTGCTCCGCAAGGCCGGGGTCGACCGGGAGACGATCCAGGAGGCGTTCAAGATCGCCTCGGTGATCCAGGCGGTCGGTACGACGCTGGACGCGGAAGCCGTTCTCGCCGAGTAGTCCTCGGCCGCTTCCCGGAGCCCCGCTCACCGTCAGGTGGGCGGGGCTCCGCCCGTTCGCGCCCCTGTGCCCCTACTCGTCCCGTCCCCGGACCCCCGTCATCACGCTTCGCGCTCGTCCGCGAACGCCGGGCGGGCCGGGAGTTCAGCCCGCGGCGCGCTCTGCACCTGGGCCTGGCGCAGGGCGGTCTCCTCGGCGTAGGAGCGGAGGTAGCCGACGACCGAGTTGGTGACGGCGACCAGCGGCACCGCCACGACCGCGCCGCCGATCCCCGCGATCATCCCGCCCGCGGCGACGGACAGGACGACGGCGAGCGGGTGCACCCGCACGGCCCGCCCGAGGATGAACGGCTGGAGGATGTGCCCCTCGATCTGCTGGACGGCGAGGACCACGGCGAGGACCATGACGGCCGCGAACACGCCCTGGGTGACGAGCGCGACGACGACGGCGAGGGCGCCCGACACCACGGCTCCCACGAGCGGGATGAAGGCGAAGAGGAAGATGAAGACGGCGAGCGGGACGGCCATCGGGACGTCGAGGAAGTAGATGCCGAGGCCGATGAAGATGGCGTCGATCAGGGCGACGATCACCGTGCCCCGGACGTAGGCGGTCAGCGTGCGCCAGGCACGCGGACCGGCGCCGGCGACACCCGGACGGGCGGCGGCGGGGACGAGCTTGAGCGTCCACTGCCAGATGCGCTTGCCGTCGTACAGCAGGAACAGCGTCGAGAACATCGTCAGCAGGATCCCGGTCAGGCCCTCCACGATGACCGTGACGCCTTCGAGCCCGGCGGACGTGATCTGGTCCGTGTTGGCCCCGACCGCCTCGCGCAGGTTCTTGGCGATCTCGTTGATCTGCTTGTCGGTGACGTGGAACGGGCTGTTGAGAAGCCACTTGCGCAGCTCGTCGATGCCGTCCTGGACCTGGCTGGAGAGGTTGTCGATGTTCTCCATGACCTGCCACACCACGAACCAGCCGACCAGGCCCATGACGACGAACCCGAGGATCGCGGTGAGCGCCGTCGCAAGTCCCCGCGGGACGCCGAGCCGGCGCAGCCGCGCCACCGTGGGCTGGAGCAGCGCGGTGATGAGCAGCGCCGCCACGAAGGCGAGGATCACCAGCTGCACGGCGCTGATGACCCGCATCAGCACCCAGACGGTGCCCGCGAGGACGAGCAGCCGCCAGCCGGCCTCGGCCGCGACCCGTACGCCCCACGGCACGGCCGCGGAAGGGTCGGGGCGGGCGGCCACGGCGGGCGCGTACAGGGGAGGCGCCGGGACGTGTTCGGACGCGGAGTCCTCAGCCGCGGAGGTGGTGGTTCCGTCCCCGTCGTCCGCCGGGTCCTTCCGGGTGCGGCCGGGCGCGCGGCGGCCCGGGACGGGCGCCGCGGATCCGCGGGGGACGTCCGCGTCGTCGGGCTCCCCCCGCGTCTCTCGCTCGACCTCGGCGCGGCGCTCGTCCAACCGCTCTCCCCACTCGGTCAGTGATGCTCCGATACGACCGAGCCATCTGGGCACTCGCGACATGATCCGTCCTCTTCCCCCGTTGCTCCCCACCACTCCCCCGGAGTCGTACCGTCCGACGGTACCCCGCCGGTCGCGGCACGGCCGAAGCCCCTCACCCGAGGACGGGGAGGGGCTTCGTGAGGTTCCGTCGGCGCGTCACCGCCGGACCGTTCCTAGTACCAGTGGTTGGCCTGCCAGAACGTCCAGGCCTCGCACGGGCTGCCGTAGCGGCTGTCCATGTAGTTGAGACCCCACTTGATCTGGGTGGCCGGGTTCGTCTGCCAGTCGGAACCAACGGACGACATCTTCGAACCGGGCAGCGCCTGGAAGAGACCGTAGGCACCGGAAGAGGCGTTGACCGCCTTGTAGTTCCAGCTGGACTCGTGGTCCACGATGTTGCTGAAGCACTGGAACTGGCCGCTCGGCACCACCTGGCGCGCCATCGCCTGGATCTGCGCGATGCTGTACGAGCTCTGGACGGCGAAGGTGGACACGTCGCGCGTGGCGGAGCGGCTGGCCTTGGTGGCGGCCTCCGCCTTCTTGCGCTCCTTGGCCTCCTGCTCGGCCTTCTCCGCGGCCTTCTGCTTGGCGATCGCGTCCTCGGCGGCCTGCTTGCGGGCCGCTTCCTCCGCGTCCTTCTTGGCGCTGGCGTCCGCGGCGATGGCCTGGACGTCCGCCTGCTGCGTCAGGGAGGCGGTCTGCACCTGGGCCTGCTGCCCCGCGGGGATGTCCGCGAGGAGCGTCGCGTCGCTGGCCGTCGCCTCGGCGTCGTTGGGGGACTGCGCGGTGCTGCCCGCGGCAACACCGGTGACGGCGCCAACAGCGGTGACCGCGGTGGCAGAAGCCACTGCGAATCCCCGGACCGAAATCCGGCTCACTCGGTTTCCTTCCAGCATCGCCCGCTGTAGGTGACCCTCGCGGACGCAATCGTGCCCCTTGGCGCTGGCCTCCCAACTGCGGGGTCACGGGAGGCACGGACCCGGTGGGCAACTCCCGCTCGGGGAGTGCCGCGTGGTGCTCGGGCGGCATACGACGGCTCTATGGAGTTCTGGTGGTTCCTGTTGTGCCGTATCTCCCCCAGTGCCTTGAAGGGCCTGGGAGGTACCCCCATGGGTACACGTGTGTCGTATGCGGGGCCTGACAGGAACGAGACTCTGCCGTAACCCGACGCCGCGAGGCAATTCTCCGTTGCGTGTGAAAGCTCACACCTCGTTTGCCCCAGTGGTTTCTCGGAAACGGGCGCGCAACAAGACGCCGCCCGGCTAGGCTCTTCGCCTTTGCCGGACGGCGCCAATCAGTCCGCAACCGCACCAAGTTGCCCGGTACGGGACGGGTGACCCTAGATGTGTCCGTCCTCCAGCATTTCGGTCACCAGGGCGGCGATCTGCGACCTTTCGGACCGATTGAGGGTGACGTGCGCGAAGAGCGGATGGCCCTTCAGTTTCTCGACCACGGCGACCACTCCGTCGTACCGGCCGACCCGCAGATTGTCCCGCTGCGCCACGTCGTGGGTCAGTACGACCCGCGAATTGGCGCCGATCCGGGACAACACGGTCAGCAGTACGTTCCGTTCCAGGGACTGCGCCTCGTCCACGATCACGAAGGCGTCGTGCAGGGAACGGCCGCGGATGTGCGTGAGCGGCAGGACCTCCAGCATCCCGCGTGAGGTGATCTCCTCGATGACCTCGCGGCTGGTGACCGCGGACAGCGTGTCGAAGACCGCCTGCGCCCAGGGGCTCATCTTCTCGGACTCGGAGCCGGGCAGATAGCCGAGCTCCTGACCGCCCACCGCGTACAGCGGCCGGAACACCATCACCTTCTGGTGCTGGCGCCGCTCCAGCACGGCCTCCAGACCCGCGCAGAGCGCGAGCGCGGACTTGCCGGTGCCGGCCCGGCCGCCCATCGACACGATCCCGATGTCCGGATCGAGCAGGAGGTCGAGAGCGATGCGCTGCTCGGCACTCCGTCCCTTGATCCCGAAGGCCTCCCGGTCACCGCGGACGAGCCGGACGTTGCCGTCGGGCGTGACGCGCCCGAGGGCCTTGCCCCGCTCCGACTGGATCGTCAGACCCGTGTGCACCGGCAGCTCGGCCGCCTCGGGGACGTAGGCGTGGCCCTCCTCGAAGAGGACGTCCACCTGCTCGCCCGGGAGCGTCAGTTCGGACATCCCGGTCCAGCCCGACGAGCCCGTGACGGCGAGTTCCGCCCGGTACTCCTCGGCGAGGAGGCCGACGGACGACGCCTTGATCCTGAGCGGCAGGTCCTTCGACACGACCGTGACGTCGTAGCCCTCGGCCTGCAGGTTGCGGGCGACCGCGAGGATGCGCGAGTCGTTGTCCCCCAGGCGGTAGCCGCTGGGCAGGATGCTGGGGTCCGAGTGATTGAGCTCGACGCGCACGGTCCCGCCGAGTTCCCCGACCGGGATCGGGGCGTCGAGCCGGCCGTGCCGTACCCGGAACTCGTCGAGCAGGCGCAGGGCCTGCCGGGCGAAGTAGCCGAGTTCGGGATGGTGCCGCTTGGCCTCCAGTTCCGTGACCACGACGATCGGCAGCACGACTTCGTGCTCGTCGAAGCGGTTCATCGCGTGCGGATCGGCCAGCAGGACGCTGGTGTCGAGAACATAGGTGCGCCGGTCTGGCTTGTGGCGCTTTGCGCTGGTCACCACGGAAGGACGTACCCCCTCGGATGAGGTCGGGGAGCGACGAAGGAGATCTGGACCGGTCTCGGCCACGCTGCGCGGGCCGGGGACCGGCCCTCCGCTTCGTCCGTGCTGACCACACGGTCGGGCTGGTGCAAAGGGCCTCCCGGGCGGACGGCCCCGTGCCGTCCGCTGAGATCCGACACCCGTGGTTCGGGTGTCGACCTGGAGGCTTTATGCCCTGTAACGAGCGCCGCCATGCCAAAGGGCATGACGGCGCGTTCGTTAACTCCCGGTGACGTGTGTCCCCTGGGGGCGGTGTTGTCAGCCGCCGTACCGCCGGTGCCGGGCGGCGTAGTCGCGCAGGGCGCGCAGGAAGTCGACCTTGCGGAAGGCCGGCCAGAAGACCTCACAGAAGTAATACTCCGAGTGGGCCGTCTGCCACAGCATGAACCCGGACAGGCGCTGCTCGCCGCTGGTGCGGATCACCAGGTCCGGGTCGGGCTGGTCACCCGTGTAGAGGTGCTTGCCGATGAGGTCGACGTCGACGGAGTCGGCGAGGTCCGCGATCGTGGTGCCCTTGTCGGCGGCGTCGAGGAGCATGGAACGCACGGCGTCGGCGATCTCCTGGCGGCCGCCGTAGCCGATGGCGACGTTGACGACTATGCCGTCGACGTGCGCCGTGGTCTCCTCGGCCTCCTTGAGGACGGTCTGCATCTGCGAGGGCAGGATGTCGGGCGTGCCCACGTGGTGGACGCGCCAGCGGCCGTCGGCGGCGAGGGTGCGCACGACGCCCTCGATGATCTCCAGGAGGGGGACCAGCTCCTCCTTCGGACGGTCGAAGTTGTCCGTGGAGAGCAGCCAGAGGGTGACGACCTCGACGTCGGTCTCGGAGCACCAGCCGAGGAACTCCTCGATCTTGTCCGCCCCGGCGCGGTGGCCCTGGGCGGCGGTGCTGCCCGCGGCCTTCGCCCACCGGCGGTTGCCGTCCATGATGACGCCGATGTGCTTGGGCACCTGGTCGTGGTCGAGGTGGCCTTCCACCCTGCGTGTGTAGAACCTGACCAGCAGACGGCGCAGGTTGTCGCGCAAGGTCACGTGTTGTCAGCCCCTCCGTGCGGATCAGACAGGCGCGAGCGGGCGCAATCCCTGTCCATATGGCGGTCCCCGGGGGCGAAGCCTACCCCCGCGCAACTGGAGCTCCGCCCAGGGGTGTCAGCGCGGTGAGGCGCTTTCGCATCGATGGACGACTCCCCCGTGTCGCACGCGGCGCCGAGCGGAACCGGGCCGGGACGCCCCGTGGGGGCCACCGCGCGGAAGCACAAAAAACGGGCCGGTCCGTGGGGGGGAGACGGACCGGCCCGAGGGGGGGTTTCCACCATAACCCTTCGTAAGTGATGCTGCGTGCATCGGCGGCAGACAACTACTCTCCGGAGTCGCCCGGCAACGTCCCGATGAACACGGAACCCGTGATTCCAGGCACCGCTCGGCCGGATCACAGCGGATTCGAAGGAGGATCGGGGGAATCCATGGAGGTTTCGGGGGTCTGCGCGCACGTATGAGGTGCCTGGTACCCGTGGGCCGCCGTACTCCAGGTGGGTGACGCGCGTCGCGGACGCCGACTTGACGCGGTTCGCTGGCTTCACCGTCTTGACGCGGTTCGCTAGCTTCACCGTCATGGCCACGTTCACCACGCCGGAAACGCCCGCGCCGGTGCCGCTGGAACTCGCCGGGTCGGCACGCGCGAGACGGCGCGGGCTGCTCGGGCGGGACGGGATCGAGGGGGCACTGCTGCTGAGCCCGGCGAACTCCGTGCACACCCTGGGGATGCGGTTCGCGATCGATGTCGCCCATCTGGACCGGACGTTGCGGGTCAGGGCGGTGCGCACGATGCGGCCGGGCCGGGTGGGACTGCCGCGCCCGTGGGCCCGGCACGTCCTGGAGGCCGAGGCCGGGGCGATGGAACGCTGGGGCGTACGGCGGGGGGTGCGGATCACCGTCCGGGACGACGGTCCGGGAACACCTGCGTGACGCCGCGAAGGGGACCCGGCACCGCGCAGCCCCCTCCACTGCGCGGTACCACACGCGCAGCTTCACTCACGCGACTTCCGTTGATCCGAACCTACGTGAGACGGCCGATCGGGCGCGAGCGGCCCCCGGTAACGATGTGGAAACCCCGTGAGGAAATCCGGGATACGGACGGGCGTCTCATGAAGTGACACCACGGACGTTGCCCGTGCCCGCGCCGCCGCCGACCGCACCGTCGCGGAGCTGTCGCCGGACGACGTGGGCACGCCGTGGAACGGCACGACGGTGTCCCTGCGCTGGGTCCTGGTCCACATGATCGAGGAGACGGCGCGGCACGCGGGTCACATGGACATCGTCCGCGAGCTGATCGACGGCGGCACGGGAGACCACCGGCCGGGCTGAACTCCGGGCCCGGGGCGGTTCACACGGGCTCGCTAGTCCACCAGGGGGCGTACCTCGGTCGCGGCGAAGCGGAGGAAGCCCTCGGGGTCGGGCTCGTCCGCGGTGGGCTGGAGAACGACCGTGTCGGCGCCGGCGTCCGCGAGGCGCCGGACGGCCTCGGCGACGGCCTCGGCGTCCCCCGCCACGCCGTGCTCCTCGGCGGGGTCCTCGCCGTTGGCCTCGATCTCGGCCCGCAGCCGGGCGGCGGCGTCCGGGCCGGTCGCCGCGTGCAGGTAGACGACGACCCGGTGCGGGTCGGTGCGGCCCGCCGACACGCGTCCCTCGTCGATGAGGAGGCGCGCCCGCCGTACGCCCTCGGGGCCGGTGGCGGCGGTCAGGACGGTGCCGTCCGCGGCCTCGCCCGAGAGCCGCAGGGAACGGGGGCCGGTGACCCCGGCCAGCACCGGGGCCGCGGTCACGGGCGGCCAGTCGAGGGCCACGCCGTCCAGCCTGACGTACCGCCCGTCGGTCGTGACGCGCTCACCAGCGAGCAGCGCGCGCAGGGCCGCCAGGTACTCGCGGAGCAGCGTCACCGGCGATTCGGCGCACGCCCCGACCTGCCCCATCCAGTCCTGCACGCCGTGGCCGACGGCGAGGCAGGCACGCCCGGGGAACAGCCGGTGCAGGGTGGCCGCCTCCATCGCGGTGAGGGCGACATTGCGCAGCGGCACCGGCAGCAGGCCCACGCCCACCCGCAGCCGCTCGGTCCAGGCCAGGGCGGCGGCGGCGGTGGAGATCCCGCCTTCGAGGAAGCAGTCCTCCCAGAGCCACAGCTCCTCCAGGCCGGCGTCGTCCGCCAGGCGGGCCAGGGCACGGAGCCGCTCGGGAGGCAGCTGGGGACGGAACACGGCGCCGAGTGCGGTCATGGTCACTTCCTACCGACCGCCCGCCGACCGGGCAACTCCTTTACCGCTCCCCCGCCTTGGCGGACGCTCCCTGCTCGCCCCGCTCCTCCCGCTCGTAGCGCAGCAGGACGACGCCGTTGCCGAAGGTGTGGGTCTCGGCGAGCCGGAGCGGGGTCGGGGCGTCCGCCGGCGCGAAGAGGGGCCTGCCGCGGCCGAGGATCACCGGATGGACGTACACCCGGAACTCGTCGACCAGGCCGTAGTGCAGGAAGGTGGCGGCGAGATCGTGTCCGCTCATGCACAGGTCGCCGCCGGGTGTCTCCTTGAGGGCCATGATCTCCTCGGGGACGACGTCGCGCACGATCGTGGTGTTCCAGTCGGCGTGCTCCAGGGTCCGCGAGAACACCGTCTTCGGGATGTTCCGCCAGATCTCCGCGAACTCGGCGATCGCGGGTTCGACATCCGGACCCGCGTCCGCCGTCGGCCAGAACTCCGCCATCAGCTCGTGCGTCACGCGTCCGGACAGCAGACCGCCCATGCCCCGGACCACCTCGTTGAAGTGCCGGTGCAGTTCCTCGTCGACCAGGTTCCAGTCGAGCTCCCGACCGGGTCCTTCGAAGAACCCGTCGAGTGACACCGACGACATCAGAACGATCTTCCTCATCGAGCCTGTCCCCTTCGTTGCGCCTTCAGCCACGGCGGGGTTCAGCTCTGCTCGCCCCCGCCCGTGGAGTCACCCCTGGGGAACGAGACTTCCACCCGGCGGTTCTTCCGGCGCCCCTGTTCGGAGGTGTTGTCGGCGATCGGATAGTCCTCGCTGTAGCCGCGCACCTCGAACGTGACGTCTCCGTCGAGGTCGCCCGCGAGTTCCTCGTGGACCACTTCCGCGCGCTTCTTGGAGAGCGTCAGGCCGTGCGCGTAGGAGCCGAGGTTGTCGGTGAAGCCGAACACCCTGACGCTCGTCGCGTTCTGCGCCTTGATCTCGTCCGCGATCGCCTGGATGCGGGAGCGCGCCTCGGGGTTCAGCTTCGAACTGTCCTTCGGGAACAGCACCTCCGCCTGCAACGCGAACGTCACGTTCTCGTTCGTGTCCTCCCGGCGCTCCTCACCGCCGAGGTCCTCCACGACCGACTTGATGTCCAGGACCTTGGCGGGGGCCAGGGTGGCGCCGTCGGCGAGCTTCAGGCCCGGGCTGTTCCCGTCCACCTCGGGGGGCGGGGACGTCGTCACGCTGCCCGGCGGGGCGCTCGGGTCCTCGTCGTCCGCGTACGCCGGCCCGGGGAGCCCGAGGGTGACCAGCACGGCCAGGGCCGTGAACGTCGTCGCTGCGGTGCGGTTCGGGAGGGGCATGGGTCACTCGCCCTCGGAGAGTTCGACGGAGGCGGGGGGCATGGCGCCCACCTGGAAGCTGACCTTGCTGGTGCCTTCGGGCGGGGCGGGGAACTGGGCGAACCATTGGGCCGTTTCCCCCTGGCGCACACCGCCGCTGAACTGCGTGCAGAGACAGCGCCCCGAGGTGTCCCGGAGGACGAGATACTTCTTCTTACCCTTCTGGTCGACCAGATTGGCGCCTGCCATGGATCCGCCGTTCTTCGCCAGTTCACGCTCGTCGCCGCGCCAGCTACCAACGGACCAGGCTTTACCGGTGCCATTCACGAGGGTGCCCTCGACCGTGACGAAGCCGCCCTCATCACGCTTAGCGGACGAGATCGTGAGAGTCAGGCCACCCTCACCCTTGACCTCCGCCAACACGGGATTTGCCTCGGCGGGCTTCGGCTCCTTCGACCCTCCCCCGCTGTTGCTCGCAGCCGGCGGTGACGATGCACCCTTGTCGGACTCCTTGTCCTCTCCACCGCCACACCCGGCCACCGTGAGAAGCAGGCCAGCTGCGATCGCCACCGCGTTCAGTGCCCTACGGCCCTTCGTGGTGCGCCGGAAGATCATCGGTACAGCTCCCTCTCACTCGGCCAGATGCACAGAGAACATCACGGACGCGTCAGGAAGGTCGTCCGGATCGAAATCTTCGGGGTCGATGTTCACGCTCTCGCCATCACAGTTCAGCTCCACGGGCTTCTCCGGATCCGCCTCGGGGTCGAAGTCGCACCGCGGTTCGATGACGGCGGTGGCATGGGCGTGCGCGTGCATGCCCTCGGTGCCGGGGAGGATCGAGTCGCCGACCGTGTAGTTGGTCTCGATCTCGACCTCGTACCCCGGAAAGCCGTTCACGGGGACGAACTCCGCGCTCAGCAGGGTCGAGTCGTTGTCGGCAGCCAGTTGCTGAGCAGCAGCCGTGGCTCCGGTACCGTCCGGGATGTCCTCGCCCAGCCAGTCCACCCAGTCCTCCCCCTGCTCGATGGCCATCAGTAGGCCATCGAGTGCTTCGTCCCTGGCGTCCTGCGCTGCCGCCAACGCCGCAGCGTCCGCCGCGGACTGAGCTCCATTGCGGGCGGACGCTGCCTGAGCGAACGCAAAGAGGGCGAGTGCGGCGAAGAGCAGAGTTGCCGTCAGCCAAATGTAAATAGGCAAGGTCTGTCCGCGATCACCCAGCGTAGGTACGGCTGTCAGCCGCCGATGACATCCGTCACCGCGTTGAGGATCGCGTCCGAGATCAACCCGTCCAACCCCAGCCCATCGATCAACGTGAAGATCCCCGCAATGATGATCATCAACCCCGCATACTCCACGAACCCCGCCCCCGCATCCCGGTCCTTGCCCTTCATCCGGGTGATCACGGTCCTGGTCCAGCTGTCGAACCTGTTCATCGTCACTGCCCTCCCGCCCGACGCCACTTCCGACCCGAGCACCGTACGTGAGAACTCGCCTACTCCGGGTGGGTCCAGGGGCCCAACTTCCGGGGATGGGAATCACCGGGTCCACCCCCCGCGGGCGGTGCCCAGCCAGTGGGCTATCGCTTCGCTGCGCGAAGAACTGTGCAGCTTCGCGAAGATGCGGTTGATGTGGTTCTTCACGGTCTTCTCGCTGATGAAGCAGGCGGCGGCGATCTGCCGGTTGTTCATGCCGGACGCGATGAGATCCATGACCTCCACCTCCCGAGAACTCAGGCCGTAGTCACTCCGGTTGGGGCCGTGACGGGGCGGCCCGGTGACGGTGCCGGTCCGCGCCTCCGACGAATGTGCCACAGCCGGTTGCACATGCGAAGAGATTTGGTCCGGTTCGTAGGAAACACCGAGCGAATCCGTGATGGTGGCCCGTCCGTACCTCATGTCTCGTACGGCGGTGATCAGTTCGGCGGCGGTGAACTCCCCGTGGACGAGATAGCCGACGGCGCCCCGGCGCAGCGCCTCGGCCACGACCTCGGGCTCCCGGCTGTACGTCAGCATCATCACCGGTGCCAGACGCGCGAGTTGGGGTAGCGCGGTGAGGCCGTCGGTGCCGGGCATGCGGACGTCGAGCAGGACGACGTCCGGGGCGCTCCGGCTCGCGGCCGTCACGGCTTCGCGGCCGTCCGCCGCCTCGGCGACGACCTCGATGTCCGGGTGGGCGCCCAGCAGGGCGCTCAGTCCGGCGCGTACGACCGGGTTGTCGTCGGCCACGAGCACACGCAGGGGCCGGTCGGAGCGTGCCTGGTCAGGCATGGGCGGCCTCCTCTCGGGGGATGGGGCGGGCCGGTCCGGGGAGCGGGCAGGCCAGGAGGATCTCCGTGCCGCCCTGCGGGGGGCCCGACAGGTGCAGGCGCCCGCCGAGGGAGGACGCCCGTTCCACCATGCCGAGCAGGCCGAAGTGGCCGGATTCCGTCAGTTCGTCGAGCACCGCGGTGGGCGGGAGCCCCACGCCGTCGTCCCGGACGCTCAGCCGCAGGACCCCGGACGCGGTGTCGGCGTCGAGACCGAGGACCACGACGGTGGCGCGCGCGTGCCGGTGGGCGTTCTCCAGCGCCTCCGAGACGATCGCCAGCAGGTGCTGTGCCGTCGCGTACGGGAGTGCGGGGACGGTGCCCGTGCAGCGCAGTTCCGCGGGGAGGGCCGTACGGGCCGTGAAGTCGTGCACGCGGCGGGCGAGTTCGCCGGCCAGGTCCCTTCGTGCCGCGGTCAGGTCGGTCTGGTGGCGCAGGTCGGAGAGCAGTTCGCGGGACTCCGTCGCGGCCCGGCGGGCGGCGCCCGCCACCAGCGTCGCCCGGCGTTTGAGGGTGCCGGGGTCGCAGGAGTCCGCCGATCCGGCCAGCGCCTCCGCGGCGAGGGCCAGGCCGTGCAGGGTCTTGGCGACCGAGTCGTGCATCTCACGGGCGAGGCGCGCCCGTTCGGACTCCACGGCCTCCGCCACCGCGAGCCGGGAGGTCGCCTCCGACAGGGCCTGACTCGCCGTACCGAAGCGGAACATCAGGTTGCGCAGGGTGACGCCGATGATGCCGGCGCCGACGCAGAACCCGGCGATCAGAAGGGTGCTGGCGCCGGTGCCCGGCCGGTGCTCCCAGCTCCGGAACACCGTCAGCAGCACGACCAGCTGGAGGCCGGTGAAGACGCCGGAGCCGCGCCAGCCGTACAGCAGGCCCGCGAGCAGCGGGGTGCAGACCGTGGCGTAGGCGAGAGGGGAGGCCGGGGACGCGGTGAGCAGCAGGACCGCGCCGAAGGTCAGGTCCACGGCCAGCAGGCTCGGGTGGGCGAGGAGGCGGGGGCCGAAGCGGTCCCAGTCCCGGAGCATGGCGTACGAGCCCATCACGCCCAGGACGGCCGCGGCGAGGACCGTGTGGCGGGCCGGGCCGTCCGCCGCGTTGGCCATCGCGAAGGGCGCACCGACCGCGACCGCCGCGAGGCGCACGGCGAACGCCTGGCGGCACAGGGCCTGGAGGGCGCTGAGCTGGAGGCGGACGCTGCCGGGAGCCGGGGCGTCGTCGGCGAGATACCCGGCGTCGGCGCCCCGGGGCCAGCCCGGGTCCGCCTCGCCGGCCCGGTCACCGCCGGAACCCGTGCGTGCGTATGTGCTGACGACCGCGCCCACCTCCGGGCCGGCCGTCGCGTCCGTGCTCACGACCGGACCCGCCTCCGCGCCCGCTTCCGCGTCCGGCCTCACGTCCGGAGCCGCCTCCGCGCCCGCCTCCGGGCCCGCCTCCGCGTCCGTGCTCACGACCGGACCCGCCTCCGCGTCCGGCTCCGGGCCCGCCCCCGCGTCCGGGCCCGCCGTCGCGTCCGTGCGCGCGTCGTAGCGCCGCGCCCGCGCGTACCGCCCACCGCGGTGTGCCGTCACTCGGCCGAGCCGGAGGCCTCTCATCAGCGGCCCAGGATCGAGCCGAAGTTCGTGCCGGACCCGAGGAACATCCCGGTCGCGATGAGGATCATCGTTGCGGGGAGCATGAACACGAGCGTCACCATCGTCGCCTTGGGGATGGTCTTCGCGGCGCGGCGGCGGGCGTTCTGGGCGTCGGTCCTGCGCATGTCGGTGGCGAGCTGGATGAGCGTCTCGGCGATCGGCGAGCCCAGTTCCTCGCCCTGCTGGAGGGCGGACACGAACTGGGCGACGGACTCGGAGGAGTTGCGGCGGCGCAGTTCGTCGAAGGCCTGGCGACGGCTGACGCCCATGTCCATCTGGCGCAGGGTGATGCGCAGTTCGTCCGCCCACGGGCCTTCGTACTTCTCCGCGACCCGGTCCAGGGCCTGGCGGAAGCCGAGGCCGGCGGAGACCACGACCGCCAGCACGTCGAGGAAGTCGGGCAGCGTGCGGTCGATGACGTCCTTGCGCTCCCGGATCGCCTGCCAGATCAGGGCGTCGGCGGCGAGCAGTCCGAAGGCGAGCGTGGCGACGGCGAAGAGGGGCCGGCCGTTGGAGAGGAAGACCAGGCCGAGTACGAGGCCGAAGACGCCGTACACCGCGCGGCGGGCCGCGTAGCGGCTGAGGGTGAGGCCGCCGGGGTTGCCCGCCATGTCGATGCGGCGCCGTTTGGCGTCGACGCGGCGGGGGCCCATCATGCGCAGGACGACGGGTGCGAAGCGCATGCCGAGGCGGTCGACGGCCGAGTCCGCCTTGGACACCCGGGTCGCGCCGACCTCCAGGGCGAGCACCAGGTCGCCGGGGAGCTTGGCGTCGGCGCGGATCATGCGGATGCCGAGGAGGGCGCCGGCGACGGCCGCGCCCATCAGGACGGCGAGCAGCAGGGCCTGCAATGGAATCTCCCCCTCACACTTCGATCTTGCCGAGTCGGCGGATGACGAAGAAGCCGACGGTGTAGAGGCCGAGCGAGATCAGGACGAGCGCCTGGCCGAGCGGGGAGCCGGTGACCCGGGCGAGGGCGCCCTCGTTCGAGGAGTTGATCAGCAGCAGCGAGCCGAGGCCGAGGAGCGGCACGGTGAAGGCCGTCGCGTTCACCTCGGAGAGCATGGTGCGGACCTCGCGCCGGGTCTCCTTGCGGTCCTCCAGGGTCTGGGTGAGGTTGCGCAGCGAGCTGACGACCGAGCCGCCCGCCTTGTTGGCGAGGACGAGGGTGGTGACCAGGACGACGAGCTCGCGGGACGGGAGGCGCTCGGCGAGCTCGCTGAGCGCGTCGTCGATGGACCTGCCCAGGGTGAGGTGGTCGGCCACCCGGGCCAGTTCCTCGCCGGCCGGCGCCTCCAGTTCCTCGGCGGCCATCGCCAGCGCCGTGCGCAGGGCGAGTCCGGCGGCGGTGGCGTTGGCCAGCAGCCGTGCCACGTCGGGGAGTTGGCTGATGAAGGCCTCGATGCGTTTCTGGCGCTGCCAGTTGAGGAAGATCGCCGCGCTCCAGACGGCGACGAGACCGGCGATCGGCCCGAAGAAGGGGGCCAGGGTGGTGGCCGCGATCAGCCACAGTGCGACGACGACGGCGACGACGTAGGTGGAGAACTCGCCTGCCGTCAGGTCGAGTCCGGTCGCCGACAGCCGCAGGTGGATGGTGCGCCCGAGGCGGGTGCGGCGCAGCCTGCGGTCGATTCCGGTGAACCGGCGCGCGCGGCCCGCGGTGTCCCGGACGGATCCGCCGGACAGGCGGTCCTCGAGGGCCCGGCGCTGGGCGCGGCCGGCGGCGTACGCGTGCACGCCGGCGACGGCGAGGGTGCCGCACAGGACGGTGGCGCCGAGGGTGAGCAGGGCGGGGTTGTTCATGCCTGCCTCCCGTGCGGGGTGGGGGCCGTCATCCGATGGCCTGCCTCGTGTCGAGGACGTCGACGGCCTCGGCGACGCCGAAGGCGGGCGGCAGTGGTTCGCCCGCGACGTACAGCTTCTCGGCGATCCGGCGGGGCAGGGGGAGGTGTTCGAACCGGCCGTGGACGACACGGTCGGGGCCGGTGGGACTCGGGACGAAGCGGGAGACGGTCGCGATGCGGAACTGTTCACGGCCGTGCGAGACGAGCAGGGCGACCTCGGCGATCTTGCGGGAGCCGTCGGCGTGCCGGGAGAGCTGCACGACGACCTCGACGGCCGAGTTGATCTGGTCCTTGAGTGCCTCGAAGGGGATCTGCACCTCGGACATCGAGCCGAGGGTCTGGAGCCGCATCAGGGCGTCCTCGGCGGAGTTCGCGTGCACGGTGGCGAGGGAACCGTCGTGGCCCGTCGACATCGCCTGGAGCATGTCGAGGGTCTCCCCGCCGCGGACCTCGCCGACGATGATGCGGTCGGGGCGCATGCGCAGGGAGTTGCGGACGAGGTCGCGGATGGTGATCTGGCCCTTGCCCTCGACGTTCGGGGGCCGGGACTCCAGGCGGATGACGTGCTCCTGCTGGAGCTGGAGTTCGGCCGAGTCCTCGATGGTGATGATGCGCTCGTGGGAGGGGATGAGTCCGGAGAGCGCGTTGAGCAGGGTCGTCTTCCCGGTGCCCGTGCCGCCGCTGACGATGACGTTGAAGCGGGCGCGGACGAAGGCCGCCAGCAGCATCAGCAGCTGCTCGTCCAGGGAGCCGAGCCCGATGAGTTCCGGGAGGGTGTAGGCGCGCGGGAAGCGGCGGATCGTGAGGGTGGGGCCGGTGAGGGCGAGCGGCGGGATGATGACGTTGACGCGCTCGCCGGTGGGGAGCCGCGCGTCGACCATCGGGTTGGACTCGTCGACCCTGCGGTTGACGGTGGAGACGATGCGTTCGATGGTCTGCATGAGCTGTTCGGTGGAAGCGAAGCGCAGCGGGAGCTGCTCGACGCGGCCGGCCCGTTCGACGAAGATCGAGTCGGGGCCGTTGACCATGATCTCGGTGATGGACGCGTCGGCGAGGAGGGGTTCGAGGACGCCGAGCCCGAGGGCTTCGTCGACGACGCGCCGGATCAGCTGGGAGCGTTCGGCGGAGGACAGGACGGGTCCCTCGCGGCTGATGATGTGGCCGAGGACGCGCTCCAGACGGGCGCGCCGTTCGGTGGCGGCCAGGCTGGACATCTCCGCGAGGTCGATCTCCTCGAGGAGCTTGGCGCGGTAGACGGCGACGAGGTGTCCGTCCTCGCGGGCGGGTCCCCCCTCTTCGGGGGCGGCGGCGATACGGGAACGCAGGCTCATGTCTTCAGCTCCTCCCGGTCAGTCGTCCTGGTCGTTGGGCATGGTGGCGTGGCGCTCGGCGGTGAAACCGTCCATGAAGGGGATGACGGAGGGGATGTCGACCTGGACGGTGGCGACCACCGTGTCGCCTTCGCCGCCGACCGAGACGTTCGCGTCGAACCGGCCGTCCATCGCGGCCTGGCCCGCCGCGGTTCCGGCCGCCGTGTCCTTCTGGGCGGCGACGCGGGCCGCCGCCCGGGCCCCGGATCCGGCCTGGTTGATGCCGTAGCCGACGAGGCCGAGCTGGATGGCCGCCATTCCGATGACGAGCAGGATGGGCAGGAACCCGGCGAACTCCAGCATGGAGACACCGCGGTCGCCCCAGGGGCGGGACCGCCGGGACGCGGCGGGCGCCGGGGGCCCGTGCCGGTGTGCCGACCGGCGCCCGTCGGGGCCGGGGCACTCCGACGCGTGACGCAAAAGCGACGATCCCCGCCGGCCGGTTCCGGGAGCCCGCGGCAGCCGGCGCAGAGGCAACGACCCCCGCCAGTTCCGCTCGGGCGACCCCGACGGCCGGCACCCGCGTACCCGCGAAAGCACGACGAGGTTCATCCCACGTCCCCCTCCGCCGCCGCGCCCGCCTCGCCCGCGACCTCCCAGCCGGCGTCGAAACCGGGGAAGAACAGCGGTACTTGCGCGGTGACGCGGGCCTTCCACACGTCGCCTTCGAGGGTGCAGGCGATGGCCGCGTCCTGCCAGGCCCCCGGCAGGTGCTCCGCCCCGGCCGCCTGGCAGGCACCGTCCGCGTCACCGTCCACGGCGTACGCCGCCGTGGCCGCCCGCGCCGCCTCGTCGGCCGCGTTCCCGGCCAGGGACCAGGTGTAGCCGTACAGCACGCACTGCCACAGGATCGTCATCACGACGAGCAGCAGCGGGAACATGCCCGCGAATTCGAGGGTCACCGCGCCCCGGTCACCGCCCTTGCGGCGCAGGGCGAGCGCGCCGCGTTCCGGGGCGGCCTTGCGGCGCCGGCCGCCGCCGCCCTCGGGGGCGGGGACCGCGAGGCCCAGTTCGCCGGTGAGGGCCCACAGGGCCTGCTTCACCGTCGAACGGGCGTCCAGGTCCTGGAGGCGGCCCGCGTCGACCACGGACTGGAGTTCCTTGAAGGCGGCGGGCACCGTGGACCGGGCGACCCTGGTGCCGGTGACGCGTTCGACGAGGGACGGCTGGATCTCCGTACCGCGGGAGTGCCGGTTGACGACCGTCGTCGTCTCCTCGGCCTTGCGGATCTGGAGGCGGTCCCACATGCGGACCATGCGTTTGGCGGCGCGTACGGCGACGACGTCGGGGGTGACCAGGAGCAGGGCCTGGTCGGCCATCTCCACGGCGGCCGCGGTCGCGGAGGTCATCTGGGAGCCGCAGTCCACGACCACCACGTCGTGGCGGGAGCGCAGGGCGGCCAGGACCTGGCGGGCGACCCGGTCGGTGATCTCCTCGCCGCGCTCGCCCTCGGCGGGGGCGAGCAGCAGGCCGACCCCGCTCTCGTGCGTGAAGACTGCGTCCTGGAGCACGCGCGGGTTGATGTCGCTGATCCCGGCGAGGTCCGCGACCGACCTGCGGAACTGCACGTCCAGGTAGGAGGCGACGTCCCCGGACTGGAGGTCGAGGTCGAGCAGGGCGACCGTACGTCCGGAGGCCTGCGCGGCGAGGGCGAGGTGGACGGCGGTGACGGTGGCGCCGACGCCGCCCTTCGCGCCGGTGACGGTGACGACGGTGCCGCCGGGGCCGGTGTACAGCTCGGGTGTGCTGCCGAGGTGGCGGCGCATACCGAGCGACCACGCGGCGGCGGCCTGGACGCGCTCGGAGAGGGCGTCGTAGCCCAGCGGCAGGCCGATGATGCCGCGGGCACCGGAGTCCATGGCGGCGGTGAGGACCCCGTTGCCGGTGTCGGCGGTGATGAGGACGACGCCGACCGCCGGGAAGCGCATGACGACGTCGCGGATCAGGTCGAGGGCCGGGACCGGGCCGATCCGTTCGTGCACGAGGACGACCTCGGGCAGCTCCTCCAGGGACTGCGTCGCGAGGCGCGCGAGGGTGTCGAGGAGGGCCGTCGAGTCGGGTACGGGCGGAGCGGGTTCGGTGTCGGCGAGCTGGCTCAGCAGCGTGGTGAGCGCGCGGGCCGAGTCGATGTCACCTACGGCGGGCAGGATGCGGACGGTCATCGGCGGCACCCTCTGCGACGGGCCCCGGCGGGAGCGGTCGACATGTGCGGCCTCCTACTTGTCCTCGTCGAGGGTGTACGTACGGTCGCCGGGGGCGACGGTCGTGTCGGAGCCGCCCGCGACCAGGGCGAGGCGGACGTGGGTCGCGAACGACTCCGCGTACGCGACCCGTTGGGCGTCGGCGGTGTCGAGCGCGAACGTGATGGGGACGGCCTCGCTCGCCGTGCGGCGCCGGTCGTCGCTCGACTGCCCGGGGTCCAGCGCGGTGAGCTTGCCGACGTCGATGACGCGGGCGTTCGCGACGATGACCTTGGACTGGTTCCTGCCCTTGTCGTTCTCCGCCTTGAAGGTGGCGTAGATGTTGACCCGGGCTCCGGGGTCGATCTTTCCGGCCACACCGGTCGCGGCGTCGATCATGATGGCGATCTCCTGCTGGCCGGCCTCCAGCGACGGCCGGTCGACGATCATGTCCGCCTGGAGCAGCGAGCCCTTCTCCAGCCGGGTGACCGCGATCTTGCCGCGGATCTGGGAGAGGCTGGTGACGGCCGTGGACGACACCCAGCGCTCGGGCATCGACACCTTCTCGAACTGGTCGGCGGACAGCTCCCGGTAGGGCGCGATGTCGCTCCTGAGGCGGTACGCCGCCACCTCGGGGCCTACCTTCGAGTTCACGTCACGGATCACCGAGAGCACTCCGGCGAAGGCGCCGAGGGCGCACAGGACCGAGAGGACCAGCAGGATGACGCCGCGGCGCTGGCGTGAGTTCATGACGCGGACAACCTCGATCGGGGGGCGGGGACAGCGGGGTCGAGCGGTCGTGCCTGGCGTTGTTCGGCTGTGGGTACGGTGCGGTGGGCCTAGGTGACGGCCGGGGGCAGGGCGCGCACGGAGGAGCCTGCCCGTGCGGCGGCGTTCGGAAGCTCTCCCGGTGCCGGCAGTGGCGCGGAGCAGAACCCGCAGCGGTCGCCGATGAGTTCGAGGCCGCACCAGTGGCACGTCTCGCGCCGGACGGAGGAGACGAGCTGGTAGAGCACGGAGACGTCGTACAGACCGGCGGCGAACTCGGCGAGTCTCGCCGTCCCCCACCAGCGCGCGGACTGTCCGGGGAGCGGGACGGTGGCGATGCTCTGCACCTGCCAGGCGGGCGCGAGGGTCGTGGTGATCCAGTCGGAGGGCGGCTGGTCGGCCGCGACGAGGAGCCGGGTGCCGAACTCCGGGCCCGTCAGCTCCCCCTGGCCGACCCGCACGAGCTGCGGGCGCGGGTTGGCCAGGACGGCGAACTGGGCGCCGGGCACCCAGGACTTGGCGTGCGACTTCAGGGACACCGGGACGCGGTCGAGTCTGGCGACGGAGCCGAGGAGTGCGCCCGCGTAGATGTAGTGGGCGAGCAGGCGCGCGGCGGAGGCGAGGACGCCGGGGCTGAAGTCGCAGACGGACAGCTGGCGTAACTGCTGTGCCAGCAGCGCGAGTCCGAGCGGCGGCAGGTCGATGCCGAGCAGGGCGATGCGGTCGCTCTCCAGGACCGAGCGGACGGTGTGCAGCCGCCGGGCGAGGTCGTCGGCGCGGGAAGGGGAGGCCGAGTAGAGCGAGATCACGTACCCGTGCTGCTCGATGAGGGTGTGCATGCCGGTGAGGGAGTCCTCGAGGGTGTCCAGCGGCTGCACCACCGCGGGCGGGGTCTGCCGGTCGTGCGGCGGGAGCACCAGATCGGGACTGGTGACGGCTATCGCGGTCGGCACGCTGGAACCACCCCGTTCACCGAGGCGGGATGGTCACCGCCGCCTTCGGATCGCCCCTGTTTCGCCATGGACCGTCACAGATGGCCACACCCGGTCACTCTGACGTCCTCCTGCATCTGCACCATATCCACGGTGTGCCCCGCCCAACACCGACTTCGGCAGATCGACTCACCCGAGGTGCGCGCTTGATCGACGGAGAGTGAATCGCCTCCGGCGCAACGGGGCCGACCCGTAGGGATGTTGGCTCGAACGAGACGCCTTCAGAGGTCTTGACAACCGTATTGGTCTGGACCACCTTGGACCTCCAGCGGTGGCCACCGTTCCGCAACCTCCCCGCCCGCTCCCCCTCACCGGAGGCACCAGTGGACCGCGTACCAGGCATGCCCAGACGCAGACGGACATGGGCGGGGCTCCTCGCCGCCGCGCTCGGGGCGTCGGCCCTCACCCTCACCGGCCTGGCCACCGAGGCGCAGGCCGCCGACGTCAACAACGCGAGGAACGGCGGTTACGAGTCGGGCCTCGGCAACTGGACCTGTTCCGCGGGCAGCGGTACGACCGTGTCCTCGCCGGTGCACGGCGGCTCGGCCGCGCTGAAGGCGACGCCCGCCGGGCAGGACAACGCCAAGTGCTCCCAGACCGTGGCGGTCAAGCCCAACTCCACGTACACGCTGAGCGCCTGGGTGCAGGGCGGGTACGCCTACCTCGGTGCGAGCGGCACGGGGACGACGGACGTCTCCACCTGGACCCCGGACTCCTCGACGTGGAAGCAGCTGACGACCCGCTTCACCACGGGCGCCTCGACGACCTCGGTCACGGTGTACACGCACGGCTGGTACGGGCAGGCCGCCTATCACGCGGACGACCTCTCGGTGTTCGGTCCCGACGGCGGTGGCGGCACCGACCCGGCGCCGACGGTCCCGGCGGCTCCGGCCGGTCTGAAGGTCGCCTCCACCACGTCCTCGTCCGCGTCCCTCGCCTGGAACACGGTCACCGGCGCGACGGGCTACAACGTCTACCGGGACGGCACGAAGGTCACGGCGGTGACCGGCACCTCGGCGACCGTCGCCGGCCTGGCCGCGTCCACCTCGTACTCCTTCCAGGTCACCGCGACGAACGCGGCCGGGGAGTCCGCGAAGTCCGCTGCGGTCACCGGCACGACGGCCGCCTCGGGCGGCGGCGGGGGCGGCGGAACGCTTCCCGCGCACGCCGTCACCGGCTACTGGCAGAACTTCAACAACGGCGCCAAGGTCCAGAAGCTCTCTGAGGTCCAGTCGCAGTACGACATCATCGCCGTCGCCTTCGCGGACGCCACGAGCACGCCGGGGGCGGTGACCTTCAACCTCGACTCGGCCGGGCTCGGCGGCTACACCGTCGACCAGTTCAAGGCCGACGTCCGGGCCAAGCAGGCCGCGGGCAAGAAGGTCATCATCTCGATCGGCGGTGAGAAGGGCACGATCTCCGTCAACGACGCGGCGTCCGCCACGAACTTCGCGAACTCCGTCCACTCCCTGATGCAGACGTACGGCTTCGACGGCGTCGACATCGACCTGGAGAACGGCCTCAACGCGACCTACATGACGCAGGCGCTGCGGTCCCTGTCGGCGAAGGCGGGCTCGTCCCTCGTCATCACGATGGCCCCGCAGACCATTGACATGCAGTCGACGTCGAACACGTACTTCCAGACGGCCCTGAACATCAAGGACATCCTCACGGTCGTCAACATGCAGTACTACAACAGCGGTTCGATGCTGGGCTGCGACGGCAAGGTCTACAGCCAGGGCACGGTGGACTTCCTCACCGCCCTCGCCTGCATCCAGCTGGAGGGCGGCCTCGCCCCGTCCCAGGTGGGCCTCGGCGTCCCCGCCTCCACCAGCGGCGCGGGCAGCGGCTACGTCTCCCCCGCCATCGTGAACAACGCCCTCGACTGCCTCGCGAAGGGCACGAACTGCGGCACGTTCAAGCCGTCCAGGACCTACCCGTCCCTGCGCGGCGCGATGACCTGGTCCACGAACTGGGACGCGTCGGCGGGCAACGCGTGGTCCAACGCGGTGGGTCCGCACGTGCACGGCCTCTGACCCCGGCCGGCACGGACGCCCTCTTCCGGGAGATTTTCCGGGGGAGGGCGTTCGGGGTACGCGTTCACATCATTTCGGGTCGAAGGACCAGACCATCCCGACCTCCATCCTGGACACCAGGACCAAACCGAGATCCCAGTCGTACGATGAGACCGGCGAGCAACAGCTGATGCGCTGGTAGTAGTCCATGTTCCGGCTGTCCCGACCGGTGTTGGCGTAGAAGGCCGACCCTTCCGGGAACCGCGACAGGATGACATCGGCGTCGTCCTCCAGCCCCGGCCTGCGCGCTTCGAAATCCGGAACTTTCTCAACATTGAGCCACAGCGTGGACAGTGCGACGAGAAAGCGTCGAGCGGAGGTCCGTGAAATTTCGGTCAAGCGGAGCTTGAGGCGATCGACCGCATGGTCCACCGGAACTTCGACGAACGGGTAGAAGGGATCGTCGAGCCTTTCGAACTCCTCGGCGAAGGCATCGTTGACGTGCCAGCCGCGAGCGTCCGGCGCGTCTCCACGCATCAGAGTGCCCACGTCGAGTGCCCAGTCCTCGTGCTCTCTGCGCGTCACCTTGGCGATGGTCAGTCGGTGCGCGTACATGCTCAGGGCGTCGGCCCACGCCCTCTCGTGGAGAGCTGCCATCGGTTTCTCCTAGCTCCTCAGTCCTGTCACCATGCGTGGAACGACCACACCATGCCGACCTCTGTCTCGGAGACCAGGATCAGACCGAGATCCCAGACGTGGAACGAGATCGGGTCGCAACCAGAGATGCGTTTGTAGTAGTCGAGGTTCTCGCTGTGGCGGCCGGTGTTGGCGAAGAAGTGGGAACCGTCCGGAAAACGGGACAGGATGACGTCGGCCTTGTCCTCCAAGCCCGCCCTGCGTTCCTCGAAGTCCTCCTCGTTCTCGACGTTGAGCCAGAGCGTGGAGAGGGCCACGAGGAACCGCATGGCGGAGGCGCGCGGGATCTCGGCCAGGTGGGACCTCCAAGCGCCCGTCGTAGCGGGGTCGTCGGGCCGCAGGGCGAAGGGGTAGTACGGATCATCCAGCCTCTCGAGCTCGCCCACGAGGCAGTCCTCGGTACTCCAGCCGCGGTTGTCGGGTGTATCGCCATGCATCAGGGTGTTCACGTCGAGCGCCCAGTCGTGGTGCTCCCTGCTCGTCACCTTGGCGATGCTGTACCTGCGCGCGTACATGCCGAGCGCATCGGCCCACGACCGCTCGTCGAGCCTTCTCATCCGTTGCCTCCTCCCACATCTTCCCTGCCGTACGCCGTCGCGCCGGCCCTCGGCAGCGTCGCCCATATGCGGGTTCCGCCGGCCGGTTCGCGGGCCTTGCCGAAGCCCCAGTCGCCGTCGCAGGCCCGGCAGACGCAGGCCAGGACGCGCAGGGCCGCCCGGCGGCGCGTGGCGCACTCCTCTGCCAACCGGGGGTGCGCGTGCGGCGGGTGACTGTCGTAGACGATCACGCGCAGCGCCTCGGCCCGGTATCGGAGCGCCAGGTAGAACTCCACCGACTCCGTGAACTGACAGGCCACGGCCGTCAGTTCACCGACCGCCTGGAGACCCGCGTCCATCATCCGGTGCAGGTCGTGTGCGGCCAGGAAGGCCCGCGTCGCCGCTCTCGCGAGCTTCGGGCTGGCCAGGGCCGCCGGCAGGGTGAGGCTGTAGGCCAGGGTCTCCGGGCTCGGGGCGGTCGGGTCGGCGGGGTAGGCGGTCGCCAGCGGACAGCGGGACATACGGGCTCCTGTGGTCGTACGCGGATGACGTCACCTCGACGGCAGTAGTGGCCTGTCCCCCTGGCGCGGGCCCGCCCCTCCCAGGGGAGGAGTACGCGGGCAGGCTCACGCGATGCACTTCCGGCTGCCGCGAGTAGCGGGTGCGTCACCGACTGTACGGATAGTCATGGTTACATTGCCACGTAGTTGGTGAGATTGACCCATTCGTGGCCCTGAGATCGTCTGTGGCGTCAGACTGCTGACGACATCGCGGAAGGGAAGTCATGCCAGCGAGGACAGTCACCACCGAACGTCAGCGGCGCCTGGGCAGCGAACTGCGCAAGATGCGGATGGCCGCGGGCATAACGGCGGACCAGGCTGCGGGACTTCTGGGTGTCGACCGCGCGAAGATCTCCAACATCGAGACCGGCATCCGCACCATCAGCCCGGAGCGCCTGCGCACCCTGGCATGCAACTGCGACTGCTCGGACCAGGCGTACATCGGGGCCCTGGTGGCCATGGCCCGTCCCGTCGGCCGCGGCTGGTGGGAGCGTTACCGTGGCGCGCTCTCCCCCGGCCTCCTGGACATCGCCGAACTGGAGTCGTACGCCGTACGGATGCGCACCGCGCACACGGCACACATCCCCGGGCTCTTCCAGACCAGTGACCACGCGCTCGAACTCTTCCGGGCTGTCCTGCCGCCGTTGCCCGAGCACGAGGTCGCGCTGCGTCTGGCGTACCGCGTCGAGCGGCAGCAGGTACTGGAGGGCGAGCACCCGCCCGAGTACGTGGGCCTCGTCCACGAAGCCGCCCTGCGGATGCAGTTCGGGGGCCGCAAGGTGGCCCGCGCCCAGCTCCTGCACCTGATCCACGTGTCCGAGCGGCCCGCCGTGCGCGTGCAGGTCATCCCGTTCTCGGCCGGGACGTTCCCCGGCGCCGGGCAGACGGTCAACTACCTGCACGCACCCGTACCGCAGCTCGACACCGCCCAGGTCGACAGCTCGCACGGCCCGGAATTCCTCGGCGACGAGGCGCAGTTGGCAAAGTACCGTGCCCACTTGGACTGGATGGAGGGCATCGCCCTGACGCCCGAGGCGTCACGCGACTTCATCCACGAGATCGCCAACAGCCTGTGAGGAGACCGCAATGGACCGGATCACCTGGGAGGAACCCTTCTGCGGAGAGGGGGCCAGCTGTTTCCGCCTCGGCACCGACGAAAACGACAACGCCTACATCGCCATAGCCGGGGCCGAGGACGCCTACCTCACCGACTCCCGGGAAGCGCTCCGTACGCTGATCCGGGACATCAAGGCCGGCAAGGCCGACCACCTTCTCTGAGCCGCCCGGCGGTGGTCAGAAGAACTCCGACCACGGCTGGTCCCAGATCTGCTTCACGCACAGGACCAGGAAGAGCAGTCCCGCGGCGGCCAGCATCGCGTTGCTCAGCATGCCGTTGCGCCATTCCGCGGGCGTCCGGGCCGAGTTGAGCAGCCACATCAGGGTGAGGGCGAGGAAGGGCAGGAACGCGGCGCCCAGGACTCCGTACAGGATGATCAGGCGGAAGGGCTGGCCCTCGAACAGCAGCACCATCGGCGGGAAGGTCAGCCACAGGAGGTACGCGCGGAAGGGCCAGGACTTCTCCCGGGCACCGGACGCCACCTCCTCGCCGGAGGCCCCGGGCGCCGGGGACGGCCCGTCGCCGGGGGCCGCCCCTGCCGCCCGGTCCTTGCGGAAGCGTTCCACGAAGTCCGCGAACATCAGGCTCACCCCGTGCCAGACGCCGATCAGCGAGGTGAACGACGTGGCGAAGAAGCCGATCAGGAAGAACTTGGCCGTCGCCGTGCCGTACTCGTCCTCCAGGATGTCGCTGAGCTGGATCAGTCCCTGGTCGCCGGAGGCGATGGCCACGTTCGCCGAGTGCAGGAGTTCCGCGCCGACGAAGAGCATCGCGACGACGAAGATGCCGGTGGTGATGTAGGCGACGCGGTTGTCGAGGCGCATCACCTTGATCCACCCGGTGTTCGTCCAGCCCTTGGCGTTGACCCAGTAGCCGTACGCGGCGAGCGTGATCGTGCCGCCGACGCCGCCGATCAGGCCGAGCGTGTTGAGGACCGAGTCCTTCTCGTCGGGCAGGACGGGGAGCAGGCCGGCGAACGCGTCGCCCAGATTCGGGGTGACGCGGATCGCCAGGTAGACCGTGACGGCGAACATGACGCCCACCAGGACGGTCATGACCTTCTCGAAGACGGCGTACTTGTTGAACCAGACGAAGGCCAGGCCGACCAGCCCGGTGAGGATGGCCCACCACTTGAGGCCCATGACGTCCGGGAAGAGGGCCTGGAGCGGCAGCCCCGAGGAGGACATCGCCGCCGCGCCGTAGACGAAGCCCCAGATCACGACGTAGCCGACGAAGAACCAGGACGTCCAGCGGCCGAGGCTCGCCCAGCCGTCGAAGAGGGTGCGGCCCGTGGACAGGTGCCAGCGGCCGGCTGCCTCGGCCAGGGAGATCTTGACCAGGCAGCCTATGACGGCGGCCCACAGCAGCGTGTAGCCGAAGTTGCTGCCCGCGATGAGCGTGGCGACGAGGTCGCCGGCACCCACGCCCGTCGCCGCGACGACGATCCCCGGCCCGATGTACTTCCAACTGGACTTCCGGGGTAGGGAGGTGACCTCCGCGGACGCTGACTTCCCAGTGGTCTCCGACATGTCGTTCAAGGAAGCGCAAAGGGGCCGGGAACACAAGAGGGCGTGCGGTGCGGAGACCCGGTCGAGCGGGTGCGCGGCCGTGTCTGCGGTGCGGGGCCGGGCCGCACGCGTACAGTCCCGGACCGGGCGGCCCCCGCGTACAGTGCCCGGCTGATTTTCGGCCGGTTCCCGCCACCGGCCACCCACACCTTCTTGACCTGACCATGCCAGCCGCTCACGATGAGCGCCACACCCGCACCAGGCACGTCGCCATGGACCACCCCCCGCTCCACTCCCCACATCCGGAGACCCCGGATTCCCTGGAGAATCTAGGAGACTTCATGCGACTTCGCATACGAGGCAGCGGCGCCGGAAGAGGCCGGCGCACCGCCGCCCTCGCCACGCTCCTCACCCTCGCCCTCGCCGCCCCGATCACCGCCACGGCCACCGACGCCACGGCGACAGGGGCGCGGGCCTCGGCACCCTCGGCGGACGACATCCGCCAGTACGAGATCCACCAGAGCACCACGCCCGTGACGCGTACGGCCATTCAGCGCACCGGCGTCACCGTGGACGAGGCCGACGAGGAGACCGTCGTCGTCTCGGGCCGCGCGGACCAGATCAGGAAGCTGCGGAAGCTCGGCTACGACGTCTCGCCCCTGGGCTCGGCGCCGGACCGGACCGACGGCTCCGACGTGCGGCTCCTGGACTTCCCGTCGGCGGACTCGAAGTACCACAACTACGCCGAGATGAACACGGAGATCAACCAGCGGCTCGCCGCCTACCCGGGCATCATGAGCAAGCGGGTGATCGGCAAGTCCTACCAGGGCCGGGACATCGTCGCCATCAAGGTCAGCGACAACGTCGCGAGCGACGAGGCCGAGCCGGAGGTGCTGTTCACCTTCCACCAGCACGCCCGTGAGCACCTGACCGTCGAGATGGCGCTCTACCTGCTGCGCGAGCTGGGCGCGGGCTACGGCTCCGACTCCCGCGTGACGAACATGGTGAACAACCGCGAGATCTGGATCGTCCCGGACCTCAACCCGGACGGCGGGGAGTACGACATCGCGTCCGGCTCGTACCGCTCCTGGCGCAAGAACCGCCAGCCCAACAGCGGCAGTTCGTACGTCGGCACCGACCTGAACCGCAACTGGAACTTCAAGTGGGGCTGCTGCGGTGGCTCGTCGGGCTCCACCTCGTCGGAGACCTACCGGGGCTCCGCTCCCGAGTCCGCGCCCGAGGTGAAGGTCGTCGCCGACTTCGTCCGCGGCCGGGTCGTCGGCGGGAAGCAGCAGATCACGGCCGGAATCGACTTCCACACGTACAGCGAACTGGTGCTGTGGCCCTTCGGGTACACGTACTCCGACACCACGACGGGCATGACGGCGGACGACCGCAACGCCTTCGCGACCGTCGGCCAGAAGATGGGCGCCAGCAACGGCTACACGGCCGAGCAGTCCAGCGACCTGTACATCACCGACGGTTCCATCGACGACTATCTCTGGGGCACCCAGAAGATCTTCGCGTACACCTTCGAGATGTACCCGAGCTCCGGGGGCGGCGGCTTCTACCCGCCCGACGAGGTCATCGAGCGGGAGACCTCTCGCAACCGGGACGCGGTGCTGCAACTCCTGGAGAACGCTGACTGCATGTACCGCTCGATCGGCAAACAGGCGCAGTACTGCGCGAGCTGACCGGCGTCGCTCCCGGGAGTGCGTGGCTTCCGGGAGCACGTCACTTCCGGGAGTACGTCACTCCCGGAAGTCGTCACTCCTGGAAGTAGGCGTCGAGGACCGCGTCGAGCTGCCTCTCCCACTCCGGGAAACGCGCCCGCGCCGCCGCCTCGATCTCGACCGGGTACCAGCGGCGGTCGGGCGTGTGCACGGTGACCGTGAACCGCTTGCCCCAGCGCGGCAACTCGGTCTCGACGGCGCCGATCTCGTCCCAGCGGAACTCGGCCTCCTGGTCGTCCAGCCGCAGCACCACGCCGCGGTGGTCGGCCCGGACCGAGGCGCGCCGGTCGGCCGCCTCGAAGACGGGACCGTCCGGTTCGCCGTCCTCGTCGGCGGGGGCGGCGTCGGCCGTCTCCGTCCCGGCGGCGGGGTCGGGGGCGTCCGCGGGAGCCGGCTCCTCGGGTGCCGGCTCGGACCCCGCGTCGACGGGACCGGCCTCCGTCCCGGCCTCTTCGGCCGGGTCCTGCGGCTTCACGGGCGCGGGTGACGTGATCCCGGGGACGTACGCCGGATCGACCGCGGCGGCGGGGACGACGGGCACGACGGGCACGTCCGGGGACTGGCTGCTCGAACCTATGCGCTGCTCCACAGCGGGCAGTATGGTCGAAGATCCTGTGCCCGGCACAGCCAGCCCCCGTTTAGCTGCACGGCTGTTATACGAAGAGGCTGAGAACCGCCGCCACCGCGAAGCCGGCCACCGACAGCACGGACTCCAGCACCGTCCACGACTTGAGGGTGTCGCGTTCGGTGATGCCGAAGTACTTCGCGACCATCCAGAAGCCGCCGTCGTTGACGTGCGAGGCGAAGATGGAGCCGGCCGAGATGGCCATGATGACCAGCGCGACGAAGGCCTGCGAGTGGCCGCCGTCGGCCAGCAGCGGGGCGACGATCCCGGCCGTGGTGACGATGGCGACGGTCGCCGAGCCCTGGGCGACGCGCAGCACCAGGGAGATCAGGTAGGCGAGGACCAGCACCGGCAGACCCACGTCGTTGAAGGTGTCCGACAGCGCCTGCGCGACGCCGCTCGCCTTCAGCACGGCGCCGAAGACGCCGCCCGCGCCGACGACCAGCAGGATGTTGCCGACCGGCTTCAGGGACGAAGTCGACACCCGCTCCAGGGACTTGCGGGACCAGCCGCGCCGGATGCCCAGCAGGTAGTAGGCGAGCAGCAGGGCGATGGTGAGGGCGACGAAGGGGCTGCCGAAGAATTCGACGACCGAGCGGCCGGTGGACGGGTCGAACGCGATCGAGGAGAACGTCGCGGCGAGGATCAGCACCAGCGGCGTGCCGATGATGCCGAGGACCGTGCCGAGCGGCACGGCCTTCTCCGGCGGCTCGACACCCGCGGCGCGCTGCTCCTCGACGACGGCGAGCTTGGCCTCCTCGGCGGCCTCGACCATGTCCTGCGGCACGGGGACGAAGATCCGCTTGCCGATCCAGGCCGAGAAGACCCAGGCGGCGAGCACGGCGGGGATGCCGCAGACGATGCCCATGAGGATGACCCAGCCGAGCTGGACGTGCAGCAGGCCCGCGGCGGCGACGGGTCCCGGGTGCGGGGGCAGGAACGCGTGGGTCATCGACAACCCGGCGAGCAGCGGCATGCAGTACAGCAGGATCGACTTTCCGTTGGGGGTCCCCCCGGGACGGAGCTCGTCGGAGTCCTGGGGGAGCTTGGCGGCGGCGTAGACGATCGGCGCCAGGACGAAGATGCCGACGTCGAAGAAGACCGGGATGCCGAAGATGAGGCCGGTGAGCCCCATGGCCAGGGGCGCCCGCTTCTCCCCGAAGAGGTTCAGCAGCCGGGACGCCAGCACCTCGGCGCCGCCGGAGACTTCGAGGATCGCGCCGAGCATGGTGCCGAGGCCGATGATGATCGCGACGTGCCCGAGGATGCCGCCCATACCGGACTCGATGACGGAGACGGCCGTGGACTTCTGGACGGTGCCGAAGAGTTCGGTGACGGACAGTCCGGCGGCGAGGCCGACGGCTATGGAGACGGCGAGCAGGGCGACGAACGGCTGGAGGCGGACCTTGATGATCAGCAGCAGGAGCAGGGCGATGCCGAGGGCGGCCACCGTGAGCAGACCGGCTGTGCCGTCGAGGAGGAGGAGCAGGCCGCCGGTGTGGGGTGGGGTCTCGGGGGCGGGTGCCGGCGCTGCGAGCAGGGGGGACGACATGGTGGTCCTCTGTTTCGTAAGTGCATGAGGCTTTCGGGCAGGGGGGATCGCGGTGCGGCGCCCCGGAGATGACGGGCGCGCCGCACCGTGACGACGTACGGTGTGCGGGAGTCGGGGTGCTGAGGGAGCGTCAGCCGAGGACGGCGAGCGCGTCGATCTCGATGAGGAGTCCGGCCGGCAGGCCGACGTAGACCGTCGTGCGGGCGGCGGGGGGCGCGGTGAGGCCCTGCTCCTCGAAGTAGCTGTTGTAGATGCCGTTCATCTCGGCGAAGTGGTCGACGTCCGTGAGGTAGACGCGGATCATCATCACGTCGTCCCAGGTCGCGCCCCCCTCTTCGAGGATCGCCTTGACGTTGGCGAGGGTCTGGAGGGTCTGCTCGCGCAGGCCGGGCCCGACGGGCGTCGGGGGCTGCCCCTCGACGGCGGGCAGGAAGCCGACCTGGCCGGCGACCTGGAGGATGTTCCCCTTGCGGACGCCGTGCGAGAACCTGGCGGGCGGGGTGGTGTGCGTCGAGGGGGTGAGCGCGGTCTTCTCGGTCATGCGGGGTCCTTTGCTGGGGTCTTGCCGGAGTACTCGCGGCTGATGGCGTCCGCGGTACGGCGCACCAGCGGGAGCAGCGTGAGGAGTTCGTCGGCGGTGACGACGACGTTCGGGGCGGACACCGACATCGCGGCGACGACCCGTCCGTCGGCGCCCCTGATGGGGGCGCCGACGCAGTTGATGGACTCCTCGTGGCCGCCGAGGTCGGTGGCCCAGCCCTGTTCGCGCACCGTCGCCAGCTCCTTGAGGAAGGCGGGGGCGCTGGGGGTCGAACGGGCCGTGTACATGGGGTAGTCGAACTTCTCCGCGAGCTGGCGGCGTTCGGCCTCGGGCAGGTCGGCGAGGAGCAGCTTGGCCACGGCGGCGACGGTGATGGCCACCGGCTTGCCGATCCGCGAGTACATGCGCACCGGGTAGCGGCTCTCCACCTTGTCGATGTAGAGCACCTCGCTCTCCTCGTACACCGCGAGGTGGACGGTGTGCCCGCAGTCCTCGTTGAGGCGGACGAGGTGGGGGTGGGCGATCTCCCGGATGTCCAGGTTCTCCACGGCTTCCTGGGCGAGCGCGAAGAGCCGGGCACCGAGGCGGTAGCGCTGGTCGGACTGGCGGTAGACAAGACCGTGCTCGTGCAGCGTGCGCAGGAGCCGGAGCGCCGTGGACTTGTGGACGCCGAGGCGCTCGGCGACCTGCCCGAGGTCGGCGGGCCCTTCGGCGAGCAGCGGCAGGATGCTCAGTGCTCGGTCGACGGTCTGGCTCATGGGGTGCGTACCTCCTCCTGGGCCCGTGGAGCGGCTTGGGTCCAGCCGGGGCCGAGTCGAAGTCTCCCCCACGCGTCGTCGTCCAGGGCGGCCAGGCGGTCGGCGTGGCCTCGGGCGCAGGGCGCGGCGAGGTCGCCGGGGACGGTGAGGGCGGCGGCGGCCGTCAGGTGGCCGTGGCGCAGCCGCTCGCGGGCGGGCAGTCCGCGCAGGGTGGCGGAGAGGAAGCCGGCGGCGAAGGCGTCGCCGGCGCCGACGGGGGCGACCACGTCGACGCGCGGTGAGGGGACGAAGGTCGCGGTGTCGCCGTCGAAGAGGGTGGCGCCCCGGGGGCCCTGCTTCACGACCAGCGTGGCGGGTTCGGGCAGCGCGGCGCGCACGGCGGCCGGGCCGCCGGTGACGCCCCAGGCGGCTTCGGCCTCGTCCTCGCCGACGAAGACGAGGTCGCTGCCGCGGGCGAGGTCCAGGAGGACGCTGCCCGGTTCCCGGTGCTGCCACAGGTGCACGCGGTGGTTGACGTCGAAGGAGACCAGGGGGCGGCCGGGCCGGGGGGAGGTCAGCTCGCGGAGGAGGTGGAGGCAGTCGTCGGAGAGGGCGGCGGTGATGCCGGAGAGGTGGAGCACCCGGCCCGAGCGGACGGCGTCCAGGTCGACGGTGTCCGCGGACATCGCGGAGGCTGCGGACCCGGTGCGGTAGTACGCCACCTCGTGGGCGTCGGTGGCCCGGTCGCCCGCCGTGCGGAAGTAGACGCCGGTGGGGCGGGCGGGGTCGCGGCGGACGGCGGAGGTGTCGACGCCGTAGGCGGTGACCGCCTCGACGAGGTGGTCGCCGAAGCCGTCGGCGCCCACCCGGCTGACCCAGCGCGCGCTGTGCCCGGCGGAGGCGAGCACGCACGCGACGTTGGACTCGGCGCCGCCGATGCCCCGCTCGAAGGAGGGCACGTCGGCGAGGCGGCCCGGCCGGGACGGCAGGAACGTGACCATGGACTCGCCGAGTGCGACCACCTCGACCGGGCCGGGGCGGCCGTTGGCGGCGCGGTGCCCGGCGGATGCGGGTCCGTTGGTGGTCACGTGGGATCAGACTCCTCGCTTGCTCCGGGTCCACGGCACCGTTGACCCTGCGTTGGCTGGGATGTTAGACAGCAGTGAGCGACATACGCAATGGTCGTTGCACATAATGCAACGGACCCTGACGAGGAGGCTCCATGGCCGCCGACACCACCGCCGCCGAAGCCGTCGCCCGCCTGGCGGCGGACCGCGTCGACCACCGCTTCAAGGGCCTCCCCCCGGACGCCGAGGGCCTGACCGTCGGCGAGCTGGCCGCCCAGCGCCGCAATCTCTTCACCGACGGGTTCACCACCCCCGTCCTCGCCCTCTCCGCCGAAGGACTGCGGCACAACCTCCGGCTCATGGAGACGTACGCGGCCCGCCACGGCCTGGCCTTCGCCCCGCACGGCAAGACCTCCATGGCCCCGCAGCTGTTCCGGCGGCAGATCGAGCACGGCGCCTGGGGCATCACCCTCGCGGTGCCCCATCAGGTGCGTGTGGCACGGGAGTTCGGCATCCGGCGGATCTTCCTCGCCAACGAACTGGTCGACGCGTCCGCCCTGCGCTGGATCGCCGCGGAACTCGCCGCCGACCCGACCTTCCGCTTCGTCTGCTACGCCGACTCGGTGCGCGGCGTCGAGCTGATGGACGCCGCGCTGCGGGGCACGGCGCGTTCCGTGGACGTCGTGGTCGAACTCGCCGCCGGTGAGGGCGCCCGCACCGGCGCCCGCACGGAGGCGGACTGCGCGGCGGTCGCGGACGCGGTCGCCGCCACGTCCACGCTGCGGCTGGTCGGCGTGGCGGGTTACGAGGGCGAGGTCCCGGACGCGACCGGGGACCGCGTCCGCGCCTGGCTGCGCCGCCTCACCGCCCTGGCGGCGGACTTCGACCGGGCGGGCCGCTTCGAGGGCCTGCGCGCGGACCGGGGCGCCGACTTCGAGGACGTCGACGGGATCATCGTCAGTGCCGGGGGCAGCGCCTGGTTCGACGCGGTGGCGGACGTCTTCGCGGAGCTCCCCGAGCTGTCCCTGCCGGTGCTGAAGCTGCTGCGCTCCGGCGCGTACGTCTCGCACGACGACGGTCACTACCGCAGGCTCACCCCCTTCACCCGCGTCCCGGAGGAGGGCGCGCTCCAGCCCGCCTTCCGTCTCTGGGCGCAGGTGGTCTCCCGCCCGTCCGCCGGGCAGGCCTTCGCCAACGCGGGCAAGCGCGACGCCGCCTACGACCTGGACCTGCCGACGGCGCAGGTGATCCGCCGCGACGGCACCGAACGCCCGGCCGCAGGCGTCACGGTCACCGGCCTCTCCGACCAGCACACCTGGCTGAGCACCGCCCCCGGGACGGACCTGTGCGTCGGCGACTGGCTGGGCATGGGCCTCTCCCACCCGTGCACGTCCTTCGACAAGTGGCAGCTGATCCCCGTGGCCGAACCGGACGGCACGGTGACGGAATACGTACGGACGTTCTTCTGACCCCTCCACCCGGCCTGCTCTCGGCGGAGCTGAGGAAACGGGCCGAGACGGGTGGCCGTGAGCGGGCAGGCACCGCGCGGAGCACGCCTGCTCTCGGCGGAGCCGAGGAAACGGGCCGAGACGGGTGGCCGTGGGTGGGCAGGCACCGCGCGGAGCGCGGGAAAGAGACAGCGCGGGCGCAGCCCGGAAACACGCGCCGCAGGCGCGGAAGGAGACGCCCACCATGGACCTGGTGATCAGAGACGCCACCGTCGTGGACGGCACCGGCCAGGCACCGTACCGGGCCGACGTAGGCATCCGGCACGGCAGGATCACGGAGATCCGCAGGGACGGCCCCCTCCCCCGGGGGACCCGAACCGTGGAGGCGGACGGCCTCGCCCTCTCCCCCGGCTTCATCGACATGCACGCGCACAGCGACCTCGCCCTCCTCACCGACCCGGACCACAGCGCCAAGGCCGCCCAGGGCGTGACCCTGGAGGTCATCGGCCAGGACGGCCTGTCGTACGCCCCCGTCGACGACCGCACCCTGACCGAGGTCCGCCGCGCGATCACCGGCTGGAACGGCCCCGGCGACGACATCGACTTCACCTGGCGCTCGGTCGGCGAGTACCTGGACCGGCTCGACCACGGCTTCGACGGCGAGGGCATCGCCGTCAACGCGGCGTACCTCATCCCGCAGGGCACGGTCCGGATGCTCGCCGTCGGCTGGGACGACCGCGAGGCCACGCGTCGTGAACTGGACCGCATGCGGCGCCTGGTCGCGGAGGGCATGCGCGAGGGAGCCGTCGGCATGTCCTCAGGGCTGACGTACACCCCCGGCATGTACGCGAAGGACGCCGAACTCACCGAGCTGTGCCGGGTGGTGGCCGAGCACGGCGGCTACTACTGCCCCCACCACCGCTCGTACGGGGCGGGCGCCCTGGAGGCGTACGAGGAGATGGTGGCCCTCACCCGGGAGGCGGGCTGCCCGCTGCATCTCGCCCACGCCACGATGAACTTCGGCGTGAACAGGGGGAAGGCCCCGGACCTGCTCGCCCTGCTGGACGACGCGCTCGCCGCGGGCGCCGACATCAGCCTGGACACGTACCCCTACACCCCCGGCTGCACCACCCTCGTGGCGCTGCTGCCGAGCTGGGCGGGCGAGGGCGGCCCGGAGGCGGTCCTGGCCCGCCTCGCGGACGACGCGACGGCCGAGCGGATCCGGCACGACATGGAGGTCGTTGGCGCCGACGGCTGCCACGGCGTGCCGGTCGAGTGGGACACGATCGAGATCTCCGGCGTCGGCGACCCCGCTCTCGCGCCGTACGTGGGCTGCACCGTCCAGGAGTCCGCGGCCCGCCGCGGCGAGGCCCCGTGGACCACGGCCCGCCGGCTGCTGATCGCCGACGGCCTCGGCCCGACGATCCTCCAGCACGTCGGCCACGAGGAGAACGTCCGCGCGATCATGCGGCACCGGGTGCACACCGGCGGTTCCGACGGCATCCTGCGGGGCGACAAGCCGCACCCGCGCGCGTACGGCACCTTCCCGCACTATCTGGGCCACTACGTAAGGGAGTTGGGCGTCCTCTCCCTGGAGGAGTGCGTCGCCCACCTGACCGCGCGGCCCGCCGCCCGGCTGCGGCTGCCCGACCGCGGACTCGTGCGCGAGGGCTACCGCGCCGACCTCGTCCTCTTCGACCCGGACACGGTCGCCGCGGGGTCGACCTTCGAGGCGCCGCGCACCCTGCCGGCCGGCATCCCGCACGTCCTCGTCGACGGCCGTTTCGTGATCGAGGACGGGCGGCGGACGGGTGTCCTGGCCGGGCGGGCGGTCCGCCGTACGACGTGACCGCCCGCCGGACGCCTACGGCTTGGGCAGGGTGCACCCGCTGCGGCTCAGGTCGATCTTGTTGTCGATCCCGACGCACGGCACGATCTGGTAGGTCTCCTGGGCGTAGTTGATGCCCTGGCGGACGGTGACGTTGCCGCTCGCGTCGACCTCGCACGGGTTGTTGTCCGTGCAGCGGGCGCCGTCCTCGTTGCCGGTGTTGTTGACGGCGACGACCTTGCCGGTGGTGTTGTCGACGACCGGCGAACCCGACGTGCCGCCGATGGTGTTGCAGGCGGAGGTGTAGCGGACCGAGTCCTTCCAGGTCCACTCCCCCTCCTTCAGGCGGTACACGAAGCCGTCGATGTTGCAGCTGTAGATCCGCTTCCAGTAGCCGGACACGACCTTGATCGCGGTCCCGGCGACGGGGTGCGCCGCGTCGAGCGTCAGCGCGCTGATGCCGTACGAGGCCCTGATCTGCGCGTAGGTGCGGGTGAGCTGGTAGATCGAGATGTCCGTGTCGGTCATCGTCGCGTACGCGATCTTGCTGGCGCGCAGGGTCGCGACCCGGGTGCCCGCGGAGTTGAGCAGGCCGAAGGAGCGGCTGGAGGGCTGGTCGACGACGACCTCGCCCGCGGCCGGGAAGCCGGTCTCCAGACAGTGGCCGTTGGAGAGCACGAGCGCGGGGTCGTCGTCCTCCGATCCCGGCATCCGCACGACGGAGCCGGAACAGTTGCTGAGCGCGACGGTGCCGGCGTAGTTCACCGCCTGCACGGCCGGCGCCTGCACGGCCGGCGCGGGTGCCGTCCGCCCGGCCGGGGCGGGCGCGGGCGCCGCGACCGCGGGTGCCGCGCCGGCCCCGGCGATCACCAGGGCGAAGAGCGCGGCGACGAGAGGCTTTCTCATGTGGGGGTCCCCTCTGTTTTCTGTTGTGCGACATGGGTGGGTGGCCGGAGGTCTTCCAGCCGACTCCTGTTTGTCATGCGCATTGTGAGGGGCCCCCGGCGGGGCGGCAAGGAGCTGTTTCCGGCCGCGAACGGCGTTTTCCGGCTACTTGGGTCGCTTGGTGGAGCCGGATCCGCGACCCGGCCTGCCGTCCGCGCCGTTGCGTGTCGGTTCGGTCGACGCGGCGCTCGTGGGACTCGCCGGGACGCTCCCCGCGGGAACCTTCGGCTCCGCGGCTTCCGTGACGCTCGCGGACGGGCCGACGACCGGGGACGCCGGAGCCGTGGACGCGGGTGCCGGGGAGGCCGACGTCGGTTCCGCGGCGGCGGAAGGACGCTCCGGGGAGCCCCCGGGCGCGGACGCCTCCCGCGTACCGGTGCCCGTGCCGGTCTCCCTGCCGGTACCGGTGCCGGTGTCCATCTCGGCGCCCTCCCCGCGGGGCCGCGGCGCGGGCGACGACCCGGAGCCGAAGACCCCGGCGAGCAGCGCCGCGAGCAGCACGGCACAGACCGCGCCGAGGCCGGCACCCACCAGGCGCAGCAGTCGGGTGCGGCGCCGCCGCACCAGCAGCCGGGCGCGTCGGCCCGGCTCGCCGGCGGACGGGCCGTCGCCCGGCGCCCGGGCGTCGTGGATCTCCATGACCGCCGCCGGACCGGGGCCGGGGCCCTCGGGGGCCGCTCCCCGCCCGCCGGGCGAGCCCGGACCGCCGTACGCGCCCCCGCCCTCGGTCCGCGCCCCGTACGTGTCCCGCGCCCCCGCGCCCCCGGCGCCGTGGGCTTCCGCCGCCCCTTCGCCCCCGGGACCGTAGGTGTCCTGCCAGCCGTGCGCCGCGGCGGGATCCGCGTACGCCTCGTAGGCGGGCGTCACCTCGTCGCCGCGGGGGAGGTACACGTTCGGCGGACTCTCCGGTCCGCCGTGCTGCCATGACATGGGCGCGGATTGTAGAGACCGCAAGGGCTTACGGCGTAGCGGAGCGACAAATCACCCGAAGCCCGACGTCTCACGTGGTGAAAAACACCCCCCGCGCCCCCCGGGGCGGCCGTAAGCTCACGGACATGCAGGTGATCCAGTCCACGAAGCTCGCCAATGTCTGTTACGAGATCCGGGGTCCGGTTCTCGAGGAGGCTATGCGGCTGGAAGCGGCAGGCCACCGCATCCTCAAGCTCAACACCGGCAATCCGGCGGCGTTCGGATTCGAATGCCCGCCCGAGATCCTGGAGGACATCCTCCGCAACGTCTCGTCGGCCCACGGCTACGGTGACGCGAAGGGCCTGCTCGCGGCGCGCCGGGCCGTGGTGATGCACAACCAGACCCTCGGCATCGAGACGGACGTCGAGCACGTCTTCATCGGCAACGGCGTGTCCGAGCTGATCGTCATGGCGATGCAGGGCCTGCTGGACGACGGCGACGAGGTCCTCGTGCCCGCGCCGGACTACCCGCTGTGGACCGCCGCGGTGTCCCTGTCCGGCGGCACGGCGGTCCACTACCACTGCGACGAGCAGTCGGACTGGATGCCCGACCTCGCCGACGTGGAGCGCAAGGTCACCGACCGCACCAAGGCGATCGTCATCATCAACCCGAACAACCCGACGGGCGCGGTGTACGACGAGTCGGTGCTGCGCGGGCTGACCGACATCGCCCGCCGCCACAACCTGCTGGTCTGCTCCGACGAGATCTACGACAAGATCCTGTACGACGGCGCCACGCACACACCGACCGCGTCCGTCGCCCCCGACCTGCTGACGCTCACCTTCAACGGGATGTCCAAGTCCTACCGGGTGGCCGGCTACCGGGTCGGCTGGATGTCGATCTCGGGGCCGCGGGCCCACGCCGACTCGTACATCGAGGGGCTGACGATCCTGGCGAACATGCGCCTGTGCGCGAACATGCCAGGGCAGCACGGCGTGGTCGCCGCGCTGAGCGGACGCCAGACGATCAACGAACTGGTGCTGCCCGGCGGGCGGCTGAAGGAACAGCGGGACGTCGCGTACGAGCTGCTGACCCGGATCCCCGGCGTGAGCTGCGTGAAGCCGAAGGGCGCGCTCTATCTCTTCCCGCGCCTGGACCCGAAGGTCTTCAAGATCAAGGACGACCGGCGGATGGTCCTCGACCTGCTGCGCCAGGAGAAGATCATGGTCGTCCAGGGCACGGGCTTCAACTGGCCCGAACCGGATCACTTCCGGGTGGTCACCCTGCCGTCGGTCGCGGACCTGACCTCCGCCGTCACCCGCATCGGCACCTTCCTGGACGGCTACGGCCAGCCGTGACGCGCACGCCGGTCGGGCACCGACCGGCCACCGGGAACCGACTCAACTTTAGACGCAATCCAAGGTAGGATGGTTTCCTGACAGCACAGGAGGCCTCCCATGTACGAACCGATCCGCTCCAAGTCGGTCCACAGCACGGCGGACGGCCCCAACCCCGGCTTCCCGCACCGCTCCCGCGAGGAGGAGCTGGACATCCAGCTCGCGGGGCATGTGGCGGCCCTGCTCGCGGTGACGGACGAGCTGCGCGCGCTCGCGCCCTCCGCCGACCTCGACCAGGCGGCCGAGCGGCTCGCCGGCCAGGTGACCCGGCTGCGCGGCGGGGCGGCGCCCGTGCGGGCCCCCGTGGCCGCCGCCCACGAACCCCGTCCGGCGATGCTCCACCGGCGGGCGCACGCGCTCGCCGGCCGCGCCCTGGTCGTCGCGGCCTCCCGCGCCGACACGGCCGCCGCGATCCTGGCGGCCGAGCGCATGGACGCCCATGCGGCGGCCATCGGCCCCCGGGCGCTCGCCGCCCGCTGAGCACCCAGGGCTCCCCCGATCGGCCCCGGTCCGCGCGCACCCGCAGCGACGTGCGGACCGGGCGCCACCTTTCCCGGCGCCGGGCGGCGCGACCCGCACTGTCAGCGCCTGCCCAGCACGCAGCCGACGGGCAGCACGACCCTGTGCCCGCGCCCGCGCACCACGACCTCCGCTCTCAGCGCCTGCGCACCACGACCTCCGCCGAGGCCGCCGCCCCCTCGTGCAGGGCGTCGCCCGCGTAGCTCACGGTGTAGGTGACCGTCCGCGTGGTCCGCGGCAGGTCCTCCACGGTGAACGTGCCGTCCGCCCCGACCGCCACCGACGACAGCGCGCCGGAACCGAGCCGGTCGGTGCGCCGCACCTGCACGGAGGCACCGGCCTCCAGGGCCCGCCCCTGCCAGGTCAGCGTGCCCGTGATCCGGACCCCGCCGTCCAGGGTTGCCTCGCTCGGGGCTTTCAGCGTGAGCGCCGTCGGCGCCTTGGCCACCGGGACCGTCAGGCTGACGTCCTCGGCCGGCCGGTGGGTGAGGTCCCCCAGGTAGGAGACGGTGTAGGTGGCGTCCCCCACCGCGTCCGGCTCGTCGAGCACCGTGAAGCTGCCGTCGGCCTTGGCCTCCACGGCGGCGAGGCGGTGCGTGCCGTCCGCGTCGGTGCGTACGGCGGAGACCTTCACCGGTTCCACCGGAGCGGTGCCGTCCAGGGTGAGCCGGCCGCGGACGGCGAGCGGCTCCCCCACGACGGCCCTGCCCGGCGAGTACGTCAGACCGCCGGTGAAGCGGGAGTCGTACTGGGCGGCGGGCGGCTGGATGACGTGCAGCCAGTACTGGCTGCCCGCCGCGTCGGTGGTGACGGCGAACAGCCGCGTCCCGTCCTTGGACCAGCCCAGTCCGCGCGGGGCGACCCGGTTGCCGTCGAGGCTGCCCTCGAAGGCGAACTCCAGCGGCGCGGCCGTGCTCCGCGGGTCGGCCTTCTGCACGAGCAGGTCGGCCGTGCTGCCCGGGGCGTCGGCGCCGCGGGCGAGGTAGGTGCCGTCGCCGCTGAAGGCCACGGCCGACGCCGTGGCACCGGCGGGCAGCGCCCCGTAGGAGCCGTCCGCGTCGGACAGGTCCAAGGTGTTGAGCAGCCTCGTCCCGTACCCGGCGTCGGCGACCGCGAGCAGCTTGCCGTCCGCCGACACCGACATGTCCTTGAAGTTGAGCGCGCCCTTGCCGTCGCCGTCCGCGAACCGGCGGGCGGCGCCCCGCACCAGGGTGTCGCCGCCGGTGTCGAACGACGTGAGGAAGGGGTCGCTCTCGCCGCCGCCGGGCGGCTGCCCCATGAACAGCCGGTCCGGGGCGCCCTCCCCGGTCGCCAGCTGGAGGCGTCCGCCGGCGGACCACTTGGTGTCGTACGCGGTGCCCCCGGTGACGCCGAAGACGCTGTTCGTGTACGAGTGGCAGTCGCCGGTGTTGTAGTTCTGCGTGTACCAGACCTTGCCGCCGGAACGGGCGACCTGCCGCCCGCAGTAGGCGTACCAGGGCGTGTAGGCGTACACGCTCCTGTCCAGCGTCTGCGTGTCGTAGGCGGCGATCATCTCGTAGTTGGACGCGTAGAGCGTGCCGCCGTCCTCGCTGAGCGCCATTCCGGAGACCGGGCCGCTGGAGGACAGCGTGGTCACCTTGCGGCCGGCGAAGTCGTAGACCTGGACGGCGCCGTCGGCGCTGCCGCGGCTGTCCTCGGTGAGGTAGACCCGTTCGTGCGCGGAGTCGATCACCATGGTCGAGTAGGAGGAGATCGGCAGCTTGGCCACGGAGTCCGTCGCGGCGAGCGCCGCGGGTGCCGCGGCCACTGTCAGGCCGGCCCCCGTCATCCCGATTGCGGCCAGCAGGGCCACCGTGCGCCCACGACTGTGTGCGGTTCTCAACTGTGCCCCCCACAGGCTGGAACGAGCGCCCCGCTCGCGTCGAGCGGGGCGCCTGGAGGGGCATGAAACAGCCGCGTGGACCGCCGGGGCAAGGCATTGCCCGGTGCGGCGTGTCGTCGTCACCGCGGCCGGCCTTGACGACGTCGCAGGTCAGGGCAACAGGCCGGCCGCGGAGCAGTGGGGGCGTCAGCCCAGGCGCTGCACCAGCGCGCGGTACTCGTCCCACAGTTCGGTGGGGGTGTGCTCACCGAAGGTGTTGAGGTGCTCGGGCACCAGGGCCGCCTCCTCGCGCCACACCTCCTTGTCGACCGTGAGCAGGAAGTCGAGGTCCGACTCGGACAGTTCCAGCCCCTTGGTGTCCAGCGCGCCCTTGGCCGGCAGCACACCGATCGGCGTCTCGACGCCCGCCGCGGTGCCTTCCAGGCGCTCGACGATCCACTTCAGCACACGGCTGTTCTCGCCGAAGCCGGGCCAGACGAACTTGCCCTCGTCGTTCTTGCGGAACCAGTTGACGTAGTAGATCTTCGGGAGCTTCGAGGCGTCCTTGCCCTTGGCGACGTCGATCCAGTGCCCCATGTAGTCGCCCATGTTGTAGCCGCAGAACGGCAGCATGGCGAAGGGGTCGCGGCGCAGCTCGCCGACCTTGCCCTCGGCGGCGGCGGTCTTCTCGGAGGCGACGTTCGCGCCGAGGAAGACGCCGTGGTTCCAGTCGAAGGACTCGGTCACCAGCGGTACGGCGGTGGCGCGGCGGCCGCCGAAGAGGATCGCGGAGATCGGCACGCCCCTGGGGTCCTCCCATTCGGGCGCGATGATCGGGCACTGTGCGGCGGGCGTCGTGAAGCGGGCGTTGGGGTGGGCCGCCGGGGTGCCGGACTCCGGCGTCCAGTCGTTGCCCTTCCAGTCCGTCAGGTGGGCGGGGGTCTCCTGCGTCATGCCCTCCCACCAGACGTCGTTGTCGTCGGTGAGCGCGACGTTGGTGAAGACGGAGTTGCCCCACAGCGTCTTGATCGCGTTGGCGTTGGTGTGCTCGCCGGTGCCCGGGGCGACGCCGAAGAACCCGGCTTCGGGGTTGATCGCGTACAGGCGGCCGTCCTCGCCGAAGCGCATCCAGGCGATGTCGTCACCGATCGTCTCGACCGTCCAGCCGGAGATCGTGGGCTCCAGCATGGCGAGGTTGGTCTTGCCGCAGGCGCTCGGGAAGGCGGCGGCGACGTACTTCGGCTCGCCCTGCGGAGGGGTCAGCTTCAGGACGAGCATGTGCTCCGCGAGCCAGCCCTCGTCGCGCGCCATGACGGAGGCGATGCGCAGCGCGTAGCACTTCTTGCCGAGGAGGGCGTTGCCGCCGTAGCCCGAGCCGTAGGACCAGATCTCGCGGGTCTCCGGGAAGTGCGAGATGTACTTGGTGGAGTTGCACGGCCACGGCACGTCCTGCTCGCCCTCGGCCAGCGGCGCCCCGAGCGTGTGCACGGCACGCACGAAGAAGCCGTCGGAGCCGAGCTCGTCCAGGACCGGCCGGCCCATGCGGGTCATGGTGCGCATGGACACCGCGACGTAGGCGGAGTCGGTGATCTCGACGCCGATGGCGGAGAGGTCGGAGCCGAGCGGGCCCATGCAGAACGGGACGACGTACATCGTGCGGCCGCGCATCGAACCGCGGAAGACACCGCCCTCGCCGTCCCGCCCCTGGAAGATCTCCCGCATCTCGGCGGGCGCCTTCCAGTGGTTGGTCGGGCCGGCGTCCTCCTCCTTCTCGGAGCAGATGAACGTCCGGTCCTCGACGCGTGCGACATCGGTCGGGTCGGAGGCGGCGTAGTAGGAGTTGGGGCGCTTGATCGGGTCGAGCTTCCGGAAGGTGCCCCTGCGGACGAGCTCCTCGCTCAGTCGCTCGTACTCCGCCTCGGATCCGTCACACCAGACCACACTGTCCGGCTGGGTCAGTTCGGCGATCTCGTCCACCCACGAGATCAGTTCCTGATGCTGGGTGGGGACGTCGGTGGGAGCCGCGATGTCGCGCGCCACGATTGCTCCTAAATGAGGGGTTTTGTTGTTGAATGCCCCTTGGGGGCCGCGACCCGGATGCTTCACGGTGATGGTTCATGGGCGCTCATCCGGTGCCGACCGCACTCATTTGATCATCCGACGCCGCCGCCCATATGTCCAGAGGGCCGCCCACCTGAGCGGCGTGAGCATCGCCACTCCGCCCGAGGTTTCCCCGCACGTATGACGGGCCCCTCCCCCGACCCCTACTCGAAGACCCCCGGCATCCTGTGAGACGCTGGCCGCTGCCGACCGGAGCGGCACGTCGTACTGACGCGTAACTTACGGTTCCGTAGGTACGATCGGCCGTATGACTGCGCCCGTCCCCGACGTGCCCACGGACTCGCCGCCCGCCGGCCGCGGCCCCGTCGAGCTCCCCCTGCCGCACCCCGTCAAGCCCAGGCTGCGAGGCTGGCTGCACCTGGGCATGTTCCCGGCCGTGCTCGTCGCGGGCCTGCTGCTCACCGCCCTCGCCGACACCGGCCGCGGCCGGCTCGCCTGCGGGATCTACACACTGACCGCCTGCCTGCTGTTCGGCGTGAGCGCCGTCTACCACCGCGGCGACTGGAGCCCGCGCATGGACGGCGTGCTGCGCCGGCTCGACCACGCGAACATCTTCCTGATCATCGCGGGCACCTACACACCGCTGACGATGCTGCTGCTGCCCGGCGCGAAGGGCCAGTGGCTCCTGTGGGGCATCTGGGGGGCCGCCGCGGCCGGCATCCTCTTCCGGGTGTGCTGGGTCGGCGCCCCGCGCTGGCTCTACACCCCCTGCTACATCGCCATGGGCTGGGCGGCGGTCTTCTTCCTCCCCGACTTCCTGCACGCGGGCGGGGTGACGGTCCTCGTCCTGGTCGTCGTCGGCGGCCTGCTGTACAGCGCCGGCGGCGTGATCTACGGACTCAAGCGCCCCAACCCCTCCCCCCGGTGGTTCGGCTTCCACGAGGTGTTCCACTCCCTGACCCTCGCGGCGTTCGTCGCCCACTACATCGGCATCTCGCTGGTCGCCTACTAGGGCCTGTCTGACAATTCCCGTCTGCCTCCCTCCTGGCGACGACGGGAATTGTCAGACAGGCCCTAGGCCTGGTGCGGCGAGTTCGGGTTGTCGGACAGGCTGCCCGGAACACGGCCTCCCCGCATCGAAACCGGGAGGCCACCGGCGTTCGCCCGTGGCATCCTGACCCGGTGAACGGACCGGAGATCCATGTCGAATTCGCCCCCGAACTGGGCCTGTTCGTGCCGCCCCCGCGCCGCGTCGGCGCCACCGCCGTCGTCACCGACGGCGCCTCCACCCTCGGGCACGTCGTCGAGTCGCTCGGCGTCCCGCTCACCGAGGTCGGTGCCCTGGTCGTCGACGGCCGGGAGGTGCCCGTGTCGCACATCCCCGCGGCGGGCGAGTCCGTCCACGTGCGGGCCGTCCGGCGCCCGCAGCCCGTACCCGGAGCACCGCTGCGTTTCCTCCTCGACGTCCACCTCGGGACCCTGGCCCGCCGGATGCGCCTGCTCGGCGTGGACACCGCCTACGAGTCCACCGACATCGGCGACCCGGCCCTCGCCACCCGCTCCGCGGCCGAACGGCGCGTCCTGCTCAGCCGGGACCGCGGGCTGCTGCGCCGCCGCGAGCTGTGGGCCGGCGCCTTCGTCTACAGCACCCGGCCCGACGACCAGCTCCGGGACGTCCTGAGCCGGTTCGCCCCCGCCCTGAACCCCTGGACGCGGTGCACCGCGTGCAACGGATCGCTCCGGGAGGCGACCAGGGGGGAGCTCGCCGGCCGGCTCGAAGACGGCACCAGCCGGTCGTACGACGTCTTCGCCCAGTGCGCGGAGTGCGGGCGCGCCTACTGGCGGGGCGCGCACCACGACCGCCTGGAGGCCATCGTGGGACGCGCCCTCGCCGAGTTCGGAAGCTGACCTACGGCTTCCGCAGGTCCCCCTTCCCGCAGGCCGTGCCGTTCCCGTCCCGGTCCAGGCCCAGCGGGTCGTCCCCGCCGTTGACCCTCAGCCGGCCGTACCCGTTCGTCCTGAGCCAGCCGCAGCGGGCGTCCGCCGTCTTCCGCACCCCGCCCGGGAAGACCGTCGGCACGCAGACGTCGACCGGCCCGTAGTGCCGGTCGCAGCCGGAGACGGTGGGGCCGACCTGCTGCGAGGCCCGTTTCCGCCCCGGCTCGCGGACGGTGCCCTCCAGCGAGCCGGCGAAGGCGTGGACGTGCGCCGAGGGGGCGTCCGCGGCCAGGGCGGACGGCCCCTGGAGGTGCACCCACTCGGCCACCGACGGCACCCCGTTGGCATCGACCGCGAAGAGCATGTACCAGCCGGGCGGCGCCAGGTTCGGGTTGCTCGTCACGTTCAGGTCGACGTTGTTCCCGTCCACGCTCAGCGGCAGGTCCACGAAACGCTGGTTCGGGTCGGAGGAGTGCGTCACCGCCGCCGGCCTGATCAGCTCCGCCCTGGCGACCGGCCGGTCGACCGTGATCCGCTGGGTGTCGCCGTACACCCACTCCTTGTCGATCACCGAAGTGATCGCCGGGCGGGGACCCTTGAGCAGATACGGCGGGGTGTAGACGGACACGTCGTGGTTCCAGGTGCCGTTGCCCGGGTTGTCGCCCGTCGTCATCACCCGGCCGTCGGGCAGCAGGAACGCGGACGAGTGGTAGCCGCGCTCCTCCGGGTCGGGCGCCACCGGATCGAAGGCCGAGGTCGCCGGATCGAAGATCGACGACTCGTAGACCGGGTCCGCCCGGTTGTGCAGGGCACCGCCGGTCTCCAGGACCTTGCCGTCCGGCAGCAGGACGGCGGAGACGTACATCTTGCCCTGGGCGCCGGTCTGCTCCGCCCTGCCGTTGCCGAGGTCGACCTTCCCCTGCGGGATCTGCGGGCCCGCGACGTACGCCGGGTCGGCGGACTTGAGGTCGATGATGTCCGTCAGCCGGTTCGCGTCCGGGTTGGAGTCGATGTTGCCGCCGCCGAGCGTCAGCACCCGCTGGTCCTGGGCCGGCGGCAGCAGCACGCTCGCGGACTGGTCGCGCTCGTCCTTGTTCCGCAGCCCCGGGACCGCGGTCGTCGTGTTGGCGTCGTAGTCGTAGACCGCCGAGCCCGTGCCCGGGGTGCCGTTGCCGAAGACATGGCTGCCCGAGTAGAACAGGCGGCCGTCCTGCATCAGGATCATCGACGGGTACAGACCCCAGTACGACCAGGTCTGGTTGACCTTCCACAGCGGCTGCCACCGCCGCTCCGCGTCCGACCAGCGCTCGGCGGCCACCGACCCGGTGGAGTCCTCGCGCAGTCCGCCGAAGGAGAGCACGTCACCGTTGCCCAGCACGGTCGCCGACGGGTACCAGTGCCCGTCGTTCATGTCGTTCGTCCTGCTGTACGTCTCGGTGACCGGGTCGAAGAGGTACGAGTCCCGGTACCCCTCGTAGCCGTGCCCGCCCGCCACCGGGTACGCCTTGTTGCCGCTCATCACCAGCACCCGCCCGTCGGACAGCTGGACGTGCCCGGCGCAGAACATGTCCTTCGGCGTCGGGACGACCTTGTACGTGCCCCCCACCGGGTCGTACACCGCGGAGGTGAACGTGCCCGCCCCGAACGCCTCCTCGCTGTTCCCGGAGCCCGCGATCAGCAGCACCTTGCCGTTGTTCAGCACGACGGAGTGCATGGACCGGACCGGGTTCCGGGTGGGCAGCACGTCCCACCTCCCGTTGGCGCACTGGTCGGCCGTGGCGGTGCACCGGACCGGCGGCGGCGCCTCGGCGACCTGCTCCATCGTGTAGTCGTCGGTGGTCACGGACCCGGTGCCGTAGACGGAGACACCCCACGTGATGCGGTCGGTGCCGGCCGGCACCGCGGGCGTACGGACCGACGCCTCGGTCCAGCCGCCCGCCATCTCCAACGTCTTCAGGTCGGTCCAGTACTGCCAGCCCGCCGTCGCGTCGTGCCGGAAGAGCGTGAGGGACACGTCCGGGGTCGTCGACCGGTACCAGAGCCCGAGGTCGTACTGCCTGCCCGCCGTGACCACCGGCGCACAGGCAGCGCTCTCGGTGATCAGCGCCTTGCGGTCGCCGTCGGCACGCCGGGTCAGCTCGACCTTCATCGCCCTGCCGCCGGAACGGGCGTCCGCGACGGTGGAGAAGGCGAAGTCGTTGTCGCCCCAGCCGGACTTCTCCCAGCAGTACGGCATCCCGTCCGTACCCGCCGTCTCGAAGCCCGGGTTCCGCACGAGGTTCGCCGCGGCGGCGGGCTGCGGTGAGACCAGGAGCAGTCCCGCGGCAAGACCCGTCACGGCCAGCAGGGACGTCCTGCGCCGTGCCCTGGAACGGAACGTCATGCGGCCCTCCCCACCGTGCGGTCGCTGCCCTCGCGCTTCGGCCCGGCACCCCGGCGCGGCAGATAGACCAGCGCCTCGGTCCCCGCGAAGCGCAGGACGAACGTCATCACCAGCGCCAGCGCGGTCGCGGACAGCGCACCCATCCCGAACTCGCGCACGAACAGCGCGATCAGCGGGATGCGCAGCACCAGATCGGCGTTGGCGAGCAGCACGAACCGGCCCGTACGGTCCCACCCGTTGCGATGCCTGCGCCGCTCGCGGAACAGCAGATGCTCGATGAGCAGGAAGTTCCAGACGACCCCGAACTGGTTGGCGACGATCTCGGCCGGCAGGTAGTGCACTCCGGCGGCCGTGAGCGCGTACAGACCGAGCAGGTTCGGCAGGAACCCGGTGGCGCCGATCAGGCCGAAGACCACCATCCGGGCGACGGGTGAGACGGTGCGCAGCCCGGCCAGGTGGCGCAGGAAGCGAAAGCCCTCCCGCGCCGTCGACTTGGACTCGCCCGCGTACCGGTCCTGGAAGACGAACGGCACCTCGGTGACCTCACGGGGGCGGCTGCGCACCGCGAGTTCGAGGAGGATCTTGTAGCCGAGCGGCTGGAGGACCTCCGCGGTGACCGCGCTGCGCCGGATGGCGAAGAAGCCGCTCATCGGGTCGCTGATGCCCCGCAGTCTGCCCGGGAACAGCGCCTTGGTGAGCCAGGTCGCACCGCGCGAGACGGCGACGCGGTAGCCGCCGGCCAGCCCCGCACGGCTGCCGCCCTCGACGTAGCGGCTCGCGACGACGAGCCCGGCGGACGCCCGCTCGCCCGTGGCCACCAGCTCCGGCACCAGGGACGGCGGATGCTGGAGATCGCCGTCCATGACGACGACCCAGTCGGAGGTCGCCGCCTTCAGCCCCTCGACCACGGCGCCGCCGAGACCGCCCACGGGCTCCTCCCGGTGCAGCACGGTAACCGGGAACGGGCAGTCCTGCGCCGCCCGGGAGATCACCTCGGGGGTGTCGTCGGTGGAGTCGTCCACGAAGACGACCTCGCAGGGCAGCCGGGCCGGCACCGACTCGGTGATGCGGCGCAGCAGTTCGCGGACGTTCGCGGACTCGTTGAAGGTCGGCACGACGATGGTCACGGCGCCGGGCTCGGGCACCTCGGCGGCGCGCACCGCGGGGCCGCCGAGCTCCTCGGGGACGGTGGACTCGTAGCTCATCGGGGACCTCCCACGGCCTGGATCCGACGGATCTCGATCCGGTCCTCGCCGGTGCCGAAGGTGGCGACCGGCGTCGAGTGCTGCATCGCGGCCGCGACGTTGGGCAGGTCGGCGGCGTCGCGCCGTACCGTCGGGGAGGCCACCACGTAGTCGAGGTCGCGCCAGCCGCGCGGCATCGTCCTCGTCACCGCCGGGTCCAGGTCGGCCTTGTAGAACCAGATGACGCCGAGCCCCGGCCGGTACCCGTCGTGCACCAGGTCGAGCCAGAGGGCGTCGTCGACCAGGACCCGGGTCTTCTTGGGGTTCTCGACCCGCGTGGCGAGCCAGTGGGACGCCGCCCGGTAGGGGGCGTTCGCGTCGGCGGTCACCGCGGTGCGGTCGCCGTCGTACCAGCGGGGCACGACGTACAGGGCGGCCGCCGCCGCCAGCAGGACCGCCGTCGCCCGGCGTCCCCAGGTGACGTACGGCATCTCCGCGGTGCTCCGCCGCCGGCGCAGCACCGCGTGCGCCACACTCGCGGCGCCCCCGGCGAGGACCAGCGCGAGGAAGGGCAGCGCCTGGATGACGTACATCGCGGGCAGATAGCCGTTCGGCCGCAGTGCCACCAGGGCGAGGACGCCGACGGTGAGCGCCGGCCCGGCCAGCGCGCGGGCGGTCACCGACCAGCGCCAGGTGAGCATGAGCAGCACGGCGCCCGCGAGACCGCCGAGGGGCAGGACGCGGTCGTAGTACAGCCAGGACCGCAGCACCCCGTTCGAGCCGGAGCCGGGGTCGAGGAGGAAACCGGAACCGGGGCGGCTCATCTGGTACACGATGCCGTCCCACAGCGAGACATGCCCGGAGCCGGGGAGCAACTCCCCCTTGAGCAGGGCGAAGAGCGGATACGCCAGGCCGATCAGGACGCAGGCGGTGACGGCTCCGGTGAGGGCGAACTTGCGGGTGTCGCGGTGGCCGTGGCGCCACATGGTGACCACCAGCGCGGGCAGGACGACGAGCATCGTCTCCTTGGTGAGCACCGCCGCCGCGGCCGCGACGCCCGCGGCGAAGTGGTGCCACAGATGACGGTTCGGCGAGGCGGCCAGGCAGAACGCGAGCAGCGTCCACATCACCGCGATGTTGTCCAGGAAGATCTCGCGCTGGAGCACGACCGACAGCGGCGACAGCCCGAAGATCGCCATGGCGAGACCGGCCGCCCAGCGCGGCAGCCGCAGCCGCCGCGCGAGGACGTACAGAAGCACCGCGCTCGCGGCGCTGACCAGCAGCATCGTCGTCCGCATCGGCCCGACCGTCATCGACGACGGGCTGATCTTCGCGGGGATCCAGGTGAGTGCCGCCAACTGGATCCAGCCGAGGGGCGGGTGGTCGTACCAGTAGGTGTAGTGGGCGAGCCCGCCGCCCCGCTGCACGGCCCACGCCTGGGCGAGGTAGGTGCCCTCGTCGTCGCTGAGGGTCGGGTAGTCGGCGATGTTCCAGCCCTGTACGACCATGATCGCCACGAGCAGCAGCCCGCAGAGGACCAGATCGGAACGCGACCGGCGAAAACGCGGGACCGGAAGGACGACGGGGACGTATCTGGGCGCACGAGGCCGCTGCACGGGGACCGTGCCGGTCACCGCGGGAAGGGTGGAGGTCACGCGGGAACGTCCTCTCGGATCGCTTCGGTGAGATGCGCGCCCACATGACTGGTCAACTCCCAGTCGTTGCTGCCCCGTTGCTCCCGCCACACCGCGCGGACGGCCGCGCCAGCCAGAAGCACCTGGTAGAACGGCCCGCCGGCGATGAGCTTGAGGTAGTGCACGAACCGGACCCGCAGCCCGTACTGCCTGCCGAAGTCGTGCAGGCCGACCAGCTCGAAGACGAAGGTGACCATGGCGGTGACCGCCGGCAGGAAGGTGATGAAGGCGATGCCGACCGGCACGTCGAGGAAGAGCGCGACGGCCACGTTGAGCGGGATGATCACCCCGGAGACGGCCTGCAGATAAGGCGTCATCAGCGTGTAGCGGGCGAGCAGCCGCTGCCCGAATCCCGGCAGCTGCTTCCAGTCCCGTTTGCGGTAGACCTGGAGGAAGCCCTGGTTCCAGCGGGTGCGCTGCTTCAGCAGGGACACCAGGCTGCCGGGCGTCTCCTCCCGCGTGACCATGTCGGAGTCGTACGCGACGACGACCTTCTTGCCGACGCTGGACAGCCGTACGCCGAGGTCGCAGTCCTCCGCCAGGCAGTCCGGGTCCCAGCCGCCGGCCTCGCGCAGCACGTCGGTGCGCACGAAGACGGTGTTCCCGCCGAGCGGAATGAACCCTTTCTGCGCGTGCAGATGCAGCCGCGAACGGAACCAGAAGAAGTACTCCAGGCAGTTGCGCAGGCTGTACCAGCTGGAGTGGAAGTTGATCAGCTGCACCCCGCCCTGCACGACGTCCGCGCCCGTGGTGCGGAACGCGTGGTCGACATGGGCGAGCAGCTCCGGATGGACCTGGTCCTCGGCGTCGAAGACCCCGACGACATCGCCGCGGCAGTGCGGCAGCGCCGTGTTCATGGCCTTCGGCTTGTTCTTCTTCTCGTGGGTGTCGACGACGACCCGCACGCGCGGGTCCCGGGCCTCGGCCCGGCGGGCGACCGCGGCGGTCTCCGGGTCGTCGTGTCCCACGATGACGATGATCTCGTAGTCGTCGTGACCCGACTCGAGCAGGCGCTGGATCGTGTGGTCCAGCACGGCCTGCTCGTGCCGCGCGGGCAGCAGCAGCGAGAAGGACAGGCCCTCCCCGCCGTCCGGCCTGCTGAAACGGGTGGAGGCGAGCACCTCGGGCGTACGCCACGCGTGCATCTGCCACCACAGAGTGAAGGCGGCCATCCAGAACAGAGCCAGTGAAACGGCAGCGATGAAGACAGACGTGAGCAACAGATCCCCCCAGATCCCCAAACCCCTGTCGCGACGGCGTGCCACCAACCGTCGCGTCACCGTGAGGAGACTAGGGGGGAACTGTGAAGCCCGTACGCTGTTCAGATAAATAGAGTGTTTCGGAACGCCAGGTCAAGTAAGCGCATGTATGCGACTACGTCGGAAGTTACCCGTCCAGATCTGCCCGATTCAGTCAGAGACCGCGCTGCCCAGCGCCTCCCGGAGCCGCTCGACGTCGGACGTCGGAGCGTCACAGGTGAAGTTGCGGCAGACGTACGCGGCCGGTTCACCGTCCAGCAGCGGCCGGTCCGCCAGCAGCGGCAGTTCGTCACTGCCCGGAGCCCCCACGGCGACCACCGCCCCCGGCGCCGTCCCCAGAAGAGCCGCACGGTGCAGGGCCCTCGTCGCCTCGGCGTCCGCCGGGCCGACGACCGCGACCTCGCGGGGCCCGTCGAGCAGCGCCTCCGCCACCGAAAGACCCCAGCCCACGAAACGCGGAGCGCGCGGCCCGAGCGTCCTCACCACACCCAACGCCCGCTCCGCCGCGATGCGGTGGGGCTCGGCACCGGTCTGCGCCGCGTACGACAGCAGGGCACCGGCCGCCGCGCTCCAGCCGGAGGGCGTGGCGTTGTCGGTGGGGTCCTGCGGGCGACGGATCAGACGCTCCGCGTCGGCCGCGGTGTCGAACAGGGCGCCCGACCCGGCGTCGGCGAACTGCGCGAGAACGTGATCGAGCAGGAACCCGGCGAACTCCAGCCAGACCCCCTCGCCGGTGACCGACGCCAGCGCGAGGAAGCCCTCGGCGACGTCCGCGTAGTCCTCCAGCACCCCGGCGTGCGCGCCGGCCCGGCCGTCCCTGCTGGTCCGCGCCAGCCGGGCACGGTCGTCCAGGTGCAGCCGTACGAGGAGGTCGGCGGCGCCGATCGCGGCCTCCACCAGGTCGGGCCGCCCGAAGTAGGCGCCGGTCTCGGCGAGCGCGGCGACCGCCAGGCCGTTCCAGGCGGCGACCACCTTGTCGTCGCGGCCCGGAGCCGGGCGCCGCGACCGGGCGGCGAGCAGACGCTCCCGGACCGACGCGATCCGCTCCGCGTCGAACACCTCGTCCTGCTGCGGCAGTTGGAGCACGGAGGCACCCTCCTCGAAAGTGCCCTCCTCGGTCACGCCGAAATACCGGGCGGCCAGTTCCGCATCGTCCCCGAGGACGTCGCGGAGCTGCTCCGGCGTCCATACGTAGTACGCGCCCTCGACGTGCCTGCCGGTCCCGTCGTCGCTGTCCGCATCGAGCGCGGAGGCGAACCCGCCCTCGGAGGTGCGCAGTTCGCGCACCATGAAGTCGGCGGTCTCCAGCGCGACACGCCGCGCGAGACCGGACCCGGTGGAACGCCACAGATGCGCGTAGACACGGCACAGCAGGGCGTTGTCATAGAGCATCTTTTCGAAATGCGGGACAATCCAGTCGCGATCCACCGAATAGCGGGCAAACCCGCCGCCGAGCTGGTCGTAGATGCCGCCCCTGGCCATCCGCTCGCAGGTGTCCCGCGCCATCTGCAGGGCGCCCTCGGAACCGGTGCGGGCGTGATGGCGCAGCAGGAACTCGATCACCATGGACGGCGGGAACTTGGGCGCTCCGCCGAAGCCGCCGCGCTGCTCGTCGTACTCCCGGGTCAGCCCGAGCAGGGCACCGGCCAGTTCCTCCTCGCCCGGCGCCCCGGTGCCGCCGTAGTCCAGCTCCCGGCCCGCGAGATCCCGGACGATCTTTCCCGCGACCTCGGTGACCTCGGCGTGACGGTCGGTCCAGGCACCGCGCACGCCCTCCAGAACCTGACCGAAGCCGGGCATCCCGTGGCGGGGCTCGGGCGGGAAGTAGGTGCCGAAGTAGAAGGGTTCCGCGTCGGGGGTGAGGAAGACCGTCATGGGCCAGCCGCCCTGCCCGGTCGCCGCCTGCACCGCCTCCATGTACACGGCGTCGACGTCGGGCCGCTCCTCGCGGTCCACCTTCACGCTCACGAAGTGCTCGTTCAGGTACGCGGCCGTCGCCTCGTCCTCGAAGGACTCGTGCGCCATGACGTGGCACCAGTGGCAGCTGCTGTACCCCACGCTGAGCAGGACGGGCACGTTGCGCCGGCGCGCCTCGTCGAAGGCCTCGGCCGACCAGGGCCACCAGTCGACGGGGTTGTCGGCGTGCTGGAGCAGATACGGGGACGTCTCATGGGCCAGTCGGTTCACCCGTCCACTCTCCCACGGTGTCCCGTGCGGGGCAGAAGCGCGGCTTCACCCGGCGTGCCTTCGCCGCGGTACGGCCCGTAACCGCGGCGGACGCCCCGGCACCGGGCCGCGCCAATGATCGCCGGTCCCCTGTCGCTCCCGCCCCGCACCAAGGACACTCATACGCACAGGAGTTGCCGCCGGAGGGGGACATCAGATGCGGGACGGCCATCGGGCGGAGGCCGAGCGGCTGTTGGGGCGGGCCGTGGAGGAGGAGGTGCGGCGGTCGGGCGGGCGCACCGACGGGGCCGTGCTGCTGTCGCGGGCGCGCGGTGAGCTGGACGCCATGGCCCGGACGGCCGCGGAGGAGTACGAGGCGTACACCCGCGCGCTCGACGAGGCGGCGGCGGACGGGTCGACCTTCGGGCAGCGGTACGCCCGGGCGGGCGCCGGCACGGCGGTGCTGGTCGCGGGCGTCGCCGCGCTGGCGGCCTGCGTCGCCGACCTGGCGCTGGGTACCGGCGCGGGGACGGCCCTGGGTGCCGGGGCCGTGGCCGGCGCGGCCGGGGCGGCGGTCACCGTGGCGAAGGTGACCGCCTCGCATCTGCCCGCGGCGAGCCGCAGCGCGGGCGCCCGGAACCAGCCGGGCGGCGCCGAACAGCTGCGCCTGCAGTGGCTGACCGCCCTGGAGATACGCGGGATCCGGCCCTTCCTCGACCAGCAGCGGGTGCTCAGCGCGTCCGCCGGGGCCAAGAAGGGTGCGCCGCAGCTGCGGCGCACGGACAAGAGCGCAGCCGCCCGCAGGCGCACGGTCCTGGACCAGTCCTTCGCTCAACTTCCGGAGCGGGACCCGGTGTTCACCGGGCGCAGGCAGGAGCTCTCGCGGGTGGCGCAGTGGGTGCACGCGGCCCGGGCGAGTACCGAGACCAAGCCGACGGTCGTGGTGCTGCACGGCGCCCCCGGCTCCGGCCGCAGCACCCTGGCGGTGCGGGTGGCGCACGAGCTCCGGGACCAGTTCCGGGGCGCGTGCGTGGTGGACCTGCGGGGCGACAGCGGGGAGGAGCCGCCGCTGTCCACGCGCGACGCGCTGCTGCATCTGCTGAACCGGCTCGGGGCGCCGCGCGAGCAGCTGCTGTTCCGGGAGCGTTCTTCGGCGGACCAGCAGGTGAGGCGGCTGAGCGAGCTGTACCACCAGCATCTGACGGGGCTGCCGGTCACGATCGTGCTGGACGACGCGTCCGACGCCGAACAGGTCCGCACCCTGGTCCCGGAGCGGTCGGACAGCCTGGTGCTGGTCACGGCCCGCACCCCCCTCACGCTGCCCGCGGATCTGGCCGCCCGGGTGCACCATCTGCCGCTGGAGGCGCTGGAGGCGGGCAGCGCGGAGGAGCTGCTGAACGCGGCGGCGCAGGACCCGTCGGGGCCGTACGACGCCGAGTCGTGCGACCGCGTGCGGGAGCTGTGCGGCGGCCTGCCGCTGGCGCTGCGCATCGCGGGTTCCTCCCTCGGTCCGCGCACCGCGCGTCAGCTGGCCACGGACCTCGGGGCGTACGGTCCGGTCGAGCCGGTCGAGCGGGTCCTGTGGCTGCGCTACACCGACCAGTCGGAGACGGCCCGGCGGCTGCTGCGGCGGCTGGCGCTGGCGGGGCGGGCCTCGCTGGGCGCGGCCGCGGCGGCGTCGCTGCTCGCGACGGACGAGCAGGACGCGGCCCGTCAGCTGGCCGTGCTCGCGCGGGCGGGCCTGATCGGTCATGTGCGCGGCAGCCGCTACCGCCTGCACGACGTCGTGCGGAGTTTCGCGCAGGCGCGTCTGCTGGACGAGGAGGATCCGGCCGAGCGGACGGCGGCGCAGGAGCGGCTGATCGTGAACTACGGGGAGCTGGCCGACTCGGTGATCCGCCTGGTCGACGGGAAGACGTCGACGCGTGCGGACTCCGCGTTCCACTCCAGTGCGGTCGGCCCGCACGGCTTCACCTCGCTCGACGCGGCGCTGCGCTGGCTGGACGACGAGTCGAGCTTCATCACGGCGGCGCTGCGCCACGCGGAGGGCGTGAACCAGGCGGCCGTGCTCAATCTGCTCGGCGCGCTGTGCGACTACTGCCTGCTGCGCGGTGATCTCTACCGCCTGGGCGAGATCAGTGAGCTGACCCAGGCCGTGGACCAGGGGCTGCTGGTGCGCTCGGTGCAGTGGCGGACGGGCATCGCGGCCCGTCAGCTCGGTGAGCTGGACAAGGCGCGCTCGACGCTGTCCTCGGTGGTGGACCTGTACTTCGAGGCGCATCACGACGCGGGTGCGGCCCGTGCGCTGTGCTCCCTGGGGATCACGCTGCACCACCAGGGCAATCTGACGGAGGCGGCGGCGCGGCTCCAGGAGGCCATGGATCTGCAGGCCGCGCCGGAGCTGGCGGGTGACCGGGCGTGGACGATGCACGCCCTGGCGGCGGTGGAACGCGACCGTGCCCGGCTGTCCGCGGCGCTGGACCTGCTCACCGAGGCGCTGGTGCTGCACCGGGAGAGCGAGTCGGTGCACGGCGAGGCGTGGGCGCACTTCCAGCTCGGCCAGCTGGGGCTGCGCATGGGTGACGTTCCGCGAGCCGAGCGGGAGCTGCGGGAGGCGCTGGATCTGTACGTCCGTACGCGCGACGGCCGCGGTGAGGCGTGGGCGCTGACGCAGCTGGCCCGGGCCCGGCTCGTCGGCGGTGATTCCTCGTCCGCGGTCGACGCCCTGCGGCAGGCGGCCTCGCGCCACCGGGACAGCGAGGACGCCCGCGGGGAGGCGTGGACGGTGTACTACCTGGGCCAGGCGCTGGAGGAGACGGGGGATCTGGATCAGGCGGTGCGTGAGCTGGAGCGGTCCCGCACGATGTTCTCCCGGATGCGGGACGTGTACGGCCTTGCCTGCGCCCGTCATCACTCGGCGCGGGTGACCCGCGACCAGCGGGCCGCCCAGACCGGCTCCCTGCGGAACTCCGGCTTCGCGCGGCAGCTTCTGGTGGACGCCCGCGCGGACTTCCATCGCATCGGGGTGGCCCACGGCGAGGCGTGGACGTGTCTGGAGCTGGCGGTGGTGGACGCGGGCAATGCCCGGACTCCGCAGGCGCTGTCCCTGTGCGACGAGGCGATCGGCCTGTTCACGTCGTACGGCGACCGCCGCGGCGAGGACTGGGCCCGGTTCCTGCGCTGCACGCTGCTGCCCTACGGGGCGCCGGGCGGTTCCGAGATCGGCAGCGCGGTGGCGCAGGAGGAGCTGGCCCAGCTGTCCCGCTCACGGCATCCCGCGCGGGACGGGAAGCTGGACGAGTACGTCGAGGCGTACCAGCTGCTGCTGGAGCGGGGCGTCAGCCTGGAGGCGGGCTGGCAGGCCTGGCGGCTGGGCATGGTCCCCGACCGGCACGCCCGCGAGGTGATGGGCGTACCGGTGACGACGCGCCGGTAGCCCGGCGGCACCGTGCCGTCCCTCTCCCGCGCCGGAGGGGGACGGAGGGTGCGGACGGTCCGACGGGCCGGCGGGCGGCGGGTGGTCTCAGCCCTGCCGGGGCTCGGCGGCGGAGGCGCCGGGGGGCGTCCGGCCGGCGGGGGTCTCCGCCGGCTCCGGGTCCTCGAAGTCGACCTTCCGCAGTTGGCGGTTCATCGACTTCATCAGGCCCCAGACGGCCAGGGCCATCACCGCGAACACGATGAAGCCGAGGACGCCGGGGGTGACCTTGTTCTCGTCGACCTCCTTGGCGAGGGAGACGAGGTTCGTCATTGCCAGGCTTGCGCTTGCGCTCATGTCAGGCATTGTCGCGGATGCCCGCAAAGAGGTCGTCCTCGGGGAGGGACGTATCGACGAGGGACTTGGCGAGCTCGTACTCCTCGGTCGGCCAGACCGCCTTCTGGAGCTCCATGGGGACCTTGAACCAGCCGCCGTCGGGGTCGATCTGCGTGGCGTGCGCGATCAGTGCCTTGTCGCGGATCTCGAAGAACTCCGCGCAGGGGATGTGCGTGGTCAGCGTGCGCTCGACGCGCTCGAACTCCGACCAGCGCTTCAGCCAGTCCCCGTAGGGCGACTCCAGGCCGCGGTCCAGCATGGCCTGGTGCAGCGCCTCGGTGCGCGGGCGGTTGAAGCCCTGGTTGTAGTAGAGCTTCTGCGGCTGGTACGCCGGGCCGAACTCCGACTCCGGGTACTTCTCGGTGTCGGCCGCGCCCTCGAAGGCCACCATCGAGATCGTGTGGGTCATGATGTGGTCGGGGTGCGGGTAGCCGCCGTTCTCGTCGTACGTGGTGATCACCTGCGGACGGAACGAGCGGATCTGCTTCACCAGCTCACCGGCGGCCTTGTCGACGTCCTCCAGCGCGAAGCAGCCCTCGGGGAGGGGGGGCAGCGGGTCGCCCTCGGGCAGGCCGGAGTCGACGAAGCCGAGCCACTCCTGCTTGATGCCGAGGATCTCGCGGGCCTCGTCCATCTCCTTCTTGCGCACCTCGTGGATGTGCTCCTCGATGTACGTGTCCCCCTGGAGTTTGGGGTTGAGGATGGAGCCCCGCTCCCCGCCCGTGCAGGTCACGACCAGTACGTCCACCCCTTCGGACACGTACTTCGCCATGGTGGCCGCGCCCTTGCTCGACTCGTCGTCGGGGTGGGCGTGCACGGCCATCAGTCGCAGCTGGTCAGTCAAGACTCAATCCTCAGTCAGTCGGCTGTCGCCTGGTCAAGTCGTCGGTCGGCGCCCGGCGTGGATCGGCGTGGCGGGCGGCTTCTATAGTGACGGAACAGGAGGGTGAAAAATTCCGGGGCCCGGCCCCGGGAGCCCCTGCCGGGACTTCCGCTCCGGCCCCCTGCGAGAGGACGACCATGAGTACGGCGAGCACGCGGCTGCCCGAGGGCCGGTACGGCGGCTCCGCGGACGAGCGTGCCGACCGCAGGCTCAAGGTCATCGGCTCCGTGCTGGGCGTGGCCCTGCTGGCTCTCGTCGGCTGGTTCGCGTACTACTACGTGGGCGGCAGCAGGATCAGCGCCGAGGTGATCACTTTCAGTGCCGTCTCGGACGAGGCGGTCGAGGTACACCTGGAAGTGCGCAAGGACGCGGACGTGAGCGGCTACTGCACGCTGCGTTCGCAGAGTGCGGACGGTGCCGAGGTGGGCCGTGCGGACTTCCGCTTCGGCGGGGACTCCTCGCGGATCGACAGGGTCGTCACGCTGCGGACGACGGCCCGCGGCACCACGGCTCAGCTGCTGGGCTGTCACGCGGGCTGAGCCGGGTCCCCCCGGAGCGGTGCTCGGCGACAGGCGGGCGGCGACCGGCGGCGAAACGCGGCGACACGGCTCGTCCCGCATGCGGCACGTTTCCGCACTGACCTGCGCCGGCGTTATTCTGATGCCTTATGTCCTCCCCCTTCGACCGTTGAATTGTTAGGCTCGTGGTTTCGCCCACCCGAGAAGGAACATTCTTCTGGGTAGGGCGATGCTTTGTATTCCCAGTACCTACGAGGAGCACCTGTGACCCAGACAAGCGAGAACGTCACCTGGCTGACCCAGGAGGCGTACAACCAGCTCAAGGCCGAGCTGGATTACCTGTCTGGTCCTGCGCGCACGGAGATCGCCGCCAAGATCGCGGCAGCGCGCGAGGAGGGGGACCTGCGCGAGAACGGCGGGTACCACGCGGCCAAGGAGGAGCAGGGCAAGCAGGAGCTCCGAGTGCGCCAGCTGACCCAGCTCCTGGAGAACGCCAAGGTCGGCGAGGCTCCCGCGGCGGACGGTGCGGTCGCGCCCGGCATGGTCGTGACCATCGCCTTCGACGGCGACGAGGACGACACCCTGACGTTCCTGCTCGCTTCCCGCGAGTACGCGAGCACCGACATCGAGACGTACTCGCCGCAGTCCCCGCTGGGCTCCGGCGTGAACGGCAAGAAGGTCGGCGACGAGGCCGAGTACGAGCTGCCGAACGGCAAGCGGGCCTCGGTGAAGATCCTGAAGGCCCACCCGTACCAGGGCTGAGCCCGGCCACGGTCTCGACGAAGCCCCCGGCGTCCGTCGCCGGGGGCTTCGTCATGCATGCGTCACCCCGGGTCAGGCGGTGGCGGACCGGTACTTGCGAACCGCCAGTGTGCGGAAGATCAGGATGATCAGGACGGAGTAGATCACCGAGGCGAGGACGGGGTGCTGCATCGGCCAGGCGTCGGACTGCGACTGGCCGGGGTTGGCGAAGAGCACCCGGCAGGCCTGGACGGTGGCGCTGAACGGGTTCCACTCCGCGATGTGCCGCAGCCAGGGCGTCATGTTCGAGGAGTCCACGAACGCGTTCGAGATGAACGTGACCGGGAAGAGCCAGATCAGGCCGCCGGAGGTGGCCGCCTCGGGCGTCCGCACGGAGAGTCCGATGAGGGCGCCGATCCAGGTGAACGCGTACCCGGACAGCAGCAGCAGCGCGAAGGCGCCGAGCACCTTGGCCGCGTTCGTGTCGCCGTCGGAACCCACCCGCCAGCCGACCAGCAGGGCGACGGCGGCGAGGACGAGCAGGGTGAGCGCGGTCTGGACGAGGTCGGCGAGCGTACGCCCGGTGAGCACCGCTCCGCGGGCCATCGGCAGCGAGCGGAACCGGTCGATGAGCCCCTTGTGCATGTCGTCCGCGATGCCCGCTCCGGCGCCGGCGGTGGCGAAGGTGACCGTCTGGGCGAAGATGCCGGCCATCAGGAAGTTGCGGTAGTCGACGGCGCTGGTGCTGCCGCCGATCCGCATGGAGCCGCCGAACACGTACGAGAAGAGCACCACGAACATGACGGGCTGGATGAGCCCGAAGATCACCATCTCCGGGATGCGGGACATCCTGATCAGGTTGCGTCTGGCGATGACGAGGGAGTCCCGCACGGACCGGGTCAGGGCGTTGCTGGGAGCCGCGGGCTGCACGGCGTCGGTGGCGGCGCTCACTTGGCGGTCTCCTCGGGGTGCTTGCGGCTCTTGACGGCTCCGGCGGGCGCGGCGTCCTCCGCCCGCTCCTCGGCGAGATGGCCGGTGAGTGAGATGAACACGTCGTCCAGGGTGGGGCGGCGCAGACCGATGTCGTCGATCTCGATGCCCCGGGCGTCCAGCTCGCGGATGACCTCGGCGAGGAGCTTGGCGCCGCCGGACACCGGGACGGTGAGCTTGCGGGTGTGCTCCTCGACGGCGGTCTCGCCCTTGCCGAAGCCGCGCAGCACCTCGGAGGCGGTCGCGATGTGCTCGCGGTCGTGCACCACGACCTCGACCCGCTCGCCGCCGGTCTGCGCCTTGAGCTCGTCGGAGGTGCCGCGGGCGATGACGCGGCCCTGGTCGACGACGCAGATGTCGTGCGCGAGGTGGTCGGCCTCCTCCAGATACTGGGTGGTGAGCAGCAGGGTCGTGCCCCCGGAGACCAGCTGCTTGATGACCTCCCAGAGCTGCTGGCGGTTGCGCGGGTCGAGGCCGGTCGTCGGCTCGTCCATGAACATCACCGGCGGCGAGACGACCAGGGCCGCGGCCAGGTCGAGCCGGCGGCGCATACCGCCCGAGTACGTCTTGGCGGGGCGGTCGGCGGCGTCGGTGAGGCGGAACTGCTCCAGCAGCTCGGCCGCCCGCGCCTTCGCGGGCTTCGCCCGCATCTGGTAGAGCTGGCCGACCATCTGGAGATTCTCCCGGCCGGTCAGGTACTCGTCGACCGCGGCGAACTGTCCGGACAGGCCGACCGAGCGGCGCACCGCGTCGGGATGCTTGAGCACGTCGATGCCCGCGACGACCGCCCTGCCGCTGTCGGGCCGCAGCAGGGTCGTCAGACAGCGCACGGTGGTGGTCTTGCCCGCGCCGTTCGGACCGAGCAGGCCCAGCACGGTGCCTTCCGGGACATCGAGATCGACGCCGTCCAGAGCCTTGACGTTGCCGAAGGTCTTCACCAGGCCTTCGGCATAGATGGCGCCTGGCATGTGAGGTCTCCCAAAAACGGTTGGAGAATTCCTACGGAAAGATCCTAGGTTTGCGTGGTGTGCGCCGCTCGACGGACGCGATGTCACTCTCCTGGGCGAAAAATGTCGCGTCGCACGGCCGCAGATGTGGCGAGGAACACACCATATCGCGATGTATCGCGTCTCACAACAGATTTTCCCGGCCCGGTCCGGCGGGGTGCCGGCCTCACTCGATGACCGTGTAACCCGCCGTGCGCAGCGCCCTGTTGACCTCGGCGCAGTGCTCGGGCCCCTTCGTCTCCAGGTGCAGCTCGACCTCCACCTCCGTGAGTCCGAGCCGCGGGTCGGTCCGTACGTGGCTCACGTCGAGGACGTTGGCGTCGGCCACCGACAACACCCCGAGGAGCGTCGCCAGGGCGCCCGGCCGGTCGGTCAGCCGCAGCGTGACAGCAAGATAGCGGCCCGCGGCGGCCATGCCGTGACGCAGGATGCGCTGGATCAGCAGCGGGTCCACATTGCCGCCGGAGAGCACCGCGACGACCGGGCCCTCGAAGGTGCCCGGCTCACTCAGCAGCGCCGCCACCGGGCTGGCGCCGGCCGGCTCGACGACCAGCTTGGCCCGCTCCAGGCACAGCAGCAGCGCGCTGGACAGATGGTTCTCCGAGACCGTGCGCACGTCGTCCACCAGGTCGTGCACGATCCGGAACGGCACGTCGCCCGGTCGCCCGACCCTGATGCCGTCGGCCATCGTCACCGGGTTCGCGATCACCGTCGGCCGCCCGGCCGCCAGCGAGGGCGGGTACGCCGCGGCCCCCGCCGCCTGCACACCCACGATCCGTACGTCGGGCCGCAGCGCCTTCACCGCCGTCGCGATCCCGGCGATCAGCCCGCCGCCACCCATCCCCACGACGATCGTGCGGACCTCGGGGCACTGTTCCAGGATCTCCAGGCCGACCGTGCCCTGCCCGGCGATGATGTCGGGGTGGTCGAAGGGGTGGATGAACACGGCGCCCGTCTCGGCCGCGTACTCCTGGGCGGCGGCCAGCGTCTCGTCGACGACCTGCCCGTGCAGCCGTACCTCCGCGCCGTACTCGCGCGTGGCCGCCACCTTCGGCAGTGGGGCGCCGGAGGGCATGAACACCGTCGAGCGCACGCCGAGCAGCGAGGAGGCGAGGGCGACGCCCTGCGCGTGGTTGCCCGCGCTGGCGGCGACGACACCGGCGGCGCGCTCCTCGGGGAGCAGGCCCGCGATCCGCACGTACGCCCCGCGCAGCTTGAAGGAGCCCGTCCGCTGGAGCGTCTCGCACTTGAGGTGCACCGGCGCGCCGACCAGCTGGGACAGGTGCCTGCTGCCCTCGATGGCGGTCACCCGCGACACGCCGGAGAGCATCTTCTGCGCCCCGAGTACGTCGTCCAGGGTCACCGTCGGCAAGGAGTCAGCCGTGCTGTAGCTCATGACCGCCAGTCTCGCAGTTCACAGCGTGCCGCTCCTCGTGTGACCACCGGGCGAGACTGGATTGCGCAGCGCCGGTACGACCCGCGTCCCGGCCGCGTACCCTGTCCCCCAACCCAGGACCCCACGCATGAATTGAGCCCCCGGCCATGCCCACAACACCTGAAATGTCGATGGACATGACGACCGTCGGTGACACCGGTCTCCTCGACACGCTGCAGCACGAGGTCGCGGTGTTCGCCCGCCGTGCCGAACAGACCCGGCTCGGCGGCGTGGGGCAGGTGCGCAACTCGATGGACCGGGCCGCGTACCTGCTGCTCAACCGCCTCGACAAGGAAGGCCCGATGGGCGTCAAGGCGCTCGCCGCGAGCATGGGGATCGACTCCTCGACGGTCACCCGGCAGGTCGCGCCGCTCGTCGACACCGGGCTCGTCAAGCGCACCTCGCACCCCGAGGACGGGCGTGCCGTGGTGCTCCAGCTCTCCCCGCGCGGAGGGTCCCGCCTGGAGGAAGTCCGCTCGTCGAGACGTCAGTTGATGGCCGAGCTGACACACGACTGGGCGCCGGAGGAGCGCGACGCGTTCTGCACGCTCCTCACGCGCTTCAACGGCGCGCTGTCCGCCCGCCAGGCGGCGCAGGGCGGCCCGGTGGCGGAGGCGCAGCCGGGTTCCTGACCGGCGACCGGACGGCAAAGACCGCTGCCCGGCCGACGTCGTGATCGCCCCGCCCGCCCCTTCTCCCGGCTCCCCCGCCGCGTACCGTCCGTTTCCGCACGCCGACCGGCCGCGGACCGTCCGCACCGCCCGGGAGCCGATCCCGCCGCCTCGCCGCCTCGCCGCCCGCGTGCGTGTCTGCCTGTCTGTCTGTCCGCCCGCACGCGTGTCCGTCATCTCTGCCGCACGCGGGCGCGTACCCGTACGCGCGCGTGTGCCCGTGTGCGCCGGACCCTTGACCCCGGGGCCGGACCTGGCCTCATATGAGAGCGGGCCCCGCCGTACACGGTCTGGCATGCCGTACGCGGCCGGGACCACCGGTCCCCTCAGGTCCCACAGACCCCTGCGGGTCGCCCTCAGGCGGGAGGCGCGGTGCGAGAACGGCGGGCGTTGCGTGACGCCCGCCGCGCCCGGGAGTTCGAGGCGTTCGTCGCGGGCGCGGCGGGGCGGCTGCTGCATGCCGCCACCCTGCTCACCGCGGAGCCCCCGGACGCCAACCCCCGCGCGCGGCGCCTGCTGACGCACGCCCTGGCCCTCACGTACGCCCGCTGGGACCGGCTGCGCGGCGAGGACCCGTACGACCGCGCCCGCCAGGAGCTGGCCGTCCGCTTCGCACGCGGGGCCTGGCACCAGTACGGCGCCCTCGGCCGGACCAGGCCCGATCCCGGGAGCGTGCTGGCGCACCTGTCGCCCCAGGAGCGGCTGGTCCTGGTCCTGCGGCTGTACGAGGGGGTCGCCGAGGAGCAGACGGCCGCCCTGCTGGGCCTGCCCGCCGAGCGGGTCCGGGCGCTCTGCGCCCGCGCGATGGCGACCCTGCTGCATCCGCCGCGCGGACCGGCACCGGCCCTGGCAGAGGTGGCGCCGTCGTGAACCTGCCCGAGCGGGAGGCGGCCGTACGGCGGCTGCTGGAGCGGACACCGCCCCCGGTGCCGCCCGGCCTGTATCCGGACGTCGTCCGGCGGGGCGGACGGATGCTGCGGCGCCGCACCGCCGCCCGCCGGCTGCTGTGGCTGCTGCTGCTCGCGGCGGCCGTCGCCTTCGTGGTCTGGGCGTCGACCACCCGGCCCTGGGTGGAGCCGCCGTCGGACACGACCCCACCCCTCACCGGCTGGTGAGCGCCTAGCCCAATGCCTGCTGGAGGTCCTGCAGCAGGTCGTCGACGTTCTCGATGCCCACGGACAGGCGGACCAGGTCGGCGGGCACCTCCAGGAGCGAGCCGGCCGTGGAGGCGTGCGTCATCCGCCCCGGGTGCTCGATCAGGGACTCGACACCGCCCAGGGACTCCCCGAGCGTGAACACCCTGGCGCGGTTGCAGACCTCGACGGCCGCCTCCTCGCCGCCGTCGACCCGGAAGGAGATCATGCCGCCGAACGCCCGCATCTGCTTGGCGGCGACCTCGTGACCGGGGTGCTCCGGCAGACCCGGGTACAGCACACTCGTCACACGCGCGTGCCGCGTCAGCATCTCGGCGACCTTGCCGGCGTTCTCGCTGTGCCGGTCCATGCGCACGGACAGCGTCTTGGTGCCGCGCAGCACCAGCCAGGAGTCGAAGGGCCCAGCGACCGCGCCCATCGCGTTCTGGTGGTACGCCAGCTCCTCGCCCAGTGCCTCGTCGGCGGTGACCAGGGCGCCGCCGACGACGTCCGAGTGGCCGCCCATGTACTTGGTCAGCGAGTGCACGACGACGTCCGCGCCGAGTGCGAGCGGCTGCTGGAGGTAGGGGGTCGCGAAGGTGTTGTCCACGACGAGCCGGGCGCCCGCCTCCCGGGCGACCTGGGCGAGAGCCGCGATGTCGGTGATGTTGAGGAGGGGGTTGGACGGCGTCTCCACCCAGACCGCCTTGGTCTTCGGGGTGAGCGCGGCCCGCACGGCCGTGGGGTCGCTGGTGTCGGCGACCGACCACTCCACGCCCCACCGGGAGACGACCTTCGCGAAGAGCCGGAACGTGCCGCCGTAGGCGTCGTTCGGGATCACCACGTGATCGCCGGGGCTGAGCAGCGTACGCAGCAGGCAGTCCTCGGCGGCCAGTCCGGACGCGAACGCGAGGCCCCGGCGGCCGCCCTCCAGGGCCGCGAGGTTCTCTTCGAGGGCGGTCCTCGTCGGGTTGGCGCTGCGGCTGTACTCGTATCCGCCGCGCAGCCCGCCGACGCCGTCCTGCTTGTAGGTCGAGACCTGGTAGATCGGCGGGACGACCGCGCCGGTGAGGGGATCGGCGGTGTTGCCCGCGTGGATCGCCAGGGTCTCGAAGTGCTGACTGATGTGCCTGTCGCTCATGGGATCCGAGCGTAGTGCGCCCGCGGGGCCGATGCGGGCAGACGTTCGCCCCGAGCGTGATCGTTCCGCGTCGTGCGGGACATCGGGGAGCCTCGGCGGGGTCCGGGCGACCGGGTTGGCCAATTGCCGGACCCGTCTGGTTCGCTTGAGGCATGGAGATTCTCTGGGTCCTGATGGCGCTGCTCATGATGGGGATGGTTCTCGGACCGTTCTTCATGCGCAGGCGGGCCGGCATTCAGCAGGTCGCCCCCGGCGACCCGGACGCCGCGGACCCGGCGAACTACGGCTTCGTACGCCAGGAGGAGCTGGACGTCCGCATGCCCGGCCCGGACGGCGACCTGGTCGACGTGCTGGACCTGGTGCAGCGCACCCGGGACCACCGGGCGGCCGCGCAGCTCCTGGCGGGCACGGAGACGGCCGGTGAACTCCGCTGGCAGCGGGTGCAGGCCTTCGCGGGCGCGGCCTCGCTGGAGCTCCAGCAGCGCCCCGGCGGGGTCAGTGACATACCGGGCGGGCAGTGGCTGCGGGTGTGGCGGGCCGAGGCGCCCAAGGACGCGGGCGGCGCGGCGGTGCACGCGGAGTTCCTCGTGCAGCAGGCGTGGCGGACCTCGACGCCGGGCACGGACGAGTTCCGGATCATCATGGAGGAGGCCCGGCAGGCGTGTGCCGAGGCGGCGCTGCTGGCGCCCGGCGACCCGGTCCCGTACATCATCGAGCTGTCCGTGGCGCGCGGACTGGCCTACGAGCGGGCCGAGTTCGAGAAGCTGTGGCTGAAGATCCTGGACCGGGCGCCGGCCCACATGGGCGCGCACCTGGCGGCACTGCACTACTGGTGCGAGAAGTGGCACGGCTCGCGCGAGACGGCGTACTCCTTCGCGGAGGCGGCCGCCGCCCGTGCCCCGCAGGGGTCCCTGCTGGCCGCCATGCCCCTCTTCGCGGTCTTCGAGCACCTGCCCGAGGTGAATCTGGTCAGCGGCTTCTACCAGAGCGAGGTCGTGACGAAGGCGGTGCACGGCGCGCTCTTCGCGGTGCACGCGGCCCGTCCTGACGACCCGATGCTCGCCCACGTCCGCCATCTCCTGGTCTTCTTCCTGGTCCGGGGCGAGCGCTGGTCCGAGGCGATGAACCAGCTGGTCCACATCGACGGACACATCGGCGCCCTGCCCTGGACCCTGACGTCCGACCCGGCCGCGGACTACGCGGTCTACCGCGCGCTGGCCGTCGCGGGCTACGAGGCGAACGGCGGCAGCCCGGCGACGCTGACGCAGTGACGCGGGGGTTTGGGGAACGGCCTGGTCGTCTCCTGAGTCCTTGTCCTGACGGCACGACGTTGCTGCGGCCCCGGGATCGCCGAGGGGCGCCGCACCGACATGGGGTCCGGCGGCGCCCCCGGGGATTCGGGGCCCCGGGTCGGGATCAGATCGTGGCCGTGTCGATCACGAAGCGGTAGCGGACGTCGCTGGCGAGGACCCGCTCGTACGCCTCGTTGATCTCGGCGGCGCTGATCAGTTCGATCTCGGCGCCGAAGCCGTGCTCGGCGCAGAAGTCGAGCATCTCCTGCGTCTCCTGGATGCCTCCGATGCCGGAGCCCGCGAGGGTCTTCCGGCCGCCGATGACGGAGAACAGGTTGAGCGCGACGGGCTCCTCGGGCGCGCCCACGTTCACGAAGGCGCCGTCCGTCCGCAGGAGGGACAGGTAACGGTCCAGGTCGAGCGGGGCCGAGACCGTGGAGAGGATCAGGTCGAACGTGCCGTGCAGTTCCTCGAAGGTCTTCGGGTCGCTGGTCGCGTAGTAGTGGTCGGCGCCCAGCTTCAGCCCGTCGTCCTTCTTGCGGAGCGACTGGGAGAGCACCGTGACCTCCGCGCCGAGCGCGTGCGCGATCTTGACGCCCATGTGGCCGAGGCCGCCCATGCCGACGACGGCGACCTTCTTGCCGGGGCCCGCGTTCCAGTGCTTCAGCGGGGAGTACGTGGTGATGCCGGCGCACAGCAGCGGCGCGGCCTCGTCCAGGGCCAGCCCCTCGGGGATGCGGACGGTGTAGTTCTCGTCGACGACGATGTGGGTGGAGTAGCCGCCGTAGGTGGGCTCACCGTCCTTGCCGACGGCGTTGTACGTGCCGGTCATGCCCTTCGAGCAGTACTGCTCGAGACCCGCCTTGCAGTTGTCGCACTCGCGGCAGGAGTCGACCATGCAGCCGACGCCCACCCGGTCACCGACGGCGAACCTGGTGACACCGGAGCCGACCTCGGTGACGATGCCGGCGATCTCGTGGCCCGGCACCATGGGGAAGATGGCCTCGCCCCAGCCCTCACGGGCCTGGTGGATGTCCGAGTGGCAGATGCCCGCGAACTTGATCTCGATGAGGACGTCGGACTCGCCGACCGGGCGCCGCTCGATGGTGGTGCGCTCCAGGGGAGCCTTGGCGGCGGGGGCGGCGTACGCAGCAACAGTGGTCATGCCGGGGTTCTCCTCAGGAGGGTTCGTCGCACCCGGTCGCCTGCTGACCGGGCACGTCTCCCAGAGTGCCCCTCCGCGCGACATCCACCCAGGTCACAGCTTCGCCTACGTTCAGTGGTCCTACTACTGACGGGGTCAGGCTCCTGGGCGTACGACCGTGAATACTGGACGCATGGACGATCAGGCCTCACCTCAGCCCGCCGGGGACACCGGGCGGTCGCTGGACCGGCGTGCCGAACTCAGCGAGTTCTTGCGTACCCGCCGGGCCCGGCTGAAGCCGGAGGACGTGGGGCTCCCGGACTTCGGGCGGCACCGCCGGGTGCCGGGACTGCGCCGTGAGGAGCTGGCGCAGCTGGCCGGGGTGTCCGTGGCGTACTACACCCGCCTAGAGCAGGGCAACGGGCGGAACGTGTCCTCGGAGGTCCTGGACGCGATCGCCCACGCCCTGCGCCTCACCGATGCCGAGCACGCGCACTTGACGCACCTCGCCAAACCCAAGCAGCACAAGAAGAAGCAGACCGCCCGGCCGCAGCAGGTGCGGGGCGCGCTGCGGCAGCTCCTGGACACGCTGGACGGCGTTCCCGCGTACATCACGGGACGGCGCTCGGACATCCTCGTCTGGAACCGGATGGCCGCGGCCGTATTCGGCGACTGGGCGGAGCTGCCGCCGCAGGAGCGGAACTGGGCGCGCATGGTGTTCCTGAAGCCCGAGTACCGCGACCTGTTCGTGGACTGGGAGCAGAAGGCGAGCGACATCGTCAGCTTCCTGCGCATGGACGCGGGCTGCCATCCCGACGACCCCCGGCTGTCCGCCCTGGTGGGCGAACTCTCCGTGAAGAGCGAGGAGTTCCGGCGGCTCTGGGCGACGCACGACGTCAGGGAGAAGGGCCACGGGGTGAAGCGGCTGCGGCATCCGCTGGTCGGTGCGCTGGAACTGTCCTTCGAGACGTTCCGGCTCCCGGACGACGCCGAGCAGGCGATGATCACGTATCACGCCGAGCCGGGGTCCGCGTCCGCGGAGGCGTTGCGGTTGCTGGCGGCGTGGGGTGCGGATGCGACGCGTGCGGGGTCGGTGACCCCGCCGTGATCTTCCTACCCCGGGCGCCTTGACCCCGGTGTACGGGCAGCGCGACGCCGGGGCGCGGGCACAGCGCGACGCCGGGGCGCGGGTCGGCGCCTGTGCGGGAACCGCCCAGGGGCTGCCGCCCCCGGACCCCCGCTTCGGCCTGGACGGCCTCGTCCTCAAACGCCGGACGGGCTGGTATCTCCCCGCCGGGCAAGAAGACGCCGGCCCCCGCTCCACACGTCCGACGGCCCGGAATCTCCCGCCCGGGCAACGCGGCACCGCCCCACCCCCACCCGCCGGACGGGCTGGTATCTCCCCGCCGGGCAAGGAGACGCCGCCGCCACCGCTTGCCCCGGCGTATTCGGCGCCCTCCGCCCCTAGCCCCGATACGGCGGCGCAGCCCCCCACGTCCATCTGGGGACCGGCTGGTCCGCCGGAGGGGCCACGTCCGGGGCCGAGAAGTGGACGGCGAGGCGGGTGCCCCACTCGGCGTAGGCGACGAACGCGGAGCGGAACTCGGCGTCGGTGGGCAGGCCGGCGTCGTCGGCCGCGTCCTGGAGGAGATTCACCCAGCGCCGGCGCTGGGGCTCCGTGATCCCCTTGCCGAGGTGCTTGGCGACCATGTGGCCGTGGCCGCCCTGGCTCTCGGAGTACGCGGGCGGCCCGCCGAAGACCTCCCCGAGCCAGAGCGCGACGTGCGCGGCGTGCTCGGGCGCCAGGCCCTCGAAGACGGGGGCGAGGACCTCGTCCCTGAGGACCTTCTCGTAGAAGGCCTCGGTGAGCCGGGCGAACGCCTCGGCGCCGCCCGCCCAGGAGTAGAGGGTCGGCACCGCGGCGCCGGTGCCGCGCACGGTCGTCGGCTTGTAGTGGCGCATCTCCTCGATGTCGCCGACGAAGGGGCGGATCTCGGCGAGGAAGTCGGTGAACAGCTCCGACTTCCTGAACCCCTCCAGGTGATCCTCGGTCGAGGTCCAGGTGATGCGCAGGACGAAGTGCTCGAAGTCCTCCTCGCAGCGGGCCAGCTCGTAGTCCACGCACTGCGGGGCCGCGGCGAGCTGGGCGGCGGCCCGGGTGTAGGCGGCCAGGAACTCCGGCGACTGGTGCTCGGGGATCCGGTACCGGATGTACTCCACGGTCGATATGGTCATGCCCCCACACAAACACGGACGGCCCGTGGAAGCTCTGCTTCCGACGGGCCGTCGCGCATATCAGCGCTGAGCGGAAACCGGTCAGCACTCGGCGGACCACGGGTCCGGGGCCGTCCGGCGGATCAGGCCGGACGGCTCCGGGTCACTTCCCGTAGTACGCGTTGTAGATCGAGATCGTCGACTTGTTGTTCTTCTTGTCGGTGATCTTGGCGTGGAAGGAAATGCCCTTGCCCTTCGCCGGGTTCTTGACGCTGACCTTGCCGTTCCTGACGGTCAGCTTGGTCCACGTCTGGCCGTAGTCGTAGGACGCGTAGACGTACAGCGACTTGAGGTTGCTGCCCGCGGCCGCGCCCTGGACGGTGACCGGGACCGAGACCTTCTTGTCGGCCTCGACGCGGCTGTCCAGGCCGGTGGCGGCGTTGAAGCGGACCGTCGAGGCGGGCAGCTTCGCGGCGTCGACCTTCTTGGAGCGGAAGGTCCAGCTGGCGTCGATCCGGGTGGAGGCCGCGGCGACCCTCACACTGCGCTTGACCGAGGTGGTCAGCTTGTACTCGGCCTCGCCCGCAGGGACCTTGAACTGCCCCTCACCGAAGAGCGGGTCCTCGTTCGAACCGACCTTGGTGCCGTTGCGGTACAGGGTCGTGGCGACCGAGCTGAACGTCGAGGAGCCCGCGTGCGTCTTGCCGTCGGCGAACAGCGGCAGGGAGCCGTAGATGTCGTTGCCCTCGCGGAACAGGCCGTAGGACCCGCCGATCCGCGGACCGAAGACGGCCGTGTTGAAGGTCTTCTCGTAGCTCTTGCCGCCGGTGAAGCTCTGCGCGTTGCCGAGCGTGTAGAACGCCTCACCGACCGGCCAGCCCTCCTCGTCGACCCCGGCGGACTGCTCGAAGTCGATACTCCACTTCACCCCGCCGATGGTGGACACGTGCAGCGTCCGGGTGCCCGGGAGGCTCTGCGGGATGGAGACGGCCGAGCCGCCGGAGCTGCCCGGCAGCCAGCCGAACGCGGTGACGGCGCCCGTCTTGCCGCTCGACGAGGCGCCGAGGCCGATCTTCAGTGAGGCCAGTTCGCTCGCCTTGTAGTGCTTGGTGTAGCCGGTGGCGACCTGCTTCACCTTGGCGGCGGTGGTGGTGTCGTACTCCTCGGAGTCGCCCTTGGTCCAGTGCGCGTCCCACTGCTGGGAGAGCGAACCGTCGGTGATCTGGGGGCCGAGGTGAGCGGTGCGGAAGTTCTCGTACGAGTCGAGCCACCAGCCGTACGAGTAGGAGGCGTCGCCCGCTTCCACGGTGAAGTCCGGGGACATGAAGGACGGCTTGGCCGCGGCGTCCGGCACGGTGATGTCCACCGGCTTCGTCGTCCGCGCGTCCAGCGTGATCGTCGTGTCCTTGACGACGTTCAGCTTGGGCTGGGCGATCCAGTCGGCGCCCTTGGTGAAGTCCTCGCGGTCCACGTAGAGACCGGTGTTGAGGATGTAGCCGCCCTTGGGGACGCGCACCTTGACCGTGCCGGAGGCGTCGTACGGCGAGTACCACTTCTCCTTGGCGAGGCCCGATACGCCCGACAGGTCCGTGCCGTAGTTCACGGCCGGCCCGCCGTCACGGTCGACGTGCTTGAGCGTGACGGTGTACGACTCCACCTCGCGCTGCACCGCGGCGGCCGTGCGGACACTCTGGCCGCCGCCCGTCGCCGTGACGTACGCGGAGTACGCGCCGTCCGTGGTGCCGCCGAGCCTGGTGTTGGCGGTGAGGCCGACGGAGGCCTTGCCCCCCGCCGGGACGGTGACCGTCTTGGCGCCGAGGGTGAAGAAGCCCGCAGGAGCCGCCTGGCCCTTGGGGTTGGTGCCGGCGACCGAGAGGTTCAGCGTGACGTCGGTCGTGCCGAGGTTGCGGTAGGTGACCTCCCTGGTCACCGGGGTGTCGTCGGTGTGCGGCCACTGCTGGAGGCCGAAGCTCGCCGACACCGGCTCGGCGATCACGGACTGCTTGATGGCCTTGTCGACCTGAATGCGGCCCGAACCCTGCTGGAACGGCGTGTACTTGCCGCCCTTGGCCGAGCCGGTCAGCGCGCCCTTGAGTTCGGTGTACGTCCAGCCCGGGTGCTGCTGCTTCAGGATGGCGGCGGCGCCCGCGACGTGCGGGGTGGCCATGGACGTACCGGAGATGCTCAGGTAGCCGGCCGGGTTCTGGCCGACCTCCTTGTCGATGACGCTGCCCGGGGCCGCGGCGGCCGTGATGTCCACGCCGGGCGCGGTGACGTCGGGCTTGATCGCGCCGTCGAGGCCGGGACCGCGGCTGGAGAAGGAGGCCAGCTTGTCGCTGCCGTCGACGGCGCCGACGGTGAGCGCGGCGGCCGCGCTGCCCGGGGAACCGACGGTCTGCTCGCCGAAGTCGCCCTCGTTGCCCGCGGCGATGGCGAAGAGGATGCCCTTCTCCGCCGAGAGCTTGTTGACCTCGGCCTCCAGCGGGTCGATCTCGGGGGTGTCCCCGCCGCCCAGGCTGAGGTTGACGACGTCGGCGCCCTGCGCGGCGGCCCACTCCATGCCGGCGAGGATCTCCGAGTCCTCCCCGTAGCCCTCGTCGCTGAGCACCTTGCCGTTGAGGATCTTCGCGCCGGGCGCGACGCCCTTGAACTTGCCGTTCGACTTCGCGCCCGTGCCCGCGGCGATCGACGCGACGTGCGTGCCGTGGCCGTAGTGGTCGGTGGCGTCGGGCGAGGCGGAGAAGTTCTTGGACTCCAGCACCTGGTCCTTGAGGTCCGGGTGGGTCGCGTCGACACCGGTGTCCAGGACGGCGATCTTGACGCCCTTGCCGTCGTAGCCGGCCGCCCACGCCTTGGGGGCGCCGATCTGCGGCACGGACTTGTCGAGGCTGGCCTTGCGGACGCCGTCCAGCCAGACGTGGGCGATGCCGGCGGCGGCGGAACCGTCGTCGGTGACCGCGGTCCACAGCCGGCCCGCGTCCTGCTTCGGCGTGAGGACGGCGTCCGCGTTCAGGGACTTCAGGGTCCGGCGGACCTTGGTGTCACCCGCGTCGCGGACGTCGGCCTTCGCGCCGGCCGCGGCACCCCGGTAGCCGACGATCAGCTTCAGGCCCTGCTTCTGGGCCTTGCGGGCGGCGGCCTTGTTGAGCTCCGTGACGTCGAAGAGCCGCTGGTCGAGTTTGCCGGTGGCTATCAGACGCTGCGCGTCGGCCGGCACGACGAGCGTGTGCCCGTCGGCCTTGCGCACCTGGACGGGTATGTGCTCGCGTCCCTTGGCGTGTTCGAAGCCGACGACGCGGCCCTTGGGGCCGACGACGACACGGTCGCCGGTGATCAGTGTGACGCGGTGCTTGGCCGTCAGGGCCGTGCCCGCGGCGCTGCTCGCGCTCCCGGCCCCCGCCGCCGACGCCGGGCTGGTCATACCCGCCGCCAGCGCCACCGCGGCCGCCGTGGCGACCGTTGCCGCGCATGCTTTCTTCACTTGTCTGCGCAAGTCTCCCCCTGGAGATGAGGTCCGGGTGAATTCCCCATTCACCCGGCCGGGGGCAGTCCCGCACGTGTGCACGTACACCCCCCGGAACATGCAGTATGCCCGGGAGGTGATCAGCTGCTCAATAGTGTGACGAGGGTGAAGAGTTGATGACTTGCTTCCGTTTTTGGCTCAAAACCTTTTCTTTATCGGAATGTCGTGCCGTCGGTTGTGCGTTCAGGCGCCCGCGTTCTCCTTGACGGAGATCCGGCCCCTGCGGATCGTCGCTAGCCGCGGCGCCTTCTTCGCGATCGCCGAGTCGTGCGTGACCATGATGAAGGTGAGCCCGTGCTCCTTCCACATGGTCTCCAGTACGTCCATGATCTCGTCGCGCATGGATTCGTCGAGGTTGCCGGTGGGTTCGTCGGCAAGAAGGACCTTCGGCTGCTTCACCAGCGCGCGGGCGATGGCGACGCGCTGCTGCTGGCCGCCGGACAGTTCGGCGGGCAGGTGCCCGCGACGCTCGGCGAGGCCCACCGACGCCAGCGCCTCCGCCGCCCGCCGGCGCCGCTCCGCCGCCTTCGGCTTCATCGGTACGAGGGCGGTCTCGACGTTCTCCTGGGCGGTGAGCGTCGGGATCAGGTTGAAGCTCTGGAAGACGAAGCCGATGTTCTCGCTGCGCACCCTGGTGAGCCTGGCCTCGGACAGCTTCGCCAGGTCCGTGCCGTCGAGGGCGACGCTGCCCGAGGTCGGCCGGTCGAGTCCGCCGAGCATCTGCAGCAGCGTGGACTTGCCGCCGCCGGTGGGGCCCTGGATGACGAGCCGGTCGCCGTCCGCGATGGTGAGGTCGACACCGGCGAGCGCGTCGACGGTCTCCTTGCCCCGCTGATAGCGCTTGGTGACGCCGCTGAGTTCGTACATGGTCCAACTCCTGGATCCGGTGCGGGCGATGGTGCGGGCGATGGGCGCGGAGTGCGGTGCCGGCCTACTCGACGCGGCGCAGGGCGTCCGCGGGCCGCAGCCGGGAGGCGCGCCGGCCGCCGAACGCTCCGGCGATCAGGCCGCCGGTGACCGCGAGCCCGACCGCGACCGCGATCGTGCCGAGGCCGACCGGCGCGGTGAGCGTGACGTCGAGGGCCTTGGACGCGGTCTGCCGGGCCGGACCGCCCATGCCGCCCCCGGGGCCACCGCCCCCCGGACCACCGCCGGGTCCGCCCGCACTCCCCGGCTGCGCCTGGAGAGTGGGGCTGACCGCGGTGACGGCGTACGCGCCGGCGAGGCCGAGGGCGATGCCGAGGACACCGCCGACCAGTCCGTTCACGATCGCCTCGCCGACGACCTGACGGGTCACCCGGCCCGACGTCCAGCCGAGCGCCTTGAGGGTGCCGAACTCCCGGACGCGCCGGGACACCGCCGCGGAGGTGAGCAGTCCGGCGACCAGGAAGGCCGCCACGAGCACCGCGACGGACAGCCACTTGCCGACGTTCGAGGCGAGGTCGGACGCGGTCGACAGGGAACCGGAGACGGTGTCCGCGAGGTCGGCGGAGGTGGTGACCGTCGTACCCGGGATGTTCTTCCGGATGGTGCTCTTGACGGCGTCGATCCGCTGCGAGTCGGACGCCTTGACGTAGATCGTGGTGACCTTGTCCTTGGCGTCGCTGAGCGTCTGCGCCCGCTTGAGCGGGATGTACAGGTTGGCCGCCGCGTCACCGCTGTCCGGCGTCGCGATGCCGATGACCTTGAACTTCACGCCCTTGACGGTGACCGTGTCGCCGAGCGCGAGCTTCTTCTCCTTGGCGTACGACGCGTCCGCCACGACCACGTCGGCATCGGTCTCCGAGGCCGTGAAGGTACGTCCGCCGGTGATCTTCGAGGAGGTCAGCGGACCGAGGGCGGGCTCGGTGACGTCGGTGCCGTAGACGGAGTAGCTGTTGACGTCGAACTCGGCGCCGCCGCCCTCGACCCGGCCCTGCGGCGAGGGCTGCGCGCCCGGTCGGCCGCCCGGCCGGCTGCCGCCGTTCTGGTCCTGCCGGAACTGGCCCTGCCGGAACTGGCCGCTGACCTTGACGACTTGGAGGCTCAGCCCGCCGACGGCGTCCGACACGCCCTGCTGCCCTTCGACCTCGGTGACCGTCCTGGCGGCAAGGGTCTGGAAGCCCTGGACCATGACACGGTCACTGCTCTGCTCCGCGTCGGAGTCGTCGGAGCGGGCGTCGAAGTCGAAGCGCGGACGAGCGCTGCCGCTGTCGCCCCGGGCGGCCGCCGCCTTCGTGACCGTCATGTCCGTGCCCAGCCCGTAGAGCGACTGGAGCACCTTGCCCTGCGCCTTCTCCATCCCCGAGGAGACCGAGCCGACCACGATGACGAGGGCGATGCCGAGGGCGAGTCCGGAGGCGACGACGAGGGCCGCTTTTCTGCGGCGGCGCAGTTCGCGCCTCAGGTAGGTGAAGAACATGGCCGCAAGCTAGGTACGCAGCGTGATGCGGGGATAAGGCCGGGATAAGAGAACGATGAGAAGGCTGTGCGGTACGGCCACCGGGGCCTGTGCGCCGCCTCGGAACCCTGTGTGCCGTGGGTCGGGTCCCGGCCCCGGCCAACGGCCCGGCCCCCGGCCGGGCTTGCCCCTCACGCCCGCGAAGGCGCCCCTGCGGGGCGGCGGAACGCGACAGCGGCGGCTCCCCGTCGGGAAGCCGCCGCTGTCAGCGGTACGAGAGGGCGGTCAGGCGGCCGAACCGGCCTGCCAGGCGGCCCAGTCCATGTTCCAGTCGCTCAGACCGTTGTCCGGGGAGATCGTCTTGTCGCCGGTGTTCTTGACGACGACGACGTCACCGATCAGCGAGTTGTCGTAGAACCAGGCCGCGGGCGTGTTCGGGTCGTTCGCGCCCTTGGTGTCCGACAGGCCGACACAGCCGTGACTGGTGTTCACCGAGCCGAAGATGGACTTGGCACCCCAGTAGTTGCCGTGGATGAAGGTGCCGGAGGCGGACAGGCGCATGGCGTGCGGCACGTCCTTGATGTCGTACTCGCCCTTGCCGTCCTCCTTGGTGAAGCCGACCGTCGAGCCGTCCATCCGGGTCTCCTTGAACTTCTCGGAGATCACCATCTGGCCTTCGTACGTCTTGTTCTCCGGGGCGCCCGCGGAGATCGGGATGGTCTTGACGGTCTTGCCGTCCCGGGTGACCTTCATGGTCTTGGTCTCGGCGTCGACGACCGAGACCTGGTTGCGGCCGATCTTGAAGGTGACCGTCTTCTGCTGCACGCCGTACACGCCGTTCGCGCCCTCGACACCGTCGAGGTTCAGCTTGAGGGTGACGGTCGAGCCGGCCTTCCAGTACTCCTCGGGGCGGAAGTCCAGGCGGTTCGGGCTGAACCAGTGGCCGACGACCTCCTGGCCACTGCTGGAGGCGACGGTGATCCCCTTCTGCACGGCGGCCTTGTCGGTGATCGCCTTGTCGAAGTTGATCGAGACCGGCATGCCGACGCCGACGGTGGCGCCGTCCTCGGGAGAGAAGTTGCCGATGAAGCTGTTGGCCGGGGAGACCGTGGTGAAGGAGGCGTTCTCGTGGGCGGCGCGGCCCGCGGAGTCCTTCGCCTCGGCGGTGATCCGGTACTTCGTGGCGCGCTCCAGCTGGCCGGTGGGGGCCCAGCTCTTCTTGTCCGCGGATATCCGGCCGGCGACGGCGGTGCCGTCGGCGCTCTTCAGCGTGACGTCGGTGAGAGTGCCCTTGCTCACGGTGACCTTGGTGCCGGTGTTGATGGAGGCGTTGTCGGAACCGTCCTTCGGCGTGATCTTGATCTGGGCCTCGGACGTCTTCTTGGCGGCTGCCTCGTCGACCTTGGCCTGCGAGGTGCTGTCACCGCCGTCCGACGCGCCGGACGAGTCGTCGCCTCCGCTGCACGCAGAGAGCACCAGCACCCCGCCGAGCAGTGCGGACGCGGCCATCAGACCCTTGCGCCGCTTACTGTCCGTCATCACACGCTTCTCCATCGTTGCCGAAAACCCGAAAACCCCGAGGGCCCCGTCGAACTGTCAACGCTACGACCGGTACGTCCCGTTCCACATCCCTCGGATGTGTGGGGCACACCACGTCGGATCGACCGGGCCGACTGCGGGACCGGGACCGGGCGTGGTGTGTAAGTGGTCAGTGCGCCTGGTGAGACGAGGAAACCCCGGACGGCGGTTGCCACCCGGGGTCACGATTTCCCCAAGCCGCGTCAGCCGAGTCCGTTCTCCTCGTCCTGCGCCGCATCATCCTCGTCCAGGTCCCAATCCGGCGAATCGGGGTCGTAGTCGATGTGCTCGCTGCTCCAGGACGCCTGCGCGAGTTCGATCCCGGGCACCTCGCTGACCAGGTCGAACGGATCGACGATGTACGCGAGGGCCTCGGCAGTGTCTTCCGTCACCGCGCTCTCGGCGTGCGCCCGCTCGTCGGCGGGCAGGTCGGGATCACCGGCGATCCGCTGCAGCGCGGCCTTGGTGACGGCGTCGGTGTCGTCGATCTCCAGCACCAGTTCGACCCGAAGCCGTACAAACCGTGATGTCTCAGGAGTACTCATGGGAGGGAGCGTACGACCCGCACGATGCGCGACTTTCCCACGACCCGCGCCTTTCATTAGCATCGCCCCACACGGCCAATTCGCCAGCGCCACAAGGGGATAGATATTCCGTGTCCGCACGTCGCTCGTTGCTGACCGCCACCGCCGCCGGGACCCTCCTGGGTGCCCTGTGGTTCGTTCCGTCCGCCAACGCCACCCAGGACGAACCGGCGCAGCGCTCGGTGTCCATGACACGGACCTCGTCGAGTGCGGAGGACTCGTCGGCCCGGTCGGACTCGCCGGAGTCCTCGGGTGCGGTCCTTTCCTCGACGTCCGCGGAGATGACGCGGACCTCCGCGGTGTCGGCGGACGCCGGTGCCCGGCTCGCCGACACCGGCGGCATCGACACCACCCCCTACGTCATGGGCGGCACGCTCTTCCTCGGCCTCGGCGCCGGGTTCGTGGCGTACTCGGTGCGGCGGGAACGTGCGACGGCCTGCTGAGCAACGCACGACGGCCCGTTGAGCACGGCGGCCGCGGCCCGCGAGACCCCGGGTGGACCCATGCGAGACCTGATCGAGCTGACCGACGTCGAGGAGCCCGCGTGGCCCCTCGTCGCCGCGGACCTGCACGCGAGCGCGGTGCACGTCGACGTGCTCCCCGTGGACCCGGAGGGGGCGCGCGCGTCCCTGCTCCAGATGCAGATCACCGCCAGGTCCCGGCTCGGGGCGCTCGTCCTCAACTGCGGTGGGCTGGTGCTGGACAGCGGGTGGCTGCGCGTCTACGGCAGCCCCGGACCCGGCCCGTTCACCGGGCCGCCCGCCCTGCGCGAGGTGCCGTCGCTGGCCGACGTCAACGGCTTCCCCGAGCGCTTCGATCCGCTGTGGCGGCCGCGCGACGGCGGGCTCGTCGTCGGCCATGACGTCCTGGGCGGTGTCTTCGTCCTCAACGGGGCCGAGCCCCGGGCACCGGGCCGGCCCGGCGAGCCCGGGGAGATGGTGTACTTCGCGCCGGACTCGCTGCGCTGGGAGGCCCTCGAAACCGGGTACGGCCCGTGGCTGACGTGGCTGCTGACCGGCGGCATGGAGCAGTTCTACGAGACCCTGCGCTGGTCCGGCTGGCGTGCCGAGTCGGGCGCGCTGACCGGGACGCAGGCGCTCTCGTTCACGCCGTTCCTGTGGTCGGCCGAGGCCCGGCGGGACCTCGCCGCGACCAGGCGCCGCGCGGTCCCCCTCGCCGAACTCCTCGGCGTCCAGCGGCACTTCTGCCAGGAACTCGACTCGGTCGACCCCGGCTTCCTGGGTGACGTCTAGGCCGTGTCCGTGGCGACGCGGGGCCGCCCCACCCGGTACGGCGACCGGGCGGAGCGCCGGGCGCCTACGGCCGCGTACGGCCAACATCCGGTGCGGCCGGTCTCCGCGGACCCGCGGGGACCGGCCGGAGGGGAACCTAGGGCGCCCCGCGACGCCGGCAGGCCCTAGGCGGCGCTGCGTCCGCCGCCGCCCTGGCCGCCGCGCTGCGGGGCACGGCCGCGGCCACGTCCTCCCGAGGCCGAACCCGAGCCGGAACGCGTGCCGCCCGCGCCCGCTCCGGACCCGGCGGCGCCACGGCCACCTGCCCCCGAGCCGCCGCGGCCTCCGGTGCCCGTGCCGGTACGGCCCCCGGCAGCGGATCCGGTGCGGCCCGCGGTGCCGGCGGCGGTACGTCCTCCGGTACCGGTGCCGTTCGTACGGCCGCCGGAGCCCGTGCCGGAGCTACGGCCGCCGGTGCCCGCGCCGGTGCCGCTCGTGCGCTTCGCGGTGCCGGTGCGGCGGCCCGTGCCGGTGCCGGCCGCGGACCGCGGCCTCGACCCGGGGCGCTGCCTCGGCTGCTCGACGGGCTGGGGAACCTCGATGACGACCGGGACGCCGGAGGGCTCGCGCGCCCCGGTGAGCCGGGCGAGTTCCTCGTCGCTGGAGGAGACGCGTGCCGTGCGCGGGCTGATACCGGCGTCGGCCATCAGCCGCGTCATCTCCCGCTTCTGCTCGGGCAGTACGAGGGTCACGACGCTGCCGGACTCCCCCGCGCGGGCGGTGCGCCCACCGCGGTGCAGGTAGTCCTTGTGGTCGCACGGCGGGTCGACGTTCACCACGAGGTCCAGGTCGTCGACGTGGATGCCGCGGGCCGCCACGTTGGTCGCGACGAGGGCGGTCACGTCACCGTTCTTGAACTGGTCGAGCGTGCGGTTGCGCTGCGGCTGGCTGCGTCCGCCGTGCAGGGCGGAGGCGCGGACGCCGTTGGCCAGCAGACGCTTGGTGAAGCGGTCGGCGCCGCGCTTGGTGTCCACGAAGAGGATCACCCGGCCCTCGCGGGCCGCGATCCGCATCGCCACGGCCTTCTTGTCGGTCTCGTCGGCGACGTGCAGCACGTGGTGCTCCATCGTCGTCACCGCGCCCGCCGACGGGTCGACGGAGTGCACCACCGGGTCGGTGAGGAACATCCGGACGAGGCGGTCGATGTTCTTGTCCAGCGTCGCCGAGAACAGCATCCGCTGCCCGTCCGGCTCGACCTGCTTGAGCAGCGCCGTGACCTGCGGCATGAAGCCCATGTCGGCCATCTGGTCGGCCTCGTCGAGGACGGTGATCGAGACACGGTCGAGCGCGCAGTCGCCCCGCTCGATGAGGTCCTTGAGGCGGCCGGGGGTGGCGACCAGCACCTCGGCGCCGCGGCGCAGCGATCCGGCCTGCCGGCCGATGGACATGCCGCCTACGGCGACGGTCAGCCGCAGGTTGACGGCGGTCGCGTACGGGGTGAGCGCGTCGGAGACCTGCTGGGCGAGTTCCCGGGTGGGTACCAGGACCAGCGCGAGCGGGGCCTTCGGCTCGGCACGGCGGCCGGCGGTGCGGGCCAGCAGGGCGAGTCCGAACGCGAGCGTCTTGCCCGAGCCGGTGCGGCCGCGGCCGAGCACGTCACGTCCCGCGAGGGTGTTCGGCAGGGTGGCGCCCTGGATCGGGAACGGCTCGGTCACCCCCTGGGCCGCGAGGGTCTTCGTCAGCGCGGCCGGCATGTCCAGCGCGTCGAAGGACTCGACGGCGGGCAGTGCGGGCGTGACGCTCTCGGGCAGCGAGAATTCCTGCGGCGCCACGGCTTTGCGGACCGGGCCGCCCTTGCCGGCGCCCCTGGTGCCGTTCTTCTGGGGCCGCCGGGCGGCGGCGCCGGTGGGCCGGCCGGAAGTGGTACGGGCGGCGCGTTCGGATCGAGTCATGCTGGCTCTGGATTTCCTTCCTGGGCCCCATAAAGAGCAGGAGTCGGGGCCCGCACCCGAGAGGCGCGGGCCCCGGCTCAAAAGAAGAGCGTCCCCGGCTCGGGAGACGGGGGCGTCCTTCCGCAAAACAAAACGCGCCTGCGGAAGATTCCGATCAGGCGCAGAAAGTAAGGGGATAACTGAATAGCGTATCAACGCGACTTTAGCACAGGTGGGGCCGCCGTCCGCTGGACAGCGGCCCCACCAGCACCTTCGCTCACCGCACCGAGCGCCCGGCGCGCGTCGGCGCGGTGAGCGGGCCGGAGCGGCCCTAGGCGAGCGGTCCCGTGACCGCCTCCGCCGCGGTGACGAGGTGCCCGCCCCGGACGAACGTGTCCGCCGCCGCCAGGTCGGGCGCGAGGAAGCGGTCGGGGCCGGGGCCCTGGACGCCGGCCGCGCGCACGGCCTCGATGACGGCCTGCGACGCGGGGGCCGGGGTCAGGCCCTCGCGCAGCTCGATCGCGCGGGTGGCGGCGTACAGCTCGATGGCGACGATGCGGGTGAGGTTGTCCACGGCCGTGCGGAGCTTGCGCGCCGCCGACCAGCCCATGGACACGTGGTCCTCCTGCATCGCGGAGGACGGGATGGAGTCCGCGGACGCCGGTACGGCGAGCCGCTTCATCTCGCTGACCAGGGCGGCCTGCGTGTACTGGGCGATCATCAGCCCGGAGTCGACGCCGGCGTCGTCCGCGAGGAACGGCGGAAGCCCGTGCGAGCGGTTCTTGTCGAGCAGGCGGTCCGTGCGGCGCTCGGCGATGGAACCGAGGTCGGCCGCGGCGATGGCGAGGAAGTCGAGGACGTACGCGACCGGAGCGCCGTGGAAGTTGCCGTTCGACTCCACGCGTCCGTCGGGCAGGACCACCGGGTTGTCGACGGCCGAGGCCAGCTCGCGCTCGGCGACCGTGCGGGCGTGGGCGAGGGTGTCCCGTCCGGCGCCCGCGACCTGCGGGGCGCAGCGCACGGAGTACGCGTCCTGCACGCGCGGCGCGTCGTCCTGGTGGTGGCCGGTGAGCTGCGAACCCTTCAGCACGGCCAGCATGTTGGCGGCGGATGCGCCCTGTCCGGGGTGCGGGCGGATGGCGTGCAGCTCGGGGGCGAGGACCTTGTCCGTGCCGAGCAGGGCCTCCAAGGAAAGGGCTGCGGTGACGTCGGCGGACTTGTAGAGCGTGTCCAGGTCGGCGAGGGCCATGACGAGCATGCCGAGCATGCCGTCGGTGCCGTTGAGGAGGGCGAGGCCCTCCTTCTCGCGCAGCTCGACGGGGGCGATGCCGTGCTCGGCGAGCAGCTCGCCGGCGGGCCGGACGACGCCGTCGGGGCCCTCGGCGTCCCCCTCACCCATGAGGGTCAGCGCGCAGTGGGAGAGCGGTGCAAGATCGCCGGAGCAGCCGAGCGAACCGTACTCGTGCACGACGGGGGTGATGCCCGCGTTCAGGATGTCGGCCATGGTCTGCGCGACCTCGGGCCGCACGCCCGTGTGTCCCGAGCAGACGGTCTTGAGCCGCAGGAACATCAGCGCGCGGACCACCTCGCGCTCGACGCGGGGGCCCATCCCGGCGGCGTGCGAGCGGACGATATTGCGCTGGAGCTGAGCGCGGAGTTCGGGACTGATGTGCCGGGTCGCCAGGGCGCCGAAGCCGGTCGAGACGCCGTACACGGGATCCGGTTTGGCGGCCAGCGCCTCCACGATCCCGCGGGCCGCGGCGAGGGCGGCCACCGCCTCGCCGGAGAGCTCGATCCGGGCGCCGCCGCGCGCCACGGCGAGTACGTCGGACGCGGTCACGCCCGCCGTCCCCACCACCACAGTGTGCATATCCATATTCAGGAGCGTACGCACTGAATTCGACGATGTCACTAGTGGGTGGGCGGTTGACCCCTTACTCCGAGGTACGTCACAGGAGTGGGCCCACGCCGCCCGCGCCCCGGCGGTTCACGGCCGCGGTTCGTGCCGGCCGCGGAAGCGGCGACGTTCCCCGGCGGCGGGCGACGGGGTGTCCGCGAGGCGTACGACCGGGTCGTCCGGTCCCTCGCGCCCGGCGACCACCGGATTCGTGGCCCGCACGGCCTTCGCTCGGTACTGGGCGGCGTCGGCCAGCCGGAAGAGCCTGCGGGCCGACCGTACGGGGCCGATGGGGTCCTCGGTGGAGGCGACGCCGCATGCCACGCCGTCCCCGAGCTCCAGCTCGGCCGCCCGGCGGCACAGCTCGTCGGCGATCCGGACGACGTCGTCGGCCGCGGGGCCGACCGCGAGCAGACAGAACTCGTCCCCGCCCAGCCGGGCGGCCAGCGCGCCGGGGAGCATCGCGCCGCACAGCGACAGCACGGACCCGAAGCGTTCCAGCAGGCGGTCGCCCACGGCGTGTCCGCGGGTGTCGTTGACCCGCTTGAGGCCGTTGAGGTCGCAGACGACGAGACTCACCACGACGCCGTCGCGGCGGTGCAGCTCGACGGCCTCGTCGAGGCGTACGTCGACGGCGCGGCGGTTCGCCAGGCCGGTCAGGGCGTCGGTGAAGGCCAGCCGGCGGGCCTCCTCCAGCCGCTCGGTCTGGGCGATGCCGGCGGCCACGACGGAGGCGAGGACGGTGGCGAAGTCGGCGTCGTCGCCGTCGAAGACGCGGTCGCCCACCGGGCGGGCGACGTACAGCTCGCCCCAGGCGCGGCCGTGCAGGACGATCGGGGCGACGACGCAGCAACCGCGTCCGCGGCGGCGCAGCGCGGCGACCCGCTCGTGGCAGTACTCGGCGCGGCCCTCGGCGGGGCCCTCCGCGGTCTCCACCCAGGCGTTGGGCTCGCCGCCACAGGCCCAGCGCTCGTGCAGGAACTCGGTGATCTCCGGGAACTGGTGCACGGGGTAGGCCTCCCCCTCGGGGAACTCCACCTCGTCGGCCGCGCGCTCGCCCACGTTGACCAGGACGCGGAGCCGGCCGAGTTCGCGCTCCCACACGGAGAGCGCGGCGAAGCTGCCGGTCAGCGCGCGGCACGCGCCGAGTGCGGCGGCCCGCCAGGACTCCCGCGGGCTGTGCGCCGCCGCCATCCCCTGCGCCAGCGCCACCACGGCCTTGAGCCGTCTGTCCTCTCCCATCACCACAGGCTAGGTAAATTTCCGACAATTAGGGCACCCAGCCAAGGAACACACGTCCGACTGGCGGTACCGCCCACCGGCCCAGCCCTCGCGGCGGGCCGGCGGCGGGGCGCCCGTGAGCCATCGCGAGCTGTGGGCGATCGTGCCGGGTGGCCCCGGAGAGCGGGGGCGGCGACAGCGAGGCGGGGCGCCCCACCGACACCGCGCCGCACCCCGCCGAACCCCAATCCGCAGGTCAGAGGATTGCCCGCGAGCGGCGCAACCCGCCAGGCACCGACGCCGCGCCGCATCCGCGGCTGCACGCCCCCTGGGGGCACACCCTCCGCGCCTGCGGTGAAGGCCGGGGCCCCGCACACGCCGCGCACGCTGCGGCGGCGCGCCACACCCCGCAGGCGAGCGGCCCCGCCCCTGCCCTCGGCCCGCCCGCAGCCAAGCGGCTTACGCCCGCAAGCCGGGCGCGAACGTGACGCCGCCCCGGGACGGGCGCCCTCGCCGGGCAGTCGCGAGCCGCGCATGAGCCGGCCGGCCGCGCGACCCGTCCGGGCGTCGGCGCCGCGCCCGTCCCGGCGCGCCGGGCATCCATGTCCCGGCTGTCCCGGCTGTCCCGGCGTGGCGCGGGACCCCCGTCACTCCCCCGGCCAGTCCGGGGTGCGCTTCTCGTTGAAGGCGGCCACTCCTTCCGCGCGGTCGCCGGAGAAGGCGACAGAGCGCCACGCGGCGTCCTCCACCTCGAGGCCCGCGCGGAGGTCGAGGCCGTGCCCCAGCCGCAGTGCCCGCTTGGCGGCCCGCAGGCCGACGGGCGAGTTCGCGGCGATGCGGGCGGCGAGGGCGAGCGCCTCCGCGCGGTCCCGGCCCTCGTCCACCAGCTCGTCGACGAGGCCCAGCTCCCGCGCCTCCTCGGCCCGCAGCCGCCGCGCCGTGAAGATCAGCTCAGCCGCACGGGCCGCACCCACCCGGCGCGGCAGCAACTGCGTTCCGCCCCCGCCCGGGATCACCCCGACGGACACCTCGGGCAGCCCCACCACCGCCGTACGGTCGGCCACGATCAGGTCGCAGGCCAGCGCGAGTTCGAAGCCTCCGCCGAGCGCGAACCCGTGCACGGCGGCGACGGTGGGCATCGGCAGCTCCAGCACCCCGGTGTAGGCGGCCCGCGCCACCGGACGCTGGCGCACCAGATCCGCGTCGCTGAAGGAATTGCGCTCCTTGAGGTCGGCGCCGACGCAGAAGGCGCGCTCGTGGGTGGAGGTCAGCACCACCACCCGCACGTCACGGTCGGCGGCAAGGGCGTCGCAGGCGCCGGCCAGGGAGCGGGCCATGTCCGTCGACACCGCGTTCATGGCCTTGGGCCGGTCGAGCGCGAGCTCCGCGACGTGGCCGGGCCCGTGCCGCCGTACGACGACGAACTCCCCGAACCGACGTTCGTCCCCTTGCTCCGCCATGACGCCCTCCTGGTGAACGCTGGTTAACTTCCGACGTTCCGATCATCCCAGCCGGGCCCGCCCAGGAAAAGGCGTCCCACTGCGCGATGCTCCCCGTTCGGGTGACAACACCCCCGACTCCCCCCGTACACGCGCAAGCGGTGCATAACCTGCGCACCGCCACAGCGCACCGGGGAGCGCCGACGCATCGGGGAGGGATCGCCATGGCGGACACAGCGGAAGCGACGGAACCGGCGGGCACGGCGCGGGCGGCGCGGATGCAGGCACCAGGGGGCGTACAGGACGGCGCTCCTCTGTGGACGCGCCCCGCCCGGGGACGGCACCGCAGGCCACGGCCGCGCCGGGCGCTCGTCGCCGTCGGCGGCCTCGCCCTGGCCGCCGGCGCGCTGAGCCTCGTACGGCCGGCGCACGATCCGCTCGGCGGGGGTACGGGAAGCGCCGAGGCCGGGCCGCGCGGTTCCGGAACGGCCGACGACCCGGCGGGCGGCACCACGGCGGCCGTCAATCCGGCTCCGCCGACGGGTGCCGCGTCGGCGACGGCGGTGATGGGCGGCGCGGGCCCGACCCCGACCTCGGGTGCGACGGTCGTACCGCCACCCACCGCGCGCACGCCCTCGCCGTCCCGGCCCGCGGACCCCGCGACCGCCAGGACCGGCATCCCCGAAGCCCCCGCGGACCCGGTGACCCCGAAGCCGCCCGCGCCGTCCCGGCCACCGGCCGCCTCGTCCGCCCCGCGGCCCGCCCCGGGCCGCAGCACACACGCCCCGGCACCGGCTCCGGACCCGCGGCCGGACGGCCCGGGCCTGTGCGTCCCGCTCATCGGCCTGTGCGTCGACCCCTTGGCCGGACTGCCGCGTCCCGGCGGCTGAGAACCGCCCCGCCCATCCCGTCGTCACCCGAAGACCGGCGTCGGGGCGGGCGCTCGCGCCTAGGGTGCCGCGTCCCGGCGGGTGAGGAGCCAGGGCTCGACCACGCCGAGCCCGCGCACCGGCCGCTGCCACATCGGCTGGAGCGCGAAGCGGTAGACGGGCGGCTCCTCGCCCTCCTTCTCCGCGGCGGCCGCGGCCTCGGCCGCCTCCGCCTCGGAGGCGGGCGCGTCGGTCGTGCGGATCAGCTCCTCCGCGAAGGCCCCGTCCACCAGGACCGCGTCCCGCGGCGCTATCGACGTCAGCCGGCTCGCCAGGTTCACCGTGGTGCCGAAGACGTCACCCATCCGGGTCGTCACCGTGCCGAAGGCGATGCCGACACGCAGCTCCGGCATCGTCTCGTCGTTCGCCATCGTCTCGATGAGGCGCAGCGCGATCTCGGCGGCCACTCCGGCGTCGTCCGCCGCGTAGAGCACCTCGTCGCCCAGGGTCTTGATGAGCCGGCCGCCGTGCGCGGCCACCAGGTCGGCGGCGGTGGTCTCGAAGGCCTCGACGAGTTCGCCGAGCTCCTCCTCCTCCATCCGGCGGGTCAGCCGCGTGAACCCGACCAGGTCCGCGAAGCCGACGGCCAGGCGCCGGTCGACCATCTCCTCGTCGTCCGCGGCCTGCACGACGCGGCCGGTCGCGGCGGCGAGCTGGCGCCGCCACACGTAGACGATGAACTCCTCCAGTTCCGGCAGGAGCAGCTCGACCAGGGGGTACGTCACCTCGGTGCGGGTCATGCCCGGCTCGGGCGGCTCGGTCAGGCCCTCCAGGAAGGAGTCGATCTGCCACTCGGCGAGCCGCGCCGTGGTCTGTCCGGTGGAGCGGGCCACCTGCACGGCCATCGCCTCGCTCAGCAGCCCCGCCTCGACGAGACCGGCGAGGCGGCGCAGGGCGAGGACGTCCGCCTCGGTGAGCGCCTTGGCCTGGCCGATGTCGGCGAAGCCCATGGCCCGCCAGAAACGGGACGCCAGCTCCATGGAGACGCCCGCGCTGCGGGCCGCCTGGAAGGGGGTGTAGCGGCGCTCGGCACCGAGGATGAGCTGTTCGAGCCGCAGGGCGAGCGGGTCACCCTCCGGCGCCTGGCCGTCCTCGGCGTCCACCCGGTCGTGGGTGTCGGACCGGCGGGCCGGTGCGTCCACCCGGTCGTGGGTGCCGGTTTGGCGGGCCGGTGCGTCCGTCCGGCCGTGGGTGTCGGACGGGCCGCGCGGCCCGTCGGCGGCCGGTCCGGCGGCGTGCCCCGGCCCGGCGGCGTCGGGATCGGGGTGTGCACCCGTGCCGGAGCCCGTGTCGTCGACGGTCACGCCTGCTGCCCTTCCGATCTGCCGCGGTCAGGTATCGACCGCGCTCAACTCTACGGCAGGTGTGCGCTGGCTCACTCCTGACTCGTACGGTCGTGGGGCCGGTCCCGAAACCTTTCGCTCCGGCCGCCCTCTCCCGCGCCGACCTGGGACTCCTGCCCCGGGTCCCGCTTCTCGAACGCCACGGGGTCCGGCCGCGGCCGCCCGGCGGTCAGGCGGGCCGCAGATGCACGATGTCGCCCGCACCCACCGGCTGCTGCACGCCCTCCTCGGTGGCCAGCACCAGGCGGCCGTCCCCGTCGACGGCCACCGCTTCTCCGGTGATCGACGTGTCGCCGGGCAGTTCGGCCCGGACCACTCGCCCCAGGGTCGCGCACCCGGCGGCGTACGTCTCCTGGAGACCCGACCGCGCGGGGTCGCCGCCCGCCGCCCGCCACTTTCCGTACCACTCCTCCAGCGAGCGGAGCAGGGACCGCAGGACGGTGTCGCGGTCCGTCGACACCGCTCCGGCCAGCGCGAGCGACCCGGCTCCCGGCACCGGCAGCTCGTCCTTGCGCAGGGTGACGTTGAGGCCGATGCCGATGACGACGCCGTCGGGGCCGGCCCGCTCGGCGAGGATGCCGCCCGCCTTGCGTTCCTCGCCGTCGACGGTGACCAGCAGGTCGTTGGGCCACTTGAGTGCCGTGTCGACGCCCGCGGCGCGGGGCAGCGCCGTCGCCACCGCGACCCCGGCGAGCAGCGGGAGCCAGCCCCAGCGCTCGACGGGCACCTCGGCGGGCCTCAGCAGGACGGAGAAGAAGAGGCCCGAGCGGGCCGGCGCGCTCCACCGGCGGTCCAGACGTCCGCGCCCGGCGTGCTGCTCCTCGGCGACCAGGACGGCCCCTTGGGCCAGGGTTCCGGCCCGCGCGGCCAGGTCGGTGTTGGTGGAGCCGGTCACGGGTACCACGTCGAGCGAGGACCACAGGCCGCCCTCGCGCACCAGCGCCCGGCGCAGAGCGGCGGCGTTCAAGGGCGGGCGGTCCAGGTCCGACCAGCGGCTGCCGCGGGGGGCGTTGCCGGGCTCGTCGTTCGCGTCTGAGGAATCTCGCGGCGTCATGCAACCCACCCTAGGTGTGGTAAACGCCGCACTGCCGAACGGTATGCGCGCCACTACCCTACGAGTCAGTAGCAAGCCTGAGCACATCACCCTCACGTCCCCACTGAGCAGGCAGGGAGCCGCATCCCGATGTCCGAGCCGGAAGAGCTGCACCACCCCGACATCCACACCACCGCGGGCAAGCTCGCGGATCTGCAGCGCCGCATCCAAGAGGCGACGCACGCCGGCTCGGAGCGCGCCGTCGAGAAGCAGCACGCCAAGGGAAAGCTGACGGCGCGTGAGCGCATTGAACTGCTCCTCGACGAGGGTTCGTTCACCGAGCTGGACGAGTTCGCCCGGCACCGCTCCACCGACTTCGGCATGGAGGACAACCGCCCGTACGGCGACGGTGTCGTCACCGGGTACGGCACGGTCGACGGCCGCCCCGTCGCGGTGTTCTCGCAGGACTTCACCGTGTTCGGCGGCGCCCTGGGCGAGGTCTTCGGGCAGAAGATCATGAAGGTCATGGACTTCGCGCTGAAGACGGGCTGCCCGGTCATCGGCATCAACGACTCCGGCGGCGCCCGCATCCAGGAGGGTGTCAGCGCGCTCGGCATGTACGGAGAGATCTTCCGCCGCAACACCCACGCCTCGGGCGTCATCCCGCAGATCAGCCTGGTCGTCGGCCCCTGTGCGGGGGGCGCCGTCTACTCGCCGGCCATCACCGACTTCACGGTCATGGTCGACCAGACCTCGCACATGTTCATCACCGGCCCGGACGTCATCAAGACCGTCACCGGCGAGGACGTCGGCTTCGAGGACCTGGGCGGCGCCCGTACGCACAACGCGACGTCCGGCGTGGCCCACCACATGGCGGGCGACGAGAAGGACGCCATCGAGTACGTCAAGCAGCTGCTGTCGTACCTGCCGTCCAACAACCTCAGCGAGCCCCCCGTCTTCCCCGACGAGGCGGACCTGACGCCGACGGACGAGGACCGCGAGCTGGACACGATCGTGCCGGACAGCGCGAACCAGCCGTACGACATGCACACGGTGATCGAACACGTCCTGGACGACGCGGAGTTCTTCGAGACGCAGGCGCTCTTCGCGCCGAACATCCTCACCGGCTTCGGCCGGGTCGAGGGTCACCCGGTGGGCATCGTCGCCAACCAGCCGATGCAGTTCGCGGGCTGTCTCGACATCGACGCGAGCGAGAAGGCGGCGCGGTTCGTGCGGACCTGCGACGCCTTCAACGTCCCGGTCCTGACCTTCGTGGACGTGCCGGGCTTCCTGCCGGGTGTGGACCAGGAGCACACGGGCATCATCCGCCGCGGCGCCAAGCTCATCTACGCGTACGCCGAGGCGACCGTCCCGCTGATCACGGTCATCACCCGCAAGGCCTTCGGCGGCGCCTACGACGTCATGGGCTCCAAGCACCTGGGCGCCGATCTCAACCTGGCGTGGCCGACCGCGCAGATCGCGGTGATGGGCGCGCAGGGCGCGGTGAACATCCTGCACCGGCGGACCATCGCGGCCGCGGAGGCCGCCGGCGAGGGGGAGGCGACCCGGGCCCGGCTCATCCAGGAGTACGAGGACGCTCTCCTCAACCCGTACACGGCGGCCGAGCGCGGCTACATCGACGGTGTGATCGAGCCGTCCGACACCCGCGCCCATGTCGTCCGGGGCCTGCGCCAGCTGCGGACCAAGCGGGCGTCCCTGCCCCCGAAGAAGCACGGCAACATCCCCCTCTAGCCCCCTGGGAGCGGTTATGACGATCAAGGTCGTACGGGGCAATCCGACCCCGGAGGAGCTGGCCGCCGCACTGGCGGTGGTCCGGGTGCGCGCCGCGGCGGCGGACACGCCGTCCGGCGCGCCCCACGAGCCCGAGGCGTGGGCGGACCCGGCACGGGTGGCGTCCCGCCGCGTGCCCGCCCCCGGCCCGAAGGCGTGGGGCCGCACCTACTGGCCCGGCTAGGGCCTGCCCGGTCGGGGCCCGCCCGGTTGAGGCCTGCCCGGTCAGGGCCCGCCCGGTCCTTCAGAGGAGTTCCGCGACGGCTTCGGCCATCACCGCGTATCCGGCGTCGTTCGGGTGCAGGTGGTCGCCGAAGTCGTAGGCGGGGTGCAGCCGGTCCGGGTCCGCGGGGTCGGCGAGGGCCCGGCGCAGGTCCACCACCGCGTCCCACTCCCCGGCGCAGCGGATCCACTCGTTCACTTCGTGGCTCACCTTCGCCGCGTGCTCGCCCCAGTGGTCGGAGCCGCCGAACGGGAGCAGGGTCGAGCCGATCACCCGCACGCCCCGGGCGCGGGCCTGCCGTATCAACGAGCGGTAGCCGTCGATCAGTTCACCGGCCTCGACGACCGGGGCCGGGTGGTAGGTGGGCTGTTCGCCGGTCTCGCTGAAGCCGATGTCGTTCAGCCCCTGCAGGACGACGAGCGTGTCGACGCCGGGATGGTCGAGGACGTCGCGGGCCAGCCGGTGGACGCCCCTCTCGCCGTACCAGGCCGAGTCGTTGAGCAGCAGGTTGCCGCCGATGCCCGCGTTGAGCACGGGCCGTCCGGTGCACCGCGCGAGCGCGTCGGACCAGCGGCGGTCGGCGTCCGGTGTGGAACCGAAGCCGTCGGTGAGGGAGTCCCCGAAGAGCGCGACGGCGTCGCCGCGGCCCGCGTCGACCTCCACGGCCGTCAGGAAGTACCAGGACTCGTCGCTCTCGTCGAAGCCGTCGCCCGTGACGTCCTCCACCCGGTCGCCCGCGCCCCGGTATCCCGTCGTGAAGGCCTGGGCGTGGAAGGTGGCGGGGCCGGTGACGGCGTCGAAGTGGAGGGTGACGGTCAGTGACTGTCCCGCCTTCATTCTGAGCGGCACCGGGTCGCTGACGGCGCTGCCGCCCGCCGGCACCACGACGTCGTCCGCCCCCTGGAAGGCCAGCCGCCGGAGCGAACCCGGTTCGACGGCGGCTCCCGCGGCCGTACGGGCGACCGTGGCGCCCGCGATCCGCAGCGGCGAGGCCCCGTAGGCGTGGGAGAGACGGACCCTGAGGCGGTCGCCCGCCGCGGTGACGCGGACGGTCTGACGCAGCGACTGACGCCAGAAGCCTTCTCGTGAACGGTTGGGGGTGAAGCCCTCCGCGGGGCGCTGGGGCGACGCGGTCCAGGCGGTGGTGAACATGCAGTTCCCTCCCTAAAAGGGACCGGGGTTCCTTTAGTGACGCCCCTGACGGTAGCAGGCAGTGACAGTTAATGAAACCTCAGAACCATTAGGGAAGTTGAGTACGCGTACTCAGGCGTCCGGAATCCCCGCTACCGCACGATCGGAGACATGCTGTGGTCCGACCCCGAGAACGAGCCGCCCGACGAACTGCGCGACATGCAGGACAAACTGCGCCGCCTCGGCGTCCTCATGGCGCTCGCCATGGTGCTCGCGATGATCGTCCTCGGCGTGCGGTGACCGCGCCGCGTCCGCCGGGACCACGCCGATACCCTGGCCGCATGACCGATCAGCCGCGCCGCCGCCTCGTGCTCGCCTCCCAGTCCCCCGCCCGGCTCGGCCTGCTGCGACAGGCCGGTCTCGATCCCGAGGTGATCGTGAGCGGCTTCGACGAGGACACCGTCACCGCCCCGACCCCCGCCGAACTCGCGCTCGCGCTCGCCGAGGCGAAGGCCTCCGTGGTCGCTGCGCGGCCCGAGGCGCGGGGCGCACTGGTGATCGGCTGCGACTCGGTCCTCGACCTGGACGGCGAGGCGCTCGGCAAGCCCGCCGACGCCGAGGAGGCCACCGCGCGCTGGAAGGCGATGCGCGGCCGGGCCGGGACGCTCAGGACCGGGCACTGCGTCCACGACACGACGGCCGGGCGCCACGTCTCGGCGACCGCGTCCACCGTGGTCCGCTTCGGCGAGCCCACCGACGCCGAGATCGCCGCGTACGTCGCCTCGGGCGAACCCCTCCACGTGGCCGGGGCGTTCACACTCGACGGACGCTCGGCCCCGTTCGTCGAGGGCATCGAGGGCGACCACGGCAACGTCATCGGCATCTCCCTGCCCACAGTGCGCCGGCTGCTGGCCGAACTGGGCGTGGGTATCACGGAGTTGTGGGCGCCGCGCGACAGGTGATCAGGTGGCGGAGGGGGCCGGGGGCGCCGGGACCGGTGCTCCCCCGCCGTCGCCGCCCTTCTCCGGCGAGGCGCCCGCCGGGACCGTCCGGCGGTCGTACGCCATGAGGACGAGCACGATCAGGGCGAGCACCGCCATCATGAAGGCGAACGCGCTCCAGCCGACCAGGCCCACGGCGAGGGCGCCGAGCAGCGCGTGCACCACGGCGGCACTGATGAGCAGGATGCGGCCGATGCCGGCCGGGGGCCGGTCGCGCAGGGCCACCAGCAGCGCGGCCAGGCCGCACAGCGCGAAGTAGAGACCGAAGACCAGCCCGCCGGCCTTCGAGGAGACGGACATCTTGTGCGGGTCGAGCCCGGCCAGGGACATGTCCTGCCGGTCGACGACCATCCCGAGGTACCAGTTCAGCAGCGCAATGCCGACCGCCTCCACGAAGAGCACGATCGCCGCCACCCACGCCGCCGGTCTGCGCACCACCGGTCCCCACCCACTTCCGCGTGCTGTTACCCCAAGTACGTCCGAGAAGTGAACGCTACTAACGGGTAAACCTCGGGACAAGAGCCCGGCGGAGGGCAAAGAATCATTGGGCCATTCGTAGGGACTCCACAAAGAAACCCTGTGGGGCGCGGCACGCTCTCACAGAGACCTTGACCACATCGGAGGGCTAGGGTTCACGGGAGGATTCCCTCGTACCACGGTGCGACAAGGGTTTTCGTCGGTCGAGCGGGCCCCGGATCACGCTCCGTGTGGGCAAGCTCACCACTGGGGACGGGTCGAAAGGTCGTGTCGGCTGTCCCTAAACTCGGCTTGTTTCAAGGAGGGAGCCATCGTGCGCAAGGTGCTCATCGCCAACCGTGGCGAAATCGCTGTCCGCGTGGCCCGGGCGTGCCGGGATGCCGGGATCGCGAGCGTTGCCGTCTATGCC